>JAXLXZ010000037.1:0-5755 GCA_046327735.1 Gemmatimonadales bacterium | reverse complement strand
TCCGGGGTGCACTACCTGCACCCCGACAAGCCGGCGGAGCTGTTCGTGAACGAAGTGGGTGTCGCGCCCACCCACCGCGGCCAGGGCGTGGGCAAGGCGGTGGTGCATGCGCTGCTGGTGGCGGGACGGCAGGCGGGATGCGCCACCGCCTGGGTGCTGACCGACGAGGGCAACACGCCGGCGCTCGGCTTCTACCGCAACGCCGGTGGCAGGCGCAGCAAGGTGCCGCAGGTTCTCTTCGAATTCGACCTCGACGACGTGGCCCGGCCCGGGTCGCTCAAGCGCATCAGCCTGGCATGAGCGAGCGGCGCGGGGTGGTGCCCTTCGACCCGGAGCACTTCGGTCGCCGGGCGGAGGCGGGGGAGCGGCTCGATCGCACCGCGACCTTCCGCGAAATTCTCCGCACCAATCACTGGGCCGGCGCCTCGGTGTCGGGCGAGGGCTCCAGCGACGACCAGACCCGCGCCCTCCGCGCCGCCCTGCCGCCCCTGCTGGCCTCCCTGGGCGTGCGCACCCTGCTGGACGTGCCCTGCGGCGACGGCGACTGGATCGCCACGGTGCCGCTCCCCGGCGTCGACTACATCGGCGGGGACCTCCTCCCCGAGCTGGTCGAGCGGAACCAGGCCCGGCACGCCGCCCCGGGCCGGCGCTACCTGACCATCGACCTGCTGACGACGCCGCTCCCGTCCGCCGACCTGCTCCTCTGCCGCGACTGCCTGGTGCACCTCTCCTTCGCCGACACGGCCCTCGCGCTCGGCAACATCCGGCGGAGCCCGGTCACCTGGCTCCTGACAACCACATTCCCTGACGAGCGGGAGAATTGCGACATCACCACCGGCGACTGGCGCCCCCTCAACCTCGAGCGCCCGCCCTTCGGCTTCCCTCCCCCCGCCGGCCTGCTCGTCGAAGAGTGCACCGAGGGGAATGGGCTGTTTCGCGACAAGAGCCTCGGCCTCTGGCGCGTGCGCGACCTTCCATCGGGTCCGCCGATCGGCTGAGTCAGCCACCGCAGTGACGAGCGTCCTCAACATTGGACAGGCCCGGTGGCTGACGCTTGCTAGCGAGCCGTTTTGTCCAGTGTTGGCCTGCCCAAGGTAGGAGCGCGGAGTCCACCTGACCCCGGCGCGGCGATCGCTGACAACTGCCACCGCTCCGCGCCCGTCACTTCATGAAGGCGGTTCGGAGCCCGGGCCGGTTGTTAGTCCGGCGCGAAAACTCGCCCCTCCGGGGGTCTGTCACTTTCCCACACCGCGAGGTACCTTGTTAGCCGCCGGGTCGCCAGTTTCCCCGGTCTCACAGGTAATCAGGGCTGCACTGCGTCGGGGAGCCCCCCTGACTCTCGCCGGACGCCGCAACCCACGTGACCCATTCTCAGAGGAGTTCTGCTCATGGCTCGCAAGCTCGTTGCGCGTCGGCCACTGGCGAAGGTGCGCCGGCCGAAGGTCAAGCTGCCCGCCGCCCGCAAGGGACGCCGCCTGCCGCCCGGCATGGTCCGGCTGGACTACCCCAAGGTGCGGGGCTATCTCGTGCGCATCGGCTACACCCGCACGAAGCGCGGGTGGGTCCCCAAGTTCAAGGCGTATTTCAGTGATACCCGCTGTGGTGGGAAGACCAAGGCGCGGGCCGCCGCTGACAAGTGGCTGGCCGACCTGGTCCGGACCGGTCGCCCGCCCAAGGTGATCGCGAACACCGAGCCGGCGCGCGCGCGCCGTCCGCGGCTGGCCCGCTCGCGCTGAGTGGGCTCACGGTGCCGGGACCCGCACCCGCGGATCCCGGCACCGCGCCGTCACTCAAAGAGCGACGGCTGTCCCCCCGGCAGGACCCCTTCGATCGCCAGGATCCGCAGTTTCGTCGGCGTCCCCTCGCCGCCGCTGAAGCCCCCGGGCGCGCCCTGGGCGGCGATCACCCGGTGGCAGGGCACCACCAGCGGCCAGGGATTGTGGCCCAGCGCCTGCCCCACCGCGCGCGCCAGCGCCACGTCGCCCAGCTGTCGCGCCACCTCGCCGTAGGTGCGGGTACGCCCCGCTGGAATCGCGCGGGTGATGGCGTAGACCTCGCGCTCGAAGGGCGCCACCCGCTCGAGCGGCAGCGGCACGTCGGTGAAGTCGTCGCACTGCCCCGCCAGGTGGGCGGTGAGCCGCTCGATCAGCCGGGCCAGCGCTTCGCCCGGCTCGGCCCGCCGCGCGCCGGCCCAGCGCCGGGTGAGCCGCGCCGCCGTCGCCGCCGGGTCCCGCTCCGGGAGGTGCACGCCCAGCAGGGTCGTCTCCCGCCAGCTCAATCCGCACGCCCCGATCGCGGTCGGAAAGAGGGTCCACGCCGCGCCGCCGGTCCCGGTCTCCATGGTGGTGCCTTGCTCGCTGGTTCGCATCGCGTCACCTTGCAGGAAAGCTAGCCGCGGCGAGCGGCTCGCGGGTTGCCGGCACCGCCGGCGCGGGGCGATACATCTCCTCGGGAATCTCGGCCAGGGTGGAGTGCTGCAGCATCCCGCCGAGCCCGAAATACTCGCAGAAGTTCATGATGAGCGGGCGCCAGCGGCGCGGGTCGATCCGGTGCTCGTAGCCGTCCATGCGGATCCGCTCGTCCACGTGGACCCGCACCACCCGCACCTCGATGCCGACCAGCTTCCCCCGGCGGAGCTCGTCGCCCGCCGCGAGCGGCGTGTGGCCCTCGAGCACCGCCTCGAGCTGGACCGGGCACTCGGCCACCCGGGGCGGCGCCACCGCGACCGACGGGACCGGGGTGAGACCCGCCGCGGCGAACTTGTCCTTCTCGTGGCGATAGCCCATCGCCACCTTGTGGGGCGGCACCGGGTCGCTGCCCGTGGTCTTCGCCAGCCGGTTGACCGCGGCCACCTGGTCGATCGACGGAAGATTCAGGACGCATTCGCCCGTACGGAGGAGATTCGCCGGGGTGTGCGAGCGGGCGCCGAAGCCGAGCATGGCGCTCCGCCCCAGCCACCACGCGGAGGACATCGGCGCCAGGTTGGCGGTGCCGTCCGGGTTGGTGGTGCTCACCAGGACCACGGGAGTTCCGAAATAGAGGATGGCGGGATCGATGGTGACATGCATACTCAATGCTCCTCCGGGTGCGGTGCGGCGCGACAGCGCGCCGCCGACGACCCCAAGGTCGCCAACTCACCGGGACGCGGCCATCCGCTCCTTGCGCGGGCATCGGCGCTGATGCCCACGCTCCCCTTCCGCCTCAAGGTGCCGGACCGCGAGGGCATCACGCCGCTCGGCGTCTCCAGTACCTCCTTCAGGTTCCACGGCCTGCTGCGCCTCGACGCGCACGGGGTGGTGCTCACCTGGAACGGCACCGCGAAGGTCGAGAAGTTCGGCTTCACGGGCGTCGGCGAGGACACGCTGCCACTCCCCGAGGAGTCCCTCGAGCTCGGCTTCGACCGGCTGCGCGACGCCGCCGTCGAGGGGGGATGGCTGCTCCCCCGCCTGCTGCTGATGGGGAGCGACTTCGACGCGCTCCGGATCGTGCCCAGCGAGGAAGGCGGCCGGGTGAGCCTCTGGATCGCGCGGCGCGACCTCGGCCTCGCGCGCGACCTGGCGCAGCAGATTCGCGCCCGGCTCTGACGCCACACGAGCCCACTCGGAACCCGGACCTCGGAACTCGCCGTGTATCTCATCCTGCTCGCCGTGCTCGTCGGCTTCGCCCTCCCGGTCCAGGCCGGGATCAACGCCCAGCTGCGCCTCACCATGGGGCATCCCATTCCTACCGCCTTCGTCTCCTTCCTGGTGGGCACCCTCGCCCTCGGCGGGATCGCGCTGGCGCTCCGCACCCCGGTGCCGGCGGCGCGGGCGATGGCGGCGGCCCCCGCGTGGCACTGGATCGGCGGGTTGCTCGGCGCGATGTACATTGCCGCCGCGGTGGTGCTGGCGCCCCGCCTTGGCGCCGCGACGATGACCGCCAGCGTGGTGGCGGGGCAGATGCTCGCCTCGCTCCTGCTGGATCACTTCGGGCTGGTCGGCTTTGCGGTGCGGAGCGCCACGCCCGGACGGCTGCTGGGTACCCTGCTGGTCATCGGTGGGGTCCGCCTCATGATGCGGTAGGACTCGCGCCCGGCCGCTCCGCGCGATATGCTTGGCTGACCCCGGATCACGCCATGAGCTACCAACTCCGCTTTCTCATCACCGACCCCGGCGCGCTCGACCTCGACGCCCTGCGCGACTCGCTCCGCGCCATCAACCGCAAGTATCGCCTCGAGCTCGAGGATGGCGCCGGCGAGCTCCGCCTCGGCACCGAGGTGATCGGCGAGCTCCGCCTCGCCACCCCCGACGACGAGGCCTTCGAGGACGAGCTGGCGATGCTCGAGGAAGCCGCCTCCGAGGGCACCGGGAAGGGGGAGGCCCGCGTCGCCGACGCCCTCGCCACCGTGAACCAGATCCTCGCCGTCGCCGTGCCGGGCAAGGTCCACGGCCGCGAGGCGCTGGAGTCGCTCGACCCGCTCTGGGAGTTCCTGTTCAGCAGCCGGGAGGGATTGCTGCAGGCGGACAACGAGGGCTACTACGACGAGGATGGACTGATTTTCGAGGTGCCGTAGCGCGCCGTACCCAGGCGCGATATGACCTGCATCACAGGAGCGGCGCCACAGTCGCGCGGTCTTGTCTCCTCCCGCGCCGCGACTGCACCTTGTGTCCATGCCGCCCACAACCCTGGGGCCGTCCCTCCCCGCCTGGGACGCCCTGCCCTTCCCCGTTCTGGCCGGGACCGCGGCCGCGCTGGTCGTGCTCCTGGCGTGGCTCCTGATCCGCCGCCACCTCCTCCATCCCGGCGTGCGCGCCCTGCTCCACCCGCTCGGGAGCGGCACCCACGAGGTCGCCTGCTGCCTCCGCGGCATGTTCGTGCCGGGCAACGAGCTCTTCTCGCGGGCACCCGCCGATCCCCGCCAGCCCACCGAGGGACTCACGGTCCACAAGTGGAGCAAGGTTCCCGAGGTGCACCACGCCCAGGACGTGCTGGCGCTCAACGAGGTGCAGCAGCTCCTCCTCGCCAGCAACCGCAAGATCCACCTCCGGGTGGTCAGCGGCGAGCCGAGCCGCCAGGGGTGGAGTGAGCCGACCATCGCGATCGGCCCGCACTTCAAGGCCACCCAGATCCTCGATGCCTGCGAGCCGCGGCTCATCCAGGTGCGCCAGCCCGCCGCATTCCGCGCCACCACCGGCGAGGTCTACGAGGCGAAGGAGCAGCTCGACTTCGGCCTGATCTACAAGGGACGGCACGCGGCCACCCACCAGCCCTTCTGGGTCATCCTCGGCCTCGGCGACCAGGGGACCGCCGCGGCGGCGCACTTCTTCCGGACCCAGGCCCGGAAGCTCGGCGCCCTGACCGGCCGCGGCGGCTTCGCCGCCGTGATCGCCGTCGACCCCTCGCGCGGCTGGGAGGCCAGCGCGCTCCGGGCGGTGCACCCCAAGCCGGCCTGGTGGCGGCGGCTGGTCTACCGCAAGACCTGGCAGGCCCTCACCACCAACCCCTGGTCTCCCGACGCGGTGCCGCGGGTTGCCGGCCCGGCGCCGGCGGCGGCAGGCTACCAGGGCGGGGGCATCGCGCCCCGCCCCGCGGCGCCCGGCAGCCGCTGACCCTTCCGCAACTCAGGCCGGGCATGTTGGTTCCTGTCATGCCCGAGTACCTGGTCATCGAACTGCTCGTCCTCGCCATCGCCATCGGGCTCTGGTTCGAGAACCGGCGCCACTTCCCGAAGAAGCCGGACCCGGACCGCGAGCCCGATCGGGAGTAGCCTCTTCCT
>JAXLXZ010000036.1:0-6602 GCA_046327735.1 Gemmatimonadales bacterium | reverse complement strand
CGTCAGCCGGGACTGAGCCGGCCGAGCAGCCCCGTCAGGGTCTCCAGGATCTCCGCTTCCTCCCGGAAGTGGAGCGCCTGGAGCCCGGCGCGCCGGGCGCCCTCGCAGTTGGCGGAGGAATCGTCGACGAAGAGAATGCGCTCCACCGGGAGCTGGAGCCGCTCGGCCAGCCGCGCAAAGGCCAGCGGTTCCGGCTTTCTCGCGCCGAGCTGGCAGCTCACCCAGCAGCGGTCGCGCATGACCTCGGCGAGCCCGGGGCAGAGCTCCGTCATCGTCTCGGCGAGGAGCGCGCCGTTGTTGGTCAGTACCCCAACCGGCACCCGGGCGGCCAGTCGCTGCGCCAGCGCGAGCACGGCGGTGCGCGGCCGCATGGCGCGGCGGCGCGCCTCGATCCACTCGTCGCGGGAGAGCGCCGTCCCCAGCAGGGTGTTGAACGCCGCCAGGTAGGCCGCGCCGCTGGCATACGCTCCCGCCTCCGCCTCCAGTTCGAAGCTGGAAGTGAACACCGCGGCAAGCTGCTCGGTCCGGAGACCGGTCCGCTCCGCCAGGTAGGCGGCGCGATGCGCCGGCTCGAAGTCGTAGAGCACCCCGTCGAGGTCGAACACCACGGCCGACACCTCCCGGCTCCGCGCCGCCAGGATGAGCCGGCGCCATTCGGCCAGCATCGCGGGGTAGGCCTGCTCGGTCATCGCGGCCAGCACCTGGCTGCCGGCGGGCGACATCGAGGTGAGCGAGTAGCTCACCCGCACCAGCGAGCCGGCGCCTTCCGCGCGGGCCTCCACCCGCACCGTGCCCAGGTGCGATCCCTCCGTCAGTCGCGCGTAGAGCGCCCGGCCCGACGCCGGGTCGAACTCCAGCACCAGCCAGTGAGTCTCCTGGTCATTGTGACGGGTCCGGAAGACGGTGCCCGCGGCGTTGCTCGGCGCCTTCGGGTGGAGATACACCGGTTCCCATCCCGGCACCCAGGCCCGTTCCCCTTCGGCCGAGAGGTACCCCAGCGCCTCGGCGGGCGCGCAGGGGAGTTCGAAGGTCCCGCTGCGTTCGATGTGCAGGGGGACGAAGTCGGCGGTGGTCATTGCCCGCTCCCGGGATCTTGTCGGAGCCGTTCGAGGTGCTCTTCGTCCGCGGGAGACGAGAGCAGGGTGTCGGCGATCTTCGCCAGCTCCTCGGCCTGGCGCCATTCGCGTTCGAGCCGCCAGAGCTCGCCCCGCATGGCGCGCTCCTCGTGGGCTTCGCGCAGCATCATCTCCAGCGCCAGCCGATGGGCCGCCGGCTGATGGCGAAGCGTGTGATCCCCTCCGCCATACCACGGCGTCACGGGTGACGTGGCCATCATCCAGATCTGCTCGGCGGGATCGGGGACCATCTCGAGCCGCGTGACCGCATCCCTGACCGTCCGGGATGAACCGCCGCCGACGTTGATGTGCGGGAGGATCTGCTGCAGCGCGGCGATGGCCGTTTCTCCGGAGAGGCGAATCGGGCGGACCGTCGGCTCCATTGGATCGGATGGGATAGTCAGGTGCCAGGTCCGGTCGCGCACGCTGCCCTCGAGGCCAATCTCCCGGATGTGCCCGAGCTTGAGTGGCAGCGACTCACCCGCTGGCCCCTGCACGGTCGCCACTCTCCTGCGGTTCCGAAGGTAGTGCCGTGCCATGAAGCTGGTCTCGACCAGCATGCTGCCCGTCGCCCCCACCGCGGCGATCGCAAGAAAAGACCCCGCATACGCCGCCGAGAAACCGCCGAGCACCAGGCCGGAGAGGAGCAGGTGCTTCCGCCGTCTCCGACCGAACTGGTCGCCGTAGCGCCACGCCGCCAGCTCCGGCCGGAGCGGCTCCCCGATCCGGACCAGCTCCAGTCCCTCCGCCAGCCGCGCCAGCCCGATGTTGGCGGTCGAGTAGCGGAGCCGGGTCCCGCGGTAGCGCCGCTCGCACGCCTCGAGCGCTTCCCAGCGTTCCTCGAATGGGGTGAGGTTCCACCGCTCGCAGCGGCGGCACACCACCCAGAGCCGGCCTTTCGCCGGGTCGAAGGCGAGCCGCCGGCCGATGGGGCACTCCTCGATGCTCTGGTTGGCGCCGAGGTCGCCCTGGCAGAAGAGGCAGGTGCGGTACATCGGTGCTAGCGGCGGGGGCGCCGCGCCCGCGGGGCGGGGGCCCGGCTGGCCGACTCGTGCGCGGTGCGGAGCGCGCTCTTCACCAGCCGGGGAGAGACCTCGAGCAGGTTGAAGAGGGTGCAGCCCGACTTTCCCCACGCGCCACTGGCCGGTTTCACCGCCCGTCCCCCCGCCGCGAGCACCACCCGCTGGTCCTCGGGGGTGAGCTTGACCATGGCCCACCCGGGTGCCGGCGAATCGAGCGACGCCAGCACCCGGCCGTCGTAGCGGAAGTCGGCGTGGCCCATGTGCGAGCCTTCTACGACCCCGTCGAGCGCGAGCGCGTGGCGCCGGAAGTCGGTGACCAGCTTCGGCGCCACCGTGCGCCACGCTTCCTCCAGCAGGGGCCGGAGCCGGGCCGGCGTGATCCTGGGCAGATGCACCAGCACCGCGGGATAGCCGTTGTAGTGCGGCTCGGTAAAGAAGACCGCCGGGTCGAGCCGGAGGAGCACGTCCTTGTCGTCGAGGCTGGCGGTGCGGATCGCGAGAACCCGTGGCTGCGGGACGCGCCCCTTCTTCGTGTCGACCCGCTCGAGCCACACCCAGCAGAACCCTTTCACCTTGTCCTTCTGCCGCACCCCGACCGAGAACCCCTGCGGTCCCTCCTCGGCGCCGGGGAAGGTGAGGGCGATCCGGCGTGCCTCCGCCAGGGTAGCCATGCTACGCCTCTTTCACCGCGTGATAGTAGTGGTTGTTCCCCTCGTCCTCTTCGGTCCCGGCCAGCGTCATGCCCGCCCCGCCGATCAGGCCGGCATAGGCCGCGTGCCCGAGAGAAGCCGAGCGCCGCCCCGTCGAGAGGTCGTTCCACTCGCCGGCCTGATGCGGCGCGGTGAACAGCAGCCGTCCGCCGGGCCGGAGCGCGGCGGCGAGGCGGGGGATCAGGGCGCGCTGGCCTGCCTCCGGCAGCAGGAAGATCAGCCCCCACGCCACGATGCCATCGAACGTCCGGGCGAAGAACGGGGATGTCTCCGCCGCTTCACAGGCGACGGTCGCGGCGGGGTAGCGCCACTGGTAGCGCTCGAGGAGCGTGGGGGAGGCGTCGATGCCGTAGCGGAGGAGGTCGGGACGGGAGAGGGCGTCACCCCGGGGTCCGCCGGGCCCGCAGGCCACGTCGAGCAGCGCGGCGCCGGCGGGAAGGGACGCCACCCAGCGCCGGAGCGCGTCGGCGCCGATGGTGGAGCGGCCGGCCTGCTCGATGAAGGTGCGCGCCACACCTTCCCATCCCAGCGACGGATCGTCTCCCACCTATGGCGCGATCTCGACCCGGGGGCAGTCGCTGCGGAGCCGCACCAGCCGGGGGAGGTGACCCTCGCCGCTGGTGTCGATGATCTCCGAGGCTTCGAACGTTGCCACCAGGGGGCAGCCATGATGGAGCGTCAGGCGGCGCAGCGTGAAGCCGAAGGTGTCGGCCGAGCGCGGTCCGGCGCTGGCCATGACCAGGGGGCCGAGCCAGCCGGCGAGCGCCTCCCGGTCTGCCCGGGCCGCGGCGGCCACCCACTCCCGCGGCTGGGTGGCGATGGTGTCGCGCGCCACCGGCTCGGCGGTGGTGTCCGTCGGCGCGACCGGCACGAACGGCAGCGAGCTCGTGCCGGTGCGCACGCCGTCCCCCTCGAGCGGTGCCCCCGCGGCGCCCGCGATCAGGTTGTAGATCTCGGTGTCGGCACTCGCGCCCGCCATGAGGTCGGTGTAGCGGCTCATCGCCAGCCCCGCCGCCGCGAGCATGCCCACCAGCGCCAGGAAGAGCGGCATCGTCGCACGTGGCATCGTCCTATCCTTTCACGTAGCAGAGCTTCTCGCTCACCTTGCCATCGCGGACCCGGAAGATGTCGACGCCGCGCACATGCCCCGGCTTGTCCTCGATGATCCAGTGATACACCCACCGGACGACACAGCGGTCACCCATGACGATGACCTCCTCGCTGTCGAACCGGGCCTGGGGGGAGCGGGTGAACATCGCCTTCCAGAAGGCCCGCACCGGCCCCTGGCCGCTGAGCCGCCGGCCATCCGGTGCCGGGCCGGTGTTGTCGAAGACGCAGTCCTCGGTCATCAGCGCCATGATGGCATCGACGTCGTGGCGGTTGAACGCCTCGTTGAACCGGGTGACGGTGTCGAGGGTCGCGGCGCTTCTGGGGTCGAGCGGTTCTGCCGGCATCTGTGCTCCCGGGGCAAGGTCCCCTAGGTGGCGCCCGAGTGCAGCCGCATCGTGCGCATCGCGAGCCGCACTTCGAGCAGGAAGGTGACCAGCCCGCCGATCAGTGCGATCATGGCGAGGACGAAGAGCAACCCGACCACCGCCGCGACATTGAGGGTCAGAAACGCGCCGAGGAAGAGGGCCACGATGAGGGTCGCCACCAGGAGCGCCGACGCCGTGACCATCGCGATGCTCCGGTTGATGGCCACCGCCCGCTCGGTCAGCACCGCGAGCTCTTCCTTCACGTCGTCGGTGCGGGTGGGGAGGGCATCGAGGGCGCGGGCCCGGTCGATGATGCGGGCCAGCCGGTTGGTCAGCACGGTGAGGAGGGCGCCCACGCCGGAGATGAGGAAGACCGGCGCGACCGCGAGCTGGATGACGTGGGCGATGGCGGTGAGACTCGATTCCTCCTGCATGCGAACCTCCCGGGCTACCTGGGGTCGGGGGCGGGCTGGAGCCGCTCCTTTTCGCCCGGCGACAGGGCGGCGTAGTCGGCGGGGGAGAGATACACCCGCGCCGCCGCGTCGCGCCGCGGCAGGTAGACGAAGGTGAACGCCACCGCCGCCGCGGCCGCCACGATGAGGGTGCTGACGAACCACCCCGGCCGGTAGAGTCGGCCGATCCCGCCGCGCGCGTCGTACGCCGCCCCAGCCGATGCCACCAGCACGATGCCCAGGAAGGTCGCCATCGTCACCGCCGCCGCGTAGAGCGGAGCAGGGCGCCGCACCTCGGGGCGCTGGAGTCCCCAGTACGCGGCGCCGGCCAGCAGTCCGCCGAGCAGGGTGAAGCCGAGGACATAGAGCACCCGGCCCCCGACGCCAGGCCCGCCGTTCGCCTGCGACGGCATGCCGAAGAGCGCCTGTCCCAGGGTGTAGACCAGCAACGCGGCGGCGCCTGCCGCGGGCGGTTGCCAGAGGGGAAGGGGTGGGCGGGTACGGTAGTAGAAGGGCATGCCGCGCTGGTCAGCTCCCTCAGCGCTTCCGCGCCGACTTGGCCATGGCGATCCACCGGTCCATCGGCACGGCGGCAACCAGCTCCGCGATGACGGGGAGGGCCAGGTCGTCGGCCTTCCGGAAATGGATGCAGGATTTTCCCATGTCGAGCTTCTTGCCCGCCTCCTTGAAGCCCTCTTCCAGCCGCTGGCGCAGCCCGGCATCGCCGTACGCGCCCATCAGGTACAGCGACAGGTAGCTCTTCTGCGAGGCGAGGGCCACGTACCAGAGCGCATGCCCGTTGTAGGTGTCGGGATACTTCGCGAGCGGGACCTGGTACACCAGCGTACCCCGCACCACCGCTTCCTCGTATCCCCTGGGCAGGTGCTTCCGGATCAGGGTGCGGAGTTTCGTCGCCTCGGCCCGCCGGTCGGCGGGCAATGTGGCGAGGAACTCCTCGGCTGTCGCTGCGGTACCCGCCGCCATGACCCGCTCCCGTCTCTGGAATACCCTGAAGCTGTGAGCCGGTGGCTCCTCACGCAAGCGGAACGCCGGTGGCCTCTGCGCTCCTCCGCCACAGCTCGGCCGCCAGGGCGGTGTCTTCGGCCAGGGGATTGGGGGGACGCTCGCTCTCCTTCGTGTAGTACCGCCCTGTCGCCGAGCCGAGGGCATCGTCGGCGGCGCAGTAGAGCGGGGTCCTCGCCCCTTCCTCTTCCGAGATCAGGAAGAGCTTGACGAGCCACTGGAGGGGAAGCGGCAGCGCCCGCCAGATGTTGGTGGCTACGCCGCCGGGATGCACCGCGTAGGTGGTCACCGCCGTCCCCGTCAGCCGGCGCGCCAGCTCCTTCGCGTGCAGGATGTTCATCAACTTGGTGGCAGCGTAATCGCCGAAGGTGCCGCGTTCGCGCGAGGGCTTCGTGGTCAGGAGCGACCAGTCGATCGCCCGGACCTGGTAGTTGGCCACGCTCGAGACGTTGACGATCCGGCCCTGCGGCGCCGCGCGCACCGCCCCCTCCAGCAGGTGGGTGAGCAGGAAGGGGCCCAGGTGATTCACCTGGTAGGTCACGTGGAAGCCGTCGCGGCTCACCCCCCGGGTTCCCGCCACGCCGGCGTTGTTCACCAGGACGTCGAGCCGCGGAACCAGGGTGAGCGCCCGGGCCGCGGCCGCGCGGACCGACGCGAAGTCGGCGAGGTCCAGCGCGAGGAACGAGGCCTCCGCGCCGGGGTGGTCGCGTCGGATGGCGTCGAGCACCGGGCGGGTGCGCTCCTCCGAGCGGGCGGCAAGCACGAGGCGCGCCTTCCGCTCCGCCAGGACGAGCGCGAGAGCGCG
>JAXLXZ010000035.1:0-7190 GCA_046327735.1 Gemmatimonadales bacterium | reverse complement strand
CCGACGCCGGGACCGGGCACGACCACCCGGGTGCAGATCGCGGTGAAGAAGGAGACCAAGGGCCTCCGCCGCACCACGCTGATCCTCTTCGGGCTCCTGATCGTGATGTCGGGCGCCTATCTCTGGGAAGCGCGCAGCACCGGTCTCCGGCTCAAGGAACAGCGCGAGGCGCTGCTCGGCCGGGTGGACAGCATGGTGCAGCAGATGGCCGCGCTGTCGGCCGGCAACGAGGGGCTCAAGGCGGCGCTCGATTCGGCCCGCAGCGATGCCACCGCACTCCGGACCCAGCTCTCGGAGAACCCGCCGACCGACCAGGCCCAGCTGGCCGAGCTGCAGAAGCGGCTCGACACCGCGCTCCGGCAGCAGCGGAACCTGGCGGGTGCGGCGCGGCTCAACGCGGCGGGGATCTCGGCGGCCAACCGCGACGCGGTGGCGATGATCTTCGTGCAGTACTCCGACGGGCGGGTCTTCACCGGCACCGCCTTCGCGGTGCGCTCCGACGCCGACGGCGGCGACCTCATCACCAACAAGCACGTGGTGATGGACTCGGCGGGGAACGCCGTGGAGCGGATCGGGGTGGTCTTCAACGGCTCGCCCCAGAATTTCCGGGCGGAGCTGGTGCGGGTGCACCCCGGGGCCGACCTCGCGCTGATCCACGCCTCGGTGCGGCGCGGCGTTCCCACGGTCAAGGCGATTGCCCCCGCCTCGCGGGCCGGGGTCATGGGCGAACCGGTGGCGGTCCTCGGCTTCCCCCTCGGCGTCGACATCGCGCAGGGGCAGGAATGGACCAAGTCCGGCGCGGCCGCCACCCTCACGCTCGGGACGGTGTCCCGGGTGCTCCCTGAACTCCTCCAGCTCGACAGCTACGGCGCCCAGGGCGCCAGCGGCAGCCCCATTTTCGACCGGGACGCCAATGTCATCGGCGTGCTGTTCGGCGGGCAGCCAGGTTCCAATGGCCGCATCATTTACGCGGTCCCGGCCCGGTACGTGCAGGAACTCCTCTCCAGTCAGTAGCGCGCAGGCCCCCAGCAGTCGCAGGATCAAGCACCCTCCTCCCCATCGGGGCGGAGGCTCCCCCCATTTCCGGGGGGTGGCTTGGTGTCCCAAATCACTGCTGGATAGGCATTTACATCCCACAATGGGTAGCATGGACCTGGTTCGCGACCGGCGGTTCCTCTCCGATAGACTGGTTTCCGGCGCCGCAGTCAGCGGGGTCGTCCTCTTTATCGTCGGGGTGGTGGCCGGGGCGTTCTGGACGATTAATCGCGTGGAATCTGCGGTCCGCGACAGTGCCAGGCGGACGCTGAGTACCGGCCTCTCGACGGCCCACACCGCCGCCAAGGCCTGGGCCGGCCGTCAGCAGGGCACGGCCAACGGGGTCGCCCAGAACGTCGAACTCGGCCGGGTGGTGGAGCTGGCCAAAACCGCCTGGCAGCTCACCGGGAACTCGGGCGCCGCGGGGGCCCGGATCGATTCCCTGCTGGGCGAGGCCGTCAGCTTCAACAAGATGGCGGGATACTGGATCGTGGGCGACGAAGAGCGCCCGATCCACCGCTGGCCTCAGACGCTCCCGACGGAGCTGCCCGCCTCGATGCAGGACGCGGTCCTCCGCGCGCTCGATGGACTCCCCTCCCTCAGCCCCTTCGCCGGCGATTCGACGGTCAAGCCCCGCCTCACCGCGATGTCCCCGATCCGCAACCCACGGGGGCAGACGGTCGCGGTGCTGGTGGTCATCCTGCCGATCGAGCAGCAGCTCGACCAGGTGGCCGAGCAGAGCCAGATCCGCTCCCTGGGCCAGACCTACTACTTCGACCGCAACGGCCTCATCCTGGGCAGCAGCTCCATCATCCGCGCGACCCGGATCGATCCGGTCCTGCGGGAGCCGGGGAGCCGGGAACTGACCCGGATGGCGCGGGAGGCGACGCACGGGCAACCGGGCATCGACCTGGAGGGCTACCGGGACCTTCGCGGCGTGCGGGTGGTCGGGTCGTGGGAATGGGACGACGGTCTCGGCCTCGGCGTGGCGGTGGAGACCGACGCGGCGGAGGTCTACCGGGTGAGCGACACCGCGCGCAAGGCGATCCTGATCGGCCTGGCGATGACGCTCAGCCTCTTCGGGATGGTGCTGCTGGGGCTGGTGAAGGCGCGGCGGCACGCGGTGGCGATGTCGGCGGTGCAGCGCCGGCTCGCGGCGGTGCTCGAGACCACCACCGACCCGGTCTGCTTCGCCGACCGCTCGGGCCAGGCGATCTACCTCAACGACGCCGGCCACAAGCTCCTCAGCTCCGGCCGCGAGAAGCAGGGCCGGGGCGCGCCGCCGCCCCAGTGGACCCACCTCCTGCTCCGCCCCGACACCCTGGCCCACGCGGCGCTGCACGGGAGCTGGTCGGGGGAAAGCACCATCCTCACGGTCGACGGCCGGGAAGTGACGCTCTCGCAGGTGATCCTCTGCCACCGCACCGTCCAGGGCGAGGTCGACTTCTACTCGACGGTGGTCCGCGACATCACCGACCGCAAGCAGCTGGAGCGCCGGCTGCGGGACGAGAAGGAGCGGGCCGAGGTCACCCTCGGCTCGATCGGCGACGCGGTGGTCCGGACCGACGCGAAGGGATTCATCCAGTACCTCAACCCGGTCGCGGAGCAGCTGCTGGGCGCGCCGACCGCGGAGCTCGAGGGGCGGCAGATCTCCGACGTGCTCTCGCTGGTGCACGAGACCAGCCGCGACCCGCTGGAGAACCCGGTCGAGATCTGCCTCCGCGAGGGCCGGATCGTGGGCCGCTCGAACCTCTCGCTGCTGGTGCGGCCCGACGGGCGGGAGTTCGCCATCGACGACAGCGCGGCCCCGATCCGGGACGCCGACGGCGACGTGATCGGCGCGGTGCTGGTCTTCCACGACGTGAGCCGGGCGCGCACCCTGGCGCGGCAGCTGGCGCACCAGGCCTCGCACGACTTCCTCACCGGGCTGGTGAACCGGCACGAGTTCGAGCGGCGGGTGGGCCGGGCCCTCCAGCGGGCGCAGCAGGAGGCGGTCACCCACGCCCTCTGCTTCCTCGACCTCGACCAGTTCAAGGTGGTCAACGACACCTGCGGCCACGGCGCCGGCGACGAGCTGCTGCGCCAGCTGGCCAACGCGCTCCAGAAGAAGGTCCGCCGCCGGGACACCCTGGCGCGCCTGGGGGGCGACGAGTTCGGCGTGCTGCTGGAGCACTGTCCCTCGGGCCAGGCCACCCGGGTGGCGCACGAGCTGCTCGAGGCGGTGCAGGAGTTCCGGTTCGTGTGGGAGGGCAAGCCCTTCGCGCTGGGGGTGAGCATCGGGGTGGTGCCGATCACCGGCGAGAGCGAGAGCCTCGCGGCGGTGCTCCGCGACGCCGACGCCGCCTGCTACGCCGCCAAGGAGCGGGGCCGCAACCGGGTGCACTTCTACGAGGCGAACGACGCCACGATGGCGCTCCGGCAGGGAGAAATGCAGTGGGTCTCCCGGATCACCTCCGCGCTGGAGGAGAACCGCTTCCGGCTCTACGGCCAGGCGATCGTGCCGCTGGTGCCCCGCCAGGGCGAGCGGGCCCGGGTGGAGGTGCTGCTGCGGATGGTGGAGCGCAACGGCGACCTGGTCGCCCCGGGCGCGTTCATCCCGGCGGCGGAGCGCTACAACCTGATGGGCGCGGTGGACCGCTGGGTGGTGAAGGAAGTGGTATCGCTCTACACCGCGCACCAGAAGCTGGGGTGGTCGCCGATCGCGTCGATCAACCTCTCGGGCGCCTCGCTGGGCGACCCGAGCATGCTGGCCTTCGTGCGGGACCAGCTCGCCCGGCACGACCTCTCCCCCGAGACACTCTGCTTCGAGATCACCGAGACGGCCGCCATCGCGAACCTCGGCCTCGCGGCGCACTTCATCCGCGAGCTCAAGGCGATGGGATGCTGGTTCGCGCTGGATGACTTCGGCAGCGGGATGAGCTCGTTCGCCTATCTGCAGAGCCTGCCGGTCGACTCGCTCAAGATCGCGGGGGCGTTCCTGCGGCACATCGAGACCGACCCGGTGGAGTACGCGATGGTGGAGGCGATTCATCGCGTGGGCCACGTCATGCGGCTCAAGACGGTGGCGGAGGGGGTGGAGAGCCTCGATACCCTGGAGACGCTCCGGCGCATCGGGGTGGACTATGCGCAGGGCTACGCCATTGCGGAGCCGAGGCCACTGGAGGAACTGGTGGCGATCGCGATCAGCCCCAACCGGGCGGTCGAGCGGCCGCGGCCGGGTTCGCTCCCGGCGCCGCGGACTCGGCCGGCTGGGATCCAGGGGCTACCCAACTGACAACGTACGCGGTGAGCGGGAACTGCACCTGAGCCCCGACCCGGCGCACGAACACCGCTCACCGCTTACCGCGCTTTCCCAGCCAGCCACTCCGCGACACTCTCCTGCATCAGCCGCTGCCGATGCCACGCCACCAGCACCGGACATGACCCCGGCAGCTCCGCCGCGAGGCGGGGGTGCGCGAAGAGAACCATGAGCGCGGCCCCCTCGCTCAGCCGCGCCAGCCGTTCCAGGCTTTCCGGACCGAATCCCGCCCGTCCCTTCGCCGCCCGCGGCTCCGCAAAGGCGAGCACCACCCGCTTGCCTCCGTATTGCTCATGGACCCCATGGCTCGCCAGCCAGCGGGCCACGTAGTCGCTCGGCCCCGGCGCGTACCACCCGCCGACATCGTCATCCACCACCGCCAGCTCGATGCCGCCGGAGAGATCGGGCCGCTCGCCGCGGAGCATCCCCCGCGCGATGAGCCGGCGGGCCACCTCGCCGCTGGTGAGCGCCGGGAGCGGCGCCGCAGGGCCGGCAGTCCCCACCTTCGCCAGCGCGGCCTCGTAGCGCCTGAGCGCCTCGGCGACGCGCGCCGCAGGCAAACGCCCGTCCTCCCGCGCCCGCTCCAGCTCGTGCAGCGTGCCGGTGAGATCGCCGGGATAGAGCAGGATGTCGCACCCGGCCGCGAGCGACGCCACCGCGGCCTCACCCTCGGTCGCCCCGGCCCGCGCTCCTTCCATGATGAACGCATCGGTCACCACCAGCCCGTCGAAGCCGAGCGTCCGGCGGAGGTAGCCGAGGATGGTGGGGCTGCGAGTCGCGGGCGCGCCGCTCGGGTCCCATGCCGGGTAGGCGACGTGCGCCGTCATCACCGACGCGACGCCGCTGTTCACCGCCGCCGCGAAGGGCCGGAGATCGGTGTCGGCCAGCTCCGCGAAGGGGGTCGCCACCGTGGGCATGACGTTGTGGGAATCGAGCGTGGTCCGCCCGTGCCCGGGGAAGTGCTTGGCGCAGGCGAGTGCCCCCTCGCCCTGGCACCCCTTCACCCACAACGACACGTTCCGCGAGGCGACCGCGGGGTCGGCCCCGAAGGAGCGGGTCTGCACGATCGGGTTCTTCGGCTCGATATCGAGGTCGGCATCGGGGGCAAAGACCCAGTCGATCCCGATGCTCCGCGCCTCGCGGGCGGTGGTGGCGCCGGCCCAGCGGGTCACCTCGTCGTCGGCGAGCGACGCCAGGGCGCCTGGCGGGGGAATCTCGGTGAGCCGCCGCGCCTGCTGCCCCGCCCCGCGCTCGAGGTCGGAGCCGATCAGGATCGGCCGGCCGGCGCGCTCGCGGATGCCGGCGGTGAGCGCGGCGATCTCGTCGGCCCGCGCCCCGCCGACGCCGAAGACGATGAACCCGCCGACCCCGAGCTCGAGGGCGTGCGCGATGGCCCGGTCCTCGTGGGAAAACCCCGTCTGGGGCTTCCAGCGGAGCGCGGGAAAGGCCAGCCGACCGAGGGTCATGCGGGCGTGATCTGTCCGAGGATGCGGGAGCCGGCGGCGCCCGTCGCCGAGGGGAGGTTTCCGGGCTGTCCGTGAATGCAGAGGTAGCCCAGGAGCGCAAAGGCGACCGCTTCCTTGGCGTCCCCGGTGAAGAAGAGGTCGTCGAAGTGCCGCAGGGTGACGCCCTGGGCCTGGAGCAGCGCGGCCAGCCGCTCGCGCAGGACCGGGTGCCGCATCCCGCCGCCCGATCCCACCACCTCGGGCACGCCCGGCGCCCAGCGTGCAATGGCGTCGGCGATGGTGCGGGCGGTGAGTTCCACCGCGGTGGCGACGCCGTCGGCGCCGGGCACCAGCTCGTGAAGCTGGCGGGCATAGGCGGCGCCGAAGTGCTCCCGCCCGGTGCTCTTGGGGGGCGGCGCGGCGAAGAACGGATCGGCCAGCAGCCGAGCCAGGGCCGCCGGGTCGGCCGCGCCCTTCCGCGCCAGCCGCCCATCTTCGTCATAGGGGAGCGCGGAGTCCACCAGCCGGGCGACGGCGTCGATGATCGCGACGCCGGGCCCGGTGTCGCAGGCCAGCGTGCCCCCCTCGGTGGCGCGCCGGGGCACCAGGGTGAAGTTGGCCATCCCCCCGATGTTGAGCAGCACCCGGGGATGATCCGCGTGGCCGAAGAGCAGGACGTCGGCCATCGGCACCAGCGGCGCCCCCTGCCCGCCGGCCGCGACATCCCGCGCGCGGAACCCGCTCACCACCCGCACCCCGAACCGCTCCGCCACGATGGCCGGTTCGCCCAGCTGCCAGCTGACCTGGGGCGGCTCGTGCCAGATGGTCTGGCCGTGCATCGCGATGAACGAGAGATCCGAGGCCCGGGTGTGCGACCCGGCCAGCAGCGCCTCGACCGCCTCCGCGGCCCACACCCCGACGAGGGCGTGGAGCAACGCCAGTTCCCGGGCCCCACCCTTCTCGAGGGCGGAGAGAATCGTCTCCCGCTCGCTCGCGGAGTAGGGCCGGGTGTGGAAGTGCAGCAGCTGGATGTGGGTCGGGCCGTCGCAGCGGACCAGCGCCGCATCCATCCCGTCGAGCGAGGTGCCCGACATGAGGCCGACGCCAAGGGTGGGTCGCTCGGTCATGAGGTGCGTACCTGGGGTGGGTCGCCGATGACATCGCGGAGCCGGCCGCCGGCCTCGGCAATGAGGCGCTCGGCCTCCAGCTTCGCGACGCCCCGGCGCAGCATGACGATGGCGGTCTTCACCCGTCCCTCCGCGGCCTCGAGAGCACGGGCAGCCTCCGCCCGGGTGACGCCGGCGGTCTCCATGAGGATCCGCTCGCTTCGGTCGGTGAGCTTGGCGTTCCAGGCCCGCAGGTCGACCATGAGGTTCCCATAGGTCTTCCCGAGTCGTATCATGGCGCCGGTG
>JAXLXZ010000034.1:0-22618 GCA_046327735.1 Gemmatimonadales bacterium | reverse complement strand
GAGCTGGGGCACTGCCTCGAGCAGATCCTCGATGCCGCCATGCGCCTCACCGGGGCGGACAAGGGCAACATCCAGCGGTTCGACGATCGCACAGGCATGATCCGGCTGGTGGCGCAGCGGGGCTTCGACCCGGCGTTCTGCGAGTTCTTCGCCGAGGTGGCCGGCAGCGATCCCTCGGCCTGCGGGGCGGCGATGCGGAACGGGCTCCGCACCGTCGTGGACGACGTGCGCACCAGCCCGGTCTTCGCCGGGAGCGCCGCGCGCGAGGTGGTGCTCGCCGCCGGGGTGCGGGCGGTCCAGTCGACCCCGCTCATCAGCAGCACCGGCGACGTGATCGGGATGATCTCGACCCACTGGGCGGAGCCGGGCCGCCCCGACGAGCGGCAGCTCCGCTGGATAGACCTGCTGGCGCGGCAGGCGGCGGACTACCTCGAGCGGACCGCGCGGGAAGAGGAGCTCCGCCGGCTCAACGAGGAGCTGCGGGAGCGGGACCGGCGGAAGGACGAGTTCCTCGCCACCCTGGCCCACGAACTCCGCAATCCGCTCGCGCCGATCCGGAGCGCGGTGCAGGCGCTGCTGCTCCGGCACGATGCCGGGGCCGAGGCCGAGTGGTTCCATGGCGTCATCGAGCGGCAGGTCTCCCACATGTCGCGGCTGGTGGACGACCTGCTCGACGTCTCGCGGATGCGCCACGGCAAGCTCGAGGTCCGGCGCGAACGGCTGGACCTGAGCGAGATCATCTTCCACGCGGTGGAGGCGAACCGGCCGCACCTGGAGTCGGGGCGGTTCGACTTCGAGATGGCGCTCCCGGACGAACCGCTGATGGTGGAGGCGGACCCGGTGCGCCTGGCGCAGGTCTTCGGCAACCTGCTTCACAACGCCACCAAGTTCACCCCGCCCGGGGGACGGATCCGGATCACCGCGGTGCTGGAGGACTACCGGGTGGCGGTCTCGGTGCGGGACAGCGGCATCGGCCTCGACCCGGCGCTGGTGCCCCGGCTCTTCGCGCTGTTCTCGCAGGGAAGCGCGGCGGCGGGACGGATGCAGGAGGGGCTGGGAGTGGGTCTCTACCTGGTCGGGGCGCTGGTGACGCTGCACGGCGGGACCGTCGACGTCCGGAGCGAGGGTCCCGGGATGGGCACCGAGTTCCTGGTGCGCCTGCCGCTCGCCACCGCCCGGCGGCCCACTCCGGTGCCGTCGCAGGTAGCGCAGCCAGCCGTCCCAGCGAGAGGGAAGCGCCGCCGGGTGCTGGTGGCCGACGACCTGCGGGACGGGGCCGATACCCTGGCGATGCTGCTGGAGGCGATGGGGCACGAGGCGTACCCGGTATACGGGGGCCGCGAGGCGCTCCAGCTGGCGGAGCAGCTGCGGCCCGACCTGCTCTTCCTCGACCTGGGAATGCCGGAGATGGATGGGTGGGAGGTGTGCGAGCAGCTCCGGCGGGCGCCGTGGGGCCGGGGCCTGACGGTGGTGGCGCTGACCGGCCGGGGGCAGGACACCGATATCGGGGCGACGCTGGAGGCGGGCTTCGACCGGCACCTGGTGAAGCCGGTGCGGCGGGAGACGCTGCTGGAAGTGCTGGGGTCGCTGCCGGCGCGCGGGTAAGGGCTGGGCCGGCGCCCGCGCGCCACCGGGTGCCGCGCTACGGCGCGTCCGCCCCGCCGGTCTCCCGCTGGGTCACGTAGTAGTTCTCGTCCACCACCAGGTGTCTCGCCTCGGGCGAGGTCACCGTCAGCGTCTGCCACGCCGGTGTCGGCTTCAGCAGGCGGATCCCCTCCCCCGGCAGGTTCACCCGCACGCTCATCGCGAACCCCGGCACCACGCCGGCCCACCGGTACGACAGCGTGGTGCCCTCCACGTGGTACTGGAACTCGGGAATCTTCGTGGTCGTGAGATACTGGGTGAACACCGCCGAGAGATCGACCCCCGCCTGGGCGTTGAGGTAGTCGAGCACCTGCTGGCCGGTGACGGTCTGGTGCCGGAACTCCCGCTGGATCCCCCGCAGGATCATCCGCCACTTCCAGTCGTCGCCCACCAGCTGCCGGATGGTGTGCAGGACGTTGGCGCCCTTCGAGTAGATGTCGCCGTGGTACCAGGGCATCCCCGCCGGCCCGATGATCGGCTGGGTGTTCCGGATCCCGCGGCGCAGCCCGATGAGGTACGCCGCCCCCGCCGTCGGTCCCCGCTGGCACTCGGTATACAACCCCTCGGCGTAGGTGGCGAACGACTCGTGCACGAAGAGGTCGGCGTACTGGCGCGCGGTGACGCTGTTCCCCCACCACTCGTGGGCGCTCTCGTGGATGACGATGTAGTCCCAGTTGAGCCCCAGCCCGGTGCCGGAGAGGTCGCGGCCGAGATACCCGGTGAGGTAGCGGTTGCCATAGGCAATCCCGCTCTGGTGCTCCATGCCGAGGTAGGGCGTCTCGATCAGCTTGTAGCCGTCGGCGTACCAGGGATACGGGCCGAACCACTGCTCGAAGCAGCGCAGCATCGGCTTGGCCTGCTGCCACTGGGCCCGGGCGGTGTCGCGGTGCGCCGCGATGGGCCAGAAGTCGAGCGAGAGCTTCCCCCCTTCCCCGTCGAGCGAGTCGGCCAGGTGGACGTACGGTCCGATGTTGGCGGTGACGTCGTAGGTGTTGATCGGCTCGGTGAGGAACCACTCCCAGGTGGTGGTGTGATCGCTGTTGTGGGTGGTCGAGCGCAGCCGCCCGTTGGAGACATCGACCAGCGGGTCGGGCGCGGTGATGGCGATGCGCTGGCTGTCGGGCTCGTCCCCGAGATAATCCTTGAGCGGCCACCAGATGCTGGCCCCGGTGAGCTCATTGGAGGTGGTGAACCAGGGGGCGCCGGTGCTGTCGGCATACCAGGCCCAGCTCCCTCGCGGCCGCGCCGTGGCCCCGGTGGGCAACCGGCCGGGGCGGCCGTGATAGTACGCCGTGAGCGTCCGCGCCGTCCCGGCGCGCTGCGGCGACCGGAGTGCCACGAAGAAGGCGTCGCCATCCTGCCGCCAGGTGAGCCGCCGCCGGTCCTGCACCACGCTGTCGAGCACCAGCGGGGCCTGGAGGTCGAGCTGCAGCTCCTGCCGGGGCTCGAGTACGCGATAGGTGATCGCGTTCCAGCCCGCGAGGGTGCTGTCGGTGAAGCGCACCTGCACGTGGAGATCGTAGAAGCCCACGTCCCACCAGGCGCGCCCCGGCCCGTCGAAACCGCGCAGGGTGTCGGCGTGGGTCCAGGGGCGCGGTACCTGGGCGACGGCGCTCGACGATGCGGCGAGGAGGAGGAGCGTGAGCGTCAGGGTGGAGCGATGGGAGGGCATCGGCGATCCGGGGGTCCGAGTTCCGAGTTCCGAGTTCCGCGTTCCGCGTTCCGCGTTCCGCGCTTCGAAGGTACCTCGCGCAGGGCGTGCTGCAAGCACCGGTCTCCCTGACTACTATTCCGCATGGCTCATGAACGCCCCCTCACCCGCGCCGAAGAGATCGCCAACGCCCTCACCCACGGGCTCGGGCTCCTCGGCAGCATCGTGGCGCTGCCGGTGCTCGTCGTCGCCGCCCTCGCGCGGGGCGATGCGCTGCTGGTGGCGGGCTTCAGCGTCTTCGGCGCGACGCTCATCGCGCTCTATGCCGCCTCGACCATCTATCACGCCCTGCCGCCGTCCCGGGCCAAGCAGCTCTTCCGGGTGGTCGATCACGTCGCGATCTACTGCCTGATCGCCGGCTCCTACATGCCCTTCACCTTCGGCGTGCTGCGCGGCGCCTGGGGGTGGACCCTCTCCGGGATCGTCTGGTCCCTCGCGGTGGTCGGCATCCTCCTCAAGACCACGGTCGGGTTCCGCTTTCCCCGGCTCTCGACGGTGCTCTACCTCGTGATGGGATGGGTCGCGGTGGTGGCCTTCAAGCCGCTCGCCGCCTCGGTGCCGCTGGCGGGACTCGGCTGGATCGTGGCGGGGGGCCTGCTCTACACCGGCGGGGTGGTCTTCTACCAGCGCGACTACAAGATGTGGCACCACACCGTCTGGCACCTCTTCGTGCTGGCGGGGAGCGCCTGCCATTTCATGGCGGTGTGGCGCTACGGGTGAACCTGCCGGGCCATCCAGCCTGCTCCCGCTCCCTCCCATCGAATACCTGAGAACTTCCCTCCCGCTTTCGCGTCACTCCTGAGAGCAGCACCTGACGAACCCTGGCGGCAGCCGGCCGCCCTCAGGTCCGGAGTGACGGATGACCATCAAGCATTCGATCGTGTACTTCAGTGGCGTGGTGGATGACAACGGGAATGGCGCCACGGAGCTGACCGGGGACCACGGCCAGGATGTCCTGAGCGACTTCGAGGAGCTGCACCCGCCCCCGAACGCCGAACTCTACGTGGTGGGCTTCGGGGGCACGCTCAAGAAAAAGCGCGAGGTGGTGACGCTCGCGAGCCGGGTGCTGTCGCAGAACCACCACCCGATCGGCAAGCTGATCATCTACGGCTACAGCGCCGGCGGGATCAACAGCCTCGACTTCTGCCGGTTCCTCCAGCTCGCGGGCCAGAAGGTCGACCTGCTGATCATGGTCGACACCGCCGGCAAGGGAGAGCGGGTGGACCGGCACGTGCCCGGGAACGTGGTCCGGACCCGGAACTACTTCCAGACCGACACCAGCCTCCTGGCCTCCGAGTCGGTGGGAGCACGGGCGCAGGGGCACGATGTCACCAACATCAACTGCGACGACCTGCCCTTCCAGAACGTGGTGCTCGCGCAGAAGAGCCGCCACGGGCAGATGCAGGACCTGCTCCGGGCCCGGACCCTCCAGGATGTGCGGGCCGAGCTGAACCGGCCCAGCTGATCACTCGGCCCGTACCGCCACCATCGGATCGGTGCGGGCCGCGCGGCGCGCCGGCCCATCGCTCGCCAGCAGCGCCACCGCCGCGAGGGCGAGCGGCAGGAGCCCGAACGAGAGCGCGTCGGTGGCGCTGACCCCGAAGAGCAGGCTCGACATCACCCGGCTGAGGGCGAAGGCGCCCGCGAGTCCGGCGACGACGCCACCCAGCACCGGCCGCAGCGCCTGCCCCAGCACCATCCCGCGGATCGCCCCGGCGTCCGCCCCCATCGCCATCCGGATTCCGATCTCCCGGGTGCGCTGCCCGGTCCAGTAGCTGGTCACGCCGTAGATCCCGATCGCCGCGAGCACCAGCGCCACGCCCGCAAAACCGACGAGGAGCTGCATCGCCAGGCGCCGCCGGGCGAGCGAGTCGGCGAGCCGGTCCTCCATGGTGGCGATATCGAACACCGGGAGGTCGGCGTCGAGGGCATGCACCTCGCGGGTCACCTGGGCGGCGAGCGCCGCCGGGTCG
The DNA here is from genome assembly GCA_046327735.1 of Gemmatimonadales bacterium. Lineage (GTDB taxonomy): Bacteria > Gemmatimonadota > Gemmatimonadetes > Gemmatimonadales > GWC2-71-9 > JADJOM01. Next base: position 17,290 of record JAXLXZ010000034.1, on the reverse strand, counting down.
CGCGCCGAGCGCACCGCGAGGTAGCGGATCGGGACCGGGACCTGCTCCAGCGGGAAGTACGCGGTGATGGGCGGCTCGCTCGTGGTCTCGAACTCCCGCTGGTCGGCCACCACCCCCACCACGGTGAGCCAGGGCCCGTCGGCGCCGCGGCGGATCCGCTTGCCCAGCGGGTCCTGCCCGGGCCAGAAGCGGTCCGCCAGCTTGTCGTCGACGATGGTCACGCCGGGCGCGTCCGGGGTGTCCTGCCGGGAAAAGAAGCGGCCCTTGCGCAGGGGAATCCCCATGGCGCCGAAGTAGTCCTCGTTCACGTAGCCGCTGCTCGCGATGATGAGATCGTCGCCCGCGGCCGGCGGCTGATACCCTTCCACCCCGATCGGCTCCCAGCCGAGCGCCACCGAGCTCAGGGGGAGGAGATAGTTCGCCCCGACGTGCGCGACGCCGGGGAGCGCCCGGAGCCGCTCATCGAGCGAGCGATAGAACTGGGTCACCGCCTCGGGCGTCTTGTAGCGGAAGCCGGGCAGCGCGATCCGGAAGGTCAGCACCCCGCGGGGATCGAAGCCGGGGTTGGCGCCGAGGATCCGGCCGTAGCTCCGCACCAGCAGGCCGGCGCCGATCAGGAGCACGAGCGAGAGCGCCACCGCCGAGCCGATGAGGAGCTTCCGCAGCCGGTCGTGGCCCAGCCCGAAGGCGCTGTTCCCTACGCCCCCGCGTCCTCCTTCCTTGAGGACGTCGTTGGGGTCGGCCTGGGAGAAGCGGAGCGCGGGAACGACGCCGCAGAGGACGCCGGTCAGCAGCGTGACCGCCACGGTGAAGCCCATCACCCGCAGGTCGATCCCGATCTCGCCCATCCGCGGGAGCGTGGCGGGGCCGGCGCGCTGCAGCAGTGCGATCGCTCCGGTGGCCAGGAGCAGGCCCAGTCCACCCCCGACCACCGACAGAAGCACGCTTTCCCCCAGCAGCTGGCGCAGCAGCCGCCCGCGGCTGGCCCCGACCGCGGCACGGATCGCCATCTCCTTCTGGCGGATCGCCGCGCGCGAGAGCAGCAGGTTGGCGACGTTGCCGCAGGCGATGAGCAGCAGGCACGCCACCGCGCCGAGCAGGATCGCGAGCGGGAGCCGCACGTCGCCCACCACCTGGTCGATCAGGGGGACCACACTCAGCGTCAGACCGCCGTGGGGCGGATAGCTGGCGGGATAGTCCCGCTTCATCTCCGCGGCCCGCCGGTCCATCGCCGCCTGGGCCTGGGCGAAGGTCACCCCCGGCCGGAGCCGGGCGTAGAGGTTGAAGTCCTCGCCGTCGCGCTTGCTCCGGGCGCTCGGCGGCAGCGGCAGCGGGATCAGGAAGTCGACGCTGCGGATGCCGTTCACCGCCGGCAGCACCTCGCGGTCGAAGGGGAAATTGCGCGGCAGGACGCCGACGACGGTCCAGGGGTTCCCGTTGAGGGTGAGCGTCTTCCCCACCACCTCGGAGTCGCCGCCGAAGCGCCGCTGCCAGAAGCCGTGGGTGAGGATCACCGCGGGCGGCGCGCCGGGGACATCCTCCGCCGGCGTGAACACCCGGCCGAGCCGCGGCGTCACGCCCAGCACCGGGAAGAGCGACGACGAGACCCGCGCCCCATCGACCCGCTCGGGTCCGCCCTCGCCCGTCAGGTTCACGCTGGCCCCGATCGCCGCCGCGACCTGCTCGAACACCGCCGAGTCGCCCTTGATGTCGAGGTACTGCCCCAGCGAGAGCCAGTCCTGGGTGATGTGCAGGCCGGGGGAGCGCTGCCAGATGATGGCGATCCGTCCCGAGTCGCTGAAGCCGAGGGGACGGAGCAGCAGCGCGCTGGTGACGCTGAAGAGGGCCGCGGCGGCGCCGAGGCCGATGGCGAGCGAGAGGATCGCGGTGAGGGTGAAGCCCCTCCCCTGCCGGAGCACGCGCAGCGCGTGCCTGAGGTCGTAGCGCCACTGCTCCATCGGATCTCCGTCGAGGGGGTGGGTCGCACACGGTACGGCCGGCGCGCCTCGCGGGTTGCGCGGCGTGACCTTCCCCGGTGCGGGAGTTTCGTTGTGAAGCGTGACGACGATGACGAGCTGGAAACACGAAGGTCCGGGCGAACCGTGCCCGGACCCTCGTGGTGTGCTGGTCCGGCGGGAGCGCCGGGGAGCTATGGCTGCTGCTGCGGGTCCGCGGCGTCGATGAGCGCCTGGGTCTGGGCGATGAAAGCGTCGTAGGCCCGGCCCCAGAGCCCGGAAAAGCGGGACTTCTTGGGAGCGTTCTGGATGGTCTCGAGCAGCGGGCGGAGGAGCGGATCCTCCCAGTCCCCGGCTTCGAGCCCCTCGAGCACCGAGCTCCGCGGGATCATCCCCTGCAAGTACGCCCGCGCACGCACCGCGATCTCATGCCTGCGGGTCTGGCTGACTGGCGACATGGCTTTTCTGGAAGCGGGTAAAGGGGCCCAGGGCATGCTGGCCGAAGTTCGGGCGGCCTGCAAAGTAGGGCTCCCGGGATTCCGGGACAATATGCGACTGCTACCTACGAAATCGTGAAAACCCCGCCCGGCCTGACACCTAGAACTCGCGCCGCTTCATATCCTTGAAGAACCGCTTGCTGGCGTCGTCCTGCTCGGGCGGCTTCTGGGCGAGGGTGCTGTCGTACTGCGCCGAGCGGTCCTGCCGTGGTCCCTGGCCGATCTTGCCGGCCGTCTTCTTGAGGAGCTTGGCCATCTTCTGATCTTCACGCTTGCTCATTCCACTCCCTCCGAAGGGTGGACACTCTGGAGGGGCGACGTTCGAGCGGCTCCCTCCTGCACGGAAGGTAAGCCGCCGGGGGTCGGGAGTGGAGGGCGGGCGGCTGGGCGGACCATGCCCGTACCGGTGCGCCCAAGGTCATATAACGTCCGGACCACTCCGACCGACTCACCCCGGCCCCGCCTGCCGGTCAGCGTCGGCCACCCGCCGGGCCGCCACCGACCAGTCGATGTCAGGGGCCACCTCGGCATCGGCGAGGAGGAGGCTCTGCCGAGCCCGCTCCCGGACCACCTCGGCCCCCGGCTCGTCGCCGAGGCGTTCCCCGAACTCGGCTTCGGCCTCGCGGCAGAGTCGCTCTTCGGCGGCCTTGGACGGGGGCCGACCGGGGACCCCTCTCCCGGCGGCGATCCGGGCGTGCACCCCTTCATGAACGATGGAGGAGGCGACCTCGGCTGGGGTATGACGGGGGTTCACCAGGAATGTTAGTTCGACCAGGCAGGCCCTCTGGTCCGGATAAAACGCCGCTCGGCAGGGAAAACGCTGAACCACGAGCGTCGCCAGGTCCTCCCGGAGCCAGCCCAGCCGCTCGGGGGCGAGCCGGTCGATCAGGTCCAGCGCCCGGGAGAGGCGGTCGAGGGCGTCGGCGGTCTGGATATCGGGGCGTTCGTTGAGGACCTGGACCGGGAAGCCTCGCACCAGGTGCTGCTCGGGACGCGGGGCGGGAGCGGGAGCGGAGCCGCCGGGGGAGCCGGCGCCGGGCTGGCCGGCGGGCGCGGGGGCCGGGTTGAGCGAGGCGAGAAGGCGTTGGAGGAAGCGGGTGAGCATGGGAAGCCCCGGTGGATCTCGGTTGCTGCGGTGGAGTGAACGCGTGCCATACGGCGCAGGGCGCTGGACAGCTTGGGCGGCGGGGGGAGTAGATCCCTCGTCGCTGGCGCTCCTCGGGATGACAGGGGAGACGGGGCGGCTGTCATCCCGAGCGGGGGGGCCGGCTGTCGTCCCGAGCGGGGGGGGCGGCTGTCATCCCGAGCGCAGCGAGGGATCCGGGTGAACTGGTCGCGTTCTCTCTCCCCCACCGGCCGCGTTATTTCGCGCCCACCGCCCGCGTTTTATCGCCCACGCCGGGTCGGGTTTTGTCGCCCTCACCAGCCGCGTCTTATCGCCCTCTCTGCGCCGCGTCTGATCTGCCCCCACCGGCCCGCGTTATATCGCGCCCACCGCCCGCGTTTTATCGCCCACGCCGGGCCGCGATTTATCACCCCCCACCGCCCGCCACTTTTCGCCCTCTCTGCGCCGCGTCTGATCCGCCCCCACCTGCCCGCGTTGTATCGCCCACACGAACCGCGTTTTGTCGCCCACGCCGGGTCGAGTCTTATCGCCCTCACCAGCCGCGTCTTATCGCACTCTCTGCGCCGCTCCTGGATCCGCCCCACCGCCCGCGTCTTATCCCCCCCCCCACCCCGCGTTATACCGCCCCCACCGCACCGCGTTATATCGCCCCCACCACCCCGCGATTTATCGCACCCGCCAGCCGAGCTTATCGCGCCCGCGCCGGCGCCACCACCCGCTCCGCCAGCGCCCGCTGAATATCCGGCTCCAGGTCCTTCGGCGTCACCGTCGGCGCATACCGCTCGAGCACCTTCCCCCCACGGCTCACCAGGAACTTGGTGAAGTTCCACTTGATCGCCGTCGTGCCCAGGATCCCCGGCTGCGAGGCCTTGAGGTGATGATAGAGCGGGTGCTCCCCCGATCCATTCACCTCGATCTTCGCGAACACCGGAAACGACACGTCCCACGTCGCTCGGCAGTACTGCTGGATCTCCGCATCCGAGCCCGGCTCCTGGTGCCCGAACTGGTCGCAGGGGAAGCCGAGCACGATCAGCCCCTCCTTCTGGTAGCGGCGATGCAGCGCCTCCAGCCCCTCGTACTGGGGGGTGAAGCCGCACTTGCTGGCGACATTCACGATGAGCAGGACCTTGCCGCGCCAGGGCGCGAGCGAGGTGGCGCTGCCGTCGGCGGCGATGATGGGGATGTCGTAGAGCGGCATGAGGGAACCTCGACCGGGATGGGGAGAATATAGCCCGCTCCCTCCCCCCCACCCTGCATCCGCCTCATGCCCGCCCGAACCGCCCGGCGGGTGGATGCCTCCCCTTCGCCCGTCGACCTGGCCCGCATACAGATACTCCCCCCGCTCGGGCCTCAACCGATGACTTGAGCTCGGCGCGTCGCGCGTTTTCTCGCTCTGTTCGCCGAGTGGTCGGATTGTTAGCTATGTCCCATGCACGCGCCGATTGCGGTCCGCCATCCCCGGTACATGCGGGACGGAGAGCCCGGGCCCGCCCGCCCCGAGCCCCCCGCCGAACCGCACCATCCCCGCCTGCGCCTGATGGACCAGGTGCGCCAGGCGGTCCGCCTGCGGCATTACAGTCCCCGCACGGAGAAAGCCTATCTGCGCTGGATCGTGCGCTTCATCAAGCACAACAACAAGCGTCACCCCGCCCTGCTCGGCGGCGACGAGGTCACCCACTTTCTCAGCTGGCTCGCCGAGGAGCGGAAGGTCAGTGCGTCCACCCAGACGCAGGCGCTCTCGGCCCTGCTGTTTCTATATAGGAATGTCCTCCAGCTCGATCTCCCCTGGATGACCGAGGTGGTGCGGGCCCCCAACCGGGTCCGCCTCCCGGTGGTCCTCACCCGGGAGGAGGTGCGGGCCATCACCCGGCGGATGCAGGGGTCGGAGCGGCTGGTCGTCATGCTGCTCTACGGCAGCGGGCTCCGGTTGCTCGAGGCGCTCCGCATGCGCATCAAGGACGTCGACTTCGACCAGGAGCAGCTGGTCGTGCGCGGGGGCAAGGGAGACAAGGACCGGATCACCATGCTGCCGCAGTCGCTCAAGGCGGAGCTCCGGCGGCATCTCTCCGAGGTGCGGCTGCTGCACGAGAAGGACCTGGGCCGGGGCGCCGGCAGAGTCGACCTCCCCACGGCGCTGGCCCGGAAATACCCCGACGGGGAGCGGGACTGGCGCTGGCAGTGGGTCTTCCCCGCCTCACGGCTCGGGGCCGACCCCTCGTTTCCGGGAGAACTCCGGCGGCACCACCTGCACGAGAGCGCGGTGCAGCGGGCGGTCCATGTGGCGGTACGGCAGGCGGGACTCAGCAAGCGGGCGACCTGTCACAGCTTCCGGCACTCCTTCGCCACCCACCTGCTCGAGGATGGCTACGACATCCGCACGGTGCAGGAACTGCTCGGTCATCATGACGTGAGCACGACGATGGTCTACACCCACGTCCTCAACAAGGGAGCGTTCGGGGTCAGGAGTCCGGCCGATCGATCGTAGCGCGGCGGGCCCGGGCGGCTTCGGCGGCGCCATCGTGGCAGAGGCCCTGGAGGCGGGCATCGCGGTAGGCCTGCTCCGCCGCATCGTTCGCGTCGCACAGGCGGCAGTTGAGCGCGGTACCCACCCGTCCGGCGCGCCCATCGGGAGTCGTCACCCAGGGTCGCACCTGCCATGGGGGTTCATGCCGGACGTGCTGCTGGTGACCGCACTCCAGCTCGGCCACCCACACGCCTTCCTCGTCCTGGTGATACCCGGTGATGCGGCGGTCCATGCACCGAATCTACCAGCGCGGCCGGCTACCTGCGCTCGGAGGTGAAGATCTTGTTGACGATGAGCCAGCGGCCGTTGATGCGGACCAGGGAGATGTAGTCGATATAGCGGGAGCCAGGGTACTCCTCGACCACCTTGGCGGAGGCGATGTCGCGGGTCACTTCGAGCGCGGCGATCCGCAGCTCCCCCTCCTCTTCCTTGCCGGCCGACTTCGCGAAGCCGGCATACCAGGCCTCCTGGGTCAGCTGGCCCAGTTGCCCGTCGCGCATCACGAAGAAGAGCTTGGCGTCGGGCCAGAATGACGCCCGGAAGCTGGCGACGTCATTGAACTTGAGGCCGTGGAGGTAGGTCTCCACCACCGCCCGGACCGAATCGGTGGCGTTGGCCGGTGAGGTCTGGGCCTGGGCGGAGGTCAGCGCGAGGGTCGCGAGGAGGGCGAGCGGTGCGGCAAGTCGAAGGAATCGGCGGGGGAATCGGTCTGCGAAGGATGACATCGAATTGCTCGGCTGGAGGGTTCCGCAATCGAACGGGAGAACCGGCCCCGCGGTTTCGCCTTCTCCGGCGAGTCGGGCCTCCTACCCCCAGTAGCCGTGCTCGCGGCCCAGCGTGTACGCCACCACCCAGGTGAAGAACGGCCCGGCGAAGCAGAGGGAGATGCCGCCCCAGAGCGCGACCTGGGCTCTGGAGGGACGCCCGATGTGGTAGCTCGCGAGGATCAACAGGATTCCGAGGGCATACCAGGCGACGCAGACCGCTATCACCAAGGCCACGGCCCGCCGGCCGGCTCGCTCGGCGTGCATGATGGCCTCGGCCCGGTCCGATTCCATCCGCCGGCGGATGTCGGCGTAGGAGGGTGCCACCCCGGCGCGGGGCCCGGTCCGCGGAAGCTCAGCGACCACCGCGACCCACCGTGGGCTGGAAGAGCAGCGCGGCGGCAAAGGCGGCGAGGAGGAGTGCCATGACCAGCCCGAACCAGAGGGCCGGCGGCATGGCTCGCAACCGGTTCACCACCCGGTCCGCCGAGCGACGCAGCGCCGCCGGAGCGCGGGGCTCAACCCGCCCGGCTGACTCAGTCTCCGCCACCGCCATCCCCTCCTCCCCCGTCGCCTCCGCCCCCATCGCCTCCGCCATCGGCACAGCTGTCACCCGAATCACCGCCGTCACCCGTGTTGCAGTCGGATGAGGAGTCGCCATGACCGTGGTGGCCGCCGCTGGAATCATCCGAGGTCGCGATCGAGGAGGAATCCCACGAGCCGTCGTCGCGTCTGCGCGGGCCCGAGCGATTCCGCCGCGACGTGAGCGCAACCACACCGAGCCCGACCAGGAGCCCGGGGAAAATCAGCGCGGAGAGGTCGATAGTCACGGCCGGCGCCTCGGCTTCGGCGTGCCGGGCGGGGGCTGATACTGGATCCGGTCCGGCGCATTCGCGACGGCGCGGGCAAGGAACTCGCCCATCGACTCCCGCGGCGGCTTATCCCGCATGAGCTCGGTCACCCGCCGGTCGGCCGCATCCCGCACCAGCCCGCACTTCGCGATGTGCCAGAGGGCGACCGCGAGAAGCCGCGGCTCGGCGGACCGCATGCCGTCCGGTGTCGTCAGCTTCGCCACCCACGCCGCCACCTGCACCTCGCTCGCGTCGGCCTCTACCATCCCGCGGATCACCGAGGCCCACTCCATCAGCACCGGATCGCTCGTGGCGCGCTTGAACTGGTACCCGAGCACCCGGACGAGCTTGTCCTCCAGCGGCTCATCCCGCTGCACCCAGTTGCCGCCCCGGCGCCCGCGGGTCACTCCTCGTCCCCCCTGAGGACTTGGGACGTGAACGGCGTCGGGCTGACGTCGTAGTTGGTGGCGTGGAGCACACCGGCGGAGTCGACGGTCAGGACGAACGGCCCGCTGTCGCACGGCTTGGTGCGGCGGTCATTGTTGTCCTCGATCTTGGTGCAGGTGGGAAGGAGCCAGTCGCCCTCGAAGGAGGCAAGGCGCGTCCCCTCATCGGTGGCGCAGCCGGAGAGCGCCCGGAGCGCGAGCGCGCCCGAGGCGAGACGGCCCAACCCAGCGGCATTTCGGGTCGATGCGGGGGAGGAGATGCTCATCTTCGCCTTTGCCAGGGACGACACCGCGTTGGCCTAACGATACCGGAAAGGTGGACCCCACAGCGTGCCGGCGCAAGCGAACATCCGCCGTCCTCGGCGCGGGCGGCTACCCGGCGGCGACGACGGCGCCCGCCGCCTCGATGACGTCACGGTAGTACCGCACCGCCAGGAACCAGGCGAAGGGGATCAGCCAGGGGAAATCCTCGGCCGGTTCCGGAAACTCTCCCCAGGTCAGCGGCGAGCGGAGCGAGAAGAAGCCGCGAAAGTCGTAGGAAAAGACCAGTGCGCCGGAAGGAGCCCGGACCGAATAGGACTTGTCCCACGTGTCGGCGGCGAATGCCAGGGTGAAGCCGGGTCGGAGCTCGAGACTCCCGTGCGAGCTCCAGTAGCCCAGCCGGCAGCTGCCGAGGACCTTGCCCGAGGGATCGAGCAGGATATCGGCGGACTTCCGGAAGATTCCCTTCGAGAGGAAGCGCCACGCGGCATCGGGCGAGCGCGCCGTCGCCTCGTGCTTGTGCCGGAACGTGAGGTCGGCGATCACGCCGGGGATCGCCCGCAGCTCGTAGCGCTCGGGGCGAGATCCGGTCTGGTGCCAGCTGAGTGGCTGAAGGTAGTAGGCCGCCGAGTCGGTCATGGACGCTGGTCCGGTCAGACGACTCGCTCAAGGTGGTGCGTGTCGCACTTCCGCGCAACGCACTGGAGCGCTCGGCCGTGGCCCCACGCAACTCCCCACGCACCTGTCCGGGGTTGATTGCAGACTCTCATTGTCGATATTGCGGACGCTGCTGGCCGGGCGGGCACCGTCACGGCTCAGAACAGTCCGGAGCACGTCCACCGGGCGGAGCGGCTGTCGTAGCTGCAGCTGTTCAGCCCGGGTCCGGAGTAGCGGAACCTGAGGATGAAATGCGCTGCCGCGCGCTCGTACTCCCACGGATAGTCCTGCTCCGGCGCGTTCGGGGGCGCGAGGTCGGCGGCGGTGAGGTACTGTGGAGCGAGTCGCGCCAGGGCATCCGGGTAGGCGGCGCTGTCGGCATGGTAGCGCGCCAGCGCGTGGAGGATCGGTACGCCCTGCGCGTAGCCCCGCTCGGCCCGGGCACCTTCCCCGGGCGGGGGACAGGAAAAGAGTCCGAGGAGGAGCAGCGCCGCGAGTGGGAACTGGAGAGCCAAGGGCCGCCTGTGGATGTCGCCTATGGCGCCGCGTCCGCGGTGTTGCGGCTCACCGCTTCCACATCGCCGCGTCGAGGATGGACCAGAGGTGGATGACCCAGCCGAGCAGAAAGAACCAGAGTATGCCGGCCAGCACGAACATGATGGCCGCCTTGAACAGGCGCCCTTGAAGCAGCTGGCCGAGCCCGGGAATGAAGAAGCTCGCCAGCGCTGCGATGACGTTACCGGTAGATCCTTGCCCCGCCATGGCTTCTCCTTGAAGAAGGACGGCGTCAATGCCAGAGAAACCTACGCGGGCCGGGGCAGATTGTTGCAGGGGGAAACGACGCGACGCATCCGCCTCTCCATAGACTACATCTCTGGCGGGCCGCCTCCCCGGTCCGCGCATTTCTCGATCGTCCGTTCCACACCACCCAACCCCGGCCATGAGTCACCATGCCCCGCCAGGTCATCCACACCCCGAAGGCCGCGAGGCCGCCAGCCACCTACAGCCAGGCCACCGTGGCGGCCGGTCTGGTCTTCGTCTCCGGCACCGCCCCCGCCGATCCGGCCACCGGCCAGCTGGTCGGCTCGACGATTCAGGAGCAGACCCGGCAGTGCCTCACCAACATCGCGGCGATTCTCGAGGCGGCCGGGAGTTCGCTCGACCGGGTCGTGTCGGCCACCGTGATCCTGGCCGAGGAAGACGACTTCGCCGGCATGAACGAGGAGTGGCTTCGCTGGTTCCCCAGCAATCCCCCCGCTCGCCAGGGCGCAAAGCTGCCGGTGCGGGTTCCGGGGCTGAAGGTCTCGATCGCGGCGATTGCTGAGGCCTGAGCGGTTCACCCACCGAGCCCGGCCCGCTCGCCACCGGTCTAGAGGGAAAGCGGCTTGTCGAGCAGCTCGTAGCGGTCGCGCTCGGCATGCCCGGCGCGGCGGTAGAATCTCCGCGCCACGTCGTTGTCCCTGGCCAGCTGCAGCGACACGTTGGTGCAACCGAGGCGGGCGAACTCCGCCTCGGCGGCGGCCAGCAGCCGCGCCCCGATGCCCCCGCCGCGAGCGGCCGGGTCCACGTACAGCTCGTCGATCTCTGCGGTGAGGCCGAGGTGCTCGAGGCTGAACAGGTAGACGGCCAGCAGGTAACCCGCGGGCCGCTCGTCATCCACTGCAATCCATCCCGCGCCGAGGCTGGGGCTGCCGAGGAGACGCTGCATGGCGCTTCCCACGGCCTGTGCGTCGAAGGCGCTCATCCCCTCAAAGGCCCAGTAGGCTGCGATCAGCTGGCTGAGTGCGGGAATGTCGGAGGCAGAGGCACGGCGGATGTGGAGCACGGGAGAGCCTCTCACGCAGATGGCGGAGTGTCATTGCTCCGATGCTGGCCTAGTCCGGCGGACTGTAGACGAAGGTCACGGTGTCGACAAAGGACGAGGTCCGGTTGACGTCCCCCCTCCAGAGCACGGCGATATAGTGGAAACCGGGAGTCAGCGTGGCCGGTGTCGGACCGGAAGCGCCTGCCGGGTGAACGCCGTAGCGGATCGGCGGGTGCAGGGAGTTGGAGAGGTCGAACGTTTCAGTCAGCCACCGGATGGGCGTCCCTTCGGTCACCACCAGCTGATACGCGCCGCACTTTGCGGGCGACCACGAGAAGGCGAGGTCCGGATTCTGCGTTGCCGTGAGATGGACGTCGATGAAGTCGCAGCCTTCGTCCGGAGACGAGGTGCACCCCAATCCCAGGCTGAGGCCGAGAAGGGCAGCCAGGAGTAGATGGCGGCGGAGCGTCGTGGAGGCAGGATCAGCAGGCATGCGGAGTACCTGTCAGCAAACGTCGGATTCGGAGAAGGTGAGACCCTCGGCGGCTTCGCGCAAGCGATTCACTCCGGCCGATCGGGGCGCTGGGTCTTCGTCGCCGTGATCATCGCTGTGACACGTCAGCCGGTGGCTGGGCTGATGCGGCCGACTCGGCGAGCGCCACCTTGTCGATCGCGGCGGTGAGCTCGGGATACTCGACGGTCGCCATGAATCCGCGAACATAGACGGCGCCGACCAGCACCCGCATCACGATGTTGCCGAAGTTGCCGTCCCGCAGCACGCCAATCACGAGCGTCAGGCCATAGAGAGTCATCAGCACCCATGAATTCCACTGCCCTCGCCGCTGGCCGAGATCCCAGCCGACGAAGATCTGGACCACCAGCGCGGAGGCGAGGCTGACGGCCAGGGCGATCTCCTGCCGGGAAGATGGCGGACGGTCGCCGACCAGGAGGGTGACCAGGATCGCGAGCGAAAGAACGGCCGTGCCGATGGCGGTCCAACTGGTGTAGGTGATCCAGTCGACGGCCCGCTCCCGTCTGTTCCTGAGTTCGCGGAGGGAGGGGATTTCGGAACGATGCGGCTCAGCGGTCATGGCGGTCGCGCCTTCCGGCGGCGGTACCTCGTCGGATGAACCTAGAACGTGATGGAGCTGATCGTGGACACGATGACCCATGCCAGGGCCAGCTGACAGCAGACCAGCTGGATGACCCAGCGACCGGTCCCCGGAAGCTGCGCCCCACTGACCACGACGCCCAGCGTGGTCGCGGGGCCACGTCGGCCAGTAGCCTTCTCGTCCCGTTCGACGATCAGCAGGAGACGATCATAGGAATAGATGGAGCCACTGAACGCCGCCACGAACACGGCGACCCGGACCAGGATCGAGATCATCAATGCCGCGGGGTGCTCCATCTGGCGAGCGCTCAGCTTCCCGCGGGCGACGTACGCCGGCCATCCCGGAAGGGGGCCAGCGCTGAGTCGATCACAGTCAGCAGGGGGCGCCGAGTCCGGACCGTCACGCCGAGGGAGTCGGGGGAGCGGCGGAAGAGGGTGATCTCCAGGTACTCGAGTGCCCTGCCCCCCTTCACTCCGTAGCCCTGGTGCACGACGGCCCCCACCCGCATATCCGGCACCAGCTGTACCAGGCGGTGCATGTCCATGGGCGACAGCCCGCTGTCGACCGTGCTGTAGAGCGCGCGGGCCATGGAGTCGAAGGCGACGGTCGGGAGGCGGAGCGTCGTTTCGCCCCAGCTGGCCACAGCGGCCGATTGTGCGGCGAGACTGGCGGGGAGAACGGTGACACCGAGGACCAGTGCGACGTGAAGGGCGACTCGGCGCATGGCGGCTCCAGGAGTGAGGTAGAGGCATAGTAGCCGCATACGGGCCACCCGGGAAAGGCGACTCGGACTCTATGATCGTTCGCTCGGCTGAGGTCTGGGTGATGCCTAACGACTCGGCACTGCCTGACGGCCTGGCACTGCCCTTCCCCGTGCTTCCGTGCAGCTGACCTGAGGCGGCGGGGTGTGCGTACACTCAGATCACAACGGGGTTGATCACCAACTCGCCGGTAGCGTGAAGCGGGCAGGTGCGCTGGGATGCGCCGACGTCATGCGCAGGATGCTCGGGGTGAGCAGGTCGGCCGAGGGCGATGGTTCATCGCAGCCTGGGAGGCGCGTGCCTGCGGGGAGTAAGCGCGTCCTGCTGGCTATTGCGGAAGGTCACAATCCTGGCACTGGACGCACGCCCTTTCCGTCGCCCGCGCGGTGAGCGCGATCTCCGGCAGGCGACCGCGGGCGTCACGCCGCTCACTGCACCGATTCTCCCTGGCGGTTACCGGCGGATCCGTTGCAACACGGCGCCGGTGAGCAGGCCCAGCACCGGTCCCCCGATGGCCACCGTCGTGAGGTAGAGGATGGCGCCGGGCAGGCCGGGCACCGCGTGCGTCTTGATCAGCCGGTCGCCGAGTCCGGCGCTCCAGCCGGCGGCGCCCCAGCCCACGAGGCACCCGGCGGTCCACCACGCCATGGTTGCTGCGCGTGACGGCGACCCGGCACGATTCGCGGGCGGTGACACCGACTCCGTTGCTTCGCCGGGCGCGGGATTTCCCGCCGGGCTCGCGCGACCGGCGGCGCGATCGGCTCCGAGGAGCCAGCCCTGCACCAGCCCCGTCACCACGCCGCCGATCAGCAGCAGGTGGAGCAGCGAATATTCCAGCGGCAGGTTCAGGCGCTGGGTCACATCCCAGCCGAGGAACGGCGCCCCGATGCCGAGGAAGGACGCGAAGAACCACGCGGCGCGGGGGACCCCATGGTTCGCGGCCTGCCGCCCCTGCACCCATCCCATGGCGCCACCCATGCCGAGCCCGACCAGGGCCTGACTGCCGCCAACGCCGAGCGCCTCGCCGAGAAGGGCCAGGGCGGCGATGGAGGGAATGCCGAGCAGCCAGCCGAGGGTGGACGCGCGCACCCAGGAGCGGAGCGGCGGTGCCAGTGGCGACGGCGGCAGTGGCGCGGGGGAATGCGCGCCAGGTGCGGTGGACGGGGGGGAGGTCGTCACGGCAGCCTCATAGAAGGTTGGGCGGCTGTAGGGGAGACGTGCGGGGCGGCCCGTAGCGCGGCGGGCGCGCGGCCGACGGCGCGGCTGCTGGACCGGCGTCCGAAATGATCGGGAGGGCGGCGACGCGGGCGGCCCCACCTGCCGGGTTGGACATGACTCGCCGGACGGCCAGGAGTCCTCGGAGCAGTGTGGCGGGAGGGGGCAGGCTCGAAAGGGGGCGGGCTCCTGCGGCCCCACCTGCCGAGTTGGACTTGACTCGCCGGACGGCCAGGAGTCCTCGGAAGCAGCCTGGCGGGAGGGCGCGGGCTCGAAAGGGTGCGGGATCCTGCGGCCCCACCTGCCGGGTTGGACTTGGCTGGCCAGACCGCAAGGGCTTCCCGGGGAGTTCGGGCTGGGGGAGGCGGGGTGGGAAGGGTTCAAGCTCCAGGAGACCCTCGGTCGAGCGAGATCGGGCAGCCCTCGAGTGCGGCCGGAGTCGAGACCGGCCATCGGAAACGAGCGGCCCGGGGAAGTCGAGCGGCCGGGGGAGGCGAGCGGCCGGGGGAAGCGAGCGGCCGGGGGAAGCGAGCGGCCAGCGGAGATAAGATACCGCGAGCGAGGAGGTCGCTGGAAGGACCCGTTCCGCGCAGCAGCACCTTTACACGAGCTTACCCATCCCCCAACCACCACCCCACATCCCCGCCGCACACCTCGCGTATTATCGTACCCTCTTACCAACACCCGTCTCACGGCATAACATGTGGCCACTCCCGATGGCTTGGCGCCGGAAGCCGTCGTCCATATTTCACGACGCTTCACGCTGGCTGGCTCTTCTGGCAAGGCGCGTGAGGTGAAGTATTAGTTAGACGGCGATCAACTACGTTGCCTTTGGCCGGCTTGCCCACCCGCCTCCTGCTTTAACTGCCGTGCTCGGCGGCGCGTGGAGGGCAAGGTCATGAACCTCTCCAGCCCCACGTCGCCATCGATGGATAAACTCTGAATGTTCCAGAGTCACCTCATGTGGCAACCAGAGATCTATCTTCCTCCCACATATCGCTCCACCAATCAAGAGGGCCTTCCACAATGTCTTGAATTGACAGAACTCATCCGACTTTGAAAGAACCCCCTCTAATCCCGCCCTGTTGCTTTGAAAGCCAACGCCATCGATCAGCGCAACGAGAGTTGGACGAGAACCCGAGGCAAATCGGCTATCTAGCATTCGACGCGCTTCATCCACCTCTAGATGATCCTTGGACTCGCCATATTGTCCAATGTTTGAGGTATGGACAGTTGACTTGAAACAAGCCCCGACCGAGGAAATGGAAGGAATCACGATGTCGAACGAGACGCCGTTAATTGTAGCGTCTGGGCACATGGGGTTGTCGGCCTTCTGCTCCGGGGCAAATGGAATACCGCAACCCCTAAGGAGCCGTGCCAACCTGCCCTCCGCTTCGTGCCCCTGCCTCTTCGCGCGCTCCTGGCGGATATAGCCCGGCCACGTCGCTTGGCTTATCGCCTCCAATGCCGACTCAGGAGCTTGATATGTTGCGAGATGAACGAGAATCGGTGTGAGCCTCGCAACCAAATATGAGCCAGCATGGGTCCAAGCCTTGTCGGAGGATGCAATCGCCCAGTGCGAGCTAGGCATACGAACCATCGATGGGTTCGATGATGCTGCGGCCCGCAGGTCGGAGAGAATCTTACTTCGAGTTAAGCCACAGAGCTGAAGGAGTAAGAAGAAATAGTCCTCACCCAAAGTGAGTATCTGCCTCCTTATCGCGGAGCTCAGCTCCGCCTCATCTAGCAAGCGACTTCCATCAATCAGTTCTCTAAGCGCCTGTAGCTCACGATCTGTCAGAGGGTCACGTCGATCAAACTCTACTTGGAACTCATCCTCACTGTGATTCCAAACGTTTCGTTCAAACTCAGCGATTCTGGCCCGGACCTGATTCGATTCCACTCGTCAATTCTCCAGTGTGCAGAAGATGCTCCGCAGCAGCTATCACCTCAGATGCGTGAACCCCCAGTGACTGCGAGAACTTCACTATGTTTGAGAGGGATATATTTCTCTCGCCACGCTCAACGGAACCCACGTATGTGCGGTGAACTCCGCTCAGCTCAGCGAAGGCATCTTGGCTGAGGCCCTTCGCTACGCGCAGATCTCGTAAAATTCTCCCAACAGCGCACTGAAGGGCCGTTCCGGAGGAACTCACGGGCATGCCTTCTTTAGGTAGACAGACTTTAGGTATTGACGGCGTCGGTTGAGCCCTCTACATTCTACTCAGCACACTCCCGGTCATTAACCCCCTCTCGACGGAATCCTGATGGAAGTCAGCGGCCAGACGGTCTATTTCAACTCCTCTGAGGACATGTCGTATGTGCCAGACAAGTCCGTCGACTTTTTCATCACGAGCCCGCCATACTGGCATTTGAAGGATTACGGCACCGAGGAGCAGATCGGACCGTCGACCTACGAGGAATACCTGCGTAGGTTGAATGCTGTCTGGGCCCAGTGTTATGAGAAGGCCAGAGATAGCGCCGTCCTGGTCATAAACGTGAACAACCGGCGCCATAAGAAGCGTTACTACCCAATCGCTTTTGACATTGTCAATAGCATGGAAGGCTGGCAGCTCTGGGACACTGTGATTTGGTATGTGCCAAATGCGCTTCCCCAACCCAATCATTACCGTGAGCGCCTACTAGACAATAAGTTTGAGTTCCTTCTTGTCTTCACCAAGGATGGTGCAAGCGATTACAAGTTCCACAAGCCGAGGGTCCCTCAGAAGTACCTCCACGCAGACCCGCGCGCCCACAAGAAGAATGAGAATGGCCGCTGCTTGGGGAACATCCTACGGATTCCGGCGTACCGGCCACCGAATGTGAAGGACCTCAATTACCACGTGGCAGCTTATCCCGAGGAGCTTGTTGCTTTCTTCCTCCAGACATATACCGATGTTGGCGACACGGTTTGTGATCCTTTTCTTGGTTCAGGAACTACCCTCAAGGTCAGTAGAGTCATGAATCGTCGAGGCATCGGGTTCGAGCTCAACAGAGAGTTCGCACCTCTCATCACAGAGAGAATCAACGAACTCTGGGAAGTTCCAGACTGGAAAGACCTCGACCTTATCCATTCAACCTCGGCTGATCCAGGGATGACCAAGCCCCGCAAGATCCACTTTCTTAAGGCAGCCGCACTGGCCGAGGACCAAGACTCGTTTCTCTAGAAACAACGCAATTCGTGTTCGCCGTCTAACAACCGCATGAAGTTGCCAGGGCGCGGCCATAGGATTGCGTAGGGGCAAGACCACCTGCAGGTTGCCCATCGCGGCCTGGCGACCGCGCCGCGTCCCTGCAACTTATGCGGGGTCGTTAGC
>JAXLXZ010000033.1:0-24636 GCA_046327735.1 Gemmatimonadales bacterium | reverse complement strand
GTGTTCTTCCCCGAGTGCCGGACGCCGGAGCAGATGCGGCTGGCGAATGGCCTCTGCCGATTTCTCGAGCTGGCTCGGCGGCCCGACTGAGATGCGAGGCACGAGACAGCCGGTGCGGGGGTGGCGATGAGCACCCGTCGAGATCGCGGTGCCGAACGGCGAGTCAGCAAGACCGAGCGCTGGCTCAACCTGCTCGCCTACCTCGCCGATCGGCGCTATCCGGTCTCTCGTGACTCGATTCTCACCGACGTCGAGGACTACCGGCGTGGGTGGCTGACCAACGATGACACCGCCAAGGAATCGGTGCGGCGGAAGTTCGAGCGGGACACGCGCGAGTTGCGGGAGCTTGGCATCGTCATCCAGCCGCAGCGGCAGAAGGTCCAGGCTGACCACACCGAAGGAGAGGTGGAGGCCTACCTGCTCCGCCCTCGTGATCTCTACCTGCCGTACCTGGACCTGAGCACTGGACCTGCCCGAGCGCATGAGCCGTACTCGCTGCCACGGCTCAGGCTCAAGCCCGAGGAGCTCTCGACGCTTCGCCGCGCTGCCGAGCGGGTGCTCGCGCTGGGCTCCACGTCGCTGAGTTCGTCCGCGGCCTCGGCCCTGAGGAAGCTCTCGTTCGACCTTCCCGGCGTTGCACCCGGCGAAGGGGAGGCGGTGCTTGCCCGGCCGGTCGGTGCCGCGTTCGAGCAGGTGTTTGCGGTGCTCCGAGAGGGAGTGGAGCGGCGCCGCGCCATCCGTTGCCGCTACTACACCATCGGGAGGGACGAAGAGCGGGAGCGCGTCATCGAGCCCTACGGGCTGATGTTCTCGTGGGCGACCTGGTACTGCATCGCAAGAGCCCGGGACCGAGAGGCAGTGCGGGTGTTCCGGATCGATCGCATGCGGACCGCCGAGCTGCTCGATGACCCCGGTGCCGCCTTTACGGTGCCGGCCGACTTCTCGGTACAGCAGTATCTCGATCGCGCGCCCTGGGAGCTGTCGGATTCACCGCCGGTCACGGTGCGGGTGCGGTTCGGATTTCCCCAGTCGCGCTGGATCATGGCGGAGGGGCTCGGAACGGTGGTCGAAGCCACGGATGAGAGTGCCGGCGCGGTGCTGGAGTTCGGGGTTCGGACCCTCGACGCGTTCATTCGCTGGCTGCTTCCTTTTGGTGTCCAGGCCGAAGTGCTGTCTCCCGATGACGTGCGCCAGCGCCTGGCGACCGAGCGGGCCCGGATTCGCGACATCTATCGCTGACATGGCCGACATCGCCCAAGACCAGATCCAGCGCATTGTCGACCTGGTGGCCTGGATGTCACAGCGTGACAGCCAGCAGCCGGTGGCGTACACCCAGGCGGGGCGGGCGCTGGGTGTCTCTCCCGCGACGGTCGAGCAGGACCTCAAGGTGCTGCTCGACCTTACCGACCGCTACAAGCCCTGGCTCGGGAGCCTGGGCGTGCTGCTCACGGCCAGGGGCTTCGCGATCGAGAGCCGGGGTGCGTTCCGCCGCCCGATGCGCCTGAGCCGGGACGAGGCGCTCGCGCTCGTGGTGGGCCTGACCGGCGTGCGGGGCGGGAAGTCGCTGGCCGAAAAGCTGGGGAACGATTTCGGAGCAGCGCCGGAGCCGGAGGAGGTGGAGTCGAAGTGGGCGGTGGGGAGCAGGCCGCGGGGGCGGGTGGCCGAGGTGCTGGCACTGGCGCGGGAGGCGCGGGACGAGCGGAAGAAGCTCGAGATCAGCTACTGCGCGAGCGATGGGGAGTCGACGGACCGGGTGGTCCATGTACACCAGGTGGTGCAGGCGGGGCCGGTGTGGTACCTGGTGGCCTGGTGTGAGAGCGCCCAGGGCACCCGCCACTTCCGGGCGGAACGGATTCTCTCCGCGGCGCTGCTCGAGGAGGAATTCTCACCCCGCAGCGAACTGCGGCGGGTGAAGAGTCGGGATCACCTGGTGCAGGCGGATGGACCGGTGCCGGTGGTCGTGGTGTTCGAACGGGAGATCGTTCGATGGATGCAGGAGAAGTATCCCGGGGGCGAGACGCTTCCCGACGGCCGCTACCAGGTGATCTTCCCGATGGCCGATCCGCACTGGCTGGTGCGCGAGGTGCTGCAGTACGGTGCTGCGGCCGAGGTGGTGAGCCCGTCGAGCATTCGGGAGCTGATTGCCCGGACGGTGTAGCGATCGGCCTGTGCCGCCGACCTCCTACACCTCCCGCTCCGCCAGTTCGCGGAAGGCGTCGGGCACCGACCGGCGACCGCTCAAGGCAACCGAGGCGTACCCGATCGATTCCTTGCCATAGCGATCCCGGATCTTGTCGATGGCTCGATCGCTCAGGAGCCGCGCAATCCCGTTCCTGGCGCCAGGGCGGTGCGCTTCGTCCGCGAGACCGAGCGGCAGGTCGAGCTGGACCACCGGCTGTTCCTCGATATGCGAGACGGCGATGGCCAGCAGGGAGATGGTGCGTTCCTCCGGGTGCTTCCTCAGGACCGCTCGCACCAGCTCAACCGCGACCTCCGCCAGGATGGCCGTCGCGGCCACCGGTTCTGGTAGCGTCGCGGCGTGGGTGACCGAGCGGAGATCGCCGAAGCGCACCCGTACCGTGACGGTGCGTCCCGCCTTGCCCTTGGCCCGGAGACGGGAGGCGACCCGGTCGGCAAGATGGCGGAGCGAACGACGGATGAGCCGCTCATCGATCGGCCTCTGGCCCAGCGCCGATTGCGCCCCGACCGAGCGGGCCCTGACATGGGTGCGGATGGCGCGCGGGTCGCGGTTCCAGGCCAGGGCGCTCAACCGCTCGCCCGCTGCGTTGCCGAGGAGCCGGGCAATGGCGGCGGGAGAGCTCTGGGCCAGGTCGCCGATGGTTGCAATACCGCGCTGGGCCAGTCGCGCCTTCGTCGCCGGGCCGACGCCCCACATGTGCTCCACCGGCAGGGGATGCAGGAAGTCGAGCTCGGTTCCCGGCTCGACCACGCAGAGCCCGTCGGGCTTGGCGACCTGCGAGGCGATCTTGGCGAGGTGCTTGGTGCTGGCGACACCGACCGAGATCGGCAGCGCCAGCTCATCCCGCACCCGCCGTCGAATGGTCGCGGCAATCTCCGCCGGCGTGCCGAAGAGGTGGGTGCAGCCGGCGACGTCGGCAAAGGCCTCGTCGATCGAGATCCGCTCGACCAGCGGGGTATAGTCGCCCAGGATCCTGATGGCCGCGTCGCCGAGCCGCTGGTACTCCTCGAAGTGCCCTCCCACAAAGACGAGCCTGGGGCAGAGCGCCTTTGCCTGTCGCCCGGACATGCCGCCCTGCACGCCGAACGCCTTTGCTTCGTACGAGGCCGCGAGCACCACACCCCCTCCCACCGCGATCGGCTTTCCCTTGAGCGTCGGATCGAGCATCTGCTCGACCGAGGCGTAGAAGGCGTCCAGGTCGGCATGCAGGATGGTGGCGGTGTCCATTGGGGCAAAGTAGAGGGCCAGGGCTTTTCGCTGTCAAGCGCCTGGTCATCTGAGAGAAAATCAGGGATCCCTCGCTGCGCTCGGGATGACAGAATTCCTTGCACGCTCGGGATGACAGAATTCCTTGCACGCTCGGGATGACAGAATTCCTTGCACGCCCGGAGTGACCCGGAGTAGCTGGGACTGGTTTTCCGTGCCACCTTGTCCCCGAGCCCGCGGCCACTCCTCACGCCCAACCGCTCGAGCCCGTGCCATGACCCGGTCCAGTCGCGACAACCTGGAAGCGCTCAGCCGCCTGCTGAACGAGGGGCTGGACCTGGGTCCCGAAGCGCGCTCCGCCTGGCTGGCCGAGCAGCGGAAGGCGAATCCCACGCTGGCCGCCGAAGTCGAGGCGCTGCTGAGCCGCGAACCCGAGCTGGACCAGGAGGGCTTCCTGAGTCCGGCCAGCGCGCCGCAACTCCCCGAGGGGGCAGGCTCCCTGGTCGGCCACACCATCGGCGCCTACCGGCTGGAGCGCCAGCTTGGCCAGGGAGGCATGGGCACGGTCTGGCGCGCGACCCGGATCGATGGGCGATTCGAAGGCTCCGTCGCCATCAAGTTCCTGAGCCTGGCCGTGGCCGGCCCGGTGGGCGAAGCCCGGTTCCACCGCGAAGGGAGCGTACTGGCCCGGCTCACGCATCCCAACATCGCCCGGCTGCTCGACGCGGGGGTGACGCCGTCGGGTCAGCATTACCTGGTGCTCGAACTGGTGGAGGGGCAGCGGCTCGACCTCTGGTGCGACGAACGCCGGCTCCCGGCCGAGGCGCGCCTCCGGCTCTTTCAGCAGGTGCTGGCGGCGGTCGCCCATGCCCACGCCAACCTGATCGTGCACCGCGATCTCAAGCCCTCGAACATCCTGGTGACGACCGATGGCACGGTAAAGCTGCTGGACTTCGGGATCGCCAAGCTGCTGGAGCCCGAGACCGGCGGCCTCGGCGGCCTGACCGCCTCACACGACCGCCTGCTGACCTATCAGTACGCCGCACCGGAGCAGGTCAAAGGTGAGCCGATCACCACCGCCACCGATGTATACGCGCTGGGCGTGGTGTTGTACCAGCTTCTGGTGGGCCGGCATCCGACCAGCGATGAGACTGAACCGCCTGCCGAACAGCTGCGCGCCGTGCTCGACACCAACCCACCGCCGCTCTCCCGCGTGGTGGCGCCGACGGGGGCGGTGGCACGCACCGAAGCGCTGCGGCTCGCCGACGCCCGAGCCACCACGCCCGAGCGGCTGCGGCGAGTCTATGCTGGCGATCTGGAGAACATCCTGGCCAAGGCGCTCCGCAAGGACCAGGCGGAGCGCTATCCGACCGTCACCGCCCTGGCCGATGACCTGGACCGCTTCCTTCGCCACGAGCCGGTGGCGGCTCGCCCCGATGCCTGGAGTTACCGGGCCGGGAAGTTCCTGCGGCGGCACCGCGGTGCGGCGAGTGCCGCCGTGCTGGTAGCCCTGGCGCTCCTCGGTGCGGCGATCGTGACCACCCTGCAAGCCCGGGAAGCCCGCCGCCAGCGGGATGCGGCCCTCTACCAGAGCGCCCGGGCCGACGCCCAGGTCGAATTTCAGAGCCTGCTGATGTCGTCGGTGGGTGACCGGCCACTCACCATGCGCGAGATCCTGGACCAGGGCCGCGGCCTGCTGGAGCGGCAGTACGGCGAGGATCCCGAGCTGCTCGGCACCCTGCTGATCCAGCTGGCCGGGCAATACGGCGGGCTGGGTGACGTGAAGCTCCAGGCGGCGCTGCTGGCCCGGGCGGAGTCGCTCGCCCTGGCGGGGCACGGAGCCGGACGTCTCGCCGAGATCCGGTGCGACCAGGTGGACAACCTCCGGAGCCAGGGAAGCTACGACGAGGCGCGGCGCCTGCTCGACCGCACCGACTCGCTGGTGCGCGTCTCGAGCGATCCTGAAGACCAGGCCTTCTGTCTCTCCGTACGAGCGGACCTCGAGCAGGAGGCGGGGAACGCCGACTCCGGGCGTGTGGCGATCGAGCGCGCCATCGCGATCCGCGAGCGACTGGGCAAGACCCGCGACATGTTCTACCTGAACCTGCTGAGCTCGCTGGGCAACGTCCTGGCCGCGCAGGGCCGCTCCCGGGAGGCACAGCCGGTGTTCCGCCGGGCCCTGGCGGGCATGGACAGCAGCGGGCGCGGCGGCATGGCCTCGCGGGGCATCATCGAGCATGACCTGGCGTTGACGTTCATCGACCTGGGAGAGACCGCCGAAGCGGAGCGGCTGCTGCACGACGCCCTGGTGCGCTCCACCCGCACCAGTCCGACCGGCGAACCGCATGTCCAGCCCCTCGTGCACTACGCCGAGACGGCCCTGTTCCAGGGGCAGCCAGACTCGGCCCGGAAGTACTTCGGGATGATCGTGGCGCAGGCGGTGCGCGACACCAATCTCTACTGGGAGGGGCGGGGCCTGTTCGGCCGGGCCCGGGGCGAGATTGCGCTCGGTGCGCTGGCGGAAGCCCGGAGGAGCCTGGCGCGATTCCGGGAAATCCGGGCCATCTATCCCCACGTGCAGGATACCGACGATGTCCTGCCCGACATCTCGACGCTCCAGGGCCTCCTGGCACTGGCCGCCGGCGACACGGCCGCCGCGCACGACAGCCTGGTTCACGCGCTCCGTTCGAACGGCTATTTCGAGGACCCTCGGCCGCCGAAGCCCGGCTCGAGCGGCGCGTTCGTGAGCCGGCACAAGGTGCAACTGCGGCCGGTGGTGATCCTGGTCGCCGAAACCGCCTTGTCTCAGGGCCGGATCGGCGAGGCGCTGGAGCTTGCCCGGACCGCGCGCGACATCGGGACGGTCGATTCCCTGGCGGACCGGCAGAGTGCCTACGTCGGTGAGGCGCGGCTGATCGAGGGGCGGGCCCTGCTCGCGCAGGGCGATACGCAGCAGGCCCGAGCGGTGCTCGGCCAGGCGCGCAGCGGACTCGAGACCGGCGCCGGTCTCGCCCATCCTCGCACCCGGCAGGCGGGCGCCCTGCTCGCCAGGATCCTGCCGCATCCGCAGGCTCCCTAGCGCCCAGGGCTATCCGGGATCCGAACCAATCGCCTGTGACAGGGCCGCGCTCCAGCCAGCTCCATGGATCAGGCGGGCCCGGGTCGCCGCCCGCAGGCGCTTGAGCGGCTCGAGGCGCCGCAGGGCCAGGCGCCAGGGATTGGCGGGGGTGAGCTCGGCTTGCGCGTCGCTGAGCGCCAGCGCCGCCCGGCGGAAATGGAGGAGTTGCAGGTCGCGGTTGACCGCGTCGATGGGGGCTTCGAACAGATAGGTGGCGGCACTGGGGCCGGCGAGGATCTCCAGGGCGGTGAGCCGGCCGATGGGTACCAGCAGGAAGCTGCTCCAATGGTCAGGGAGGTCCGGCAGCGCGGCCTGGCTGCCGCCGTCGGGATCGAGCAGTTGGGCAAATCCGAACCGCGGCTCACCTCCGCGCGCCGCCTCGAGCAGGGCGGTGGCACACCCGGCCCGGTCCGGGATGGCCCACCGCTCGACCAGCCGGGCGAAGTCAGGGAGCCTGGTCCGCTCCACCCCGACTCCATCGGCAAAGGACGAACTCCCGGTCAACGCCTCGAGCTGGCGGGCCTGGGCCTGGCGCCGCTTCTCGATCTCGCGCTGGAATTCATCCCGGCGACGCGCCAGATGGCCGATGACGGTGATCGAGCCAGCGGTGGACAACACCACCGAGGGCAGGTCCTCCTCGGTCGAGACCTCGGTCAGCGCGCCAAGGGGGATCTGCCAGGGGTCGCCCTCGGCTGGGACAATCGTGACGTGCGTGTCGTAGACCTGGCACTCGACCGGCTGCGGGTCGCGCCCGAGCGCGATCCCCGGAAACACCGCCGGCAGCGATACCCCATGCGCCAGCAACCCCGCGACGCGGGCCTGATTGCGGCTCTTGCGCAGTTCGGCCCGGAAGCTGTCGTAGCGCCGGCCCAGCTGGGACAACTCCAGCCGTCCCCCCGGCCAGAGGCCGAGCTCGATCCGGTAGTCCATCGCCTCGATGGTGTCGGCATCCAGAAACGCCACGGTGACCGACCCGACGGAGACACCGTCGTCGTCGATCACCGCTTCGCCCTGTCCTTCCGCACTCACCTGCCCGCCTCCGTCGGTCAACCGGAAGACGGACGGGGCCCGCCGGGTGTCGAGGGTGGGGTCAGCCACCGTAGGGCTTGCCGCACTCCGGGCAGAACTTGGGAGTGCCGTCGGCTTCGGTGCCGCAGTTGAGGCACTTCCGCTTGGCGGCGATGGGCGTGCCGCACTCGGGGCAGAACTTCCCACCCTGGGTCTTGGCCTTGCACTTGGGGCAGACCGCCGAGGCCACCTGGGCCAGGTCGCGCTGGCCGAGGAAGTCCACCTGGCGCGCCTTCTCGACGGCCTGGTCGCGGGCGGCGGTGGCCTGGGCCGCGGCGATTTCCTCGTCCAGGTCGGGCGCGCAGGTCTCGCACAGCCCGGCCTTCTTGTTCCAGCAGACCGGCTCACAGACCCAGTTGCCGCAGCGGGTGCACTGCTTGAAGAGGGGACTGATCTCCCGCACGGCGGCGTCGAGCGCCGAATCCTTCTGGGGTCCGGCCGCCAGGGCCTGCAGCTGGTCGGCGGTCTGTGCCGCCCGGCCGAAGATCCCGCCGAAGAGCGAGGCGGCCATGTCGGCTGCAGCCGCCGCGGTCCCGAGGCGGTTGGCCTGGAAGGTCGACATGTAGCCGTTGCCGCACTTCTCGCACAGGAACTTGAACTGGAATCCTCGCGGGGAGGACAGGTCCTGGTAGTTGCTGGTAAAGGGGATGCTGGGCATGGGGGCGGGCTCCTTTGACGGAAAGGTGGAGTCCGCCCCCCGGAGGGTCAAGCGAGTGCCCGGCCAGCGCTCCTATCGCGTCCGCAGGCTTCGGAGTGCTCGCTGGTGCAGCCGGGTGACCTCGCGCCCGGCCGTGGTGTGGCGTGCCGCCGAAGATTCGTGCAGCGCCGCGACGCTCGCCAGACCGCCCGGCAGCCAGAGCCCCGCCGTGAATGTCCCGTCCGCTCCCGAACCCCCGGCGATCCATCCCAGGTCACTGATATCGTAGACATCCGAGCTGGGCGTTCCCGCCGCCGCGCCCAGGTCGATCCGCTGGTTCCCCCGGAGGAGGAAGGCGCTGGGGTTGAAGTCGGCATCGTAGGCTGAGGCCACGATATCGTTGGCCAGGCTGACCCCGGTGGCGAGGCTCTGCTCGAATCCGGGAAAGCGTCCGTGCAGGTCCTGGACGCCGCCATGCGACCATCGCGCCGCGTGGAGGTTGCCGTTGCCGTCGGAGCCGTTCCCCACGACGATGCCCCAGAGGTTGTTGTCGACCGCGAAGTTGTCGCCGCCCGGTGTGAGCGAGCGGAGCCGGCGCAGCGGGCCATGGCCATCCCAGGTCCAGGCCACGATGGCGCCGGTCTCGGTTTCGCTCAGCCCGACGACCCGCCCGAAGTCGTCGATGGTGTTGCACCAGCTGAAGCTGCCGCCCAGCGTCCCGAGGTCGATGGCGGTGTAGCCGCCGCCGGCCCGGGGCCGCCAGACCGTCGCATGGCTCTCGCCGTCGGCGGTTTCGCTCTGGCCGGCGATGACACCGAGGTTGTTGATCCGCCGGGCGAAGGCGCTGGCGCCCCCGAGCGTGGGAAGGGCCTGCATGCTGTGGTTGCGATAGACGAAGGCCTCGTCGGGGCCGCTGCCGATCCCGGTGGAGAGTTCGACGCTGCCGCCCACGACGTCGCCCCGGACGTTGACGTCGAAGGCGATCGTAGCCCGGCCATTGAGCTTGCCGAGATCGTCGAGGGTCGCGTGGGCGCTGCCGCCCTGGGCGGCGATGCGCCAGCGCGCCGCGTGCCAGTCGGTGTCGTCCAGGTCGATCTCGCCAGCGGCCCAGCCCCCCTCGCTCACACCGTAGGCCATGCTCCACACGGCGTCGTCCACCGGGAGCGAGAGGAAACCGGGGCCCGATCCGGCGCCGCGGAGCGCCGGCGCTTCGCTCTCGGGCGGTCGAGTCAGGTCCGCGTTACAGGCGGTCGTCAGGATCAGCGCGAGCAGAGCGGCGCGACGCAGCATGGTGCCTCCTGAAAGTTGAGCCGCTCCGGTCCGAGCGGTATGTTGGCCAAGTCACGATGGCGAGAGGCGCTTCCCGGGCGCTGCCCTGCGGCTTCCCTCGCTCTCCTTTCAACGGCCGGCTCAACCGTGATCAGACTCCACACCCTGGGTACGGTCGAAGTGCGTCTCGCCGACGGCACGGTGCAGGCCGAGGTCCTGGCCCAGCCGAAGCGGCTCGCGGTGCTGCTCTACCTCGCGGTGGAACCGGGATATCATCGCCGGGAGAAACTGATCCGGCTGTTCTGGCACGACAGCGATGACGAGCGGGGCCGCAACGCGCTCAACAAGGCGGTGCACTTCCTCCGCCGCCACCTGGGGGAAGACCTGATTCTCGGGCGGGGCGCCGACGAGCTGTCGGCCAGCCGGGAGCTGCTCTGGTGCGACGTGACCGAGCTGGAGTCGCCCGCGCTGCCAGTCCGGGACCTGCTGACGATCTACCGCGGCGATTTCGCCGACGGGTTTCCCTTCGACGGGAGCCCCGAGCTGGAGCACTGGCTGGATGGGCGCCGGGCCCAGTGTCGCCGCCTGGCAGTCAGTGCGGCGCTGCGAGCGGCGGAGCCGCTCTCGACGGCTGGGAACCGGCTCCACGCGATCGAGCTGCTGACCGCTGCCCGCCGGTGGGATCCGTTCGACGAACTGCTGGTGCGGGCGCTGATGCGGGAGCAGAGCCGGATCGGCAACCGGGCCGCGGCCATCGCGACCTACCAGGACCTGTCTCGCCGGATGCAGCAGGACCTCGAGGCCCGCCCCTCCGCCGAGACCCGCAAGCTGGTCGAGTTGATCCGCCAGACGCCGCCCGATGTGCCCACCTCGATCTGACCGGGAGGCCCGCTCCTGAATCCGGTGCAGCTGGACCAGCTTCGCGCGAGCCTGGCGGACCGCTACCGGATCGAGGAACCGGTGGGCGAGGGCGCCATGGCCGTGGTCTTCCGCGCCTGGGACCTGCGCCACGAACGACCGGTTGCCCTGAAAGTGCTGCGCAGCGAGCTGCGGGAGCACATCGGGACCGAGCGCTTTCTCCGCGAGGTGCAGGTGGCGGCCCGTCTCCAGCATCCTCACATCGTGCCGCTGTTCGACTCCGGCAGCGCCGGGGGGCATGTCTACTACGTGATGCCGTTCCTCTCGGGGGAGACGCTCCGCGCCCGGCTCGACCGGGACGGCCCGCTGGCCATCGACGAGGCGGTCGGGATCGCGCTGCAGGTGGCCGAGGCGCTGGGTCACGCGCACCGGCAGGGGGTGATTCACCGGGATGTGAAGCCGGAGAACATCCTCATGCAGGAGGGCAACGCGCTGGTGGCGGATTTCGGCGTGGCCTTCGCCGTGACGGCCGATGCGCGACTCACCGTCACCGGCCTCACCGTCGGTACGCCGGCCTACATGAGCCCGGAGCAGGCGACCGGGGCGCCGGTGGACGGGCGCTCCGATCTCTACAGCCTGGCGGCGGTGCTGTACGAGATGCTGACCGATGAGCTGCCGCATGCCGGCCGGAGCGCGGCCGAGACGGTGGCCCGGAAGCTGACCGAAGCGCCGCGCTCGGTGCGCGACCTCCGGCGCAATGCGCCTCACACAGTGGTGGATGCGGTGGCCCGGGCGCTGGCCCCGTCGCCGGAGGAACGGTTCGGCTCCATCGACGCATTCGCGGCGGCGCTGGCGGGTCGCGCTCCCGCCGCGAGTCCCGCCCGGCGGGCGACCCCGGCCGGGCGGAAGCTGCTCATCGCGCTGGGTGGCCTCGCGCTGGTGGCCGGCGTGAGCTACACCCTGCTGAGACCGGGCACGTCTCCCGGGCTGGTCGATCCCTATCTCATTGCTGGAGCCCGGATCGACGCGACCGAACCGGCTGCCGCCGCGGGGTTGCTCGAACGGCTTGCCGTCGAGCTGCCGGGCGCGCCCGGTCCGCGACTGGTGGCGCTCTCGACCGGCGACCTCGGCGCCGCCGGGCGCCAGGCGCGCTCTCGCGGAGCGGGGCAGCTGCTCCACGGCTCGGCCACCAGTACGCGATCCACCCTGACCGTGCGGCTGCAACTCGACGACCTGATTCGCGGCCGGATCCTGGGGCAGTTCTCCGCGACGGCCTCGCGCGACAGCCTGCCGGCCCTGGCGCGGGAGCTGGCGCTCGGCATCCTGCGGCTGGAGGCGTCCCGGGGCGATCCAGCGGTGCTGGCGACGCTGCCTCACTCCCTGCCGGCCCTGAGCGCCTTCGCGTCGGGGATGGCCCACTACCGTCTGGCCCGGTACCCCGCGGCGGCGGAGCACTTTCAGCACGCCATCCAGGCCGACTCGAGCTTCGCGCTGGCCGGGTTGTGGCTGACGCTCACCTCGCTGGAATACGGCGGCTCGGATCAGGCGATGGCATTCACCTGGGCCCGGCGCGCCGGCCTGACTCCGCGGGACCAGGCGGTGTTCCGGGCGCTCGCAGGTCGCGACTATCCCGCCTCGCGCGACCTCAAGTCGACCCTGGCCGAGCTGGAGGAGGCGGTCTTCACCAACGACGATCGCCCCGAACTCTGGACCCGGCTGGGCACTTTCCTGGCCCGCTACGGTTCCTTCCTGGGTGTTCCCGACGGCGGGGCCCGAGCGGAAGGGGCACTGCTGCAGGCGCTGCGCTACGACCCGGACCGCCTGGCGGCACTGGAGCGGCTGGTGGAGGTGCGGGGCCGCCTGGGAGACGCCGCGGGACTCCGCACCGCGGCGCGCCGATTCCTCGCGATCGATTCGACCAGCGAGCTGGCGCCCTTCGTCCGCTGGCGCCTGTCGCTGGCCGACCAGGACGAACCCACCCGTCGCCGGCTGATCGGCGGAATGGAGAACTGGAACGGCGTGAGCCTGCATCAGCTGATCTGGACCACCCAGCTGGAAGGGCTGTCGCCGGACGATGCGCTGGCCGCCTCCGAGGCCCTCCTCCGCCGCAGCACCTCGGAGGAGCGGGCCGACCGGTTGATCACACGCCATGATCTGCTGGCGAACGTCGGGCTGGCCGGCGAGGCGGCCGCCGCGCTGCGGCAGATGCGGGAGGCCCGCCCGGCCTGGACCGGATGGCAGCAGATGGCGGTGACCGATGCACTGTTCTGGGACGGCGATGCCACGCTGGCGGCGGAGGCGCTGGATTCCGCCCGGGCCGCGAGGGGCGGGACCGCGCGCGACAGCCTGAGCCGCCGCACGCGCCGGAGCGCGGCCTGCGTCACCGGGCTGTGGCAGGCCGAACGGGGCAGCGCCGACAGCGCCGGGCGTGCCGCCTTGATGCTGGCGGAGGCAGAGAGGGAAGCACCGCAACGTTCGAGCACGCTGCCCGGCTGCAGCGAGGTGATTCGCACCATGCTGGCGGTGCGGGCCGGTGCCCCCGATGCCCATGGTCGGGTCGATTCGCTCGAGCGGGTGGCGCGCACCGGCCAGCTCCTGCCGGGAGTGGGCGGCGCCACCAACCTGCTGCTCGCGCGACTGTACCACCGGCTGGGCGACTACGCCGCCGCGCGTCTTGCCGCCTCACGCTTCTGGTACTGGGGGCGCACGCTCTATGTCAGCCCCTACCATTATCAGGGCGGACGGTCGGCGCTCGAGGCGCACGATTCGACCGCGGCTCGCGGCAGCCTGGGACGGGTCGCGACGCTCTGGGCCGGGGGCGACCCGGCGCACCGCCTCCGGGCAGACAGCGTGAGGGTCCTGCTCGCGAAGCTTCCACCCTGACCAATAGAGGAGCACGGCGGAGACGGGATCTCCGGCGCGGAAAATCAGGGATTCCTCGCTGCGCTCGGAATGACAGAACCGGTTGCCCACGGCAAACGCTGTCATTCCGAGCGGAGCGAGGAATCCCTGAATTCGTTACCGCGGCACTGTCATCCCGAGCGGAACGAGGAATCCGGGATTTTCATCCGCAGTATTGACAGTCTGGGGCCTAGTGCTAGTTTCTTAGCAGGCAGCTAAGATTTTAGCATTCACGGGTGAGGTCCCCATGGCACGCGAGAAGTCTCCCCCATCGTCGCCCCCGCCGCTCTCCCGCCGCGAGCGCGAGCTCATGGACATCGTCTACCGGCTCGGCCGCGGCACCGCCGCCGAGATCCGCGCCGCGATGGCCGACCCGCCGAGCTACTCCGCCGTGCGGGCACTGCTCCGGATCCTCGAGACCAAGGGCCATCTCCGCCACGAGCAGGAGGCCGCCCGCTACGTCTTCCTCCCCACCGTGGCCGCCGAGGAGGTGCGCCGCGGGGCCCTGGACCAGGTGATCGACACCTTCTTCCAGGGTTCGGCGTCGGATGCGGTGGCGGCCCTGCTCGATGCCGACGACCGCCGCCTGAGCCGGGAGGAGCTGAACCACCTCGCCCGGCTGATTGCCCAAGCCAGAAAAGAGGGCCGCTAGATGCCGCTCCCCCAACTGCTGCTCCAGGTCGCGGTGCGCGGCGCCCTGATCCTGCTGGCGACGTCGCTGGCCGCGCTGCTCTTCCGCCGCTCCTCCGCCGCCACCCGCCACCTGATCTGGAGCGGCGGCCTGACCGCCTCCCTGGTCGTGGCGCTGCTGCCGACGCTCGGGTCCTCGCTGGCAGTGTTGCCGGCGCTGCCTGCTCCCACCGCTGCGATACGCATCGATTCCCCAGCCGAGGCGAGCCCGGAGTCACCCGCCGCGCCTTCGAGATCGGTCCAGTCAGCGAGCGTGCCTGGAGATCAGTGGAGCGGGTTCCTGTCGTCATCTCCATCCGAGACACCGCAGGGAGGCACCAATCCCACGACTGTCGCCACTGAGCCGCGCAATGCGCCGGTCCACTGGACCCGTCTGCTGGTGCTGGCCTGGCTGGGCGGAATCGGCGTGCTGTTGCTCCGGCTGCTGGCGGGGCAGGTGGGGATCGCGCGGCTCGCCCGCACCGCGGTACCGGTAAGCTCCCCCGAGTGGAACGTCACGCTGCGCGAGCCCGGGATCCTCTCCGGCCTCCGGCCGGTGCGCTTCCTCGAGTCGGCCGAGGTGCCGACGCCGTGCACCTGGGGCATTCTCCATCCGGCTGTGCTGCTCCCCGCCGAAGGTGCCGAATGGCCGACCGAGGCTCGGCGGCAGGTGGTGATCCATGAGCTGGCCCATGTGCGCCGCCGGGATACCCTGACGCACCTGATCGGCTCGCTGGCGGTGGCGCTCCACTGGTTCAACCCGCTGGGATGGCTGGCCTCGCGCGCCGCCCGGGTGGCGCGGGAGCAGGCCTGCGACGACGCGGTGCTCGCCGCCGGCGGCGTTCCTTCCTCTTATGCCTCGCTGCTGCTGGCCGCCGCCGCTCCCGAGCGCGGTGGTCCCTGGATGCCGGTGGAGGCGCTGGCGATGGCGCGGCGCTCGCAGATCGGCGCTCGGCTCCTCGCGCTGCTCGACCCGGCGCGCCGGCGCGACCCCGCCGATCGCCGCGCGGTGAGCTGGGTGGCCGTGGCCGCGCTGTCGGTGGGGTTGCCGGTGGCGAGTGTGGGGCCGCGGGTAATTCGGGCGGCGGAACCGGTGGCGCCCGACAGCTCCGCCAGCCCATCGACCCAGACGCCGGCCACGCTGCCGCCGGCAGCACCGGCTATTCCCACGGCCGTTTCCGAGCGAGCCTCGACCCGTCGCCCGGCGCCTGAGGCGGATCCCCGCCAGGCGCAGAGCTGCCTCACCGCGAAGGGGGGCAACCTGACCGTACACCTCAGCAGCTCCATCGCCATTACCGGCGAGGGAACCGCCGAGGATGGCAAGGGCAACATGATGGCGGCGTGGACCGGGCCGAACTGCACGATCGCCATCCGGGTGAAGGGGAAGGTGACGTTCAACGAGAGCGAGACCGACGTGGCGTCGGTCTCCAGCAACGGGCGCTTCGAGATCGAGCACGACGAGGACAACCACAGCCGCTCGTACCTGGTGACCAACCGGAGTGGTTCGCTGGAGCGGCGCTATCGCCGGAACGACAACGACGCGCCGATGGACCAGCCCGCCATCGAGTGGCGCAACAGCATGATCCAGGAGTTCATCCGCCGGACCGGGTACAACGCCGAAGCGCGGGTGGACCGGATCTGGAAGAGCGGCGGGATGGATGCGGTGGTGCGGGAGATCGGCATGCTGACCAGCGACGGGGTACGGACCCGCTACATCCGGGCGGTATTCCAGAATCCCGCGGTCACCGCCGCCGACATCACCCGGCTGCTGACCCTGGCCAAGGCGATCGAATCGGACGGCGACCGTGCCGGCGTGCTCGCGGCGGTGCCGGAGCGTTTCCTTGCCGACCGGGCGGTGCAGCACGCCTGGGGCGATGCGGCCGAGGGGATCGAGTCGGACGGCGATCTCTCGACCGTGCTGGTGCAGGTGCTTCGCTCCGGCAAGCTGGCAAGCGACGCCTGCGAGTGGGTGGTGAACCTGGCCGGCAACATCGATTCCGACGGCGACCGGAGCACGGTCCTCATCGCCGCGACCGACGCACTGCAGTGGAGTCCCGGCTGTGCCCGCCGGGCGCTCGAGCTGACCCGCGGGATCGACTCCGACGGTGACAAGTCCGAGGTGCTGGTGCAGTTCCTCGGGCGCCACGGGCTCCCGGCCGAGCTCATCACCACGTTCTTCCAGGCGAGCGGGTCGATCAGCTCGGACGGCGACCACAGCGAGGTGCTTCACCACGTGATCCGGCTCGATCGCCCGAGCGACAAGATCGTCGCCGCCCTGCTGGACGATTCCCGCGGGATCAGCTCGGACGGCGACCGCTCGGCGGTGCTGGTCGATGCCGCCCGCAAGGGGCTGATCCGGACCGATGCGCTCAAGCAGGCGTATCTCACCTCGGCCCGGGAGATCAGCTCCGACGGCGACCGCCGGGAGGCGCTCAGGGTGGTGCGGGCGAAGGACTGAGCGCCGCCGGCGGCGGGAGTGTGGGGCGCGCTACGGCGTGGCCCCGCTCCCCTGCCGCACATAGATCAGGTCGGTGGTGATGGCCCAGGTCTTCCCCGAGTCGGTCGACTGTTCGAAGAGCTGCCGCACCCGGTTGTCGTCGAGGCGGGTGAGGGTGAGGCGGCTCTGGGCCGGCACTCCCGCCGCGGTGACGGTGTTCGCCAGCAGGGTCATCGTGTCGCCCTCCCGCTTCCCGCCCCGGTACTCGGTGGCGTAGGCCTGGTCGGCCACCCAGGTCTGCTGCCATTCCTTGGTGGTGGTGTTGTACCAGTTGAAGCTCTTGCCGTTGTCCCCCTGCGTGCCGCTCCAGTTCTCCAGCACCACGCATCCGCTCAGGATCCGCTGGATGGAGCTCTTCCCCGCCTGCTGCTTGGCCGTGGTGTACACGTCCCATTCCCCGACCCAGAAGTCCATGTCGCGCGCCCGGGGCATGGTGTCGCAGGGATAGAAGTTGAGCCGCGCCGCCTCCAGCCGCTGGGCAAAGCGGGGATCGGGCTTGAGGCTGGCGAAGTCCTCGTCCTTCTCAAGCGTGGCCGGGGGAAAGCGGCCGTTGACGAAGGCGGAGTCGAGCGCGGTGAGGGCGGCGTCGCTCTTGCCCTGGCGGGCGCGCGCGGCGGCAAGATTGTAGAAGACCAGCCCGCGCAGCTGCCGGATGGCGGGCGGAACCGAGAGGGTGCTGGCCCGCAGGAAGGCCTGTTCCGACTTGGCGAAGTGCTGCTGGCTGTGCTCGGAGATGCCCAGCCGGTACCAGAGCCGGGGGTCGCTGGGGTTCGCCGCCGCCGCCTTCGCGTACTCGGTCGCCGCCTCGGCCCAGCGCTGGTTCCGGTAGAGGCTGTCCGCGTGGGGGCCGCCGGGCGGCGCCTGCGCGGCGAGCGGGAGCGACAGGGCAGCCGAGAGGGTGAGGGTGACGGGAAAGAGGGACGGGCGGAACCAGCGCATGTGCAGGGCCTCCATCAGGGTCAGCGCCGAGCGTGCGTCCGCACGGCCGGCTTCGGGCAAGGTGAGAGCTTCCGGGGTGAGGCGCTATCAGCCGATTGCGGTGTGTTGGTTCAGGGGTTTGTCTGCGGGAAGATCAGGGATCCCTCGTCGCTGCGCTCCTCGGGATGACAGAACTGGTTGCCGCGCGTCGTCCGTCTGTCATTCCGAGCGTAGCGAGGAATCCCTGATTTTGTGTAGACAAGAGCAGGGATCCCTCGTCGCTCTGCTCCTCGGGATGACAGACGTCCTTGTGGGGCCACGCTCCTTCTGCAACAGGAGCAGGGATCCCTCGTCGCTGCGCTCCTCGGGGTGACAGAACTGGTTGCCGCGCGTCGTCCGTCTGTCATTCCGAGCGCAGCGAGGAATCCCTGATCTTGTGTAGACAAAAGCAGGGATCCCTCGTCGCTGCGCTCCTCGGGATGACAGAATTCCCCTGTTAGCGCAGCGAGGAATCCCCGATCTTCCTGAGCGAATGCAACTGCGTCCGCGCGCGCGATGGCGTGCGCCCCATGCGGGTGCGGAACGCCTCGGTGAAATGGCTGTGACTGGAGAAGCCAAGCTCCTGCGCCAGCCGGCTCAGGTTGCCGGTCGAGCCGTCGATCTGCTCCAGGGCCAGGCGGGTGCGGAGCTCGAGCTGGTAATGGTGCAGGGTGAGCCCGGTGACCCGGCGGAAGGTCCGGCAGAGGTGGAACGGCGAGACCTGGAGCCGGCTGGCAAGTCCGTGAACCGTGAGCCGCGCGAGGGGATCGCGGGCGATCTCCGCTCGCGCCGCCTCGACCAGCTCCCGGGGCGCGGCGGAAAGCGCCATGCGCGAGGTCCGCTCCGCCGAGAGGGCCCGTTCGAGCGTGGCACCGGCGAGGAGCACGATCTCCTGCTCCAGCTCGAAGTCGTCGATGGTGCCGGAGAGGAGCCGGGAGAAGAGGAGCCGCTGCTGATAGTAGAGCTCGGCGCTCGAGCGGCCGAAGGCCACCGGGAAGGGGCCCGCGGGGGAGGCCGCCGCTTCCGGGTCGATGGCGGAGACGATGGAGGTCGCGAGCTCGCGACTCAGGCTGATCCAGTCGGAGCGATCGCCCTCGGGCGCGAGGGGCCGCCGGGTGTAGGGCTGGCTCCGGTTGTAGATGGCGACGACGCCAGGATCGGCGACGAAGGCGGGGCGGCCGTCGTGCTGGATCCACACCGACGAGCGGGGGAAGACGAGGGTGTAGCCCTCGATGGGCCCGGCGGTGCGGAACGCGGGATGCTCCACCGGACAGCGGAAGGTGCCGATCCGGAATTCGGGAGCGGCGCGGATGACGCGATCGGGATCGGGGAAGAGCCGGGGCGCAGCGCTCACGAGGTGACCGTCGCAGGGAGCGGGAGAAGGTGCTCTGGTCTACGCGGCGCCGAATTTCCGGGTTTCCCGGCGGCCGGCCGCGCTGAATCCTCCCCCGCGCCCTGAGCGTCGAAAGCACATGCCCGCCTATCCCAACCGCCGTCACTTTGCCGGCTGGCTGCTCGCCGCCGGCGCCGCATCACTCCTCCCGTTTCGCCTTGCACCGCTCCGCGGGGCCGGCGCCCGGCTCACCTTCCGGCCGAAGTCTGCCGGCCGCATCAAGGCGGAGCCCGGGGTGCATCCGCTCAAGCTCGGCGCCGACCGCGATGGGGTGCTCTACGTCCCGCGCGGGTACCAGGGGGAGAAGCCGGTGCCGCTGGTGCTGGCGCTCCACGGCGCGACCCAATCGAGCCAGATGCCGGTGCGCCGGTTTACCGCCGCGGCCGATGAGCTGGGCATCGCCTTTGTCGCGCCCGACTCGAGGCTCCAGACCTGGGACGCCATCGCGCTGCGGGAGTTCGGGGCCGACCGCGATTTCATCGACCGCGCGCTTGCGGCCGCGTGCGAGCGGGTGTCGGTCGATCCGCGCCGGGTCGGGATCGCGGGCTTCTCCGACGGTGCCACCTACGCCCTCGCGCTCGGCCGCGCCAACGGTGACCTCTTCCGCGGCGTGGCGGCGTTCTCGCCCGGGTTCCTGATCGAGGTGGAGGAGGTGGGACGGCCGCCGATCTTCATTTCGCACGGGACCAGCGACAGCATCCTGCCGATCGAGGAGACCAGCCGGCGCCTGGTACCGGCGCTGCAGCGGGGCGGATACAAGGTGGATTACAGGGAGTTCGATGGGGACCACATGGTGCCGCCGGAGATGGCGGTGGCGGGGCTCAGGGTGGCGGGCGGGGTTGGTGCGTGAGGGGGGCAGGGAGCGTTGTGCTGCGACGAGAGTCTGTCATCCCGAGGAGCGGAGCGACGAGGGATCCCTGCCTTTCTCTCTAGAAGATCAGGGATTCCTCGCTTCGCTCGGAATGACAGAGTTCCTTGCCCTTCGTATTACCTTCAATTCATGACCTCCCAGTGCTTTTCCGCCACCGCTCTCGCCGCCCTGGCCCTGGTTCTCGCCCTCCCCAACACCGCCGCTGCCCAGCATGACATGAGCGGGATGAATCACGGCAAGATCGTGATCCCCGCGGGCGCCGGGTACGCCGTGGCCGACGTGGAGTTCATGCAGGGGATGATCGCCCACCACGCCCAGGCGATCTACATGTCCCGAATGGCCGCGGGTCACCAGGCCGACCCCAAGCTCCTCAAGCTCGCCATCAAGATCGACCAGTCGCAGGTGGCCGAAATCCGGATCATGCAGGAGTGGCTGGCCCGGCACGGCCAGGCCGTCCCGGACACCTCTTCCTGGCGGTCGATGATGATGCCGGGCATGTTGACCGCCGCGCAGCTGGACACCCTCGCGGCTGCCTCCGGGGTGGCATTCGACCGGGCCTACCTGACCATGATGATCCAGCACCACGAGGGCGCCCTGCAGATGGTGAAGGACCTGTTCGCCACCTCCAACGCCGGGCAGGAGGTGGACGTAAACGTCTTTGCCAACGATGTGGTCTCGGTGCAGACCGCCGAGATCGGTGCGATGCAACGGATGCTGGAAGCCGTTAGCCGGTAGCCGTTAGCAATGAGCTATTAGCTGTTAGCTGTTAGCTGTTAGCCGCCAGCCACAAGCCACAAGCCGTCAGCAACACTTCCCACCGGAGCCGCTCTCGATGCGCCTCGTTCGCTCGACGCTCACACTCGCCACGCTGTTGCTCGTTGCCCTTCCGCTCGTGGCCCAGACCTATCCCAGCACCACCGACCCCCGCTCCGGCCTCAAGCCGGGCCGGCTCGACGCTGGCGTCGCCGCGCTCAACATGCGGCTGGTGTCGTTCTCTCCCAAGCCGGCGGAGTTCGACACCGCGCGGGGACTGACCTTCATCAACTCCGACCTGGCCTTCCGCGACACCTACGTCTACCAGGGGAACTTCGCCGGGTTCACCATCTGGAACGTGAGCGATCCCGCGAAGCCGCAGGTAGTGGCGGCGATCTCCTGCATCACCTCGCAGGGCGATCCCTCGATCTACGGCCACCTGCTCTTCCTCTCCGCCGAAGGGCGGGGGAACCGGAACGACTGCGCCAAGGGGGGCGTGCAGGACCCGAAGGATCACATGGCCGGCGTCCGGATCTACGACGTGTCGAATCCGGCCCAGCCCCGGCTCCTCAAGAACGTGCAGACCTGCAAGGGGTCGCATACCCACACGATCGTCCCCGATCCGAAGGACAAGGGCGTCATCTACATCTACGTCTCGGGGAACCAGGGGGCCCGTCCCGACTCCGAGCTCGCGGGCTGCAAGGAGGGGACCGACCCGGCCGACGAGACCAACTCGCTCTTCCGGCTCGACGTGATCAAGGTGCCGCTGGCCCATCCGGAGCAGGCGACGGTGGTGACCGGGGCCCGGATCTTCACCGGGCTCGATCCCGCGCCCCGCGCCGCGGCCCGCCAGCCTCGTCCGGTGCGGCGTGACTCGACCGGAGCGGCGCCCCCGCCGCCGCCCCCGCCGACCGGCCCGCGGAACTGTCACGACGTGACCTCCTATCCGGCGATGAACCTCCTGGCCGGCGCCTGCGCCAGCTACGGCCTGCTGGTGGACATCTCCAATCCGCTCAAGCCGGTGCGGCTCGACGCGGTGTCGGACACCAACTTCTCGCTCTGGCACACGGCGGTCTTCAGCAACGACGGCAGGCAGGTGGTGTTCACCGACGAGTGGGGCGGCGGCACCGGGCCGATGTGCCAGGCCACCTCGATGATGGAGATGGGCGGCAACACCACGCTGACCATCGATGCCCGGCGGAAGATGACCCAGCACGCCTACTTCAAGATCCCGACGGCGCAGGCGGTGCAGGAGAACTGCGTGTCGCACAACGGCGGGCTGGTGCCGGTGCCGGGCCGCGACATCATGGTGCAGGGGTGGTACCAGGGCGGCATCAGCCTGATCGACTTCACCGATCCCGATCACCCGAAGGAACTGGGCTACTTCGATCGCGGGCCGATCGACCAGGCCCCGCCCTCCGATTCCGCCGCCAACCAGGGGGGCCGGCGGATGAGCGGAACCATCGGCGGGTCGTGGGGCGCCTACTACTGGAACGGCCTGGTCTATTCGTCGGAGCTCGACCGCGGGCTCGACATCCTCGAGCTGCTGCCGAGCGACCAGCTCTCCGCCAACGAGCTGGCGGCGGCGAAGCTGATTCACCTGCAGGAGTACAATCCCCAGAGCCAGCCGCGCATCACCTGGCCGGCGGCGTTCCCGGTGGTGCGGTCGTACCTCGACCAGCTGGTACGCGGGGAGGGACTTTCCTCTGCGCGGACCACCGCGATCGGGCAGGCGCTCGACGCGGCTGAGAAGACGACCGGCGGGA
The DNA here is from genome assembly GCA_046327735.1 of Gemmatimonadales bacterium. Classification (GTDB taxonomy): domain Bacteria; phylum Gemmatimonadota; class Gemmatimonadetes; order Gemmatimonadales; family GWC2-71-9; genus JADJOM01. The sequence continues at coordinate 2,473 of JAXLXZ010000033.1, read as the reverse complement.
AGCGGCGGGCGGCGCTGACGGCGCTCGCGGCGAGCGTTGATCGTGACGCGGCCGGGGCGAAGGATGCGGCTCGGGTGAAGGCGATGGCGGCCGCGATCAAGGCGCTCGCGAAGAGCTGAGCCGGAAAAGCAGGGATTCCTCCGAGGAGCGGAGCGACGAGGGATCCCTGCTTTTCTCTACATGAGAATCAGGGATTCCTCGCTTCGCTCGGAATGACAGAATTCCGTGTTCGACGACCAATTCTGTCATCCCGAGGAGCGGAGCGACGAGGGATCCCTGCTTTTCTCCAGCAGAGGCAGGGGCAGACTTTCTCCCTAACCCAATATCCTGATGCGTTTCCTCTCTCTCGCGGCAGCCCTGGTTCTCGCCGCCCCGCTCGCCGCCCAGCAGTCGATTCCCGGCCTCGACGCCGCAGGCATGGATCGCTCGGTGAAGCCCGGCAACGATTTCTACGCGTACGCCAACGGCACCTGGGCCCGGACCACCGAGATTCCGGGTGACCGCGCCGCCGTCAGCGGCTTCAGCACCGCCGCCAGGCAGGCGAACGACGCCCTCACCGCCATCGTCCACGGCGCCGCCGAGGGGAATGCGCCGGCCGGCACCGACGTCCGGCGGATCGGCGACTTCTACCGCGCCTACCTCGATACCGCGGCCATCGACCAGGCCGGCCTCGCGCCGCTCCGGCCGATCCTCGCCGCCATCGAGGGGATCAGCGACCGCACTGCGCTCGCCCGTTACCTCGGCCAGACGCTCCGGGCCGATCTCGACGTGATCAACGACGGCGAGCTCTACACCGAGAACCCCTTCGGGCTCTGGGTGGACGAGGATTTCGACGAGCCGGCGAAGAACGTGGCGGCCCTGATGCAGGGCGGGCTGGGGATGCCGGACCGGGCCTACTACCTCGACTCCATCGCCTCGATGCAGGCGACCCGCAAGGCCTATCGCAGTCACATCGCCGCGGTGCTGGCGCTGGCCGGGGTCACGGATACCGGCAACCAGGCCGATGCGATCATGATCCTCGAGTCCCGGATCGCCCGGGTGCACTGGAACCGGGAAGATTCGTGGGAGGTGCTCAAGGGGAACAACCACTGGCGCCGGGGCGACTTCCCGGCCAGGGCGCCGGGGTTCGACTGGGAGACCTTCTTCGACGCGGCGGGCATGAAGGACATCACGACCTTCGTGGCCTGGCAGCCCAGCGCCATCACCGGGATTGCGGCGCTGCTCGGGAGCGAGCCGCTGGAGGCGTGGAAGTCGCTCCTCGCGTTCCACGCGATGGAGCATCACGCCGCGGTGCTGCCGGCGGCGTTCCGGCAGGAGAGCTTCGCCTTCAACGGCGCGGTGCTGAGCGGGCTCAAGCAGGCGCCCCCGCGGGAGCGCCAGGCGCTGAACGCGACCAGCAGCGCCCTCGGCTTCGCGGTGGGGAAGCAATACGCCGAGCGCTACTTCCCCGCGGCGCTCAAGCACCGGGCCGAGACGATGGTGGCCGGGATCATCCACGCCTTCGACCTCCGGATCGACCGGCTGGCGTGGATGGCGCCCCAGACCAAGGTGGCCGCCAAGGCCAAGCTCAAGACCATCCGGGTGAGCGTGGGCTATCCCGATGTCTGGCCGGCCTATGATGGACTCGAGGTGGCCGCCGGCGACGCCTTTGGCAACCAGGACCGGCTGGAGCGCTACGAGTACGCCCACCACATGGTCCGGCTCCGACGCCCGTCGGATCGCACCGAGTGGTCGATGACGCGGCAGCAGGTGAACGCGGTGAACATGCCGGCGATGAACGCGATGAACTTCCCGGCCGCGATCTTTCAGCCGCCGTTCTTCGACGGTGGCCGCTCCGATGCGATGAACTACGCCGCGATCGGCGCGGTGATCGGGCACGAGATCAGCCACAGCTTCGACAACCTCGGCGCCAGCTTCGACGCCGAGGGGCGGCTCCGCAACTGGTGGACGCCGGACGACCTGGCCCACTTCAACGCCTCGGCGGAGCAGCTGGTGCAGCAGTACAACGGCTATCGCCCGTTCCCCGACCTGGCGGTGAACGGGAAGCTGACGCTGACGGAGAACATGGCCGACCTCGCCGGGATCACCGCGTCCTACGACGCCTGGCGCGCCTCGCTCAAGGGGAAGCCGGCGCCGAAGGTGGCGGGGCTCACGGGAGACCAGCAGTTCTTCCTGAGCTTCGAGCAGGTATGGCGGAGCAAGTTCCGCGATGCCGCGCTCCGGCAGACGGTGCTGACCAACGGACACGCGCCGGGGATGTATCGCGCGCTGACGGTGCGGAACCTCGATGCCTGGTACCAGGCCTTTGGGGTGATGCCGGGGGATAGTCTCTACCTGAGCCCGAAGGAGCGGGTGAGGATCTGGTAGGGTTCGTCTTGGGGAAGAACAGGGATCCCTCGTCGCTGCGCTTCTCGGGATGACAGAACTGGTCGTGATGCAGGCCGCTCCTCGGGATGACAGAAGAGCAGGGATC
>JAXLXZ010000032.1:0-25875 GCA_046327735.1 Gemmatimonadales bacterium | reverse complement strand
GGCGCGCCTCGATGGCACCGGCGCGCAGCGCATCGCGGGCCGCGGCCACTTCCACCAGTTCGAAGGCGTGGGTCGGCACGCAGCTCACCCGGCTCAGCGCCCCGGGCTGGTGGCCACTCCGGCCGGCCCGCTGCACCAGCCGGGCGACGCCCTTGGGGCTCCCCACCTGGAGCACCCGGTCGACCGGGGTGAAGTCGACGCCGAGATCGAGGCTCGAGGTGCAGACCACGGCGCGAAGCGCGCCGCTCCGAAGTCCCGCTTCCACCGCGTCGCGCGCCTTGCGATCGAGCGAGCCGTGATGCAGCGCCAGCTCGCCGGCCCAGTCGGGCCGGGCCTCGAGAATCGCCTGGAACCAGAGCTCGCACTGGGACCGGGTGTTGGTGAAGACGAGCGTCGACCCGCCTTCCGCGATGGCCTCGACCACGCGGGGGAGGAGCCGGGTGTTGAGATGCCCCGCCCAGGGGAACCGTTCGATCGTCTCCGGGATGAGGGCATCGACATCGAGCGCCTTGGGGACGACACCCCGCACCAGCCGGCCCGGCCTCGTGCGTCCCTCGCCGTCGAGGCCGAGCAGCGTGTCGCGCGCTTCGGCGAGGTTGCCGAGCGTCGCCGACAAGCCCCAGGTGCGGAGGCCGGGCGAGAGCTTCCGGAGCCGCGCGAGGCAGAGCTCGGTCTGCACCCCGCGCTTGCTCGCCATCAGCTCGTGCCACTCGTCCACCACCACACACTCGAGGTCGCGGAAGATCTCCTCCCGGTTGGCGCGGGTCAGGAGCAGCGACAGGCTTTCCGGGGTGGTGATCAGCGCGGTGGGAAGCCGATCGCCCTGCCGCTGGCGTACGCTGCTCTTGGTGTCCCCGGTCCGGGTTTCCACCGTCCAGGGAAGCCCGAGTTCCTCGACCGGCGCCAGGAGCGCGTGCTGGGTGTCGGCGGCGAGGGCGCGGAGCGGGGTGATCCAGAGGAGGCGCAGCGGCGGCGCATCGTTGCGGCGGGCGCGCTTCTTCTTCGCGGGCGTTCCCTCGGGGTAGTCCCGCAGCCACTCGGCGACCGCGCCGAGCCAGGCGGCGTAGGTCTTTCCGGTGCCGGTTGCGGTGTGCACCAGTCCGCTCTCGCCAGCGAGATAGGCGCGCCAGACCTCGCGCTGGAAGGCGAACGGTTCCCAGCCGTGCGCGGCAAACCACGCCTCGACCCGCGCGAGCGCGACAGAGTCAGCCTGCGTCACCGGTCACGCTCCGGAGCAGGGACCGCAGGGTCTCGAGGGAGTCGGCGTCTTCCGGCTTCTTGTCGGTGCGCCAGCGGGCCATGCGGGGGAAACGCACCGCGATCCCGCTCTTGTGGCGGGGCGACGCCTGGATCCCCTCGAAGGCCAGCTCGAAGACCAGCTTCGGCTCGACGGCGCGCACCGGCCCGAAGCGCTCCTTCGTGTTGGCGCGGACGAAGCTGTCGACCTTCCGGATCTCCTCGTCGGTGAGGCCGGAGTAGGCCTTGGCGAAGGGAACCAGCTGGTCGCCGTCCCACACCGCGAAGGTGTAGTCGGTGAAGAGGCCGGCACGGCGGCCGTGGCCCGGCTGGGCATACAGCAGCACCGCGTCGACGCTGTAGGGATCGATCTTCCACTTCCACCAGTCGCCCCGCCGGCGCCCGACGCCGTATTCCGACGAGAGGCGCTTGAGCATCACGCCCTCGGCGGCGCGTTCGCGGGAGGTGGCGCGGGCCGCTTCGAGTTCGGGCCAGGTGGCCGCCTCGATCGCCGGGCTCAGGAGCAGCCGGCCGTCGCCGCGGCCGCCGCCGATCAGGGTCGCGAGCGCCTCCCGGCGCTCGGCCAGCGTCCGCGCACGCAGGTCGGTGCCCTCGAGCTCGAGCAGGTCGTAGGTCATCAGCACGACGGGGCAGGCGTCGCGCACCTGCGCGGTCACCTTCTTCCGGGTGATCCGCTTCTGGAGCAGCGCGAAGGGGAGGGGCGCGCCATCGCGCCAGGGGAGGATCTCGCCATCGAGCACGGTGCCGTCGGGGAGGAGCGAGGCGGCTTCGTCGAGCTCGGGGAAGCGGCCCCGGAGCAGTTCTTCTCCCCGCGACCAGATCCACACCTCGCCGGCCCGCTTGATGACCTGCGCCCGGATCCCGTCCCACTTCCACTCGGCCAGCCAGTCGGTGGCGGGGCCCAGCTCCTCGAAGCCGAGGTCGAGCTGGTAGGCGAGGTAGAAGGGGTAGGGGCGGCTGGTGGCGGTGTCGACCGCATCAGGATTGACCAGGGCGCGATACCACTCACCGGTGGGCTCCCAGGCGCCGGAGAGCCGGTGCGCGATCACTTCCTCGCCGATGCCGGAGGCCTGGGCCAGCGCCCGGATCACGAGGCGCAGCGAGGCGCCGACCCGGAACGCGCCGGTGATGAGCTTGTTCCAGACGAAGCGCTCCCGGGCGTCGAGGCTCCGCCAGGTCTCCAGCATCAGCTGCCGCTGGGCGTCCGGCTCGAGATCGCCGAGGGTGAGGAGCCGCTCCTCGACCCACGACGCCAGCGGCCGGTCTTCCGCCGTCACCGCCTTGGCGGGCAGCAGCAGGGTGATCGTCTCGGCGAGGTCGCCCACCTGGTGGTACGACTCCTCGAACAGCCACTCCGGCGTGTTCGACTCGGCGGCGGCCCACTGGGAGAGCAGGGTGGAGGACACTGCGCGGCGGGGCCGGCGGCCCGCGAAGAAGGCGATGGCCCAGGCGGCGTCCTCCGGCCGGGCCTCGCGGAAATAGGCGACCAGCGCGGCGACCTTGTCGCCGGTGGCGTTGCTGGCGTCGAGCTCGTGATAGAGCCGGGCAAAGCGGCGCATGCTCAGGCCTCCACCACGTCGTCGGAGGTCTCGAGCTCGCCCTCGAAGCGGGTGGCCAGCGCCTTCGCGTCGAGGCCCCGCTCCTGGAGGTAGCGCACCAGCGGCGCGGTGAAGCCGTGGGTCGCCCAGATGGTCGTGGCGCCGGTGGCCTCGATGGCCTGGAGGAGGCTGGGCCAGTCGACATGATCCGACAGCGCAAAGCCCCGGTCGAGCGCCTGGCGGCGGCGGTTGCCCCGCACCTGCATCCACCCCGAGGCGAAGCCGGTGGCGGCATCACCGAAGCGGCGGGCCCAGGGGGTCTGCTCCGCGCCGGGCGGGGCGAGGATCAGCGAGGTGGACCACTCGTGCTTCGCGGGGAACGACGACACCGCGCTGGTCTGTGGCAGCGGCACGCCCGCCACGCGGTAGAGCGCGGTCATCCGGTCCATGGCGCCGTGGGTGCAGATCGGCCCGATGGAGGGATCGAGTCCCGCGAGGAGCCGTTGCGCCTTCCCGAGCGCGTAGCCCAGCAGCATGGTGGCGCGGCCGCGGGCCTGGTTCGTGCGCCACCAGGCGTTGAGGTCGGCGAAGATCTCCTGCTGCGGGGCCCAGCGGTAGATCGGGAGCCCGAAAGTGCACTCGGTGACGAAGCCGTGGCAGCGGATCGGCTCGAAGGGGGCGCAGGTCGGGTCGGGCTCGAGCTTGTAGTCGCCGCTCACCACCCACACTTCGCCGCGATGCTCGACGCGCACCTGGGCCGAGCCCAGGACGTGGCCGGCGGGGTGGAGGGAGATGCGGACGCCGTTGAGGAGGTGGGTTTCGCCGTAGGGGATGCTGCTGACCACCGCGTCGTAGGCCAGCCGGGCGCGGGCGAGCGCCTCACCCGGCGCCGCGACGAGATAGGCGGCGGAGCCGTGACGAAGATGGTCGCCGTGGGCATGGGTCACGACCGCGCGCGCGACCGGTTGCCACGGATCGATATGGAAATCGCCGGCGGCACAGTAGAGGCCGGCGGAGGTGAGTTCCAGCAGGCTCATCGCACGAGAAAACGGCAAGGGAACGACGACAGCACGGCGCGTGGGGCAAGGTAGCGGGGTCAGGCGAAGTACGGCGCCAGCGGTGGTGCGGGGCGCAGCGGCGCGAGCCAACGGGCGTGGACCGGAGCCCTGGCTGGCCCACTGAAGCCATTGTTTTACATGGACTTATGGGTCTGGGCGAAATGGCGCCTGCAGAGGGCACCGCCCTTGCTCATGAATCAACCGGAGCAATCGCGATCGGTGCCTCTCTGGGAGGGTTCGGCAATGAAGTTCATGCTGGTGGTGGCGATCATCGCGGGGGTGTGCTGGTACTACTTCAAGCCACTGCCGCCCGGCAAAGGCCCGGAGGCGCAGCACGCGATGCGGGTGGGAAGCATGGTGGTGCAGGCGGCGGAGAATTACCGGAGCGCGCGGCGCTCGCTGCCGCTCAACCTGGCGGAGATGGTGCCCGAGTTCCTGACCGCGATCCCGCACATCAAGATGGGCGGCGTGTCCTACGAGCGGCTGGGCGCAAACTACAAGGTGACGGTGAGCTACTCCGACCCGATCCCGAAGCACTGCTCGATGATGATGGGGACGCGGTGGACGTGCGAGTGGTTCTAGAAACAACGTGAGCGGGAACAGCGACGGCGTGAGCGGTGAGCGGGAAGGGCGACAGCGTGAGCGGTGAGCGGGAGAGACGGTGTCATCCCGAGGAGCGCAAGCGACGAGGGATCTACTTCGGGCAAGTAGATCCCTCGCTTCGCTCGGGATGACAGCAGGCGGGTTGTTCCCGCTCACCGCTCACGCAGTCGCTGCTCCCGCTCACGCCGTCGCAGTTAGAACCCCACCTCCACCCCCAGCCGCACCAGCCGCGGCGCCCCATAGTAGAAGATCGGCTGCACGAAGTCCCGCGTCGCCGCCAGGTAGAGTGACTGGAGTTCCGACCCTTCCACATAGCCGTTGCGGTCCGCATCCGCGAAGGCGCGGTACCGGGGCGACTCGTAGGGGATCGGGGTCGGGTTGGCGTTGTACGACGCCGTCGCGAGGGCCTGGATCTGGGCCTCGTCGAGCACCGGGGTCCCGGTGTCCCGCCGGACCGCGATGATGTTCCGCCGGTTGAGCAGGTTCCGCACGTCGGCGTAGAGAGACCCTTCCATCCCCTTGAGCCGGAACGGCCGTCGCACCAGCAGGTCGAGCGAACTGGTGCCCGGCAGCCGGCCATCGTTGGGCAGCCCCACCAGCGAGTCACCGATGTACTTCGAGAACGGCAGCCCGCTGGCCAGCCGGAAGATCACCGTGCCCTCGAGACCGCCCAGCAGCGTCGACCCCAGCAGCTTCGGCCCGAAGCGGTTGGGAACCGTGCCGGTGAGAATGGCGGTGAGCCCGTGCCGCCGGTCGAAGTCGAGGGGGAACTCGACCTTGGCGGGGAAGGTGATCTGCCCGGTGACCGGATCGATCGTCCCGGCCCGGCGGATGAAGAACGCGTCCGAGCTGGTGGCGGTGGCCTCCTGCAGGTTGTAGCTCAGCCGGGCGCCGAAGCCGCCGCGGAATTCCCGCTCGAGGATCACCTCGAAGCCCTTCACCGAGCCCGCGTCGGCGTTGCCGAAGATGCTGGAATCGGGATTCACGCCGAGCGGCACCGAGGCAACCAGCCCGTCGAGCCGGCGGATGTAGAGGTTCCCCCGCACGCTGACGGTCTTGGTGGGACGGAGCCGGAGGGAGAACTCGTACTGGGTCGACTCCTCGAAGCCCAGGTCGGGGTTGCCCTGGCGGGTGCGGCCGGTGCGGGTGGTATCGTCGAACGCGGCGTCGACCAGGTACTGGTAGTCCGGGGCCTGGCGGAACTTGCCGAAGCTCGCGACGAAGGTGGCACCCTTGAAGGTGGTGCTGACCGCGATGCGCGGGCTGAGTCCCCGCTGGGTCTTCGAGTTCTTCCCCTTGGGCAGGTCGTCGCGCCCGCTGAACTGGTCGTAGCGCATCCCCACCGTCAGGGCCAGCTCGTTCGAGCGGGCCTGGGCCTCGGTGTAGAGCGAGCCGGCCCAGGGAGAGAAGGCCGAGGCCGAGGTGGCCGGCACGTCGTTGATGCCGGCGGGGAGGTAGCCGAAGGTCCGCTGGAAGGTGCGCACCTGCTGGCTCGAGTACTCACCGCCGACGTAGATGTCGGTGTTGGGGCCGCCCACGATGGCGAGGTCGAGCCGGCTGCGGAGTTCGCGGAAGCGGTTCCAGCCGAGGTCGCCGCGGCCCGCACCGGTCCGGAAGTAGGCGGGCACGCCCCAGGGCGTCCTGCTGCTGAAGGTGGGGAGGTCGAAGCCGGGGAGCGGCTGGTTCGAGGCGACGGTGTCCATCGCCTTGGCGATCGACTCGCCCAGGATGTCGAGCTTCTTCCCGGTGAAGGCGCCGAAGGCGTAATCCGGCGTCTCGGTCGGGGTGCCGCGGATGAACTCGCGGCCGAAGTACCCCACCCGGAGGTCGGCGATGACGCCGCTGCCGATGCTGCTCTGGAGATGGGCGTTGAGCAGGTTGCCGGTCACCCGGCGGGCGGGCGCGAACTCCTGGTCGTACTTGTAGACCGGGTCGTAGAGGAGCCGCTGGTCGGCGGAGTGCACCCCGAGGATGCGGAAGGTGTGGCGCCGGCCGAGGGGAATGGTCAGCTTCGCCATCACGTCGCCACTCTCGCCGCTGTTGTGCGGGAGGAGGTCGGGGTGACTGTGCCGCGGGTCGCGCGGGTTCGACGGGGTGGGCGCGTTCACCGGCTCGGCGTCGAGCTTGCCGGAGAGGTCGATCACGCCGAGGAAGCGGATGCCCGCCGGAAGAGGTCCGTCGGCGGAGACCACCGCGCGGTCGAGCCCGTAGTCGCCGCCCTCGCCGAGGGGGCGGTCGGTCTCGTACGCCACGCGGCCGCGCCACTGATCACCACCGTCGCGGGTCGCGAGGTTCACCAGCGCCGACACCGCCTGGCCGTAGCGGGCGGAGAAGCCGTTGGTCACCAGCGACGCTTCGGCCAGCGCATCGGGCGGCACCCGCACGCCGAGCGAACCGGTCGAGGCATCGAGCTGGTTCTTGAGGCCGAGGCCGTCGAGAATGAATGCCTGCTGTCCCAGGCGCCCACCGCGATAACTCTCCCCCACCGCACCACTCGACAGCGCGATCGCTTCCTCGACCGTCGTGACCGGCAGGCGCCTGAGGTCTTCGGCGGTGAAGCGCTGCTGGTCCTGTACCGCCAGCGGGTCGAGCACCGAGTCGACCCGTTCGGCCACGACTTCCAGGGGGGCGAGACCCACCGGGTCGGTCTGGAGCGTGAAGTCGAGTGCGGTAGTCTGGCCGGCGCGCACCAGGACGCTGTCGCGCATCAGCGGGCGGTGCCCGATGGCCGCGGCCTTGATCGCGTGCCAGCCGGCGGTGAGCTCGCGGATCCGGTAGACGCCCTTCGCGTCGGTGCTGACGGCCTGTCGTCCGCCATCGACGGTGACGATCGCGCCCTGGAGTCCATCGCCGGTGGTCCCGGCTTCACGCACCACGCCGGTCACGGCGCCAACCGACTGGGCGGCCAGGCGCGGGGCCAGGAGGACGAGCAGGAGACCTGCGACGCGGAGACGCACGCGATCCCTCCGGGTGCTGGAATTCATCATTGCCAGAGCCAGATATCGCTGAGGGGAGAAATGACGGTGTCGGTGATGAAGGTGTTCGGCCCGATCGTGATCGTCCGGATCTCGTAGGGGTACCCTTCGGCCAGGAGGCGGTTGCCGTCGAGCGAAGGCCGCAGGTGCCGCCACCAGTGCTTCAGGTCTTCCACCTGGGTCGCGGTGTGGGTGCCGAGGTCCACGAGGTTGAGCTGCCCGCCCTGGTCGACCCACGCCTCGCCGTAGGGCGGGAAGGTGTCGAGCCGGATGAAGCCGTCGACCAGCGCGGCCAGCGTGGTGCCGCGCAGCACCGGGTCCCGGGCGATGTGGCCGGAGCCGAAGTTGTGCAGCGTGTCGAGCAGGCCGGTGGCGAGCACCCGGCGGTAGACCAGGCTGTCGCCCTGGAGCGTGTAGACGATCGCGAGACCGTCGCTGGTGCCGGAGACCGCCGTGGCCCGCACGGTGCCGGGCACGAAGGTCGAGACCGGGGCCGGTCCGGTGAGATCGAGCAGCCCCACCTGCTGCCCGACCTGCAGGGCTTCGGCGCCGCAGCACCCCAGCGACTGGCTGCCGAGATAGAGGAGCACGCCGGGCCGGAGCCACTGGAGGAACCGGGGCAGGTCGATCACCGCACCACCCGGCGCACTCACCGGGTACTGCTGGACCAGGGTCGGAGCGCCGGCGGGAGCGAGGGGCTTGATCCAGAGGCTCCAGGCGGGCCGGGCCTGGGCATCGGCCCGCGCCACGCTCTGCACCCAGGCGAGCCGGGTGCCATCGCTCGCCGGGTTCTCGAAGACCACGGTCAGGCCGTCGGTGCCGGACGCGGGACACTGGAGCGCGGTGGCGGTGCCGCCGGTTGCGGGGAGGGAGGCGAGGCAGGCGTCGCGCTCGTTCGCCGGATCCTGGGCGCCGTAGTACACCCGGCGTTCGTCCGGGCTCCACGAGGGCCACTCGTCGAGCCCGATACTGTAGGTGAGCTGCAGCGGCTGGGCATCCTGGAAGGGCCGGTCGAGGGGCGGATGCGCCGGGTCGGCGAAGGGCTCCGAGTGAGCGCACCCACCCACCAGCAGCAGCGAGAGGAGAGTGCGTCTCATGGCAGCTGCACCACCCAGAGGTCCGGCTGCGGCGCCTGCAGCGTATCGACCGCCTCCATCGCGATCCGGACCCCGCCAGGGGAGAGGACGGCGTGCTGCACCAGGTGGTCGGGAATGTCGATCACCGATTCGTTGCCGGTGTCCAGGTCGACGAGGGTCAGGAGGCCGCCATTGTCGATCTGGCGGGCACCGATGATGGGGTCCACGCCGTAGCTCACCTTGCCCCCGACCACCGCCGTCAGGAGGCGCCCCCGCACGGTGATGTCCCGGGCGATCGGCCCGCCGAAATCGTGCAGCACCGACTCGCTGCCGGAGGCGAGTACCCGCTGGAAGACCCGGCTGTCCCCGGCGCGGGTGAAGTAGATCGAGGTGCCGTCCTCCGACCCGGTCAGGGAGGTGACCTCGCTGGTGTTGGGGATGACCGTGGTAGTGATGGGCGAGGCGTTGAGGTCGAGGAGGACCGCGTCCTTGCCGACCAGCAGGGTGTCGACCTTGCAGCCGCTGCAGCGGCCGACCAGCAGCCGGTCGGTCCCGATGTAGGCGATCAGGCTGGGGGAGAGCCAGGTGATGCTGGTGGCGGTGGCGTGGATGTTCCCCCCGGCGGGGTAGGGAAAGGTGCGCACGGCGACGCCGGTATCGTTAGGCGCCAGCGTCCCGATCCGGAGGGACTCCCGGTCCGGCACCCGCCGGGTGGGGAGGTTGCGGGCATCCATCCAGGCGGCCTCGCCGAACCGGCTCCAGGACACCGGGCCCAGCGCCCGGATGCTGTCGCTGTCGGCGGCGAGCAGGCACTTCTCCTCCTGCCGGGTCCCTCCCGCGGCCGGCAGCTCCGCGAGGCAGCGGTCGGCCGGCAGCCCTCCCTCCTCCCGGGCGAAGCTGTAGGCGAGGCGGGTGCCGTCGGGTCCCCAGGTGGGCGAGAGGTCGAAGCCGGTGCTGAAGGTGATCCGGGCGGGCGGGTTGGGAATGCGCGGGCCGTTGTCGACGGGGCTGCCGCTGGGAAAGGGGTCGGTATGATTGCAGCCGCCCGCCAGCGCGACCAGACTCACGAGCAGCGGCAGGGACCGGGATGGGTACACGACGGTCCGGCTCCGGGAGGCGCGGAGTGGCATATCGATGTGGAGACGTGAGGGAGCAGCGAGACAGCGGGTGCGCGGACAAGGTACTTCCCGACGGGAGACGTAGATAGGGGCCGTGACGCGCACGGTGGCGGAAAACGGGCCGCGGAGAATCGCCGCGGTTCCACTGCGCCGCGATGCAACCCTGCCGCGGTTCCCACTGTCCGATAGTGGGACGGGCAATCCCGCAAGCGAACGGGAATCGCCCCGGCGAGTTCCGGCGGTGAGCGTCAATCGCCAGCATGACAACAACTTGGCGCGGCTGTAACCAGCGACGGGTTCGGCACGTTTCTTACCTTTCATTCAGGTCAGAGACGGCCCGGCCCGGCGTCATCAGTCACTCACTCGAGTCACGGGGAAGCCGGTGGACATTCCGCGCGAGAAGAAGCCCAATCGGAAGCGCTTCATCTATATCGGCGGTGGTGTACTCGCCCTGGTGATCACGACGGTGGGACTGTCCCGGCTCAAGCCGGCGGCGCCGAGCGTCGAGGCGGGAACCCTGTGGATGGACACGGTGCGGCAGGGGCCGATGGTGCGCGAGGTGCGCGGCCCGGGCACCCTGGTGCCGGAGCAGATCCGCTGGGTCTCGGCGGTGGCGCCGGGGCGGGTGGAGAAGAAGCTGGTCCTGCCGGGCGCCAAGGTCACCGCCAACACGGTCCTGCTCGAGCTCAGCAATCCCGACGTGCAGATCCAGCTGCTCCAGGCGGAGCGCCAGCTCACCGATGCCCAGGCCCAGCTGGTGTCGCTCAAGACCACCCTCGAGACCCAGAAGCTCAACCAGGAAGGCGTGGTCGCGAACATCCGCACCGAGTATCGCAACGCGCTCCGGCAGTCGCTGTCGGACTCGTCGCTCGCGGCGCAGGACCTGATCTCCGCCTCCCAGTACGCCAGCAGCAAGGACAAGGCGGAGGAGTTCACCGCCCGGCTCAAGGTGGAGCAGCAGCGGCTCGACATCTATACCCAGAACATCCAGAACCAGCTCGACGTGCAGCAGGCGCAGGTGGAGCGGCTCAGGGCGGTGGCCGAGTTCCAGCGGGGGATGGTCAATGCGATGGTGGTCCGCGCCGGGGCGGACGGGGTGCTGCAGGAACTGCCGCTCGAGCAGGGCCAGTGGGCCATCAGCGGGGCCACCCTGGCCAAGGTGGTCCAGCCCGAGAAGCTCAAGGCGGTGCTCCGGATCCCCGAGACCCAGGCGCGGGACGTGACGATCGGGCAGGAAGCCGCGATCGATACCCGAAACGGAATCGTGAAGGGACACGTCATCCGGCAGGACCCCGCCTCCCAGAACGGCACGGTCACCATCGATGTCGCGCTCGACGACAAGCTCCCCCGCGGCGCCCGGCCCGACCTGAGCGTCGACGGGACCGTGATGATCGAGCGGCTCGACAACGTGCTCAACGTGGGGCGCCCCGCCTACGGCCAGGCCAACAGCACGGTCGGCATCTTCCGGCTGATCCCGGGGACCAGCGAGGCGGAGCGGGTGCGGGTGGAGCTGGGACGCAATTCGGTCAACACGATCGAGATCGTCCGCGGGCTCAACAAGGGTGACGTGGTGATCCTGTCGGACATGTCCCGGTGGGACAACGTCGACCGGGTCAGGTTGAAGTAGCCGGTAGCTGTTAGCTGTTAGCCATTAGCCGTGAGCCGTTAGCCCTCAGCCGTCAGCCGAACGGAGATTGCATGACCAGCAACAGCCAGTCGCTCATCCGCCTCGAGGGGATCAAGAAGGTCTTCCTCACCGATGAAGTCGAAACCCACGCGCTGAGCGAGGTGCACCTCGAGATCAACCGCGGTGAATATGTCGCGATCTCCGGGCCGTCGGGCTGCGGCAAGACCACGCTGCTCTCGCTCCTCGGCCTGCTGGACACGCCCTCGGGCGGGCAGTACTGGCTCGACAACAAGCCGGTGGCGCAGCTCTCGCCCAGCGAGCGGGCCCGGATCCGCAACCGCGAGATCGGCTTCATCTTCCAGGCCTTCAACCTGATCGGCGACCTCACCGTCTACGAGAACGTCGAGCTCCCGCTGACCTACCGCGGGATGCCGGCGGCGGAGCGGAAGCAGCGGGTGATGGCGGCGCTGGAGAAGGTGGGCATGAGCCACCGGGTCAAGCACTATCCCTCGCAGCTCTCCGGCGGCCAGCAGCAGCGCGTGGCGGTGGCCCGGGCGGTCGCGGGCGAGCCGCTGATCCTCCTCGCCGACGAGCCCACCGGTAACCTCGACAGCACCAACGGCGAGGCGGTGATGGAACTGCTCCAGGCGCTGCACCGCTCCGGGGCTACCATCTGCATGGTGACCCACGATCCCCGCTACGCCGCGCACGCCGACCGCGGCATTCACCTCTTCGACGGACGGGTGGTCGAAGACAAGGTGGCCGAACTCCAGAGCTGATCCTCCGTTCCATCGCGAGGTCTCCCCCCGCCCGGCTCGAGCCCTTTCGAGCCGGGTGTGGCCCGGGGCTTACCCAGCACCACGAGGCACCCATGTCGAGCCTCCTCACCGACATCCGTTACGCCGCCCGCACCCTCCGGAAGAGTCCCGGCTTCACCGCGGTCGCGGTGCTCACCCTGGGGCTCGGCATCGGCGCCAACAGCGCGATCTTCTCGGTGATCAACGCGGTGCTGCTGCGGCCGCTTCCCTACCCGAAGCCCGACCAGCTGGTCACGGTCGAGCACCACTATCCCAGCCTCAACGACCTGCACGCGCCGGTGTCGGTGCCGGGGTTCCTCCGCTACGACGAGAAGAAGCAGGTCCTGGAATCGTCGGCGGTGGAAACCGGCTGGGCGCCGACGCTCACCGGCCAGGGCGATGCGGAGCGGCTGCTGGGGTCGCAGGTCTCGGGAGACTGGTTCAAGACCTACGGAATTTCCGCCCGGCTGGGGCGGACCCTCACGCCCGACGACGCGGTGGAGGGGCACAACAGGGTGGTGGTACTGAGCGAGCCGTTCTGGCGGACCCGCTTCGGCGCCGACCCGGGGATCGTCGGCAAGCAGGTCCTGCTCAACGGCGAGCACTACGACGTGGTGGGGGTGATGCCGGCGGGGTTCCGCTCCTTCTTCAACCGGCAGGCGCAGCTCTGGACGCCGCTCGTGTTCACGCCGGCGCAGCGGTCGGGCAGCGCGACCAACGAGTTTCTCTCCTTTACCGGCCGGCTCAAGAGCGGAGTGGACGCCGACCGCGCGGTGACCGAATTCCACGGCGTGGCCCGCCAGCTCAAGGCAGACGACACCCAGGGGCAGTATTCCCCCGACTGGGATCTCGCGGTCACCACCCTCAACGAGAAGGCGACGGGGAGCCTGCGGCGCGCGCTGCTGGTGCTGCTCGGCGCGGTGGGGCTGGTGCTGCTGATCGCCTGCGCCAACGTGGCCAACCTGCAGCTGGCGCGGGCGGCGGGGCGCTCACGGGAGGTGGCGGTGCGGGTGGCGATGGGCGCCTCCCCCGGCGCGCTGGTGCGGCAGCTGCTCACCGAGAGCGTACTGCTCTCGCTGATGGGCGGAGTGCTGGCGCTGCTCATCGCGGCGTGGGGCGTGCCGGCGCTGCTCTCGCTCAACCAGGCGAACCTCCCGCCGTCGAGCGACGTGGGACTCGATCCCACGGTGCTGCTCTACACCCTGGTCATGTCGCTGCTGACCGGGCTGGTCTTCGGTCTCGCCCCGGCGCTCCGGGTGGGCCAGGCCAACCTGCACGAGACGCTCAAGGAAGGGGGCCGAGGCCAGGCCGGCGATCTCGGCAGCCTCGGGCTCCGGCGCGGGCTGGTGGTCGCGACCGTGGCGCTCGCGCTGATGCTGCTGGTCGGCGCGGGACTCATGATCCGGAGCTTCGCGCGACTGGTGGGGGTCGATCCCGGCTTCAATCCCGACAACCTGCTGACGTTCAACATCGCCCTGCCGCAGACCAGGTACGCCAACGACACGCTGCGGCTCCAGGCGATCGAGCGGGTGACCACCGAGCTCTCCACCCTGCCTGGCGTGGTGAAGGCAGGCGCCACCTCGGTCATGCCGTTCGGCGGGAGCTGGTCGACGGGGAGCTTCAGCGTGGAGGGGTACCAGGCGCCGGCCAACACGCCCGGACCCTGGGGTGACATCCGGCTGGTGACCAACGATTTCCTGCCGACCCTGGGGGTGCAACTGCTCAAGGGCCGGCAGTTCACCCCGCAGGACAACGCCGCGGCACCGGGCGTGGTGATCGTCGACCGGGAGATGGCGGAGCGCTACTGGCCGAACCAGGACCCGCTCGGCAAGCGGATCACCTTCAACAACCTGACCGACTCGAGCATCACCTGGATCACGGTGATCGGGGTCGTCGAACACACGATGCACGAAGGGCTCGATGGCGGCCGCCGGGTCCAGCTCTACTTCTCGATGGCGCAGCGGACCATTCCGTTCCTGGCCTACGCGGTGCGGACCCAGGGCGACCCGATGCGGATCGTGCCGCAGGTGAAGGCGGCCATGAAGTCGTTCGATCCCGACCTCGCGGTCTCCAACGTCACCCCCATGGCCGAACTGATCGAGACCAGCACCGGGCCGCGGCGCTTCTCGATGGTGCTGCTCGGCATCTTCTCGACATTGGCGGCGGTGCTCGCCGCGATCGGGCTCTACGGCGTGATGAGCTTCACGGTCACCCAGCGTTCCCGCGAGCTGGGGGTGCGGCTCGCGCTGGGTGCGGTGCCGGAGGATGTGCTCCGGCTGGTGCTCACGCAGGGGATGCGGCTGGTGCTGGTGGGGGTGGGGATCGGGCTGGTGGCGGCGCTGCTGCTGACCCGGGTGCTGCGCTCGATGCTCTTCAACGTGAGCAGCACCGACCCGCTGACCTTCGCCGCGATTGCAATCGTGCTGCTGTTCGTGACGCTGGTGGCGACGTGGCTGCCGGCGCGGCGGGCGACGCGGGTGGACCCCGTGGTGGTGCTGCGCGATGAATAGCCTGCTCCAGGATATCCGCTTTGCCCTTCGGGCCCTGCGCCGGACGCCCGGGTTCACCTTCATCGCGGTGTTCACCCTGGCGCTCGGCATCGGGGCCAACACCGCGATCTTCTCGGTGTTCTACGGCGTCCTGCTCCGGCCGCTGGCCTATCCCGAGCCCGATCGCCTGGTCCAGCTGGCCGAATCGGGGCCGGACTACCGGGGCGAGCTGGGCATCACCTGGCCCCAGTTCCAGTTCCTCGAAGCGCGCATGGGTGGCACCGCCCAGGTCGCGGCGACGGCGTCGCTCGGGTTCAACCTCGCCAATGGCAGCGAGGCGTTCCGGGTGTCGGGGCTCCGGGTATCGCGCGGCTACTTCGAGGTGCTCGGGGTGGCACCGGCACTGGGGCGTGGATTCGTGACCGATGAAGATGTGCCGGGTGGTGCCGCAGCGGTGGTGCTCAGTCACGGGCTCTGGGTCCGGCGCTTCGGCGGCGATCCCACGCTGGTGGGGCGGACGGTGGCACTCGACGGCGTTGCGACGACGGTGGTGGGAATCATGCCGGCGAGTTTCCAGTCGTATCCCGCCGCCGAGGCGTGGAGCACGCTGGCGCAGGTGGGCCAGACCGTCGGGCACGGGCAGAATCTCCAGCTGGTGGCACGGCTCAACCGCGGGGTCGATGTCGCGCGGGCCCAGCAGATGCTGGCCGGTACGATCGGCGCCTTCCGGCAGGAGTTCAAGCCGCAGCTCCCCAGGGAAGTGCGCATCGACATCCTCCCCTACCGCCAGCTGATCGTGAATGATGTGAATCGCCCGATCCGGATCCTGGTCGGCGCCATCATGTTCGTGCTGCTGATCGCCTGCGCCAACGTGGCGAGCCTGGTGCTGAGCCGCGGGATCAGCCGGGCCCGCGAACTGGCGATGCGCCTGGCGCTGGGCGCACGCCGTGCGGCGCTGGTGCGCCAGCTGCTGGTCGAGAGCCTGGTGCTGGCCCTGCTCGGTGGCGTGGCCGGCACCTTCATCGCGGTCTGGGGGCTGCAAAGCCTGATCCAGTTCCTGCCGGGCGACGTGCCGCTCACCGATGGCATCCGCCTCGATGGCCGGGCGCTGCTGTTCACCTTCGGGCTCTCGCTCCTGACCGGGCTCCTGTTCGGCCTGCTCCCCGCCTGGCAGGTGGCGCGGGTCGACCCGCAGCGGGTGCTCAAGGAAGGCGGCTCCCGTACCGCCAGCAGCCGGGACCACGGCGGTCTCCGCGACTCGCTGGTGGTGGGCGAGATCGCCTTGTCGCTGGTGCTGCTCACCGGTGCCGGCCTGCTGGGCCGCACCTTCGCCAACCTGATGCGCACCGATGCCGGGTTCGACGTCGAGCGGGTGCTCTCGGCCGAGATCTGGCTCACCGGGTCACGGCACGAGACCTCGTCGGCGCCGACCGTCCTCTACGACGAACTCATCGATCGGCTGCGGGGGGTGCCGGGGGTGCAAGCCGCTGCGGTGGTCGAAGCGGGTGCACCGCTCGTCCGGGGTGGCAACATCACCCTGGTCTACGACGGGGAGCACCGCTCGGTCGACTACCGGCCGATCACGCCTGACTACTTCTCCGTCCTCGGCGTCAAGCTGCTCGACGGGCGAATCCTGGAGGCACGGGACGGGGCCGCGGCGGAGCGGGTGGTGGTGGTGAACCAGGCGTTCGCCAGCCGCTACCTGACCCACGGAACCCTGGGCGAGATGCTCCGGCTGGGTGGCGACGCGGGGGAACTCTACCGGGTGGTGGGAGTGGTGGCCGACGTCCGGAGCTACATCGGTTTCCCGCCCAACCCGAGCGTGTTCATCACCTCCGCCCAGACGCCGGTGGCGCTGACCCGGCTCTACAGCGGCTGGTTCCCGATTCACGTGCTGGTGCGTAGCGCCGCCGATCCCGCGACCCTGGCGCCGGCGGTGCAGCAGGCGATCCGCGAGACCGACCCGCTGGTACCGGTGGGGACGATCGAGCCGATGAGCCGGACGCTCCATGCCTCGGTCGCCTTTCAGCGATTGCTCCTGCTGCTGCTGGGTGGGTTTGCGCTGCTCGCAGTGGTGCTCGCGGCGGTGGGGGTCTACGGGCTGATGTCGCACCGGGTGGTGCAGCGCCGCCATGAATTCGGGATTCGCATGAGTCTCGGCGCGGTGCCGCGCGACGTCCTCGACCTGGTGCTGGGACGGGGCATGAAACTCACGCTGGTGGGGATCGGGATCGGCCTGGCCGGCGCAACCGGGTTGACCCGCTTCCTGGAAAATCAGCTGTTCGGGGTGAAGCCACTGGATGTCCTGACGTTCGCCGCCGGCGCCGCGGGTGTGGCGCTGGTCTCGCTTGCCGCCTGCGCCGTTCCGGCGCTCCGGGCCACCCGGGTCGATCCGGCCGTGGTCCTGCGTGACGAATAACCCGAGGCATCGATGACGCTCCTCCAGGATCTCCGGTTCGCCCTCCGCTCGCTCCGGCGCACGCCGGGTGTCGCGGCCGCCGCGATCGTCACCCTGGCGCTGGGCATCGGGGCCACCAGTGCGGTGTACAGCATTGCCAATGGGATTCTGTGGCGGCCACTCCCGGCCCGGGATCCCGGCCGGCTCACGGTCGTCTACGGCCGGAGTGAGGCCGCGCAGGATTACGTGGATCTCTCCTGGGCGGATTACCAGGACCTGCGGGCCCAGGGAAGCGCGGTATTCGAGGATCTCATGGCGTACGGGGTCCGGCCCGTCAGCCTGGGATTCACCGGGAGCGCCGAACGGATCTGGAGCGAGACCGTCAGCGCCAACTACTTCACGCTGCTGGGGACGCCGCTCTCGGTAGGCCGGGGATTTGTGCCGGCGGAAGACAGTGCCGGTGCGCCGCCCGCCGTGGTCCTGAGCGACGCGCTCTGGCGCGCTCGCTTTCAGGCCAACCCCGCAATCCTGGGGCAGCCGGTGCGCCTGAACGGCCAGCAGTTCACGGTGGTGGGCGTGGCGCCGGCGGGATTCCAGTCGCCGTTCTACGTCGGCTTCCAGCCGGCGCTCTGGATCGCGGCTGGTTCGGGGTGGAGCGCGCTGGGTTCGGGAGACCTCGGCGAGCGGGGCGCGGTGACCCTGCGGATCATGGGACGGCTCCGGCCAGGCGTGACGGTAGACCGGGCACGCACGGTGGTGCAGGACATCGTGGCCCGGCTGGCGCAGCAGTATCCCGCGACCAACCGCGGCCTGACTGGAGCGCTCTTTCTCGAGAGCGACGCCCGCCCCGAGCCCGACATGGCGCCGGGGATGCGGCTCGGCTTTCTCCTCTTCCTCGCGCTCAGCGTGGTGGTGCTGCTGGTCGCCTGTGCCAACGTCGCCTCGCTGCTCCTGTCCCGTGCCCTGGCACGGCGCCGTGAAATCGCGGTGCGGCTGGCGCTCGGGGCCGGGCGTGGCCGTCTGGTCGCACAACTCCTGACCGAAGGACTTGTGCTGGCGGTGGCGGGCGGCGGCCTCGGCCTGCTGGTTGCGGGGGGACTCACCGACGGGCTTCTCCGGCTGCTGCACTTCGCGACCGACATTCCCTTCAAGCTCGACTTTTCGCTCGACACCCGGGTGGTGGCGTACACCGCGCTGGTCACCCTGTCGACCACCATCCTCTTCGGACTGGTGCCGGCGCTGCAGGCGTCGGTGCCCTCGATGGCGGCGGCGCTCAAGTCGGACGCCACCATCGGCGGGCTCCACAAGTCGCGGCTCCGCTCGGCGCTGGTGGTCGGGCAGGTGGCGCTGTCCTGCCTGCTCCTCACCGGGGCCGGGCTGGTGCTTCGCACCTTCCTGGTGATGCAGGCGACCTCACCCGGATTCGAGACCCGGAACGGGCTGCTGGTCTCGGTCTCGCCGGGGCTCGCGAGCTACGACGACGTCCGGGGCCGGCGGACGCTCGCGGACCTGCTGGTCCGGCTCCGGGGCCTCCCGGGCGTGGCGCAGGCCACCATGGCCCAGCCGTTCCCGCTCGATTTCACCTCCGAAGCCGACGGGTTCTATCCCGAGGGCAGCGAGCGGGGCAGCGGCGACCGGCCCGCCGAAGGGGCCGGCACGACGATCATCGGGTCGGAGTATTTCCGTACGATGGGAGTGTCCCTGGTCGAGGGCCGGGATTTCGTGGCTGGCGACACGCTCGGTGCGCCGAGGGTGGTCATCGTGAGCCAGGCGCTGGCCGCCCGATTCTGGCCAGGGCAGTCGGCGCTCGGCCGGATTCTCCATCTCCGCAAGCCTGATGGCGTGCCGCTCCAGGTCGTGGGTGTGGTGGCCGACATCAAGTACCGCCAGCTGGCCGAGGCGCCGGCTCCGCACGTCTACTACCCGCTGGCGCAGGAGTCGGGTTCGGATGGCGCGCTGCTGATCCGCACCACCGGTGACCCGCTCGCCCTCGCGCCGCTGGTGCGCCGGGAGATCGCCGCGGCGGACGCGGCGCTCCCCATCGCCGACCTGAAGACCATCGACGAACTGCTCGCGGGCCGGGCAATGCTGCTGTCGCGGGTGGCCACCCGGATCACCGGGGTGCTGAGCCTCCTCGCCCTGGCCCTGGCGCTGGTGGGACTCTATGGCGTGGTGGCCTACGGGGTGGCGCAGCGCACCCGGGAACTGGGCATCCGCCTGGCCCTGGGTGCGACCGACCGGGGACTGGTGCGCCTGGTGGTCGGGGAAGGCGTGAAGCTGGCGGGACTGGGCATCGCGCTGGGCCTGGTGGCGGCGCTCGGGGTGACCCGGGTGGCGCGGTCGCTCCTGGTCGGCGTCTCACCCACCGACCCGCTGGTGCTGGGCACGGTGCTCGGCGGGCTCGCGCTGTTCACGCTGGTGGCGAGCTGGCTGCCGGCGCGCCGGGCGGGGCGGGTGACGCCGGTGGTGGCGTTGAAATCGGAGTAGGGGGAGTAAGAGTTTCGAGTTCCGGGTTCCGGGTTCTGGGTTCCGAGTTGTGTCAGGCAACCAGCGGTGCCTGCAGGAGAGAAGCTCTCACTGCCGCCACTCGGAACTCGGAACTCGGAACCCTCTCCCGAACGCCTACTTGCCGACCGAGATCAGGTAGAACGTCCCCTTCTGCGCATCGCCTTTGCGCTGCCGGGATGCCGCGCTGGGATCGACCTTCACCGCGGTGCCGGGGCCGATCTCCCCGCCCCCCGCGACGCACATCCCGGTGTCGAAGCGCTGCTTGCCCCAGAGCTTCGCCTTGAGCGACGGATCGAAGGCGCCATAGGGGTCGTGCATGATGAGCTTGAACTCGGTCGACGACATGGTGGGGTAGTACCCCTCGTAGCCGATCACCAGCACGATGTGCCCCTGGACATTCGCGTGGCTCACCGCGACGAGCACCGGATACCCGTTGTCGATGAAGGCCACGATCCGGTCGATCGCCTCGTACTCCAGCGCGGTGGTGACGTACTGGAACGGCAGGGTCGGGAAGCGCTGCTCCAGCCACCATTTCATGTTGGCGTGGGCGTTGGTGAACTTCTGGTTGGGGCGCTTCGGGTCGCCGTTGATGGTCTTGTAGATGTCGGTGGGCTTGAGCGCCTCGGCGCCGCCGCTCACCTGGAGCACCGACCGCTCCAGGTAGGTGGCGAACATCTTGAGCACCGTCGACTGGCAGGTGTTGTCGGTCGGCTGCGTGAAGTACGGAACCGGCAGCTGTTTTGCGCGTCCACCCATTCCGGGGCCTCCCATGAGTTCGCTGCTCGATGACCTGCGCCACGCGTTCCGTACCCTGCGCCGGAGCCCCGGCTTCGCGCTGACCGCGGCGCTCACCCTGGCCCTCGGGGTCGGCGCCACCACCACCCTGGTGAGCGCCCTCGACCTGATGCTGTTCCGTCCGCCGGTCGGGGTCAAGTCCGCCGGCCGGATCGTCCGGCCCTTCTTCAAGGCGGCGAACGCCCAGTTCGGGGAATGGACCAACTCCAGCACCTCCTACCCGGTCTACTCGGCCATCAGCCAGGGGAAGAGCTTTGCCCAGGTGGCCGCCTTCTGGGGGGTGAACGGCTCGATGGGCCGGGGGGCGGAGGCGAAGCGGGTGTCGCTCGCGGCCGTCACCGGGAACTACTTCGCGATGCTGGGGACGGAGGCCGCGCTGGGCCGGCTGCTGGTACCCGATGACGACCGCGCCGATGCCGGGACCCAGGCGCTGGTCCTGAGTGACCGGCTGTGGCGCACGGCGTTTGGCGCCGATCCCGGGATCCTGGGCCGTACCGTGCCGATCGACAATGCGATCTACACGATCGTGGGCGTGGCCCCGAAGGGATTCGACGGCGGGAACTACGATGCCGCCGAAGGGTGGGTCACCCTCAGCCACACCGGCACCCAGGCGATCGGCCCCGAGTTCCGCACCAACCGGAACTGGTTCTGGATCCAGGTCATCGCGCGGCTCAATCCGGGCGTCACGCCCGAGCAGGCGGCGGCCGAGGCCACCGCGCTGGTCCGCGCCAGTCACGATTCGGACAACGAGAAGGGTTCAAACCGCGAGAGCTTCAAGGCGGTCGTGCTCGGGCCGGTGCAGGAGGCGCGCGGGCCCGACTTCTCCGGCGATGCCCGGCTGATCTACTGCCTCGCGGCGGTGTCACTCATCGTGCTGCTCATCGCCTGTGCCAACGTCGCCAACCTCCAGCTGGTGCGCGGGCTGGGCCGGAGCCGCGAGCTCGCGGTCCGGAAGGCGCTGGGGGGTGGCGAGGCGCGGCTGGCGGGACAGCTCTTTCTCGAGGGCATCTGGCTGGCGCTGCTGGCCGGCGGGGCGGGGCTGGTGGTCTGCCTCTGGGGCGGTGATCTCCTCCGCCGCTTCGTGCTGCCGGACGGGATGGCGGAGAATTTCCATATCGATCAACGGGTGCTCGCGATCGCCGCGGCGGCGAGCGGGGTGGCCGCGCTCCTCTCGAGCCTGCTCCCCGCGTTCCGCGTCGTGCGGGGCGACCTGACGCCGGTGCTCAAGGAGGGCGCGCGCGGCACCGGCTTCCGGAGCTCGCGGCTCCGGGCCGGCCTGGTGGTGGTGCAGGTGGCGCTCTCGATCCTGCTGGTGGTGGGCGCCGGCCTCTTCCTCAAGAGTCTCCGGAACGTGCGGTCGCTCGACATCGGCTACGACCGGAACCAGGTCATCATGGTCCGGGCCGATCCGGTGAAGGCCGGGTTCACCGGGGTGGCGACCGGCGGGGCCTGGGATGCGATGGCGGCGGCCGCGCTTCGCTATCCGGGGGTCGAGTCGGTCGCGCTCACCTTCGGTGAACCGTTCGGCTGGAGCATGAGCCGCACGCTCAAGATCGCGGGAATGGACTCCCTCCCGCGGATGAGCAGCGGGGGCCCGTATCTCCAGTCGGTGACCGGCGACTTCTTCAAGACGATGGGACTCCAGGTGAAGGCCGGCCGGCTCTTCACCGACAGCGACCGTCGCGCCAACCCGGCGGTCGCGGTCATCGGCGCCACGATGGCGCGGAAGTTCTTCGGCGAGGGCAAGGCGCTCGGTGCCTGCCTGCTCATCGAAGAGGGGGCGAAGAGCTGCACCGAGGTGGTCGGCGTGGTGTCGGATGGGAAGCGCTACAGCCCGATGGAGGAGGAGCAGGCGCTCTACTACATCCCGCTGCCGCCGGCCGACAGCACCACCAACCACCTCACCCTCTTCATCCGCACCCGCACCGCGGCCACGCCGATGGTCGCCGGTATCCGCGCCGCGCTCCAGACCGCGGTTCCCAACCTTCCCTACGTCTCGGCCGAATCGCTGGAGCAGGTGCTGGCGCCGCGCTACCACACCTGGGAGCTCGGGGCCACCCTCTTCTCGCTCTTCGCCGTCGTGGCGCTGCTGCTCGCATCGCTCGGCATCTTCAGCGTGCTGGCGTACGCGGTGCGGGGCCGCACCCGGGAGCTCGGGATCCGGCTGGCGCTGGGCGCGCTGCCCCAGTCGATCCTCGGGCTGGTGCTGCGCGACGGGCTCCGGCTGACGCTGCTGGGCGTGGCGATCGGGATTGCGGGCGCGCTGGCGGCGGGCCGGCTTCTCGGCTCCCTGATCTACGGCGTGTCCGCCCACGATGTGCCCACCATGCTGCTGGCGGGCACGACGGTGCTGGCGGTGGCCATCGGGGCGAGCCTGCTGCCGGCCAGCCGGGCGGCGAAGGTGGACCCGATGCAGAGTCTCCGGAGCGAGTGACCCCTCCCCGATCGAGGATCCCGTCATGCCCACGCTCTTCGACGATCTCCGCCAGGCCCTCCGGGCCCTTCTGCGGAGTCCCGGATTCGCCCTCACGGCGGCGCTGACGCTGGCCCTCGGCATCGGGGCCACGACCACGCTCGTCAGCGCGCTCGACCGGCTGGTCCTCCGGGCCCCTCCGGGCGTGGAGGCTCCGCAGCAGATCGTCCGCGCCTACCTGCGGTATGCGAGTCCGCAGATCGGCGAGTATACCAATGCCTCGACTTCGTGGCCGGACTATCAGTCGCTGCTCCGGGCGAAGAGCCTGAGTGCCGTCGCCGCGGTCTACAACACCTATGGATCGCTCGGGCGCGGTGCCGAGTCCCGCCCGGTGCGGCTCCAGGCGGTGACCGGCAACTACTTCGGGATGCTGGGGACGCGGAGCGTACTGGGGCGCACGCTCCTTCCCGAGGACGACCGGGAGGACGCCGAGGTCCACGCGCTGGTGCTGAGCGAGCATCTCTGGCGCACGCATTTCGACCATGATCCGGCGATCATCGGGAGGACGATTCCGATCGACGACGTGGTCTATACCGTCGTCGGGGTCGCACCGGCGGAATTCGATGGCGGGAGCTACAACAGTCCCGACGGGTGGGTCGGGCTGACGCCGATGGGGATCCGCGGCATCGGACCCACGTTCCGGACCGAGCCGGGCTGGAACTGGCTCCAGATGGTCGCGCGGGTGGCGCCGGGGTATTCGAGTGAGCAGGCGAGGACCGAGGCGACCGCGATGATCGTGGCTGGGCGCGACTCGGCGCACGTCCGGGGATTCCGCGAGGCGGTGTTCGGGCCGGTGCAGGAGGCGCGTGGGCCGAGTCTCCGGGAAGACTCCCGGATCGTGTACTGGCTCGCGGGGGTGTCACTCGTCGTCCTGCTCATCGCCTGCGCCAATGTCGCCAACCTGCAGCTGGTACGCGGCCTGGGCCGGAGCCGCGAACTCGCCGTCCGCAAGGCGCTGGGCGGCGGGACCGGGCGGCTCGTGTTCGGGCTCATGCTCGAGGGTGTGTGGCTCGCCCTGCTCGCCGGCGGCCTTGGTCTGCTGGCCTGTCTCTGGGGTGGCGACCTCCTGCGCAGCTTCGTCCTTCCGGCCGGCATGGCGGAGACCTTCCGGCTGGACGCGCGCCTGATCGCGCTGGCGGTGCTGGCCAGCGCGATCGCCGGACTACTCTCCAGCCTGCTTCCCGCCTTCCAGACGGTCCGCGGCGACCTCACGCCGGTGCTGAAGGACGGCGCGCGAGGCACCGGGTTCCGCACCTCGCGACTCCAGTCGACCCTGGTGGTCCTCCAGGTGGGATTGTCGATCCTGCTGGTGGTCGGCGCGGGTCTTTTCATTCAGAGCCTGCGCAACATGCGCGCGATCGACATCGGGTACGATCGCGACAACATCGTCATGGTGGTGGCAGCCCCGCGGTCCGCCGGCTTTGACGGGGTCGGCACGGCGCAGGCGTTCGAGGCCATGGCGGCGGCGGCCCGCGGGTATCCCGGTGTCACCGCGGTCTCACTGACCTATGGCGAACCGTTCGGGTGGAGCATGGGGCGCGGGTTCAGCATTCCGGGAATGGACTCGCTCCCGGATTTTTCCAGCGGCGGTCCCTATGTCCAGGCGGTCACCCCCGAGTACTTCAAGACGGTCGGCCTCGGGATTCTTGCCGGGAACGGCTTCGCGGAATCGGACCGGCGGGAGCACCCCCGAGTCGCATTGATGGGGACGACGATGGCACGCCGCTACTTCGGCGAGCCCGAGAAAGCGCTGGGTCGCTGCCTCAAACTGGAGGACGAGGCGGACTGCACCTCGGTGATCGGTGTCGTGGAGGACGGGATCCGCTACGACCCGCGCGAGGGCGAGCAGGCGATCTACTACATCCCACTCCCCCCGGGCGACAGCGCCACCTCGCACCTCACCATGTTCGTCCGGACCCACGGGAAGGCCGGCGCCATTGTCCCCGGCCTGCGGGCCGCACTGCAGACCGCGGTGCCGGGGCTCCCCTACGTCCAGGCCCGCTCGCTCGAGGAAGTGCTCTCGCCGCGCTATCAGACCTGGCAGCTGGGCGCCGAGCTGTTCACTCTGTTCGGCACCGTGGCACTGGTGCTCGCGGCGCTCGGCATCTTCAGCGTGCTCTCCTACGCAGTGCGGGGCCGCACCCGCGAGCTCGGGATCCGGCTCGCGCTCGGCGCCCTGCCGGCGTCGCTGCTGGCGCTGGTGGTGCGCGACGGACTCCGGCTCACGCTCCTCGGCGTCGGGCTCGGGATCGCGGGCGCGCTCGCCGCCGGCCGGGCGATGGGCTCGCTGGTCTACGGCGTCTCCACCCACGACGTCCCCACCATGCTGCTGGCTGGCGGAACCGTGATCGCGGTGGCCGCACTCGCCAGTCTCCTCCCCGCGCGCCGGGCCGCGAAGGTCGACCCGATGCAGAGCCTCCGGAGCGAATGACCATGACCGTCCTGACCGACCTCACGCGGGCGGCACGCCGGCTCCGCCGCTCGCCCGGCGCCACGCTCCTCGGCGTCCTGATCCTCGCGCTCGCGCTGGGCGCCTCCGGCGCGCTCGTGGCGGTGGTCCGGGCGACGCTCCTCGCGCCGCTGCCCTACGACCACCCCGAGGCGATCGTGGCGCTCTGGGAAACCAACCGGCCCCATCACGCCGATCACAACGTGGTGCGCCCTGGGAACTTCCTCGAGTGGCGCGACCGGGCGCGCAGCTTCAGCGACCTCGCGGTCTACACCTGGGCCTCGGCGGTCTTCACCGGCGAGGGCCAGCCGGAGCGGGTGCGGGGCCGGGCGGTGTCCCCCAACCTCTTCGGGCTCCTCGGCGTGCGGCCCGCGGCCGGGCGGGGGTTCGAGGAGCGGGACGTGGCGCCGGGCGCCGCGCACACCATGGTGCTCAGCTGGGGCCTCTGGCAGCGCCGCTTCGGCGGCCGGGCCGACGCGATCGGGAAGATCGTGGAGACGGAGGATGGGTCGGCCGAAATCGTCGGCGTGATGCCGAAGACGATGCTGCCGCTCGGGGCGGAGGAATACTGGGAGCCGTTCCGGCTCGACCCGGTCATGCGGACCCGGGGCGGGCGCTACACCATGGTGCTCGCGCGGCTCGCGCCCGGGGTGACGCTGGCGCAGGCCCAGGAGGAGATGACCCGGATCGGCGGCGACCTCGAGCGGGAGTTCC
>JAXLXZ010000031.1:0-30936 GCA_046327735.1 Gemmatimonadales bacterium | reverse complement strand
GCGTGGGACGCACCCTTGCCGACGGCGCCGAACTCCGGGTCCTGACCCTCAAGCGGCTTATCGAGGTGGCGGCCACCGCCCCGGGCGTTCGCCAGGCGCTGCTCCCGGAGATCGCGGTCGGGGTGCGGGTGCGGGAGCATGAAGGAAGCGCGGCCGATACGCCCACCGGAACCCGGACCGATCCCAGCACCGGCGAGGTCGTCGCGGTCGCGGCCACCCCCCGGACCGGCGGCGGGCTGGAACTGGCGCTGGCCCCCGAGCGCGAGCGGCTGGGGCGGTTCGACCGGTGGCTGGCGCTCTGCCTCGCCGGCGGGCTGGCCGGGCTCACCCTCCTGGCCCTGACCGTGCGATATTGCAGTTCATCACCCGACGTGACGTCCCCGGACACCGCATGAGCTCCTCCGATTCCCCCGCGACCGACGCCGGCCTCTCGCTCATCGGCGCCGTCGCCAAGCTGCTCAACACCGGCCTCGGCGCGGAAGAAACGCTGTCGCTGGTGGCGGACGCGCTGCGCAAGGGCCTCGGCAGTGCCCAGGTCCAGCTCTGGCTCCGCGAGCCCAACGCCACCACCCTCCGGGCCATCACCGCGCCGAGGGCGGCTGGCGCGCCCCGGACCAGCCGGTCGTTCGCGGTGCTGCCGGACGCGGGCAGCGACACCCACCGGGTGCCGCTGCTGCACGAAGGCGAGCGGCTGGGGATGCTCGAACTCCAGCCGGTGCCGCCTCCCGGGGTGGTCGACCGGATCCTCCCGGTGGTCGCCGACATCATCGCGCCCTTCCTCGCGTCGATCGAGCTCTCCGAAGACCTGGCCTACGAGGTGGCGCTCCGCTCCCGCGAGATCGAGGAGCAGCGGCGGTTCATCACCCTGGTGATCGACTGCCTGCCGGTGGGGCTCTACGTGGTCGACCGGGACTACCGGATCCAGATCTGGAACCGCAAGCGGGAGCTGGGCACCCAGGGTCTCCGCCGCGACGAGGTGGTGGGGCGGCCGGTCTTCGAGGTGCTGACCCGCCAGCCGCCGGGCCGGTTGCGGGAGGAGTTCGACGACGTCTTCCGCACCGGCCAGCCCCGGATGCTGGAGCTCGAGGTCGGCTCGGGCACCGAGCCCAAGTACTACCGGATCACCAAGATCCCGATGCGGCAGGACGGCGAGAGCATCACCCACGTCATCACCATCGGCGAGGACGTGACCGAGGGGCACGTGGCGCAGCAGCGGATCCTGCAGAGCGAGAAGCTCGCGGCGATCGGGCAGCTGGCGGCGGGGATCATGCACGAGATCAACAATCCGCTCGCCACCATCGGCGCCTGCGTGGCCGCGCTGGAGAACCGGATTGCCGACACGGTCCCGGCCTCGCAGCAGGCCTCGGTGCGGGAGTATCTCGAGATCATCGACAAGGAAGTGCAGCGCTGCGAGGGGATCGTCGACGGCCTGCTCGACTTCAGCCGGCCCAAGGGCAAGGCCAAGGGGCCAGTCAACGTCTCGACCATCCTCGAGGATACCCTCTTCCTGCTCAAGCACCACGAGCGCTTCAAGAAGATCGACGTCACCCGCGACCTCGACGACCGGCTCCCGGCGGTTTTCGCCAACGCCGAGCAGCTGATCCAGGTCTTCATGGCGATCATGCTCAACGCGCTCGACGCGATGGAGGAGCGCGGCGCCCTCATCGTCCGCTCCCACGCCAACTCGGCTCGGGCCGACGAGGTGGTGGTGGAGATCGAGGACACCGGGAGCGGCATTCCCCGCTCGGAGCTGAGCAAGATCTTCGAGCCGTTCTACACCACCAAGCCGCCGGGCCGCGGCACCGGGCTCGGGCTGTCGGTCTGCTACGGGATCGTGGCGGAGCACGGCGGGCGGATCGAGGCGGACAGCCAGCCGGGGCGGGGGAGTGTGTTCCGGGTGTACCTGCCGGTGAACGAGAGCCGTTAGCCGTTAGCCATTAGCCGTTAGCCATCAGCAAATTGATGAGGGGTACCGATGATCTCGCCTTGCATGCTGTTCCTAACGGCTAACGGCTAACGGCCAACGGCCCCTCACCATGAAGATTCTCGTCGTCGAAGACGACCGGACCGTCGGGCAATACGTCCTCCGCGGCCTCCAGGAGCAGGGCTTCCAGGCCGACCTCGTCCCCGACGGGAACGAGGCGCTCAGCGCGAGCTCGCACGGGAACTACGACCTCGTGGTGCTCGACCTGCGGCTGCCGGGCATGACCGGGTTCGAGGTCCTGCGGACCCTCCGGGACCGGGGGAACACCACCCCGGTGCTGGTGCTCACCGCCCAGGACGCGGTCGACTTCAAGGTCCAGGCCCTCCGGGCCGGCGCCGACGACTACGTCACCAAGCCCTTCGCCTTCGAGGAACTGCTCGCCCGGGTCGAGGCCCTCGGCCGGCGGCCCAAGCAGATCGCCCCGAAGCACCTGCGCATCGCCGACCTGGAGCTCGACGTCGGGACCCGCGAGGTCACCCGCGGGGGCCGGCGGCTGGAGCTCACGCCCAAGGAGTACGCCGTCCTCGAGTACCTGATGCGGCACGTGGGCCGGGTCATGTCCCGGACGCTCATCACCGAGTACGCCTGGGACTATCACTTCGACCCCGGCACCAACATCGTCGACGTGGTGATCAACCGGCTCCGCAAGAAGGTGGACGCGGGGGCGGAGAAGCGACTGATTCATACGGTGAGAGGGGTAGGGTACGTCATCAAGGCATGAGCTATTAGCTGTTAGCTCTTAGCTAACAGCTAACAGCTAACAGCTGTCTCACGGCCACTATGTCGTCCATCAGATCCCGACTTACCCTCTGGTACGCCATCGCCCTCCTCGTCTCGGTGGGCGCGTTCGGCGGCGCGCTCTATTTCGAGCGGCAGCGCTCCTCGCTCCGGGAGCTGGACGAGCGGCTCAGCCTCGAGGGTACCCTGGCCGCGCAGTACTTCATCACCTTCCAGCAGCAGGTCGGGAAGATCCTCGAGCCGGGGGAGATTCCCACCCTGGCCCTGAGCCAGGTCGGCGGGTACCTGAGCGCGGTGCAGGATCACGTCATCATCTTCGATCCCGATCGCGCCCCGATCTACCGCAACGGCGTCGCCACACGGGTCTTCTCCGGCCCGGCCCTTCCTCCCCTCGGCGCCATCGCCGGCGTCACCGCGCGCTCCGAGGTCACCACCGGCGAGGTCAGCATTCCCGGGGTGGGTGACTTCCGCTTCGCGCTGATTCCCATCCGCGGCATCTGGATGGCCCCGGCGAGCATGGTCATCGCCGCCCCGATCGATGCGGTGCCCTTCGGGGCCAAGCAGCTGCTCCGCGCCATGCTGGTCATCGCCCCCGTCATCCTCGTCGGCTCCATCGGCCTCGGCTATGTCCTGGCCGACACCAGCCTCCGCCCGCTCGAGGGGATGGTCGACGAGCTCGAGACCATCACCGACGGACGCGGCCTCCACCGGCGGGTGGCGCCGGCCAAGGCCGAGGAGCTGGCGCGGCTGGCCCACACGATGAACCGGATGCTGGCGCGGCTGGAGGAGAGCTTCGGGAGCCTGCGCCGCTTCACCGCCGATGCGAGCCACGAGCTCAAGACTCCGCTCATGGTGCTGCGCGCCGGCGTCGAGCGGGCGATGAACACCCCCCGCACTCCCACCGAGGCGCTCCAGCCGCTGGAGGAGGTGCTGGAGGAGATTCACCGCATGAGCGAGATGGTCGAGAACCTCCTCACCCTGGCTCGCGCCGACGAGGGGGTCGCCAACCTGGCGGTGGAGCCGGTCGACCTGCGCGAGCTGCTGGGCGAAGCCTCGGAGACCGCCGGGATCCTGGGCGAGGAGACCAACATCACCGTCCGGAGCGAAGTGCCCGCCGAGCCGGTGATGGTTTCGATCGACCGGAGCCGCATGCGCCAGCTGATGCTCAACCTGGTCACCAATGCCATCAAGTACACCCCGCCGGGGGGCAAGGTGAGCCTCGGCCTGGTGGACCAGGGGGAGGCCGCCGCCATCGTGGTGGGGGACAACGGGATCGGGATTCCCACCGCCGACCTCGCCCACATCTTCGACCGCTTCTACCGGGTGGACCCGGCCCGCTCCCGCACCGGCGAGCGGCCCGGCACCGGACTCGGGCTCGCGATCACCAAGTGGATCGCGGAGGCGCATGGCGGGCAGATCACGGTCCAGAGCCGGCTGGGCCGGGGCACGGTGTTCACGGTGACCCTGCCCAAGCACCCGCACCACATCACCCGCCCGCAGCCCCGGGCCGACCTGGCCTTTGGCATGGATCTCGGCGATGACGAGGAGTCCGGCGAAAAGAGCGTGAGCGGTGAGCCGTGAGCGGTGAGCGGTGGAACGACGAGCAGTTAGCCTGTGTGCTGCTCCCGCCGGATCCGGCCCTCTCAGCGTAACCCCCGCTCACCGCTCACGTTGTTCGCAGTTCCCGCTCACGCTGTTACCCGATCCCTCCCTCTAGCGCAGCAACCCCCCACCGGTATATTGACGACCCTCCCCGCGGCTTCCCGTGTGCGGATGAAACGCGCTGACGCGTTACATACGACGCAGCGCGACCCGGCCCAGCCAGTATCAAGCAGCTAATCGGTCTGTCATCGATTTGTCATGTAGGAGGCGTTGCGCTGCAATCGGCGTGACGTACCTTCACGCCAGCTTCCATCGGAGGAGTGGTCGGTGTTCGAAAACCTGATCGAGTCGGGCCGCAAGCCCAAGGCGTCGATTGGCCAGCAGATCGCCTCCATGGTGATCCACGTCGGCATCATCTTCGGCGCCGTCAAGGCGACCCAGGGTGCCGCCGAGGTCATCAAGGAGATCGCCGTCGACACCACGATGGTCTTCCTGAAGCCGCCGGAAGCGCCGCCCCCGCCGCCCCAGCAGCAGGAGCAGGTGGTGGTGAGCGCCAATCCCCCGCCGCAGGGGTTCCAGGTGGTCACCCCGCCGGACAACATCCCGACGGAAATTCCGCCGGTGAACCTCAACGAGAAGTTCGACCCGAAGGATTTCACCGGGAAGGGCGTCGAGGGGGGCATCGCCGCGGGCGTCGTGGGGGGTACCGGCCCGGTTCCGACCATCGAGGGCGAGGTGTTCCTCGCCGCCGAGGTCGATGAGCAGCCGTCCATCAAGTCGGCCCAGGAGTGCGTGGCCGCGCTGACCGCCGCCTATCCCGGCGTCATGAAGTCGGCCGGCATCCCGGGCAAGGTCAGCATGCAGTTCGTGGTGAACACCGATGGGCGGGTCGATCCCGGCACCATCAAGGTCATGAGCAGCACCCACAAGGCGTTCGAGGAGCCGGCCCGCAGCGTCATCACCAGCCCGGCGTGCACCTTCAAGACCGGCACCTCGCGGGGCCAGCCGGTGCGCGTGCTGGTGCAGCAGGCCGTGTCCTTCAAGCTGGCGCAGTAATCAGAAACCCTGGTCCGGTCCCGTCTCCGCGGGGCCGGGTACTCTTCTCATCACGGAGGTTCGGCGGTCATGCAACACGGTATTGATATCCTGAAGCTGTGGGAGGCGGCTGGTACCTTCGCCCGGGGCGTTATCGTCGTCATGGCGATCATGTCGCTCTGGTCGCTCTCGGTCGCGATCACCAAGTTCATCACGATCAAGAAGAGCCAGAACGCCACCAAGAAGTTTGCCCCCGAGTTCTCCCGCGCCATCCAGGAAGAGAACCTCGAGAAGGCCATCGCCCTCGCCGAGAAGAACCAGAACAGCCACATCGCCAAGGTGCTGGGCGGCGCGCTGGGTGAGGTGAAGCCCCTGATCCAGGACCGGGCCACCATCACCTCCGCCGACATCAACTCGGCCGAGCGCGCGGTGGAGCGGCAGATGCTCATCACCCTCGCCGAGTTCAAGCGCGGCATGGGCGTCATGGCGACGGTCGGCGCGACCGCCCCGTTCGTCGGCCTGCTGGGCACCACGATGGGTATCGTCACCGCCTTCACCGGCATGGCCGCGGCCGGCGCGTCCGGCGGCCTGGCCGGCATCTCGGCCGGTATCGCCGAGGCGCTGATCACCACCGCCTTCGGCCTCATGGTCGCGATCCCGGCGGTGTGGTTCTACAACTACTTCACCACCAAGATCGAGAACCTCACGGTCGAGATGACCTACTCCTCCAAGGAACTGATCGACTACCTGATCAAGTCCGTCGGCAGCGAGTTCGGCCGCTCGATCTTCACGAAGGAATTCCAGGCCCAGAAGGCGGTGACTGGTCATGGCCATATCGGCGGGTAAGGCCGGCCAGAGCTCGGTCAAGGCGGAGCCGAACGTCATTCCGATGATCGACATCATGCTGGTGCTGCTGATCATCTTCATGATCGTGACGCCCCTGATCGCAGCCGGCTTCAAGGCCACGATGCCGAAGGGGAAGAACCTGGACAAGCGGCCCGAGGGCGAGAACGAGATCATCCTCGGGGTCGATGCCGGCGGGCAGTACTTCCTCAATGGCAAGGGACCGGTGGACCCGGGCGTGCTCGAGGAGCAGCTCAAGGCGATGTATGCCGCCCGGACCGAAGACAAAATCCTGTACTTCAAGGCGGACAATCAGCTCAAGTTCGCCCGGATCCAGGAAGCGGTGGAGCTGGCCCGGCGCTCCGGCGCCCGCGTGATGGCCGCGATCACCGAGCCCAAGGTCACTGGCGGCCTGTTCGACGCCGCCGCGACGAAGGAGAACTGACATGGCAGGCGGAAGTTCAGCGGCCGCGGGCGATGTCAGCTCGGAGCCCAACGTCATCCCGATGATCGACATCATGCTGGTGATGCTGATCATCTTCATGGTGTCGCAGCCGCTCGCGCGGATGGCCCTCGATGTCCAGGTGCCGCCGCAGGAGCAGGCCTCGAAGTCGAACGCAAACTCGAACCAGATCGTGCTGGAGCTGACCGAGGACGGCGGGTACGCCATCAACACCCAGCCGGTGCCGAAGGACCAGCTCGACACCCAGATCCACGCGATCTTCGACACCCGGCCCGCCAAGCTGATGTTCATCAAGTCGGCCGGCGGACGGACCTACCAGGACGTCATCGACGCCATGGACGTGGCCCGGGGTGCGGGAGTGCAGGTGATCGGCTTCACCCCGGCCCCGCAGCCGGGACAGCAGGCCCAGTAAGCAGGCCGAACAGCATGACCGGGGGGTCGTCAAAACACAGACGGCCCCCCGGTCGTATTTTGCGGGAAGGAACGTGCGTGGGGGCGGCGGAGCCGCGTCCCCACCGGTGAGCCCGAGCCCCGAGGAAGCGCCGATCTTGTCCCGGTACGCCTTTGAGATCATCCCGTCGCGCCGGCGGTCCCCCGCCGGCACGGCGCTGTCCATCGTGCTGCATGTGGCGATCGGGATCCTCCTCCTGTGGCGCATCCAGGAGGATTTTGCGCGCGTACTGGATGCCGGCAGGCAGGACGACGGACCCCGGGGGGGCGGCGGTGGCGGGGCCGGTCGGGTGGCATATATTACCCTCCCCGCGCCTGCGGCATCCGCTCCGAAGGCCGTCGCCGTCGAAACACCCAGGGAAGAGCCCAAGCCGGTCCCGGTCACCCCGACGCCCACACCACCCCCGGTGGTGCCGCCGCCGGTGCAGGAACAGCCGCCGGTCACCACGACCGCACCCGCCACCTCCGCCACGCCCTCACCCGACAGCGTAGCGGGACGCGGCCCGGGGCAGGGCGGGGGCGAAGGGGGCGGCGCCGGCGGCGGATCGGGTCCGGGGACCGGGACGGGACGCGGGCCCGGCAATGGCACCGGCGGGGGCGAGGGCGGGACCGGGAAGGCGCCGAAGCCCCGCTATGAGCTGCTGCCGCCCACCGAGGATGCGCCCAAGGAACTGCGCGGCAAGGAAGTGCGGATCGTCTTCGGCATCGACGCCGAGGGCAAGGTGCGGCGGGTGACCTTCGTGCCCGAGATCCCCAGCGGCAAGTACGCCAGGCGTCTCAAGGAAACCATGGAAGGGTACCGCTTCTTCCCGGCCACCGGACCCGATGGCACCCCCGTCCCGGGAATATTCGAGTATACGATCACGATCTTCTAGCAGGTCCGACTCACCCCTCTCCCTCCGCACATGCCTGGAATCTTCGTCCGGAAGTCGATCGCCGACTGCGAGAACGACATTGCCGAACGCGGCGGTCTCAAACGTACGCTCAACAAGTGGCACCTCACCGCCCTCGGCGTGGGCGCCACCATCGGCGCGGGGATCTTCGCCACCACCGGCACCGCCATCGCCGGCGATCCCGCCCGGCCAGGCGCCGGCCCGGCGATCATCTTCTCCTTCGTCCTGACGGCGGTGGCCTGCGGCTTCGCGGCGCTCTGCTACGCCGAGTTCGCCGCGATGGTCCCCATCAGCGGCTCGGCCTACACCTACGCCTATGCGTCCCTGGGCGAGTTCGTCGCCTGGATCATCGGGTGGGACCTGATCGTCGAGTACGCCGTCGGCAACATCGGCGTGGCGATCGGGTGGTCGGGGTACTTCCGGGAATTATTGAGTCACTTCGGGCTCGACCTGCCAGCCTGGCTCGCCACCGACTTCCGGAGCGCGCATGACGCGGCGGCGGCGGTGGCGAGCGGCGCGACCGATGCCACCAGCGTCTACCTGGCCTCCGCCATCACCACCGCCCCGCACATCGCCGGGTTCCCGGTCATCGCCAACCTCCCCGCCTTCCTGGTGGTCGCGGCGATCACGGTGATCCTGGTGATCGGCATCAAGGAATCGGCCAACTCCAACAACGCGATGGTGCTGCTCAAGATCGGCATCATCCTCTTCTTCCTCGCCGTCGGCGCGTTCTTCGTCAAGGGCGAGAACTGGAACAACCCCGCCACCGGTGGCTTTGCGCCCAACGGCTTTGCCGGCATCAGCGCCGCCGCGGCGATCATCTTCTTCAGCTATATCGGGTTCGACGCGGTGTCCACGGCCGCCGAGGAAGCGGAGAATCCCGGGCGGGACATGCCCTTCGGGATCATCGCCAGTCTCGCCATCACCACGGTGCTCTACATCGCGCTCTCGGTGGTGATGACCGGCCTCGCGCCCTGGCAGCAGCTGGGCACGCCCGAGCCGATGATCACCGCGCTCCAGTACGCCGACGGGCCGCCCGCGATCCTCAAGATGTCGCGGCTCATCATCGCCATCGGGGCGGTGATCGCGATGGGGAGCGTGCTGCTGGTCTTCCAGCTGGGCCAGCCCCGCATCTTCATGTCGATGTCCCGCGACGGGCTTCTCCCCCCGATCTTCGGGAAGGTGCATCCGCGGTTCAAGACGCCCTACATCGGCACGATCATCACCGGGCTCTTCGTGGCGACCTTCGCGGCCTTCGCGAACATCGCCGAGGTGGTGGACCTCACCAACATCGGGACCCTCTTCGCGTTCATCCTTGTGTCGGTTGGCGTGATCGTGCTGCGGAAGACCGATCCCGATCGCCCCCGGCCCTTCCGGGTACCGTGGGTGCCGGTCACGCCGCTGATCTCGGTGGTGGCCTGCTTCTACCTGATGTACAAGCTGCCGGGGATCACCTGGATCCGGTTCGGGATCTGGCTGGCGGTGGGTCTGGTGCTGTACTTCCTGTACGGCGCCCGGCACTCGCGGCTCCGGAACCGGGCCTGACGACCGGGCTCAACATCCCGGAAAGACAAACACACCGGAGATCTTCTCCGGTGTGTTTTCTTTTGCTCGGCATGGAAGCCGCAGCCGTTCCCGCGACCTACCGGGTCTTGCCTGCAAGGTGCAGCGCTCCCGCCGCCGCCTCGAGCGGCGCCTCCCGGAACCGCACCTGCGGGTCCTCCGACAGCTTCGCCTTCACCGCCCGGTAGAGCGGCCCGTTGTGGTAGAGGAGCCCGCCGTTGGTCGCCACCTCCACCGGCACCCGCTCGTCCGCCCCGAAGTGCGGCAGCAGCTTGAACGCCAGCGCCGCCAGCTCCCGCGCCGCGTAGTCCATGATCCCCGCCGCCACCGTGTCGCCCTGCTGCGCCGCCTCGAAGACCGCCGGCGCCAGGCTCGCCACCTCGGCCGGCCCCGCGGCCGCCGCCCAGCGGATCAGCGCGTCGAAGTTCTCGCTCCGGGTCTGCTTGAGGAGGAGGCCGGTGAGGTCGGTCCGCGGGCTCCGGTCGTCCGCGGCGCGTCCCACCGCGCCCAGCGCCGCCCGGCCCACGGCATACCCGCTTCCTTCGTCCCCCATCTGCCAGCCGTACCCGCCCGCGCGATGCATCCGCCCGTAGGGATCCCGCGCGATCCCCATGCTCCCGGTGCCGGCGGTGATCACGATCCCGGGCTTGTCCCCGAACGCGGCGGCCAGCGCCATCTCGGTGTCGGTCGTGACGGTCACCTGCTCCGCGACCGCCTCGCTCCGGAAGGCCGCCCGCAGCTCGTCCCGCTCCGGCTCGCGCCCCGCACCGGCCACACCGGCGATCAGCAGGTCCCCGCGCGTCGCCCCGGCTTGGGCCAGTGCCTTCCGGATGACTTCGGCGATCGTCGTGGCGCAGGTGATGCCGCGGCCGCTCCGCATCTTGGCGCCCGGACCGGTCGCGCGCGCGACGATGTCGCCGTCCTTCGCGACGATGGCCGAGGTCTTGGTGCCGCCGGCGTCCACGCCGATGAGCCAGCTCATTCCACCTCTCTGTTGTTCTGCAGGAAAATCAGGGATCCCTCGTCGCTGCGCTCCTCGGGATGACAGAGGGGGTCGCAGCTCGCTCTCCAATCCGAAAGCCGAGCGTCACAGGGAATTCTGTCATTCCGAGCGCAGCGAGGAATCCCTGATCTTCCCACGACCGAGCATGCCCAGCCCCAGCCCCGTCACCACCGTGATCGCCGAGCCCAGCGGGACGTACCAGGGCCACGCCAGCGTCGCGGCCGGCGCCAGCCAGTCGAGCCCGCCGATCCCGCTCAGCGCCTTGGCGAAGAAGATCACCAGCATCACCGCCACCGCCACCGCGATCCCCGCGATCACCTGCCGGCCCGTCACCCAGGCGGGTCCCCCCGCCAGCAGGTACGCCCCCAGGAGCGCGCCGTAGGTAATCGACGCGATCGAGAGCGCGAAGACCACCACCGGCGTCTGCCCGCCCCCCGCCACCAGGTGGAAGAGCAGGGCGACCACCGTGATGAGCACGCCCCACACCAGCGACCACGCCCGGCCCACCTTGAGGAGATGGGCGGGATCGGTCTTCCCGGTCCACCCGGCGTAGAAGTCGTGGGTGATCGAGCTCGCCAGCGCGCTGATCGCCGAGCTGTGTGTCGCCATGGAGGCGGCCAGCACCGCCGCCACCATGAGGCCGCCGAGCCCGGCGGGGAAGTGGTCGACCACGAACCGGGGGAAGACCTGGTCGGCCGGAATCGTCGTGGGCGCGAACCCCGCCGCCCAGATCGCGAGCCCGATGAAAAGGAACAGGGTGAACTGGAGCAGCACCACCACCCCCGAGCCGATCAGCGCCACCCGGGCCGACTTGAGTCCCCGGCTGGCGAGGAGCCGCTGCACGATCAGGTGATCGGTGCCGTGCGACGCCGCCGAGAGCATCCCCCCGCCGATCACCCCGCCGAGGAAGGTGTAGGTGTGCGTGAAGCTGACGGTGAAGTCGAAGAGCCGGAGCTTTCCCTCCGCCCCCGCCCGGGTCAGCGCCGGGTCGAGCCCGCCCGCCAGGGTGCTCGCGAGGTGCAGGGCCACCACCCCGCCGGCGAGGTAGACGAAGAGCTGGATCACGTCCACCCAGACCACCGCCTTGAGCCCGCCATGCCAGGTGTAGAGCAGGGTGATGAGGCTCATGACGATGATGGCAACGGGAATATTCCAGGCGGGGAGCTGGCCGTCGGGCCCGTACCACCGCGCCAGCAGCGCCAGCGGAATCGCGCCAGCATAGACCCGGACCCCGTCGGCGAGGGCGCGGGTGACGAGGAAGATCCCCGAGGTGACCCGCCGGGTCGCGAGCCCGAAGCGGTGCTCGAGACGGGCATATGCCGTCTCCTGCTCCCCGGTGAAGTACCCCGGCAGGAGCCAGAAGGCGACCACGATGCGCCCCAGCAGGTAGCCGATCGGGAGCTGGAGGAAGGTCAGGTCGCCCCGCGCCGCCACCGCCGGCACCGAGATCACGGTGAGGGCGGAGGTCTCGGTCGCCACGATCGAGAGGAGGATCGCCCAGGCCGGGAGGTCGCGCGCGCCGAGGAAGTAGTCGCCCGCGGTCTTCTGGTTGCGGGAGACCCACGCGCCGACCCCGAGGGTCAGGGCGAAGTAGACGACGACGACGGCAAGATCGAGAGGAGACAGGGGCGGCCTGGTTCCGGGAGAAGTCGAGTGAAAGAGAGGGGGAGATAGCCCGATGGTCAACAGGATTAGGGGATTTGGATGGATTGGGGGATCTGTGCGTGGGAAGCTCCTCAATGCACTGAACGGGCTCCGCGAGGTGGGTTCGAGCGGAACTAATCCGCGGTCAATCCATCAAAATCCCCAAATCCTGTTCTGCGGTGGCGAGAAACAAAGAGGGGCGAGTCACCTCGCCCCTCAGGTACCGCTCACTACTCACCGCTCACGCAGTTCAGGCGGTGAAGCTGCTTCCGCATCCACACCCGCCCGTCGCGTTCGGGTTGTGGAAGGTGAAGCCCGAGCCCTGCATCGAGCTGGTGTAGTCGACCGTCACGCCGTTCAGGTACTGCATGCTGAACCCGTCGACGAACACCCGCACCCCGTTGATCTCCAGGACCACATCGTCCTCGAGCGAGTTCTCCTCGATGTTCAGGCTGTACTTGAAGCCCGAGCAGCCGCCCGGCAGGACGCTGACCCGGAGCCCGCCCACCTCGGCCTGCACCTGCTCGGCCACC
Organism: Gemmatimonadales bacterium; assembly: GCA_046327735.1. Lineage (GTDB taxonomy): Bacteria > Gemmatimonadota > Gemmatimonadetes > Gemmatimonadales > GWC2-71-9 > JADJOM01. Next base: position 18,185 of record JAXLXZ010000031.1, on the reverse strand, counting down.
ATGAACTTCCTGACCTCTTCCGCCGCGCGGTCGGAGAGCGTCAGGACGAAGCCCGGCGTGCCGACCTGCTGTTCAGTGCTTTCCATATTCATGCCCTTTCCGACTGCGAGGGGTCGAATCACTGATTGAAAGTACGGAGATGCCGGGGCGGCTGTCAATCCAGAGTGCTATCCACTGGATTGATAAGTGCTTCGATATCAACGCTTAATACCTTCTTCACCGAGCGCCTCGACGACCCGGTCGGCGATCAGGCCGCGCACAGGCCCCCATTTCGCGTTCTGTCGCGTGGGATGCACCCGGTTGCTGAGGAGCACCACCGCGAGGCAGCGGTCGGGGTCGATCCAGATGCTGGTGCCGGTGAAGCCGGTGTGGCCGATGCTCCGGCGGGAGAAGTAGTGGCCGGCGGAACTGCCGGTCGCCGAGGGAGTGTCCCAGCCGAGGGCGCGGTCGGAGCCGGGGGGGATGTTCTGGCGCTTCACGAACTTGGGGAGCGCCCGGGTCCACACCGCCAGCGCCGCGATACTCTGGGTGCCATGGACGATGGGTGTGGCCTCCGGGTCGATCATGCCCCGGCACTTGGCGGGGGCATCGGGAGTGAGGTTCCATTGGAAGAGGGTGTAGTCGGCGAAGGTCAGCAGGTCCCGCGCCGAACTGAACAGCCCCGCATGGCCCGACACCCCGCCCAGCCGCGCCGCGTTCTCGTCGTGCACCTCGCCTCGGATCATGTGCCCCCGCCAGGGATCGTTCTCCGTCGGCGCGATGCGCGGCAGCCACTCCGCGGGCGGGAGGTACCGCGTGTCGGTCATCCCCAGCGGCCCGAACACCCGCTGCTCCAGCAGTGAGTCGATCCGCTCGTGATACACCGCCTCCACCGACTGGGCCAGCAGCATCGCCCCGATATCGGAGTAGACGTAGCGCGCCCCGGGCACGGTATCCAGCCGGGTCGTATCGGCGAGCGCGAACGCCTCGGCCGCGGTGCCGGTTTCCTTGTAGAGGAGCCGGAAGGCGGGGAGTCCGCTCGAATGGGTGAGGAGGTGCCGGAGGGTGACGGTGCGGCGTACCGGCTGGGTGCTGTCCCGTCCAAAGAGCGGGACGTAGCGCACCACCGGCGAGTCGACCACCAGCTTCCCTTCCTGCACCCCGATCATCACCGCGGTGGTCATCCCGATCACCTTGGTGAGCGAGGCGAGGTCGTAGATCGTGCTGCTGTCGGGGCGGGTGGCGTCGTCGAGGCCGAGCCGGCCGGTGCCGTAGTACCAGTGCCTGCCACGGTACGTCACGCCCACCACCGCACCGGGTGCGGCGCTGTCGGCGATGACCGAGTCGAGCGCCCGGGTGACGACCGGCCAGCCCGGAGTCTTCGGCGTGGGTTGTGACGGCGTGCCGCACGCCGCCAGCGCCAGCAGGCACAGGCTGCGCGCGCGGCCGCGCATCAGCGGGTCCCCCCCGCCAGCGGCCGCATCAGCCCATGTCCGACCGGGTATTTCGGCGGCAGGCTCACCGGGAGGTGGCCGCTGATGGCGGACTGCCCCGACAGCGCCCGCGCCGCCGCCCATTCCATGAGCGGGCTGGCGCTCCATGCTACGAGGTAGGAGCGGACCCTCGGCATCTGGAGGCCGACGTAGGGCGAGCCGATCGACACCACCGTGGTGCGGGGCCGCGTCCCCAGGACGTCGATGAGCTTCGCGATCGGCTCCGGCACGCTGATCGTGCCCTTGGCGGTCGTGACTTTCACCGACAGCGCAAAGACCGTGTAGGGCGTCTTCCGGACCAGCGTCTTCACCGAGTCGAAGCTGGCCGGCCCGCTCGCGGCGAAGAGCCGGAAGAGCGTCACCTCGTGCCCCGCCTGCCGCAGCTGGCGGAGCATGGTGTTGCCCACGGTGTAGGCGTTCTCCTCGCCATAGGTCACCAGCGCGATCTTGCGGGGCCGGGCGCGCAGGCTGTCGACGGCGCCGCTGGTGTCGCGCACCAGCACGATGGAGCGCTGGGCCATGTCGCGGGCCAGCTGGAGGGAGCGGAAGTTGCCCACCAGCTCGGGGACGCTGTCGATCGGCACGGTGCGGCGGGCGAAGAGGCCCAGGCGCCGCTTCATCCAGAGGAGCCGTCGCACCGAGCGATCCAGCCGGTCGTAGGGGATCCGGCCGCTCTCCACCGCCGAGCTCACCGCGTCGATGGCCGCGGCGGGATCGGCCGGCATGAGGAGCAGGTCGGAGCCGGCGAGGAAGGCGCGCACCGCCGCTTCCCCGGCGCCGAAGGCGTTCACCACCCCCGCCATGTCGAGGGCGTCGGTGACGACCATCCCGTCGAACTTGAGCGAGTCGCGCAGCATCCCCGTGAGGATCGACGGGTCGAGCGTGGCGGGCACCCGCGGGTCGCTCGAGATCCCCTTCATCGCGAGGTGGCCCGACATCACCAGCGAGACGCCGGCCTGCACCGCGGCGCGGAACGGCACCAGCTCCACCGAGTCGAGCCTGTTCCACGAGGCGTTGATGACCGGGAGCGCCAGGTGCGAGTCGGTCTCGGTGTCGCCGTGCCCGGGGAAGTGCTTGGCCGTCGCCAGCATCCCGTTCTCCTGCAGCCCCTTGATGCTGGCGGCGACCAGCCGCCCCACCATGTCGGGATCCTCGCCGAAGGAGCGGGTGTTGATGACCGGGTTGTTGGGATTGTTGTTGACGTCGGCGTCGGGGGCGAAGGCGAGGTGGATGCCGACCGCGCGTCCCTCGAGCGCGGTGATCCTCCCGACATCGTACGCATCCTGGTCGCTTCCGGTCGCGGCCACACCCATATTGGTGGGGAAGGGGGTCGCGCCGTTGAGCCGGAACGAGGCGCCGCCCTCGAGGTCGGCGGAGATGAGCAGCGGAAGGCGGGAGCGCTGCTGCAGCCGGTTGAGCTTCACCGCCACATCCACCGGCGAGCCCACCGAGATGATGATGCCGCCCAGCTGGAGCGAATCCACCCAGCGCTGCGCCACCGCGAAGGCGCTGTCGTCGAAGGCGGCGTAACTCCCCGCCACCCACGGCATCACCAGCTGCGCCACCTTGGCGCGGAGCGGGAGCGAGTCGAGCAGCTGCGCGATGGCGAGCGAATCGCGCCGGGTGTCCTGGGCCGCCAGCGGCGCGGCGCAGCCGAGGAGCGCGGCAACGAGGAACAGGCGAGGTCTATGGCAGCGAGACAATGGGTGCTCTTGGGCCTGGTGATTCCGGGATTGCTGTGCCGGAGCGGCGCCGCCGTGCCGGCCGAAGGGCCGGCGCCCGCGCGGGTCCGTCCCGGGCTCGAGGTCCTGCTCAGCGACAGCGTGCACCTGGTGCGGGGACGCCGGGTCGGGCTGGTGACCAACCAGACCGGGGTCGACCACCAGGGCGGAAGCGGCATCGACCTGCTGCTCGCCGCCGGTGTGCGGCTCACTGCGCTCTACAGCCCGGAGCACGGGATCCGCGGCACCGCCGATCCCGGCGCAGCGGTGGCCTCGAGCACTGATCCGAAGACTGGCCTCCCAATCTACAGCCTGTACGGCCGCAATTCTGCCCCGACCGACTCGATGCTGGCGAATGTCGACCTCCTGCTGGTCGACCTCCAGGATGCCGGCGCCCGGTACTACACCTATCTCTGGACCACCGTCGAGATCATGCGGGCGGCCCAGCGCCGCCAGCTGCCGGTCGTCGTGCTCGACCGGCCCAATCCAGTCGGCGGCCTGGTGCAGGGGAACGTGCTCGACACCACTTGGCGCACCCCCGTCGGGCTGGTCGGTGTCCCGATGCGCCACGGCATGACCCTGGGCGAGCTTGCGCGGCTCGCACGGCACGACTTCGGGCTCAGCACCGACCTGACGGTCATTCCCGCCGCCGGCTGGACCCGCGACCGCTACTTCGACCAGACCGGGCTCCCCTTCATTCCTCCGTCGCCCAACCTCCGCAGTCTCGAGGCGCTGATCCACTACCCCGGGACCTGCCTGTTCGAGGGGACCACCCTCTCGGTCGGGCGCGGCACCGACCACGCCTTCGAGCAGGTGGGCGCCCCCTGGCTCGATACCGCCCGGGTGCTTGCCTCGCTGCGGACGGCGGCGCCCGCCGGGGTCGCGTTTCAGTCGGTGACTTTCACGCCGGTGAAGCCGGGCGACGGGAAATTCGCTGACACTCTCCTCGCCGGCATCCGTCTAAGGGTGACGGATCGCTCGCGCTACGACCCATCGCGCACCGCGCTGGTGCTGCTCCAGGCCATCGCCGCGACCGGCGCCCCGGTGTTCACGAGCGACCATCGCCACTTCCAGCGGCTCGTGGCCCAGCCGATCGACACCGCGCTGTACACCTCGGGGCAGTGGACCGCGCTGGCCGCAACCTGGGATGCGCAGCGGGCGGCGTTCCTGGAGCGGAGAAAGCCGTTTCTGCTCGGCTACTGACCAAGAGCAGGGATTCCTCGCTGCGCTCGGAATGACAGAACTGGTAGCGGAACCAGGGACCAATTCTGTCATTCCGAGGGCGGTGCGGCTCCAAGACCAGTTCTGTCATTCCGAGGGCGCAGCGCGCCCGAGGAATCCCTGATCCTCCTCCCATCGAACTGTGATTCCCGTGCACTCCCTCCTGCTCGCCCTCACCCTCCTCGCTCCTCCTCCCGACTCCACCCTCGTGCTTCTCCACGGCCAGTACCTCGATGTCGATGCCGGGGTCGTGGTGGAGAACGGCGCGCTGGTCATGCGGGGTGGGCGCATCGCCGAGATGCACACGCCGGAGGAGCGCTTTCTTCCCCCGGCGGGCGCCACCGTGCGTGACCTCACCGGGCAGACCATTCTTCCCGGCCTCATCGACGCGCACGTCCACCTCACCTTGAGCGGCGACCCCGCGGCCAACGCCCTGGCCACGCTCCGGGCGGGCTTCACGACCGTGATCGACCTCGGCTCGGTCGGCGGTGCCGGCGTCCAGCTCCGCGACGCGATCCGTGAGGGGAAGACCCGTGGGCCGCGCATCATCGCGGCCGGTTCCTGGATCGGGTCGAAGGGCGGGGTCTGCGAATTCGGGAAGGCGACCGTCTCCACGCCGGCCGAGGCCACGGCCCGCGCCCGCGCTGACCTCGCGGCCGGCGCTGACCTGCTCAAGGTCTGCGTCACCGGCTGGCCGGCCGATGCGGTGGCCGCGCCCGATTCGGTGGAGTTCGCCGCGCCGCTCCTCGACCCGGTGCTCTCGGTCGCGCGCAGGGCAAAGGCGCCGGTGTACGCGCACGCGATCGGCCAGGCCGGTGCGCTGCTTGCCGCGGGGCGGGGCGTGCGCGCCCTCGCGCACACCCCGATCGTCGATTCCGCCGCGGCCCGGACCCTCGCGCGCTCGCACGTGACCCTGATTTCCACCCTCGCCACCCTCACCGCCGGGCCCGACAGCCTCGCCCTTCGGGCCTCGTTCGCTCGCCTGCGGCAGGCCGGTGTGCCGGTTGTCCTTGGTACCGACGCCGGGGTCCTGCCGCACGGCCAGAACGCGGCCGAGCTCGTCGCCCTGACCCGCGCCGGCCTTACTCCCCTGGAGGCGCTCCGGGCGGCGACGGCTGCGCCCGCCCGCCTGCTCGGTCGAAAGGACCTCGGCCGGATCGCGCTTGGCGCCACCGCCGACCTCGTTGCCGTCCCCGGCGAGCCGCTGCAGGACATCACCCTGACCACCCACCCGAGCCTGGTTGTAAGTGGCGGAAGGATCGTGGATTAGGCCCACCGTCCCCGCGGCCGCTCCAGCCCCCGGACACCGGTCGATGAGATACGAGGAACGAGGAACGAGGAACGGTTCCTCCCCTCATCATTTCTTTCCCCGCCGCCCCACGCCCGACTACCGCTAACCCGTTTGGCGGGTTATAGTTTGCCGCGGTTTTCCCGGGGGCCGGAAGGCCAGATCCCGGCCCTTGAACTCCGGGGGCACCCATTCCGGTGAAGCTCATTACCAAACCGGTCGAACGGGTCTTCTACAGCCTGACCCGGCCGATCGTGGACGGTCTGATCAAGTCGGGGGTTCACCCCAACACGATCACGACCATCGGTACCCTGCTGGTGGTCGCCTCGGCGGTGGCCTTCGGCATGGGAGAGCCCCGGCTGGGCGGGCTGCTGTACCTGGTGAGCGGGATTGTCGACACCCTGGATGGCGCGGTGGCCCGGGCCAAGGGCCAGACCACCAGGTTCGGGGCGTTCTACGACTCGACGCTCGACCGGGTGGGCGACGGCGCCACCTTCATGGGCATCGCGGTCTACTATCTCCTCGCGGTGCCGGAGACGGTGGCCTTCCGGGAAGTGGCGATCATCATCTGCATGGTCGCGATCATCGCGTCGCTGCTGGTGAGCTACGCCCGGGCCCGCGCCGAGGGGCTCGGCATCGATTGCAAGGTCGGCCTGGTGCAGCGGGCCGAGCGGATCGTGGGACTGGGAGTCCCCACCGTGCTCTTCGGGGCGGGACGGGAAGGGCTCCTGCTCTTCTGGATCGTGGCGATTCTCGCGTTGGCGTCGGTCTTCACCGTCATCCAGCGCTTTGTGTACGTCTACCAGGTGACAGAGGGCGCTCACGCGCCCGACGCGCCGAAAGGACCCTGAGCGTGGCAACAGGTACTCCCCGGCCGATCGCGCCGGCCAAGGGCAAGCTGGGTGTTCTCACGGTCGGACTGGGTGCGGTCGCGACCACCTTCATCGCCGGTGTCGAGCTGATCCGCCAGGGCAAGGCGAAGCCGATCGGCTCCCTCACCCAGATGGGCACCATCCGGCTGGGCAAGCGGACCGAGGGGCGCGCGCCCCTGATCAAGGAGTTCGTGCCCCTCGCCGACCTGAACGACATGGTCTTCGGCGCCTGGGACCCGGTTCCCGACAACGCCTACCAGTCCTGCCTCCACTGCGGCGTGCTCGACAAGTACGAGCATGTCGAGCCGATCCGGGAGTTCCTCCAGGGGATCACCCCGATGCCGGCCGCCTTCGACCAGCAGTACGTGAAGCGGCTCGAGGGGAAGAACGTCAAGCAGGCCCGGACCAAGAAGGAGCTGGCCGAGGCGCTCCGGAAGGACATCCGCGACTTCAAGGCGAAGCACAACTGTGACCGCCTCGTGATCGTGTGGTGCGCCTCGACCGAGATCTTCATCGCCCCGGGCCCCGCGCACCAGACGCTGGCGGCGTTCGAGAAGGCGATGGAGACCAACGATCCCTCGATCGCCCCCTCCATGCTCTACGCCTGGGCGGCGATCATGGAAGGCGTGCCGTTCGCCAACGGCGCCCCCAACCTCTGCTGCGACATCCCGGCCATCGAGCAGCTCGCCAAGGACAAGGGCGTGGCCATCGGCGGCAAGGACTTCAAGACCGGCCAGACCATGATCAAGACCGTGCTCTCGCCGATGTTCAAGGCGCGGATGCTCGGCGTGGCCGGCTGGTACTCGACCAACATCCTCGGCAACCGCGACGGCGAGGTGCTGGACGACCCGGAGAGCTTCAAGACCAAGGAAGAGTCCAAGCTCGGCGTGCTCGAGGACATCCTCCAGCCGAAGCTCTACCCCGACCTCTACGGGAACCTCTTCCACAAGGTGCGGATCAACTACTATCCGCCCCGCGGTGACAACAAGGAAGGGTGGGACAACATCGACATCGTCGGGTGGTGCGGCTACCCGATGCAGATCAAGGTCGACTTCCTCTGCCGCGACTCGATCCTGGCCGCGCCGCTGGTGCTCGACCTCGCGATCTTCTTCGACCTGGCCCAGCGGGCCAAGCTGTCGGGGATCCAGGAGTGGCTCTCGTTCTACTTCAAGAGCCCGCAGGTGGCCCCGGGCCTGTACCCGGAGCACGACCTCTTCATCCAGCAGACCAAGATGAAGAACACGCTCCGCTGGCTGATGGGCGAGGCGGCGATCACGCACCTGGGTGTCGAGTATTACGAGTACGGCGAAAAGTGACGCGCAGCGTCATTCCGAGCGCAGCGAGGAATCCTTGTTCTGAAAAGGGATCCCTCGCTTCGCTCGGGATGACAGGAGAGCATTCACGATGAAGTACTTCCACCGCAGCCACCTCTCCCCCGACACCGTCATGGCGCGGGCCAACGCCTTTTTCGGCGCCCGGCTCGCGCCGGTCGAGGAGGCCCCGCGCCAGCGGCGCTTCAGCGGCGCGATCGGCCAGGTCGGGGTGGCGGTGAAGGCGGAGGGCGGGCACTACACCCTCATCACCGTCGAGACCAACCAGCCGGGGGAGAGCGAGGCCGACAAGATGGCCAAGCGGTTCCTCACCCTGGTGCACTCCCTTGCCGAGCCCTCGCACACGGTGCGGGGCGCGTACTGAGTCGGGGCGGGCCATCCGGCCCGCTCCTTTTTTTCCATACAGGAGAAGTGTTCCCATGATGAAGACGCTGGACGCCGTTCGTACCAGGCTGCTGCTCGCGCTCGCGGGGCTGCTGGTCCCCGGGATGCTGCTGGCGCAGGAAGCCACGGAGCACCGGCCCGGCGGTGAGGTGAACCTCCGCCTCCCCGACCTGCACTCGGTGACCTTCCTCGGCTTCGACGGACACACGATCCTTCTCTCCGGCCTCCTGGTGAGCGCCCTCGGCCTCCTCTTCGGCCTGTGGAGCTACAGCTCGGTCAAGAAGCTGCCGGTGCACCGGTCCATGGCCGAGGTCTCCGAGCTGATCTACGAGACCTGCAAGGCCTACCTGGTGCAGCAGGGCAAGTTCCTGCTGATGCTCTTCGCCTTCATCGGCGCGGTCATCGTCGTCTACTTCCTGCTCACCGGCCTCGAGCTCCCCAAGATCGTCATCATCCTGATCTTCGGCCTGATCGGCATGGCGGGCAGCTACGGCGTGGCCTGGTACGGCATCCGGATCAACACCCTCGCCAACAGCCGGACCGCCTTCTCCAGCCTTGCCGGCAAGGGCTACCCGGTCTACGCCATCCCGCTCCGCGCGGGCATGAGCGTCGGCATGATGCTGATCTCGGTCGAGCTGCTGTTCATGCTGGCGATCCTGCTCTTCATTCCCAGCACGGTGGCCGGCGCCTGCTTCCTCGGCTTCGCCATCGGTGAGTCGCTCGGCGCCGCGGCCCTGCGTATCGCGGGCGGCATCTTCACCAAGATCGCCGACATCGGCTCCGACCTGATGAAGGTCGTGTTCAAGATCAAGGAAGACGACGCCCGGAACCCCGGCGTCATCGCCGACTGCACCGGCGACAACGCCGGCGACTCGGTCGGCCCGACCGCCGACGGCTTCGAGACCTACGGCGTCACCGGCGTGGCGCTGATCTCGTTCATCGTCCTCGCGGTGAAGGACCCGACGGTCCAGGTCCAGCTGCTGGTCTGGATCTTCCTGATGCGCGTGATGATGGTGCTGGCCAGCGCCGGCAGCTACCTCGTCAACGAGGCGATCGCCAAGGGCAAGTACGGCAACGCGGTGAAGTTCGACTTCGAGCACCCGCTCACCAACCTGGTCTGGCTCACCTCGATCGTCTCGGTCGTCCTGACCTTCGTGGTGTCGAAGCTGGTGATCCCGACCCTCGGCCCCACCGGCGATGCCAGCATGTGGTGGAAGCTCTCGCTGGTGATCACCTGCGGCACCCTGGCGGGCGCGATCATCCCGGAGATGGTGAAGATCTTCACCTCCACCAACTCCCGGCACGTCCGGGAAGTGGTGACCAGCTCCCGCGAGGGCGGCGCGTCGCTCAACATCCTCTCGGGCCTCGTCGCCGGCAACTTCTCCGGCTACTGGCTCGGCATCACCATCATGGCGCTGATGGCGATCGCCTTCGGGGTCAGCACCCAGGGCCTCGCCGAGTTCATGAACGCCCCGGCGATCTTCGCCTTCGGCCTCGTGGCCTTCGGCTTCCTCGGCATGGGCCCGGTGACCATCGCGGTCGACAGCTACGGCCCGGTCACCGACAACGCCCAGTCGGTGTACGAGCTGAGCGTCATCGAGACCCTGCCGAACATCAAGCAGGAGCTCAAGAAGGACTTCAACATCGACGTCAACTTCGAGATGGCCAAGGAGCTGCTCGAGGAGAACGATGGCGCCGGCAACACCTTCAAGGCCACCGCCAAGCCGGTGCTCATCGGCACCGCGGTGGTGGGCGCCACCACGATGATCTTCTCGATCATCATGGCGCTGACCCACGGCCTCACCACCGGCATGGAGAATCTCTCGATCCTCCACCCGCCGTTCCTCCTCGGCCTCATCACCGGCGGCGCGGTCATCTACTGGTTCACCGGCGCCTCGATGCAGGCCGTCACCACCGGCGCCTACCGCGCGGTGGAGTACATCAAGGCCAACATCAAGCTCGAAGGCGTCGAGAAGGCGTCGGTCGAGGACAGCCGCAAGGTGGTCGAGATCTGCACCCAGTACGCCCAGAAGGGGATGTTCAACATCTTCCTCGGCGTCTTCTTCTCGACCCTCGCGTTCGCCTTCGTGGAGCCGTTCTTCTTCATCGGCTACCTGATCTCGATCGCGATGTTCGGCCTCTACCAGGCGATCTTCATGGCCAACGCCGGCGGCGCCTGGGACAACGCCAAGAAGATCGTGGAGACCGAACTCAAGGCGAAGGGCACCGACCTGCATGCCGCCTCGGTCGTGGGCGACACCGTGGGCGACCCGTTCAAGGACACCAGCTCGGTGGCCATGAACCCGGTCATCAAGTTCACCACCCTCTTCGGCCTGCTGGCGGTCGAACTGGGCGTGTACCTGGCCCAGACCCAGGGCCAGACGCTGGGGTATATCCTGTCGGGCGCTTTCCTGCTGGCCTCGATGGTCTTCGTGTACCGGTCGTTCTACGGGATGCGGATCGAGTCGCAGTGATCCCTCGCGGTTGAGGGAGATAGGGGCGGAGCGAAAGCTCCGCCCCTATCTTTTCCCCACCCCATGACCCGCCTCCTCCGCCTTCTCCTCCCAACAGCGCTCCTCCCGGTGCTTCTGGCCGCCCAGGAGCCGCTCCCGCCCTATCGGCGCCCCGACCTGCCGGTCGAGGCCCGGGTCGCCGATCTCCTCCGGCGGATGACCGCCGAGGAGAAGTTCTGGCAGCTCTACCTTCACCCGGCGGACACCACCGTCGCGGCGGGGCAGGGACGGTACGGGGTGCAGCTGACCGCCACGGGGACCGCCCTCGACGCTGCCCGTCAGCTCAACGCCGTCCAGCGCCGCTTCGTCGACAGCACCCGGCTCGGCATCCCCATCATCCCGGTGGCCGAGGCGCTGCACGGCGTGGTGGCGCCCGGGGCGACCGCCTTCCCCCAGGCCATCGGGCTGGCGGCCAGCTGGGATACGGCGCTCATGGGAGACGTCGCCGCCGCGATTGCCATCGAGGCCAGGGCACGGGGGATCCGGCAGCTCCTCTCGCCGGTGCTCAACCTCGCGAGCGACGTCCGGTGGGGAAGGGTGGAGGAGACCTACGGGGAGGATCCGCTGCTCGCGGGGAAGATGGGCGAGGCGTTCATCCGGGCCTTCGAGTCGCGCGGCATCGTCACCACGCCCAAGCACTTCGTGGCGAATGTGGGCGACGGGGGACGGGACAGCTATCCCATCGAGCTGAGCGAGGCCCGGCTGCGCGCCTTTGAGCTCGCTCCGTTCGAACGCGCGGTGCACGCCGCTGGAGCGCGGAGCGTGATGGCGGCGTACAACTCCGTGGGCGGGCGGCCCGCCTCCGCCTCCCGCTGGCTTCTCACCGATCTTCTCAAGAACGAGTGGCGCTTCCCCGGCGTGGTGATGTCCGATGCCGGCGGGGTGGGCGGGGCCAACGTCCTGCACGGCACTGCGCGCGATTACGGCGACGCTACGGCGCAGGCGCTGAACGCCGGTCTCGACGTCATCTTCCAGGGTGACGCATCGAGTGCCTCGCTCTTCGAGCCGCCGTTTCACGACGGCCGCATTCCCGCGGCCGTCATCGACAGCGCCGTGGCGCGCGTGCTCCGGCTCAAGTTCGCGCTCGGGCTGTTCGAGCAGCCGTATGCGGACGAATCGCGCGCGCGCGCCTCGCTGTCGGACACGGCGGCGCATGCCCTCGCGCGACGGGCCGCCGTCCGCTCCGCCGTGCTGCTCCGGAACCGGGGCGATCTCCTGCCGCTCGACCCCCGCCGGATCCGCACCCTCGCCCTGATCGGCACCGATGCCGAGGAGGCACGGCTCGGCGGCTACTCCGGCTCCGGCCGCCACGTCGTCTCCGCCCTCGACGGGTTGCGCGCGCGGCTCGGCGCCACCCGGGTGAGGTTCGCGCCTGGCCCGGGCCGGACCGTGACCCGCTTCGTCACCGTTCCCAGCGCGGCACTGACCGCAGCCGATGGATCGCGGGGGCTCGCCGCGGAGTATTTCCGCGGACCTGACCTCTCAGGGGCGCCGGAGCGCCGGAGCGACCCCACCGTCGACTTCCACTGGACCTTCATGCCGCCGGCGGAGGGGCTCGCCCCCGACTGGTTCAGCGCCCGCTGGACCGGTTCCGTGACGGCCCCGCACACTGGCGTGGTGCACCTCGGCGTGACGGGAACGGACGGTTTCCGGCTCTATCTCCGCGATTCGCTCGTGATCGACGCATGGGACAATCAGGCGTACACCGAACGGCTCGTGCCGGTGCGGCTCGTTGCGGCCAGGCCGGTCGCGCTGAGAGTCGAGGTGCGTGAGCCGGCGGCGAACGGCCGGATCCGGCTGGTCTGGGATGCGGGCGTGCTCGACCAGGGTGAGGCCCGGATCGGCGCGGCAGTGACCGCCGCCCGGGGAGCGTCGGCGGCCGTGGTGATGGTGGGCCTCGAGGAGGGGGAGTTCCGCGATCGCGCCTCGCTCGCGCTCCCGGGCCGGCAGGAGGAGCTCATCCGCCGAGTCGCTGCCACGGGTACTCCCACGATCGTGGTACTGGTCGGGGGGAGCGCGGTGACCGTGCGGCCGTGGATCGAGCGGGTGGCCGCGCTTCTCGATCTCTGGTATCCGGGCGAGGCGGGCGGCGAGGCGCTGGCCGCGCTGCTCTTCGGCGACGCTGCGCCGGGCGGGCGCCTGCCGATCACCTTTCCGGTCAGCGAAGGCCAGCTGCCGCTGGTCTACAACCACCTTCCCACCGGCCGGGGCGATGATTACGACGACCTGACGGGCCTGCCGCAGTTCCCGTTCGGGTTCGGGCTCTCGTACACCCGCTTCGCCTGGTCCGGCCTCGAGATCGCACCCGGCAACCAGGCGGGTGAGAGCGTGATCCGCTGCACCGTCACGAACAGTGGCGCCCGCACCGGCGATGAGGTGGTGCAGCTCTATGTTCGGCGTCCGAATGCGGCGATTGCCCAGCCGGTGCTGGCCCTGCGCGGGTTCCAGCGTGTGACGTTGGCGCCGGGGGCGAGGACCGAGGTGGTCTTCCGGGTCGACAGCCTCCTGCCGGGGGACGAAGTGCGGCTCGCTGCATCATCGCGAGACACTCGCCTGGTCGGTCGCGTCCCCTGACCCGAGGCTTCGGCCTGACCGCCTGATCCTGTGCACCACCATCGGACGCTGAACGTCATTCACCCACCGCCAGCGCGGCTCGTTCCGGACATGGAACCGTCTCTCGTCCGGCGCCGTACAACAGGCACTCACCTTCCCGGAGCTCTCATGCGCGTTCGCAGTCTGGTGCTACTCGTCCTCGGCCTTCCTGCCGCTGCCGCCCAGGTGGCCGCCCAGGACAAGGGCGCCTTCCTGGTCCGCCTCGGCAACGACACCACCGGGGTCGAGCAGTTCGACATCAGCCGTACCCGGGCCGAGGTGATCGCCGCGTCACGCGCGCCCCGCGCCGGGCTCCGGCGCGCCACCATCTCGCTCACCGGCGACTGGCAGTTCAGTGGTATCGACATCGCCGCCCTCGATCCCAGCGCCCCTGGCAACCCGCCGCGGATGACCACCAGTGCCAAGCTGCTGGCCGACTCGATCGGTGGCCAGTCGAAGGCGGACACCACGACCCGCTTCTTCGGGCTCAAGGTGAAACCCGGCACCGAGACCCCCGGCGGTTCGATGTGGGTGATGTACGAGCGGCTCTCGCTCCGTCGCGCGAAAATGAAGGCCGACTCGCTGCGCGTCCCGATGTACTTCCTGAGCGACGACGAGCTCAACTGGGCGGCGGTCCGGAAGCTCGGGTCGGACTCGGTGGATATCGAGACCACCTACGACCGCTACCACGCGAAGATCGACAAGGATGGCCGGATCCTGGGTCTGCGCCCCATCAGCGGCACCCAGCAGTTCTCCCTCGAGCGGCTCCCGTCCGCCGATGTGCAGGCCTGGGCCTCCACGTTCGCCACGCAGGAGAAGGCGAAGGGGCCCGCCGGCCAGTTCTCCCCCCGTGACACCGCCAGGGCCGATGCAGCTGGCGCCCATCTCGTGATCGACTACGGCCGCCCCTCGGTGCGAGGGCGGGTCATCTTCGGCGGGGTGGTCCCCTGGAACGAGGTCTGGCGCACCGGGGCCAACGCCGCGACCCAGTTCTTCACCGACAAGCCGGTCAAGCTCGGCAACACCGTGGTGCCCGCCGGCAAGTACACCCTCTGGACGGTGCCGACTCCCACCGGCTGGACCCTGATCGTCAACGGCGAGACCGGCCAGTGGGGCACCGCGCACAAGGCCGAGAAGGATCTCTACAAGATCCCGATGATGGTCCAGACCAAGGATGATGTGACCGAGAAGTTCTTCATCCATATCGCCGACGAAGGCGGGCACGGTCAGTGGCACTTCGTCTGGGAGAAGACCGTCGCGGCGGTGGATTTCGCAGTGCAGTAACAGCGACAGCAATTCACGAAGTTCACGAAGGCACGAAGATCACGAAGAACTGCTTCGTGCCCTTCGTGCCTTCGTGGTCTTCCGTGATGCGCTGTTGCTGCTCTTCGGTGGGCCTTGCGCTTCACCTCCGGCGGTCCAGATTCACCCCGTCCAGTCGATCTTCGTCTCAGATAACTCCGAGGCTCCATGCGTCTCCTCCTTGCCCTCCCGCTCCTCGCGGGGGCGGCTTCCCCGCTCGCCGCCCAGTCCGATGCCGAGATCCGCGCCGCCGTCGAGAAGGTCGCGCCGCGGATGATCGAGATCCGGCACGACATCCATCAGCATCCCGAGCTTGGCAACCGCGAGACCCGCACCGCCGGCATCGTCGCGGCCGAGCTCAAGCGCCTTGGCTTCGAGGTCCGCACCGGCGTCGCGCACACCGGCGTGATCGGGGTCCTCAAGGGCGGCAAGCCGGGGCCGGTGGTGGCGATCCGTGCGGATATGGACGCCCTCCCCGTCACGGAGCAGGCCGACTATCCCTTCAAGTCGGTGGTCACGACGAATTACCTGGGCCGTGAGACCGGCGTCTCCCACGCCTGCGGTCACGACACTCACGTTTCGGCCCAGCTCGGCGTGGCCAACGTGCTCGCCGGGATGAGGGACAAGCTCTCCGGTACCGTGGTCTTCATTTTCCAACCCGCCGAGGAGGGAGCTCCGCCAGGGGAGACCGGCGGCGCCAAGCAGATGCTTTCCGAAGGCGCCTTTGCCAATCCGAAACCGTCGATGATCTTTGCCTTCCACGCGAACGGCTCGCCTCCGGGTGCAGCGGCGCACGATGAGGAGCTGGGACATGTCTCCTTCGCCCCTGGCCCCGCCATGGCGTCGTCCACCAAGTGGACCGCGAAGATCATCGGCCGCCAGGCCCACGGCGCTACACCGCACCTCGGTATCGACGCGATCGTCACGGCGTCGCAGGTGATTCTCGCCCTCCAGACCATCCGCTCCCGGAACCTCTCGCCCTTCTCGCCCAACGTGGTGACGGTGGGCATTCTCCGCGCCGGCGATCGGCAGAACATCGTCGCGGGTGAGGCCTACATGGAGGGCACCATCCGGGCGTTCGATGACAGCGTCTTTGCCACCATCGAGCGGCGGATGCGGGAGATCTTTGACGGGACCACCAAGGCGGCCGGCGCGAGCTTTACCCTGGATTTCGAGGAGCCCTATCCTGTCGTCATCAATGACACCGGCCTGGTCCGCCGCTTCCAGCCGGTGATGGAGCGGGTGCTCGGGCCGGGCATGGTCCGTCAGGCCCCGCCGCTCACCGGTGCCGAGGACTTCTCCTGGTTTGCGCGCGCGGTGCCCGGTCTGATGATCCACATTGGCGCCGTCCCTCCGGGCAAGGTCTCGGGCGGTCACCATACCCCGACCTTCTACGCCGACGATGGTACCGTGCCGGTGGCGATGCGGGTGATGACCAGTCTCGTGGTGAGTGCGTTGGGGGGGCGATAGGCAGTGAGCGGAACCGCACGGAGTGGGGACAGGATTGGGGGATTTCGATGGATCAGGGGATTTGCCAGGTAGTCGACGAACGACCGTTCAGCCGACACCTGGAAGGAATCAATCCGCTGTTATCCAGCGAAATCCCCCAATCCTGAACCAGACTCCCGGCCCCCCGTCCGATCGCCTAGATTCTCCCCCCGCCAATGCCATCCGCCGCTCCCGCCGCCCTTGCCGCCGGTCTCACCCGGGCCCAACTGGTCGAGCTCTACTATTGGATGCGGCTCACCCGCTCCCTCGAGGAGCGGCTGGTCAGCCTGCACCGGCAGGGGAAGGTGGTGGGGGGGCTCTTCCGCTCCCTCGGCCAGGAGGCGGACGCGGTCGGCAGCGCCTTCGCCCTCGACCGCGGCAAGGGTGACATCCTCTCGCCCCTGATCCGCAACCTCGGGTCCATGCTGGTGCAGGGCGCCACGCCCCTGGAAGTCTTCCGGCAGTACATGGCCAAGGCCGAGAGTCCCACCGCCGGCCGCGAGCTGAACATCCACTTCAACGATCTCCAGCGCGGCTTCCTGGGCCAGATCTCCCACCTCGGCGACATGGTGCCGGTGATGGCGGGGATCGCGCTCAACTTCAAGCTCCGGAAGGAGCCGCGGGTCGGGATGGTCTACGTGGGCGACGGGGCGATGAGCACCGGGTCGTTCCACGAGGGCCTCAACTTCGCCGCGGTGCAGCGGGTGCCGCTGGTCGTCATCTGCGAGAACAACGGGTACGCCTACAGCACCCCGACGCGCCAGCAGACCGCCGCCGAGCGCCTCATGGATCGCGCCGTCGGCTACGGAATCCCCGGCGTCCAGGCCGATGGCAACGACGTGCTGGCGGTGTACGAGGTGACGAAGGCGGCGGTGGAGCGGGCCCGCGCTGGCGGCGGCGTCACCCTCATCGAGCTGGTCACCTATCGCCGCCGCGGACATGCCGAGCACGACAACCAGTCGTACGTTCCGCCGGCGGAGATCGCGCAGTGGGAGGCGAAGGACCCGATCGATGCCTGGGTCCGCCGCCTGACGGAGCAGGGGTGGGCGAGCGTCGAGGATCTCACCGCGCAGGACGCCCGGATCCAGGGCGAGCTCGACCGGGCGCTGGCGGCCTGCATCGACGAGCCCTTCCCGGACATCTCCACCGCGCTCACCGGGGTCTACGCCGACCCGCCCTCGGCGCCAGCCGAGTGGTATCGGAGCCTTCCTGCTGGTGGGACAGGCCGCCCTGCCGCTTTGCCGCCCGGCCGCCTTCCGTGAGCGAGACCACCTACCTCGAAGCCATCCGCGAAGGCCTGCGCGAGGAGATGGCCCGGGACGAGCGGGTCTTCCTCCTCGGCGAGGACATCGGGAACTTCGGAGGCGCGTTCAAGGTCACGGAAGGGTTGCAGGCGGAGTTCGGCGCCGACCGCGTCATCGATACGCCCGTCAGCGAGACCGCGATCGTCGGTGCCGCCGCCGGGGCCGCGCACATGGGGATGCGGCCGGTCTGCGAGATGCAGTTCATCGACTTCATCTCCTGCGCCTACAGCATCCTGACCAATTACGTCGCCACCGCCCGCTACCGCGCCGGCCTGGCCACGCCGATGGTGGTCAGGGGCCCGAGCGGTGGCTACGTTCGGGGCGGGCCGTTTCACAGCCAGAACCCCGAGGCGGCGTTCCTGCACACCCCGGGGCTCAAGATCGTGGCCCCGGCCACCGCCCGGGACGCCAAGGGGCTCATCAAGGCCGCCATCCGGGACGAAGATCCGGTGCTCTACTTCGAGCACAAGTATCTTTATCGCCGGGTCAAGGAGACCCTGCCGGACGGGGAGGTGCTGACCCCCATCGGGCGGGCGCGGGTGGCGCGCGAGGGCCGTGACTGTTCGATTGTCACCTGGTCCGCGATGGTCTGGAAGGCGCTGGAGGCGGCGGAGGAACTGGCCGCCGAGGGGATCTCGGTCGAGGTCATCGACCTGCGCTCCCTCCTCCCGCTCGATGACGAGGCGCTGGTGGCCAC
>JAXLXZ010000030.1:0-33975 GCA_046327735.1 Gemmatimonadales bacterium | reverse complement strand
TGGGCGAGAGGAACTTGGACAGCTGGCCATTGTAGAAGGCCCACATCGCGCCGTCGGGCCGGCCGAAGAAGGCGGTGACTTCGTCGAGCGATGCGGGGGCGCCGCCCGGGGTGATCGGGCTCCTGGTCAGCACCCTGCCGTAATCCCGGCAGAAATCGGCTCCCGACTTGTTGGTTCCGGCCACGCCCACGTTGCCGAGCATCCCGTCGATGGACGAGAAGCCGCTGTTGAGCAGCCGGGAGATGTCGGGGCCCACGCTGGTGGTGCCGCCGGCGAAGCTGATGCTCATGGCGGCGGCGGCATTCTTCGCCTCGGTCACCAGCCCCTTGGCCTGCTGGGCCGGCGCTTCCCGGTCGGTGGGTGACGCCGCCGCCACCGCGTCGAGCGCGGTGCCCAGCGCCTGCACCGCCTTGAGCCAGGGGGCGCTCGCCTCGCTGATCACCTTGATGGTGTCGGCCGGGGAGACCGTGAGTGCCGGCTGGAAGATGGTGCTCGCCCAGATCGAGTCGACCGCGGTGTTGAACGAGACCGCGTTGATCAGCTGGATCAGCGGCGAGGGGTTGCTCCCCAGCGCCTTCACCTTGCGGGCCGCGTCGGGGAGCCCGGCGAAGCCCGAGACCTTCGCGTTGGCGAGCAGCGTGCGCCAGACGCGCACGTAGTCCTCCCGGTATCTCTCCTTGATCCTGTTGACGATCCCCACGCGCTGGTTCTCGCTCAGCTTCTCCTGCCCCAGCACCCACTCCTCGCCCTGGAAGTACGCGTCGGGATTCTTGAAGGCGACGCCCGTCATGTAGTTCCATCCCTTGCGGGTGAAGGCGGCGGGGACCACCGTGTTCCCCGTGCTCAGCACCTGGTTGGGATAGGTCCGGTCGTAGTCGAACGGACGCGCGCCACCGGTCCTGGCGGCCTCGCTCTGCATGATCTGGTAGATCTGCTCGCCGTCCTTGAACTGGCGGAGCAGGGTGCGTGACTTCTGGATCAGGAGGCTGTCGGCGGGATTGGGCACCATGTTGTTCCCCCGCGCCAGCTCCCCCGCGAAGTAGGCGAACTGGGCCCGCGCCAGCCGGACCTTCTCGTCGCTGGGGATCTCGTGGCCCTGCTTCCAGGCGTCGAGCAGCACCGGCTCGAGGTACTCGGGGGTGCTCTTCTCCGGGTACGCGGTGGTGATCAGGTGGGCCTTGAGCTGGTTGTAGCTCCACTGGTAGTCGGTGCTGTCGGTCCGGTTCACCGGGAAGTTCCGCATGTTCTCGAGGATGCGGTTGTAGGTCCCGGCGTAGAGCAGGCTGTCGAAGCGCGCGAAGTAGACCCGGTTCGACTGCCGCCAGAGCGAGTTGCCGCTGTAGAGCCCCCACTTGAGCCCGATCGGCGCGCCCTCGCGGTTCCAGTCGCCCAGCTGCTCGTTGATCATCCGCAGGGTGTCGAGCCGCCGGAGCGTCTCGGCGGTGGCGAGGTCGCCCGCGGGGAGCGCGTCGGCCGAGACGTTGCGGATCGCGGCCTCGACCCGGTTCTTGAGCCGCCGGTTCCCCGCGAAGGAGATGATCAGCATCAGGGCGTAGAACACCGCCAGCCCGGTGGCGGTGGCGAGTACCACCCGGCGGAGCAGGTTCACCTTCGCGCCGCCGGCGGTGGCCGCCAGCGCCACCCGGTCCTTGAAGATCACGTCCTTGAAGAGCCGCCCGAGGAACATCCACTGCGGCACCTTGCGGGAGACCGGGCCCACCGGCGCGGCCGGCGCCTGCGGCACGCCGAAGGCCGCCGGCACGAACGCCTGGGTTGCGTCCATGATGCCCGGCGCCTGCCGCTGCTGGGCCTGCTGCTGCATCAGCCCCGCCTCCTCCACCACCACCGCGCGCACGCCGGTGAAGTAGAAGCCCCGCAGCACCGGGCTCACCTCCAGCTGGCTCGGCTTGCAGAGGTCGACCAGGAACTGGGTGGCCTGGGGGACGACCTTCCGGAACTCGCGGGCGAACTCGTAGGCGTTGTAGCCGATCGCGGGCTGGTTCTCCCGCGGGAGGAACTGCAGCCGGTGACCCGAGAGCGACCCGGCCAGCCGCTGCATGGCGGAGCCGATGCGGCTGGCGGTGCGGTCGGCGTACGTCCCCGCCGGCCCGCTGTCCCACGGCAGCGTCGCGCCCAGCACCTCGCGGGCCTCGTCACTCGAGAAGTTGCGGACGAAGTCGGCGAAGTAGGGGAGCTTGTCGGCCTTGGTGAAGATGACGTAGACCGGGAGCCGGATCCCCAGCTTCTTGGACGTCTCCAGCAGCCGGGCACGGAGCTCGCGGGCGTGGGCGGCGACCGTCTCGCCGCCGCCGGGACGCACCAGGTCCTCGACGCTGAGCGTCACGATCGCGACCCGCGGCGCCTGCCGCCCCGAGGTGAGCACCGCGCTGGTACGGCTCGGCTGGATGTAGCGGATCAGCCGGGAGAAGCGGCCGGCATCGGCCACCAGCCGGCCCCCCGCCTCGAGGAGAATCGTCTTGTTGCTGTACCAGAGGTTCACGCCCCGGGTCGCGACCACCGCGTCACCCCGCTGCACCTCGCCGGTGAGCAGGTCGGGATCGAGGCCGGAGCGGACCAGGATCGAGGTCTTGGCGCTGTCAGCCGGGCCGAGGCAGAGGATCAGCGGGAGCTGCGAGAGCCGGGTCTTGTCGGAGAGCTTGGCCGCTGCCAGCCGCGCCCGCGCCGCGGTGATGTCGCGGTCGATCTCGTCGACCGGCGCGTCCTTGGGCCCTTCCTTGGCGGACAGCTCTTTCAGGAAATACCAGACCAGCCAGCAGATCGCCCCGGTGCCCAGGGTGATCAGGGTGATGGCCACGTACTGCAGCTCGCGGCCCGAGATCCCCAGGAAGTGGATCACCAGCCACACCATGAAATACCAGATCAGCGCGGCGAGCACGCCGAACAGCCAGATCTTTGCGCGGGCTTTCATAGTGGCGTCAGGGCGCGAGCGACTTCGCGAGCGTGGCGATATCGGACACGCCCGAGCGGAGCAGCAGGGTGAACACGATGAGGAAGAAGAGCGCCACGCAGGCGCTGATGCCGGCCGACATCAGGAGCCGGTGCAGCCACGGGTCCACCGTGGTCGGTAGCGACTCGTTGGCCAGCGGGGCCCACTGGGGTGCGAGCGGCCCGTACCCGCCGCGAATCCGCTGGATCTTCTCCGCGGTCTGGCCCATGAAGGCGCGCAGCTCGCCGGTGTCGCCCAGGGTATAGCGGCCCTTGAAGCCGAGCAGCATGCAGAGCTGGTGCACCTCGAGCAGGTCGGCCAGGTCTTCGCTGTCGGGGCGGCCGAGGAGCTCGCGCAGGTTCTGGAAGAAGACCTCGCCCCCCATGTGGCCGCCGAAGATTTCCTCCTGCAGCGGCTTGCGGGGCCAGTCGGCGAACATCGGCTGGCTGGAGTTGAGGACCGACTCGTCGAGGAAGACGGTGGCGGCGTAGATGGCGCGCTTCACCGTGCCCTGGTCGTACCCGGCGCGGCGCGACTGGTCGTCGGCCGTCGCCAGCAGCTGCTTGAGGTGGGCCCGGAACGACTCGGCGTCGGCCGCGGCCTGCCGGTTGGCCCGCAGCCGGACGATGGCGGTGAGCGCTTCCTGGAGCACCAGGGCGAGCGTCCCACGCCGTCGGGCCGGTTCGGCCTGGAGATCCGCCTGGGGGGCGGCTGGGCTGCTCATGAGGTCTCGGCCATGTCGTTTGGGATCCTCAACTTACTGAAAATCACGGAGCGGGGGAACAGCCTCGGTCGCTGGCTAGAAAATCAGGGATTCCTCGCCGCTTCGCGGCTCGGAATGACTGACCGGGTGCCAAGCGACCAGTTCTGTCCCGAGCGCAGCGAGGGATCCCTGTTTCTTTCCCCGCGACGAAGCAGGACCTATCCCTACCCCTGCAGCAGGATCCGCAGGTCCAGCTCCACGTTCCGGAACGCCTCGGGGACGTAGATCCCGATCTCCCGGGTCTTCTGGATCGCTTCCCAGCAGGGACCCGACCGGCTGATCAGGAAGTACTGGGTGTCGACCCGCGGGGCGATGCCGGCCGGCGGCGAGGGGATGTGCTCCAGCCCGAGCCCGGCATAGGCCTCCTTGACCAGGCGGAGGATGTGCTTCTGGGAGCAGATCTTCACCAGCGCCGGGGCCTGGCGGATGATCTCGCTTTCGCCGAGGGCGGCGCGGATCCCGAGGATCCACTTGGACGGGCCGAAGGCCCGCTGGTCGTTGACCGGCGCGGCGTAGAGGTAGTCGGCCTGCCGCGCGAGCGGGACCGCCACGTAGGACGAGGGGAGGATGACGTCGAGATTGGCGCGGATGTGGCGCTCCATCGCCAGGAAGCACTCGCCCAGCCGGTCGTGGTCGTAGCCCGGGACCGTGCGGGGGTGGGCGTCGAGCGCGAAGGTGCAGAGCGCCCCGCCCAGCCGGGCCAGCTCCACGTAGAGCTGCTCGGGGTGGGCCGAGCGGGTGTCGCGATGGTAGCGCAGCGGCCCCAGGCTGGCGTGGATGGTGTGGGCCAGCCAGAAGCTCGCCACCTCGTGAGCCGCGTACTCCGCCACGCCTTTGCGGTCGGAGCGGCGGTCCTGCAGCATCGCGTCGCTCTTGCTGTCGAGCATCTCCACCATCCGCGCAACCAGCGCCATCAGCTGTGGGCTCGCGCCGATCTGGAGGCAGGGCGGGACGTAGGTCGGGTCGTACATGAACGCGCCGGTACCGTCGCGCTTGATCCGGGCGAGCGGCATCGAGACCGTGCCCTCGGGCGGCTCCAGCGAGAGGGTGAAATTCTTCCGGCCGAGGCTCACCTCCTGCTCGTCCCGGCCGGTGGTCTCGTCCCGCACGAAGGTCGGGTCGACCACGAACCGGCGGGTGGCGCTCTCGAGATCTCCCTCCGCGGCGCAGTTGGGCTGTCCCGGGCGGTAGGGCGGGATGACCAGGTGCACCAGGTGGCTGTCGGCGGTGGGCGAGAAGAGCTCGCGGATCTCCAGCGGCTTCGGCGGGGGGTCGCCTTCCGGGACGTGGAACGCGAGCCCGTCGGGCAGGACGCCCCGGGCATGCACGACCGCGACGGTCCCGTTCCGGAGCGCCTCGGCGTCGAGTTCGAGGCCGGCGTAGCCGTAGGGACGGTAGAAGAGGTGCTCGACCGCGAAGCGGAGCGAGTCCTCGAAGTACTTCCCCTGCAACTGGAAGTGATGCTGGGCGAGGTGCATCCCCTCCTGCCAGACCACCCGTGTCAGCGCGGACATGTTGCCTCGATTCGCGGGGGCCAGCTGATGAAGGAATGCGATTTGCCGGGGGCAAGGCTCATGGCTAGTATCATCTTAGCACCTCACGTTCCGGGCAATCAACCGGTACGATGCATCCACCGACAGCCTCCTGGCCGCGATGACTCCTGAGGAACTCAGCGCCCGGTACGGTCTGCTCAAGCAGCTGGTGGGCGGGCCGGTGCGTACGGTGCTGGCCATGCGGTCGGCGACGAAGGCGATCGTCATGCTGCATTACTTCGAGGCGCCGCCCGACGACCCGAGCTACGATCTGCTCGCGCTCCTCGAATATCTCCCCGTCGAAAAGAAACAGCGCATCGTCGAGAAGCTCGACGTGGCCGGCAAGACGGTGCTGGTCACCAAGATGCTGCACAACTTCACCGGCCTCGAGGCGTGGCTCACCGACCTGGGAGCCGATGCCCCGCCGCTGCCGACCTCGCACCGGCCGGGCATGACGCCCTCGCCACCGACCCACGCGCAACCCAAGGTCGCGCCCCCCAGGGCCACGATTCCCGAGCGGCCCGCACCGCCGCCCGCCGCGCCTCCGCCCTCAGCCGACGCGACCGTGGTCCTGACGCCCAAGTTCGTGCCGCCACCGGCGCCGCCCGCCCCTCCGCCGGCGCCCGCCGCACCCGCGCCGCCCGCGCGCCCCGCTGCCAGCAGCCTGCCGAGCGGGATCGCCGCGCCGTTCACCGACCCGAGCGTGCCGCCGTCGCCACCGGCCGGCGGCGGCGAGTTCACCGCGCTCTTCGGTGCTGTCGAGACGCCCATGCCGCCGGCGCCTCCACCGCCGCCGCCCAAGGCACCGGCGCCGCCGCCTGCTCCTCCCGCCGTGAGTGCGCCGGCCGCGCCGGAGGCGGGAGACTTCACCTCGCTCTTCATGGCGCCCAAGCCGGCCCCGGCACCACCGCCGGCGGCTCCGGCTCCGCCGCCAGCGCCGCCCGCCCCCCCGCCGGTCGCGGCGAGCGCGCCGCCCCCACCGCCGCCCCCGGCCGCGGCACCCGAGGCAGGCGACTTCACCGCGCTCTTCATGGCACCCAAGGCGCCCGAGCCCCCGGCGCCTCGGCCCGCCGCGCCACCGCCACCACCACCGGCACCAGCACCTCCGCCGCCGGCACCGCCCGCGGTGCCAGGTCCGGCTTCCATCTTCACGCCCCCGGCGTTCCAGTCGCCGGTGGACAAGACGCCGGTGGTGGTGCCACCGATCGTGCCGCCGACGACGGTCTCACCGCTGACGCCGCCGCCGGTGCCTCCCAAGGCTCCGCCGGCCCCGGTGTACGAGGTGCCGAACTTCGACGATCCGGTGGTCCCGGCGCGGGTCGAAGGCCGCTCGCCGCCCACCAAGCCACCCTCGCTCAATCCGCCGGCGCCGCCGCGCGCGCCCGCCCGGCCGGCCGCGCCGCCTCCGGCTCCGGCTCCGGCTCCGCCGCCGCGGCCGCCCAAGCCCCGGGCCGATGAACCGCTGAGTGCCACGGCGAGCTTTGCCGCGCCGCCGCCTCCGCCCCCCGCGGCCGATCCGTTCAAGGCACCGCCAGCGCCGCCGCCGTCACGGGCGCCGGCGCAGGGACCCGGCGACTTCACCCAGCTCTTCTCGGGGGCCACGCCGCCGCCGAAGAGTGCCCCTCCGCCGCCCCCGGCGCAGGAGGGGGGGAATTTCACCCAGCTCTTCACGCCCAAGTACAACGAAGCGCCGAAGGACGATCTCTCTCAGCGGCTGAACCGCGGGATCGAACCGACGCCGGGGATGTCGGGTGCCACGGGGACGTCGATGCCGGCGCAGCGGCCCCCGGCGGCGCCGGCCCAGCGGCCGCCGGAGCCGGGCGACTTCACCAAGATGTTCTCCGCGCCGTCCAAGCCGCCGGCCCCGTCCTCGGGCGGGTACGGCGGAAGCGCGGGCAGTGGCGGCGACTATACCGACAGCCTCTACCAGCGGCAGCCGGAAGCGAGCGGGCTCCCGCCCAGCAGCAATGCCGGGGCGAGTGCCGCGCCGTCACCCGGTGGCAGCGAATACACCCGCGCCCTGCAGCGCGTCGATCCCGCCGAGGTGCAGGCCAGCCGGGGCAGCGCGGGGGCCAGGGGAGGCGACGCGAAAACCCCGGCCTCACAGGGGGCCGGGGCGGGCGGTGGTGCCGAGGAGGAGGGAGAGAAGAAGAATCGTCTCCCGATCATCCTGGTGGTGGTGGGACTGATCGTGATCCTGATCATCGTGGTGGTGGTGTTCAGCAGCATGTCGGGGCTGTGAAACGTTCCTCGTTCCTCGTTCCTTGTTCCTCGTTTCTCAAGCAATCTCCGCCGTGACTGGCAATCTTCAGCTGAGACGGAAGCACGAGGAACGCGGAACGAGGAACGCGGAACGCTTCACCGTTCGTTCTGCGGCAACACGATGACCAGCTCGAGTTCCGGCGCCGGGAAATCCTGCGGCACGTAGGCGGCGAGGTTGCGCGCCAGCGCCATCGCTTCCCAGTCGGGTCCCGACTTGCTGAGCTGGAAGTAATGATGCTTCACCTTCACCGGGATGGCGCTCGGCGGGTTGGGCACGTGGGTCAGCGCCACGCCGGGAAGCGCCTGCTTGATCAGCCGGTCGATCTTGTCGGCGGAGCTGATCTTCACCAGCTGCGGCACCTTGCGGAGCAGGTCGGCGGGATTGAGCTCGGCGCTGAATGCGAGGTAGAGCCCCGGCGCCTTGAAATACTTGTCCTGGTCCACCGCGGTGGCGTAGACCGAGGGCTGCACCTGGCGGAGCGGGAGCGAGACGCAGTTGGCCGGCACCACCGTCTCGAGCAGGGTGCGCACGATCTGGTCGAGGCTCGAGAAGCAGCCGGTCAGGTCGGCGTGGTCGTACACCGGCAGGTCGCGCGGGTGCACGGTGGTGCTGAAGGTGGTGAGCGCCCCGCCCAGCGCCGACATCGCCTCGAAGAGCTGCGCCGGGTGGCCCCGGCGGGTCTCGAAGAGGTGGCGCAGCATCGGGGAGTGGGTATTGATGGTGTAGAGGAGCCAGAAGCTGGCCACGTCGGAGATGCTGAACTCGGCCAGGCTCTGGTTCTTCTGCCGCCGGGTGCCGGCCAGCGCGGTGCTCTTGGCGGAGAGGATCTCCACCAGCCGCCGGGCGATCGCGAGCAGGTAGTCGTTCGCGCCGATGTCGAGGAGCGGGGGCACGAACTGGCTGTCGAGGGTCAGTTCGCCGGCGGCGCCCCGCCGCAGCCGCGCCACCTTGATGACCGAGTGGCCCTCGAGCGACTCCCCCTCGACCAGCAGCCGGAGATTCTTCCGCGCCACCTGGATCGGCTTCTCGGCGAGGCCGGTGTTCTCGTCCCGGCGGAGCTGCACTTCCGCGATGTAGCGGGTGTTCCGGTCCTTCTGGAGCGCGGAGACGTTGCTGGCGGAGGGGCGGTGCTCCGGCACCGCGAGGTACACCTCGAGCGTGGTCTGGTCCGGTTCCCAGGCGGTGTCGAGCGGCTTGGGCGGCGGCGCCACGTCGGCGGCGGGAAAATCGAAGAGCAACCCGTCGGGAAAGCGTCCGGCGCCGCGGGTGATGGCCAGCGCCCCACCGGAGAGCGCTTCGCGGTTGATCTCGAGCTGGCTGAAGCCCCAGGGACAGAAGGCCAGCGTCCCCAGCTGGAAATGCAGCTGGTCCTCGAGAAACCGGTCCTGCGTCTGCAGGTGTTGGGGGGTGAGCAGCGCTCCCTTGGTCCAGAGCACCGGTTGCATTTGACGCATGGGGGAAGTGTAGTGTGACTTCGGGGCGTTGGCTATTGGCTCTTCGCTATTAGCCATTAGCTATTAGCTGTACCGGTGCCCCCGAGTCCGGGGCGACCCGCCGTCCGCCGAAGGCATGGTCGCCTGTGAGCTAACAGCTAACAGCTAACAGCCCCATGGCCCCCAAACACGAATTCCATCTCGACGTCAACGCCGGGCTCGACCGCTCGACAGCGGTCCCGCTCGACGACACCCCGTTTCGCATCGCCATCCTGGGCGACTTCAGCGGCCGGGGCAGCCGGCGTGCCGTCGAGGGCGGCGCCGCGCTCGCCCGCCGTCCCGCCTGGCCGGTGGATCGCGACGATCTCGACGTGACGCTGCGGGAGCTGGGGCCGGTGCTCGAGCTGCCGCTCGAGGGGGACGGCCCCCCGCTCACCATCCGCGTCCGGGCGCTCGACGACTTCCATCCCGACCACCTCTGGGAGAAGCTGCCGCTCTTCCAGGCGCTCCGGGAACTCCGCGGGAAGCTGGCCAATCCGGCGACCTTCAAGGCCGCCGCGGCGGAGCTGACCGGCGCCGCGCCGCCGCCTCCGCCCAGGCGTCCCACTGGCGGGAGCCTCCTCGGCGACATCCTCGACGCCCAGTCGCCCACCGACGTCGAGGAGGTGCTCGCCGATGCCGAGGGCGACCTGCACGGCTTCATCCAGCGGATCATGAAGCCGCACCTGGTCCCCAATCCCGACCCGCGCCAGGGCGAGATGCTGGCGCAGGTCGATGCGGCCGCGAGTGCCACGCTCCGCAGCATCCTCCATCACCCCGCCTTCCAGGCGCTCGAGGCCCTCTGGCGCGGCATCGATACCGTGGTCCGGCAGCTCGACACCGGGCCCGATCTCAAGGTGCTGCTGCTCGACGTGAGTGAGGCCGAGGTCGCGGCGGCGCTGCCGTCGGGCGGCGACCCGGGGAAGAGCCCCCTCTTTGCGCTGCTCGCCCGCGACCGGGAGACCGCGCCCTGGGGCCTGATCATCGCCGCCTCCACCTTCGGGCCCAGCCTCGACGATATCGAGCGGGTGGCCCAGCTGGCCGCGATCGGGATGACGCTGCGGGCCCCGGTCATCGCGGCGGCCGACCCGGCGCTCGCCGGGGTGGGAGCGGAGTTCAACGAGGTCTCCAGCTGGACCTCGCCCCCGCCAGCCTGGGTGGCGCTGCGGGCAACCAGCTTTGCCCGCTCGCTCGGGCTGGTCCTGCCCGGGTTCCTGGGCCGGGTCCCCTATGGCGCGGGCCTCGAGGAGTGTGAGCGGATCCGCTTCGAGGAGTTCGAGGGGGGCCGGGTTCCCGACCGGCTCCTGCTGGGGAATCCAGCCCTGATGGTGGCGGTGGTGCTGGGGCGGGGATTCACCGAGTCCCGGTGGTCCCTCATGGGGAGCCTCGAGCCGATTGTATCCGGACTCCCGGTCGGCAGCATCGGGCGAGGTCCCGGGGCGGTCGCGGTGGGTCCGGGGGCGTTCCCGGTCGCGGTCCGGGCCGCGGAGGCGCTCATGGAGCGGGGCTTCATGGTGCTCGCCCCGGTCAAGGACACCGACCAGGTCCGTCTGGTGCGGGTCCAGTCGTGCGCGACGCCCCTCGGCGGGCTGGCCGGCCGCTGGGGGTGAGCCGGGGTCGGGTGTCCAGGATTTTGGCGGCTGGGTGCCGGGGTTGCCTGGCCGGTTCCGGGGCCGGATGGCGCCACAAGTGAGACGAATGTCGTGTCGCGCGCGTCTGATGCGATATCCGGGTGGAGCAGGTCGTGTGGACGCCTCCTCCCGGGCCCCGGCGGACGTACCTCGCGTGCGGTGCAGGATCAAGTTTGACAACCACTTGGGCAAATCGTAGGTTGGACATCTCCTTCCGGTGAACCACTGTTGGCGACTTCGAGAGCGGTCGCGGCTCCTACCTTTCAACTGAGGTCCGCGGTATGGCCAAGGAAAGCACGCAAAAGAAACTCGAGCGGGTTCGCCCCCCACGGGTGCAGATCAGTTATGACGTGGAGACGGGTGGCGCCATCGAAATGAAGGAACTGCCCTTCGTGATGGGCGTCCTGGGCGACTTCACCGGCCAGCCGGTCGAGCCGCTGGCCAAGCTCAAGGAACGGAAGTTCGTCGACATCACGCTCGACAACTTCGACGAGGTGCTCTCCAGCATGAAGCCGCACCTCGCGCTCACCGTCGAGAACAAGCTGAGCGACGATCCCAACGCCGGGAAGCTCGCGGTCGACCTCAAGTTCGAGAGCCTCGACGACTTCTCGCCCGACGCGGTCGCCCGCCAGATCAAGCCGCTCAAGGAGCTGCTCGAGCTGCGCACCAAGCTCGCCGACCTGCGGGGCGCACTGGGCACCAACGAGAAGCTGGACACGATCCTGGCGGAGACGCTGGGCGACGAGGAGAAGATGAAGAAGCTCAAGGCCGAGCTCGAAGCCCAGGGAGGCGGCAATGGCTGACGCCAAGGCGGAAGCGGGAGCGGCGGGCGCCCAGAGCCAGGAACTCAGCCTCCTCGACAGCATCGTCGAGGAAGGGCGGGTCGGCAAGGACGCGGCGGCCAAGGCGCGCGGCAAGGACCTGATCAAGAGCTTCGTCGGCGAGGTGCTGGCGGGCTCGGTCACCGCGGGCAAGAACGTCGAGGTGATGATCAATTCCCGCATCGCCCAGATCGACCACCTGATCTCGCTGCAGCTGAACGAGGTCCTGCACCACCCCGATTTCCAGAAGCTGGAAGGGACCTGGCGCGGGCTCCGTTACCTGGTCAGCAACACCGAGACCAGCGAGATGCTCCGGATCAAGATCTTCAACGCCTCCAAGAAGGAACTGCTGCGCGACCTGCAGCGGGCGGCGGAGTTCGACCAGAGCGCGCTCTTCAAGAAGGTGTACGAGGAGGAATTCGGCGTCTTCGGCGGCTCGCCCTTCGGCGCGCTGGTGGGCGACTACGAGTTCGACAAGTCGGGCCAGGACGTGGAGCTGCTCGAGAAGGTGGCGGAGGTCGCCGCGGCGGCCCACGCGCCGTTCCTCTCGGCGGCCAGCGCCGACATGATGAGCCTCGACAGCTTCACTCAGCTGGACCAGCCCCGCGACCTCGCCAAGGTGTTCGACACCACCGAGTACGCCCGCTGGAAGACCTTCCGCAACAGCGATGATTCCCGCTATATCGCGCTGGCGGTGCCCCGGGTGCTCATGCGGGAGCCCTACGGCAGCGCCACCGTCCCGATCGACGCCTTCAACTACGAGGAGCACGTCGACGGCACCGACCACAGCAAGTACCTGTGGGGCAACGCGGCGTGGGTGCTGGCCAGCAAGGTGACCCAGGCCTTCGCCCGCAGCGGCTGGTGCGCCACCATCCGGGGCGTCGAGAGCGGCGGCCTGGTGGAGGGTCTCCCGACCCACAACTTCAAGACCGAGTCGGGCGACGTGGCCATGAAGTGCCCCACCGAGACCCCGATCACCGACCGGCGGGAGAAGGAACTCGCCGACCTGGGCTTCGTCCCGCTGGTGCACCAGAAGGGCAGCTCCAACGCCTGCTTCTTCTCGGTCCAGTCGGCCCAGAAGGCCAAGACCTACAACACCGACGCGGCCACGGCCAACGCCCGGCTCTCGGCCCAGCTCCCGTACCTGTTCGCGGTGTCCCGGTTCGCCCACTACCTCAAGGCGATGATGCGGGACAAGATCGGCGGCT
This sequence comes from Gemmatimonadales bacterium, assembly GCA_046327735.1. GTDB lineage: Bacteria > Gemmatimonadota > Gemmatimonadetes > Gemmatimonadales > GWC2-71-9 > JADJOM01. The sequence continues at coordinate 21,338 of JAXLXZ010000030.1, read as the reverse complement.
ACTCCTCGCGCAGCGAGATCGAGAGCTACCTGAACAAGTGGATCATCAACTACGTGGTGGCGAACGACGACGCCTCCGCGGGCATCAAGGCCAAGCGGCCGCTCAAGGACGCCCGGATCGAGGTGGTGGACGTCCCCGGGAAGCCGGGCGCCTACCGCGCCGTGGCCTTCCTCCAGCCGCACTTCCAGCTGGACGAGCTGACCATGTCCATGCGCCTGGTCGCGGACCTGCCCCCCCCGGGCAAGTAACCGGGAGGGGTGAGAATCCCGAGGGGGCAGGCGCGTTACTCACACGGGAGCAAGCAGGCCCACGGCGACGGTACAGACCGCAACTTTTCAGGGGGATACCATGGCGTTCGATGCATTTCTGCAGCTGGCGGGAGTGAAGGGCGAAGCGACGGCGAAGGGGTTTGAAGGGGCGATCGAAATCCTCTCGTTCAGCTGGGGCGCGTCGAACCCGATCAACGTGGCCGGCGGCGGTATGGGTTCCGGCAAGGTGTCGGTGAGCGACTTCAACGTCATGAAGAAGACCGACATCGCCAGCAACACCATGTTCCAGAAGTGCTGCACCGGTGAGCACTTCGACAACGCGACGGTGAGCTTCCGGAAGGCGGGCGGTGAGCAGGTCGTGTACCTCAAGTACGAGTTCACCGAGGTCTTCGTCTCCTCGATCCAGTGGAGCGGCTCCACCGGTGGCGACGATGTCCCGACCGAGTCCGCCTCGTTCGCCTTCAAGCAGGTGAAGGTGACCTACCAGCCGCAGGACAAGAAGGGCGGCGCGACCAAGCCGTCGGTGTATGGCTGGGATGTGGCCGGCGTCCACAAGCTCTAAGGCCCGGCATGAAAGCGCGAGCCCTCCTCGACGAGGGCCGACTGGCAGAAGCAATCGAGTCGCTGGGTGTCGAACTCCGGAGCAATCCGGGCGACGCCCAGCGCCGCGCTTTTCTGTTCGAGCTGCTCTGCTTCGCCGGGGAGTATGATCGGGCCGAGAAGCACCTCGATGTGCTGGCGGGCGCCGGCGAGAAGGCCGCCATGGGCGCCCTGGTGTACCGCAGTGCCCTCCACGCCGAGCGGACCCGGCGGCGGATGTGGCAGGAGGGGAGCTATCCGCGGCACAAGGAGGCCCTCCCCGCCCTGACCGGGACGGTGAACGGGAAGCCGTTCACGTCCCTCACCGATGCCGACCCCCGCATCGGTCCCCGGCTCGAGATCTTCGCGGCCGGTCAGTACAGCTGGCTGCCGCTCGCCTCGGTGGCCAGTGTCCGCATGGGCCCGCCCCAGAAGCTTCGCGATCTGCTCTGGGCCCCTGCCAAGCTCCTGACGGCGCCGGGATACCAGGGGCTCGACCTGGGCGAGGTGCTGCTCCCGGTACTGGCGCCCCGCTCCGACGAGTCCGACGATCCCAACGTCCGCCTGGGCCGGGCCACCGAATGGGTGCGCTGGGACGACGGCGTGGAAGCGCCGCTGGGACAGAAGGTGCTCCTGGTCGATGGCGAAGAGATGCCCATCCTCGAACTCCGCGAGCTGGTCATAACCCCAGTCCAGACCTCCGCCTGACGGGGGCTGCATGCCGCTGCGCGACGACCTGCTGAACCCGATCGCGGGGGCCAGCCCCGCTGGCGCCGATCTCCGCTACGATCCCCTCTACGACAAGATCAAGGAAGCCCGCCGCGAGGAAGAACTCATTCCGAGCGGCGGCTACGACCGGCCCCGCAAGGTGGCCGACTGGCCGCTGGTCATCAAACTGGCCAGCGAGGCCATCGCCACGAAGAGCAAGGACCTGCAGCTGGCGGCGTGGCTCACCGAGGCGATGCTCCGGAAGGAAGGGTACGCCGGGCTCGCCGGCGGGCTCACCGCCATCCGCGGGATCCTCAGCCAGTACTGGGACGGCCTCTTTCCCGAGATCGAGGACGGCGACCTGGAACTCCGCGTCACCCCGCTCGACTGGCTGGGAGGCCGGCTCGACTTCGTCATCAAGTCGGTGCCGATCAACAAGGGAGGCCACTCCTTCTGGCACATGAAGGACGGGGCCGGGATTCCCAGCGAGAAGGACGCCGAGGAGGACAAGGAGAAGGCCGAGGCCCGCAAGCAGGCGATCGAGGAAGGGAAGGTGCCCAAGGACGTCTTCGAGAAGGCGTTCGAGGGCACGCCCAAGGTCTTCCTCCGCCAGGTGTCGGGCGACATCAGCGGCGCGCTCGCCGCGGTCGACGCGCTGGATGAGGTCTGCCAGGAGAAGTTCGGCGATGCCGGTCCCAGCTTCCGCGGGATGCGGGAGAGCCTGGGTGAGGTGCAGCACGTCATGGGGCAGCTGATCGAGCGGAAGCTGCTGACCGACCCCGACCCGGTCGCGCCCGCCGGCGGGGATGCCGCCGTGAGCGCCGCCGCCGCGGCCGGCGAGTCCGGCGCCGCCGGGAGCGGCCCCCTCGCCGCGGAACCGGTCGACCGCAACGATGCCACCGGCCGGGTGATCGGCGCGGCCCGCTATCTCCGGAAGACCGAGCCGACCAGCCCGGTCAGCTACCTGATGCTCCGCGCCCTCCGCTGGGGCGAGGTGCGCGCCGAGGCGCCAAGCCCGGATCCCCGGCTGCTCGACGCCCCGCCCGCGCCCATGCGCACCCAGCTCAAGACCCTGCTGCTGGACCAGGATTACGCCCAGCTGCTGGAGGTGGCCGAGACCGTCATGGGCTCGAAGGCCGGCCGGGGATGGCTCGACCTGCAGCGCTATGTGCTGAACGCGCTCGATGGCCTGGGTTCGGACTACGCCCACGTCTCCGAGGCGATCCGCCGGGAACTGCGGGCGCTGCTCTCCGAGGTGCCCACGCTCCACGAGATGACCCTGATGGACGACCTCCCCACTGCGGGGCCCGCCACCGTCCAGTGGCTGACCGCGGAGGGGCTCCTGGGCGGGGAGGGGGATGCGGCGCCGGTCGCATCGCCCCAGGCGCTGGCCCCGAAGGGCGCGGAGGGCGGGCGGGACCAGACCCTCGAGCGCGCCCTGGCCGAGGTCCGCGCCGGCCAGGCCTCCAAGGGCATCGAGCGGATCAAGCGGGCCCTCGACCGGGAGAACAGCGAGCGGGGCCGCTTCATCCGCCAGACCCAGCTCGCCCACGTGATGCTCGAGGCGGGGCTCGACGCGGTGGCCACGCCCATCCTCCAGCAGCTGCTGGCGAAGATCGACGAGGCGAAGCTGGAAAGCTGGGAGTCGGGCCCGCTGGTGGCGGAGCCGATGGTGCTGCTCTACCAGAGCTACCTGAAGGCGGATGTCGAGGGAGACAACCGCCACGAACTCTACCTGCGCATCTGCCGGCTCGACCCGGTGCAGGCGCTCACGCTCTCGAGAGGCAAGCCGAGTGGCGAAGCGTGAGCTCGACCTGCTGGTCGAGGGCACCCTCCTCGACCGCCTGATCGACCGGGAGCCCGACGCCCCGGGCGACCGGCCCATGACGCGCGCCGACTCGATCCGCGAGTACAAGCTCGGCCTCCAGCGCGACCTCGACTGGCTCCTCAACGGCCGGCAGACCGACCCGCCCAACCCGGCGCGCTTCCCGGAGCTGGCGGACTCGGTCTACCACTTCGGCCTCCCCGACCTGACCTCGCTCAGCCGGGATTCCGCCGACAGCATGGCGAAGCTGGCCGCGATCGTGGAGCAGGCGCTCGCGACCTTCGAGCCCCGGCTCACCGGCGTGAAGGTGACGATCCCGCCGCGGGGCAGCAGCCCGCTGGCCGAGGTGCGGCTCCAGGTGGAGGCGGTGCTGCAGCTGGAACCGAGCCCCGAGCGGATCTCCTTCGATACCGTCCTGCACAAGGCGAACGGCGACGTCGAGGTCGCCACGATACGCGATGCGTGACGACCTGCTCTATCACTACGAGCGCGAGCTGACCTACCTGCGCCGGCTCGGCGCCGAGTTCGGCAAGAAGTACCCCAAGGTGGCGGCCCGCCTCCAGCTGGAGCCCGGCAAGTGCGAGGACCCGCACGTCGAGCGCCTGCTGGAGGGGTTCGCCTTCCTGGCCGCCCGGGTGCAGCTCCGGCTGGACGACGATTTCTCCGAGGTGAGCGAGGCGCTCCTCGGGGTGGTGAACCCGAACTACATCCGGCCGGTGCCGTCGATGTCGATCGCGCAGTTCGACCTCGACCTCCAGGCCAAGCAGGGCAGCGGGTTCGCGCTGGCGCGGGGCACGCCGATTCACTCCCGGCCGATCGGCGGCGTGGCCTGCAAGTTCCGCACGTGCTACGACACCACCCTGTGGCCGATCACCGTGGCCGACGCCCAGTGGACCACGCCCGACCGGCTCAAGCCGGCGGTGAAGTCGGCCGACGCGGTGGCCGCGCTCCGGCTGGAGCTGCGGGGCTTTCCCGACGTCACCTTCGACAAGCTGCAGCTGAACACCCTGCGCTTCTACCTGAGCGGCGAGACCAACCTGGTCTCCGCGCTCTACGAGGTGATGGGCAACAACTGCGTCCAGGTGCTGGTCCGCGACCCGGCCAGCGGGACCCGCCGCCGCCCCATCGCCCTCCCCGCCACGGTGCTGCAGCCCGCGGGGTTCGGCCCCGACGAGATGATGCTCCCGGTGTCGCGCCGGTCGTTCGGCGCCTACGGGCTGCTGCAGGAGTATTTCACCTTCCCCGAGAAGTTCATGTTCTTCGACCTCTCGGGGTTCGACCAGGTGCGCGCCGCCGGGTTCGGCGCGGTGGCCGAGGTGGTGCTGCTGATCAGCCAGTTCGAGCGCTCCGAGCGGCGCCAGCTGCTGGAGACCTCGGTGAACGCCGGGACCTTCCGGCTGGGCTGCACCCCGGTGGTGAACCTCTTCGCCCAGACCTCGGAGCCGGTGGCCCTCACCCACGAGAAGCACGAGTACCTGATCGTCCCCGATGCCCGGCGCCGGAGCAGCACCGAGATCTTCTCGGTGGACGAGGTCGTCGGCGCGGTGGCGGGGGGCGCCCAGCAGCTCCGCTTCGAGCCGCTCTTCTCCTACCGGCATGCGCACGGGGCGGGGCAGGAGCTGTTCTGGAACTCGGTCCGCCGCCCCAGCGGGTGGCGGCTCGATGCCGGCTCGGACGTGTTCATCTCCTTTGCCGACCTCGAGGGACGGACCCAGCAGCCGGGGCTCCCGGCGGTCACCTGCAAGCTGACCTGCTTCAACGCCGACCTCCCCTCCCGGCTCCCCTTCAGCGGGGAGGAGGGCGACTTCGAGCTTCCCGGCGGCGGGCCGGTGCGGCGGATCATGTCGCTGGTGAAGCCCACCACGGTGATCCAGCCGCCGCTCGGCAAGCCGCAGCTCTGGCGGATGGTGTCGCTCTTCGCCCTCAAGTACATGTCGCTGATCGAGTCGGGCACCGACGGCCTCCAGGAACTGCTGCGGCTCTTCAACGCCGGCGACAGCGTGGTGGGCGAGCGGCAGATCCAGGGCGTGCAGGGCGTGAAGGGCAGCCCCTGCTTCTCCCGGGTCACCACCGATCACGGGATCGCCTTCGCCCGCGGGCACCGGGTGGAGATCGATTTCGACGAGGAGCAGTTCGCCGGCGGCGGGCTCTTCCTCTTCGCCAGCGTGCTGGAGCGGTTCCTGGGGCTCTACGCCTCGCTGAACAGTTTCTCCCAGCTGGTGGTCCGCAGTCAGCAGCGGAAGCTGCCGCTGCGGGAATGGGCGCCGAGGGCCGGATGGACACCGCTGATCTAGAGGAGCTGACGCCGGCCGAGCGCCTGGCCAAGGACCCGACCTCGTTCGGGTTCTTCCAGGCGGTGCGGCTGCTGGAGCGGGAGTATCCCGACCGCTCGCCGGTGGGTGGCTTTGCCGACCCCGCCGCCGAGGTGGCGCGCTTCACGGTGCATCCCTCGCTGGCGTTCCCGGCGAGCGAGATTCAGGAGATCGAGGCGCCGGAGGACGCGCCGGCCCGGCTGTCGCTCAACTTCCTCGGGCTCACCGGTCCGCAGGGGGTGCTGCCGCACCGGTACACCCTCACCGTCATCGAGCGGCTCCGGGCCCGCGATACCACGCTGCGGGATTTCCTGGATGTCTTCCATCACCGGCTGATCTCGCTCTTCTACGCCGCGTGGGAGAAGCACCACTTCCTGGTGGCGCACGAGCGCGACCAGCAGGACCAGCTGGGACGCCACCTCGCCGACCTGATCGGGATGATCGGCGAGGAGAAGCCGGCCGAGCTCCGGGTCATCCGGCGGGAGGCGCTGCTCTACTACGCCGGGCTGCTGATGTCCCGGCAGCGCTCGGCGCTGGCGCTGGAGCAGCTGCTGGAGGACTTCTTCGGGCTCGAGGTGGCGGTCGACCAGTTCGTGGGGGCGTGGTACCCCCTGGAGGAGAAGGTCCGCACCTACGTCGACGACGACCCGGGCCCGGGCGTGGCGCCGCTGGGCCTCGGCTGCGCGATCGGCGACGAGCTCTGGGACCAGCAGGCGCGGGTGCGGCTCCGGCTCGGCCCGCTGACCCGCAAGCAGTTCGACGGATTTCTGCCGCGCGGCTCGGCCTACAAGGCCCTGCGGGAGCTGACCCGGGCCTTCGGCGGCGATGGGATGGACTTCGAAGTGCAGCTGACGCTCCGGCGGGAGGACGTCACCCCGACGGTGCTGGGCGATGGCAGCCAGATCCGGCTGGGCCAGGGCACCTGGCTCAAGACCCGGCCGATGGACCGCGATCCCGACGACACCATTCTCACCCTGCAGTGACGAAGGAACGCCCGCGATGAACGTGAATCTCAAGGCTCTCGTCGGCAAGCTCAATCCGGAAGCGCGGAGCGCGCTCGAATCGGCGGCGGGGCTCTGCCTCTCCCGGACCCACTACGACGTCGAGATCGAGCACTACCTGATGAAGATCCTGGACCGCGTGGACGGCGACGCGGCCTCGATCCTCAAGCACTTCGGGGTGGACCGCTCCCGGCTCGCGAGCGACCTCACCCGGAGCCTCGACAAGCTCAAGAGCGGGAACGCCCGCAACCCGACCATCTCGCCCAGCGTGCTGAAGATGTTCAGCGAGGCGTGGCTGCTCGCGTCGGTCGACCTGGGCGACACCCAGGTGCGCACCGGGCACACCCTCCTCGCGCTGGTGGCCAACGAGGAGCTGGCCCGGATGGTCGGGGAGATGAGCAAGGAGTTCGCGAAGATCCAGCCGGAGGCGCTGCGCAAGGAGTTCGACACCGCCACCGCGAGCTCGACCGAGATGACCAGCGCGCCCGCGGCCGGCGGCGGCGAAGGGGGCGAGGGGGGCGGGGCGAAGAAGCCCGGCGGCAAGACCCCCAACCTCGACGCCTACACCGTGGACCTGACCCAGCGCGCCAAGGACGGGAAGATCGACCCGGTCCTCGGCCGCGACTTCGAGGTCCGCCAGGTGGTCGACGTGCTGACCCGGCGGCGGCAGAACAACCCGATCCTGGTCGGCGAGGCCGGCGTCGGCAAGACCGCGGTGGTGGAAGGGTTCGCGCACCGGATCGTGACCGGCGACGTGCCGCCCCCGCTCCGCAACGTCGTGCTCAAGAGCCTCGACCTCGCGCTGCTGCAGGCCGGCGCCGGGGTGAAGGGCGAGTTCGAGAACCGGCTCAAGGGGCTGATCGAGGAAGTGAAGAACTCGGTGGTGCCGATCATCCTCTTCATCGACGAAGCCCACACCATGATCGGCGCCGGCGGCGCCGCCGGCCAGAACGATGCCGCCAACCTGCTCAAGCCGGCGCTGGCCCGCGGCGAGCTCCGCACCATCGCCGCGACCACCTGGTCGGAGTACAAGAAGTACTTCGAGAAGGACCCGGCGCTGGCCCGCCGCTTCCAGCTCATCAAGGTGGAGGAGCCCACCGAGGAGACCTGCAAGCTGATGCTCCGCGCCGGCGTGGGCGCCCTCGAGAAGCACCACAACGTGCGGATCCTCGATGACGGCCTCGAGGCGGCGGTCAAGCTCTCCCACCGCTACATCCCCGACCGGCAGCTCCCCGACAAGGCGGTGAGCGTCCTCGATACCGCCTGCGCCCGGCTGGCGCTGGGGCAGAACACCACGCCCCCCGCCATCGAGGATGCGACCCGCCTGATCGACGATCTCGGGATCCAGGCGCGGGTGCTGGAACGGGAAGCCACCGTCGGCGCCGACCACGGCGAGCGGCTCGAGTCGATCGCCAGGCTGCGGGTCAAGACCGAAGAGAACCTCAAGGTGCTCAAGGAGCGGTGGGAAAAGGAGCGCGGGATTGTCGAGAAGATCCGCGCCGCCCGGGAGCACCTGGAGCAGACGCTGACCAGCTCGGGGCCGGGCCGGCAGTCGAAGGTGGGCCGGAACCCCATCGAGCTCAAGGAAGAGCTGCAGAAGCTGGAGAAGGAGCTGGAAACCCTCCAGGGCGACCAGCCGCTGGTGCGGGTCTGCGTCGACGGGAGCCTGGTGGGCGAGGTGATCTCCGGCTGGACCGGGATCCCCACCGGCAAGATGGTCACCGACGAGATGAGCACCGCGCTCAACCTGGAGCAGCATCTCGCCAAGCGGGTCATCGGCCAGGACCACGCGATGACCTACATCAGCAAGCGGATCCGGACCAGCAAGGTGGGGATCACCGACCCGGAGAAGCCGATCGGCGTGTTCCTGCTGGTGGGGCCCTCCGGCGTGGGCAAGACCGAGACGGCGCTGGCGCTGGCCGACCTCCTCTACGGCGGCGAGCACAACCTGATCACCATCAACATGTCGGAGTTCCAGGAGGCCCACACCGTGTCGACCCTCAAGGGGTCGCCCCCGGGCTACGTGGGCTACGGCGAGGGCGGCGTGCTCACCGAGGCGGTGCGGCGGAAGCCCTACTCGGTGGTGCTGCTCGATGAAATCGAGAAGGCCCACCCCGACGTGCTGGAGCTCTTCTTCCAGGTCTTCGACAAGGGCCGGATGGACGACGGCGAGGGCCGCTCCATCGACTTCAAGAACTGCATCATCGTGCTGACCACCAACTGCGGCACCGACACGCTGATGAAGCTCTGCGCCGACCCGGAGACGATGCCCGACGACCAGGGCCTCGCCAAGGCGCTCAAGCCGGAGATGGACAAGGCCTTCAAGCCCGCCTTCCTGGGCCGCACGGTCATCATCCCCTACTTCCCGATCCGGGACCAGAACCTGAAGTCGATCATCCAGCTCAAGCTGAAGAAGATCCAGAAGCGCCTCTACCAGGTGCACCGGATCGAGCTGGTGGCCCAGCCGGAGATGATCGAGGAAGTGGCGAAGCGCTGCACCGAGGTCGAGAGCGGCGCCCGGAACGTCGACAACATCCTCACCAACACCCTCCTCCCCGAGGTGTCCACGATGCTGCTCGGCGCCATGGTGGGCGGCACCAAGCCGACCACCATCCGGGTGGGGGTGGGGGACGGCGGGGCGTTCACCTACCAGCCGGAAGGCTCCCAGCCGGTAGGTGCCCGGGCGGGGTGAGAACCCCCGCCCCCCGGCTGCGTTGCTCAAGGGAGGGGATGGAGGGGGGCTGCCACGGCGGCCTCCCGGGCCCTCGCACGGGCGGAGGCGGCCGGTATCGCCTGCAGTGCTCCCTGCCCGGCCGGCCCTGACTTCAGCACCGACACTCAACGCGGGACCGATGCATGGCCATCACCCAGGACAAGCGCCTCCTCACGGTCAAGACCGACGCCGGCACCGATGTGCTGCTCCTGGAGCAGTTCACCGGGTCCGAAGCGGTCTCCCGTCCTTTCGAGTACCACCTGGCCCTGCTGGCCGAGCTCGAGAGCAAGAACCACGAGAAAGTGAAGTGCAAGGACCTCCTCGGCACCAGCGTGACGGTCACGATCGAGGGGGTCGGCGGGGTCAAGCGGCACTTCAACGGCGTGGTCCAGCGCATCGCCCAGGGTGAGCGCGACCGCCAGTTCGTCCACTACCGGATGCAGGTCGTCCCCAAGATCCGCACGCTGCAGCTGACCCAGCAGAGCCGGATCTTCTCGAACATGACGGTGAACGACGTCCTCAACGAGGTGCTGTCGAAGCACGGCATCGACTACGACCTCGACCTGACCGGGACCTACACCGTCCGGGATTACTGCACCCAGTACCGGGAGACCGACTTCGCCTTCATCTCGCGGCTGATGGAGGAAGAAGGGATCTACTACTACTTCAATCATTCGGCGGGGGGGCACACGATGGTGCTCTCCGACAACGCCAACGGATACGCCGCGGCCACCGCCAGCGCCAAGGTCATCTTCGGGCCCCAGAAGCTCACGCTCAAGGATCCCCTGATCGCCCACTGGCAGACCCGCTACCAGATGCTGCCCGGCAAGTGGACCGTGCGGGACTACGACTTCCAGCAGCCCAAGAACAAGCTGGAGGGGTCGGCCCCGGCGGTGAGCCCGGCCCAGCTGGCGAGCGCCACCGAGATGTACGACTGGCACGGCTACGCCAACATGTTCAACGAGCCCGACAAGCGGACCGGGAACGTGCAGTCGGAGGCCGACGCCTGGGCCGAGTTGCGGATGCAGCAGGAAGAGGTCGAGGCGGAGGTGACCGAGGGGAGCGGCAACGTCCTCGGCCTCACCCCGGGGCACAAGTTCGAGGTCGAGAGCCGGGCCGACCAGGGCGTCTCCGGCTCCTACGTCATCACCTCGGTGCAGCACAGCGCCGAGCAGGACCCGTCGTACGTGGTGGAGAACAAGGGCGGGAGCTACGCCAACAGCTTCACCGCGCTCAAGGACTCAGTGGTGTACCGGCCCCCGATGGTCACCCCCCGGCCCAAGGTGTCGGGGCTCCAGACCGCGAAGGTGGTGGACGAGAGCGACCCGGGCGACCAGGAGGAGATCTGGCCCGACAAGTACGGCCGGGTGCGCTGCCGCTTCCCCTGGGACCGCGACGGCAACTATACCTGCTGGGTGCGGGTGGCCCAGCAGCGCGCCGGCAAGTCCTGGGGCTTCGTCTGGATTCCCCGCGTGGGCGACGAGGTGGTGATCTCCTATGTCGAGGGCGATCCCGACCAGCCGCTCGTCGTCGGCTCGCTCTACAACGCCGACAACCCGGTGCCGTACCTGCTGCCCGACAACAAGACCCAGCATGGCATCAAGACCATGAGCAGCCCGGGCGGTGGCAGCGAGAATTACAACGAGTTCTTCATCGAGGACAAGAAGGGCTCGGAGCTGATGCGGTTCCACGCCGAGAAGGACATGCACACGACGGTGGAGAACGACGAGATCCGGCAGGTCGACAACGACCGGACCACCACCATCAAGAACAACGAGACCAAGACGGTCACCGACGGCGACGAGGTCCACAAGGTCGAGAAGGGGAAGCGCACCGTCACCATCCATGGCGACGAGGTGACGACCATCGAGACCGGGAAGCACAGCCTCGAGGTCCAGCAGGGCGACCACCTGATCACCGTCAAGCAGGGGAAGCAGGCCACCAAGGTGGATACCGGTGACCAGACCAACGAAGTGGGGATGGGGAACCAGAAGAACGAAGTGAAGATGGGGAACATCGACACCAAGGCGGGGATGGGGAACATCTCCACCAAGGCCGACATGGGGAACATCTCCACCGAAGCGAGCATGGGGAACATCAGCACCGAGGCCAAGCTGGGCAACATCTCGATCAAGGCCGACCTCGGGAAGATCACCATCGAGGCGCTCCAGGGCATCGAGATCAAGTGCGGGCCGATGAGCGTCATCAAGATGGATCCCAGCGGGGTGCAGATCTCCGGCCTGATGACCAAGGTCGAGGGGACGGTGCAGACGCAGGTGAAGGGCCTGATCACCCAGGTGACCGCCGATGTGATGCTCAAGGCCGGCGGCGCCATCACCATGATCGGATAATCATGACCGCACCCGGACGGCCGGCTGCGAAGAAACCCGCCGAGCTGGTGGCGCTCGCCAAGCTCGGCAAGGATGCGACCGCGCTCCTTGCGCCGGACATCGCGCACCGCGCCTTCGTGGCGAAGCTGGTGGAGAAGGAGCTCTGGATGGACGCGGTGGGCTACCTGGCCCACGCCCTTCCCAAGCGGGAGGGGGTGTGGTGGGCCTGGGTGACCGCCAAGCGCGCGGCAGGCCCGGAGCCGGAGCCCAAGATCAAGGAGTCGCTCGAGGCCACCGAGAAGTGGATCGCGCAGCCCACCGACGAGAACCGGCGGGTGGCGTTTGCGAAGGCGGAGAAGGCCGACCTCGGCACGGCGGCGGGGTGCAGCGGCGCCGCGGCGTTCTTCGCCGGCGACAGCCTCGCCCCGCCGAATCTCCAGGCGGTCCCGCCGGGCGAGTGGGATACCGCCAAGGCCATCGCCGGGGCGGTGCTCATCGCGGTGACGGCGACGGAGCCGGAGAAGCTCAAGGAAAAATTCCAGGCCGCGATCCAGCAGGGGCTGGACGTGATCACCAAGATCAAGCTCTGGCCCGAATCGTAGGGCGGAGAGGAGCGACACCATGCCACAGCCAGCAGCCCGCGTCGGCGACATGCACGTCTGCCCGATGGTCACGCCGGGCGTGCCCCCGATTCCCCACGTCGGCGGGCCGGTGCTGCCACCCGGCGGCATCACCGTGCTGATCGGCGGCATGCCCGCCGCCCGGGTGGGCGACATGTGCCTCTGCGTCGGGCCCCCGGACGTCGTGGCGATGGGGGCGTTCACGGTACTGATCAGCAACATGCCCGCGGCCCAGATGGGGAGCCTGACGGCGCATGGCGGGACGATCGTGATGGGATGCCCGACGGTGATGGTGGGCTAGTGGGCTAGTGGGCTAGTAGGCCGGAGAAGGCGGAGGTTGGACGAGGGGTGGTGATCCCGGAGCGGCGTCAGGTCGCCGGGAGCCCTGTGGTGGTGATTGCGTGCGGCGACCTGCAGCCGCGAGGAATCACCGCCCCTCGTCCCCACCTCCGCCCTTTTTTGCCCAGGTCTGGCGCCTAGTGCGCGGCGCCGCCTCCGCCCTGGGTCCTTCCAGTCCGGAATGCCAGCAGCAGCGGCAGCGCCAGCACGAACGTCACCCCCATGACCAGGAACACCTTCTCGAAGGCGATCACGCTCGCCTGCTGGTGCAGCTTGAAGTCGAGCAGCGCGTAGGTCTTCTGCCGCGCGGTCTCGAGATTCCCGCCCAGCTGCTGCATCCGCGCCGTCACCGCCGCCACCCAGTTCGCCGTCACCGGCTCCGCCAGGTTGAGGTGGGCCCGGAGCGCCTCCCGGCTCTGCTCGGTGAACCGCTGCAGCAGCGTCGCGGCCACCGCGATCCCGAAGCTCCCGCCCAGCTGGCGCGAGAGGTTGAAGAGGCCGGTGCCCTGCGCCAGCTGCTGCGGCTTGAGGTCGGCCACCGCCACCTGCGTCAGCGGCACGAAGATCAGGCCCAGCCCCACCCCGCGGAGAATCATCGGGAAGACCGTGTCGCCCATCCCGATGTCGAGGGTGAAGTGGTAGTGCAGCCACATCGCCCAGAAGAAGAGCCCCACCCCGGTCACGATCAGCCAGCGCGCGTCCATCTTCCCGGTGATCCGCCCGGTGATAGCCATCGTGACCGCGCTCGCGATCGCGCCGGGGAGGATCACCTTGCCGGTGTCCCACGCGGTGTAGCCCAGGTTGCTCTGGAGGAACACCGGCAGCGCGAAGACGCTGGCGTAGAGCGCGAAGCCGAGGATCAGGCCGAAGACCACCCCGCTCGCGAGCTGGCGGTTGCGGAGAATCCGGAGGTCGACGACCGGGTGATCGGTCACCAGCTCGTGCCAGGTGAAGGCGACGAGGCTGAAGAAGGCCACGATCGCCTCGACCTTGATCTCGGTGGCCTCGAACCAGTCCTTGCTCTCCCCCCGCTCCAGCATGATCTGGAGCGCCCCGATCCCGGCGATGAGGAGCAGCAGCCCGATCCAGTCGACATGATCGGCCCGCTCGTTGGCGTGGAACGGCTCCGGCACGAAGCGCCAGGTCATCATCGCCGCGAGGATGCCGAGCGGGATGTTGATGTAGAAGATCCAGGGCCAGGAGTAGTTGTCGGTGATCCACCCGCCCAGCGTCGGCCCGAGCGTCGGCCCCACCATCACGCCCATGCCGAAGATCGCCATCGCCTTGCCGCGCTCGTGCAGCGGGAAGACGTCGAAGAGGATCGCCTGCGCGGTCGAGATCAGCGCCCCGCCCCCGATGCCCTGCAGCACCCGCGCCGCCACCAGCGACTCGAGCGTGTGGGCGTTGCCGCAGAGGAACGAGGCGAAGGTGAAGAGGATGATCGAGCCGGTGTAGTAGTTCCGCCGCCCGAACCGGTCGGAGAGCCAGCTGGTGAGCGGCAGGATGATCACGTTCGCCACGATGTACCCGGTGCTCACCCACGCGATCTCGTCGAGGGTGGCGCCCAGGTTCCCCATCATGTGGGGAATCGCGACGTTCACGATGCTGGTGTCCACCAGCTCCAGCACGCTGGCCGACACGACCGCGAAGGCGATCAGGTACCGGTATCGGTAGACCTCCTCGCGGGAGAGCGGCGCCGGCCGGGCCGGCAGTGCCATCGTCGCCATGGGCTTACCGGGTCGTGATCGTCACCACGACCGACATCCCCGGCCGCAACGGATGGGTCTCGTCCGCGCCGCCATCGACCGCCACCCGCACCGGCACCCGCTGCACCACCTTGGTGAAGTTGCCGGTGGCGTTGTCGGGCGGGAGCAGCGCGAAGCGCGCCCCGGTGGCCGGGCTCAGGCTCTCGACGTGCCCGCGGAAATGCCGGCCGGGATAGGCGTCGACCGTGAACTCCACCGAGTCACCGACTGCCACGTTGGCCATGTCGGTTTCCTTGAGGTTGGCGGTGACCCACACGTCCTTGTCCGGGATCACCGACATCAGCGTCTGCCCCACCTGCACCAGCCCGCCCCGCTCGACACTGCGCCGGCCCACCACCCCGCCGATCGGCGCGGTGAGCACCGTGTAGGAGAGCTGCAGCCGGGCATTCGACACCGCCGCGCGCGCCGCCGCGAGCCGCGCCTCGGCGCCGCTCACCGCCGCGCCAGAGGCCTGCACCACGCTTCCCGCCGCCGCCGCCTGCCGCCGGGCCGCCTCGAGGTTGGCCTGGGCCGCGTCGTTCGCCGCCTGGGCCGCGTCCAGCTGCTGCGCCGAGACGATCTTCTGGGCCGCGAGCCCCTTGAGGCGCTCGAGGTCGGAGGCCGCTTTCCGTGCGCCCGCTTCCGCCGACGTGACCGCCGCCTGCGAGGAGGCCTCCTGCGCCTGACTCGCCGCGAGCTGGGCCACCGCCTGGCCGCCCCGGCCGCGATTCCCCGCCGCCGCGACCGCCGCGGCGAGCTCCGCCTCGGCCTGGTCGAGCCGGACCTTGAGGTCCCGGTCGTCGAGCACCACGAGGGTGTCGCCCGCGTTCACGTGCTGGTTCTCCTCCACCCGCACCTCGGCGACGAACGCCTGTACTTTGGGAGCGACGGGCGTGATGTGTCCGTCGACCTGGGCGTTGTCGGTCTCCACGTGGTTACGGGAGAAGAGGAACTTCCGGATCCCCACCACCGCGAGCGCGAGGACGATCACGCCCAGGATGATCACGGGAACCTTGGAGCGGGCCTTGGCCGGGGCCGGTTCCGGCGCCGAGCCCGAGGGCCGGGGCGCGTCGCGCCGCGGGGTCTCGAGGGTGGTGTTGGAGGCGGTCATCGTCGAATTCTCCTCTGCCGTCGTCACGGCGTCTGGTCGAGCACGCCCAGGGCGCGGCGGACACTCACCCGCGCCACGGCGGCATTCACCCGGGCCTGGATCAGCCCGTCGCGCGCGGCGACGAGCCCGGCCTGGGCATTGGTGGTCTCTACACTTCCCGCGACACCGGCCACGAAGCGCTCGCGCGCCTGGGCCAGCTCCTGTTCGGCCAGCCGCAGGCGGTCTCCTGCCAGCTTCACCTGGGTCTCGGCCGAGCCGAGGTCCAGCACCGCCTGGCGGGTCTCGACCGCCACCTGCTGCTCCAGGTCGTGCTGCCTGAGCTTCTGGGCATCGAGGCGCGCATTGCTCTCCTGCTGCCGCGCCGGACGGCGGAATCCGTCGAGCAGCGGAATGGACAGCGCCACCTGGATCGCGTAGCTCCCGGCGAGGCCGCTCAGCTCCTGCCCGCTCTGCTGGTAGGAGCCCCCGACCGTGAGGCTGGGGACGTACTCGAGGCCGATCGCCTTGAGCGAGCGCTCCGCCACCTTCGTGCGGGTCCGCTCGGCTTTCACCTCCGCGCGATGCTCGAGCGCGAAGCTCACCGCGCTGTCGGGCTGCTCCGGCAGCCCAGCGCCGAGGTTCCCGAGGGTGTCGGCCAGGGTCACCTGGGTCGCGACCGGGAGGTCGAGGGCGCGGAGCAGGTCGAGCCGGGTCCGGTCGCGCAGGTTGCGCGCGATCTCGAGCTGGGTCAGCACCCCGGCGAACTGGGTCTCGCTCCGGGTGGCGTCGATCGCGGGGCTTACGCCTGCCGACACCTGCTGCCGCGACTGCGACAGGAGGTCGGCGGAAAGGCTGCTGTCGGCCAGCCGGGCCGCCACCGTCTCCTCGGCGGAGAGGGCGCGGAGGTAGGCGATGCCGGCGGTGGCCCCGGCGAGCTCCCCGACGGCGCGGGCGTCGGCGCCCACCGCGAGGGCCGAGTCCTTGGCGGAGCGGAGCCGGGCCAGGGTGCTCAGGTCGAACAGGGTCTCGCGCCCGCTCACCTGGAAGCGCCAGAGATTGAACGGATCGGTCACGCCGGTAGCGAAAGGCAGCCCGAACTCGTCGAGGTTGAGCGTCTGGCGCGTGGCCGAGCCGGAGAGCGTCACCGAGGGGAGCAGGTCGGCGCGCCGCTGCCCCACGCGGGCATTGGCGATCCGCTCGTTCAGCCGGGCCAGGGCGGCATTGATGCCGCGTTCCCGTCCCATGGCGATCGCCTGGGCGAGCGTCAGGGAGGTGGTCGGGGCCGCCGGCGACTGGGCCGCGGCGGGAGTGGCCGCGAGGGCCAGGCAGAGCAGGGTAGAGATCCGCATCATCTAGGTCCGCGTCACGGGCGCCGGCACGGCCTGCACGGCGTGAAGGTACAGATCGAGAATGCCTTCCAGGATGTCGTCGCTCGACAGCGGCGCGGGGTCGTATTTCTGGAAGTAGTGGAGGAACTGCGCCATGTTGACCACCAGCAGCTGCAGCGCGCGGGCGGTCAGCGCGGTGTGGACGGGCCGGAACTCTCCCGATTCGATGCCCCGCTCCAGGATCGTCTCGATCACTCGGCGGGTCCGCAGGATCACTTCCTGGTAGTACCACTTCGCCAGCTCGGGGAAGCTGCTCAGCTCACCGATGACCACCTTGGCGAGACGCAGCTTCTCGGGCTGGTTCATCTTGGCCCAGTAGTCGGTGGTGAACGCCCGCAGGAGGTCGCTGGTACTCCCCTTCCAGCTGCGCACGAACTCCTCGGCGTGCGCCAGGACCGCTTCCAACCGGGCGGTCACCATCGCTCTGAAGAGGGATTCCTTGTTATCGAAATAGAGGTAGAGGGTCCCCTTGGAGACGCCGGCCCGGCGCGCGACGTCATCCAGGCGAGTGCGCGCAAACCCAAGCTCACCAAAGACTTCCAGCGCAGCGCAAAGGATCTCGTCGGGCCGCGCCTCGGGACGGCGCTGCCAGCGGGGTCGTTTGGCTTGTCGGGGACGGCGGGGCATCGCAACGCTCCTGTTACTTACTGACCGGTCAGTAATATGTGCGAGCGCCAGGCTTTGTCAAACGGCGACCGCAGCAGGGTGAGCGGGAACAGAAAAAATGTGAGCGGTGAGCGGGGAAAAGCATTTCGGCTGTCATCCCGAGCGAAGCGAGGGATCTAGTCGAGGCAAGTAGATCCCTCGTCGCTGACGCTCCTCGGGATGACACCGGGTCTCCCGCTCACGCTGTTGGCTCTTCCCGCTCACCGCTCACGCCCTTGCTGTTCCCGCTCACCAATCCACCGGTCCTCCCGGCCCTGATCTGGGTGCTTTTCCCTCTTGCCCCAACCCGAAGCTCCATCCTACTTTAGAGCTACACTTCGCCGCTGGAGGGGAATCCTTGCAGCCGGACCGGTTTCTCAGCTCCGACGACTACGACGAACGTGCACACCAGCTCTACAACGAGGGCCGCTTCGACGAGGCTCTCGACCTCCTCCAGGAAGGGACCCAGCTCTATCCCAATAGCGTAGAACTTCACGTCGGGATGGCCTATGCCTACCTCGCACGGGAAGACTACGCCTGGGCCCGGCAGAGCTTCGAGCGCGCCCTCACCCTCGATCCCGATCACGAGGATACCCTCGCCGGCTACGGCGAGGTGCTCCTCAAGATCGGCGACCGGCAGAAGGCCCTGGGCGCGTTCGACCGGATTCTCTCCCTCGGCTTCCGCGACGACCACGAACTGATGCTCCAGATCGGCCGCGCGCTCTTCCGCGAAGGCCTGATCGCCGCGGCGCAGCAGTTCTTCGAGTATGCCGTCGCCGCCCAGCCCGATTGCCCCGAGGCCGCCGCCTGCGTCGGCTACGCCTGCCATCGCCTCAATGACGACAGCGGGGCGCTCTACTGGCTCCGGCGCGCGCTCCAGATCGATCCCCAGTACAGCGAGGCCCGGATCTACCTGGCCAACATGCTGTACGACCGGAGCGAGTCCGACGCCGCGATGCACCACCTGCACCAGACCCTCCCCGAGGATCATTTCGACGAACTCGGCATCTGGCGCTACATCGAGCTCAAGAAGACCATCTACCGCCTCGGCGACGACGACCCGGAGCTCCGCCCCTGGTTCGCCCGGCTGGGCGAGGTCTCCGGCGAGGTCGACCCCATCGACCAGGTCCTCGCCGAAGTCGAGGCTACCCAGCCCGACGGCACCACCCGCGACCCGGCGCAGCTGGAGCTCTTCGGCACCCTGCTCACCGAGCTCCAGGCGATGCAGAAGCGCCACGTCTCCGGCGGCATGCACACCATCGCCACCCTCACCGGCCGCACCTTCCGCGGCACCTGGGTCGAGCTGCTCGAGCAGATGAAGCAGGCCGACCGCGAGTGGGCCGATGGCTCCACCCACGAGTTCATGCTCGATGCCGCCCGCCGGGGCGCCGCCGAGACCGGGGTCGTCATCCCCACGACCGATCCCGAAGCGTTCATTCGCGGAAGTGCGGCTGCGGGAGTGGTGCGGATCATCCAGTAGCCGTTAGCTGTTAGCTATTAGCTGTTAGCCTGTACGATGCAAAACGACCCTCCTGGCCATTGGCTGGGAGGGTCGCTCGCTCACCGGATGGGCTAATAGCTAAGAGCTAATAGCTAACAGCTAACGGCTAACGGCTATCTTTCCCACCATGACGACACTTGCCCTGCCATCGTGGACCGCCGGCGTTCGGAAGGTCGTATTAGACAACGGCCTCACCCTCCTGGTCCAGCGCGACAGCTCCGCCCCCGTCGCCGCCGTGGTCACCCACGTGAAGGCCGGATTCTTCGACGAGCCCGACCGCTGGATCGGCATCAGCCACGTCTTCGAGCACATGTTCTTCAAGGGGACGCCGGCGCGGGGCGTGGGCCAGATCGCCCGCGACACCAAGGCCGCCGGCGGCTACCTCAACGCCAGCACGACCTACGATCACACCAGCTACTACGCCGTCCTCCCCGCCAGCCGTATCGCCGACGCCGTCGACATCCAGGCCGATGCCCTGATGCACGCGCTGGTCGACCGCGAGGAGCTGGCGCGCGAGCTCAAGGTCATCATCCAGGAAGCCAAGCGGAAACTCGACAATCCCGGCGCCCTGACCCACGAGACGCTGCACGAGCTGATGTACGACCGGCACCGCATCCGTCGCTGGCGGATCGGCTACGAGAAGGACCTCGCCGGGTTCACTCGCGAGGACGTCTTCGGCTACTACCACTCGCGCTATGTCCCCGGGCGCACCATCGTCGCGATCGTCGGTGACGTGGATGTCGACGAGATACTGGCCCTGGGCGAACGGACCTACGGCGGCTGGGACCCGCGCCCCGGGGCGGTCGACCCGTCACCCGATGAACCCGCCCGCCGCGAGGTGCGGAGCCGCACCCTCCGCGGCGACGTGACCCAGGCCGACCTCGCCCTCGGCTGGCGCGGCGTCGCCGCGCTCCACGACGATGCCATCCCCCTCGATCTCGCCGCCGGCGTGCTGGGCGCGGGGCGGGGGAGCTGGCTCTACCGCGCGCTCCGCGAGACCGGGCTCGCCAGCTCGGTGAGCGCCCACCACTACTCTCCCACCGAGCTCGGGGTCTTCTCCCTCGGCGCCGAGTGCGATCCCGAGCGGGTGCCGGTGGTGGTGACGAAGATGGCGGAGGCGGTGAGCCGGCTCGCCCTGACCGGGGCGCCCGATGCGGATCTCGAGCGCACCCGCACCCTGCTGCTCACCCGCTGGTCCCGCCGCATGGAGGAGATGGACGGCCGCGCCGCCTCCCTCGCTTCCGCCGAGGCGCTGGGCGACTACCACGAGCTCGATCGCGAGTTCGAGATCCTCGCCGGCACCACCGCCGCGCAGGTGCGGCAGGTCGCGGAGCGCTACCTCGATCCGCAGGCGGTCTCCGGCGTGGTGTACCAGCCGCGCGATCGGGGCGCCGACCTCACCGCCGGCGAGCTGGCCGCCGCCTTCGCCGTGACCCGGCTCGAGCCGGTCGAGGCACCCGGGATTCCCGAGCTCGTCGTCCCCGCGCCCACGCCCCGCGCCGGTCGTACCACGCCCCCGGTGGCCCAGGTCCATCACGAGGCCACGCCGGCCTTCGACCTGCTGGTCCGCCGCAAGCCGGGCGTGCCCGCCGTGACGCTGGGCGTCTACCTGCCGCGGAACGAGTTCGATCCCGCCGGCACGAGCGGCCTCACCGCGCTCGCGATCCGGAGCGCCATCCGCGGCGCGGCGGGCCTCGACGCCGCCGGCCTGGCCTTCGCCTTCGAGCGCCTGGGCGGGAGCGTCTCGCCCACCATCGGGCTCGACTGGGTGGGCTTCGGCGTCACGGTGCTCGCGTCCAATCTCGGTCGCGCCGCGGCCCTGCTCGACCAGGTGCTCCACCAGCCCACCTTCGCCGGCCCCTCGATCCTCGCCGAACGGCAGATGCTCTTCGAGGAGACCAGCCAGGTGGCGGACGACATGTACCGCTACCCCTTCCAGCTCGCCTTTGCTTCCGCCTATGGCGACCAGGGCTACGGGGTGCCGGCGCACGGGTGGCCCGCCGAAATTGCCGCGCTCGAGCCGGCGCGGGTGAAGGAGTGGTATGCCCGGACGATGCTGGCCCGGCGTGGGGTGGTGATCGCGGTTGGCGACCTCGACCCCGAGGCGGCGCTCGCGGAGCTTGCCCCGGTCTTCGGCCGCTACGAGGCCCGCACCGCGTCGCCGCTGGTCACGCCCGTCGCGTGGGCGGCCGGGAGCGGTCTCCCCGCCCGGGTGGTCGAGCGGGACAAGGCCCAATCGGCCTTTGCGCTGGCCTTCCCCGGTCCCTCGCGCC
>JAXLXZ010000003.1:0-524978 GCA_046327735.1 Gemmatimonadales bacterium | reverse complement strand
GCCCCGCCTTGAGCCAGGCGTAGGGCGTGTCCTCTTCGGTCCAGAGCACCGCCAGCGCCGGCGAGCCGACCGCGAGCTGCCGGTCGCGGGCAGCGCGTCCCCCGCCCATATCGAACGTCCGGATCACCAGCGGTCCCACCTCGGCCACCAGGTCGCTGAGGCCGAGCGCGAACCCGGGCATGCCATCGTGGCTGGTCAGGCGGTTGTTGTGCACCCAGCTCGCGAGCTCGCGGCGGAAGCGCCGGTCGCCCAGCTGAATCCGGTCCCCTTCGGCAATCAGGTCGGCCAGCGCGGCCTTGTCCTCGTCCCTCGTCAGCGTCTGGAGCCAGACCTGCTCCTGCTCCGCCCGGGCCCGGGCGTGCCCCAGCACCAGCTCCGCGATCGGCTCGGACACGAATGGCTGGCGGTTGGTGCGGCGGGTGGGAATGGCGGTGAAGAGCTCGTGATCGAGCGACGCCGGGACGATGCTCCCGGTGAGCTCGATGCGCGCCATGAGATCCTGCTCGAAGGGATCGGGAAGGAGCGAGACGCGGGTGCCCTCGCCGAAGTGCCGCAGGACCACCCGGAGAAACTTGAGAATCGACCCGCAGCTCATGGTCATCTCGCGATCGTCGGGATCGACGACCGGGAGCGCACGGGTGCGATCGGCGTACAGCTCGAGCGCATCGCCCGCCATGCGGAAGAGCCAGGGCTGCGAGTTGTGCGAGGAGGGAGCGAGCACCGCAACACGCAGGGCAGCACGGAACTTCTCTGTCGCGGTTCCGGTCAGCGGGAACTCATCCAGGGCGAGCGCCCATGGGTCCAGTGAAGTCTCCGTCATGAAACAACGCTAGGCGCGGCGTACTGAGCCGCGCCTGAGGTGGTCATGAAGAGAGGTTCAGGGGCCCTACAGCGGGATAGTCAGGACCGCGCAGTGACAGGTGTGCATGAGACGGCGGCTGATGCTGCCCGCCTCGAGGGTACCCGCCGGACCGCCTCGATGACAGCCGATGGCGAGCACATCCGCCTGCGAGTGGCGGACCTCCTTGAGGATCTCGTCGACCACCCGTCCGCGGTGAATCGTCAGTGCCGGAGCGGAATCGCCGGGCATGGCCTCGCAGACCGGCTCCTCGCCGCCGGGGCGATGGCAGATCGCCTCGATGGTGTCGACGAGCTTCCGGCTGCGGGGTGCATGTTCCCAGGGGGCGCCGAGGTCGTGCTCCATGACCGGCTCCACCGTCACGAACCGGAGGCGGGCCCCGGTATCGTGGGCAAAGCCGAGCGCCGGCGGCAGGACCGAGGTGCCCCGTTCGGAGCCGTCGACGCCGACCAGGACCCGCTCGAACTGGCCCTCGACACTGGAGACGAACAGGCAGGGGGTCCGGCTCCGGCGCGCGACCGAATCGGCGGTGTCGCCGACCAGCAGCCGCTGCATGGAGGTCCGCCGCTTCCGCCCGACCACGACCAGGTCGGCCTGGAGGGTCTCGGCGGTGCGGGTGATCTCGATGCCGGGGAGCCCGATCCCGACCTCGTACTCCACCGTGGGCCGGAGGTTGTGCCCCTCGAGCAACCGGCCGCACCCCTCCCGGAGTCCGGCGAGGAGGCGCCCGTTCCGGGCCGTCTTTTCGTTGCCGGGTGCCACCGTGAGCACCACGACCGTGGCGCCGCTCCGCACGCCAAGGCGTGCCGCAGCGACGACCGCGGCACGCCCCTCTTCGGAATCATCTGTTGCCGCAACGATGGTACGCAGCATCCCCGCATCCAATTATGGGTTGCGATCCGACGCTAAATCCCTGCATGTGAAGGGGACGTGAAAGCGCACACAATCGACCGGGTCGCCCCAAGCGCTTGTCTGAGCTAGAATTACGCTGCCATGCCAGAAAACTTCATAACTCCCCTGCCGGCCAGCACGTCCCTGGCCGGCCGGCTCGAACGGCTGGTCACCGCCAGCGTGACGATCACCACGGAGCTTTCCCTGGAGGGGGTGCTCCAGGGGGTCGCCAACATCGCGGCGGAGATCATCGGGGCCCGGTACTGCGCCGTAGGCATGCTGGCGCCTAACGGGCGCACCCTGGAGACCTTCACGACCTATGGCATCTCCCCGGCCGAGCGCGCCAGCATGGGTGATCCCCCCAAGGGCCACGGAATCCTCGGGCTGGTCATCCATGAAGGGCGCACCATCAGGCTCCGGGACCTCACGGCCCACGCCGCCCGGTACGGTTTCCCCGCCAATCACCCGCCGATGAAGAGCTTCATGGGCGTGCCGATCATGGGGAAGCGCGGGGTCCTGGGGGATCTCTACCTCACCGAGAAGATCGCCGGGGAGGACTTCACCGCCGAAGACGAACACCTCGCCAACCTCCTCGCGTCCAAGGCGGCGGCGGCCATCGAGAACGCCCGGCTGCATGAGCAGAGCGCCCGCCTGCTGGAGGAAGTACAGCAGCTGCACCGCTCGCGGGAACGCTTCTTTGCCATGGTGAACCACGAGCTCCGCAACTCGCTGGCGGCGGTTTACGGCTGGGCCGAGATGCTGGTGCGGCGGAAGGACCCGCAGTCGGTGCCCCGGGCCGCCTACGAGGTGCTCGACTCGGCCGAAGGCGCCATCAGCCTCATCAATGACCTGCTCGACCTGAGCCGGATGGACGAGGACCGCCTGCGTCCGGTGATCGCCCAGATCGACTGCGCCCCGGTAGTGCGCCAGGCGGTCAACCGGGTGACACCGGCGGCCGATGGCAAAGGCATCAGCGTGCAGGTGGTGCTCCCCCCGTCGGGACCCATCTGCGGCACCGACCATAGCCGGGTGGAGCAGATCCTGGTGAACCTGCTCAACAACGCGATCAAGCACTCGCCCGCAGGGAGCCGGGTGCGGCTGTCGGTGCAGGAGCTGGAGCAGACCGTGGTGATGACCATCGAGGACGAGGGGCCCGGCATCGCGGCAGGGGATGTGGAGCG
This sequence comes from Gemmatimonadales bacterium, assembly GCA_046327735.1. Classification (GTDB taxonomy): domain Bacteria; phylum Gemmatimonadota; class Gemmatimonadetes; order Gemmatimonadales; family GWC2-71-9; genus JADJOM01. The sequence continues at coordinate 522,047 of JAXLXZ010000003.1, read as the reverse complement.
GATCTTCGACATCTACCAGACCAAGGCGATCGAAGAGGGCCAGGGAACCGGGCTCGGATTGCCGCTGTCTCGCCGGCTGGCGCGGCTGCTGGGGGGCGAGCTCCGGGCGATTTCGCGGAGTGGCGGCGGAGGATGTTTCGTTCTGGAACTACCACTTTCCACAGGATGATCGAACCTTCATAATCGAAATAAGAGTCCCTTCATAAGTCCAACCTAGGTTGTTTCCCATGAAAGTTCTCATCGTGGAGGACGACCGGAAGGTCGCCGGGTTCATTGAGCAGGGACTGAAGGAAGAGGGCTATGTCGTCGACATCGCTGCCGACGGCGACGAAGCCACCACCCTGGCTCACGTCTATGAGTACGACGTGATCTTGCTCGACGTCGTGCTCCCCAAGAAAAACGGATTCCAGATCGCGATGGAGCTCCGGCGTGAAGGCCGGAACACTCCGATCATGATGCTCACCTCGCGCGACGGGGTGGAGGACATCGTGCGCGGCCTGGACGCGGGCGCGGACGATTACCTCGCGAAGCCCTTCCGCTTCGACGAGTTGCTCGCCCGCATCCGGGCGCTCGCCCGGCGGGGTGGCGCGGAGCGCCTCGAGGTGCTGCGCTACGGTCCGCTGACCCTCGACCGGCTGCGCCACGTGGTGCTGATCGACGAGAAGCCGCTCGAGCTGACGCCGAAGGAGTTCCAGATCGTGGAGTTCTTCCTGCTCCACCCGGAGCAGGTGGTGCGCCGCACGACGCTCCTCGAGAAGGTCTGGGACATGCACTTCGACCCGGAGAGCAATGTGGTCGACGTCCATGTGGGCAATGTCCGCCGCAAGCTCCAGAAGGCCGCTGGCGAGAACCTGATCCAGACGGTCCGGGGGGTCGGGTTCTGCCTCCGCCGGGCGAAGGCCGAGGATCACGCGGACGCGGACGCAGACCTGCAGACGCAATGAACACGCGCTGGGGCGCTCCCGTCGGGGCGCTCCTCCTGATCCTGCTCGGCCTCGTCCTCGCGGCGGGGCCGTTTGCCGTCTGGGGAGCGCGCGTCTGGTATGCCGGGCTGGTGGTCCTCGGGGCGCCGGTCGTGTGGCGCACGCTCGTGGGTCTCTTCCAGGGGCACTTCGCCGCCGACGTGGTGGCGATGCTCGCCATCCTCACGGCGGTGGCGGTGGGCCAGCCGCTCCCCGGCCTGATCGTGGTACTGATGCAGACCGGGGGCGAGGCGCTGGAGCACTACGCCGCCGGCCGCGCCTCCCGGGCGGTGGAGGAACTCGAGGCCGCCGCCCCCCGCCGGGCCCACCGGATTCTCGACCACAAGACCGAGGAGGTCGCCGCGGAGCTGGTGCAGCCGGGCGACCTGCTGCTGGTGCGCCCCGGCGACATGGTCCCCTGCGACTCCGAGGTCGTCGACGGGTTCTCCCATGTCGACGCCTCGCGCCTCACCGGGGAGCCGGTCCCGATCACGGCCCAGGCGGGCGTGCGGCTCCTGAGCGGCAGCCTCAACGGCGAGGGACCGCTCCGCGTCCGGGCCCTGAGCGCGGCTGGGGAGAGCCAGTACGCGAAGATCGTCCAGCTGGTGCGGAGCGCCGCCGAGAGCAAGTCGCCCCTGCAGCGGCTGGCCGACCGGTACGCCGTCTGGTTCACCCCGCTCACCCTGCTGGTGTGTGCGGTGGCGTGGCTGGCCTCCGGTGAGGTGGTCCGGGTCCTCTCGGTGCTGGTGGTGGCGACCCCCTGCCCGCTCATCCTGGCGGCACCGGTGGCGATGATCGGGGGGCTTAACCGAGCGGCCCGGCGGGGTATCATTATCCGTCACGGCGAAGCCCTGGAGCGCCTGGGCCAGGTGACCGCCGCTCTCCTCGACAAGACCGGTACGCTGACGGTGGGGCGCCCGGAAGTGGGCCGGGTGCTGGCGGAGCCGCCGCACTCGGAGCGCGTGGTGCTCACCCTCGCGGCGGCGCTCGACGCCGGGTCGAGCCATGTGCTCGCCCTGCCGATCGTCACTGAAGCCAGGGCCCGGGGCCTGACGCTCCCGGCCCCGACCGCCTCGCGGGAACAGCCGGGGCTCGGCATCGTCGGCACCATCGATGGGCGGGAAGTGGCGATCGGCGCGCCACGGTTCCTCCGGCACCTCTACCCGGCGCTGCCGCCCAGCTGGCCCAGTCCCGGGGCGCCCGGCCTGCGGGCCTGGGTGACCATCGACGGGGCGCCGGGAGGCGCGATCGAGTTCTCCGACCGGGTACGGCCCGAGGCCCGCGACCTGGTGCGCGGCCTGCGCCGGCTGGGGCTCACCCGCATCATGATGGTGACGGGCGATACGCCGCAGCACGCCTCCGCCATCGGGCGGGACCTCGAGCTGACCGAGGTGCGGGCGGGGCTCCTCGCCGCCGACAAGGTCCGCGCGGTGGAGGAGCTCGAGGAGCAGGGGGAGCACGTCGTGATGGTTGGCGACGGCACCAACGACGCCCCGGCACTGAGCCGGGCGAGTGTCGGGATCGCCATGGCATCGCACGGCGGCGGGATCACCGCCGAGGCGGCGGACGCGGTGATCCTCGCGGACAACCCGGCGCTGGTGGTGGACGCGATCGCCCTGAGCCGCCGGACCATCGCGATCGCGCGGCAGAGCGTGTGGGTCGGGCTGGGGCTGTCGGGGATCGGCATGATCATCGCCGCCGCGGGGCATATCCCCCCGATCGCGGGCGCATTCCTGCAGGAGGCCATCGACGTGGCCGTCATCATCAACGCGCTGCGCGCGAGTGGAGAGAAGTGGACGTGACCGCGATTCCCGCTCCAGTGCTCCCGGTCGTCCCGCCCCGGAAGACGATGTTCGCCCGGGCGCTCCAGCGCCGCTGTCCGGTCTGCGGCGAGGGGCCGCTCTTCCGGGGGTGGTTCACGATGAAGGACCACTGCCCCGGCTGCGGCATCCGGACCCGCCGGGGGGAGGACGGCTACACCCTGGGGGCGCTCTGGTTCAACCTGTTCCTGGCCGAGTCGATCACCACGACCATCTTCGTGACCACGCTGGTGCGCACCTGGCCCAATCCCCCCTGGGACTGGCTCCAGATCGCGGGCCCGGTGGAGGCGATCGTGATCCCGCTCCTGGTGTGGCCCTTTGCGCGCACCCTCTTCCTGGCGTTCGACCTCTGTTTCCGGCCGCTCGAGCCCAAGGACCTGACCTGAGTTCCGCTCTCGCTTCCGCCCCCGCCCCGGGCCACTGATGCTGCTCCCCAAGCTGGTCACGACGCTCCGGGAATACACCCGGGAGCAGTTCATCGCCGACCTCGGCGCAGGCCTGGTCGTCGGCATCGTCGCGCTGCCGCTCGCGATCGCCTTCGGCATCGCCAGCGGCGCAACGCCTGAGGCGGGCCTTTTCACGGCGATCGTGGCGGGCTTCCTCATTTCGGGGCTGGGGGGGAGCCGGGTCCAGATCGGCGGGCCGACCGGCGCCTTCGTGGTGATCGTCTACGGCGTGATCCAGCAGCACGGGATGGATGGGCTGGCGGTGGCCACGATGATGGCGGGGGTCATCCTCGTCGGCCTTGGCCTCGCCCGCCTGGGGGGAGCGATCAAGTTCATCCCCTACCCGGTCACCACCGGTTTCACCAGCGGCATCGCGCTGATCATCTTCTCGAGCCAGGTGAAGGATTTCCTGGGCCTGACCCTCGAGAAGGTCCCGGCGGAGTTCCTCGCCAAGTGGGTGGCGTACGCGGGCGCCCTCGGCACCATCAACTGGTCCGCGGTGGCCGTGGCCGGCGGCGCGCTCCTGGTGCTCATCCTCTGGCCGAGGGTAAGCCGGCGGGTGCCGGCGCCCTTCGTGGCACTGGTATCGGCCACGCTGGCGGTGCGGCTTCTCCACCTGCCGGTCGAGACCATCGGCGACCGGTTCGGCGAGATCCATGCGACGCTCCCGGCCCCGCACCTGCCCACAGTGGCGCTGGCCGACCTCAAGGGACTGGTCGCGCCGGCCTTTACGATCGCGCTGCTCGCCGGGATCGAGTCGCTGCTCTCCGCGGTGGTGGCCGACGGCATGATCGGCTCGCGGCACCGCTCCAACATGGAGCTGGTCGCCCAGGGCGTCGCCAACCTGGCCACGCCGCTCTTCGGCGGCATTCCCGCGACCGGCGCCATTGCCCGGACGGCAACCAACGTGAAGAACGGCGGCCGTACGCCGGTCGCCGGGATGATCCACGCGGTCGTCCTCCTGCTCATCACGCTGTTCCTGGGCAAGCTGGCCGCGCTGATCCCGATGGCGGTGCTGGCGGCGATCCTGGTGGTGGTCAGCTACAACATGAGCGAGTGGCGCCGCTTCGTGGCGGAGCTTCGGGCGCCGGCGGCAGATGTGCTGGTCCTGCTGGTGACCTTCGTGCTGACGGTGCTGGTGGACCTGACGGTGGCCGTGGAGGTCGGCATGGTGCTGGCCGCCTTCCTGTTCATGAAGCGGATGGCGGAGGTCACCAACGTCAAGCTGCTCAGCACCGAGTTCCAGGACGGGAACGAGGAGGAGGAAGGCGAGCCCAACGCCATCGGGCTCCGGAAGGTCCCCGACGGGGTCGACGTCTACGAGGTCGACGGCCCCTTCTTCTTCGGGGCGGCGGAGTCGTTCAAGCAGACGGTCCGGTCGGTGGCCAAGCGGCCGAAGATCCTGGTCATCCGGATGCGCCGGGTCCCGGTGATCGACTCGACCGCCATCGCCGCGCTCCGGGACGTGGTCCAGCAGAGCCGGGCGGAAAAGACGGCGGTGATCCTGTCGGACGTGCACAGCCAGCCGGTGAAGGCGCTCACCGAGTCGCGGCTGTACGATGAACTGGGGGAGGAGAACGTCTGCGGCAACATCGACGACGCCCTCAACCGCGCCCGGCACCTCCTGGGAATGCCGACCGAGGAGCGCCCGATCTTTGCGCGTCCCACGGTGGCGCGGGAGACTGAACACGGCGAACGCCGCAAGGAGGGGCGGCTCTAGGGCTTACCCGCAGCAGATGAAGGCGGCTTCATCCTTCCCATGACCGCACTTCACATCACCCGGTCTACTGTTCCCCACCATGAAGAATTGATTCGGCTTGTCCACCACCGTGGTGCATGTGCCCGGTGTCCCCCTTCATGCTCGTCCGCATCCAGATCATCCAGAGGCCGGTCACGAGGATGAGCGCGGCGAGCGCCCGGCGACGGGCCATGCTGGCGAGGACGACGCGCCGCAGTCCGAACGCGGCGAGCGAGAGGGCGGGCACGGTGCCGAGACCGAAGGCGCCCATGGCGAGCGCCCCATCGAGGGGCCGGGCGAGGGCCACGGGGACGCCGAGGGCGGAATAGACCAGCCCGCAGGGCAGGAAGCCGTTGACCACGCCGAAGAGGAACTGGGCGCCGAAGGCGCGGGACTTCGCGGCGCGGGCTCCGGTGGTGGCGAGCGCGGGCAGCGGGAGTCGCGGTTCCGGCACCAGCCCCGCCAGCCCGAGGGCGAACCAGACGAGCAGGACCGCGGCGATGGCGCCGGGAATCCAGGGGGGGCCGGGCAGCAGGTGGCCCATGGCCCCGGCGAGCGCGCCGAGCAGCATGTAGGTCCCGACCCGTCCGAGGTGCCAGGCCGGGACGCCCAGCGGGGAGCGGGCGCAGGAGGCGGCAAAGGCTCCGCACATGCCGACGCAGTGCAGGGAGCCGAGCAGGCCGGCAAGACACGCAGCTGACAGAATGGCGAAGGTCATGGACCCAAATCGAGGAGGAGGCGAGGTCGTGGAATATACCGCGAGAAGTCAGGCGGCCATTGCACCGGACTATGATGACGCAATCGTCAAGAAGTTCCTCTTGGCGACCGTCCTCTGGGCGGTGGTGGGCATGCTGGTGGGGGTCTGGATCGCCCTCGAGATCGCCTACTGGCCGGCCAACCTGGGCCTGCAGTGGACGACGTTCGGGCGGCTGCGGCCGCTCCACACCAATGCCGTGATCTTCGCCTTCGGCGGGAACATCGTCTTCACCGGCATCTACTACTCGATGCAGCGGCTCCTCAAGACCCGGATGTGGAACGACACCCTGTCGAAGATCCACTTCTGGGGCTGGCAGCTGATCATCGTGTGCGCGGCGATCACCCTCCCGCTCGGCCTGACCGAGTCGAAGGAGTACGCCGAGCTGATCTGGCCGATCGATATCCTGATCGCGCTGATCTGGGTGGTGTTCGCGGTGAACTTCTTCGGGACGATCTGGGTGCGGAAGGTGAAGCACCTGTACGTGGCGCTCTGGTTCTACATGTCGATGGTGATCACCATCGCGGTGCTCCACATCGTGAACAGCCTGGCGATCCCGGCGACGTTCACCCGCAGCTACCCGATCTACGCGGGGCTGACCGACGCCCTGGTGCAGTGGTGGTACGGCCACAACGCGGTGGGCTTCTTCCTGACGACACCGTTCCTGGGGCTGATGTACTACTTCCTCCCCCGGATCGCCGAGCGGCCGGTGTTCAGCTACCGGCTCTCGATCATCCACTTCTGGGCGCTGGTCTTCCTCTATATCTGGGCCGGCCCGCATCACCTGCTCTACTCCTCGCTGCCGGAATGGGCCCAGACGCTGGGCATGACCTTCAGCGTGGCGCTGATCGCGCCGTCGTGGGGCGGCATGCTGAACGGCCTGCTGACGCTGCGGGGCGCCTGGGACCGGGTCCGGACCGACCCGGTGCTCAAGTTCCTGGTGGTGGCCGTGAGCTTCTACGGGATGAGCACCTTCGAGGGCCCGATGATGTCGATCCGGGCGGTGAACAGCCTGTCACACTACACCAACTGGACCATCGGCCACGTGCACTCGGGCGCGCTCGGCTGGAACGGGATGATCACCTTCGGGATCATCTACTGGCTGACCCCGAAGCTGTGGAACCGGCCGCTGGCCCATCCCACCTGGCCGACGCTGCACTTCTGGCTCGCCACCATCGGGATCGTGCTCTACACCGTGTCGATGTGGGCGGCGGGGCTCACCGAGGGCCTGCAGTGGCGGGCGTTCGACGCCGCGGGGCAGCTCAAGTACCCCAACTTCGTCGACATCGTGGCCCAGCTGCAGCCGTTCTACCTGCTGCGCCTCCTGGGCGGGCTCCTGTTCTTCACCGGCGCCGTGATGATGGCGGTGAACATCTTCCAGACCGTGGCGAAGTCTGCGCCCGCCACGGCGACTGCCCCCGCGGCCGCGCGCTGAGGAGACCAGACCATGAGCAACGCACCTGACAGCGGCTACACCGCGGCCCATCGCACCCTCGAGGGGAAGAGCGCGCTCTTCGCGGTCCTCACGACGGTGGCGATGCTGATCGGCGGCATCGTGGAGCTGGTCCCGATGTTCACCGGGAAGGGCGGCCCCGATGCCCTGCCCGGCATCCACCCCTACACCGCGCTGGAAGTGGCGGGACGGGACATCTACATCCGCGAGGGCTGTTATACCTGCCATTCGCAGATGATCCGCCCGATGCGGGCGGAGGTGATGCGCTACGGCGAGTGGAGCCGGGCCGGCGAGTACGCCTACGACCACCCGTTCCTGCTCGGGTCCCGCCGGATGGGCCCGGATCTCCAGCGGGTCGGCGGGAAGTACCCCGACGCCTGGCACTACGAGCACATGCGCGACCCGCGGAGCACCTCGCCGGGCAGCGTGATGCCGCCGTACACCTGGCTGCACAAGCAGGCCTACGACCCGGCCGACATCCAGGCCTCGCTCCGGGCCCTCAAGAAGGTGGGCGTGCCCTACACCGACGAGGACGTCGCGAACGCCCCGGCGGCGATGCAGGCCCAGGCCCAGGAGATCGTGGGCCGGCTCAAGCAGGCGGGAATCGACGCGCCTGCCGATAAGGAGATCGTGGCCCTGATCGCCTACCTGCAGCGGCTGGGCAAGGACGGCAAGGCGGCGATCGCGGCGGCCGAGGCCCAGAAGACCGGGGCGGGAGCCACGACGCCATGAATACCGTGATCAAGGAAGCGGCCCAGCAGGTCACCATGGGCTGGGTGCTGGGCTACACCACGATCGTTTTCATCGGCGTGTACCTGTTCTGGATCTGGTGGGCCTGGAGCAGCAGCAACCGGGACCGGATCGAGATGGACAGCCGCCTGCCACTCAATGACGGGGGGGAGTCGTGAGCAAGGAACTCAACCAGGTGCTGGGACACGCGGACGAGGCGGACGGGATCGAGGAATACGACAACCCGCTGCCGAACTGGTGGCTCGGCCTGTTCTACTTCACGCTGATCTGGGCCGTGGCCTACGGGATTCACTACCACTTCGTCGGGCACCGTTCCGAGGTGAAGGCGCTCGCGGCGGAGATCGAGGCGGCCAACAAGCGCTGGCCCCAGGAAGCGGCGGCCGCGGCGGCGGGCACGGTCGAGCTGACCAAGGAGAACATCGAGGCGGGCGAAGCCATCTTCAAGGCGAACTGCGTCGCCTGTCACGGCGCCGACATGAAGGGCGGCATCGGCCCGAACCTGCTCGACACCACCTGGATCCACGGCAGCAAGCCGGAGGAGATCCTGCGCACCATCACCGTGGGCGTCCCCGAGAAGGGCATGCTCACCTGGGGCCCGATCCTGGGCCCGGCGAAGGTGGCCCAGGTGGCGAGCTACGTGGTCTCGAAGAATCGCGAGGCCACCGGCGCGGGCGGTACCGACGGCACGGCGCCGAAGCCGGACTCGGCGGCGGCCGCGCCCGCGGGCCACAGCTGACACGGAAGGCGAGCGAACCATGTTGTTCAAGCACAAGCGGAAGTGGATCTACGAGCAGCACGTGACGGGGCGCTGGCAGCAGCTCCGGAAGGCGACGTTCACGCTGCTGCACCTGATCCTGTTCGTCACCCCCTGGGTCGTCATCAACGGCAACCCGGCGGTGCTGCTCGATCTCCCGAACCGGCGGCTCTTCGCCTTCGGGGCGATCTTCACGGCGGCAGACACCATCTTCCTGCTGTTCCTGCTGCTGTTCCTCGCCTTCTCGCTCTTCTTCTTCACCTCCCTCTTCGGGCGGCTCTGGTGCGGGTTCGCCTGTCCGCAGACGGTGTTCCTGGACAGCTGGATCCGGCCGCTCGAGAGCTGGATCGAGGGTAACTGGGTCATCCGCCGGAAGCGGGACGAGGGAAGCTGGACCGCCGACCGGGCCTGGCGGAAGGCCGCCAAGTGGGCGCTCTACCTGGCCATCGCGGTCGTGATCTCGATGACCTTCGGCAGCTACTTCGCCGGGGCGCGGTCGCTGTGGAGCGGGCGGGGCTCCCCCCTCGAGTACTCGATCGTGGCGATCTTCGCCGCGTTCTGGTTCCTCGACCTGGCCTGGTTCCGGGAACAGGCCTGCAACTTCCTCTGCCCCTACGCCCGCTTCCAGAGCGCGCTGGTGGACCGCGACACCCTCCTGGTGCAGTACAACACCAGCCGGGGCGAACCGCGCGGCGGGACCGGCGCCAAGGAGGATGGGCGCTGCATCGAGTGCAACAAGTGCTTCGTGGTCTGCCCCCAGGGAATCGACATCCGCAACGGATTCCAGCTCGAGTGCGTGGCCTGCGCCCGCTGCGTGGATGCCTGTGACCATGTCATGGGCAAGCTGGGCCACGAGTCGCTGATCGAGTGGAACACCTTGAACGGCCTGACGACGGGGACGAAGCAGCGACACTGGGCGCGGCCCCGCACCCTGATCTACGCCGCCCTGCTGACCCTGATCGCGAGCGCCGGCGCAGTGACGCTGCACCGGCGGGCGCCGTTCGACGCCGCGGTGCAGCGCGCGCCCGGCTCACTCTTCGTGATGGACAAGGACGGGTACGTCCGGAACACCTACCTGCTGCGGGTCACCAACAAGATCGCCAGCCAGACCCCGGTGCCGTTCCATGTGCGGGTGGAGGGGCTGCCGAAGGAGGACGTGATCGTGCAGGACGTGGAGCTCGCCACCACCGAAAGCCGCACCTTCCCCATGGTCATCCGGATGAAGGCGAGCTCGGCCCTGCCGCGGACCATCCCGATCGAAGTGCATGTCAGCTCGCCGTCGCACGACGTGGAGCTCGACGCCACCTTCAAGACGGAGGGGCACCTTGGAACAGAGTAGTGCGGCCGGCCGTCGCTGGCCCTGGGGCATCGCCATCGGCCTGTTCGTGGTGATCCTCGTGAACGCGGTGTTTGCCTACGTGGCCATCCGCGGTGGAGACCAGGTTGTCAGCACCTACACAACCGAGTCCCGGTAACCCGGACGGACGTCCCGACAGCAGGGCCGAGGCTCGCCTCGGCCCTGTGACGTCTTCCTGCCCCCACTGCGGCACCGCGGTGGAGGGGCCGGAGAACGCCTATTGCTGCCATGGCTGCGAGGTGGCGGCGGCGATCATCCGGGGAGCCGGGCTGGAGCGGTACTACGCCGAGCGGGAGGAGTTCGCTCCCCGACCCGAGCCGATGGCGGGCGGGTGGGCCGAGGTGCCGGTCGCGACCGGTCCCGACGGCCACTCGGAGGTCCAGCTCGCGATCGACGGCCTCCGCTGCGCCTCCTGTGTCTGGGTGACGGAGAAGGTGCTGCAGTGCACCCCGGGGGTCGAGGCGGCGATGGTCAGCTACGCCACCGGCCGCTGCAGCCTCCGCTGGAACCCGGCGCAGGTGGACCTCCCCGCCCTGGCCCGGCGGATCGCGGCGCTGGGCTACCGGCCCCGCCCGCTCGCGGCGGAGCACGCGCCCGACCGCGGACTGATGCTCCGGATGGGCGTGGCCATCTTCGCGATGCTCGCGATCATGGGGATGTACGAAGGACTCTACGCCGGCTGGTGGTACGGCAACATGGACGCGCGCTACGGGGCGCTGTTCCGCTGGGTCAGCCTCATCCTCGCGACGCCGGTCACCCTCTGGTGCGCCTCCCCCTTCTTCGCCGGGGCATGGCAGGGACTGCGGCACCGGGTGCTCCACATGGACCTGCCGATCGCGCTGGGCGTCGCGATCCTCTATGCCCATGGCCTCGTCACCACCATCCGGGGCACCGACGGCTACCTCGACTCGCTGGCGATGCTGGTGGCGCTGCTGCTGGCCGGGCGGGTCCTCGAGTCCCGGGGCCGCCGCCGCGCGGCCGATGCCGCGGCCACGCTGGCCGGGGCGGTGCCGCGCACCGCCCGCCGGGTGACCCGGAGCGACGAGGACAACGAGCGGATCGAGACGGTGAGCGTCTCCGAACTGCGGCTGGACGACCGGGTCGACGTCGGCTCGGGCGAGGAATTCGCCGCCGACGGCGTCGTGGTGCAGGGCTCGGGCCAGGTACGGATGGCGCTGGTGACCGGTGAGGCGGCCCCGGTCCTGGTGGGCCCCGGCGACCGGGTCGTGGCCGGCGCCCTGCTGCTCGATGGTGCGCTCACCATCGCGGTCGAGGCGGTGGGCGACGAGACCGTGGTGCATCGCATGGCCCAGTCGCTCCAGTCCTCGCAGGACCGGGAGATGGCGCCGAGCTCCACCGACCGGATCGCGCCGTGGTTCACCGCCGCGACGCTGCTGGTGGCGGTCCTGACGTTCGTGGGCTGGTGGCTGGCGCGGGATGCCGGGACGGCCATCTCGCGCACCGTCGCGGTGCTGGTGGTGGCCTGCCCCTGCGCCCTCGCGCTCGCGCAGCCACTCGCCGCCGCGGCCGGGCTGGGCGCCGCCGCCCGGCGCGGCCTGCTGCTGCGCTCCGGAGACGCGCTCCTGGCCCTGGGCCGGGTCCGGGTCGCCGGGCTCGACAAGACCGGTACCGCCACCATGGGCGCGGTGGAGGTGATCGACGCCGACCGGGCCGCGCTCCGGATTGCGGCGGGCCTGGAGCGGTACAGCGTGCATCCCATCGCCCGGGCGATCACCGCCGAAGCGGCGAAGCGCGGCATCCCGCTCCCCCAGGCCGAGGACGTCCACGAGACCGCGGGCGCCGGCATCACCGGCATGGTCGACGGGGAGCGCTGGGAGCTGGCCAGCGGCGGCCCGGGAGTGGTGGAACTCCGCCGGGAGGGCGCGGCGGAGCCGACCGCCCGCATCGAGCTGGGCGACACCATCCGTCCCGACACCGCCCTCGCGGTGGCAGACCTCGACCGGCTCGCGATCGGTGCCACGCTCCTCACCGGTGACCACAAGGCGGTGGGACGCCGGATCGCGAGCCAGGCCGGCATCCGCAACGTGGCGGCGCGGCTCACACCCGAGGACAAGGCCGAGTGGATCCGCCTCCGGCAGGCCGAGGGGAAGCCGGTACTGTTCGCCGGGGACGGCCTCAACGACGGGCCCGCGCTGGCCGCGGCCGATGTGGGGATCGCGATGTCGGGGGGGGCGGCGAGCAGCCTGCTGGTGGCCGACGGGATCGTGGCGAATGGATCGCTCCGCCCGGTGGTGGCCGGCATCCGGGCCGCGCGCGCCGCCGAACGCGCGATCCGCCGGAGCCAGGTGCAGTCGATCGTCTACAACGTGCTCTCGGTCGTGGCCGCGGCGGCGGGATGGGTGAATCCGCTGGTCGCCGCCGTGCTCATGCCGCTCTCGAGCATCAGCATCATCTGGAACGCCGCCCGGGTCGAGCGGGTGGTCCGCAAGGAGGAAGCATGCAGGCGCTGATCATCCTGGTCCCGGTGGTGCTCGGCCTGATGGTGGTGTTCGCCGTGGGCTTCATGATCGCCGCGAAGCACGGCCAGTTCGACGACCTCGATGATCCGCCGAAGCGGATGCTCAAGGACGACTAGCCGCAGATTCGCGCGGCGGGAGTCCCCACCGCCAATGAACCAGAACTCGTCGGATTAGCGGCCTCCCCTTCATTACTCCGGGCCCATATTGCAGGTACACCCCGGCCCTCGAGGCCACCATGCGCGCCCCACTGTTCGCCCTCCTGCTGCTCGCCGCGACCCCGCTCCACGCCCAGGTTCGTGACACCACGCCGCCGAAACTGAAGCGGCCGACTCCGGTTACCGATTCCGCCATCGCCCGGGGACGCGCGCTCTTCCACGGCGCGGCCAACTGCTCCGCCTGCCACGGGGTCGAGGGGGTCGGCACCGACAGCGGGGCCCCGCTGGCCCAGGGGATCTGGCTCCACGGCGAGGACAGCTTCGAGGGCATCCGCTCGCGCATCCTGCACGGCATCCCCAGGGAGGTATCCACCCGCGGCAACGCGATGCCGATCCGGGGGTGGAGCCCGCTCGACGACAACGAAGTCATCGACGTCGCGGCGTACGTCTGGGCGATCAGCCACGCCTGGATCCGGCCCACCCGGAAGCCCTGAGCGGGATTTCGCGGGGATTTCAGGGTCGTTTCACCGCCGAGTTGTTAGGTTGATCCCGCCTGCAACAGGCTTTGCAGGATCAGCCCACCGGAGGGACCTATGAAACTCACCAAGCCGCTTGGCACCCCCACCCTCACCCGCGATTTCGACGAGGTCTTCGATCGGATCTTCAACGCGCCGCTCGCCTATCCCGCCCTGAACTTCGAACCCATCCGCAAGGCGATGGAAGGGACCTGGATGCCCGCGCTCGACCTGACCGAGACGGAGAAGGAGTTCATCCTCCGCGCCGAAGTGCCGGGTGTGCCAAAGGAGAATCTCGACGTGCACCTGGAAGGCGGGATCATGACCGTGACGGGGCACCGCGAGACGAAGACCACCGAGAAGGATGAGCACATGCTGTGGGAGGAGCGGGAAGCCGGGAAGTTCGTCCGCACCATCCGGCTGCCCAAACCCGTGGAGCCGAACAAGGTCGAGGCCGTCTACACCGATGGCATCCTGACCATTCGGGTCCCCAAGGCGGAAGTCGCAGTGAAGAACAAGATCCTCATCAAGGGCTGAGACTCTCCGCTGGTCCCAAGCACACCGCCCCGGCCTCAAGACCGGGGCGGTTCTTTGCAGGGGTGCTCGCGCCGGGCACGCGCGACTCCTACATTGCCACTCAGAGAGGCCGGGCGGAGGCTCCGGACTGGCGATTGCGGCGGACCAGGTCCAGGATATCGTGCTCGGTCGTGTGGGAGAACGAGGGATCGCGCACCTGGGTGCCGGCACCGATCCGGTCGAGCACCACCTGCTCGTCGGCGGCGCGGGCCAGGAAGTCACCGAGTTCGAGCGCCACTTCAGGCGACGCGACGATGATCCGCTTGACCCCACTCCGGCGCAGCGCGGTGACCGCCCCCATCATGAGGGTGGCATCGGCGGAACCGTCGTCGACCAGGGCAATCGTGCGGCCGGCGAGCGGAATGGCGGACTCATGCCCCCGCCGGGCGCTGGTGATCCGCTCGACGTCGGTCCGCGCCAGCGAGGCGAGCGAGTCGACGTAGTCGCCGGGAAGCTCCAGCTCCCGGACTCGGTCGGGCTGGAGGAACACCGCCCCATCCGCCACCGCACCGAAGGTGGAATGCATGCGGCCCGGCACCTCGAGCCGCACGACCGTGAGGACATCGAGCTCGGCGCCGAGCGAAGCGGCCACCTCGGCACTGACCGCCGCCCCTCCGGGGGTGATCGCGAGGACGAGAGGGACTTCGCGGGCAGCGAGCGCAATGCCTCTGGCGAGCCGCTGGCCGGCTTCGCTCTGGGACATGACTTTCATATCTGCCTCCCTGCAGTCTGCGACGCAGGAACAATCTTGTTCCTCGTGCGTGATTACAGTATGAAGACGGAGTAACATCGCATGCCGGAGATCCACCCCATCTTCGTCTTCGAGGTAGCTCTTTCGGTAGACCTGGACGCCGCCGAGCGGAGCCTGGCAGGGGCGGAGCGCCAGATCTTCCGGCATCGTGGGCGGGCGACGTCCTTCTTCCAGTATCGGCCGGCCCCGCTCCGGGTGTCCCAGGAAGGCGCCTCCCTGCCGCACGGCGCCTGGGGGAATGAGCCGGTGGTCGACCTGGTGCTCTACGATTTCGGGGCGGCCTCGGTCGCCTATGAATACAAGGTCCCGGGAGGACTGGACGAGGTCCGGAGCGCCAGCCTGGCCCTCCGGCGCTCGGAGACGCTCCGGCAGGATGCCCGCCAGCGGGTGGAGTCGCTGCTGCAATCGGTCGGGAGCGCCGCGCAGAAGCCGCGGGTGGCCGAGTACACGGAGGACTACACGATCATCGGCATTCGGGAGCCGCTTGGCGACGTCACCGCGCAGGCATTCTGCGACATCCACCATGCGCAAATCGCCCAGATCCTCCGGCCCGATGCCGGCGGCCTCTCACCCGAAGAGGTCACCGCGGCGACCGAGATCCGGATTTCCTTTGGCCCGCGGGACGTCACCCTGGTCGACTGGGACGCCGCCTTCGTGGTGGATCCCGACCCGGAGGACGTCCGGGCGGTGCTCGAGTTCGCCAACGTGCAGCTGCTCGAGATGCGCTGGCTCGACCTCCAGCTCGACCAGGCCATCGAGCGCTCCTACCACCTCCTGGGTCCGGCCCCGGGCTTCCTGCGGCGGTTCGTGCTCCGGAGCGTGGCCAGCGACGTGCGCCGGGTTGCGGAGCTCCAGCTCGAGAGCGCGGTCCTCCTCGAGCGGGTGACCAACGCCCTCAAGGTCTTCGGCGAGGAGTACCTGGCGCGGATCTATCGCCTCGCTTCCCGCCGCTTCCAGCTCGAAGCGCTCGATACCGCGATCACCCAGAAGCTGGCCACCATCGAGAGCATCTACCAGAAGCTCTCGGACCGGGCGGCGACGCAGCGCATGGAACTGCTCGAGTGGGTCGTCATCATCCTGATCGCGGTGGAGATCCTGATCGGCATCTTCGGGGGTCACTGAGAAGAACCGGATGCCCCCGCTCTCCCGCTGGTTCATCAAGTCCGGCTTCGTCGCCCTGGCACTCGGGCTGGTGCTCGAGCTGCTGCAGCTTCGCCCCACGAGCCTTTTCCCCGCCCTGCCCGCGGCCGCCCTGCACCTCGGCGCCATCCACCTCCTGACCGTCGGGTGGCTGCTCCAGCTGATCAGCGGCGTCGCCTTCTGGATGTTCCCCCGGCACCGGAGCCAGCCGCCCCGGGGCGACGACCGCCTGGGGTGGGGAGCCCTGGTGCTCATCAACGTCGGCCTGGTGCTGCGGCTGCTGGGTGAGAGCTGGCGGCTCGGCTTCGGCGGCCCCGCATGGCCGCTGGTGGTCTCGGCACTTCTCCAACTCGGCGGACTCGCGCTGGTGCTCCTGCTCCTCTGGCCCCGGATCCGGGCCACCTGAATGCCGCGCCTCTCGACCCTCATGCTCCGCGGCTCGCTGCTCGCCCTGCTTGTCGGTGGCGCGATCGGGGCGTGGCTGCTGGGTGCGGAGCCGTGGCCCTCGCCCTGGATCGTGCGCCTCCGGGCGGCGCACGTGCACCTGATGCTCTTCGGCTGGTTACTGCCGTTCGTGATGGGAACAGCCTACTGGATGCTGCCCAAGCACGCGGCGGGCGAGCCGAGGGGTTCTCCCCTGGCCGGTGGTGTGGCGGCGTCGCTGGTGCTGGGCGGAGCGGCGGTGGGCGCGCTGGGGGCGCTGGCCGGAACGGTGGGCGTTCAGCGGGGCGGCACGCTGGCGGTGATCCTCGGGGGCGCGACGTTCATCGGGCTGTTCTGGCCCCGGATCAAGGCGTTCGGCGAGGGGCGGACTACTTCGTGAGGTCCGCCACGGTGGTGTCGCGGAAGAAGTCGGCATTCCGCTCGGAGACGGTCTTCCACTTGGTGTGGGCCGCGCAGGCAGAGTGGTCGCTGCAGACCGGCTTGCCCAGGAGGCAGACGCGGCGGCCGGTGATGTCGTCGAAGGGCTGGACCACATCAAGCAGCGTGATGCGCTCGGGATTGCGCCCGAGGCGGAATCCCCCCGTCTTGCCGCGGGTCGACTCGAGGACGCCGGCCCGCGCCAGCTGGTGCAGGGTCTTCGAGAGATAGTTGCGCGGGACATCGAGCCGATCGGCGAGCTGGGCGGCGCCGAGCTGCCCGCCTGGTTCGCTGGCGAGGGTGAGGACGGCGCGGAGTGCGTATTCGGCGGTCTGGGAAAGCATCGTTACCTGAGTCTTTAGAGATCTTTCACGATCTATAATATCATATGTTCATGGGAATATCGCTATACTGTTGGCCGTGGCAAGTGGCGATTCCACGTCAACAGGGGGCACGACAAGGACCATGAAGAGGACTTCACTTGCCGTTCAACCTCGCCGAATGAACAAGCCCTTAGGTTCGCCCCCCACGATACCCGATCCACTCAGTCTTAAAGGACTTGATATGCGACACTCGACCGTGGTGCTGCTGGCCACCCTCTCCCTGCTCGGCGCCTGCAGCGGCGGCGCCAAGCCCGATGCGGCCCCGGCCGACGCCGCGCCGGCGCAGCCCGCGAGCGAGCTGACGGCCTTCCAGATGGAGAACGGCATCGGGCCAGTCACCACCGCGATCGAGCTCGGCGCCAGCGTGGACCATGAGAAGGCCGAGGCAGGGAAGAAGACCTTCGAGGGGAAGTGCATGGCCTGCCACAAGATGACCGAGCGCTACGTGGGACCGGCGCTGGGTGGGGTGGTGGGCAAGCGGACTCCCGCCTACGTGATGAACATGATCCTCAACCCCGAGGAGATGTACACGAAGCACCCCGTCGCCCGACAGCTCCTTGCCGAACACATGACCCAGATGCCGAACCTTGGCCTGACCCAGGACCAGGCCCGCGAGGTGGTCGAATACCTCCGGACCCAGTCCGCCACCACCGGAAGCTGACCCGCTTCAGGAGACCCGATCCATGTCCCTCTCTCATTCGTTCCGCCGGCTCTCCCAGGGCAGCGCGCTGCTCCTGCTCGGTGCCGCGGCCGCCTGCGCAAAGCAAGCCACCCCGGTCGGCGGCAGCGGCGATGCCGCCAGCAAGGTGTACGTCGCCCCGGGCAAGTACGACGACTTCTACATGTTCGCCTCGGGCGGCTTCTCCGGCCAGGTGAGCGTGTACGGGCTCCCCTCTGGGCGGCTCTTCCGGGTGATCCCGGTGTTCTCGCAGGACGCCGAGAAGGCGTACGGCTACAGCGAGCAGTCGAAGCCGATGCTCAACACCAGCTACGGCTTCGTGCCGTGGGATGACTCGCACCACCCCTCGCTCTCCAAGACCGATGGGATGAATGACGGCCGCTGGCTGTTCATCAACGGGAACAACACCCCGCGGGTGGCCCGGATCGACCTCGCCGAGATGAACACCAAGGAGATCATCGAAATCCCGAATGCCGCGGGCAACCACGCCTCCCCCTTCGTGACCCAGGGGACGGAGTACGTGGTGACGGCCACCCGCTTCAGCGTGCCGACGCCGCAGAAGGACGTGCCGATCGCGACGTACAAGGAGAACTTCGGCGGGCAGATCGGGTTCGTCAGCGTCGACCCGAAGAGCGGGAAGCTGGCGCTGGCCTTCCAGATCCACATGCCCGGCTTCGACTACGACCTGGCCCGCCCGGGCAAGGGCCCGTCGCATGGCTGGGCCTTCTTCACCAACTACAATACCGAACAGGCGAACACGCTCAAGGAGCGGAACGCCTCCCAGTTCGACAAGGACTACATCACCGCGGTGAACTGGAAGCAGGCGGAGCAGTGCGTGGCGGCGGGCAAGGCCAAGACCTGGCCGACCAAGTACGCCCACAACTGGGTGGACGAGGCGGACGTGGCCCATAGCGAGATGCTGACCAGCGAGAAGGTGCTGGAGCCGGCCGACTGCCCCGGCATGATCTACTTCATCCCGACCCCGAAGTCGCCCCATGGCGTGGACGTGGATCCGTCGGGCGAGTACATCGTCGGGGGTGGCAAGCTCGCCACCGTCATCCCGGTGCATTCCTTCACCAAGATGCAGAAGGCGATCGCCGACAAGGCGTTCGAGAAGGAGATCGCGGGGATCCCGGTGCTCAAGTACGAGGCGGTGAATTCCTGTGAGGTGCAGCAGCCGGGCCTCGGCCCCCTGCACACCGAATTCGACGACCAGGGGAACGCCTACACCTCGATGTTCGTGTCGAGCGAGATCGTGAAGTGGGACTTCAAGACCTGCAAGGTGCTCGACCGGATCCCGACCTACTACGCGATCGGCCACCTGCTCGTGCCGGGCGGCGACACCCGCCACCCCGACGGCAAGTACGTGATCGCGCTCAACAAGATCACCAAGGACCGCTACCTCCCGACCGGCCCGGAGCTGACCCAGTCGGCGCAGCTGATCGACATCACCGGCGCCAAGATGAAGATGCTGCTCGACTTCCCGACCATCGGCGAGCCGCACTACGCCCAGGCGATCGCGGCCTCGAAGATCCGGGAGCAGCAGATCAAGACCTTCCTCCTGACGGACAACAAGGACCCGCATGGCGTGAAGAGCGAGAAGGAAGCGCGGGTGGTGAAGAATGGCCACGTGGTGCACGTCTACCTGACCGCGATCCGCAGCCACTTCGCCCCGGACAACATCGAGGGCGTGGAGGTGGGGGACAGCGTGTACTGGCACGTCACGAACCTGGAGCAGGACTGGGACGTCCCGCACGGCTTCGCGGTGACCGGGGCGAACAACTCCGAGGCGCTGGTGATGCCGGGCCAGACCCGCACCATCGCGTGGGTGCCGGAGCGGGCGGGAGTCTTCCCCTTCTACTGCACCGACTTCTGCTCGGCACTGCACCAGGAAATGCAGGGCTACATCCGGGTCTCGCCCAGGGGATCGGGCACCCAGCTGACCTTCAATACCCCGAAGTGACGAACGCGCGTGCGGGGAGGCCCTCCCGGGCCTCCCCGCACCGCCAGCCCTGGACGATCGTATGAAACGCTCCTCCCGACTCCTCCTCGCCGCCTGTGCCCTGAGCCTGTCGCTCATCTACCTGCTCCCGCTCTGGCACATCAGCCTCGACGCCCCGCAGTACCCCGAAGGACTGGGCCTCTACATCGGGGTGAGCCGGATCGTGGGGGAGAAGCCGCAGGACCTGAACAGCATCAACAACCTGAATCACTACATCGGGATGAAGGTCATCACCCCGGAGGACATTCCCGAGCTGCGTTACATGCCGTGGCTCCTCGCCGGCCTGATCGGCCTGGGCGTGGCGGCGGCGGCGAGCGGCAAGCGGGCGCTCCTCGCCACCTGGGTGGTGACGTTCACCGTGGGCGCCCTCGCCGGCCTGGCCGACTTCTACAAGTGGGGCTACGACTACGGGCACAACCTGGCCCCCGACGCCATCATCAAGATCCCCGGGATGAGCTACCAGCCCCCGGTGATCGGGGGGAAGCAGCTCCTCAACTTCCATGCGACCAGCTGGCCCGCCTCCGGCGGGTGGGTCGCGATCGCGGCCCTCGCCGTCGGCGCGTGGCTGTTGTTCCGTGAGTGGCGCGCGGCCCGGCTCCTCCCGGTCGCGGCGCTGGCCGCTGCGGGCGCCTGCGCTCCCGCGGGCCCCCGCCCGATCGCGCTCGGGGAGGAGCCCTGCGCCCACTGCCACATGACCATCGCCGACCCGCGCTACGCCGCCGAGGTGATGACGAAGACCGGCAAGGTGTTCGTCTTTGACGATGTAGGCTGCATGGCGGCGTGGCTGGCCGACAACCCGGCCCCGGTGAAGGGCGCCTGGGTCATGGACTTCGTGACCCACGGGTGGATGGCGGCCGATTCGGCGATCTATCTCCGGAGCGACACCCTCCAGACCCCGATGGCAAGCGGGCTCGCCGCCCTGACTCCCGGCGCCCAGTCCGACAGCATCCGGTCGGCCCGCGGCGGCGAGCTGGTCAGCTGGGCCTGGGTCACGGAGCATCACCCGACCCACGATCACGCCGGCCGGAGCTGATGCTCCTCCTCCTCGCCCTGCTCGCGGCCGCACCCCGCCGGACCCTCACGGTCCGGCCGGGGACCGCCGTGCCGACGCTCACGGCAGCGCTGGCGCAGGCGCAGGACGGGGACACGATCCTGGTGGCGGACGGCGACTATCATGAGCCCGAGATCCTGGTGACCCACCGGGTCGTCATCCAGGGGCTGGGTGCCGCGATCTTCCACGGGGGAGACCATCAGGTCTTCACGATCACCGCGGACAGCGTGACGCTCCGCGGGATCACCATCCGCGACATGGTCCCGGTCTCGAGCGAGGATCGGGCCGCCATCCGGGTGACCGGAAGCCGCGGCTGCGTGATCGAGAAGAACACCCTGCTGGGGACCTTCTTCGGCGTCTACCTCGCGAAGACCACCGGGTGCGCGGTGCGGGACAACCGCATCGTCGGCACCGGCACGCGCGAGGCGCTCTCCGGCAACGCGATCCACTCCTGGCAGTCGGACAGCCTCACGATCACCGGGAACACCCTGGGCGGGCACCGGGACGGGATCTACTTCGAGTTCACCACCCATGCCGAGGTGGCCCGGAACACCAGCGACGGCAACCTGCGCTACGGGCTGCATTTCATGTTCTCGGACGACTGCCACTACCAGGGCAATCGCTTCGCGGCGAACCACGCCGGCACCGCGGTGATGTACAGCCGCCGGGTCACCATGGCGGGCAACAGCTTCGAGCGGAGCACCGGGAACGCGTCGTACGCCCTGATTCTCAAGGAGCTGACCGACAGCCGACTGGTGGGCAACCGCTTCGCCGCGAACACCACCGCCCTCTATCTCGAGGGGACCAACCGGGTCGCGGTCGACAGCAACCGCTTCCGGGACAACGGCTGGGCGGTCCGGGTGATGGCCGATGCCCAGGCCACCAGCTTCGTGGGGAACCGGTTCGAGAGCAATTCCTTCGACGTGAGCACCAACAGCAGCAACGCCGACAGCCGGTTCGAGGGGAACTACTGGGACCGCTATCGCGGCTACGACCTCGACCGGGACGGGGTCGGCGATGTACCCTTCGCCCCGGTGCGGCTCTTCTCGCTGATCGTGCAGCAGAACCCGCCGACCCTGATCCTGCTCCGGAGCTTCTTCGTCTCGGTGCTGGATGCCGCCGAACGGGTGGCGCCGGTGCTGACCCCGGCGACCATGATCGACCATCACCCCCTCATGGTGCCACCGGCCCTGGAGACGACCTCATGACCGATGCCATCCATGCCCGGGGCCTGACCAAGCGCTTCGGCCGGCTGGAGGTGCTGAAGGGGCTGGACCTCACCCTGCCCCGTGGCCGGGTCACGGGCCTGGTGGGGCCGAACGCGGCCGGCAAGTCGACGTTCATCAAGTCGCTGCTCGGCCTGGTCTACCCCGATGCCGGCCACCTCGCCGTGCTCGGCACCCACGTCAACGGCGACGAGCGGTACCGGCACCAGCTGGGTTACATGCCGCAGGCGGCGAGTTTCCCCGGCAACCTGACCGGGCACGAAGTGCTGCGGATGGTGCAGGACCTCCGCCCGGCCACCCCCGCCGACCCGGGCCCGCTGGTGGAGCGCTTCCGGCTGGCGGGCGAGCTGGGGAAGCCGGTGCGCACGCTCTCCGGCGGCACCCGGCAGAAGCTCTCGGCGGTGGTGGCGTTCCTCTTCCAGCCGGAGCTCCTCATCCTCGACGAGCCGACCGCGGGACTCGACCCGATCGCGAGCGGCGTCCTCAAGGACCTGGTCGCCGAGTGCCGCGCGCGAGGCGCGACGGTGCTCCTGGCCTCGCATACGCTGGCGGAGCTCGAGGAGATCGCCGACGACATCGTCTTCCTGCTCGAGGGGCGGGTCCGGTTCCACGGCGCGGTGGCGGAGCTGCGGGCCCTCACCGGCGAGCAGCGGCTGGAACGCGCGGTGGCCACCCTGATGCGGGAGAACGACCGATGACCCAGGCCCGGAAGATTCTCGGCTACCAGCTGCGCGACCTGACGCGGAACCGCTGGGTCATCGCCTACGCCATCACCCTCCTGCTGCTCACCGAGGGACTGTTCCGCCTGGGCGGGGATGGGCCGCGGGTGGTGCTCAGCCTGCTCAACGTGGTGCTGATCCTGGTGCCCCTGGTCTCCCTGATGTTCGGGACGATGTACCTCTACAACGCCCGGGAGTTCATCGAGCTGCTGCTGGCGCAGCCGGTGGGCCGCCGGGCGATGTTCGCGGGGCTGTGGGGCGGGCTCGCCTTTCCGCTGGCGGCCGCCCTGGGGCTCGGGCTGGGGTTGCCCTTCCTGCTGCATGCGCACGAGGCGTCGATCTCGCTCGCGGCCACGGCGGTCCTGCTGGGCACGGGGATCATGCTCACGGCGGTGTTCACCGCGATCGCCTTCGTGCTGGCGCTCCGGTTCGATGACCGGGCCCGCGGCTTCGGGGCGGCGCTGCTGGTGTGGCTGGGGTGCGCGGTGCTGTACGACGGGCTGGTCCTGCTGGTCGCAACCCTGCTGGCGGACTACCCGCTCGAGGGGCCGCTGCTCGCCCTCACGCTGCTCAACCCGCTCGACCTGGGACGGGTGGTGCTGCTCTTCGCACTCGACATCTCCGCGCTGCTGGGCTACACCGGGGCGGTCTTCCAGCGGGTGCTGGGCACGCCGCTCGGCATCGGGCTGGCGGTCCTGGCGCTGTCGGCGTGGATGGCGATTCCGCTGGCGTGGGGGAGCCGGCGATTCAGCCGGCGGGATTTCTAGAACCAGCGAACCGCAACAGCAATCACGAAGCACACGAAGAGCACGAAGAGATCATCTTCGTGCTCTTCGTGCCTTCGTGTGCTTGGTGATTTGCTGTCTGCGTGCTTGAAAGGTGCCCTGGCGCCTCAAGACCGGACGCTGTCGGGGCCGCGGTAGATCCGGAAGGTGAAGCGCTGCCGCACCAGCTGGCGCACCTTGCGGAGGTTGCGCCAGGCCGGCCGGAAGAGCGCCCCCGCCAGGGCGGTCTCCACCGAGGCGCTGAACTCCTCGTCGGCGCTCTCCAGCACCTTGATGGTCCCCAGGTCGACCCGCCCGGTGGTATCCACCACGAACTCGGCATCGACGCTTCCCTCGAACCCCTGCTCCAGCAGGTCCTGGGGATAGATCGGCGCGGCGCTGGGATAGCGCACCACCTCCGAGTCGACCGCGACGGCGCTGAAGACGGAGTCGATCCGGAAGCTGGTCCGTCCCGGCGGGGCGAGGCCCGCCTGGAGCGTCACGGAGGGCGCGGTCTCGCGCCCGGGCGCGGAGGGGCGGACCGGGAGGTCAATGCCCTCGGGGGCACCCGGGGGAGCCGCAATCGGGATCCGCATCTCCCGGATTTCCGAGGGCCGGCGGTCGGGGGCGTAGAGATACAGGGCGGGAAGCAGGTGATCGAGCTCCCGCACCACGGCGGGGCCGGCCTGCCAGATGAGGAGCAGGAAGATGAGCCCGTGGGCGAACCCGCTCACGAGGCTGGCGGTGACTCCGGTGGGTGCCCGGTGGGGAACCTGGGCGAGGCGGTTCATGCCCAAAGGGACGTCACTCCTCTCCCGGGGCCACACACCCGCCCCGGCCGATCGGCCCATATGCCCGAACTGGGCTCAGGAAATCGTGCGCCGCACAAAGGCGCGGACGCCGATGCCTCCCAGGATCACGGTGGCGGCCGTGAGCGCGCCGAGAAAGGCCCAGACCGGCATATGGGGCAGGTCCGGGGTCAGCGCCGCGCGGAGCCCCTCACTCATATACACCAGCGGATTGATCAGCACCAGCACCTGGAGCCAGCGAACCGGGTGGAGCATGGCCCAGGGGTAGTACACGCAGCCAAGGAAGGTGATCGGCACGACCACCAGCGCAAACATCAGGCCGATCTGCTGCGGCCGGACGATGGTGCCGAGCGCGAGGCCCAGCGCGCCGGAGGTGAGGCTGGCGAGGAGGAGGACGGTGATGAGGAGCGGCCAGTTGGCGACGTGCACACTGACCGGCGTCGCGGGAATCGCGTAGACCAGGGGGAACACCACCGCGCCCGCCAGCACGCCCTGCGCCGCCCCGAAGACCAGCTTCTCGATGGCGACGAGCTGCACCGGCAGCGGCGCGAGCACCCGGTCCTCGATCTCCCGGGTGGCGCCCAGCTCGATCGAGAGCGGCAGCGCCACCGCCGAGATGCCCTGGAACACCATGCCGACGGCGACGAGCCCCGGCACGACGATCGTGGCGTAGGTCACGCCGGCGGCGCCGGTCTGGACCCCCTGCCCGATCCGCGGCATCACGTAGGTGAAGATGAACACGAAGAGGAGCGGGTTCATCACCGTGCGCAGCACGAAGGGCGCGATCCCGCGCCGGAGCACGGTGAGGTCGCGCAGGATCATGCCCCAGAAGGCTTGGAGATAGCCGCGCCAGGGATGCTCAGTCACGGAGGTCCCGCCCGGTCAGCTTGATGAACACCGTCTCCAGCGTCGGCTCGGCGATGGCGAGGTCGCGCAGCCCGTAGGGCATCACCTGCTCCACCAGCGCCGACACCAGCCCCTCGCGCCCCTGCGCCAGCACCCGCAGCCCCTGCGGCACCGGCTCCACGTCACTCACGCCGGGAAGCGCCCGCACCCGGCCCGCCAGCGAGTCATCCGCGCGGTCGAGCTGCACCTGGATGACGGTGCCGCTCCCGACGGTGCGCTTGAGCTCCGCCGGCGTCCCGGTCACCAGCACCTTCCCATGGTCGATGATGGCGACCCGGTCGCTGAGCCGGTCGGCCTCTTCCATGTAGTGGGTGGTGAGCAGGACGGTGAGCCCGTCCTGCCGGAGACTCGCCACCAACTCCCAGAGGGCGAGCCGGCTCTGCGGGTCGAGCCCGGCGGTGGGCTCGTCGAGAAAGAGCACCTGGGGCCGGTGGGCGATGGCGCGGGCGATCTGTACCCGCTGGGCCAGCCCGCCGGAGAGCGTGAGCGGCATGGCCCCTGCCCGGTCGAGCAGGCGGAAACGCTCGAGCAGCTCGTCGGCCCGGGCGCGGGCGTCGCGGGCGGTGAAGCCGAAGAAGCGGCAGTGGTAGTAGAGGTTCTCGCGGAGGGTGCAGGCCCGGTCGAGGGTGTTCTGCTGGGTGACGACGCCGATCCGGCGCTTCACGGCGCCGGGCTCGGCGACGACGTCGAGTCCCTGAACCAGGACCCGCCCACCGGTGGCGCGCACCCGGGTGGTGCAGACCCCGACGGTGGTGGTCTTCCCGGCGCCGTTGGGGCCGAGGAGCCCGAAAATTTCACCGGGCCGCACCTCGAGATCGACGCCCGCGAGGGCGGTGATCTCGGGCGGCCCGGGGTACCGCTTGGCCAGCCCTTCGATGGTGAGCGCGGCGGTCACGACCTAGCGCCGGGCGCGCCCCGCCACATAGGCCGCCCGCGCCTGCACCACCGCATTGACCAGGGGCGCGGGATCGAAGCGCACCGGGTCGGTGCACGGGAGGCCGGTCTCACGGCTGGCCGCCTCACACGCCTTGCGGGCGGCGTCCTCGTCGAGATCGTAGGTGTTGAGCGAGATCGCTATGGTCTTCGTGGGGTGCACGAAGTTGGCGACGGTCTCGTACAGCTTCACGTACTCGGAGAGCGGCGGGATCCTGAGCCAGGCGGCCTTGCGATAGTCACCGATGTACTCGCGGGTGGCCTGGTGACAGAGGATCAGGGCGTCGGGGCAGCTGCCGTGCAGCAGGCCGCAGGTGACGCCGGAGTAGCCGGGGTGATTGAGGCTCCCCTGCCCCTCGACCAGCACGATGTCGGCATCCTTGCTGCCGTCGAGCACCAGCCGTTCGGCGGCGCCGGCGATGAAATCGGCCACCACGGCGTCCACCGCGATGCCCCACCCCTCGATCATGATGCCGGTCTGGCCGGTGGCCACGAAGCGGGTGCGGTGGCCGGCCTGGTTGAGCAGCTTCGTGATCTGGAGCTGGCTGGTCATCTTGCCGACGTTGCAGTCGGTGCCCACCGTCAGGATCACGAAGGGATCGACCGCCTTGGCCTTGCCGGAGGCGACCGGAATGTCGATCGGCGGGCGGCGCAGGTCGTGGATCTCGACCCCGCGCTGCTCGGCCCGGTCACGCAGCAGCGGATCGTCGCTGAGGAAGGTGTGGAGCCCGCTCCAGATGGTGCATCCCTGGTCGATCGCCTCGAGGAGCCACTGGCGCCACTCCTCGGGGAGCTTGCCGCCGACCGGCGCGATGCCCACGAGGATCGCGTCGGGCTTCCGGGCCAGCCCGTCCTTCATGTTGTCGAAGACCGGGATCGCGCCGCCGAAGCCGAGGACGTCCTGCACCGTCCTGCCGGCGGTGAGGCGATCGACCACTCCCACGATGCGATCGGGGAGGTAGCGGATCACCGAGTTGGCCGTCTTGGAGGTGAGGGGACCGAATTCGCCGTCGGCGAGAATCAGGAAGCGCTGTCCGTGCATGGGAGCCGTTAGCCGTTAGCCATTAGCCGTTAGCCAGATCGTCGCCCGATCCAGGCTGGGGTGGAAGGACGGGTGAAGGTAATAAGAGCGGAAGACGATGCCAACCAAAAGCAGAAGGGGCCGCCCGGCAGGGCCGCCCCTAGAGCTAATGGCTAATGGCTAACGGCTAACGGCCACTGTTCCCCGCCTACTTCTTCTCGTCCTCGTGATCCTCGACCAGCTCGGCCTCGACGGTCTCGCCCTTGCCGAGCTGCTTCGCGGCACCGCCGCCCCCGGGGCCGATCATGCCCATGCGGGCCTTGAGCTCGAGGAGCTGCTGGTCGGGGGCGCCCTTGTACTCCAGCGCCTGGAACTGCTGCATCAGGGTGTCGCCCTCGAACTCGTTCTGGAGCTCGGCGGCGGCGATGGCCTTCCGCTCCTGCTGCTCGATCTTCTCGGTCATCCGCTCGAACGACTCGAAGGCCGACTTGTCGGACATCCCCGACATCGTCTCCTGGATCCGCTGCTGGGCCTCGGCCCGGCGGGCGCGCGCGATCAGGATGTTCTTCTTGCGCTTGGCCTCTTCGATCTTGTCGTTGAGCTGGCGGAGCGAGCCCTTGAGGGACTCGGTCTCGGCCTTGTGCTTGACCCAGGTCTCGTGCAGCGACTGGGCGCCCTGCATGGCCTCGTTGTAGCGCAGCAGCGCCTGCTTGGCGAGATCGTCGCGGTTTTCCTGCACCGCGAGCATGGCGCGCCGCTCCCAGTCCTCGGCCTGCTTCTTCATGGCTTCGGCGTCGGCCTGGAGCTTCTTTTCGTCGGCGATGGCGGAGGCGACCTGCTGCTTGGCCTTGGCCAGCTGCCCCTTCATGTCCCCGATGAGCTGGTTCAGCATCTTCTCCGGGTTTTCGGCCCGGGAGATGAGGTCGTTGATGTTCGACCGGATCAGCGTCGAGAGACGATCGAAGATGCCCATGGACCCTTACTCCCGGTACGGCGCCAGAGCGCCCAGGTGCGTCGCCAGCGCGAGCGTCAGCGAATCGAAGCTCGCTTCGAATTCGGAGAAGTCGAGGTTTTCCAGTTCCAGCGTATCGACCAGCACGACCCGGTCGCCCTCGAGGCCATAGGCCCCATGTACCAGGTCGCGGGCGTTGTACTCCAGCAGCTGCCGGCAGAGCTCGGCCTGGCGGGCCGGGTCGGCGGGCAGCGACATGATCACGACCCGCAGGATCACGACCGGGGGCGCGAAGTGGACCAGGACCTCGGCACCGGCGGTGGTCCGGATGAGCCAGACACCGGGTTCGAGCTCTTCATTTTCCGATGTCCCGGCGTCGAGCCGGTCCAGGAACGACTCGAGATCCTCTTTGCTGAGCATATATGCGTCTCCGCTGGGCGGCCCGAGCGGGCCTGTTGCCCAATCTAATCGGTCTCGTCGCGGGGCCAACGCCGGGCCCGCACCGGCATCGCCTTGCGAATCACCAGTTCCAGCCGCGTCACCCGCGCCTCCACCTCGGCGAGGTCGGCCATGAGCTGCCCGTGGGCGTTGGGCGTGCGCGCCTCGATCCACCGGGCAATGGCCTTCCCGATGGGACCCATCAGCAGGGCCCAGGCGCTGAGGCCGAGGACCGTGGTGATGGAGAGGAGCAGGACGATGCCCACGAGCGTCTCCGTGTTCACCGCAGGGCGTCCACCGGCTCCGGCGGCGTGTCGATCCGCTTGAGCTCGGCCCGCGCCTGTACCAGGAGGCGTTCGGTGAAGTCCAGCCGCTCCTCCAGCTCCTGCATCCGGGACTGCTGCTGCTCCAGCTCGTGCACCCGGGCCTGGAGGTCGGTCACGGTGTCACCGAGTCCGGCGTCGCCGCTGGCACGCCGCTCCAGCCGGCGGGCGAGCGCGTGCACCAGCGGGCCGAAGAGCTTCCAGCCTAGGAACGCGCCCCCGACCATGCTGAGGGTGATCAGGAAGACCTGGGATGGCTCGGACATCGTCGTGTTACCTCCCCTGATCGCCGGGCAGGAGCCGGGCATCGGCCTGCTCCCGCACCTGGACCAGCATCCGTTCGGTGAATTCCAGCCGTTCCTCCAGCTCCAGCACCCGGTTACCGGCGTGTTCCAATTCCGCCACCCGGTCCTCCAGCACCGCCAGCCGCTCCGACTGGTACTCGCCGGTGGTCTCCAGAGGGCGGTGCTTGAGCGCCCGGTTCCGGCGCCACGCGAGGATCGCCATCGAACAGGCGACCACCATCGCGAGGGCCCCATCGGACTCGGGACCGTGGGAGGCCGAGTCGACCACGATCATGATCATCGCGGTGATGCCGACCTGGATCAGGACGTCGAACCCGTCGATCCCGAAGAACCTCTTGATCATCGCGAGCCTTCCGGGAGCTGGGCCGGGTCGCGCTGCTGGACCAGCAGCCGCTCGGCAAAATCCACCCGCTCTTCCAGCTCGGCCACCCGCTGCTGGCTCGCTTCGAGCTCGGCAATCCGGTCCCGGAGCGCGTCGAGCTCGGCGGGGTCCGTCTCGGGATGGTCCGGCTTCGCCCAGGTGCCCTTGATCCCCATGATCGCCGCGTAGGCCGCAATCGGGATCGCGACCGCGAAGGTCAGCAGGATCAGGCCCTTGAGCATCGTCTCGAAATCCACGTCACCCTCCCGGGAGCCGCTCGGACTCCCGCCGCTGGGCGGTGAGCAGCCGCTCGGCGAAATCGACCCGCTCTTCCAGCTCGAGGACGCGGTGCTGGGTCGCCTCCAGCTCCTCCAGCCGCGCGCGCAGGTGACTGAGTTCCTCGCGCACCGCGGGATCGGCCTCCCGCCGTCCTTCCAGCCGCCGGCCGAGCGCCGCCATGAGGGGCCGGAGGACCACGGCGCAGGCGGCGAAGAAGCCGAGCACGATCACCAGGGTGATGCCGGGCGGCAGCGTCACCCAGGGGGGCGGCGTCGGCCCCTGCACGATGACCTGTGCCGTCGGGGGCACCGGGGGT
Organism: Gemmatimonadales bacterium; assembly: GCA_046327735.1. Lineage (GTDB taxonomy): Bacteria > Gemmatimonadota > Gemmatimonadetes > Gemmatimonadales > GWC2-71-9 > JADJOM01. The sequence continues at coordinate 492,068 of JAXLXZ010000003.1, read as the reverse complement.
GGCGGAGGCACCGCAATCGTCGTCGCTTCGCCCTGGCCCTGGCTCATGGTTCCTCCCGGCTCAGTTCTCACCCAGCTTGCCGGCTTCGCGCTTCGAGGCCAGCAGCCGCTCGGCGAATTCCATCCGTTCCTGCAGCTCCGCGACATCGTGACGGAGCCGGTCCACCTCGTCGAGGAGCGCCGGGTCGGCCCCGCCACCGGGGTGAACCCCGCGGATCCGGTCGGAGATGGCCCGCCCGATCTCGGACTTGGACAGCAGCATCAGCATGCCGCCGCCAAACACGATCACGATGAACAGTGCGCCTTCCATGGTCCTTACCGTCCTTCGGGCAGCTTGGCCTGCTCCCGCTGCTGGGAGAGCAACCGCTCGGTGAAGTCCACCCGCTCGTGCAGCTCGCTCATCTCGGTGCGCATCCGTTCCAGCTCCTCGTAGACCGCCGGGTCGGGGCCCTGGTCGAGGGTACGGCCCCGGATCCGGTCCGCGATCGCCTTGCCCACCGGGCTGAAGGAAATCGCGATGGCGGTCCCCCCGCCGAAGATCAGGATCAGCGCCAGGATGTCTTCCATGCTCAGCGCACCTCGCGCGGTTCGGCCCGCCCCTGGGTGAGGAGCCGCTCGGTGAAGTCGAGCCGCTCGTGGGTCTCGATCAGCTCATGCCGCAGCGCCGCGACCTCATCGCGCAGCGCGGAGACTTCGCCCGCCAGCTGCTGCCCGCCCGACTGCGAGTCCGCCTTGATCCGGGCGAACTGGATGACGCCCTTCACGATGGTGCTCACGATGAGCGACCCGCCGATCATTACCGCCACGAGGCCCATCGTCTCGCCAGGACCCATGCCTCAGCTCCGGGGAAGGGATTCAGGAGCGCGCCCCTGGGCGAGCAGGCGCTCGGTGAACTCGACCCGTTCCTGGGTCTCGGCCAGCTGGTGCTGCAGGGTGTCGACCTGCTCGTGCAGCTGCCGCAGCTCCTCGACCACCTCGGGTGTGAGCGCTTCTCCCTGGTGCCCGTTGATCCGGCGGGCGATCGCCTGGCCAATGGGCCCGCGAAAGACCTGCACGCCGGTCCAGAAGAAGAGCCCGGTGATGAGGAGGCCAGTCAGCATCCCGAAGATGGGGACGTATTCGCCCGGGTTCATCCGCTCAGTCTCCCGCCCCGCCGTGGAGCTGCGAGGGCGCGCGTCCCTGCGCCAGCAGCCGCTCTGTGAAATCGAGGCGTTCGTGGGTTTCGGTGAGCTGGTGCCGGAGATCGTCCACCTGGGCAACCAGCGAATCGAGGCGCTGGTCGTGAAGGTGGCTCTCCTGCCCTTCCCCGGCAATGCGCTTGGCCAGTGCCTGCCCGATGGGGCCGAAGATCTTCACTGCCGTCCAGCCCATGATCCCCAGGATAGGCACGGCCCCGAGCATCGCGACAACGAGTTGTCCAACCGAGGGCCCGGCTTCGATTTGCATCGACGTCACCAGGAGGGCGGAGAGCGGTCCGGCGGGGTGCCGCGGCCAATTGGATCTTCGTACGGGGGGACGTTTCAGTTTGTTTCATCCCCACAACGGCCGATTCGGGAAGGGTTTTCAGCCCTTCCGTGGCTTGATCTGGACCAGCCGTTCCTTCGCCAGCCGACGGCCGGTGGGGGTGGCGGCGAGACCACCACCGGCGGTCTCGCGGTAGCGCACGTCCATGCTCCGGCCGATCTCGCCCATCGTGTCGATGACCTCGTCGACCGGGATAGGAAAGCGGATGCCCGCCAGGGCCATCTCGATTCCGGCGAGGGCGATCGCCCCGCCGGAAGCGTTCCGATAGACGCAGGGGACCTCGACCAGGCCGCCCAGCGGGTCGCAGACCAGGCCCAGGGTGCCCTGCATGGTCAGGGCGACCGCGTGGCTCGCCTCGGTGGGCGTGCCACCGAGGAGCTCGACCCCGGCGGCGGCCGCCATCCCGGCCGCGGCACCGGTTTCGGCCTGGCACCCGCCTTCAGCGCCGCTCAGCGAGGCGCGGACGGCGACCACGGCGCCCACCAGGCCGGCGGTGGCCAGGGCGCGCACCAGCTGCTCGTCGGTGACCGGGTGGCGCCGGGCGATGCCGAGCAGGACGCCGGGGAGCACGCCGGCGCCGCCGGCGGTCGGCGCGGCGACGATCACCCCCATCGCGGCGTTCACCTCCTGCACCGCCAGCGCAGCGGCCAGGACATCGGTGAAGACCGTGCCGGCCAGCGGTCCCCGGGCATCCTTGAGCCGTGCGGCGTCTCCCCCGACCAGCCCGCTCACGCTGCGCAGGTCACCCGGGAGACCGCGCTCGACGGCATGCCGCATCACCTCGAGGGCGCGGTGGAGCGCCGCCTCGATCTCCGCCCGGGTACGCAGCCCCGCCTCCGCTTCGGCCCGCAGGGCGATCTCGCCGAGCGAGACCTGCTCGGTCTCAGCCCGGAGCACGGCCTCATCGATCGACTGGTACATCAGGCGATCCTCGGGATCGAGCGGAGCATGCGGATGGCGGGAATCGCGCCGACGGTGCTGAGGGTTTCGGCCGAGGGGGGGCCGTCGAGCTCATAGATGTGGATCGCGTCGCCGCCCTTCTGCCGCCGGGAGACCCGCATCGTGGCGATGTTCGCCCCGGAGCGGGCCAGCGCCGACGTGACCGTCGCGACGATGCCGGGAACGTCCTGCGCGACGCAGACCAGCGCGGGCAGTGCTCCGGTCACCTCGACCCCGAAGCCGTCGATCTCGGTGATCAGGATCCGGCCGGCGCCCAGCGACGACCCGGTCACCACCGCCTGCTGCGTGCCGCGATGGACGGTGATCCGGGTGGTGTTGGGGTGGTGGTCGCCCCGGAGCTTGGTGTTGGCGAAGGTGATCGCGAGTCCGGCCTTCTCGGCCAGTTCCAGGCTCTCCCGCAGCCGCTCGTCATCGGGAAAGAAGCCGAGGAGCCCGCCGGCGATGGCGCGGTCGGTGCCGTGGCCGGTGCCGGTCCGGGCGAAAGAGCCGTGGAGCTCGACCCTGGCGGTGTCGGGCTGCCCCTCGACCAGGCCGCGGGCGAAGAGCCCGATACGACAGGCCCCCGCCGTGTGGGACGACGAGGGCCCGACCATGACGGGACCGATGATGTCCAGAAGAGAGACCATGGCCCGGAACTTAGGGACAGTGTGATGAGGGGGAAAGAGTTCCGAGTTCCGGGTTCCGGGTTCCGGGTTCCGGGTGCTGGACGCTCCGGCTGCGGCTACAGGAGTTCGACCTCGGTGATGGCGCCGAGGCTCATGCTGATCTCGAGCGAGTCATCGCCGACCGGGTGGAGATAGACCTCGTGGGCGGTAATGTGGGTGTCGACACTGGTGGGCACGCCGGTGACTTCCTGCCTGTCGGCCGTGACGATGCGCACCGCCCGCTCGTTGCTGCCGGCGTACCCCAGGACCGAGACGATCTGTTCGTAGGTCATGACTGCCTCCGGGAGAGGGCCTGTTCCCAATGTAATGCCCCGTCCCGGCGGGACCGCGATCAGCTCCCGGGGGCGGGCGGCACCGGGGGAAGCGCGGGGGCCAGCGGGGTCCCGAAGAGCTGCTGGCCCCTGAGACTGGCCTCGAGGGCGGTCAGCAGGTCCCGGAGTTCGACCGCGGCCTGCCGGTGGGCGTGCCGATAGATGAGGCGATAGCCGAGCAGCGAGGCGGCGCCGAACAGCACGGCGCCCCCGACCCCCAGGGTGGCTGCGACCAGGGCGCCCAGCTTGAGCGATGCCGCCCCAAGCGCCGACCCGCACAGCGCGCCGCCTCCCGCGAGGGTGCCGGAGGCGACGTAGTCGACCATCAGGTTCTTCCGGAGTCCGGGGCGAAGGTCGCCATGGATCGTCACTTCGCAGGCGCTCCCCTGTCCCGCCTGGATGGTCCGGAGGGTGACATTGAGCTGATAGACATCCAGCTGCTTCATCCGGTAGGTGAACGGCGTGTACACGCTCATGACCGCGCCGCCGGCCTTCGCGATATCGGGCACCGTGAACACCAGCACACCGCCGTCGAGCGGATGACCACCTACCGACTCGGTGAAGGCGAGGTGCCAGGGCCGGGTGGGAAAGATCCGGCCGATCAGCTCGAGGACGACTTTCGGGGAAGCGGGGATGACCCGGGAGACGCTCAGGCTCCGATCGGCGGTGCCGAGGAACGTGGTAATGGCGCGCTCATTGAGCGGCTTCTCTCCGGTCGGCGCCGGGGCGGTATCGCGAGGCAGCTCGGCCAGTGCGAGGGAGACGAACTCGGAGGCGATCCCCACCTCGCGGGCGGCGGACTCGACGTCCACCAGTCGGTACCCGCCGCTCGGCAGCGCCGCGGTGAGGCTGGTGAGGCCGTCGCCCGCCCGTGAGCGCTGCTCCAGCCGGCTGGCCGCCTCGGCCTGGAGCTGGGCGGCCCGGAGCCAGATGGCCTGCGCCTTCGCGGTGCTGACGACCTGCTCGCCGGTCGCGGTGCCGCTCCGGGCGGAGGCCTCGAGTGCCTGCCCCAGCGCTTCGGCCAGCGCCTCGCCGGTGGGGTAGCGATCGCCAGGCGCCTTGCGCAGGCAGCGGTCGATGACCTCGACCACCGGCGCGGGCACGGTGGCCGTCACGTCGCCCAGGGAGGGCGCGGGCCGGGTAGTCAGGCTCAGGAGGAGGGCGGCGGGGACGGTCTCCTCGAACGGGAGCCGGCCGCTCAGCGCGTAGAACCCCACCACGCCGAGGGCGTAGAGGTCGCTCCGGCCGTCGAGCGGCTGGCCGTTGGCCTGCTCGGGACTCATGTAGGAGAGGGTGCCGACCACCTCGCCGCTGCTGGTAATGGACGGGGCGTCGGCGTCGCGGGCGATGCCGAAGTCGGTGACCACGGTGCGGGTGCTCCCCCGCTCCACCATGATGTTGGCCGCCTTGATATCGCGGTGCACCACGCCGCGCGCGTGGGCGTAGGCCAGGGCCCAGGCGGCCTCGCGCAGGATCCGGACGACCTCGGGGACGGGGAGCGGGCCGCGGTCGCGCACCCGCTCGGCGAGGTTCTCGCCCTCGATGTACGCCATGGCGAAATAGGCGAAGCCGTCGACCTCGTCGGCCCGGTAGATCGGCACGATGTTGGGATGGGAGAGCTGGGCGGCGGTGCGGGCCTCCCGCAGGAAGCGCTCCCGGATCGTGGGCACGGCGGCGAGGTGCGGGGGCAGCACCTTGAGGGCGACGGGACGGTCGAGTCCGAGCTCGCGGGCGAGGTAGACCACGCCCATGCCCCCGCGGCCGAGCTCGCGGTCGAACTGGTAGGTGCCACGCAGCCGGGAAGCGAGGGATTCGAGAAGCGGATCCATACGCGAGTGTAACAGGGGGATTTGAGTGAGAACAGCGGGAGGCGCCCGCCGTTACACCGGATGGCAGGACTACGCAGGCACCTTGAACAGGTTGCAGGGGCGCGGGTTGCCTGACACCCCGCCTGCGAGCGCAGCGGCAGACCATCTCCCGACCTACCGGCCCCGATGGGGGGCCGGCCCCCTGGACCCGGATCGACCGTGCTCCCTACGACCCCCGGCGCCGCCCGACGTCTGCTTGGCGCACTCGCGACCTGCTTCCTTGCCGTTCTGCTGGTCACCTGCGGTGAGAGCCCGATCTCCCCGCGGGGAATGTTCCGCGCCGCGATCGCGGTGGTCCCCCGCTACGAGGCCAACGCGCGATTCGCCCCGCTGGTGATCGACCAGGCGGAGGTCGTGGTCACGGACCTCAACGACAAGGAGCTGGTGCGGGTCAGGCAGCCGTTCACCGGCGACCAGGCCAGGCTCACGGCGCAGTTCGAGCTGGCGGAGTCCCCGCAGGACGTGATCGTCCAGATCATCCTGAGCGCCGGCGACGTGGTGCTGTTCCAGGGGTCCCAGCGGGTGACGGTCACCAAGGGCGTGCCGCTGACGCCGGCGGAGATCCCGGTGACCTACTTCGGGCCGGGCGCGGACGCGGAGGCGGTGACGATCGCGCCGCGCGACACGGTGGTGCAGCCGGGCGGGGTGTTCACCTTCCACCCGCGGGCCTTCAACGTGGACGCGGAGCTCACCGACTTCTACGTCCGCTACACGCTGGTGAATCCCCCGGCGGGCGTGACGCTCACGCCGGCCGGCGTCTTCACCGCGCCGAGCGGCCGGGACACGGTGCTGGTGCGGGTGGAGGTGCTGCCGAGCCTCGCGAGCGATTCGACCCGGGTCATCGTCATCCCGGCGCCGGCCAGCCTGATCAAGCAGGGCGGCGACAACCAGAGCGGCAGCGCCGGCTCCCGGCTGGGGCAGCTGCTGGCGGTGCGGGTGAACGGGAGCGACGGGCAGCCGGTGCCGGGGGTGAACGTCGCCTTCGCCGTGGCGGGTGGCGGCGGGAGCGTGGACAGCGCCAGCGCCACGACCGACGCGAGCGGCATCGCGCGGAGCGGCGCGGTGCTGGGCAGCACGGTGGGGGCGCAGAGCTTCACGGCGACGGTGAGCGGGGTGACACCGGCGACCTTCACCGCCACGGCGACGGCGCCGACGGTGACGGCGGTGCCGCTGGCCGCGAGCGGCGACCATACCTGCGAGATCCGCGGGGTGGTCACCTACTGCTGGGGCGACAACAGCACCGGCGCGCTGGGCGACGGCACCACCACCAACCGGCTGGTGGCGACCCAGGTCGCGGGGGCCACGACGTTCATCGCCCTGGCGCTGGGGAACAGCCACAGCTGCGCCCTCACGGCGGCGGGGGCAGCGCAGTGCTGGGGCGACAACAGCACCGGCGAGCTGGGCGACGGCACCGGCAACACGCCGCGGGCGTTTCCGCAGTCGGTCGCCGGCGGCCACACCTTCCTCCAGCTCGCGGCGGGCGACCGGCACACCTGCGGGCTCACGGCGCCGGGCGACGTCTTCTGCTGGGGACTCAACAGCAGCGGGCAGCTGGGCACCGGCACCACGATCAGCAGCAACGTGCCGGTGCAGGTGAGCGGCGCGAGTTTCTTCAAGGCGATCAGCGCCGAGGGGAACCACACCTGCGCGCTGAGCGTCACCGGGGCGGCGTTCTGCTGGGGCCTCAACAGCAATGGCGAACTGGGCGACGGCACGCTGGTGAGCCGCAGCGTGCCCACCCCGGTCTCCGGGGGGCTGACCTTCACGGCGATCTCGGTGGGGAACCGCTCGAGCTGCGCGATCGCGACGGGCGGGACGGGCTACTGCTGGGGCTTCAACTTCGGGGCCCAGCTCACCGCCCCGACCCAGGTGGGCGGCGGGTTCAGCTACACCGCCCTCGACATGGGGGGCGACCACATCTGCGGCCTGACGAGCGGCGGGTGGCGCTGCGGCGGCCGGAACGCCTCGGGGCAGCTGGGCGACGGGACCACCACCGACGCGCCCGCGCCGGTGCTGCCCTCGGGCGGGTTCACCTATTCAGCCGTAGCAGGGGGCGCCTCGCACACCTGCGGCATCACCAGCAGCGGCACCCGCTGCTGGGGCCTCAACACCGCCGGCCAGCTCGGCAGCGGCAGCACCAGCCAGCAGCTCACGCCGACGCCCTCGCGCGGGCCGGTAGCGAGCGTGGCGGTGAATGCCGGCAACGGGCAGAGCGTGACGGCGGGGAGTGCGGTGCCGACCCCGCCCTCGGTGGTGGTCCGCGACGGCGCGAACGCGGTGCTGCCGGGCGTGGAGGTCATCTTCGCGGTCACCGCCGGCGGGGGCACCGCGACCGGGACCACGACGCTGACCAACGCCAGCGGGATCGCGACGGTCGGCAGCTGGACCACGGGCGCGACCCCGGGGAGCAACTCGCTGAGCGCCACCGCGACGGCGCCGGGGGTGACCGGGAACCCGGTCATCTTCACGGCGACCGGCACGGTGCCCACGATCACGCTCACCTGGACCGGCGCGGTCAGCACCAACTTCGCGGTGGCGGGGAACTGGAGCCCGGCGGTGGCGCCGAGCGCCACGAGCGACATCGTCATCGTGGCGGCGACGAATACGCCGGTGCTGGGCAGCAACCTGACGGTCAAGTCGCTCACGGTGAACCCGGGCGGCACGTTCGACATCGGGTTCAATACGCTGAATGTGGGGGGCTCGGTCCTCATCGACGGCACGCTGAACGGCGGCGGCGCGATCCAGATCACCGGCGCCGGACAGGTACGCGGGTCGCTGGCGCAGCTGGTCATTCTGGCGCCGGTGACCGCCGCGGGGAACGTGACCACGTCGGCGGGGAACAACCTGAACATCTCGGCCGGGGGCGACTTCAGCCCGAACGGCCACAGCATCACGGTGGGCGGCTCGATCAGCACGTCGAACGGCGGGTTCCTCACGATGACGAACTCGGCCGACCAGGTCAGCGCCATCAACGCGACCTTCGGCGGTGGCGATGAGGCGGGGCGGCTGACCGCCGGGGTGATTTCGCTGACCGGGAGCCTGTTCACCGTCGGCAACACACCGGCCAATCGTGGGCCTCTGGACGCCTCGGGCCTTCACACCTTCGTCTTCCTCGGCACCGGGGATCACCTGATCGAGGGACTCGCCGGAGCGACACAGGTCTCGATCCGGAACCTCAACATCTCCAACACGACGGGGAAGATCGGGCTGACCACGCAGACGGCCACGCCGCTGGCGCTCCAGATCGGGGGCAGCCTCACGGCACGACCCTCGATCTCACCGGTCTCCTTCCACGGCCTCCCCACGAGCGTGGTGCAGGCGTCGAGCGTCAATATCTCGCGCCTCGGCGTCGACTCGATCCGGTTCATCGTGGGCCAGCCGGGGGGTGTGATCACCCAGTTCGACAGCGTCGCATTCACCAACCAGGACCCGACGCTCACGCAGCTGACCGTCTCGCACCCCGGCGCGGCGACGCCGTTCACGTTCACCGCCCTGTCCTTCTCCACCCTGCCGGGCGCGGGCCGCTACCTGGCGGCGGTGGATGAGGCGCCGGCGGACGGCCAGGTGCTCACGATCAACATGGCCGGCGCCACGCCGTCCGCCCCACCCACCGGCCTCCTCGGCACGGCGGGCGGCGCGGTGATCAACTGGCCGCCCACGGCCCCGACCCCGCAGTGGACCGGCAGCACCAACGGGGACTGGAGCGTGGGGAGCAACTGGAGCACGGGCTCCGTGCCGGGTCCCACCGACAGCGTGGTCATCCCGGTGACGGCGGTGTCGCCGAGCCTGAGCGACAACTTTACGGTGGGCGCGGTGCAGATCAGCGGCGGGACCCTCACCATCAACGGGCATGTCCTGAGCATCGCGCGGACCCTCATGACCAGCGGAACGGGCACGCTGACGATGACCAACCCAGCCGACCTGCTGCTGGTGGGGGGCAACGCGATCTTCAATGGCGGCAGCACCAGCGGCCTCCTCACCGCCGGGACGCTCCGGATTGCCGGGAGCTTCTCGCAGCTCTCGGGCTCGAGCACCCAGAGCTTCGCGGCCACGTCACCCCATACGGTGGCCTTCCTGAACAACAACCCGCAGATCGCCTTTGCCTCGCCGGGGGCGAACGCCTCCCACTTCGGGCGGCTGTCGATCCTGTTCGGGAGCACGGCGACGCTGGGCTCCGATGTCTACGTCGCGGGCCTCCTCACCGGCAGTGAAGGGGCGTCGGGGGTCATCAAGGGCACCTGCGGCAAGACGCTCACGGTCCAGACCTTGAGCTCGTCGGGGATCACCTTCGACTGCATTTCGCTCATCGTCGACGATCCGTCGGGCACCGGGTCGGGCCTCAACGCCCTCACTTTCGTGAACCAGGTGAGCGGGGCCACCCAGATCGCGCTGATCCACCCGGGCCCCAGCTACCAGCTGAGCAACGTCACCTTCAATCCGCTCGCGGCCGGCGCGCCGGGGCTCTACCTCACGGCCCTCGACTTCACCAGTGGCACCACCCCGCTGGTGGTCAACGTGGTGAGCAACAACCCCGGCAACGGGCCGGCGTTCACGGCCACCAGCGGGGGCGCGGTGGTCATCTGGCCCACGACGACCGCCACCTGGCTCGGCACCACCAGCACCGATTTCTCGGCGGCTGCCAACTGGAGCGGCGGCATCGCCCCCACCATCAGCAGCAACGTGGTCATCCCGGCGGGCACGCCGTTCAGCCCGGTCCTGACGGCGACGACATTCATCAACAACCTGACCATCGGCGTCAACGGCGTCCTGAGCCTGGGCGACTTCCCCCTCGGGGTCGGGGGGTCGCTCGCGAACGACGGCCAGATCCTCTCCCCGGGGCAGAACGCCGGACTGGTCCTCATGGGAACGGGACAGACGCTCCGGGGCGTCACCGGATCGAGCGTCTCGCTGGTCGGCAGCTACACCCTCGATGGCAGGACCTTCGTGGGGGTCGACACCCTGCCCAAGGTCTTCGCGATCACCGGGAGCCTCGACCTGGGGGGCCACACCCTCCAGGTCACGGGGGACTTCGCCACCTCGGGCACGGGCACCCTCACCATGACACAGGCGACGGACTCGCTGATGCTGAGCGGCGGCGCGGTGTTCAACGGGGGCAGCACCAGCGGGCTCATGACCAACGGCACCCTGATTGTCGGCGGCGAGCTGCTCGCGATCCTCGGCTCGACCACGGCGTTCGCCCCGAGCGGGGCCCATGTGACGGTGCTGACAGGAGGGACGGCCATTCCCGGCATCCAGTTCTCGACCCCCGGCACGGGGGCGGCGGGCTCCCACTTCGCGACGCTGGATCTCTCCCAGATGGATTCGGAGATCAACCTCGCATCGGATGTGTTCATCGACGGGACGCTGATCGCCGCAGCCAACTCGGCTCAGTTCAACGGGGCGGGACACACGGTCACGTCGCAGCGGTGGCAGGTGGACCGGATGGCGATCCAGAATACGACGATGGTGCTGGACGAGGGCGGGGTGCAGCGGCCGCAGCAATTCGACAACGTCACCTTCATCGGCTTCCCGGCCACGGGCGCCACCCAGATGCGGGTGATCATGCAGGGGGGAAGCTCGTCCGCGCGGACCGTCACCTTCACCGGGCTCCAGTTCGAGAGCAAGGCGACGGGCAGCGGTTCCTTTTATGTCGACGCGACGGCCAACGTGCCGACCGGCCTGATCCTGAACCTGCCGGCAAGCAACCAGGGTGCGGGCGCCTCGGGGAACGGCCCCGCCCTCACGAGGACGACGGGGTCGGTCACCGTCAACTGGCCGTAGCGATCAGCGGGAGTCGTTCCGCCAGCGCTCGAGCGCGCTGACGCGACCTTCGAGGGCGGCGAGCCGGTCGGGCTCCGCCGCCTTCGTCGTCTGGGAGGGTGCCGCGGAAGCAGGCGCGGTGACGGGGCGGGACGCGGAGGCCGAAGCCGGCCGGCCCGCCCCGGCCAGGCGGAAATAGAACTTCCCCGGACGGCGGAGCCAGAGCAGCCGGAAGAGCCGTTCGCCCGGCGGGGCCCGTACCGGGCTCCGCGCCAGGCCGGCGAGGCCGAGGCCGAACATGATGGTGGCGCTGAAGACGGTGATGGCCCCGGCGGGACCGGTATGGTATCCCCCTCCGGGATTCGGCACCCGCATCTCCATGGCCACGCGGAAGAAGACGACGCCCGCGACCAGCGCGAGGCCGGAGAGGACCTGCTTGCGGCGGAGCTGCTTCAGGAATGCGCTGTCGGCCTTGAGCTGTGCCCTCATGTCGGCACGCTCGTCGACCACGGCGGTGAGACCCTTCAGGATCTCATCGACGCCGAAGCCGAGCCGGGCGAGCCGCTGGGCCTGCTGAAAGGTCTGGGTCGCGCGCCCCCACACGATGGCGAAGATGAACAGCAGGGGAATCAGGATGTCGAGCGAGCCCCGGTCGCGGGCCAGCGAGAACTGCAGGAGCAGGAGCCCGATGAGGGTCATGAAGAAGGCGAGGAGCCCCATCATCCCCGCTTCCTGGGCAAAGAGGCGGATCGGCACGGGCACCTCGTGCCCGCCGAGCTGGGCCTGCTCCAGCGCCTCCACCAGCGCCTCGGCCGAGGCGAAGCGGGCAGCGGGCTCCTTCTGCACCAGCTGATGGATGGCGTCCGCTAGCGCCGCCGGCACGTCGCTCCGGAGGGAGGAGACCGCCGGGGGCAGCTCGGTGAGCTGCTTGACCAGGATCTGCTGGGTGCTGGTCCCCTGCACCACCGGCGTACCCGTGAGAGCGAAGTAGGCGGTGAGGCCGAGGGAGTAGAGATCGCTCCGGCCATCGACGGCGTCGCCGGAGGCCTGCTCCGGGGACATGAACTCCGGCGTGCCGACGACCTCGCCGACGCGGGTCAGGCCGGCCTTCGCGGTCGCCGGGGCGATCTCCCGGGCAATGCCGAAGTCCATCACGAGGGCGCGGCCGGTGGCGCGCTCGATCATGATGTTGTCGGGCTTGATGTCGCGATGGACCACGCCGCGTCCGTGGGCGTAGGCGAGGGCGTACGCGGAGTCCTGGAGGAACTTCACGGTCTCGCGGACGGAGAGCGGGCCATTCCGCTTGACCCGGGCGGCGAGCGACTCCCCCTCGACATATCCCATGGCAAAGGCGAGGAGCCCCTCGCGATCCTCCACGGCGTGCACCGGGACGATGTTGGGATGGGAGAACGAGGCGGCGGTGCGGGTCTCGCGAAGGAACCGCTCCCGCAGCTCGGCGTTACCGGCGAGCTCGGGCGGAAGGACCTTGAGCGCGACGGGCCGGTCGAGCTCGCGGTCGCGGGCGAGGTACACCGCGCCCATGCCGCCGCGGCCGAGTTCCCGCTCGATCCGGTAGCGGTCGCCGAGGCGGGAGCGCAGGTCCTCGAGCGACTCCGGGGATGCTGACATGGTGGGGGAGAATGTACCGGTCGCGGGGCGGTCCCGCGAGTTGTGCACAGGACCAGCCTACCGCGGAGACGCAGAGGCGCGGAGGGCCGCGAAGAAACAGGATTTGGGGATGTTGATGGATTGGGGGATTGAAGTCGTATACGAATTACGTTGTGGCCTCGTGATACAATCCGCTCTTATCCAACAACATCCCCAAATCCTGTGAACCCTCCGCGCCGCTGTGGTAAGCGAAGGGGAATCAGCGACCGAGGACGTGCTTGAGGAACGCGCCGGTGTGGCTTTCGGCCACCTCCGCCACTTCCTCCGGCGTCCCCTGCGCCACGATGCGGCCGCCGGCATCGCCACCGCCGGGGCCGAGATCGAGGATCCAGTCGGCGGTCTTGATGACATCGAGGTTGTGCTCGATGACGAGGACGCTGTTCCCCTTGTCGACCAGGCGATGCAGCACTTCCAGCAGCAGCCGCACGTCCTCGAAGTGGAGGCCGGTGGTGGGCTCGTCGAGGATGTAGAGGGTCCGGCCGGTGTCCCGCTTGGCCAGCTCGGTCGCGAGCTTGACCCGCTGGGCCTCGCCGCCGGAGAGCGTCGTCGCGGCCTGGCCGAGGTGGATGTAGCCCAGTCCCACATCGTTCAGGAGTTCGAGCTTCTCGGCGATCCGCCGCTGGGCCTCGAAGAAGTCGAGCCCATCGCTCACCGTCAGGTCGAGCACATCGGCGATGCTCCGGCCCTTGTACCGTACCTCCAGCGTCTCGCGATTGTAGCGCCGCCCCTTGCAGACCTCGCAGGGGACGTAGACGTCGGGGAGGAAGTGCATCTCGATCTTCACCAGCCCGTCGCCCTCGCACGCCTCGCAGCGGCCCCCCTTCACGTTGAAGGAGAACCGGCCGGGCCCGTAGCCGCGGAGCTTCGCCTCGGGAAGCTGGGTGAAGAGCTCGCGGATCGGGGTGAAGAGCCCGGTGTAGGTGGCCGGGTTGCTCCGGGGCGTCCTGCCGATGGGACTCTGGTCGATGTCGATGACCTTGTCGATCAGGTCGAGCCCCTCGATCCGGGTGTGGGCCCCGGGAATCACCTTGGCGCGGTAGAAGTGCCGGGCCAGTGACTGGTAGAGGATGTCGGTGACCAGCGAGGACTTCCCCGAACCGCTCACCCCGGTGACGGCGACGAACATCCCGAGCGGGAAGTCGACGGTCAGGCTCTTGAGGTTGTTGGCCTTGGCGCCCACCACCTTGATCCGCTTGCCGGGCTGGGCCAGCCGCCGTCCGCCCGGCACCGGAATGCGAAGCTCGTTGCGGAGGTAGCGCGCGGTGAGCGAGGTCGGATGCTGGAGCACATCGTCGACCGTCCCCTCGACCACGACTTCGCCGCCGAAGCGGCCGGCGCGGGGGCCGAGGTCGACCACGTGGTCGGCGGCGCGGATGGTGTCTTCGTCATGCTCCACCACCAGCACGGTGTTGCCAAGGTCGCGCAGGTCGCGCAGCGTGGCCAGGAGCCGCTCGTTGTCCCGCTGGTGCAGCCCGATGCTGGGCTCGTCCAGCACGTACAGCACGCCGGTGAGCCGGGAGCCGATCTGGGTGGCGAGCCGGATGCGCTGGGCCTCGCCCCCGGAGAGGGTGCCGGCGGAGCGTCCCATGGTCAGGTAGTCGAGCCCGACATCACGCAGGAATCGGAGCCGGTCGCAGACTTCCTTGAGGATCGGGCCGGCAACCTCGGCATCGAGCCCGTTGTGGCGGCCGTTGCTCTTGATGGGAAGCGCGGCGAAGAAGTCGTAGGCCCGATTCACCGGGAGGTCGACCACCTCACCGATCCCCTTCCCTCCCACCCGCACCGCCAGGCTCTCGGGCTTGAGCCGGTGGCCGTGACAGGCCTTGCACGGCTCCTCGACCATGAACTGCTCGAGCTGCATCCGGACGGCATCGCTGCTGCTCTCACGGTAGCGGCGGGCGACGTTGGCGAGGATCCCCTCCCACTCGCTCTCGTAGTCGTCCCGGCTCCGCCCCCCCTCGATCTGGAACTTGAGCTTCTTGCCGGGCGCGCCGTAGAGCAGCGCCTGCTTCGCGGCGGCGCTGTGCTCCTTCCAGGGAGCGTTGAGCTCGAACTTGAAGGTCTTGGCCAGCGTGGGCAGGACGACCTTCCGGAGGTAGCCGGTCGGCTCGCTCCAGGGGAGCACCACGCCCTCGAGGATCGAGATGCTGTGGTCGCCCAGGATCAGGTCGGCGTTGACCTCACGCCGGACGCCGACACCGTGGCACTCGGGGCAGGCGCCGAAAGGGGAATTGAACGAGAACTGCCGTGGCTCGAGCTCGGGGATGCTCAGGCCGCAGACGGGGCAGGCGAATTTCTCGGAGAAGGTCGTGCTGATGGGAGAGCGAGTTCCGGGCGAACGTTCCTCGTTCCTCCCTGAAGGACTCCCTCGCGCCGGGTCGCGCTCCGCGCTCCCAAGGGCGCTCGGTCGCGTTCCTCGTTCCTCGCTTGTTCCGTGGCGAACGACCTCAACCAAGCCTTCCGACACTTTGAGCGCGGTCTCGACCGAGTCCGCCAGGCGGCCGCGGTCGGCTGGGCGCACGACCAGCCGGTCCACCACCACGGCGACGTCGTGATTCTGCCGCTTGTTGAGCGTGGGAACATCGTTCAGGTCGTAGGTCTCGCCGTCCACCCGGACCCGGACGAAGCCGCGCTTGCGGATATCCTCGAAGAGCTCGCGGAACTCACCCTTCCGCCCGCGCACCAGCGGGGCCAGCACCTCGATCCGGGTGCCTTCGGGCCACGTGAGAATGGTGTCGGTGATCTGGGTGGCGCTGGAACGCTCGATCGGCGAGCCATCGTTGGGGCAGTGCGGCACGCCCACCCGGGCCCAGAGAAGCCGCAGGTAGTCGTAGATCTCGGTGACCGTGCCGACCGTGGACCGGGGGTTGTGCCCCGCGGTCTTCTGCTCGATGGCGATGGCGGGAGAGAGGCCCTCGATGGCGTCCACATCGGGCTTTTCCATGAGCCCGAGGAACTGCCGGGCGTACGCCGAGAGGGACTCGACGTAGCGGCGCTGCCCTTCGGCGTAGATGGTGTCGAACGCGAGGGAGGACTTCCCCGAGCCGGACAGCCCGGTGATGACCGTCAGCCGGTCCCGGGGAATCTGGACCGAGACGTTCTTGAGGTTGTGTTCCCGGGCGCCGCGGACGACGAGGTACTCTTGGGCCATAGCACCGGAACGTACCGGGGTGCCCCCGCCGGATTCAACTGGGCCTAGGTCCGGTAGAACAGGGCGGCGAGATACAGCACCACCGGCCAGTGGGTCAGGAGCCAGCGGACCCCGGTCCGCACCTGCCGGCCGGCCACCTTCCAGACCCCGTGCCCCGCGGCAACACCCAGCCCGAATGCCCCGAGGTAGAGGGGAATGTTGAGCGGCCCCAGCTTCCCGGTGGGGAGCCTCGAGTAGAGCCCCAGCGCCACCACCACGCCGAGGATGCTGAGGACCCAGACGACCGCCTTGCCGGCGGTGAACGCCGACCGCCTGGTGAGCTCGAACTCCTGCTCCAGCAGGAGCCGGTCCTCGAGGATCGCGAGGTCGGTGTCACTCATCCGCTCGAGCTCGGCCTCGTTCACCGCGAACTGCGGAAGGGAGAGCATCAGGCCCCTCCCTTCATGCAGAGCACCGCCCGGACCTCGGTGGGGCGGGAGGCGCCGCTGACCCCGACCGCGGGCCGGGTGCCGTCACCCACCTGGATCCCGGTGTTGGGGCCGGTCCAGACGTAGAAGAGCTGCCCGACATCGGGATACCGGTCGAGCCGCGGCCACTGGCCCAATCCGGGCGGCAACGTCCACTCCGGCCCCAGTTCCCGACACCACGCCTCGGCCTCGGCGAAGGTCCCCTTCCGGAGAGCGCCGTCCTGAAGGAGGAGGCGCCAGTGCGGGTCCACCGCCGCCGCGCTGTCCACCGTGACGCGCTGGGCCCGCACCCGCTGGTCCACCTTCGCGTTCTGGCGGGCGAGGAAGCCACTCCACCAGGTCCCTGCCGCCTCCCGCGCCCCGGCCGACTGGCTCAGCACCAGACCCACAAGGACAAACCCGAGGGCGAGGACGGTCCCGATCATGCTGTATCCCCGTCGGACCCCCTCGCCAATCCGCCCCCAGAGCTGGGCGACGCCGAAATCGGCGGCGGCGACCGCGGCCAGGGCGATCGCCCCCGCGATGGCCCCGGTGCCCAGGAACCGGGTCACCAGTCCCGCCGCGATGGCCATGGCGCCGAAGCGCAGGCCCAGCCGGGTGAGGTTGGTGGCGGAGAAAAGCCCCACCCGGCGTTCCGGGTGGCGGCGCTGGTCCAGCAGGTCACGGATCCGCGCGATCCGTTCGGCCCGAGGGGTCATGGGAGTTGGGTGTGGGAGAGTGAATTGTACAACACTTGGCCCCGGCGCTCTCCCCTGTGATCATTCATTCAACGCGCCGGGACGGCGCACCACCCCGAGACCGCCACGCATGTTCTACAACTCCAGGGCCGCCGGGCTCGACTCGCTGGTGAACGAGCTGTTCGGCACCAGCGGGCTCGAGGGGGATCCCCTCCCCGACCTGCCGGACACCGGCTTCCCCCAGCGCCCCTTCGCCGGGCTGGTACCCCAGGACGACCTGGTGGCCACCGAGCCCCGCACCGACGAGTCGCCGGCGGAACGCCTCTATCGGCGCGCCGTCGAGGCGACCAGCCGGGGCCGGGTGGCGGAGTCGATCCAGCGCTACCGCGAGCTGCTGGCGCTCGACCCGAACCACGTCGCCGCGCGCAACAATCTCTCCGCGCTGCTCGAGACCACCGGCGATCCCGCCGAGGCGCTGGAGCAGCTCACCGCGGCGCTCAAGACCGCGGCCGATGACGTGAACCTGCTGGTGTCCCGCGGGGCGATTCACGGCCGGCTCAAGCAGTACGCCGAGGCGGAGAACGACCTCCGCCGGGCCCTCAAGCTCCAGCCGCAGCACGTGCAGGCGCACCTGACGCTCGGGCTGGTCCTGTGGCGCAAGGGCGTGGCCGGCCAGGCGGCCGACGTGCTCCGGAAGGCGATCGCCCTCGAGCCCGGCAACACCGCGGCGCACTACTACCTCGGCGAAGCGCTCAACCAGGGGGGCGACCTGAAGGGGGCGAAGGTGGCGCTCGAGCAGGCGATCCAGCTGGGGCCGCCGAGCGGGAAGACCTATCGCCTCCTCGGGCGGGTGCTCGACCGGCTGGGCAAAGTGGAGGAAGCACGCGAGGTGTACCGGCTCGCCCGGGAGGCGGGCGACACTTGATCCGGCTGACCGACACCGGCCTGGCCCGCCTTGCCGTGCACGCGGTGGTGCGGGCGGCCGACGAGCACCTCGAGCCGGTGGGACCCGCCAGCGAGGCCCTGGACGATGCCGGGGGCGAACGGCTTCGCACCCTTCGCCGGGTGCAGGCGCCGCTGGACGTCGGCTCGGCGGTGATCACCGGGGCGGGCGATCTCGCCGCGGAGTTCGTCCTCCACATCGTGATCCAGGGGAGCGAGCGGGCCGCGTCGCGCGACACGGTGCGCCGTGCCCTCGAAAGCGCCTGGCACCGGGCCGAGGTCTGGCAGCTGACCCATGTCGCCGCGCCGCTCTCGGGACTCGGCGGCGGCAACCTCACCGCCGAAGAAGCGGCGGTCGCGCTGGTGGAGACCTTCCGCGACCGGCCCCGCACCACCGGCTTTCCCGCCGAGCTCAGCATCGTGATCGCCTCCGACCAGGAGCGCGGCGCGGTCGAACCCTTCCTCCGCCTGCAATGACCCGACTCTCGACCCGGGGCGCGATCGGCCGCCGCACGGCGGGCTCCCTCATCCTGCTCGGCTGGGTGTGCGCCCTCGCCTGGCTGGTGGGCCGCAACTACATGGGCAAGCCGGCGGAGAACAGCATCCGCTGGCCGGTGCCGCCCGGCTCCACCTACATGGCGATCCGCCTGGGCGAGCGGCAGGTGGGGCTCCGCACCTTCGTGATCGACACGCTGGAGAGCGGGGTCCGGGCGGTGGAGCTGGTCACCCTCGACCAGCCGGAGTTCACCAAGGGGGTGGCGCGGCGCACCAGCTTCACCAACGAGGCGCTGTACTCCCGCGGGCTCCAGCTCAAGACCTTCCGGACCCAGATCCTCACCGAGTGGGGCCGCGAGCTCCGGACCGGCGAGGTCTTCGGCGACACCCTGCTCCAGCTGGTGAGCCAGGCCGACTACGTCCAGCCGGAGACCCTGACGATCCGGCTCCGCCGCCCGGTGATCCTGCCGAGCGGCCTGCCGCTGGTGATCGCGTCGCGGGGCATTCCGCGGGTCGGCGACCGGCTCAACCTGGAAGTGTTCGACCCGATGGCGAAGCAGCTCCGCCTCGACCGGATCACGGTGGGCGCGGAATCGGTCTTCGTGGTGCCCGACAGCGCCGAGTACAACGAGAACCTCAAGCGCTGGTCGGTGGTCCACAGCGACACGGTGCGGGCCTGGCGGCTGGACGGGGTGGCCGGGGGATTGCCGGAGATGCGCTGGGTGGACGGCGCCGGGATGCTGGTCCGGATCCGCTATCCGCTGGGCGCGACCGTGGACCGTTCCGCGTTCGAGATGGTGCAGACCAACTGGCGGGCCCTCCCGCCACCGGTCTGGGACAGCGCCGATGCCGCGCCCCGGTTCACCCTCGATACCACCGCCCCGCCGGGCCGCAGCCGGCTGGTTGCCCGGGTCCGGCTGGCCGACCCGGACGACACCCTCCCGGCGATCCCGTCACTGGCGGGCGGGTGGCAGGAACGGATGGGGGACAGCCTCGTGGTGCAGCGGAATGGCGGGGCCGCCAGCGACTCGGAGCCCGACCCCAAGGCCGGGCCGTTCTGGTCGCTCTCGCAGGCTGACTCGGGGCTGATGGAGATTGCCATGAAGGCGGCGGGGCGGGACCCGCGCCCCGAGGCCATGGCGAGCGAGATCCAGGCCTGGGTGGTGCGGAACGTGGCGCTCCGGCCCCTGCCGGGCCTCACCTCCCCCCAGCGGGTGCTGGCCCAGAAGAAGGGGAACGACACGGAACGATCCCTGCTGATCGCGATGCTGGCGCAGACCATGGGGATGCCGGCCCGGACGGTCTGGGGCGTGGTCCGCATTCATGACACCTGGCAGCTCCGCACCTGGGCCGAGGTCTGGACCGGGCGCTGGACGCCGCTCGACCCGGCCCTGCCCCCCAAGGCGACCGACGCCGGCCGGGTGCGGCTGGGCGAAGGGGTGGGCACACTGATGGGGCTCGCGCTCCGGGCGGGCCGGGTACGACTCGACGTGCTGGAGGCGGTACGATGATTCGGTTGACCAACCTGACGAAGCGCTACGGCAAGTTCACCGCGGTGGACGGGATCAACCTGGAGATCCGCCGGGGCGAGCTCTTCGGCTTCCTGGGTCCCAACGGCGCCGGCAAGACCACCACGATGCGGATGATCGCGGGGATCCTGCAGCCGACCTCGGGGAAGATCGAGATTGCCGACGATGATCTCGCGGCCGATCCGCTCAAGGCGAAGAGCCGGCTCGGCTTCATCCCCGACCGGCCCTTCGTGTACGACAAGCTGACGGGGGCGGAGTTCCTCCGGTTCGTGGCGGCGCTCTATGGCCAGGATGGCGAGCCGATCGAGCGGCGGATGGAGGAACTGCTCGACCTCTTCGAACTGACGCCGTGGAAGGACGAGCTGGTGGAGAGCTACAGCCACGGGATGCGGCAGAAGCTGATCATCTCGAGCGCGCTGCTCCACCGCCCCGAGGTGATCGTGGTGGACGAGCCGATGGTCGGGCTCGACCCCAAGGGCCAGAAGTTCCTCAAGGACCTCTTCCGCGCCTTCGTGGACCGGGGCGGGACGGTGCTCATGAGCACCCACACTCTCGACACCGTCGAGGAGATGTGCGACCGGATCGGGATCATCGCGGGCGGGAAGATCCTCGCCTGCGGGACGATGGCCGAGGTGCGGCAGCAGACCGCGGGCGGCGATGCCAAGCTGGAGGAGCTGTTCCTCAAGCTCACCGGCGGGATCATCGAGCGCGAGATGGACGCGATCCTGGACTGATGAGCACGCCCTCGCAACCCGGAACGCGGAACGCGCCGCGGGCCCTCCCGCAGCCGTCGCTCACGACGATCCTGACCCCGAAGTGGCGCTCCGCGCTCAACCGGCTCCGGCAGGAGCGGTCGGCGGGGAGCGGGAAGTTCTTCCTGCTCGCCCTGCTGGCCCTCGGTTTCTGGGCCGCGGTGTTCGGGATCTTCTTCAAGGTGCTGCGCTACGTCCAGTCGAGCTCGGAAGTGGGCGGGCCGCTGGCGGCGAAGATCCTGGGGATCGTGCTGCTCGCCTTCGCGTCGCTCCTGCTGCTCTCCAACCTGATCACGGCGCTCTCGGCCTTCTTCCTGGCCAAGGACCTTGACCTGCTGGTCTCCTCGCCGGTCGACTGGCTCCGGATCTACCTGGCCAAGCTCATCGAGACGGCGCTCCACTCGTCCTGGATGGTGGCGCTGATCGCGGTGCCGATCCTCACCGCCTACGGGATGGTGTTCAAGGGAGGACCGCTCTTCCTCCTGGTCTCGATCGTGGCCCTGGTGCCCTACTTCATCCTGCCGGCGGTGATCGGCTCGGCCCTCACCCTGATCCTGGTGAACGTCTTCCCCGCCCGGCGCACCCGCGACCTGCTGAGCCTGGTGGCGATCGGCGCCTTCGGCGGACTGGTGCTGCTCTTCCGGCTGATCAAGCCGGAGAAGCTGGTGCGGCCCGAGGGGGTGCGGAGCCTGATCGATTATCTCTCCGCCCTGCAGACCCCGACCAGCCCGTTCCTCCCCAGCGAGTGGGCCAGTTCGATGCTGATGAACTGGCTCAACCGGGTGGGCGACCCACTGCCGGTGGTGCTCCTCTGGACCACCGCCCCCGCGTTCGTGGTGCTCGGAGCGATGCTGCACGCGAAGCTCTATCACGCCGGCTACTCCAAGGCGCAGGAGGGGGCGGAGCGGTTCGTGCGCGGGCGGGGCTGGGGGGGCGTGCTGCAGCGGGTCTTCACCCGGATGCCGGCGGCGCGGCGGGAATTCGTCCTCAAGGACCTCCGGGTCTTCTTCCGCGACACGACCCAGTGGAGCCAGCTGATCCTGCTGGCGGTCCTGATGGTGGTCTACCTGTTCAACATCAAGTCCCTGCCGCTCTTCTCGGGCGAGCGGGTCTCGGCCTTCGTGGTCTCGCTGGTGGTCTTCCTCAACCTGGGCCTGGCCGGATTCGTGCTGGCGGCGGTGGCGGCCCGGTTCGTCTTCCCGGCGGTGTCACTCGAGGGGAAGCAGATGTGGCTCCTGCGCTCGAGCCCGCTCGACCTCAAGGCGCTGCTCTGGAGCAAGTACTGGACGGGCACCGTCCCGCTGGTGGTCCTCGCGATCGCGATCACCTTCAGCACCAACGTCCTGCTCCAGGCCACGCCGTTCATGATGTGGATCAGCCTGGGCACCATCCTCTTCCTGACCTTCGCGATCAGCGCCCTCGCCCTCGGCTTCGGCGCGCTCTACCCGCGGTTCGACACCGAGAACGCCGCCCAGATCCCCACCAGTTTCGGCGGGCTGGTGTTCATGATGTCCGCCATCGTCCTCCTGGCGATCGTGATGGTGATCGAGTCGCAGACGGTGCTCGAGTACCTGCGGGCGCAGATGGGGGGGCGGGACCCGGAGGTCGACCTCGCGCTGGTGGGGTCGCTCGTGGGCGCGGCGGTGGTCTGCCTGGCGGCGACGATCGTGCCGATCCGGCTGGCGCTCCGGAAGCTGGAGGCGATGGAGTTCTAGCGGGGAGGCGGCTAGGCGGCTAGGCGGCTAGGCGGCTAGGCGGCTAGGCGGCTAGGCGGCACGAAGGTAAGGCGAGGCGCGGCGGACCGGAGATCCCGAAGCGGAAAAGAGAGGGGGGCGGGGAGCAGCCGCGCCGCGAAGCGATCTGTCCGATCCCTTGCGGCCGAGCTGCTCCCCGCCCTTCTCTCTTTTCTGCGAGGGGTCACCCGGGACGCCGCGCCGATTTCTACGAAAGGAAGACAGCCCTATACGTCGGCCGAGAGAATCTCCGCGTACACCTCGCGGTCGACGTTCCCTCCGCTCAGCACCAGGCCCACCTTCCGGCCCCGCACCAGGTCCGGGTAACACTCCGCCGCCGCGAGCGCCGCCGCCGCCGCGCCCTCGGCCACCTGGTGGATGTCGGTGAAGTAGTGCCGCATCGCACTGCGAATCGCGGACTCCGGCACCGTCACCACCGCCTCGGCCCCGCGGACCATCATGGCGAGCGCCTCGGGGTCGGGGCTCCGGGTCGCGATCCCGTCGGCGAAGGTCTCGGCCCGCTCGGTCGCGACCGGGGTCTTCCTCTGGAACGAGAGGGCGTACGCGGGGGCCTGCTCCGCCACCACCCCCACCACCCGGGCCCGGTGGCCGAGCGCATCGCGCGCCGCGATCATGGCGCAGAGGCCCGACCCCATTCCCACCGGCACGAACACCACCTCGAGATCGGGCACCGCGCGGAGAAACTCGAGCGCGGCCGTCGCCACCCCGGAGACCAGCCACGGGTGATAGGAGGGCACCATGTGCAGCCCCTCCTCCTTGGCGCGGGCAACCGCCCACTCCCGCGCCGCCTGGAAATCGTGCCCCACCACGATCAACTCGGCGCCGAGCGCCTCGATCGCCGCGTTCTTCTCCCGTCCGTTGCACTCCGGCACCACGATCACCGCCCGCACCCCCAGCCGCCCGGCGGCGAAGGCGATACTCTGCCCATGGTTGCCGCGGGTCGCCGCGATCACGCCGCGCAGCGACGGTTCAGCGGCCTTCAGGCGCTCCAGGTAGACCACGCCGCCCCGGACCTTGAAGGCGCCGGTCGGCAGGTGGTTCTCATGCTTGACCCAGGTCTCGGTGCCAAGCCGCTCCGAGAGCAGGGGCCAGCTCATCTGGGCGGTGCCCGGCAGGACGCGTCCCACCAGGTGGGCGGTACGATCGAGATCGGCGAGACTGAACACGCGGAAACTCCGGGATTGCGAAGGCGGAGGTTGAGCGGCCCACAATCTACTCATGCGCCGTTTTCCCGCCCAGCGTGGCGTTTTCCGGCGACCGGTGTCCATCCCCGTTCTGTTGATCTTGGGTCCGTTCCCCTGACCGGTTGCGGCCGGTCCCTTCACCCCAACAGGAGCGTACCCATGACATCGATTCGCCGGTTCCTCGTCCTCTCGATCCTCAGCTTCGGCCTGGGAGGCACCGTCGCCCTGGTGCACCCCAGTACCGCCGAGGCGGAGAAGCTCCCCGTCGACTGCTCCGGGCGCTTCTCCACCTGCACCACCATCAGGAGCTGCAGCGAGTGGCACGATCACATCTGCTATGAGTACACCACCGACTACTGGTACTGGTACTTCACGGACCGGACTCCCACGCCCCCGCGTTGACGGTCCGTTGATCCAACTGCATACCTTCTCAAGGAGCTTCGAATGACCACGTCAATCCGTCGCAGAACAGGCCGCGTCGTCCTCGGTGCCGTGGCCGGCCTGACCCTGCTGGCCCTGCTCAACCGCCCGGTGCGGGCCGCGAAGGTGGATCCGGAGTGCCTCAACCAGAACGCGTCCCTGTGCCAGCAGATCGAACGGTGCTCGGGCGGGTTCGAGGCCAACGGCACCTGCAAGTGGATTCTCACCACCACCCGGTACTACTGGCACAACTGACATGAAGAGAGTCCGTGACGCTGGCGCGATAACCCTGAGCCTCCTGGTGGGCATGACCTTCGCCCTGCTCGGCTGGGCGCTCCTGCGCCAGCTCACGGCCAGCTCGCTCGAAGAGCTCGTGCTGGACGGGAACACCACCGGCGCCCGGTGGACCGTCGCATTGGTCTTCCGGGCCAAGGAGTGTCCAGGAAGGATGGCGCTGCTTGACCAGCTCAACGAGATCACCGGCACCGGCCTCCGGGTGCAGGGCCTGCTGGTGGCAGACCCCACGGAGTTCCCCGACTGGGAGGACCTGGTCACGGCCAACCAGATCGCCTTCCCCGTCCGGCGGGCTTCGCCGGAACCCGTTGAGAGAGCGCTGGGGAGCATCCCGACACCGGCCCTGGTCGTGTTCGACACGAAGGGGCATCTCCGGCTGCTGACCACCCTGACCGACTCGCATCTCACGAGCGATATCCTTTCCCTGGTCCATACCTTGTCCACCCGCTCGCCAGGAGGAAGTTGAGCGATGCGAAGACTCGTACGGCACTTGTCCTGGGCTCTTCTCACGGCCGCGCTGGCCGGGTGTGGCACGGAACAGCGCGGTAAGGTGGTGTTTCCCCCGGGCGGACTGGCACTCGATTCGACCGGCCGGCGGGATCGCAGCCTGCTGAATGACACGCTCATCCGCATTCGCACGGTTGGCGGGGCCTCGGATGAGGACACCACGCTGGTCAATCCGTATCTCATGGCCATGGACGCCGACCAGGTATACCTGATGGAAATGGACGGCAGGATCCTCTGCTACGATACCGTCGGCCAGCTGCGCTGGGTCCAGGGCAAGGAAGGTGGCGGGCCGGGGGAATTTCGCGGCCCCCGGGACATCAAGGTCGGGCCCGACGGTCGGGTGTGGATCGTGGATCCACCCTCAGGGCGCATTACCGTCCTCAAGCGCGCCAGCGGCAAGGTGGACACCATGATGTCGCTTGGCGTTGGCCATACCGAAGTCCTCGCCCCGCTGGGGCAACGG
This sequence comes from Gemmatimonadales bacterium, assembly GCA_046327735.1. Lineage (GTDB taxonomy): Bacteria > Gemmatimonadota > Gemmatimonadetes > Gemmatimonadales > GWC2-71-9 > JADJOM01. The sequence goes on along the minus strand of JAXLXZ010000003.1, from coordinate 466,678 downwards.
TACGCGGTATTCCCCCCGGACGGCGGCGCCGACATCGAGTACTTCACCAGCAAGGGGCAGAAGCTGGGCAGTGACTCGCTCCCCTGGAGCGGGTACCATCAGCTCGAGTCCCTGTCGCGTCAGCTCAAGGCAGGTGTGGACCGTTCTTCCGGCCACTGGGCGGTGGGGTTCATCTACGGCAACGGCTGGTTCGCCTACGACTCCGCGGGGAAGGCAAGCAACCGGCGCTACTATGTGGAGCCCACGGCCTTCCCGCCGGTCATCAAGCAGGTTCGGGACGGGGCACTGATTACCTCCCTGGTCCGCACGCCCTTCGCCGCCATCGATATCCAGGTGGTGCACGACACGGTGTTCGTGCTGTTCGACGGGAAGGAACCCAATCGCCGCCGGAAGGTCGACCTGTACGACTGGGCCACCGGCAAGTATCACGGCTCCTTCGTGCTTCCCGAAACCGCGGACAATTTCGGGATCTCGGGCAACCTGGTCGTGACCTACCTCAGCACTCCAGTACCGCGACTCACCTACTATCGCCGGGAGAAAAAGGCCGCCCGCCAGTAGGCACACTGGCGGGCGTGGATGCGGCGCGACCGGGCGGCGTGACTACTTCGCGACCGCGACCCCGCAGTTTTCGCAGAACCGGCTGCCGGGCACCAGCGGCGCGCCGCACTCCGCGCACCCGCCGACCGTCAGCGACCGGCCACAGCTCGAGCAGTAGAGGGCGTCGCCCTCGGGCCGGGGACCGCAGGTCGGGCACTTGGTCGCCCCCTCCTGCAGCAGCCGCACCTTCTCGGCGACGAGCGCCTCGACCGGGTCGTCACTGGCCGGTGCCGTGCCCGCCGCGGCCGCGGGCGCCTTCCCCGTCTCCTCGCTCCGGAGCACCGCCAGGGCCTCGGCGGTGTACTTGGTCTTGAGCAACTGGTAGTCCTCGTCGGAGAGCTTCCCGGTCGCCTTGTCGAACTCGATCTCGCGGAGCGCCGCCAGCGCGATGCCCTTGGGGGTCTCGTCGAGGTCCTCGGGGTCGTCGACCGTCGAGGGGATCACCACCTGGCGCCCGGCGAGCGGGCTCACGATCAGGGCTATGACGGCCAGGGCGACGAGCGCCGCGGCCACCGTCTCGAGGACCATCATCCGTCGAACTCCTTGAGCTCACGCTGGAGCCGTTCCAGCTCATCCTGGGTCGGCGTCTTGCCGGCAACGCCGGCGGTCGGCACCGGACCCGCCATCGTATTGGCCAGCGAGGGAATGGCGGCCGCTCCGGCGGCGGCGGCCCGCACCGCCGTCCGGCGCTTGAGGATCAGGGTCATGATCCCGGCGGCCGCCAGGATCCCGATGCCCGGCACGACGTACCCGGCCAGGTTGAAGCCCTCGGGCTTGGGGGCCATCAGGACCTTCTCGCCATACTTGGCCACGAACGCGGCCACGATCTCGTCCGCCGTCTTTCCCTGGTCCTTGAGCGCGAGCACTTCCTTGTGCAGCTCGGGGCTGTAGGTGCAGGTGAAGTCGGTGGTGCGGCAGGTGTAGATGTCGAGGGTGCAGCCGCAGGTGCACTGGAGCCGGTGCTCCACCGCGGTCACGAACTCGTCGTTGTCACGCGCGGTCTTCCGCTCCTGGGGCCGGCCCGCCGAATTGGGGTCGCGGAGGGCGCCGGCATCGCCCGCGCCCTGCCCCGCGAGCTCGCCCTGCTGGCCGTCGGCCCGCACCGCCAGGAGTGCCGTGCCGGCGAGGGTCAGCCCGCCGAGTCGCCGCAGGAATTCACGCCGGCCGGTCATCCCTGGCTCCCGCTTCCGGCGAGCTGGACCTCGTAGCCCGCCTGGCCCCGCCGCACGGCGCCCGCGCTGACGGTGCCGCTCGGCCACATGGTGATCAGGCCGCCCACCAGCAGGACCACCCCGCCGATCCAGATCCAGAGCACCAGCGGGTTGATGGTGAAGCGGTACACCGCTTCCTCGGTGCCTTCCACCGAGCCGGCGTAGACGATGTACAGGTCCTCCTGGAGGTTGCTCCGGATGCCCACCTCGGTGCTCGGCTCGAACGACTTCTGCTTGACGCCGGGCGCCGGCTCGGAGAAGTGCTGCCGCTTCTCGGAGTTGATGATGCCGAACGGCTTGCCATCCTTGGTGACCTGCACCGACGCCTGGCTCACCACCCGGTTGAGCTGCTCGAACTGGCTCACGCCCAGGTGGGTGAAGGTGTAGGTGTGCCCGAAGGGCGACCGGATCGTGGCCGAATCACCCGGCTTGAGCGTCGCCTCCATCTCGGTCTTGAAGGCATAGCCGGCAAAGGCCACGAAATAGATCAGCATGCCGAGGTGGACGATGTAGCCGCCGTACCGCCGGCGGTTCCGCGCCACCAGCCGCCCGAACGCCAGGGCGTACGACTCGTTGTACATCTTGTGCCGGGCCCGGGTGCCGCGGATGAACTCCTGCGCCAGCGTCCCGCCGGTGAAGCCGGCGAGGGACACCGCCACCACCGAGAAGAAATTGCTCATCCGGGTGACCAGGCAGAACGCCAGGACCACCAGCCCGGACACCACCGGCCAGGTGAACTGCCGCTTGAGGTTCGCGGTGGACGCCTTGCGCCACGCGATCAGCGGCCCGATGCCGGTGAGCGCCAGCAGCAGGAGCCCGAGCGGCACGTTGACCTTGTTGAAGAACGGCGGGCCCACCGAGATCTTGGTCCCCCGCACCGCCTCGGAGAGAATCGGGAAGAGCGTTCCCCAGAGCACCGAGAAGGCGATCCCGACCAGGAGGAGGTTGTTGAAGAGGAACGCCGCCTCGCGGCTCACCATGCTCTCCAGCTCGACATCGGCCTCGAGCCGCTCCCAGCGGGTGAAGAGCAGGGTGTAGGAGAGCACCGCGGTCCCCACCAGGAATGCCAGGAAGAAGTAGCCGACGTTCGACTGGGTGAAGCTGTGCACGCTGGCGATGACGCCGGAGCGGGTGATGAAGGTGCCGAAGATGCTGAGCAGGAACGAGCCGATGATCAGCATCATGTTCCAGCGCTTGAGCATCCCCCGCTTTTCCTGGATCATCACCGAGTGGAGGAAGGCCGACATCGTGAGCCACGGCAGCAGGCTCGCGTTCTCGACCGGGTCCCACGCCCAGTAGCCGCCCCAGCCGAGCTCGACGTACGCCCACCACATCCCGAGCGTGATGCCGATGGTCAGGAAGAGCCAGCTCATGATGGTCCACTTCCGGATGGCGATGATCCACCCGGCGTCCACCCGGCGCGCCAGCAGCGCCGCGATGGCAAAGGCGAACGGGATCGTGATGCTGATGTAGCCCAGGTACAGCATCGGCGGATGGATGACCATGCCGATGTTCTGCAGCTGGGGATTGAGCCCGTTCCCGTCCGGCGGGGTGAACGGCAGCCGGAAGAAGGGGTTGGCCGCGAAGACCATCACCGTCACGAAGAAGACCACCACCGTGCTGGTGACCGCCGCGACATAGGGCATCAGCGACCGGTAGCGCGCCGGGGTGAGCCACTGCGCCAGCGACGCGAAGGTGCTGAGCACCACCGCCCAGAACAGGAGCGAGCCCTTCTGCCCCGCCCAGAACGCCGAGACGATGTAATAGCTCGGCAGGTTCCGCGAGGTGTAGCTCGCCACGTACTCGATGTTGAAGTCATGGGTGATCAGCCCCTGCCAGAGGCAGGCGGCCGCCACCAGCATCACGCCCCAGAGGGCGTACACCGACCGGGTCACCGTGAGCGCCAGCTCCGGCCGCCCATGCCACCGGCCCGAGAAGCCGACCACGGCCGCCCAGGCGCCCACCAGTATCGCCATCCAGAGTGCGAACTGCCCGAGGAGCGTCATGCTCAGGCACCTCCCTTTGCCGCCTTGGCCTGTTTGGTGAAGTCATCCAGAGCCCGGGCGTGTGATTCGTATTCGGGGCGCTTCGCGGCGGTCTCCTTGTCGAGGTGACTCAGGTAGTCCGCGTACGCCTTGGTGAGCGACTTGTCGTCCTTCTCGAACCGCGCAATCGTACCCTTGATGATATAGCCGAAGAGATGGCCCGGCTGGGTCTTGAGGATGCTGTCGCCCTGGGCCTTGGCGCCGGGCACGTCCCCGGTGTGCAGCTGGATCAGCGCGAGGTGATAGCGGGCATCGGCATCGACGCTGTCGAGCAGGCCGTACGCCTGCACCGCCATCGGCGCGAACTGGGTGACGGTGTTGGCGTCACCCGACTCCGCCGCCCGCATGATCCGGTCGAACAGCTTGTCGAAGCGCTCCCGCGGCGTCATGCTCGAGATGTCCGGGGGCGCCCCACCCCCGGTTGCCCCCGATGCGAACGGTGCCTGGGCCGTGGCCGCGTCCGCCGCGGGGGCGGCGTTGCCCTTCGACATCCACATCGCCGCACCGCCGACCAGCGCCACCACCAGCCCCCCGGCCGCGAACCAGACCAGCCGCTCGTTCTTGCCGGCACCGGCCGCCGCCGCGCCCACCGTGGCGCCACACTGCGGGCAGAAGCGGGCGTTGGCACCAAGGGCGCCGCCGCAGCGGCCGCAGTGCTCGGAACCGGAGGAGGCGCCGCAGTGCCGGCAGAACTTCCCGCCGGAAGGCTTGCCGCAGGAGGGACAAACGCTGGTCGGGGCAGACATTCGGGGTCGCCGTGAAGTCAGGTGAGGTTGGTTAAGTCGTTGGGGGGAAAAGTAGTGCAGGGCCGGGGAAATGCGAGGAAACCAGCCGCAATCCCGCCACAAGCTTCCTTTATAATAGCGCTCCCGGGGCCTCCACCCCGGGAATCAGCAGATTCGCGGAAGTTGGTCCCCTGGAAGCAGATCCACGATCCGGGTCCCACCGAGCCCGGTCCGGAGAATGACGAACCCCCGGTGCTCGGCGGTGGCGGTCCCGACCAGGGCGGCTCCGGCCCCGAGTGGGTGACTCCGGACGATCGCCAGCGCCTCCTCGGCCCGGTCGGGAGCCACGAAGGCGGTGAACACCCCTTCGTTGGCGACATACATCGGGTCGAGCCCCAGCATCTCGCACGCGGCCGCCACCGGGCCCGGCACCGGTACCGCCCCGTCCTCGAGCACCACACCCACCTGCGAGGAGGCCGCGATCTCGTTGAGTGCGCTGGCCAGGCCGCCACGGGTCGGATCGCGCATCGCGTGCACCGCGTCGCCCACGCCATCGAGCAGCAGCTTGACCACCGGCCAGAGCGCCGCCGAATCACTGACGATGGGCGACTCGAAGCCGATCCCTTCCCGCTCCGCCATGATGCACATGCCGTGGCGCCCGACCGGGCCGCTCACCAGAATCTTATCACCGATCCGCGCCTTGTCAGGGCCAATCCTCACATTGGCCCTCCGGATTCCCAATCCTGTCGTGTTAATGAAAAGCCGGTCGGCCTTCCCCCGATCGACCACCTTGGTATCGCCGGTCACGACCGAGACATGATTCGCCCGCGCCGCCTCCCCCATCGCCGCGACCACCCGGTCGAGCACCTCGAACGGCAGTCCCTCCTCGAGAATGAACCCCGCGGTGAGCCCGATCGGCTCGGCGCCCATCATCGCGAGGTCATTGAGCGAACCGTGCACCGCGAGCGAGCCGATATTCCCGCCGGGGAACTCGATCGGGCTCACCACGAAGCTGTCGGTGCTCACCGCCAGCTCGCCCCCCTGCACCACCAGGAGCGCGGCATCGCCCAGCGGGGCGAGCGTCGGGTTGCCGAGGTGCGGGAGGAAGTGATCGCGCAGCAGCTGGGCGCTGAGCTTGCCACCCGAGCCGTGCCCGAGCAGCACCCGTTCGCTCTCGACCGACGGCACCGGGCAGACCAGCCCCTGGGCGATCGACGGACCCGTCATGAGTTGGCTCCGGTCGCGGCAGATTCGCGGAAACGTCCGTAGTTGTAGTACGCGGCACAGGCGCCCTCGCTCGACACCATCGGCGCGCCCAGGGGATGTTCCGGCTTGCAGCTCTTGCCGAAGGCGGGACACTGGTAGGGCTTGAGCTGGCCGCGGAGCACGTCGCCCGCCCGGCACTCCCCCGACTCCTCCCGGGTCAGCTCGCTCAGCCCGAAGCGCAGCTCCGCGTCGAAGTCGGCATACTCGGCCCGCAGGCCGAGGCCGCTCCGGGGAATCTCGCCGATGCCGCGCCACTTGCGGTCGATCAGCTGGAACACCGTCTCGACCAGCGTGCGCGCCGGCACCGTGCCCTCGCGCTTCACCGCGCGGACGTACTGGTTCTCCACCTCGTGGGTCCCGTTCTCGAGCTGCGCCACCGTCATCGCGATCCCCTCGAGGATGTCGAGCGGCTCGAAGCCGGTGACGACGATGGGCACCCGGTACTGCGCCGCGATCGGCTCGTACTCGGTCCACCCCATGACGGTGCAGACGTGCCCCGCCGCCAGGAAGCCCTGCACCCGGTTGTCGGGGGCCTCGAGGATGGCGCGCATCGCCGGCGGCACGGTCACATGGGAGACGAGGATCGAGAAGTTCTTCACCCCGAGCTGCTTCGCGCGAAACACCGCCATCGCGTTGGCCGGTGCAGTGGTCTCAAATCCCACCGCAAAAAAGACCACCTGCTTGTCCGGGTTCTTCCGGGCCAGCTCCACCGCGTCGAGCGGCGAGTAGACCACCCTCACCTGGCCGCCCCGGGCCCGGACCTGGAGCAGGTCGCACTCGCTGCCCGGCACCCGGAGCATGTCGCCGAAGGAGGTGAAGATCACCTCGGGGCGCGCCGCGATCCGGAGCGCCTTGTCGATCTGCTCCAGCGGGGTGACGCAGACGGGACAGCCGGGGCCGTGGATCATCTCCACCTTCCCCTCGAGCAGCTCGTCGAGTCCCTGCTTCACGATGGTGTGGGTCTGCCCGCCGCACACCTCCATCAGCGTCCACTGCCGGGTGGCGGTCGCCTTGATCCGCTGGAGCAGCGCCTTGGCGAGCGCGGGGTCGCGGTACTCGGAGAGGTATTTCACGCGGCGTTCCCTCCCATCCCGTCGAGGCTCTTGTCAGCCACCTCGCCCATCCACTCCAGTTCCTCGAGCTGGCTCATCTCCTTGAGGACCTCGAAGGTCCGCTGCGCCTCCTCCTCGTCCACCCGGGAGATGGCGAAGCCGACATGCACCACCACGTAATCGTCGGGCTTCACTTCGTTGGCGACGTAGGCAAGGCACACTTCCCGGCGGATCCCGCCGAAGTCGACGGTGCCCATGGGAAGGCCGTTGTCGTCACGGATATCGACCACGCGGCCGGGAATGCCGAGGCACATGTCAGGGCTCCTGGGAAGCAAGGCGGGCGGCGGCGATCGCCGCCTGGCCGTAACTGATCCCGCCATCCCCCGGGGGCAGGTCCCGGGCGATGAGGGTGTGGACACTGCGCGACTCGAGTCGCTCGCAGAGCGAGGTGAGCAGGCGGGCGTTCTGGAAGCTGCCGCCCGACAGGACCACCGTGCGGATGCCGGTCTCCTCGCTCGCCCGCCGCAGGACCTCGGCGGTGACCCACGCGATGCTCGCGTGGAAGTCGGCGGCGAGATCGGCGGGGTGGTACCCCTTGGCACGGCGGAGGGCGAGCCGGGTGAGGATCGGCATCGGGTCGATCTCCCAGCCCCCCTGCCCGTCCTCGTGGATCACCGCCGGATACTCCGAGGCGGGACGCCACCCGGCAAGCGCCTCGAGCTCCATCGCCGCCTGGCCCTCGTATTCCGCCACCTGCCGCACGCCAAGGATCGCGGCCGCGGCGTCGAAGAGCCGGCCCATCGAGGACGCCTTTGGCGTATTCACCCCCGCCATGAGCTGCCGCTCGGCCACGGCAAGTTCCGACGCGTCGACCTGCTCGAACACCTTGCTGAAGTATGCCCCCGAACCCGGCGTCAGGGTGCTGTAGCCCAGCACGATGCGCCAGAGCTTCCGGGCGGCGAGGTCGCCACCGGGAAGCGGGACGTAGCGGAAGTGGGCCAGGCGCCGGTACCCGCGGAGGTCGGCCAGGAGGATCTCGGCCCCCCACACCGCGCCATCGTCGCCGTAGCCGGTGCCGTCGTAGGCCACGCCCAGCACCGGGGTGGTCACGCCATGCTCGGCCATGACCGCGGCCACGTGGGCGTGATGGTGCTGCACCCCGATCTGCTTCTCGATGCCGCTGTCCTTCGCGATCCGGGTGGAGAGGTAGCCCGGGTGGAGATCGTGGGCGATCGCCTCGGGCTCCTCGCGGAAGAGCCGCCGGTACACCGCGCCCATCTGGCGGAAATGTTCCAGCGACTCGAGCGACTCGAGATCACCGAGGTGGGGACTGACGTAGGCCTGGTCCCCGACGACCATGGTGAAGGTGTTCTTGAGATGGGGACCGACCGCGAGGAGCGGCACCGGACTCGCCACCGGGAGGCGGAGCGGCACCGGGGCGTATCCCCGGGCCCGCCGCAGGGTCACGGTCGCGAGCGGCGTCGGGCGCAGCACCGAGTCGTCGGCGCGCGAGAGGATTTCTCGGTCGTGCAGGAGGAAGGCGTCGGCGATCCGGCCCAGCCGGAGCATAGCCTCCTCGTTGCCGATCGCGATCGGCTCCTCGCTCAGGTTCCCGCTGGTCATGACCAGCGGACGGCGCACCTCGTCGAGGAGGAGCTGGTGGAGCGGCGTAGCCGGAAGCATCACGCCCAGCTGGGTGAGGCCCGGCGCCACCGCGGCGGCCAGTCCCGCGGCGGGCCGTGCCGGCAGCAGGACGATCGGCCGCTCGCGGGTGGCGAGCAGCACATCGGCGCCATGCTGCAGCACCGCGATCGCGCGCGCCGCCTCGAGATCCCGGACCATGACCGCGAGCGGCTTCGCTTCGCGATGCTTCCGCCGGCGCAGCTCGCGCACCGCGGCATCGTTGGTCGCATCGCAGGCCAGGTGAAACCCGCCGAAGCCGCGGATCGCGACGATGCCGCCGTTCTCGATCAGCCGCGCCGCCGCCACCAGCCCGTCGAGCCCCTCGATCCGGCCCCCCGCGGGCCCCGCCACCTCGAACCAGAGCGCCGGTCCGCAGGCGGGGCAGCTGTTGGTCTCGGAGTGATGCCGCCGGTCACCCGGGGTCTCGTACTCGGCCCGGCAGGCGGGACACTGGGTGAACGCCCGCATCGTGGTCCGCTCCCGGTCGTAGGGGAGCCCCTCGATGACGGTGAAGCGGGGACCGCAGTCGGTGCAGGTGATGAACGGGTAGCGGAAGCGCCGGTTGGCGGGATCGCGCAGTTCCCGCTCGCAGGCGGGACACATCCCGACGTCGGGAGGCACCGGGAGCGGTCCCGACGGCTCGGCCCGGCTCGCGAGAATCGCGAAGCCCTGCGCCCCGGTCGGTTCGGTCTCCTCCTGCACGACGGTGTCGAGCTGGGCCAGCGGCGGCGGCTCGGTCCGGAGCCGCTCGACGAAGGCCTCGAGGTCGTCCTCGCCCCCCTCGAGCCCGATTTCCACCGCCCCCGATTCGTTGCGGACCCAGCCGGCGAGGTGGTGCTCCATCGCCAGCCGGTGGACGAACGGCCGGAAGCCCACGCCCTGCACCACCCCGGTCACCCGGAGCTTCCGTGCGTGGAGCGCGACTTCCGGCATGGTCATACCGTGGCCGGGACCCTCGCCTGCTTGCGCAGGAAGTCGAACCAGACCTCGCACCCTTCGCCGGTATGGGCCGAGACGAAGAAGAACTCGAGGTCGGGATTCACCTCGCGGGCGTACCTCACCGCCAGGTCGAGGTCGAAGGGGACGTACGGCAGGAGGTCGATCTTGTTGAAGACCGCGTAGCGGCTCTTCTGGAACATGCGGGGATACTTGAGGGGCTTGTCCTCGCCCTCGGTCACCGACAGCACCGCGATCTTGGCCATCTCGCCGAGATCCCAGCTGGCCGGGCAGACGAGGTTGCCGACATTCTCCACGAAGGCGAGCCGGGTGTCGGCCAGGTCGATCGCCTCGAGCGCGGTGAGCACCTGCTTCGCGTCGAGGTGGCAGGCCCCACCGGTCACCACCGCCTGCACCAGCCGGTCGGTGTGGCGGGCCAGCCGGTCGGCGTCATTCTGGGTCTGCACGTCGCCGGTGACCACCGCGATGCCGAGCTCCTCACCCAGCACGTCGAGGGTCCGCTCGAGCAGCGTGGTCTTTCCCGACCCGGGGGACGAGACCACGTTGAACATCGGGACGCCGAGGGCGGCGAGGCGCTGCCGGACCTCGGCGGCGAGCTCGTCGTTCTTCGCCATCAGCTTCTCGCGAACCTCAATCGTCCGGACGGCCATCGTCGATCTCCAGGTATTCGAGGCGGAGGGCGTCGCCGGGCACGCGGTTGAGCACCGGGCGGGCCCCGCCAAAGGGGGGATGGGCCAGGACCGCTTCGAGACAGAAGGTGAGGCTCTCCGGCTCGAACCCGGAATCGTCACCCACCAGCACCCCGACGGAGAGGAGCTTCCCCGGGTGGGTCGCCATCTGCTCCTCCACCAGCCGGCCGACCTCCAGCGCCACGCTCATCTCGTGCATGACGCCTCGGCCTGCTTGAGGACGCAGTGGTGGCCCCAGGCGGCCAGCTGCCGCACGGCAGCCGCGACCATGTCGTCCACCCGGCATTCGACCGACGGGGAGAGGCTGTGCCGCATCTCCACCACCTCGGGCTCGACCCCCACCACCGCGAGGCGGGGCGGGAGCTTCCCGCGGAGGTCGGCCACCGCCAGCACCTCGCGCATGTCGATCTGGTGCGGGGAAATCTTGTGACTGAAATAGAGCGGGAGCTGGTCGCGCCCCAGCAGCGACAGGGTGCCCGAGGGACTCGCGGTGCGCACCGCGTCGAGGAGGAGCAGCTCCTTCGCCTCCTCGATGGAGGGGAGCAGCATCATGCCCCAGGTGCCGCCGTCCTCCAGCTCGACGCCGGCGGGGACGTCGTACTCCTCCCGGAGCCGCTCCAGCGCGGCCAGCCCGACCCCGTCGTCGGCCATGAGCGGGTTGCCCAGGCCGACGACGAGGGTACGACCGGTCTCACATGTCATCGGCATCGATGTAGTGCTCGTCGGCCGGCACGAACCGGCCGCCGGTGATGATGGACGAGATGACCCCGCTCCGCTCGAGGTTGTCGGCGCGGAGGGCGAGGTAGATGTGCACCGGGATGAAGATCAGGAACGCCCAGGTGGCGGCGTGGTGGATGAACCGGACCACCGGCATCCCGCCGAACAGGTTGCCGATCCAGTTGGTGGCGCCGTAGATCACGCCACCGGGATTGGACTGCCCGTACATAGCGAAGCCGCTCAGCACCATGACCGTGGCCACGAGATACATCCCGGTGTAGCTCATCTGCTGCATCGGGTTGTGGCCGAGGTAGTGGGGCGGATGATCCTCCACCATCAGGTAGTACTTCACCTGCTTCACCATGTTGCCCCAGTCGCGCGGGCGCACCGGGAAGAGGGCCGGGAAGCGGGTGAACTTGTTCCCCGCGACCAGCCAGTAGACCCGCACGATCGCGGTCATCACCAGGAGGGCGCCCGCACTGAAGTGCACGAAGCGCATCCAGCCCATGATGAACGGATCGGCCGACTCGGCGCCGCCGGTAATGAAGTACGGCTTGCCGATGTAGAACCCGGTCACCGCCAGCGTCACGATGCAGAGCGCCGCGAACCAGTGCATCACCCGGATCGGCGCGTCCCAGAGATACACCCACTGGTACTTCCCGCTGGGCGGCGGGACGCGGTGTCCCAGGAGTCCCTGGGACGAGGGCTTGGTAGGAATCGCCGTCATTGCACCTTGACCTCCGTCACCACGTTACCGGTGGCATCGAGGACGTGCACGCCGCACGACATGCAAGGATCGAAGGAGTGGATGGTCCGCAGGATCTCGAGCGGCTGGTCGGGGCGCACCAGCGGGTGGTTGTCGACCAGCGCGGCTTCATAGGCGCCCTGCTGGCCCTGGCCATCGCGGGGCGAGCAGTTCCAGGTGCTCGGCACCACGCACTGGTACTTGGTGATCTTGCCGTCCTTGATCCGCACCCAGTGGCCCAGGGCGCCGCGGGGGGCGTCGAGCCAGCCGAAGCCCTTGGCCTCCTCTTTCGGCCAGGACGAGGGTTCCCACTTTTCCTTGCTGAAGGTCTGGGTATCGCCGGCGCGGATCCGGTCGACCAGCATGCCGAACCACTTCTCCATCCGCCGCGCGATGAGCACCGTCTCCATCCCGCGGGCCGCGGTGCGGCCCAGGGTCGAGAAGAGCGCCGCGGGCCCGACCTGCAGCGTGTCGAGCACCGCCTTCACCATCTCCCGCACTTCCTCGTGGCCGGAGGCGTACGCCACCAGCATCCGGGAGAGCGGCCCCACCTGCATCGGCCGTCCCTCGTAGCGGGGCGACTTCATCCAGGTGTACTTGGGCAGCCCCTGGAGGTATTCCCACGGGGCCGGCGGGCCGCTGTACTTCGCCTTGGTCTCGCCTTCCCACGGGTGCAGGCCCTTGTCGTCGCCCACCGAGTACTCGTACCACGAGCTGTTGATGTACTCCTCGACCTTCGACGGGTCGAAGGGGTGGACCTTGGTCAGGTCGCCGTCGAGGATGATGCCCCGGGGGAAGTAGAGCTTGCTGGTATCGTTCGGGTCGCCCTCGGGGAACTCGCCGTAGCAGAGGTGGTTCTTCACCCCGCCGCCGATCGCGCCCCAGTCCTTGTAGAAGCCGGCGATGGCCACCAAGTCGGGCCAGTACACCTGCTCCACGAACCGGCGGGCCCGCACGATCATGTCCTTCACGTCGGTCAGGCGCTCGGCGTTGATCGTCCCGGTGTCGTTCAGGTTGATAGCGCAGGCCATGCCGCCCACCAGGAAGTTCGGGTGCGGGTTCTTGCCGCCGAACACCGCATGCAGCCGGATCACGTCCCGCTGCCAGTCGAGCGCCTCGAGATAGTGAGCGACCGCCATCAGGTTGGCTTCGGGGGGCAGCTTGTAGGCCGGGTGGCCCCAGTAGCCGTTGGTGAAGATGCCGAGCTGCCCCGAGGCCACGAACTTCTTCACCCGGTCCTGCACCTCGGCGAAGTAGGTCGCCGAGTTGTTGGGCCAGGGCGAGAGCGACCGGGCCAGGCGCGAGGTCCCTTCGGGATCGGCCTTGAGGGCGCTGACCACGTCGACCCAGTCGAGCGCGTGCAGGTGATAGAAGTGGATGACGTGGTCCTGGATGAACTGCATCCCGTGGACCAGGTTGCGGATGATGTTGGCGTTGGGCGGAATGGTGATGCCGAGGGCGTCTTCCACCGCCCGGCAGCTCGCCACCGCGTGCACCACGGTGCAGACGCCGCAGATGCGCTGGGTGAAGGCCCAGGCGTCACGCGGGTCGCGCCCTTCCATGATCACTTCGATACCGCGGAACTGGGTCGACGAGGCCCAGCTGTCGGTGATCTTGCCGTTGTCCGCCTGGACCTCGATGCGGAGGTGTCCTTCGATCCGGGTGATGGGATCGACGACGACTTTGGTTGCAGCCATGGGTCAGTCTCCGCTCAGGCGTTGGGGTTCTTCGGGGGAGCCGCCGGGGTGTCGACCACCGGGAGCTGACGCTTGCGTTCCCGCATGTTGTGCATGCCGGTCGCGGCCGCGTGGGCCAGCACGCCGGCGGTGGCGCCGATCGCGAGCGAGGCGCCGATGAAGTCGACCTTCCGCTCGATGCCGAACCCGCCGACGTCGGGGAGCCGCCCGTAGAACGGGGTCATGGTGTCCCAGAAGTGCGGCTCGGTGCAGCCGATGCACGGATGGCCGGCGCCGATCGGCCAGCTGGTGCGGGTGTTCCACTGGAAGATCGGGCAGGGGCTGAAGGTCGCCGGGCCCTTGCAGCCGACCTCGTACAGGCACCACCCCTTGCGGGCGCCTTCGTCATCGAACACCTGCACGTACTGGCCGGCGTCGAAGTTGGCGCGGCGGGGGCACTGGTCGTGGATCCGGGCGCCGTACGCGAAGAGCGGGCGGCCCACCGGGTCGAGATCGGGGAGCTTCCCGAAGGTGAGGAAGTGCACCACCGTCGCGGTGACCACGTCGGAGATCGGCGGGCACCCGGCGATGTTGACGATCGGCTTGTCCTTGATGACGTCCTGCACCCCCACGGCGCCGGTGGGATTGGGCCGCGCCGCCTGCACGCTGCCCCAGTGGGCGCAGGCGCCCACCGCGAGGATCGCCGCCGCACCCTTCGCCGCTTCCTCCAGCACGTCCTTCGCGGTGCGTCCCCCCACCATGGTATAAATCCCGCCCTCAGCGAGCGGGATCGAGCCGGTGACGACCAGGACGTACTTCCCGAAGTTGGCCTTCATCGAGTCCTGCTTGGCCGCCTCGACCGCGTGGCCGGCGCCCGCCATCAGCGCGTGGCTGTAGTCGAGCGACACCACGTCCAGCACCAGGTCGCCGATCGTTGGCTCCGCCGTCCGGAGCACGCTCTCGACGCAGCCGGTGCATTCCTGGAGCTGCAGCCAGATGACGGTCGGGCGCTTCTGCGCCTCGAGCGCGGCCGCCACTTGCGGCGACGCCAGCTCGCCCAGCCCGAGGACGGCGGACATCTGGGCGCAGAAGGCGAGAAAGTCTCGCCGCGACACCCCTCGGGACTCCAGGTGTTGACCGAGGTCCTGTTCGTCGGTCCAGGGATGGGATGTGGGGTAATACATGTTCTCGGTCCGCCTTCCAATGGGTGAGGGGGAAGTGCGGCGGCGCCGGGGAGGCACCGTCTGGCCAACGGATCCTGCTGATCACTCGGTATAGGTGGTATGCAACCTGTAGAAATACGGGTGAAAGAGTGCTTAGGTCGCCATTAAGACTCCCCGTGGGAACCATGAAGGAGGTCTCAGAGACGAGCTAACAAGATCTTGCCGTGCGGACCCCATATTGCGCCCGCCGTACACTTCCGTCCAGCACCCGGGTTGACGTGACCGACTCTCGGAACCCGGTGCGGGAGGGCGCCTCACGCAAGGCGGTGGCATGACCCGGCGGGATCCCCAGCACGCCGTCGCAACCGCACCAGCAAGCGACCTCGCCCAGCTGGTCGCGACCGAGCAGAGCCTCGAGCAACGCCTGGCCGACGCAAGGCAGCAGGCGCGCACCCTCCTCGCCGCCGCCCGCACCGCCTGCGACGCCAGCCTCCAGCAGTTCGAGTCGACCCTCGGCGCCACCCGCCTCGAACGAGCCCGTCAGCTCAACCTCGAACAGGACGCGAGCCGGCGCCGGGTCCTCGACGAGGGCGGGCGCAAGGCGGCGTGGTACGAGGACCTGCCCGCCTCCACCCAGGACGAGCTGGCGGCCTGGGTGGTCGAGCGCCTGCTCCGCGGAGCCGGCCCATGATCCTCGCGATGGCGAAGGTCCGGGTCCTCGGCCCGCGGAGCACGCTCCCCGCGGTGCTGCGGTCACTCCAGGGGCTCGGCATCCTGCACCTGACGCCCCCGGCGTACCACCCGCCGATGTCCACGGCACAGCTCTCTACTAAGGAAGAACGGGAGCGGCGCCACCTGCTCGCCGCCGCCGACGATGTCGAGGCCGCGCTGACCGCGCTCGCGCCCTGGCTCCCCGAGCCGCCCCGCGCCAGCGGCACGGTCCCACCGGCCACCACCGCCGATTTTGCCCGCTGGGCCCGCCTCGCCTGGCGCACCCGGCGCACCACCGACCGGCTCCGCACCCGCGCCACCGTCCTGACCGAGGAGCGGGCGCTGATCCTCAAGTACCAGGGCTTCTTCTCCGCCTTCCGCCCGCTGCTCGAGAACGAGGCCCGCTGGCGCAACACCACCGTGTACCACGTCCTCCTCAAGCCCAGCGAGCAGGACGTGATCCCGAAGCTGCGCCAGAGCCTCGCCAGCCTCATCGGCGATTCGTTCGAGCTCTACAGCCGGGAGCTGCCCAGCGGCGAGACCGCGCTCCTGGTGGTGGTCTCGTCCACCGCGGGGCACCGGGTCGACCGGCTCCTCGCCGAGGCACGGGTGCAGGAGATCCCGGTGCCCGACGCGTACGGCGGCCACTCGCTGGCCGACGCGATCCCGAAGATGCTCGCCCGGCTCGGGGAGCTGCCCGGCGAGATCGCCGCGGTGGAGAAGGAGCAGAAGGACCTGGCCCGGACCCGGGGTCCGGTGCTCCGGGTGGCCCGCCTCGGCATCGCCCGCCGGCTCCAGGCGCTCAACGCGCTGCCGCTCTCCGGCGTGACGGCCCACGCCTTCGTGCTCGAAGGCTGGGTGCCGGCCACCGCGCGCGAGCGGCTGGCGGAGCGGCTCTCCGGGGACGTGGGCGAGAGCGTCGTGGTCACCGAGGTGTCGCGCGAGGAATGGCGTTCGGAAGAAGCCCCGGTGGTGCTCAAGAACCCGCGGCTCTTCCGCCCCTTCGAGGCGGTCATTTCGCTCCTCCCCCTGCCCCGCTACGGCTCCATCGACCCGACCCCGTTCGTCGCCGTCTTCTTCCCGGTCTTCTTCGGGCTGATGCTGGGCGATCTCGGCTACGGGCTGGTGCTCGCGATCGGCGGGCTGGTCCTCCACCGCCGCTCGAAGCCCGGCACCCTGCTCCACGCCGTCTCCGAGATCATCGGCCCCTGCGCGCTCTTCGGCATGCTGGGGGGGCTCCTCTTCGGCGAGTTCTTCGGCGACCTCGGCCGCCGCTGGTTCGGGCTCCGGCCGCTCGCCTTCGACCGGGAAGAGGCGCTGATCCCCTTCCTGCTTCTCGCCGTGGCCATCGGCGGGGTGCACATCCTCCTCGGCATGGTGCTCGGCGTCATCAACGCCCGCCGCCACCCGAAGGAAGCGCTCGGCAAGGGCGCCGGAGTGGTCGCCCTGCTCGCGATTGCCGCCGCGGTCCTCGCCGCCGCCGGCGTGCTCCCCCATGGCTTCTTCACGCCGGCGGTCATCGCGCTGCTGGTCGCCTTCCCGGTGCTGGTGGCCATCGAGGGGGTGGTCGCGCCGATCGAGCTGCTCTCCACCATCGGCAACATCCTCTCCTACGCCCGCATCATGGCGCTGGGCGTCGCCTCGGTGATGCTGGCGGTGGTGGCGAACCGGATGGTGGGCATGCTGGGGAGCGTGGCCGTGGGCGTGCTCTTCGCGCTGCTCTTTCACCTCGTGAACTTCGCGATCGCGCTCTTCAGCCCGACGATCCACGCGCTGCGTCTCCACTATGTGGAGTTCTTCGGGAAGTTCTACAGCCCAGGCGGGGTCCGCTACGAGCCGTTCGGCGCGTGGCAGCAGGGCGCCGGGCTCACTCGCACCTAGGAGATCTCATGGAAGCCGCCCTCACGATGCTCGCGGCCGCCGTTGCCATCGCCCTGCCGGCGCTGGCGACCGCGTGGGCCCAGAGCCGCATCGGTCCCGCGATCGCCGCCAGCATGGCCGAGAAGCCGGAGCTGAGCACGACGGCCATCCTGATGATCGCGATTCCCGAGACCATGGTGATCCTCGGGTTCGTCGTCGCCGCGCTGATCCTCTTCAAGGGCTGAGGCCGCGATGGCGCTGGAGCGGTTGCTGAGCGTGCTGACCCTGGAGGCGGACACCGAGGTGGCCGCGGTGCTCGACCAGGCGCGTGCCGAGGCGGCGACGCTGCGGGAGCGGACCGAGGCCGAGGTCGACGCCCGCCGGACCGCCGACGCCCGGAGCTGGGAAGCGGAGCGGGAACAGGCGCTCGCCCTCACCCTGGTGGACGCGCGCCGACGGGCGCGGGACGCGGAGCTGGTGGCCCGCGATCACCTGCTGGCCCGGGTGCTCGACCGGGCCCGGGCGCGGCTTCCCGCGGCGCTCGCCCGGCCCGAGTTCCGGGCCGGCCTCCCCCGGCTGCTCGAGGAGGCCCTCGAGGCCCTCGGCGATCGCCCCGCCATCCTCCGCGCGCCGCCCGCGCTCCTCGGCGTGCTGGAGCCGCTGGCCCGAGCCCGGCCCCGGCTCGAGCTCCAGGCCGATCCGGCCGCCGGAAGCGGCTTCGTGCTCACCAGCGCGGATGGCTCGCTCCGGATCGACGCGACCCTGGAGCACCGGCTGGCGCAGCTCGCGCCCCGGCTCCGGCAGGATATCCTCGCACGATTGAAGGGAACACCATGACGACCTGGGATGATCTCAACGCCCGGAGCCGTGGACTCTGGACTCGCCTGCTCGGACGCCGCGTCCTCGAGCGGCTGGCCCAGGCGCCCGATCTCGCAGCCCTCACCGATGAGCTCCATGGCCTGGGCCTGCCGCTGCCTGACAAGGGCCCCGTCTACCCGGCCGACCTCGAGCTCGCCGCCCGCCGGCGCGCCGCCCTCAGTCTCGAGATCCTGGCCCGCTGGGCCGCGCACCGGCGCGACATGCTGGCGATCATCTTCGAGGACGAGGAACGGCGGAGCATCATCGCGCTCCTCCGCGGCGCGGTGGCACACGCCCCGCCGGAACTCCGGCTTTCAACCCTGCTGCCCACGCCCCATCTCCCCGAACGGGCGCTCGAGGAGCTGGCCCGCCAGCCCACCACCGCCGCGGTGGCGGCGCTGCTCCAGGCGTGGGACCATCCGCTCGCGGGCGCGCTGCTCCCCGCCGCCGGCGAGGCCGAGCCCGACCTGCTGCACCTCGAGGTGCTGGTCCACCGCGCCTGGGCCGAGCGGTCGCTCAAGGCGATGCGGCGCTTCACCCGCACCGGGCCGCTGCTGCGCTACATCCGCCAGACCATCGACCTGGAGAACTGCCTCACGGTCCTGACCCTCGCCGACGAGAAGGACGCCCGCGTCGCCGAGTTCTGGCTCGACGGCGGCAGTGCCCTCGAACTCGACGAAGCCCAGAAGGCGGTCGCCACCGGCACCGCCCCCGCCGCGGGCCGGCTCCTCGCGAGCGCCTTCGGGACCTCGCCCATCGCCGCGGTGCTGCGTGATCCGGAGCAGCATGAGCGCGGCATCGAGGCGGGGCTCCTCCGGGCGCGGCTCACCGAGCTCAAGCAGCGCGCCCGGCAGAATCCCCTCTCCCCGGCCTGCTTCCTCTCCTTTGCACTCTCGCTCCGGGCCGAGCTGCTGGACCTCTGTCGCATCATCTGGGGGCGGTCGCTGGGCGCGCCCTCGACCGTGCTCACCGCCACGATGGCGTCGGTGCCGTGAGCTACGGCGTCGTGGCGCTCTGCCGCCCGGAAGCGGCCCAGGGGTTCGGGCTCGCCGGACTTCCGGTGATGGAAGCCGATACCTCCGGGCGCGCCGCCGAGACCCTGGAGTCGCTGCGGGACCGCCCGGAGGTCGGCGTGATCCTGATCGAGGACTCGCTCTATCGCGGGCTCCCCGAGGAGCTGCAGCGCGACGTCGGGCGCCGGCCTTTGCCGATGCTGGTTCCGTATCCGGGCCCGAACTGGCGCACCGAAAAGGAGAGCGCCGAGGCGTACATCGTCGAGCTGCTCCGGCAGGTGGTGGGGTACCGGGTGAGGCTCCGGTGAGCGGCCCGCGGATCACCCGCATCAGCGGCGCCCTGATCGAGGCGACCGGGCTCCGGGGCGCATCGCTCTACGAGCTGGTGCACGCCGGCGAGTGGGGGCTTCTCGGTGAGGTGATCCGGCTCGAGGGTGACACCGGGGTGGTGCAGGTCTACGAGGATACCACCGGCCTCCGCATCGGCGAGCCGGTGACCCTCTCCGGCAGTGCCCTCGCCGTCGAGCTCGGCCCCGGACTCCTCGGCAGCATTCTCGATGGCGTGGGCCGCCCGCTCCAGGCCCTGGCGGCCCAGTCGGGGGACTGGATCGAGCCGGGCATCGCCGCACGCACCCTCGACGCCGCCCACAAGTGGAGGTTCACCCCCACAGTGAACGTCGGCGACGAGCTGGCCGCCGGCTCGGTGATCGGCACGGTGGAGGAGCGGCCGGGGATGCTCCACCAGGTGATGCTCCCACCGACCACCCACGGCCGCATCGCGCGGATCGACGCCGGCGAGTACGCCGTCGACGAGACCCTCGGCATGCTGGACGATGGCACGCCCCTCAGGCTGGCCCACCCCTGGCCGGTGCGCGAGCCGCGCCCCTGCCGCCAGCGGCTTCCCGCCGGCCGCCCCTTCGTCACCGGCCAGCGGGTCTTCGACTTCCTCTTTCCAGTCAGCGAAGGCGGGAGCGTCGCCGTCCCCGGCGGCTTCGGCACCGGCAAGACCGTCATCGAGCAGTCGCTCGCCAAGTACGCCGAGGCCGACATCGTGGTCTACATCGGCTGCGGCGAGCGGGGCAACGAGATGGCGGAGGTGCTCACCGAGTTCCCCCGGCTGGTCGACCCGCGCACCGGACGCTCCATCATGGACCGCTCGGTGCTGGTGGTGAACACCTCCAACATGCCGGTGGCGGCGCGCGAATCGTCGGTCTACCTCGGCATCACCATCGCGGAGTACTACCGCGACATGGGCTACCGGGTGGCGGTCATGGCCGACAGCCTCTCGCGCTGGGGCGAGGCCCTGCGGGAGATCGCCGCCCGGCTCCAGGAGATGCCCGGCGAGGAGGGCTACCCCACCTACCTCGGCAACCGGCTGGGCAAGTTCTGCGAGCGCGCCGGACGGGTGGAGGCCCAGGGAACACCGAAGCGGGAAGGCGTCCTGACGATCATCAGCGCGGTCTCCCCGCCGGGCGGCGATTTCTCCGAGCCGATCACCCAGGCGGCGCTGCGGGTGGCGGGCGCGCTCTGGGCGCTCGACCCGGCGCTGGCGCACCAGCGGCAGTTTCCCGCGGTCGACTGGGAGACCAGCTACTCGCTGCACGCGACCCACACCGACGCCTGGTTCGCCGAGCATGGCGGCGCCGAGTGGCCTGACCTCAGGCGGGAGACGCTCGAACTGCTCCAGCGGGAGCGGGAGCTTCGCGAGATCGCCGGGCTCATCGGCCCCGAGGCGCTGCAGGACAAGGACCGCCTGCTGCTGGAGGCGGCGCGACTGGTGCGTGAAACGGTGCTGGGGCAGAGCGCCTTCGACCCCAACGATGCGCTCTCCCCGGTGGCCAAGACCTACCGCCTCGCCCATCTCGCGCGGGAGGCGTACCTCGCCGGCCTGGCGGCTCTCGACCGGGGCGCGGCGTTCGACAAGCTCAACCTGGCCCCGCTCCGCCGGGCCATCGCGGCGG
The DNA here is from genome assembly GCA_046327735.1 of Gemmatimonadales bacterium. Lineage (GTDB taxonomy): Bacteria > Gemmatimonadota > Gemmatimonadetes > Gemmatimonadales > GWC2-71-9 > JADJOM01. The sequence goes on along the minus strand of JAXLXZ010000003.1, from coordinate 445,749 downwards.
TACGCTGGTCGCCGGCGGCGGAGCTGGAGGCCCGCGCCACCGAGGCGGAGACGCTCGTCGCCACGATCGGGGCACTGACATGATCGCCCTTCCCCGCACCTATCTCGGCGCCCAGTCGGCCGGCGGCCCCCTGCTCTACCTGCGTGGCACGCCCCGGGTGGCCCAGGGCGAGTGGGTCACGATCACCTCGCCCGGCCAGCCGCCGCGGCGGGGCCAGGTGATCGACGCGGGCGAGTCGGTGACGGTGGTGCAGGTGCTGGAAGAGACCCTCGGCCTCGCCCCCGCCAAGGCGGAGATCGTGCTGACCGGCGACGTCGCCAACGCGATCGTCGGGCGCGAACTGCTGGGACGCACCCTCAACGGGATGGGACGGCCGCTCGACGAGCTGCCCGCGCCGGTGGGCGAGTCGGTGCGCCCGATCTGGGCCGCGCCGCTCAATCCCGCCCGCCGCGCCCGTCCCGCCGACTTCATCGAGACCGGGATCTCCGCCATAGACGGGATGAACACCCTGGTGCGGGGCCAGAAGCTGCCGGTCTTCTCCGGCCCCGGGCTCCCCGGCCTCGAGCTCGCCTCCGAGATCGTCGAGGGTGCCCGCGCGCCCCGGGGCGAGCCCTTCGCGGTGGTGTTCGTCGGCATCGGGATCACGGCGCGGGAGCGCCAGGGCTTCGTGGAGCGCTTCGGAAAGAGCGGGGCCGCGGAACGGAGCGTCCTCTACTTCAACGAGACCCGCGACCCGACCATCGAGCGGCTGCTGGCCCCCCGGGTCGCCCTCGCCCAGGCCGAGTTCCTCGCCTTCGAGGCGGGGCTGCACGTGCTGGTGGTGATTGCGGACATGACGCCCTACTGCGAAGCGCTCCGGGAGATCGCCACCGCCCGGGAGGAGATCCCGGGCCGCCGCGGCTACCCCGGCTACATGTACACCGACCTCGCTTCCATCTACGAACGCGCGGGCCTGATCGAAGGACGCCCCGGTTCCGTCACCCAGATCCCGATCGTGACGATGCCGGACGACGATATCACCCACCCGATCCCCGACCTCACCGGGTACATCACCGAAGGCCAGGTGGTCCTGTCCCGCGATATGCACCGGAAGGGCATCTTCCCGCCGGTCGATGTCCTCCCCTCGCTCTCCCGCCTGATGAACGCGGGCATCGGGAAGGGCCGCACGGTGCCCGAGCACCGGGAGTGGGCCGACCAGTTGTACGCGGTTTACACTCGCGGGCGTGAAGCGCGCTTGATGGCCGCCATCGTGGGCGAAGGGGGGCTGGCCGAACAGGACCGCCGGGCGCTGACCTTCGCGGAGCGGTTCGAGCGGGAGTTCGTGGGACAGCATGGCCGCCGCCGTACCCTCGGCGAGACCGTAGCGCTGGGATGGCAGCTGCTCGAGACCCTGCCCCGCGAAGACCTGACCCGGATCGGGGACAGCACCTGGGCGGCGCACAGCGCCGGAACGCCGTGAGCGACGAGCGACTGGCCCCGACCCGCCTCAACCTGATCCGGGCCGAACGGCGGCTGGAGCGGGTGGAGAAAGGTGCCGCCCTCCTCCGCCGCAAGCGCGAAGCGCTGGTGACCGAGCTCTTCCGCCTGGCCCGGCCGGCCGCGGGGGCGCGGGAGCAGATCGATGAGGCCGCCCGGCGCGGGTATGACCGGCTGCTGTCGGCCTTTGCGCTCCGCGGCCGGAGCGGGCTCCTGCCCCTCGGCTGGCCCGACCGCCAGCTGCAGGTGGAGATCCGCTCGGCCCAGGTCTGGGGCGTCCCGGTCGCGAGCATCACCGCCCGGCCGCCGCTGGTTCGGAGCGTCGCGGCGCGGGGGGTCTCGCCGGGGAGCGCCGGTCCCTCGGTGTCGGCCACCGCCACCGAGTTCGAGCGACTGGCGGAGCTGCTGCTGGACGCGGCCACCCGGGAAATGCTGATCCGGCGGCTGGGTGAGGCGCTGTCCCGTGCCTCCCGGCAGGTTCATACCCTCGAGCGGCGGGTGACCCCATCGCTGGTGGGAGCCATGGGGCGGGTACGGCGGACCCTGGAGGAGCGGGAACGGGAAGAGCACCTGCGGCTCAAGCACCTGACCAGCCGGCGGGGCCGGGCTTGATTCACTGGCGCCCGTCAGCTCCATTTGACCGGTTCTCATCCAGGTGAGGTTGCGGAAGGCGGGTCCGTAGACGCGCGTTCAATCATCTCGCAGGTTGCCCAGGGTTCACGGCCGGAATCTGCAAGAATGCATGAAGACCGATCACGAAACCGGGACAGGATGACCTCATCGATTGTGCTAACAACAAATCCGGAGAGGACTTGAAGACAATCTCATCGCAAATACGCTTGCGCATTAAAAAGGGAGCGATACTGTAGGTACACTACCGTACTTCCACGGGGCACATCATGCGCAGATCTTCGTTCAGCACCAACCTTCGTCTGGCGGCAGGGCTCGTGGCCCTTCTGGCCGCCTCAGCCTGTACGGACACGGTCTATCGCGATCGTGCCCCGTTCACCCCTCCACCCGACGCGGCCAGCGGCTTCCTCGGCTACTTCGACGCGTCGTCGCAGCAGACCAACTGCGGCAACTGCCACGTCGGGCACCAGTCCGACTGGAAGCAGACCAAGCACGCGCAGGCCTGGGCGAATCTCCAGGCGGTGCCGATTGCTGACAAGAGCAGCTGTGTCGGCTGCCACACGGTCAGCGAGAACGGCAACTCGGCGGCCGGTCCTGCCGGCTACCTGAAGGTCGCCGACGCCGCGTACCAGGACGTGCAGTGCGAAAGCTGCCACGGCCCGGGCAACGAGCACGTGCAGGCTCCGGACGTGGCGCTGGCCCCGCTGGCCAGCATTCACGTCGATACCACGCAGGTTGGGGCGACCGAAGCGCTGGCGGCCGGTTCCTGCGCCGCCTGTCACCAGGACACGCACCATCCGTTCTGGGAGGACTGGCGCCAGTCGCTGCACGCGCGGATGGGCCGTCACAACGACGAGCCGCTGTGCCTGCAGTGCCACTCCGGCCAGGGCGCCCTGGAAGCCTGGGGCGTGACGGCCGCGTACAAGGAGCAGCACCAGGTCAACGAGGGCATCACCTGCAGCGTCTGCCACGATCCGCACAACGACGCCAATCCGGGTCAGCTCCGCTATCCGCTGGCATCGACCGACGTGAACCAGCAGCTCTGCATGAAGTGCCACAACCGGCGCTCCGCCGATCCCGCTCGACTCGACGCGGGCTGAAGAGGATCCGCAGGGCAAGGGCAGCAGCAACTCGCCGCACGCGCCCAGGGTCCGGTCATGCTCGTTCCGCCGGGTACCAGAACCTGACCTACCTCGACCCGACGGTCACCAGGCCTCGAGCAGGAACACCACCAGAACCCGCTGCTCTGCGCCGGCTGCCACGTGTACAGCTTCCCGGCCACGAACGACGCCGGGGCCACCGTGACTGCGACCGGTCACCTGTTCCGCCCGCTGCCCTGCAGGGCCGGACAACCTGCCCACCGACTCGATCAAGAACTGCGGGTACACCTCGACCGCGCGCTCGTTCAAGTCCTGCACCGTCGGGCTGTCACGCCGACGAGGCGACCGCGGCCGCGCTGATGTCCGTCACCCGCGGCCGGATCGAACGCTGACGGTGGCCCTCTGGGTCAACGACGGCGTCGGCACGGGCTGCTCGACCAGCTCGATCGACACCCTGGACCATGGGATCCTGCCCGCGATCTACAAGGCGACGTTCGCCCAGCGCGGCATGCAGTCAGCAACCTCAGCCTCAACGTGAAGACCGCCGCAGCCATCGGCGCGACCACGATCGACCTGAACACCACGGGACCGCCCTGGTCACGGGCAAGCTGGCGCCGACGAACACCTTCAAGATCGCCGGGGACGACCAGCTCTACACCGTCCAGAACAGCGTGACGGCCGCCTCCAACACGCTTACCGGCGTGCAGATCTCGCCGGCGCTGGTCAAGGCGGCCGCCGTCGAGGCCAAGGTCGTGATCTACCTCGGCCCGCTGGTCGCCGGTGACCGCGTGGTCACCCCGGTCGACGGCGCCGAGTGGAACGTGCGCGCCTTCGGCGAAGATGCGAATGGCGTCTTCATGCCGGGCAGGAATGGCACTCCGTCCAGCACCGCCGACCGGTCGCACGCCGTGCACAACCCGTTCTACGCGGAAGCGATGCTGCGGGCGAACATCGCGGAACTGACCGCGCTCTACGGGTCGCAGCCCTGGTTCCCGGCGCCGAGTGCGGCGCTCGAACCATCATGAGCAGCCCCAAGCCTTCGATGGCCAGCGCCTCAAGGTAGAACGTGTTCACTCTGCTCCAACTGAACATCCACCCCGGCAAGGTCACCCTTGCCGGGGTTGGTGTTGGGTGGCCAGACGGATTCGCTGGTCTCGCCCCACTCGCCGGTGGATTCGATCGTCGACAAGGGCTCTTCGGCGACCGGATCACCAACCTCATCCAGTTCCTCTTCCAGCAGCCGCCCTGGGTCATGTGGGGCGGCGTCGTGCTGGCCGCGATCATCGCCTTCTTCCTGGTCCGGGCCCTCTGGCCCAGGCGGCAGGCGATCGTCACCTGGTTCCGGACCCGCAGCAGGCCGGTGACGGTGGCGATGATCGGCGGGGCGACGGTGTTCCTCGCCGCCGCCGGGTTTGCCGGGTACAAGGCCAACCACTTCGTCGAAACCGACAAGCGGTTCTGCACCGGCTGCCACATCTTCGTCCCCAGCGGCAGGTGATGCCGGAGGCGCCGCCCGACAGCGGCAACTACACCCTGGTCCCCCGGCTCGAGGGGAAGCACGACACCCTCAGCTGCCACGCCTGCCACCCGCTCAAGCCGGTCAAGGAAGCGGTGAAGCTGGTGTTCTGGATGTCGGGGGTGCGCGACAAGGAAATCCAGCACGCGAAGGTGCCGAAAAAGATCTGCGAACAGTGCCATGTGCAGGGCGAGGCGAAGAAGACCTGGCAGGCGATCGCCGCGACGGCGGGCCACCGGGCCCACCTCGAGTCCGATTCCTCGGCGCTCAAGGACAAGAAGGAGTGCCTCACCTGCCACGCCCGGACGGCCCACCGGTTCGTCCCGGTGAACCAGACCTGCGGACAGAGGGGTGCCACGAGGAGAAGGACACCAAGATCGTGCTGGGGAAGATGGCCACCCAGGGCGACTTCCACTGCGCGGCGTGCCACGTCTTCACCGCGACCGTTCCGCTCCTCGCCACCCGCGACTCGGCGGCGGGCGCGCTCCGGCCGGCGCTGCAGCAGTGCTTCAAGTGCCACGAGATGAAGAAGCGGCTGCCCGACTTCGACGCCGCCAAGGATCCGCATAACGGGACCTGCGGGATGTGCCACAACCCGCACACCCAGAAGACCCCGTCCGAGGCGAAGCAGTCGTGCACCACCGCCCAGTGCCATGCCGACTGGCGCAAGGGCTCTTCCACACCGGCGCGCAGCACAAGAAGGTGGGCGAGAAGTGCCTGACCTGCCACCAGCCGCACCAGGCGCGGGTCGATGCCAGCGACTGCCAGGGCTGTCATGAGCGGGCCAAGGTCTCGGAGAACGGGAAGCGGATCCAGCCGCCCCTGCCGTTCGACACGACCAGAGCGCTGCGCCAGTCCCTCCTGCCGGCGCCCCAGTGCGGCGCCGGCGACCCCGGAACCGCTCGAGCGTCCCAGCAAGGTGAAGGGCGATGCCCCGCCCCTCGACCCCACTCCCGCGGTGGCGCATCCGCCGCCGCGGGAGGTCAGTGCCGTTCCGGCCCAGCCGGCGGACTCCTTCGAGCACGAACGCCACAAGAAGCTCGCCTGCCTGACTTGCCATTACCCCGCCGCCCCCAAGTCGAAGATCACCTTCCAGGCGCCGCGGGGCTGCCAGATCTGTCATCACCAGAAGCCGGCTGAGAACGACTGCCAGTCCTGTCATACCCGGGACGAGCTCTCCCCCGGCAAGCACGTGACCGTCACCGTCGCCGCCGCGGGGAAGCCCGCCCGCGCCCGCCCGGTCGACTTCGCACACGAGAAGCACAAGGATCTCGAGTGCCTCAAGTGCCACACCGCGCCGGTGTACCTGGCCGCCGCGGACTCCGTGAAGACCTGTAACGCGTGTCACGCCGACCATCACAAGGCGGACCGCGACTGCGCCACCTGCCATCGCACCGACGCGATCACCCAGCCGCACCAGCAGCCGGTGACCGCCCACGTGAAGTGCGATGCCTGTCATGCGACCGAGAAGGTGGCGTCGCTCGAACCGAAGCGCAGCTTCTGCCTGGCCTGCCACACGCCGGAGCAGGATCACTACGCGCCGAAGGAGTGCACCAGCTGTCACTTCCTGACGAGCCCCGACGGCTACAAGCCACGGCTCCTCAAGAGCGGGAGCACCCGATGAGACGCCCCCTGCTCTGGGCGGGCCTCGCCCTCACGCTCCTCCCCGCCGGGGCCAGTGCCCAGGGGTACCTGCTCCGCCTCGACTCCCGGGTGCAGCGGGTGAGCTACCGCGGGGTCCAGCTCGACAGCATCCCGCTCGGGAGCACCGTGATCGGTGCCAACGGCGGCCGTGAGACCCCCGACGGCTTCTCGGTCGACTGCCCTCCGGGCTCGACTCTCTGCACCTTCTACCGTCCCGGCGGCGAGCAGCGCTCCGCGCCGATGGTGACCTCCGCCGACCTGACCGCCTGGGGCCTGGGCATCCCGCGCCTGAGCCTGCACGCGAGTGCGCGCGTCGGCCTCGACCTCGGCACCAGCGACATCTGGCCCGGGACCGATCCCGCCGTGCAGTTGCTCGAGGGGTATCTCGACTATGCCGGCGAGTGGTACGACGCCCGCGTTGGCCGGCAGATCGAGACCGGGCGGCTGGGCTACACCGGCTTCGACGGCGGGACCTTCACCGCCCGCAGCGTGAAGACCGGGCTGAGCGCGAAGCTCTACGGCGGCTTCGGGCTGGCCCGCGCCACCGCGCTGCCGGTGACCGCGGGTGCCCTCAATCCCCTCGACGAGTTCCAGCCCCGCCAGCGGCAGTGGACCGTCGGCGCCGTCGCCGAATGGGAGCACGCCCGGGCCAGTGCCCGGTTCGAGTACCAGCGCGAGGTCGACCGGGACACGAGGAACCTCGTGTCCGAGCGGATCGCCCTCAGCGCCACTGCCCGGCCCCTCGACACCCACTGGCTCCTCTCCGGCGGCGCCGAGTATGACCTCGCCCGCAACCTGTGGGGCAGTTCCGACCTGAGTCTCCGCTATACCCGCTCCCACTGGAACGTGAGCGGCGGGGCGCGCTACTACCGGCCCTATTTCGACCTGTGGACGATCTGGGGTGTGTTCAGCCCGGTAGGCTACAGCGCGATGAACGGGAGCATCGGCATCCAGCCGCTCAAGGGCCTCGACCTCGGCTGGTCGGGAGAGCGCTACTGGTACGCCAAGACCTTCGTCGTCACCCCCCTCGAGCCGGTGGAAGACAACGGCTGGCGCTGGACCGCGCGGGCGGGGTACACCATCGCCCAGGCGTGGAATGTCCGGGGCGCCTATCACGCCGAGTTCGGCCCTGGCGCCGCCTCCAAGGGGTGGGATGCCGGGCTGGGCTGGACGCCGTCCCGACTCTTCTCGATCAACGTCGACGGCGGCCACATGGTCCGCCCGCTCGAGTTCCGTTATGACGAATCGGCCCTCGACTGGGTGGGAGCCCAGGCCGACCTCCGGCCGACCGACCGGCTCCGCCTCGGCATCGGCGCCACCCGCTACATGGAAGAACGGCACCGCCCCGACGCGGCCGCCTTCGACTGGGACCAGACCCGACTCGTGGCAAGCATCACCTGGCTGATCGGCGCCGGCGCCGACCGCATGCCCCTGCCCCCGGCGGTCCGTCGGAGAGGTGACCGGTGAACCTCCTCCGCATCGCCGGCCTGGCCGGCCTGACGCTGATCCTCGCCGCGTCCGCCGGCAGGGCCCAGGGCAAGGACGAAGGCTTCGACCACTGGAAGCACCGCAAGCTCTTCCCCAGCTGCGAGACCTGTCACGCGGGGGCGCGCGACGCGACCCAGCCGCTCTATCCCGACAAGGACGGCTGCGTCAGCTGTCACGATGGGAAGACCCTGGTCGACAAGAAGCCGCTCAAGGAGGTCGACTACCAGCGCCCCACCCAGGTGCGGCTGGTGACCAACCTGCGCTTCACCCACGAAGAGCACATCAAGGAAGTGTTCCGCAAGCGGGGCGCCGACAGCAGCCTGACCTGCCTCGAGTGTCACGGCACTGTGGGCGCCAAGTGGATGCAGGTGGCGGAGCGCCCGGTGCAGGACAACTGCATGAGCTGCCACGGCATCAAGGTGGCCCACTTCTCCGCGCCCGACCGGGAGTGCGGCAAGTGCCACGTCACCCTCGCCGAGGCGAAGGAGCTCACCCGGGAGCGGATCGCCAAGTTCCCGGAGCCGGAGTCGCACAAGGCGCCCGACTTCATGCTGGCAAAGGGTCATGGCGAGCTGGCGAAGCCGGCTTCGGGCGGCCGCCGGCCGGTGCCGGTGGCCCAGAGCTGTGCCACCTGCCACGCGCGGGAATTCTGCACCCAGTGTCACGTGAACGCGCCGGAGGTGAAGCTGATCCAGGCCCTCGCCTCCGATGAACGTTCGCTCGCGATCGAGGCGAAGCTGGAAGAGCCCCAGAATCACAAGGAGGCGAACTTCCAGGCCCGGCACGGCGGCCTGAGCAAGAAGGGCGACGCGACCTGCGCCAACTGCCACACCCAGCAGAGCTGCCTCGCCTGCCACCGCGCAACGCCGGTCGTCGCGGCGAAGCTCTCGTCCGCGAGCGCCGACCGCGGCAAGGGTGCGCAGATCGAGCGGAAGAAGCCGGTGACTCACACCGCCAACTTCGCCGACACCCACGGCCCGCTCGCCAAGGCGGAGCCGAAGAGCTGCAACGCCTGCCACGCCCGGGTGGAGTGCCTCGACTGTCACCGGCCCAGCCCGGGGAGCGCGGACAGCTATCACCCCGCCGGCTTCCTCGCCCGGCACCCGGCTTCGGCGTACAACCGCCAGACCGACTGTGCCGAGTGCCACAACCAGCAGAGCTTCTGCACCCAGTGTCACGTGCAGGCGGGCTTCGGCTCGAACAATGGGATCCTGACCGGGAAGTTCCACGACGCGAAGGGGTCCTTCCTGCTGGGCCACGGCCAGGCGGCCCGGCAGAACATCGAGACCTGCATCACCTGTCACTCGGAGAAGGACTGCCTGGCGTGTCACTCGGCGAGGACCCGCCGGTTCAACCCGCACGGCCCGGGCTTCGATGCCGACCGGCTGCGGAAGAAGAACCCGCAGACCTGCGCGGCGTGTCATGGGCGGGCGATTCCGCAGTAGGCGGCTAGGCGGCTAGGCGGCAAGTGGTAACGACGAAGGGTGGGTTCCGATTTGGGAACCCACCCTTCGATTTGTTACTAGCCGCCGAGCCGCCTCGCCGCTACGCTGACTTCCCTTCCTCGTACTTCTTCTCGTAGCGCGAGCCGCACTTGGCGAGCAGCGTCGTGGCGTGGAACACCCCGTCCTTGCCGAGCCGCCCTTCCACCACCACCTCGATATCCTGGGCGTCGGTGAAGGTGTCGGGGGCGAGACCGCGGTAGATCACGGGATACTGCTGGACCCCGTCGGTCACGTTGAACTCGATGGTCTGGCTGGCCGCATCGCGCTTGACCGAGCCGGGCACCACCTTCGCCTCCATCTTGAGCCCGGTTTCGTAGAGGCTGGGATCGCGAGATACGCGCTGCGCCAGCTCCGCGGGCTTGAGCGAGTACTGCCCGAACTGCTTCACTCCCTGCGCCATGAGCAGGGTCACGCTGCCGACGATGACGACGGCGCCAAGCAGGAATTTCTGTCCGGCCTTCATAGGTTCTCCGAGCTGGTGCGTCCCTCTAATCTAATGAGCTAGGCGACTTCCCGCGCCTCCCGTACCGCCTCGGTGAGGTCCTGGTTCCCCATCCGGACCCCCACCTTCTCGAGGAAGGCATTGGGCGGGGTCCCCCCGGCAAAGATGAAGACGTAGTCATTGGGCACCTCGCGCTTCCCCCCAGGGACCTCGAGCGTCACGCTTTTTTCACGAATTTCGAGCGGTTGGGAGTTGAACACGACCTCCAGCCGTCCCTTCCTCATATACTCCCGAATCTGCTTGTCGTTCCGGTCCTTGAGCCGGCTGAACACATCCTTCCGGTAGGACAGGGTCACCTTGTTGCTCCCGCTGTGCGCCAGCCCCATGGCCGCCTCGATGGCGCTGTCTCCCCCGCCCACCACCATGATCCGGCTGTTCTCGTAGGCCTCGGCGTCGATCAGGCTGTACATGACCTTGGGCAGCTGTTCCCCGGCCACCCCCAGCTTCCGGGGCGTCCCCCGCCGGCCGATCGCCAGGACCACCGAGAGTGCCCGATAACGCGCCTTGGCGGTTTCGACGGTGAAGGCCCCGTCAGGTTCAAGCGTGACGTTGAGCACCGGCTCCTGGGTGTTGACGATCAGGCCCGCCTTCTTCGCCGTCTTCTGCCAGAAGGCCATCAGCTCCTCTTTCCCGATGGCGAGCTTGTTGAACTTGCCCGAGAGGGGAAATTCCACCGGGCTGGTCATCACCAGCTTCTGGCGCGGGTACTTCGCCACCGTCCCGCCGAACTCCTCCGCCTCGAGCGTCACGTAGCTCAGCTTCTTCTCCACCGCGCGGAGCGACGCCGAGAGGCCGGCCGGACCCGCCCCGATGATGCAGACGTCGACCACCCCGCCGACCCTGGTCCGCCGGAGCCCCGGCACCCGGCCCGCGATGAGATCGATGCAGTCCCGCCCCTGGTTGACCGCGTTCTTGATCAGGGCCAGGCCGCTGAGCTCCCCGGCGATGAACAGGTTGGGGACGCTGCTTTCCATTTGAGGCGAGAGCGCGGGAAGGTCCGCCGTCATGCTGGGCGGGGCCATGACGATCTCGATGGCGCCCACCGGGCAGGCGTCGGCGCAGAGGCCATGGCCGATGCACTTGGCCGGGTTGACCAGCGCCGCCTTCCCCGCCAGCACCGCCAGCACCCCATGCTCGGGGCAGGCGGTGACGCAGGCGCCGCAGCCGATGCACCAGGTGTTGTCGATATGGGGGTGCTGGGCCCGGGGTCCCTCTTCGGAGAGACCCCGGTGTTCCGCGGACTTCCGGGCAGTCCGCTCCTTTTTCTCGGTACGCCAGAGGTGTTTTCCGATGGCGAGGACGAGGATGAGGCCCAGGGCGAGGTCCATCAGCAGGTTGTCCATGACTCACTCTTTTCCGGCTATCTGGTACGAAGTGTTTCCATTGCAATGGAACGGACCAGAAAATTCAGGTTGTGAGAATTCTCACGACCCAAAGCTTCGAGGTTTGTTCGCAACGAGTTAGGCAACTGATTCCCGTAGAACTACTGAGAGCGTATTTCTTGCAGCTGCAGGGCACATGCCGACAAGGGGCTAAGTCGAAGCCCCGCCTAGATGTACCTCTCATGAATTAATCGAATTGTCATGAATCGCACTTCAGCGGCGACCCCGCGGGTTTCTTCGCCATCGATGCGCTCCTCCGGCGCCATGCAGGCCCTGCGTCCCAGCGGAGGCTTTCCCGCGCCGCCACGCGCCGAGCAGAAGGGGGTGCCCTTCCGTGCGGTCTTCGTCACCATCGGCATCCTGGTGGCGAGCTCGGTGGTGGGCGGCGGGTACTACTTCGCCCCGCTCGAGGACCGGGCCCGGTCGCCCTGGCATCCCTGGCTCCGGCCCTCCGGATATGTCGGGCAGACAGCCGGCATCATCTCCCTTTTCATTTTCATCTTCCTCTGGCTCTACCCGCTCCGGAAGAAGTACCGCTGGCTCGGGTGGACCGGGACGATGGCGCGCTGGCTCGATGGCCATGTCGGCCTGGCCCTCATTCTTCCCTTCCTCGCGGCGGTGCATGCCTCCTGGCGTTTCGAGGGGGTCATCGGCCTCGGGTACCTCTCGATGATCGTGGTGGCGCTCTCCGGCATCGCCGGGCGCTACCTCTACGTTCACATCCCCCGCAGCGCCACCGGCCTCGAGCTCAACGCCGAGGAAATCGCGGCGGAGCGGCAGGGGCTGATCGCGGAGATCGCCCGGGCGACCGGCCTCCCGGTGGCCCAGGTCGAAGCGGTGCTCCAGTCCGATCCGACCCCGATCGAGGGGGCCGGGATCCTCGGGACCTTCAAGCGCATGCTGACCGACGACTTCGCCCGCTGGAAGGCGGCGCGGGCCCTTCGCCGCGCCTGCGAGTCGACCTACGGCGCCATCCGGCCCAACCGGAAGACGGTGCGCCGGATCCTCCAGCTGGCCCACAAGGAAATGTCGCTCACCCAGCAGGCCCGCATGCTCGCCGCGACCCAGCGGATGTTCCGGTACTGGCATGTGGCCCACCGCCCCTTCGCCATCACCGCCCTTGTCGCGGTGCTGGTGCACGTGGGCGTGGTGGTGGCGATGGGCGCGACCTGGTTCTGGTAACCCTGTGCGGCGTCTTCTCCTTCTCCTCGGCTCCCTGATGCTCGGTTTCGGCTGGAGCGGTGCGACGCAATCCCTGGCGGGCCAGATCTCTCCTGGCCCGCTCGCGAAGGCGCACGCCGAGCTGGAGGGAACGCTCAAGTGCACCAGGTGCCACGCCGGGCGCAAGGAGAACATGTCGGCCAACTGCCTGGCCTGCCACAAGGATATCGCCTGGCTGGGGGAGCAGAACCGCGGTTACCACGCCACCCGCGAGGTGAAGGGACAGACCTGCGCCTCCTGTCACCCCGACCATGCGGGGGCCTCCTTCAACATGGTGAAGTGGCCCGACGGGAGCCGCGACCGGTTCGACCACCGTCGCGCCGGCTGGCCGCTCCTCAAGACCCACGCCGAGAAGGATTGCGCCGACTGCCACACCGCGAAGTTCCGGGTGTCACCCGCCGCCAAGCTGGGCGCGAGCGGCCGCACCAGCGAGTTCGTGGGACTGGAGACGACCTGCCAGAGCTGCCACGAGGACATCCACAAGGGCCGCCTGGGCCAGGACTGCACCAAGTGCCACGACACCGGCAAGTGGAAGACCACTCCCGGCTTCAACCATGACAGCACCGCCTATCCGCTGACGAAGAAGCACATCCCGGTCGAGTGCGAGAAGTGTCACCTCGCGCCCGAGGTGGCCACGAAGCGGGATGCGTCGGGCCAGCTGATCCCGGTGTTCAGCCCCCTGCCCCACGAGACCTGCGCCAACTGCCACAAGGACCCCCACGCCGGGAGCCTGGGCCCCAAGTGCAGCAGCTGCCACTCGACCGGCGGCTTCAAGCAGATCGACCGGGCCAACTTCGACCACAGCCGGACCAAGTACCCGCTCAAGGGCGACCACGCCTCGGTGAAGTGCGCCGACTGTCACCAGGACTTCTCCACCCCCGCGCTCAAGAAGCCGGTATTCCAGGCCTGCACCAGCTGCCACAAGGATGTGCACAACGGCACCGCGACCCTGGGCGGCAAGGTGGTCGACTGCGGCGTCTGCCACTCCGTGAACGGGTTCGACCAGGGGACCCTGACAATCGAGCAGCACAAGCAGACGAAGTACGCGCTGGTGGGCAAGCACCAGGCGGTGGCGTGCGGCGCCTGCCACCGGAAGGAAACCAGCACGGTGGCGGTGGCCCTGTTCGGCAGCTCGAAGGTGATCATCCGGCCGGCCTTTGCCCGGTGCACCGACTGCCACGCCGACGATCATGGCGGGCAGCTGGCGCTCAGGACCGACAAGGGCGAGTGCAGTCCCTGTCACACCGAAAACGGCTGGAAGCCGAGCCGCTTCGACGCCGCCCAGCACGCCCGGCTCAAGCTGGCCGTCGACGGCAAGCACGCCGACATCGCCTGCCGCGACTGTCACGGCACCGACCGGAAGAACCTCCCGGCCATGACGAAGACGGTGAGCGCCGGCAAGGCGGCGTTCGTCTTTGCGCTGGCCGAGACCGACTGCGCCGCCTGTCACGCCGACCCGCACCAGGGGACGTTCGCCAACCGGAAGCCCCGGGCCTTCGGCTGCCTCGACTGCCACAGCACCCGGGCCTTCTCGCCCAGCACCATCGACGTGGCACTCCACAAGGAGTACCGCTTTCCGCTGGAGGGGGCCCACCGGGCCACCCCCTGTCTCGGCTGTCACGCCGAGCTCAAGACCACCCACCGGATGAAGAGCACCCTGGTGCAGGTGAAGAGCACCGGCTCGCCGCTGGGGTTCACCGCCAAGGTGGCCTGCGCCGATTGTCATGAAACGGTGCACGGGACCCAGTTCGCCAGCCGCAAGGATGGCGGGGCGTGCGAGAGCTGCCACAGCGCCGATGGCTTTGCGCCGGCGGCCCGGTTCGACCACAACAAGGACGCCAGCTTCTCGTTGAAGGGGGCACACCAGAACGTGCCCTGCAATCGCTGTCACCCGACCGACACGAAGAGCACCGACCCGAGCCGGCTGAACTACCGGCCGGTCTCGGGGAAGTGTGAAGCGTGTCATGCCGGAAAGGAGACCCGATGAAGTTCGCCCGACTGGTCCTGTGCCTGGCGGTGTTCGTGGCCGCCCCCGCCCTGCTGGCGGCGCAGGCCAAGAACGAGAATCCGCACGGCACGCTCAAGGAAGAGTGCGCTACCTGCCACCGCTCGGAGGGGTGGACCCCGGTGCGGATCAGCAAGGCGTTCAATCACGGGAAGCTGGGATACGCCCTGACCGGCGCCCACGGGACGACCGCCTGCCGCGCCTGTCACCAGACCCTCGACTTCAAGGGCACGTCCACCGACTGCGCGTCCTGTCACAAGGACGTGCACCGCGGCGAGCTGGGGGCCGACTGCTCCAAGTGCCACACCACCCGGAGCTACCTGGACCGGACGGTGATGACGCGGGCGCACCAGACCACCCGCTTCCCGCTCGAGGGGGCCCACCTCGCGGCGGAGTGCGGCACCTGCCACGCGCCGACCGCGCAGGGAACCCAGCGGTTCGTGTCACGCCAGACCACCTGCGTCTCCTGCCACCAGGCCGACTACGCCTCGGCCAAGGACCCCGACCATGCCACCGGCGGCTTCCCGCGGGAATGCCAGACCTGCCACGCGGTGACCGTCTGGACCCGGGCCAAGTTCGACCACAACGCCACCCGCTTCCAGCTGACCGGGGCGCACCGCGCCGTGGTGTGCAACCAGTGCCACGTCGGGAACAAGTACACCGGCACCCGGGGCGACTGCGTCGCCTGCCACCAGACCGACTACACCGCGGCGGCCCAGCCGAGCCACACCGCCGCGCAGCTGCCGACCGACTGCGTGCTGTGCCACTCGACCGCGTCGTGGAACGCCAACTACGACCACAGCCAGACCCGCTTCCCGCTCGACGGCGCCCACAAGGCGGTCCCCTGCATGGACTGCCACAAGGACAACGTCTATCACGGCAAGCCGACCGACTGCCTGAGCTGCCACACCAAGGATTACAACAACTCGGCCGACCCGCCGCACAAGACCGCCGGCTTCCCGACCGACTGCGTCAGCTGTCACACGGTCACCGGCTGGAGCCCGTCGTCGTTCGACCACAACGCCAGCTCGTTCCCGCTCACCGGCGCCCACAAGGCGGTGGCCTGCAACGACTGCCACGCCGACAAGGTCTACAACGGCAAGCCCACCGCCTGCGTGAGCTGCCACCAGACCGACTACAACAACGCCGCCGACCCGAACCACCGGACCGCGCAGTTCCCGACCGACTGCGCGACCTGTCACACGGTGAACGCGTGGAACCCGGCCACGTTCGACCATAACGCGACCAACTTCCCGCTCAACGGGGCGCACAAGGCGGTCACCTGCCACGACTGCCACGCCGATAACGTGTACAAGGGCAAGCCCACCGCCTGCGTGAGCTGCCACCAGACCGACTACAACAACGCGGCCGACCCGAACCACCGGACCGCGCAGTTCCCGACCGACTGCCTCGTCTGCCACACGGTCAACGCCTGGAGCCCGGCGTCGTTCGACCACAACGCCAGCTCCTTCCCCCTCACCGGGGCGCACCGCGCCGTGGCCTGCAACGACTGCCACGCCGATCACATCTACAATGGCAAGTCGATCGAGTGCGTCAGCTGCCACCAGACCGACTACAACAACGCGGTCGACCCCAACCACCGGACCGCGCAGTTCCCGACCACCTGCACTCCGTGCCACACCACCACGGCGTGGGTGCCGGCGAGCTTCAACCACAGCACCACCTCGTTCCCGCTGACCGGCACGCACACCACCACGCCGTGCGCCGACTGCCATGGGGACGGGGTCTACAACGGCAAGCCGACCACCTGCGAGTCGTGCCACCGGACCGACTACAACCAGGCGACCTCGCCGAACCACACCACCCTGGGGTGGCCGACGACCTGCATCACCTGCCACAGCGGCTCGGGCAGCACCACCGCGTGGGACCAGGGCGTCACGCTGCCGACCCAGTATCACACGATGTTCAGCGTGAATCACGAGAAGGCCCGGGGTGACTGTACCCAGTGTCACGTGACCGCCAATTACAGCCAGTCGACCTGCTCGACGCACCATCACCCGGCGACGTGCACGTTCACCAACCAGCGCGCCTGCGGCGACTGAGGAGGATCGATGCGAACCCAGTGGCTCCGGACAGGCCTGCTGGCGGCGGCCCTTCTCGGCCCGCGCGCGGTGGAGGCGCAGGACAGCACCAAGGTGCTGGCGGACAGCGCGCTGCGCACGGCGACGGTCACCTACGTCACCGGCGGCACGATCTACGTCTCCGCCGGCCGGGCCGACGGCCTGACCGAAGGCCAGTACCTGTTCCTGCGGCGTCCCAACGCCGCCATGATCACGCTGAAGGTGGCCTTCCTCTCCTCCCGCCAGTCGTCCTGCGAGGTGGTGGGCGATGCGGCCACGGTCCAGGTGGGTGAACAGGTGACCTTCCTTCCCACGATCCAGGGGGGCAAGAATTCCGGGAGCGCCGGCGGCACCACGGCCGTGGGAGCCCGGAAGGCCCGGCACCGGATGAGCGGACCGGGACTGCATGGCCGGGTGGGCGCCCGCTACCTGGTGGCGAAGGAAGAGACGCTCAATGGCGGGTTCAGCCAGCCGAGCTTCGACCTGCGGCTCGACGGGAACCGCCTCGGCGGCACCCCCATCGGCCTCTCCGCCGACCTCCGGACCCGGCGGACCACCAGCACCAGCGCCGACGGGTCGAGCACGGTGGACGGCCGCACCCGCGTCTACCAGGCCGCCCTGCTCTGGAACGCGCCCGGCGCGGGCTTCCGGATGGCGGTCGGGCGGCAGTACCTGACGGCGGTCACCTCGGTGACGCTCTTCGACGGCGCGCTTATGGAGCTGAACAGCTCCCACCTGGGCTTCGGCGCCTTCGGGGGGGTGGAGCCCGACCCCGCCAACCTCGGCTTTTCACGGGATATTCAGGACGTCGGGGGATATTTCCAGCTGCATAACCGGCCGACCTCGACCAAGGGGATCTGGTCCTTTACCATGGGCGCGGTGGGGAGCTACAGCACCGCGGCGACCAACCGGGAGTTCGGCTTCGCCCAGGCGACCATCAGCAACCAGGTGGTCTCCCTCTTTGCGCTTCAGGAGCTGGACTACTACCGTCCATGGAAGGTGGCGCAGGGGGAGGACAAGTTCTCGCCCACGAGCACCTACGTGAACGGGTCGCTCCGGCCGGCGCGGTGGCTCTCGTTCAACGGCGGGTACGACAACCGGCGCAGCGTCCGGCTCTTCCGCGACGCCTCCGACCCGGCGACCGCTTTTGACGACACCTACCGCAAGGGCGTCAACGCCGGGATGGGGCTGACCGGGCACCGGATCCGCGCCTCGGGAGACTGGCGCCGGTCCGACGGCGGCGGGAATGGCACCGCGACGGCCTGGACCGGCACGCTCGGGCTCGACCGCTTTACCCCGCTCCACCTGAGCCTGACTGGACGGGGCACCTGGTACACCAACCCGACGCTGGACGGCAAGCTCTACTCCGGCCGTCTCGGCATCGACCCGGTGGCGCCGTTGCACGTCGAGTTCAACGGGGGCGTGCGGAATGAGGCGATCGGCGCCACCCAGCTGGTGCCGGCCTCGAAGCGCCACGTAAGCTGGGTAGGGGCCGACCTCGACTGGAGCCTGGCGCGCGGCTGGTTTCTCTCCCTGTCGGGCACCCGGGAGCGGGGCGACGACGGGGCAACGACGCAATTCTACGGCAGCATGACCTGGCGCTTCTAGGAGGAGGGACTCCCATGGGCAACGACACCAGCAGCGCGCTGCGTAACGGGTTTGGGTGGATCGCCTCGGTCTTCCACCCCGAGCGGAAGATCGCCACCACGACGATGGCCGCGATCAAGGCGGTGCTCAAGGGCAGGCGCTCGATCTCGGTGATCAACCTCAACGCCAACCCCGACGACCTCGCGATCAACCTCGCCGAGGTGCCGGAACTCCAGGAGGTCGGGGGGATCGCGCGGGTGGCGGTGGAGACGGGGGAGGAACTGGGGATCGCGCGGGTGGGGCGGACCAGCTTCGTGGGTTACCGGCTGGAGGAGGACGTCCTCAAGGAGATCGACCTCCAGCTCGACGAGGCCTCCGGCAAGCTCAAGATCGTCGCTTCCGAAGCCTGATCAGCGGGCGCGCGCCCAGGCGAGGGTCGCGCCCACCGCCCGCCGCCACCCCTCCCAGTGCCGCTCCCGCTCGGCCGTGCCCATGGCCGGCTCGAAGCGACGGAAGCGGCGTGACGCCAGGAAGCCCTCGACCGAGGGCCAGACCCCCAGCGCAATCCCCGCCAGGCCCCCCGCCCCGAGCGCCGTCGTCTCCACGTTGTCGGGCCGCTCCACCGGGACACCCAGCACGTCGGCCTGGAACTGCATCAGCCAGTCATTCGAGGTGGCGCCGCCATCGACCCGGAGCTGGGGCAGGCGCAGCCCCGCATCCGAGGTCATCGCGCTCAGCAGGTCGGCGCTGGCGTAGGCCATCGACTCGAGCGCGGCCCGCACCAGGTGGGCGCGCGAGGTGCCCCGGGTGATCCCGACAATCGTGCCCCGCGCCTCCGCCTCCCAGTGGGGCGAGCCCAGCCCGACAAAGGCCGGCACGAAGTAGACCCCGCCGGTATCGGTGACGCTGCGCGCCATCGCCTCGGTCTCTCCCGCCCTGGTCACGATCCCGATCCCATCCCGAAGCCACTGCACCGCCGCGCCGGCGATGAACACGCTGCCCTCGAGCGCGTAGGCCGGTTCGCCCCGGGGCCCGCAGGCGGCGGTGAGGAGCAGCCCGTTCTTCGAGGCGGGGCGTTCCTGTCCGGTGTGGGTGAGGAGAAAGGCGCCGGTGCCGTAGGTGTTCTTGGCGAGGCCGGGAGTTACGCACCCCTGGCCGAAGAGCGCGGCCTGCTGGTCACCCGCGATCCCCGCGATCGGGATGGCGCGGCCGAAGTGCGCCGGGTCGGTCTCGCCGACGGTGCCGGCGGAGGGGACGATGGCCGGGAGGACCTCGCGGGGAACCCCGAAGAGCTGGAGAAGGGACTCGCTCCAGTCCCGCGCCGCCAGGTCATAGAGAAGGGTGCGGGAGGCGTTGGTGTGATCGGTGACATGCACCCGGCCCCCGGTCAGCCGGGCGATCAGCCAGCTCTCGACGGTACCGAAGGCGAGCTCCCCCTGTTCGGCCCGGCGCCGGAGTTCGGGGTTCTGCAGGAGCCACTCGATCTTGGTGGCGGAGAAGTAGGGATCGAGCACCAGGCCGGTGGAGGCCTGGAGGGCGGGCTCGTGCCCCGCCGCCTTGAGCTGACGGCAGCGGTCGGCGGTGCGCCGGTCCTGCCAGACGATGGCCCGGGAGACCGGGGCGAGGGAGCGGCGATCCCAGAGGACCACCGTCTCGCGCTGATTGGTGATCCCGATGCCGGTGGGGGTGGTGCCGGCGGCGGCGATCGCCTCGTGCGCCGCCTCGAGGGTCACCCGGACGATCTCGTCGGCATCGTGCTCGACCCAGCCCGGTTCGGGAAAATGCTGGGTGAACTCGCGGTAGCCGCGGCCGAGGATGGTGCCGTCCTGGTGGATCACCAGGGCGGTCGAGCCGGTGGTCCCCTGGTCCAGCGCGAGAATGGAGGTCATCGATGTCGGCCTTGGCTGAGGTGCCTCACTGGGTCAAGTCTGTTCCACAGAGTCACCAAAAGGCAAATCACGAAGAGCACGAAGTCACGAAGAACACGAAGACAGACCCTTCGCGCCTTCGTGCTCTTCGTGTTCTCCGTGTTCTTCGTGATATGCTGTTTCAGTTAGAACGACCCGAGCGGCCGGAGGAGGGTGTCGAAGACGGCGATCTGCCGTTCCCCGGGCAGCCGCACCAGGAACCGGTCGCCGGCCCGGACCACCGCCACCGGGAAGGGCGGCACCAGGCGGTGCCCCGCCGGGGCCTGGCGGGCGAAGGCGCCCGAGGCGGCGATACAGAGGCTGTCGTCGACGACGAGGTTGACCCGATCCTCCGGCACCGGCACCAGCCCCGCGGCCCGCTGCACCCGCCGGCTGGCGCTGTCGGTCCCCGCGACCCGGAAGCGCACTATATCAAGGAAGGAATCGGCGGCGCTGTCGGCGCTGCAGAAGGGGATGTGGCTGAGCGCCTGCTGGGCCCGCGCGACGTTCGGAAGCAAGAGGAGAGCGACGAGAGCCGAAGCAGGACGGAGCATTGGGGGAATGTACGGCAGGAAACAGGATTAGGGGATGTCGCAGGGACAAATCCCCAAATCCATCAACATCCCCAAATCCTGTTACAGCACCACTCGCTGATGCAGCAACCGCGACACCATCGCCCCGATGCCCCCCGCCAGCACCGCCCGGCCCAGGTGCAGCGTCTCGGTCTGGAGCGGCAGCCCGACCACCCCGTGTCCCAGCAGCAGCCGGACCCCGCCGACGAGCAGCCCGGCCGTCGCCCCCGCGAGCAGCTCGATCTGCCACGACCGCGCCATCCGGCTCCGAGCCGCCCAGACGCCCGCCAGGCCGGGCGCGAGGACCTCGAGCGGCTCGCGCAACGGCAGCAGGGTGCCATACTGTTGAGTGAGCAGGAAGAACATCCCGTTCAGCACGGCACAGGTCACCGCCGGAACGGCGATACGGCGAAGAAACCGGAGCAGGTCCAACATCGCGGAGCTACCGGAAGAGCGTACACTGCAGTGGTGCGGAATCGAGGCGTGAGAGTATGTCGCTCCCTGAGGGGTCGTCTATGACCTGGATCACCCATGACCTTCCACGATCACTTCTCTGATCGCGCGACCTCCTACGCGCGCTTTCGTCCCAGCTATCCACCCGAGCTCTTCGCCTGGCTGGCGGCGCAGGCGGCCGGGCACGACCTCGCATGGGACGCCGGCACCGGCTCCGGCCAGGCGGCGACCGGCCTCGCCCGGCACTTCCGGAAGGTGATCGCCACCGACCCCAGCCGCGCGCAGCTGGCGGAGGCGCGTCCCGATCCCGGGGTGGAGTACCGCCCCGGGGTGGAAGGAGAATCGGGCCTCCCCGACCGGAGCGCCGACCTCGCCACCGCGGCGCAGGCGCTGCACTGGTTCGACCTCCCGTCCTACTATCGCGAGGTGATCCGCGTGCTTCGACCTGGCGGGCTCCTCGCCGTCTGGTGCTACGGGCTCCACCGGGTCACCCCCGAGGTCGACCGGGCCTTCGACCGGTTCTACGCCGACACCGTCGGTCCCTGGTGGCCGCCGGAACGCGTCGAAGTGGAGACCGGCTACCGCCGGCTCCCCTTCCCCTTCCCCGAGATCACCGCCCCCACCCTCGCCATCACCGCCGAGCTCGACCTGCACGGCCTGCTGGCCTACGTCGCGACCTGGTCGGCGGTACGCAGAAAAATCTCGGCGACCGGATCCGATCCGGTCGCCGAGCTGGAGCAGGAACTGCCGTTGTCGTGGGGTGACCCGCTGACGGTGCGTACGGTGCGCTGGCCCCTCTCGATCAGGGCCGGGCGGGCGCCTTGAGCCGCTCGAGCTCGCCCACCGCCAGCAGGCCGGCATCGGTGATATACCCGGCGATCAGCGCCGCCGGGGTCACGTCGAAGGCGGGGTTCCACACCTGGGCCAGCGGGGCGGTGGTCACGCTGCCTCCCACCTGCCGCACTTCGGTGTGGGTTCGCTCCTCGATCGGGATCGCGGCGCCGTCGGGCGTCTCGAAGTCGAAGGTGGAGCGCGGCGCCGCCACGTAGAACGGCACCCCGTGGGCCTTCGCGGCCAGCGCCACGGAGTAGGTCCCGATCTTGTTGGCGACGTCGCCGTTCCGGGCGATCCGGTCGGCACCGACGATGACGCAGCTGATCCCGCCCTTCCGGATCCGGCTCGCCGCCATGTTGTCGGCGATCACCGTCGTGGGGATCCCCGAGCGGGTCAGCTCCCACGCCGTCAGCCGGCTTCCCTGGAGGAGGGGCCGGGTCTCGTCGGCCACCACACTCACCTTCTTGCCGGCCTGGTGGGCGCAGTAGATCGGCGCGAGCGCCGTCCCCATCCCGCCGGTCGCCAGGATCCCGGCGTTGCAGTGGGTGAGCACCGTCCCGCCGTCGGGGATCAGCCCCATCCCGGCCTCGCCGATCCGCCGGCACATCGCCTTGTCCTCATCCCAGATCGCGGTCGCCTCGGCGTGGAGCACCTGGTAGAGGTCGCCGCTTGCCGAGCGGGCGCGGGCCCGCATCCGGTCCAGCGCCCAGAAGAGGTTGACCGCGGTGGGCCGGGTGGCCTGCAGCTGGTCGCAGGCCGCCAGCGCCCTGCCCAGGGCATCGGGCGCCGAGCCACCCCCATTCCGGAGCGCGAGGGTCACCCCCATCGCCGCGGAGACGCCGATGAGGGGCGCGCCGCGGACGCGGAGCATCCGGATCGCCTCCGCCATCTCGTCGACGGTGGTGAGGTCGAGGTAGCGCTCCTCCAGCGGGAGCAGGGTCTGGTCGAGGATCCGGACCGACTGGCCCGTCCCCCAGTTGATGTGCTCGGGAATCATGGGGTCGAAGATACCACGACGCCGCCCTTCATGACCCACCGCACCCGCTCGGTGACGTGAATGTCCTCGAGGGGATTCCCCGGCACCGCCACGATGTCGGCCAGCTTGCCGGGCGCGAGCTCGCCCCGGTCATCGACGCCGAGGAGGTCGGCGTCGTTGATGGTGCCGGCCCGGAGCGCCTCGAGGGGCGACATCCCCCGGTCGACCAGCGCCCCGAACTCGTGGGCGTTCTCCCCATGCGGATAGACCGCGGCATCGGTGCCGAGCGCGATCTTCACCCCGCCGCGGATCGCCTTCTTCAGGTTCTCCCGGGCGAGCGGCAGGATCGCTTCGGCCTTGGCGCGGATCACCGGCGGCAGCGACGCCATGTCGATCCGGTCGGTCAGGTAGGTGGTGGGAACGAGGTAGGTCCCCTTCTGCTTCATCAGGGCGATGGCCTGGTCGTTGATCATCGAGCCATGCTCGATCGAGGCCACCCCCGCCCGCACCGCGGCCAGGATCCCGTCCGCCCCGTGCGCGTGGGCCGCGACCTTGAGACCATGCCGGCGGGCCTCGTCGACGATCGCCTTGAGCTCCTCATCGGACAGCTGCTGCGCCCCGACCGGCCCCTCGAACGAAAGCACGCCGGCGGTCGCACAGACCTTGATCACCTTCGCGCCGTACTTGATCTGATAGCGCACCGCATGGATGACAGCGTCGACGCCGTCGGCGATCGCCGGCTCGTTCTCCAGCACCCCCGGCACGAAGCCGGTGTCGTCGCAATGTCCGCCGGTGATCCCGATCGCCTCGCGCGCGGGGACGATGCGCGGCCCAGGGAAGCGGCCGGCGTCGATCGCGTTCATCAGGCTCACGTCGGCGCCACCGGCAGCCCCGACCTCGCGCACCGTGGTGAACCCGGCAAAGAGCGTCTTCCGGGCGTTCGCCACGCCGCGAAGCGCCGCATCGATCGGCGTCTCCAGCACGGGGCGCATCGCCCAGTTGCCGGCGATCTCCATCGTCATGTGGGTGTGGGCGTCGATGAACCCGGGAAGGAGCGTCACGTCACCCAGGTTGACGGGCGTGACCCCGGCCGGCGCCGCGGTGCCGACCGAGACGATTCGGTCGCCCTGGATCACGATGACGGGGTTGTCGATCATCCGGCCGGCGCGGACATCCAGCATCCGGCGGGCGGTGATCGCGGTGGTCGACTGCGCGGCGACCAGCGTGGGGAAGAGCGCGGCCAGGATGAGGCCGGTGATGCGGCGGGACATGCAGAGCTCGGGAGTTGGGGTGCGCAAAGATGCGCGACCACGGCCCGCGGCGCGAGGGGCTACGGGTGACCCTGCCGGACCTGCTCCACCAGCGCCTTGAACACCGCGTCCGGGTCGCGATTGGGCCCCGGCCGCACCGCCCCGGCGATCTGCAGCATGCCCTTCGCCCGGGCCGAGTCGCCGGCCGCGAGATAATCGCGCGGCTCGTAGAACCCCGCCGCCGCCATCACGTGACTCAGCAGCCTGGTTGCGGCCAGGGCGGTGACCGTGTCCCGCGTGTCCTGCTCGGCGGCCAGCAGGCGGGTGATCTCGAGCGTCTTGAGGTTCTGCTCCAGCGGCGGCAGGTCCCGCGCCGAGTGGTACCGCCGGAGGAAGCCGACCAGCCGCTTGAGGTACTCCCGGTTCTCCGCGATGAGCCGGGTCTCTTTCTTGAGCGCCTCCTTCGCGGCGCGGGTACGGCCGAGCGCCTCGGCCCGCGCGGCGGGCTCCGAGACCTCGTGCACACCGGCGAAATCGGCGGCCACCGCGCGATACTGCCGGAGCGCCCCGAGCGTGTCTCCCGCCAGCGCCCGGTCCGCGGCCCGTTGCATGGTCTCCGAGTAGAGCGAGTCGAGCCACGCACCCCTGGGCGGCTCCAGGTTCCGGACCACCGCGCGGAGCTCCATCCAGTCGAGCGCCTCTTCCATGACGCCCCGGGGGGGCCAGGCATGCGGTCCATCGTGGTAGCGCACCCGGTGGGCAATGCCCCGCCGGGCCAGATCGGTCTCCAGCGTCAGCAGCTCTTCGTAGTTGAAGTCGCGCGAGCCCACCGTGCCGAAGAAGTCGAAAGGAAAGGGACCGCTGGTGCCGGGCGGCGCGTAGTCGAAGCCCGGAGGCACGCCGGCGCCCACCCCGATCACACCGGCGACATGTCCCCGCATCGCGAGCGCCTCCTCCCACGCGAAGCGTGCCGTACCGGAGAAGCCCGCGAGGTAGAGCCGCGACGCGTCGGGGAGGAAGATCCGCTGGAGATCGGTGAGCATCGCTGACATGGCGTCGACATTGGGCTGGTTGTCCCAGTCGCTCAGCGTGTTCCAGGAGCTGAGCACCACCCAGCCATAGCGCTCGGCCCGCTCCCGCACCAGTCGCATAGGCGCGAGCGCCCGGCCACGGGGGTCCATCAGCAACATCACCGGCGCGGGCCGGTCCCGCCGCCATGTGGTGGGGAGGTAGACCGCGTATTGCTGGGCCCGGCTGATCGAGCTGGCCACCCGTTCCGTCAGGGTGCCGGGAGCGAAGGTGAGATCGGTGGCGCGAGGAACCGCCGGCGAGTCGGGCTGCTGCGCCGCTAACGAGGCGGCGAGAAACGAGAGAAGGCCGGCGAGGCGAAGAGGCACCATGGCCGCAAAGATGCGAGCGGCCAGCGCCGGGCGGGAGTGCTAGGCGAGCGCGTGTTCCAGTCTGCGCAGTGCCGTCCTGGCACCGACCGCAGTGAAACGTTGCCGGGCCCGGGACCGGAAGCGTTCGGCCACCCGGCGACGGTCGAGCCGGTGGCAGACCTGGGCCGCGAGCAAGGCGCATTCGCCGGCGAGGTAACTCGCACTGAGACGGCAGGCCGCCTGGTACGCTGCCACCGCACCGGTGAGTGCCGCCGAGTACCGTCCCGCCGCGTACGCCAGCAGGGCCTCGAGGCGCGCCCCTTCGGCAAGCCCGAGCGCGTCGTCGCCCTGCTCCGTCACGGCGCGCGCCGCGGCGAGCAGCTGCGCGGCCTGCCCCGGCTGGCCCCGGAGAATCGCGGTTTCGGCCTGCCCGTGGATGGCGAGCGCGAGCAGCCCCGGGTCGCCGAGGTGCTGGGCCGCGGCGACCGCGCGATCCCCGTGGCGGGAGGCGCCATCGAGGTTGCCGAGTTCCCGCTCCACCAGCCCGAGGTTGTGCTCGGTCTGCGCCATCCCGGCGAGGTCGCCGTCGCGGAGGTAGACCTCGAACGCGCCCTGGTAGAGACTCCCGGCGAGCACGACCTTTCCCTGGAGATGGGCGACGTTCCCGAGGTTGGTGGTGGCGCGGGCCGCGAGCAGCGGCGCCTCGTGCTCTCCCGCCAGCCACATCGCCTGCTCGAACCACGACTCTGCCCGGTCCAGCTCCCCCAGCTCGAAGGCGATCCCGCCACGGACGTTGGCCAGCTCCGCCGCGGCGGGATTGCCCTGTCCGATCTGCTGCTCGGCCAGGAGTGCCATCGCTTCGGCCTCGCGCAGGCGCCCGCGACGGGCCTGGGCCCGGATCGCCTCCACCAGCGCGGGCGCATTGGCCGTCTGGGTCATGCCGCCAGCGCTTCCAGCACCCCGACGGTGCGCATGAACGCCTCGAAGATCTCCCGCCGCCACCAGTGCGATGTCTCCGACATCCGCGCCAGCGCCTCCTCGTGGGACATGGCGCCGCGATAGCTCCGCGTGGTGGTCAGCGCATCGTAGACGTCGACGATACCGATGATCGCCGCCCCGAGCGGGATGGCGTCACCGGCGAGGCGGTCGGGATAGCCGCTCCCGTCCTGCTTCTCGTGATGCCAGCGGATGATCGGCTTCAGGTCCCAGGGAAATTCCACTTCCTCCAGCAGCTCCACGCCCCAGACCGGATGCATCTTGATGATCGCGAACTCCTCGTCGGTGAGCTTGCCGGGCTTGTTGAGGATCTCGTGCGGCACCTTCACCTTGCCGAGGTCGTGGAGGTACGCCCCCAGGCGGATGGTGGTGATGGCGGCGGCATCGAGCCCCAGGGCCCGCGCCACCTGCTCGGCGTAGCGCGCCACCCGCTCGCAGTGCCCGTGGGTGTAGCTGTCGGCCGATTCGATCGACTGGCCCCAGTCGCGCACCACCGCGAGGTAGGTCCCTTCGAGTTCCTCCACCTTCCCCTGCACATCCACCAGGTCGAGATGGGCGTCGAGCCGGTGGAAGAGTCCGTGGGAGCGGTTGAGGAGGGTGAGCGCCTCCTGGTTCCGGCCCATCGCCTGGTAGAGCCGCGCCAGCTCCCGCGAGGCCTCCGCCTCGCTCAGCACCGCGCCGGTCGACACCGCCGACTCGATGGCGGCGGAGAGCCGCGCCTCGGCGAGCGCCTGCCGCCCGGTCTCGCGATAGACCACGCCCAGCACCCGGTAGGCATCGGACTTGTCGAGCCGCGAGCCCATCCGGTCGAAGATCGCGAGGGCCGCCTCGGCGCTTTCCCGTGCCAGCTCGTACGCCTGCCGGGCGAGATGCACCTCGGCATGGTTGAGCCGGCAGAGTCCCTGGAGATGCTGGTCGCCGCTGGCCTCGGCGAGCCGGAGGCTCTCCAGGTAGTAGCGCTCGGCCTCGGGCCATTCCCGCTGGTCGGCGCTGATCATGCCGAGGTTGTGGTAGGCGATGGCGCGCCCCTTGTCGTCGCCGGCCGCCTCGCAGGCGGCGAGGGAGGAGCGGTAGTGCCGCAGCGCCGCCGCGTGGTCGCCCTGGATGGTGGCGATGATCCCGAGGTTCTGTTCGATGCGACTCAAGAGGTCTGGACGGGTCTGGCCGAGGGTGAGCGCTTCACCGAGCAGCTCGCGGGCGGCCTGCATCTGGCCCCGCTCGAACTCCACCGCGCCGAGGGTGTTGAGCGCCTCCGCGGCGAGGGCGTCATGCCCGAGCGCCCGCGCCACCTCGTAGCTCCGGCGCCCGAGGGCGCGGGCCTGGCCCGGCTGGTTCTGCTGGTGATAGAGGATGCTGACCCGGCGGAGCGCCTCGGACAGGGTCGCGAGGTCGCCGGTGCGCTCCGCGGTGGCGATCGCCGCGCCGTAGGCCGTCATCGCCCCCGCGGGATTGCCTTCCCGCTCCGCCGCGCGCGCCGCCGAGAGGTGGTCGGCGGCGCCCGGGGTATTGATCGAGGCGCCACTGCGGCGCGAGATCGTCATGGACCTACCAGGCCACCGCGTAGCGGGAGAAGTGATCGAGGCCGGCGGTCAGCTTCATCCGGAGCAGGTCGTCGGTCGAGAGCAGCAGGCTCAGGATGTTGAGGTTGTCGCTGGTATAGGCGACGTGCTTGAGCAGGTCCAGCCGCCCCAGCGGGCAGAAGGAGTAGTCGAGGGTCAGCGTCGCCTTCTTCGCGAAGCGGAGCCCTTCGGGCTGGAACTTGACCGAGGCGAAGTTGTCTGCCGGTGCCTCGGCGGTGATGAACACCTCGCGATCGAGGGCGCCAGCGGGGATGGTCAGCGAGTGGCCGTTGACCCGGATGGTGCCGCCCATCGGGCCGATCACCTTCGAGGCAAAGCCGTACTGCTGCTGGTTGCACCCGACCAGGCCGTTGAGCAGCGGGGTTACCAGCCAGAGGTCGGCGTTGGATCCATTGTTCGCGACGACGGCGGGCTGGCTCGGCGCGGTCGGCGAGTCGACGCCGGAGCAGCTCGTGAGGCCGGTGGCCGCGAGCAGGACGAGGGAGATGGTGCTGAGCAGGCGACGCGAGCGGAACATGGAGTGGCTCTCCGGGCACAGGGTTGATCGACGCGCTCTTCTGAGGGCAACGGGAGTGCCATCGCTGCAATTGAACTGCATAGATATCATACGGTTACACGATCTACGAGTACGTTAACTGCAATTGTGATATTGAGTTATAGCAATCTTCAAGATGGAGATTTCGAATACATTCGCGACATCATTCTGGCTGGGAACAGCACAGATTCTGCGACCGGTTTTCACCCCTATCCCCCGAGGGGCAGGAGCGGGTCCCGCATTTCGTCGCGAGCAAACGACAGCACCCTCCATCGTTTTCCTGATGACGCCGAGCGCCGGCGGAGCACGAGATTGAGATCGGGGGGGGCCCCCCGCATCGCCCTGGAGGCGTCCCTTCCCGCGCGGCTGTAGGTTTGAGGGTCCCCTGCCCGGCTTTCACCACCTTCCGTGGTCCCCCATGGCCTACGCCACCCTGCTCACCGCGCTCAACGACGGCGTCCTGACGGTCACGGTGAACCGCGCCGACAAGCTCAACGCCCTCAACGACCAGGTCATCGCCGAGCTGGGCAAGGTGGCCCTGGAGGCGGCGACGCAGGACGAGGTGCGGGGGGTGATCCTGACCGGCACGGGGAGCAAGGCGTTCGTGGCGGGTGCCGACATCAGCGAGCTGGCAAGCCAGGACCCGATGGGTGGCAAGGAACGGTCGCTGGCGGGCCAGGCGGTATTCCGGCGGTTCGAAGCGCTCCGCAAGCCGGTCATCGCGGCGGTGAACGGCTTCTGCCTGGGCGGTGGCTGCGAACTCGCCATGGCGTGCCATCTCCGGATCGCCAGCGAGCATGCCCGCTTCGGCCAGCCGGAGGTCAAGCTCGGCATCGGCCCCGGCTATGGTGGGACGGTGCGGCTTCCCCGGCTGGTGGGACGCGGCCGGGCGCTCGAGCTGCTGCTCACCGGCGCCATGATCGACGCCCAGGAGGCCTGGCGGATCGGGCTGGTGAACCGGGTGGTCCCGGCCGACAAGCTCCTCGCCGAGACCGAGACCCTCCTCCGGAGCATCCTCGCGCAGGGGCCGCTGGCGGTGGCCTGCGTGCTGGAGGCGGTCGACGCCGGCAGCGAGATGGCCCGGGACGAGGCCCTCATGCTCGAGGCCAACCACTTCGGCCTCCTCTCCAGCACCAGCGACATGCGGGAGGGAATGCAGGCCTTCCTGGAGAAGCGCCCCCCGCTGTTCAAGGGGTGATTTTCCTCTGCAATTCGGCGCCCTGACCGACTAAAATTCGTGATGTTCTCCAGCCCATTTCCGGGGCGGAAACCGGCCCTGGGGGGGCTGGTTGCGGTTGCCCTGCTGGGCACCCTCGCCGCCTGTGCGACCCGGGATCGCCCCACCTTTCCGACCGGGGGCACGGGGGGAGACTCGACGGGCCCCGTCACGATCATCGACGTCCCCGGCAGCGACACGACGGTCCGCGCGGGACCGGACTTCATCGTGACGGGCCGGACGACCGATGCCGACGGGATCGACACCGTCTACCTCGAGACCGAGGGGGGCGTCACCGCCTTCGCGCCGGAGATCCGGCCCCGGTCGCCGTATCGCTTCGGACTCCCGATCACCACCAACGGGCTTTCCGGCGATACGATCACGGTGCGGGTGTTCGGCACCGACCGGCTGGGCAACCGGGGCGACACCGCCACCCGGGTCCTCACGGTCCAGTAGTGCGGCTCACCCGGCTGTGCACCCGCGGGTTCCGGAACCTCGCCGACCCCGAGCTCGCGGTGCCCGCGGCGGGCGCCGTGGTGCTGGGGGCGAATGGCCAGGGGAAGACCAGCCTGCTCGAGGCGATCGCCTACCCGGTGGTGTTCCGCTCTTTTCGCACCGCGATCGACGCGGAGCTGGTGCGATTCGACGAGAGCGGGTTCCGGGTGGAGCTCGGGTTCGAGCGGAACGGGCACCCGCGGACGATCGCGGCGGAGTACCGGGTGGCGGGCCGCAAGCGGAAGCAGGAAGTCGACGGGGCGGCTGTGGACCGGCTGGTGGACGCCGCCGGCGCCTGGCTGGCGGTGGTCTTCGCCCCGGAGGACGTGAGCCTCGCCTCGGGACCCTCGAGCGGGCGGCGGCTCTTCCTCGACCGAACCCTGGCGCTCTCCGATCCGGCGTACCTGCGGGCCCTGGCCCGCTATCGCGCGGCGCTGGCGCAGCGCAACGCGGCGCTCAAGCAGGGACGGTTCGACCTGGCGGCGGCGTTCGACGAGCCGCTGGCGCAGGCGGGGGCGCGGGTGATCGCGCGGCGGGTGGCGTGGGTGCGCGAGGTCGGCCCCGCTCTCACCGCCTCGCTGATCGCGCTGGGCGAGACCTCGGCGGAGTCGGAGCTGCGGTACAAGGGCGAGGCGGAGCTGGCCGATCCGGCGGCGTGGGCGCCCCGGCTGCTGCGCGCGGCGGCGAGGGACCAGGCCCGGCGGATGACCACGGTGGGGCCACATCGCGACGACCTCGACCTCCGGCTCGGTGGCGTGGCGCTCCGGAGTTACGGCTCGACCGGGCAGCACCGGAGTGCGGCGATCGCGCTCAAGCTGCTGGAGCTCGGCACCATCGGGCAGGCGGCGGGGGCGGCCCCGGTGCTGCTGCTGGACGACGTATTCGCGGAGCTCGACGGCGAGCGGCAGGAGCGGCTGGCGGCGCGGCTCCTCGGCGAGGCGAAGGCCCAGGTCTTCATCTCGGCGCCGAGACCGGACGAGCTGCCCAGGGGGCTCGGGCTCCCGGTGTGGCGGGTGACGGCGGGACGGGTGGAGGCGGAGTAGATCGCCTGCGGAAGAAGCAGGGATCCCTCGCTGCGCTCGGGATGACAGACTTCCTGGGCACGCACCCGGAAGTCTGTCATTCCGAGGGCCCGCCAGGGTGACAGGATTGGCTGGGGAATTCATGGACCAGAAGAACAAGCCCGCGCGCGTCGGCGACCTGATCCAGGCCTACCTCAAGAAGGCGGGGCTGGTGCGGCGCGTGGGCCAGGCGAAGGTGCTGGAGGACTGGGCCGAGCTGGTGGGACCGCAGATCGCGAAGGTCACTCAGCCCGAGTCGGTCGGGGCGGACGGGGTGCTCCGGGTGCGGGTGGCGACCGCGGCGTGGGCCCAGGAGCTCCAGCTGATGACGCCGCAGATCCTCGGCAAGGTCAACAAGGACCGGGCGGGGAGAATTACGTCGATTCGTTGGATGGCAGGATGAAGGGCTATTAGCTGTTAGCTGTTAGCTCTTAGGTAACTGCCCTGCAATCGACGATAACGACCAACTGCTAATAGCTAATAGCTAATAGCTAACAGCTTCCTCTACACACAGAGACCAATGGCGAAGGAAACGAACGACGGCGGGCAGCACTACGACGCGGGATCGATCCAGGTCCTCAAGGGGCTCGAGGCGGTCCGCAAGCGGCCGGGCATGTACATCGGCTCGACCGGCGAAAACGGCCTGCACCACCTGGTGTACGAGGTGGTCGACAACTCGATCGACGAGGCCCTCGGCGGCTACTGCGACGACATCAAGGTCACCATCCACAAGGACAACTCGATCTCGGTCGAGGACAACGGGCGCGGCATCCCGGTGGACATGCACCCCACCGAGAAGATGCCCGCGGTCGAGGTGGCCCTGACGGTGCTGCACGCCGGCGGCAAGTTCGACAAGTCGAACTACAAGGTCTCCGGCGGCCTCCACGGGGTGGGCGTCTCGGTGGTGAACGCCCTCTCGGAGCGGACCGAGGTCATCGTCAAGCGCGACGGCTTCAAGTGGCGGATGAGCTTCGTGCGGGGCCAGACGGTCAAGAAGCTGGAGAAGCTCGACAAGGCCAAGGACACCGGCACGCTGGTCCGGTTCAAGCCCGACCCGGAGATCTTCTCGGTGCTGGAGTACAGCTACAGCACCCTGGCCGACCGGCTGCGCCAGCTCGCGTTCCTGAACAAGGGCGTGACGATCAGCCTCAAGGACGACCGGAGCGAGGAGCCGAAGACCGAGAGCTTCTTCGCCAAGGGCGGCCTGATCCAGTTCGTGGAGTGGCTCAACCGGAACAAGAAGCCGCTGCACCCGAAGCCGATCGCCTTCACGATGACGAAGGACGAGGTCGAGGTGGACGTGGCGGTGCAGTACGAGGACGGGTACAACGAGAACATCTTCACCTTCGTCAACAACATCAACACCCACGAGGGCGGCACCCACCTCACCGGCTTCCGCTCGGCCCTGACCAGCGCGATCAACCAGTTCGCCAAGGAACAGGGCGCCCTCAAGAAGGAGGACTTCCGCCTGACCGGCGAGGACATCCGCGAGGGGCTCACCTGCGTGCTGCACTGCAAGGTGCGGGAGCCGCAGTTCGAGGGGCAGACCAAGACCAAGCTCGGCAACAGCGAGGTCGAGGGCATCGTCAAGAACGTGGTGTACGAGCAGCTCAACACCTTCCTCGAGGAGAAGCCGGCGGTGGGCCGGGCCATCATCGAGAAGGCGGTGAGCGCCGCCCGGGCCCGGGAAGCGGCCCGCAAGGCGCGCGACCTGGTCCGCAAGAAGTCGGGGCTCGAGGGGGCGGTGCTCCCCGGCAAGCTGGCCGACTGCTCGCTCGAGGACCCGGCCTTCTGCGAGCTCTACCTGGTCGAGGGCGACTCCGCCGGCGGCAGCGCCAAGCAGGGCCGGGACCGCCAGTTCCAGGCGATCCTCCCGCTCCGCGGCAAGATCCTGAACGTGGAGAAGGCCCGGATCGACAAGATCCTCTCGAACGAGGAGATCCGCTCGATGATCACGGCGATCGGCGCCGGGGTGCGGGAGGACTTCAAGCTGGAAGACACCCGCTATCACAAGATCATCATCATGACGGACGCCGACGTCGACGGCGCCCACATCCGGACGCTGCTGCTGACGTTCTTCTTCCGGCAGATGCACGAGCTGATCGAGGCCGGATACGTCTACATCGCCCAGCCGCCGCTCTACCGGGTGGCCAAGGGGAGCGGCAAGAACGAGAAGGAGCACTACGCCTACGACGAGAAGGAGCGGGACGACTACATCCAGCGCCTCTCCGCCGGCGAGGGCAAGGGCAACATCAACGTCCAGCGCTACAAGGGCCTGGGCGAGATGAACCCGGCCCAGCTCTGGAAGACCACGATGGACCCGGCCCAGCGCACCGTGCTCCGGGTGAGCATCGACGACGCGGTGGAGGCCTCCAAGCTGTTCGACGAGCTGATGGGGGACGAAGTCGAGCCGCGGCGGGTGTTCATCGAGAAGAACGCCAAGTACGTGAGTCACCTCGACGTCTGATCGTTCCGCGCTCCGCGTTCCGCGTTGTTGCCGTATCGGGGTCGCATGGGCGGCCCCGGACCCCAGCTGCGAGGAGACGTGCCCCACATGATGATTCGCGGAACGCGGAACGCGGAACGCGGAACAATGCTGCTCGCGATCCTCGCGACCGCCTGCAGTAGCGGAGGCGGCGGCCGCGCCAGCGGCGGCAACGACACGCTGTACATCGCCGTCGCGGCGGGCCAGAGCGCGACCGGCCAGCCCTACATCGACGGCGCCACCCAGGCGGTGCTCGACCTCAACCGCCGCCGCCCCGCCGGCAAGCCGCCCATCGGGCTCCGGCTGGCGCCGCCGGGAGTCACCAGCCAGGTCGCCGTCGCCACCGCCTTTCGGGACGATCCCCGCGTCGTCGGCGTGGTGGGCCACACCGGGAGCGCCCAGACCGAGGAAGCGGCGCCGATCTACGGCGACGTGGAGCACGGCGGCCGGCGCGCCCTCGTCGCCATCACCCCCACCGCGACCAACCCCGGCGTCACCGCCGCCAACCCCTGGATCTTCCGCATCTGCCCCACCGACGACGACGTCGCCCGGGCGCTGGCGCGGTTCACCCACGATTCCCTCAGGAGCACCCGGGCCGCCCTGCTCTACCGCAACGACCTCTTCGGCCGGGGCTTCCAGCAGGTCTTCACCGCCGAGTTCCGCGGCACCGGCGGCGCGGTGGCGACCCGCGATCCCTACCTGGCCGGGATCACCGAGTACGCCGCCTACGCCACCCGCCTCGCCAAGGAGAAGGTCGACGTGCTGGTGGTGGCGGGGAACGCCGGTGACGCCCGCGACATCATCGCCGCGGTACGGGCCGCCGGGCTGACCCTCCCGGTGGTGGGCAGCGACGACCTCGCCGGCCTCGCGCGCGATACCGAAGTGGCGAAGGGCACCAAGGGCATCTGGTACGCCGCCTTCTACCTGCCCGACGAGCGGCGCTCCCGGCTCGGGCGGGTCTTCGCCGCCAAGTTCCAGACCACGTTCAACTACGCCCCCGATCACCGCGCGGCGCTCTCCTACGACGCCGCCACGCTCCTGGCCGAGGCGGCTTGGGGCGCCAACGGCGACCGGCAGGCGATGCGGGCCTGGCTGCTCGGCAACGGGGGGCCCGGGCCGGGCCGGCCGGCGCACGAAGGGGTCACCGGGCCGATCCGGTTCACCCCCGAGCGCAATGCCGAGCTCAAGCGGATCCTCATCGGGCAGGTGATGCCATGAGCGCCCGCGACGTGTGGACCATCCGCCGGCGACTTCAGCTCGGCGTGCTCACCCCGATGCTGGCGCTGGTCGCGGCGGGGCTCCTCGCCATCCTGAGCCTCCGGGCACTGCGCGACAACGTGGGCGGGACCCTCCGGGCCACCAGCTCGATCGGCCAGCGGCTCTTCGAGGCCCACGATGCCACGCTCCGCTACGTGGCCATGGCGCAGGCGGGGCTGATCTCCCCCGGCAGCGCCAACCTCGCCGAAGCCGACAGCCTGAGCTCGGCCGCCGACAGCCTGCGCCGCCTGCTCATGGCGGAGGGGTCGCTCACCACCAGCGAGCGCGAGGCGCTGGAGCGGATCGGGGCGCTGCAGGGACGGATCGAGGTGCGCCTCTCGGTGGCGCGGGCCTGGCAGGAGGTGGGCCGGCCGTTCGATGCGGCGCGGGTGGCCCAGGCCGCGACGATCGACCTCGACAGTCTCTTCGGGGCAAGCGCGCTGATCAGCGGCGGGCAGCAGACCCGGGCCGACCAGGTGGTGACCCGGACCAGCACGCAGGTGAACCAGCGCCAGTTCCTCCTCGGCACCCTGCTGGTGGTGGGGCTGCTGGTGTCGGTCCTGATCAGCCGCGCCACCTGGCGCGCGATCGTGCACCCGCTGTCCACCCTGCTCCAGACGGCGCAGCGGCTGGGCGACGGCGACCTCCGGCTCACCGACCGGGCCGGCGATCTCGACCAGGAATACCAGCGGCTGAGCGACGCCTTCGGGCAGACGATGGTCCGGCTCCGGACCGTGCTCAAGGAAATCCAGAGTGAGTCCTCCGACCTGCACGACATCGCCGCGGCGCTCACCGCCGCCACCGACCAGACCGTGGCGAGCGGCAACGCGATCAGCGAGGCGATGAACGAGGTGGCCACCGGTGCGTCGGCGCAGCGGGCCGACTTCGATGCCTCCCGCGAGAGCCTCGACACCATGTCCCGCGCCGCCGAGGCGCTGGGCGGGACGGTGGCCGAGTCGGAGCGGCTGGGGCGGGAGATCTCCGGGCTCGCGAGCCGGACCCGCGAGGGGCTGAGCGAGGCGCTGAGTTCGCTGGGCCAGGCCGAGACGGTGGTGGTCTCCGCCGGCGACTGGGTGAAGACGGTCGAGGACGCCTCGGCCCGCTTCAGCGCCTTCGTCGACCTGATCAGCCAGATCGCCTCGCAGACCAACCTGCTGGCGCTCAACGCCGCCATCGAGGCGGCGCGGGCCGGGGAGCAGGGCCGCGGGTTCGCGGTGGTGGCGGAGGAGGTGCGGAAGCTCGCCACCGACAGCGAGCGGGCCGCCAGCGACGTGCGGACGATGGTGACCGAGATGCGGGAACGGGTGCGGGAGACGGGGCACTCGTTCCGCACCAGCACTGCGCAGCTGGGTGACGTCAGCGCGATGTCGCGCCGGGCCACCGAATCGATGACCGCCATCGAGGACTCGGTGCACCGGGTCGAGCGGGTGGCGGAGCGGGTGGGCGAGGCGGCGAAGCTTGCGGGCGAGGCCACCAGTCAGCTGCTCCAGCGCCTCGCCTCCGCGAGCCAGCATGCCGAGTCGCACGCGGCGGCCACGGAGGAAGCGGCAGCGGCGGCACAGCAGTCGGCGGCGTCGCTCGAGGAAGTCGCGGCCACCGGCGTACATCTGAAAGAAAGCGCGGAGAAGCTGCAGAAGCTGGTGGCGGGGTTCAGGACCTAGGCATTCCCTCAGGACTACGCCCCGCAGCAACAACCTCAACAGCCATCACGAAGAGCACGAAGGCACGAAGAACACGAAGAGAGACCTTCGTGCCCTTCGTGGCTTGGTGTTCTTCGTGATTTGCTGTTTGTTGTTCCCGAACACACGGCGCCGGATGCTACTTGCGCCTACTCGCCCCCGGCCCCCAGTCATCCCCCTCGAATCCATCCTCCGGCCGCTGGTTGACGTCGAGGTCCTGCACCTCGCGCTCTGCCGCCTCCAGCTCCGCCTCGTCCACCGGCTCGACCGGGTCCTCTGGAGTGGCCCGCGGCTTCGCTCCGGGCGAGACCAGCCACACGAGGAGCGCCACGATGAATACCACCAGCAGGAGCTGGCCCATCAGAACGCCTCCACGCCAGTCCGGGTGA
The DNA here is from genome assembly GCA_046327735.1 of Gemmatimonadales bacterium. Lineage (GTDB taxonomy): Bacteria > Gemmatimonadota > Gemmatimonadetes > Gemmatimonadales > GWC2-71-9 > JADJOM01. Next base: position 408,548 of record JAXLXZ010000003.1, on the reverse strand, counting down.
CCCGATGGGAGATGAGCGGCAGGTGGACCGGCGGTTCGCCGTAGGTGATCGCCTCCGCCAGCGCCGCCAGCCCGAGGCGGGCACCGGCCTCGTCCCGGGCGAACACCGAGGCGATCGGCTCTCCCTTCTGTACCTTTGCGCCGGTCTTCCCCGACACCACGAACCCGACGCTGTGGTCGATCGCGTCGCCGAGCTGGCGCCGGCCCCCGCCCATCGCCACCACCGCCTCGCCGAGGGGCCGGGGATTCACCGCGGCGATCACCCCGCTTACCGGCGACTCGAAGAGCTCGACCACCTCGGCCTGGGGCAAGGCGCCGGGATCCCGGATGATCTCCGGATTCCCGCCCTGCGCCTCGATGATTTCCCCGAACTTGGCCAGCGCCTTCCCCGAGAGCAGCGCATCCCGCACCCGCTCGGAATGCTCCGCCCGGTCGGTGCCGGCGCCCGCCGCCACCAGCGCCTCGATCGCGAGCGCGCGGGTGATCACCATGACATCCTCGGGCCCCTTCCCTTCCAGGGCCTGCAGCGCCTCCTCCACTTCCAGCGCATTGCCGATGGCGCGGCCGAGGGGACGGTCCATCGCGGTCACCAGCGCGGTCACCCGGCAGCCGCTCGCCTCGCCCAGGGTCACCATGGTGCGGGCCAGTTCCACCGCCTGCTCCGGCTCGCGCATGAAGGCACCGCTCCCCGCCTTCACGTCGAGCACCAGGCCCTGGAGCCCCTCGGCAAGCTTCTTCGACATGATGCTGGCGGCGATGAGGGGAATCGACGGGACGGTGCCGGTGACATCGCGGAGGGCGTAGAGCCGCCGGTCGGCGGGCGCTACATCGGGGGTCTGCCCGAACAGGGCCACGCCGATGCGGTCGACCTGGGCGCGCACCTCCGCCAGGGTGAGGTCGGTGCGGAAGCCGGGGATCGACTCGAGCTTGTCGGTGGTCCCGCCGGTGTGGCCGAGGCCCCGCCCGGACATCATCGGCACGGCGAGCCCGAGGCTCGCGAGCACCGGCGCCAGGACGAGGGAGATCTTGTCACCCACCCCGCCAGTCGAGTGCTTGTCGACCCGCACCCGCGCCCCGCCGCCCTCGAGGGTGGCGCCCGAAGTCCGCATCGCGGTGGTGAGCGCCACCAGCTCCTCGGGCGCGAGTCCCCGCCAGCAGATCGCCATGAGCATCGCCGACATCTGGTAGTCGGGGATGGCCCCGTCCAGATAGGCGGTGATGACGTCCTGCCACTCGCGTGGGGAAAGGGCGCCGCCGTCGCGCTTCTTTTCGATGAGAGGGGTGAAGTGCAAGGTGAACAGCGTGAGCGGTGAGCGGTGAGCGGTGAGCGGGTCTCCCACGTCACGCGTCACTTACAATTCGGAACCCGGAATTCGGAACTCGGAACATTGGACAGGCTACCTGTCGATGGGACAGCGCGCAAGCCTTGCAAACCCCGTGACCCTCCGTGAGGTTACGGCCATGACATCACGCACCCTTTCCCGGTTCTTCCGCCGGTCCCTCCTCGCGCTGGCGCCGACGGTGTTCGCCGGCTCGCTCGCCGCGCAGGACGTGGCCGAAGACATCCATCTCGCGGTGCAGGCCCAGCTCGCGCGCGACCCCGCCACCGCCCTGACCTACCTGGAGCGGGCGCTCTCCGCCGACCCGAACAGCTACGAGGCCAACTGGCGCACCGCCGAGATCCTGATGGACATCGGCAAGCAGACGCCGGACTCGGTGAAGTCGGCCGAGCGGGACTCGATCTATGCGCGGTCGGAGCGGGTGGCGCGGAACGCGGTGGCGGCCAATACCGAGGGGCCGGAAGGCTACTACGTGCTGGCGGCGGCGATCGGGCGGGCCTCGCTCACCAAGAGCAGCAAGGAGCGGGTGAAGCGGGCGGCGGAGATCCGGGAGGCGGCCCTCAAGGCGATCCAGCTGGACAGCCTGAACCACAAGGCCTACCACGTGATGGGCCGGTGGAACGCGGAGATCATGCGGCTGTCGGGGCTGTCGCGCTTCTTCGCGAAGACCTTCCTGGGCGGGAAGATCTTCAACGCCGCGTCCTGGGACAGCGCCACGGTCTACATGGAGAAGGCCGTGGCGGTCTCCCCGGAGAACATCTACCATCACCTCGACCTGGCGGAGATCCAGATCGACCGCGGCCGGTACAGCGCCGCGCGCGAGAACCTGGACCGGATCGAGGCCCTGCCGGTCTACGACGTCATGGACCCGACCTACAAGCTCCGGGCCGCTTCCCTCCTCAAGAAGATCGAAGGGAAGAAGGACAAGAACTAGTCGAGACTGTCGGCCAGGTCCTTCACCTTGTCGCGCAGCGCCGCCCGCTTCTCCTTGAGCAGGCGGCGCACTTCTTTCCGGGCCGCCATGTACCCGCCGGTCGCGTCGCGCCGGTAGCCCCGCATCCGCTTGCGGATGGCCCGGCGGGTGTCGTCGCCGGAGTCGGGAGCCATCAGCAGGGCCACCCCGGCCCCGACCGCCGCGCCCACCACGATGCCCGCCAGGAAACTGCCGGTGCTCCAGCCGCGGGGCGATTCGTCGGCCTCCTCCGGCATCTCGTCGTCGATCTCGTGCTCATCGGTATGATTGGACATAACCCCTCTCTGTTCGGATGCCCATCCAAAGGTATCTTGATTCTGGTCCCCCGCGCCACGAAACTTCGGCATCCCTTTTCAGGCCTGCCATGACCACCGTCGCTTTGCAGGAAGATACCGAGCGTCTTCAGGCCCGGGTCCGCGAACTGGAGCAGGAGCGCAAGCACCTGCTGGCGATCATCGAAATCCTCCAGGAGATCGCCGGGTCGCTCCATTTCGTGGACATCATGCAGTCCATCGCGCGCCGCCTCGGCGAGGCCTTCGGCCTCGACCGCTCATCGATATTCCTGGCGGAGCGGGATGGCAAGACCGCACGGCTGGTGGCCAGCTTTGAAGACCCCAGTATTCGGAATTACGTCGTCGACCTGGAGCGGTATCCCGAGCTGCGCCGTGCGCTTACCACCGGGGAGACAGTCTACATCCCCGACGTGGAGCAGGACGCCTCGATGCAGCACCTCAAGGGGACCTTCGAGTCCCGCCGGGTGCGGTCGATCACGGTGGTCCCGATTACCTGGCGCCGGGCCTCGATCGGGGCGATCCTGCTCCGCACCTTCCGGGAGAACCCCGCCTTCACCGAGACTGACGTCCGCTTCTGCGAAGTGGTAGCCAGCCTCACCGCCAAGGCGCTCCGGAACGCCCACCGTTTCGAGAAGCTGCAGCAGCGGGTGGGGGATCCCACCGGCTCGCGGGCGGTGGAGCGGGAACGGGTGGCGCTGATCGGCTTCCTGCGCCGGCTGCTCGACGACTTCTCCAACCGGGAAGGCCCCTGGGCGGAGGGGGTCCTGGCCAAGGCGAGTGCGGAGGAGATCGAGCGGCTGGTGGGGGTGGCGCTGACGGTGCTCCAGCAAGAGGCCGCCGCCCGATGACCGGGTCCGTTATCCCGAGCGTAGCGAGGAATCCCTGATTCCTTCTCCGGGAGAGCAGGGATCCCTCGTCGCTTGCGCTCCTCGGGATGACAGAACTGGACGATGAAGCAACCTCCCGCCGAACGCGCCGAAACCCTCCGCGCCCAGATCAACCGCGCCAACCGCGCCTACTACGAGTTCGACGCCCCCGAAGTCTCCGACGCCGAGTACGATCGCTGGATGATCGAGCTCAAGGCGCTGGAGGGAGCGCACCCCGAGCTTCGCACCCCCGACAGTCCCACCCAGCGGGTCGGCGCCGAGCCAAGTGCCGCACTGACCAAGCATACCCACCGCCGGCCGATGCTCTCCCTCGCCAACGCCTTCTCCCCCGAGGAGCTGCAGGGGTGGGAGGACCGGAACGCGCGCATCACCGATGATGTGCGGACCGCTGGGTACACCACCGAGGTGAAGATCGACGGCTCGGCGGTCTCGCTCACCTACGAGAAGGGGCGGTTTGTCGCTGGAGCCACCCGGGGCAACGGGACCACCGGCGAGCTGATCACCGAGAACCTCAAGACCATCCCCGACGTGCCTCTGGTCCTGCAGGGGACGAAGCACCCGGCCCTGATGGAAGTCCGCGGCGAGGTCTACATGACCCACGCCGCCTTCACCCGGCTCAACCGGGAGCGGGAGCAGGCGGGCGAGCCGCTCTATGCCAATCCCCGGAACACCGCCGCAGGGAGCCTCAAGCTGCTCGACCCCCGGATCACCCGGGACCGGCGCCTGCGGATGTTCGCCTTTCACGTCGAGGTGGTCGAGGGGCACTTGGGGGTGACCCGGCACTCGGAGCTGCTGGCGCTGCTGGAGGCGTGGGGGTTCCCGGTCGAGCCGCATCACCAGAAGCACAAGGACCTGGCCGCCGCGCAGGAGGCGATCCACGCCTTCGAGGGGAAGCTGGCCGAGCTGCCGTTCGACGCCGACGGGATGGTGGTGAAGGTCGACCGGCTGGCCCTGCACGGGGAGCTGGGGGTGGTGGGGGAGCGGGAGCCGCGCTGGGCGATCGCGCGGAAGTTCGCCCCCGACGTGGCGGTGACGCGGCTCAAGCGGATCCTCATCAATGTCGGCCGCACCGGGGCGCTGAATCCCTATGCCGTCCTCGAGCCGGTGGAGATCGGCGGCGTGACCGTCAGCAACGCCACCCTCCACAACGAGGACCTGATCGCGGAGAAGGACCTGCGGGAGGAGGACGACGTCGAGGTGATCCGGGCGGGCGAGGTGATCCCCCAGATCCTCCGCTCGGTCCCGTCGAACGACCGGGAGCGCAAGGCGCCGTTCGTGATGCCCGACCGGTGTCCCGCCTGCGACACGCCGGTGGAGCGCCCCGAGGGCGAGGCGATGCGCTACTGCCCCAACAGTTCCTGCCCCGGGCGGGTGCTGGAAGGGATCGTGCACTTCGCCGGCCGGGACGCGATGGATATCCGCGGCTTGGGGTACGAGCGGGTGCGCCAGCTGCTCGACGCCGGGCTCATCAGGAACGTCGCCGACCTCTACACCCTCACCACCGAGCAGCTCACCGGCCTGGAGCGCTTCGCCGAGCAGTCGGCGGGACAGCTGGTGGCGGCCATCGACGCGTCGCGCGCCCGGCCCCTGTCTCTGCTGCTCTTCGGGCTGGGGATCCGGCACGTGGGCAAGACCGTCGCCCAGATCCTGGCCCGGCGCTTCGGGTCGATGACCGCGCTCGCCGAGGCGAGCCGCGAGGAGATCGAGCAGGTGCCGGGCGCGGGCCCGGTGATCGCGGAGGCGGTGGAGCAGTACTTCCGGACCGCGAGCAACCGGACCCTGGTGGACCGGCTGGCGCAGTACGGCCTGACGGTCACCGAGGCCACCGCGGTGCGGAGCGACGGGCCGCTCCTCGGGAAGACCTACGTACTCACCGGGACGCTTCCAACCCTGAGCCGGCAGGAAGCCACCGACCTGATCGAGCAGGCCGGGGGACGGGTGGCGGGGAGTGTGTCGAAGAAGACCGACGCGGTGGTGGCGGGGGAGGAGGCGGGGTCAAAGCTGGAGAAGGCGCGCTCGCTGGGAGTCGAGGTGATCGACGAGGACGAGCTCAAGCGCCGAGCCGGGAGTGCGTGAGCGGGAACGGTAACGGCGTGAGCGGTGAGCCGGAACGGTGAGGATCGGGCGCGGTAACGGCGTGAACGGTGAGCGGGCCGGTAACGGGGAGAGGATTCTCCGCGGGCCTGCAGTTCGCTCTGCGTTCAAATGGCGCAGCCCGGGATGGGCTCACTGACGCCCCGCTCCGAATCCTCCCCCCGCTCCCGCCCGCTCACCTGCCCCACCGTGAGCCAGATCCTCGACGATCACCTGGACTCGCGAGCCGCCTTGTCGCCCGGCCGCTCTGCCGCCTTGCCGCCTCTCCCCCTAGCCCACTACCCTTCTCCCTGTCCCCAGCCAAGACGACCCGGCCCATGCCCATTTCCGCCACGGCTGCCCCGCCCAACACCTTCCTCCTGAGCCAGCGCTGCATCCACCACCTCCGGAGTGTACTGGAGCGTGATGCCGGCATGCAGGCCGCGACTTGGCTGCAGGAGGCGGGGTTCGCCGGCGGCGAGGCGCTGTTCGACGCCTACGGCGACTGGCTCAACGACCGCTACAGCGTGAACCGCCCCGCGTCGCTGGACGTGCGCCACCTGGGCGAAACCCTCTCCAGCTTCTTCAAGGAATACGGCTGGGGTGGCGTGCAGGTCTCGCCGATCGCCTCGGCGGTGATCGCGCTGGACAGCGGTGACTGGTGGGAAGCGGAACCGGCGATCGGGGCGGCGTATCCCTCCTGCCACCTCTCCTCCGGGCTCCTGGCCGAGTTCCTGAGCCGGGTCTCCGGTTCGACGCTGGGTGTAATGGAGGTGGAGTGCCGCTCGCGGGGCGATGACCGCTGCCGTTTCCTGGCCGGCGCGCCCGAGTCGCTCCAGATGCTGTACGAGCGGATGGCGGAGGGAAGCAGCTACCTGCAGGCGCTCGGGGTGGAGAGCTAGAAGACCGAGACCCCTTCGACCACGAGGGCGGGCAGGCACCGGGGGCCGATCCACAGCGGATCGGCCCCTACTGCTGTGATCCTGCCCAGCAGGTCATGGGCGTTCCCGGCGACGGTGAGTTCCTGCGCCAGGCCGGTGACTTCCCCGCCCTCCACCCGCCACGCCAGCCCGGCGGTCTCGGCGAAGGTGCCGCCGGCGGCGCTCCCAGTCTGCCCGCCCTGGGTTTCCTCGACCAGCACCCCGTCGCCCAGGGTGCGCAGGATGTCGTCGAAGCTGAGCGACCCGGGCTGCACCACGAGATTGGTGGCGGCGGGCTCGGGCTTGGCAAAGATGCTGCGGCGGCCATGGCCGGTGGGCGGAACGCCGACGCGGGTCGCGGTCTCGAGGTCATAGAGGAACCCCTCGACTCTCCCCTCCTGCACCAGTGGCACCACCCGGCTTGCGACCCCCTCGTCGTCCACCGGACGGGATCCGGGGCAGCCATCGACCAGCGGGTTGTCGCTGAGCGAGAAGAGCTCGCTGTAGAGCTTGCTCCCGCGACGCCGGGCCAGCGGCGAACTCCCCTGCATCACGGTCTTGCCGAGCAGCGCCTGTTCCAGGGGATGGAGCAGCACCGGCACCGCGCTGGGGAGAAACGCCACCTGCTGCCGCCCCGGCTCGGCCTTCGCGTCCTTCTCCGCCCAGGTCAGCCGCTGGCGTACCCGGGCCACCAGTCCCTCGATGTCGCTCAGGGCGGGAAGATCGACGCCGGTGAGCCGCCCGCCAGTGACGATCCGGCGGCCGTCGCGCACCCGCGCCGCCTCGAGACTCAGGGTCACCAGCGTCACATCGTAGCCGGCATCGACCCCGCGGGTGTTGGCGACCCGTACCGTCCCGATGCTCCGCTCGACGCTCATGGTGAGCTCGGCCCGCTCGCTGGCGAGGCGGTCGCGCACCATGGCGGCCAGGCTGCCCAGCTCGGCGAGGGTGGCGCTGGCGGCGCGGGGGGCGTGGGTCGCCACCCGGGGCACGTGGGCGGCGGGCCGGGGGAGCGTCACCGACGTCGCCTCGCCATGGCGGGCGGAGGTCAGGGCCAGCTCGAGCAGGGCGGCGGCATCCTCGTCGATCGCCCCGGCAAAACCCATCCGGCCTTCGGCGACCACCCGCAGGTTGGTGCCGCTGCTCCGGCTCACCCGGGCGGAGACCGGCTTCCCCGCGGCGAACCGGAGGGTGGTGGTCTCGTCGGTCTTCTGGCAGGCATCGGCCAGGGTGGTTCGGCGGCCGGCCAGCTCGATCAGCGGGGCGATCATGCCGACTCCCCTCCCACCATGCACCCGTCGATCCGGATGTGGGGCGCGCCCTCGGCCACCGACACCGTGCCGCTGTCGGGCCGGGAGCAGCGGCTGGCGAGGTGACTCCACTTGAAGTCGCCCGCCACCGCATCGACCCGCTGGAGGGTTTCGGCGAGGTCCCCGGCGAGCACCATCGGCTTGACCATCTCGGCGAGCTGGCCGTCGCGGATCACCTGGCCGTAGCCGGCGGTGATGCTGAAGCGGCCGAGGTGGGTCTCGCCGCCCATCGCGTCACAGCAGTAGATCCCGTAGCTGATCCCGCGGAGCAGGTCCTCGAGGGCTCCCTTGCCGTTCGCGAGATAGGTGTTGGTCAGCCGCGCCTCGGGCACCGAGCGGAAGGAACTGGCCCGGGCACTCCCGGTGGGGCGCACCCCGGCGCGGGCGGCGGTCTCGCGGGTATGGAGCCGTCCCACCACCACGCCGTGCTGGACCAGCAGGGTATTCTGGGTGGGCGCGCCCTCGTCGTCGAAGGCGAGCGACCCGGTGAGGCTGGAGGCGCTGCCGTCGTCTCCCACCGTGAGCAGGTCGGAACCGACCCGCTTGCCGGGGCGCATCAGCTGGTCGGCGTCGGGGTCACGGGCCAGGGCATCGGCCTCGCTCAGGTGACCGAGGGTATGGTGCACCAGGGCGGAGGCGAGGCGTGGATCGAGCACCACGGGATAGGTGCCGGCGCGCACCCGGGGGGCGTTGAGCAGCGTCAGCGCCCGGCGGGACGCCTGGCGGAAGAGGTGGTCCACCTCCTGGACACTCTTCCAGCCGCCCCGCGCGGCCCACGACTCGAAGGCCCGCTCGAGGAAGCTCTCCTCCCGCGCCACCGCGCCGGCGGCGAGCCGGATCTCGGGGCGGAGATCGTAGACCAGGAGCCCGTCGGAGTTGGCGATCCACCGCTCGGTCACCCGGTCGTCGTAGGTCGCGAGGGTGTCGGTGATCCGGCGGTCGGCGGCGAGCATCTCCTGGTTGAGCCGCTCGAGCAGCGCCCGCTTCTCGGCCAGCGGCACCTCGCGCACGTCGCCATCGAGGTCGGCGTAGTGCTCGCTCTGGCGGATGGGAATGTCGGCGAGGCGGAGGGGCGCATCGAGGGGAACGGCGAGGGAGAGCTCGTGGGCCTGGGCGACCATCGCGGGGAGGCGGTCCACCCCGGTGAAGCTCGCCACGCCCCACCCCTTGCCGCGGTTGAGGCAGCGGACCATGCCGCCCACCTCGACCGCGGTGGTGGCGCCCTCGAGGCGGCTGCCCCGGAAGGCCACAGCCGACGCCCAGGTGCGTTCGAGGCGGATTTCGGTGTAATCGGCCCGGGCCGCGCGAAGCGCGTCGGTCAGCCGGTCCTTCACGCTAGCTGTTCCCCTTGAGCCACTTCACATAGTCGGGCCGCATGACCAGCTGGTCGCCCTCGATGATCTCCCGGTCCCAGGGGAGAATGATGAGGTTCTCGGTCTCGAAGGCGTGGTAGTCGGGCTTGTACGGGCCGGTCTTGAAGGAGGCGGCGGTCTTCACTTCCTTCGGCTTGAGGGCGCGCACCTCGTTGAGGGCGAGCTTGAAGGTCGAGCCGGTGTCGCAGGTCTCGTCGACGAGAAGGACCCGGCGGCCGCGGATGGTGGCGGGAGGACCGGCCACGAGGATCGGCTCGCTGCCGGCATCCTTCCGGGTCACCGCCATGGAGGCGAACTCGACCTGGAGGATGCTCGCCACCACCACGCCGGGGATGACCCCTGCCTTGGCAATGCCGAGGATCACTTCGGGCTCGAACTCGCGAGCCACCTTGAGGGCGAGGGCGCGGGTCAGCTCGCCGAAGAAGGGCCAATCGACCTCGAGGACACCGCGCGGCTGGGACCCGGGGGCGGGACGTTTCATGGTTCCTAACCTACCCACCCCTTCGGAGCCCTACAACTGTGCGTTGCGGCGCACTTTAGGTGAAGGTATCTTAGGGTCAACCTACCTCCTTGACGCCAAGGATCGTTCTCCGCAAATGGGTTTCTGGCGGCGGTTGTTCGGCGGCGACCAGAAGAATCTGAAGCCGCAGCGGCTCGACTACCTCAATGAAGCGCTCGCGCTGGAACGCCAGGGAGACTACGAGTCGGCCCTGACGTCCTACCGCTTGGCCCTGCGCGACAACGCCAACGATCCGCGCATCCTCCAGAACATGGCGATCGCCTTCACCAAGACCGGCCAGGTGGACGAGGCGATCCGGCATTACCGGCGCGCCCTCGCCCTCGACGACACCCTGGTCGGGGCGCATTATGGACTCGCGTTCCGGCTGAAGGAAAAGGGAGAAATGGAAGACGCGGCCAGCCACCTGCGCTCCTTCCTCGCCCGGCCGCCGCGGGGCCCCGACGCCGAGCGCTGGGTGCGCCACGCCGAGGCGACGCTGCGGGAGATCGAGACCAGCGGCGCGCAGGACGACGCGTGAGGCGCTGGGCCTGGGTCGCGCTCGTGCTCGCGGGCTGCAGTGACATCGCCGGCACCAAGGGCGGTGTGGTAGCCCTCGACGTCGTGCTGCCGGCCCCGGCGGCCATCGAGACGAACGACACCCTGACGCTCACCGCCCGCGCCTTCGACGGGAACGGGAACCTGGTGAACGACGCGGTCATCGTCTGGGCGACCCCCGACACCGCCTTCACCCTCGACAGCCTGACCGGGAAGGCCAGCACCACGCTGGCCGCGGGAAGCCTCCGGGTCCAGGCCCACACCGGGTCGCTCTTCTCCGACCTGGCGCTGCTCGAGGTACACCGGCGCTCCGACACGCTGCGCCTGACCGATTCAGTTTCCCTCACCGTGCCGACCACCGATTCCGCATCGGGGGCGCTGGTGGCAGCGGTCCAGTCGCTGACACCGGACACGGCGGGGATCACCAATACCCGGATCCTCTTCGAGGTGGTCGATACCGCCGCGGCCCGCGGCAAGGTGCACTTCGCGGGCAACGTCCTGGCCCTGCGGGTCGCGACGGGCGGCGACGGGAAGCCTGCGGCGCCGGTCTCGCTCCGCCGGGGCTCCGGCTCCGCCGGCCTCACCGTGCAGGTGCGGGTCTCGGCCACCCGGCCGAGCGGGGCGGTCGTGCCCGGATCCGGGCAGCTTCTCAGCGTCAATTTCCAGTAGCAGTTCCGGGTTCCGGGTCCGAGTTCCGAGTCTTCAGCTCGGGTTCCGAGTTGCGGATTCGAATTTCGGGGGATAACTCACACATCCCGCAGGGCCCTTACTCGGAACTCGGAACCACTCCAAGCGCCCCCGCCAGAGGCACGCTATGGCTGACCCCCGCACGCTCAACGACATCTTCTTCGGCGCCATGGAACGGAACGCCGCGCGTCCCGTGGCCATGCGCTACAAGCAGGACAGCGAGTGGAAGGAGATCTCCTTCGCCGAGACCAGGCAGCGAGTCGAGTGGCTCGCGGCGGGACTGCGGGAACTGGGGATCAAGGCGGAGAACCGGATCGCCCTCCTTGCGGAGAACCGGCCCGAGTGGGCGATCATCGATTTCGCCTGCCTCAGCCTCCACTGCGCCGACGTCCCGATCTACCCCACCCTCCCCGCAGGCCAGGTCTCCTACATCCTGCGGGACTCCGGGGCGATCGCGATCTTCGTGTCGTCGAAGCAGCAGCTCGAGAAGATCCTCGCGATCCGGCACCCCGACGTGATGCCGGCGCTCCGGCACATCATCTCGCTCGACCCCGATGCGGCCGGCCCGGGGGTCATGCCCTTCAGCGACCTGATGGACCGGGGCCGTGCGGCGGCGGGCAAGTATCCCGGGTGGAAGGCGGAGGCCCTCACCGCCTCCCCCGACGCCCTGGCCACCCTGATCTACACCTCGGGCACCACCGGCGACCCGAAGGGCGTCATGCTCACCCATGGCAACCTGACGTCCAACGTGGTGAGCGGGCTCAAGACGCTCGACCTCCGCCCCACCGACGAATGCCTCTCCTTCCTGCCGCTCTCCCACGTCTTCGAGCGGATGGCGGGGCACTACTGCATGTGGCAGTCGGACTGCGTCATCAACTACGCCCAGAGCATCGAGACGGTCTCCAACGACCTGATCGACCGGAAGCCGACGGTGGTGCTGTCAGTGCCGCGGCTCTACGAGAAGATCTACGCCCGGGTCATCGAGGGCGCGTCGGGCAGCGACGTGAAGCGGAAGATCTTCGCCTGGTGCCGGGCCGCGGGCGAGCGCTGGGCCGAGGCGACCATCGCGGGCGAGCCGGTGTCGGTCGGGATGAAGCTCAGCAAGGCGCTGGCCGACAAGCTGGTCTTCGGCAAGCTGCAGGCGCGGACCGGCGGCCAGCTCCGCTACTTCGTCTCCGGCGGCGCGCCGCTCTCGGCCGAAATCGCGAAGTTCTTCTACGCGGCGGGGCTGCCGATCTACGAGGGGTACGGGCTCACCGAGACCTCCCCGGTCATCGCGGTGAACGGGCGGGGCGCCATCCGGCTCGGCACGGTGGGGAGGCCGGTCGAAGGGGTGGAGGTGAGGATCGCCGGTGACGGCGAGATCCTGACCCGCGGCCCCAACGTGATGAAGGGCTACTACAACAAGCCCGAGGCCACCGACGAGGCGATCGACGAGGACGGCTGGTTCCACACCGGCGACATCGGGATGATCGACCCGGACGGGTTCCTCAAGATCACCGACCGGAAGAAGGACATCATCGTCACCGCCGGCGGCAAGAACATCGCGCCCCAGCCGATCGAGGGCCGGGTCAAGAACAACAAGTTCATCCTCAACGCGGTGATGATCGGCGACAAGCGCAAGTTCCCGATCATGCTGGTGGTGCCGAACATCCCCGAGCTGCACGCCTGGGCGAAGGAACGGGGGGTCGACGCGCCGGACGACAAGGCGCTGCTGGCGCACCCGGAGGCGGGGAACAAGATCGAGCGGGAGATCAAGAAGACCCTCCGCGACCTGGCCCAGTTCGAGATGCCGAAGAAGATCGTGCTGATCGAGCGGGACTTCTCGATCGAGAACGGGGAGCTGACGCCGACGATGAAGGTGAAGCGGCGGGTGGTGGAGAAGAACTACCAGACGCTGATCGAGTCGATCTACGACGAGCCCAAGGGCGGCGGGCACGACACCTACGGGTCGTAGCGACAGTCAATCGCGGGACGTTTCAACCGCCACCACGAAGACACGAAGAGCACGAAGGCCGCACGAAGAACAGAACTTCGTGTTCTTCGTGGCTTCGTGCTCTTCGTGATTCGCTGTTGCTGTTCCTTCCTACTTCCCCGCCCTCCCCACCCACCACCCACCCGCCTCACCCATCAGCTCGAAGCCCGGGGCTGACGGAACCGGTCCGAGACCCGCGGCGCGAAGCCCGGGCAGCACCGCCCCGATCGCCGCCTCGCTCCAGCGCGACATGCCCCCGTAGGGCTCCCCCACGACCACTCCCCGCAGCGCCCGCGCCTTGAAGGGCAGTGCCGGCGCAACCAGCACGCTGAGCGCCTCGGCCGCAGGGAGCTCACGGGGCGGGTTCACCGCCACGAGATGAATCCCGGGCCACTGCTCCGCGAGCCCCGGGGCGAAGCCCGCCGCACCCCCGACCAGGCCGACGTACCCGCCCGGCCCCTCGAGGCCGAGGAACGCGGCGAGCGCCGCCGCATCGACCGGGCCCGGTGCCGGCAGCGTCGCCACCGCCGGCGGCTCGGGGGAGAAGTACGCCACCCCCCGCACCACCGGGTACTCCCGCAGGCAGGTGGGGCAGCCGAGCACACCGCTGGCCACCGACCGACCGGTCATCTCCCCGGGGATCAGGACCAGGAACGACTCGGGATGGTCGGCGGGGCAGCGGAGGTGATCGGTGAGTTCGATGTGCATGAGATAAAACGTTCCTCGTTCCGCCTTCCTCGTTCCTCGTTGCTTGCCCGGTGGGGTCAGCGACGGTGCCTGACCGTACAAGGACCTACGAGGAACGAGGAACGAGGAACGTCGTTACGGCTTGAACACCACCCAGCTCAGCTTCCCCGCCTCCACCGTCACCGACCGCGTCACCTTCTTGCCATTGATGTCCACGCCGAGAATGTACGTCCCCGGCGGCACATCGCTCACGGCGAAATTCTCGTTGTAGAGCGGATGCGGGTGGGCCTTGTCGCCATAGGTCTCGGCGTAGGAGAAGGGCGTCTCGACCGGCTCCGGCTTCACCAGGCCGTAGACCCGCGCCTGCGGCACCGGCTTGCCGGCGGCGTCGAGCACCTGCCCGGCGACGATCCCGGTCTTGGGGAGCGGCTCGATCCAGAGCTCGGGGTTGGTGGTGTAGGCGGGGAACTTCTCCAGCGAGTCGACGATGAAGCGCACATCCTCCTGGGGCGCGGTGTGCACCTCGAGGTGCAGGTGATCGTTCGTGGCCCGGCCGGTGTTGCCGACGTGGGAAATCACCTCGCCAGCCGTCACCCGCTCCCCCACCTTCACCTTGAGCTTCGAGTTGTGGTAGTAGACGCTGAAGACGCGGAGCGGTCCGCTCGGGCCCGCCACCGTCGTATCGTGCCGGATCGCCACGGTCAGGGCGCCCTGCTCCGCCGGGCCGGCGTAGACCACCTTGCCCCCGGCGATCGCCATCACCGGCGTGCCGTCAGGGTTGTTGAACTCGACGCCCTGGTGCTGCTGGAAGTTGCCGCCCATCGTCGACCCGTAGCGGTAGGTCTGGTCGATGAAGGCATTGTCGGTGAGGGCGATGGGGCGCTTGAACCAGATGGTCCTGGGGAACTCGGGGGCGCGGGCCGCCGCGCCGACCTTCCGGATGCACGGCAGGGTGTCGTTGAGGAGCCGGAGCCCGCACTGGGTGCCGCGCCAGGAGCGCCCGGCAATGAGGATGCGGTTCCGGGGAGAGAACGGCGCCGAGGCCACCGGCTCACTGCTCCAGCCGGCGGGGCCGAGGGCGAGGCGCACGTTGCCGCGGAGGGTCGTCACCAGGAGCCCCCGCCGGTCGAGCCCGATCCGGCGGACGTACTCGTTGCTCAGCACCGCCAGCGAGGTGTCGGCGGGACCCCTGGCAGCCGGGCCGGCCCCATCGACCAGCGCGGTCCAGTGGGCCCCGTCGTCGACGGTGTACTGGATGCCGTCGGCGGTGCCGATCCAGGTGGTGTCCCCGCTGATGACGATCCCGTCCGAGGCGAGGTACTGCCACTCGGGCCCGAGTTCCTTGAAGGTCCAGTTCTTCCAGGTGGCGCCGCCGTCGGTCGACAGCCCCCAGCCGTTGCCCACGGTGCCGTACCAGATCTCGCCGTTGCGGCCGAAGCCGAAGGCGTGAATGAAGTCCCAGCTGATGCTGGTGGCGGTGGTATCGTGCCGGATGTGCTCCCAGGTGGTGGCCCCCGCCTTCAGGCGGTAGATGCCGTCACCATAGGTCCCGACCCAGATGGCGTTCTGCGGGTCGCGCGCCACCGCCAGCACATGCACCCCGAACCCGGTGGAATCGGGGAGCTTCGGGAAGGGGGCGGCCTCGGTCTGGGCCAGCAGGGGCGTGGCGAGCGTGAGTGAGAGGACCAGCGTACGCACGGACGAGGTCAGGGGCATGGGCTGGACTGGAATCGGGAGACAGGAGACAGGGATCGGGCGACGGAAAGTCAGGGGGAAAGATACCCGTCCCCGGGTCGGCTAGCTGGGCATGAGGCGGAGCACGTCGATCGTCACCCGCCGGGGCCGGGTGGCGACGAACAGCACCGCATCGGCCACGTCCTGGGCGGTGAGCATCTCGTTCCGGGGGCGGATGGGGCCGCCGACCCCTTCCCAGATCGGGGTGTCGGTCGGCCCGGGGGAGACCAGCGTGAAGCGCAGGCCGGTGCCGCGGAACTCCGCCGCCAGAGTCTCGTGCAGCCCGCGCAGCCCGAACTTGGAGGCGGAGTAGATCGTGTTACCGGGAAAGCCCACCAGGTCGGCGATGCTCCCGATGGTGATCACCACCCCGTCATTGGCCTCGAGCATGGCCGGCAGGAAGGCCTGGGTCAGCGCGAAGGCCCCGACCAGGTTCACCTTGAGCTGACGGGCCAGCTCCTCCACCTTCGACTCGGCGAAGGGCATCCGGTCGAACACGCCGGCGTTGTTCACCACCACCGCGGGCGTCCCCGCCTCCGCCAGGATCCGCCGCCCGGTGGCCTGCACGGCGGCGGCGTCGGTCAGGTCGAGGGGGTAGTCGAGGAAGCTCCCGTGGGTGCCGGCGGTGAGGGTGCGCGCGAGCCGCGCCACCCGCATCCCCTGGCCCGCCAGCGTGGTCGCGACGGCGAGGCCGATGCCCCGCGAGGCGCCGCTGACGATGGCGAGCGGGCCGGGGGTCGGGCTCACACGTAGGGTCTCCCGTTGCCGTGCACCAGCCGGAGAAACTCCTCGCGGGTCCGGATGTCGCTGCGGAAGTTGCCCCGCACCGCGCTGGTCACGGTGCGGGAATTCTGCTTCTCGACGCCGCGCATGGCCATGCAGAGATGCACCGCCTCGATGAGCACGCCCACCCCGTGGGGGCTGAGCACGTCCATGATGGCGTCGGCGATCTGGTCGGTGAGCCGCTCCTGCACCTGCAGCCGCCGGGAGAAGATGTCGACGATGCGGGGCAGCTTGGACAGCCCGACGATGCGGCCGTTGGGGATGTAGGCCACGTGGGCCCGGCCGAAGAACGGCAGCATGTGGTGCTCACAGAGCGAGTAGAGCTCGATGTCGCGCACCAGGATCATGCTGTTGTGGGCCTCCTCGAAGAGCGCGTCGCCCACGGCGTCCATGACCGAGAGCTGGTAGCCCCGGGTCAGCCAGCGGAGGGCCTTCTCGACCCGCTCCGGCGTCTTGACCAGGCCCTCGCGATCGGGATCTTCCCCCAGCGCCGCGAGCATGGTGCGCACCTCGGCCTGGAACGAGCGGGGTTCGGCCGGGGCGGGCGCCACCTTACCGTCCTTCGTAGTCGACATAATTACGGGGAGTCTCCCAGAGACGGATGCGCAGCAGGCGGCCGGCGGGGATGATACCGGCGAGTTCGGTCCAGCAGTACCGGGCGATGTTCTCGGCCGTGGGGATCAGGTCCCGGAAGGCCGGCACGTCCAGGTTCAGGTTCTTGTGGTCCAGCTGGGCGAGCAGCTTTTCCTCGATCAGCCGCTTCAGTACGTTGATATCGATCACGTAGCCGGTCTCGGGGTCGATTTCCCCGGTGACGCTGACGTCGAGCTCGTAGTTGTGCCCGTGATAGTTGGGATTGGCGCACACGCCGAAGACGCGGGTATTCCAGTCGTCCGGCTTGGCGGGGTTGTGGAGTCGGTGCGCCGCGTTGAAGTGGACCCGGCGCGTTACAGTGCAAGTCGGCATTGCCGGACGTTCGGTCCCGGTGGGGGTCGGCTGGAAGATGCCCCCCTGACGGCCCCGGTTCAACCGCCGCACCTTGAACAACGTGGGGGCACCGGCCAGTGGCCGATGCCCCCACGGAACAGCAGGGCGACGCCGAAGAGGTTTATTGAAGCCCGACGAAGAAATGTGGCGCCCTCACCGATGCATCTGTCTTCCCCCGGGGGGCATGACATCAGCGCTGGTATCTGGGCCCTTCACCGGACCTGTTGGCTCAATAACGGAGTTCTCCGACGCCGCTTGATTTCGAAGATAGGACCGCTGTCCGGAGGCGTCAATCGTCGCGGGACGGCTCAATTCTGACCCCTGTCACGGACTGACTCATGCCGATGCTGCTCGTTGCCGCAGTCGCGTCACTGATTCTCTGGGTGGTGTTCGTTTTCATCGTGCCGCTGGGCCCGGGCGGCGCCGCGGTGCACCTGCTGCTGGGGCTGGCGGGGGCGCTGTTTGTCCGGTGGTACGCGCTCAAGAACTGACGCGGGTGGTCAGGCGTTCAGGCGGCTAGGCGGCTAGGCGGCTAGGCGGCTAGGCGGCTAGGCGGCTAGGCGAATGTTGGCGGTTGGAAGCGATAACTCGGAACTCGGAACCCGGAACCCGGAACTTCCACTCATGGACCAGCGCCCGCAGGACGTCTTGCCCTCGATCCTCGCGGGCCTGCTGTACATCCTCCTGCTCGTCTCCGTCCGAGAAATTCTCGCCCCACCCGTCGTGCTCCCGCTGACGCTGCTGGCGCTCTGGCCGCTCCGGGAGCGGCCGGGGATGAAAATCGCAATCGGCACGGCGGTGGGGCTCACGCTCATCTGGGGCCTCAAGCTCTACGGCGGGCTCCTCGGGCCGTTCCTCCTCGCGCTGGCACTCGCCTACCTGCTGGCGCCCCTGGTCGCCGCCCTCGAGCAGCGCCGGATGAGCCGGGGCCTCGCCATCCTGCTGGTGGCGATCCCGCCGCTGGCCGCGTTCGTGCTGCTCATCGCCCTGGCGGGGCCGCAGCTCTGGGGCCAGGCGGTGACGCTCGTCAGCATGCTGCCGCGCTTCGCCACCACGCTGCTCGACCTCCTCTCCAGCGTCCGGGCCCGGGCCGAGACCCTTCCCTTCCTCACCGAGGCGCAGCGGACCTGGATCCATGACCTCAACGCCGAGGAACTGGCGGCGCTGCTGCAGCAGAACGCCGACGCGATCCTGGCGGAGTTCGGCCAGTGGGCGCTTGCCTTCCTGCGGCAGCTCGGCACGATCGTCGGGTTCCTCGGGTACCTGGTCGTGACGCCGGTGGTCGCGTTCTACCTGCTCCGCGACTGGCGGCCGCTCCTCACCTTCCTCGAGGAGCTGATCCCCACCCGGGAACGCCCGGGGGTGGTGACCTTCATCGACGAGTACGACCGGTCGCTGGGACGCTTCGTCCGCGGCCAGCTCACCGAGGCCACGCTGGTGGGCATCCTCACCGGCACCGGGCTCGCGATCCTCGGCGTGCCGAGCGCGCTCCTCCTCGGCGTCATCGCGGGGATCTGCAATGTCATTCCCTACATCGGCCTGGCGATCTCGATCGTGCCGGCGCTCGTCGTCGCGCTGACGATGGACTCGCCGCTGGGCGGGCTGCTGCGGGTGGGCGCGGTCTTCCTGGTGGTGCAGTTCATCGACGGGTCGGTCACCGGTCCCAAGATCGTGGGCGAATCGGTGGGACTCCACCCGGTGGTGATCATGCTGGCGCTGGCGTTCGGCGGAGCGGTGCTGGGCTTCGCCGGCCTGCTGCTGGCGATTCCGCTGGCGGTGCTGGTGAAGATGCTGGGGAGCCGGCTGCTGGCCCGCTACCGGGCGAGCGCGGTGTACGGCGCGACGGCGGAGCCCGCGTCAGGCGCCTGACAAGCGGCGGTTGACGGGAGCGTGGCTGGACGGTAGCCTCACTGGTCCATGCCCCCCATTCTGGAACTTCGCACCCTGTCGGGGACGCGCCTCGTCTCCGACGGCGGTGCCGAGCTGCTCGGCCCGGGAAAGCCGCTCGCGCTTCTCGTGTATCTCGCCTGCTCGCCCAGGCAGAGTGCCACCCGCGAGCACCTGATCGACCTCCTCTGGTCCGACCTGCCGGTCGACAAGGCGCGCCACACCCTCCGTCAGGCCCTCTGGTACCTCCGCCGCATCATTCCCGAGGGGCTGGCCGTACCGGGCGACGACATCACCCTGGTGCAGCCGCTCCGGTTTGACCGGGACGAGTTCCTCGCCGCAGCCAAGCGGGAAGACCTGGACCAGGCCCTCGCGATCTACCAGCAGGAATTCCTCTCGGGGTTCGCCCTCCCGGGCGGGGTGGAGTTCGAGCAGTGGGCCGACGTCGAACGGCAGCAGCTCTCGGCGGTGTTCCTGCGGAGCGTCGAGCAGGCCAGCCGGCGGCACCTCGACGCGGGGCGCTTTGCGCCGGCCATCGCGCTGGCGCGGCGGGCACGGGACGCGGCCCCGGGGCGGGAGCGGGGGTGGCGGCTGCTGCTGGAGGCGCTCGTCGCGGCGCAGGACCCGGTTGGCTTTGCCCTCGAGGCCACCGCGCTGAGTGCCCGGCTGCAGCAGGAGGAGCGTCAGCCGGAACCGGCCACACGGCAGCTGCTCGAGCGGCTGACCCGGGCCGACCTGATGCCGGCGGCGCACGACCTTTCCCAGGTCATTGCCCCCGCCCTGGTCGGCCGGTCGCGCCAGTTTGCGGTCATCGTCGAGGCCTGGGACGAGTGCCGCCAGCAGCGGGGGCGGCACCTCCACCTGGATGGCGCCGCCGGCCTCGGCAAGAGCCGGCTCCTCACCGATGTCTACCATCGGTTGCGGGGGCGTGGCGCCCGGGCGGTGCAGCTCCGGGCTACGCCCGCGGACCGGACGATTCCCTTCAGCCTCGCCGCCGAAGTGGCCCGGGTCCTGGCCGAGCTCCCGGGTGCGGCAGGCATCTCGAGCGGCTCCGCCGCCACGCTGGTCGCCCTCAGTCCCTCCCTCACCAGCCGCTTCACTGCCGCACCCGACACCGCGACCGGCGGAGAAGCGGTGCGCCGGCGCTCGACCGCCCTGACCGAGCTGCTGGTCGCGGTCCTGGACGAGCAGCCGGTCGCGCTCCTGCTCGACGACCTGCACTGGTCCGACCCTGCCTCACTCCAGTGCCTGCGGCCACTGCTCGAACGGGTGCGGACGATGCCGGCCCTGGTGGTGACGGCGGCCCGGCCGACCCCCGGCGTCCCGCTCCCCGACGGCACCGAGGTGCTGACGATCCCGCCCCTCACCCCGGAGCAGGTGACCGAACTGCTGGCGAGCGTGGCGCCGCTGCCGGACACCCCGTGGGCCAGCGCCCTCCCCGCCCTGCTGCACCGCAACGCCGGCGGCGTGCCGCTGCTGCTGCTGGAGACGCTGCAGCTGGCGCGCGATCGCGGCCGCCTGGTCCTGACCGGGGATGGCTGGGAGTGCCCCGACTGGGATGCGCTGCGGCAGCAGCTCGAAGACGAGATCGGGCTCCGACAGCGGGTGGCGGACCTGCCGCCCGAGCCGGGACGGGTCCTCCTGGCGCTGGCGGTCGCGGGCCAGCCGCTCAGGGCGGAGGAGCTGGCCGGGGTGCTCGGCTGGGATCTCCGCGCGATGGAACAGGCGCTGGCACACCTGGAGCTCCGCGGGCTGGCACAACAGGCGAGCGAGCAGTGGCAGCCCTCGCACGACGAGGTGGCCGCGTTCGCGAGCGACCTGGCCGATCCGGGGGTGCGCCGGGCGCTGCACCGGGCGTTCGGGGACCTGCGTGCGTCGCAGGCCACATCCGCCCGCGACCTGGTCCGGGCGGGGCATCATCTCGCGCTGGCGGAACACTGGCCCGGGCTCCGCGCGACGTTCCTCCGCTTCCTGCAGCGCCGCCGACGGGAGGGGGACCATCGCCGGGTCCGGTTCATCGCGAGTGATTTCCTGGAGGGGGTGCCTGACACCCAGGTCGAGGACCTGCTGAGCCGGCTGGGGCGGCTCAACCTGGTGCGCTACGAGCTGGCCAGGCCCGCGGTCTGGGTCGCCCTCCTCGCCTGCCTGGCGGTCGGGGTGACGCTGACGGCGCTGAGCCGGGGGCCGACACCGGATACGGAGCTGTTGATTCGCGATCTCAAGGCACCCCGCGCCTCGGCCATCATCCGCGTACCGCTTTCGCCTGACAACTGGCGCCCTGACCAGCCCATCGACCTCTCCACTCTCGCACGTACCGCATTTCCAGGGAGGGGTGGGGTCGGGCTCAGCGTGGCAATCCGCCCCGGAGGCGGCCTCTGGGCGGTGACCGAGTCGTCCCCGGACTCGGGCGACTCCGCGGGAACCCATGTGACCATCTATGACGGAGAAGGCCACGCAATCCCCTTCGCCCGGGGACGGGGGGACAACAACGTCGGGAGCTGGCTGGCGGACGGCTCCGGCCTGGTCCTCTCCACCGGACGCTGGTCCGGTGACTTCTATGACCTGATGGCGCAGTCTCTGAGCGGCTCCATCCGCCGTCTCACCAGCGACCCGCTCCAGGACGGCGGCGGATTCGTCTCACCCGATGGGACCCGGATCGCCTTCGTCCGTACCGGCATCCCCGAAGGCAGCGCCGTCTGCGTGCAGGGCCTCGACAGCCTCCCACCCGCGATGTGCATCACGGGGGCGGGACCCGCCTTCTCCAGCGTGGGCTGGGCAGACAACAACACGCTCCTGACGTTGAAGGCCCAGCCGGATGGCTTGAACCGACTCGAAGCCCTGGACCTGGCGTCCCGCGGGTCGAGGCTCCTGCTCGAGAACGTCCACGATGTGCTCCCCAGCCCGGACGCCCGCTGGCTCGTGTTCGACCAGCTCGTCCCGGGCCGACCCGCGCTGGCGTGGTTCGTCGCGCCGATGAGTGCCCCGACCCGGCCTCGTGAATTGCTGGGGTACAGAGGCGGCGCATACCAGCCGCTCTGGCAGGTGAATTCCCCGGTGCCCTGGCTGGCGGCGATCGCCCTCACCAAGCCCCGGGACCCGCTTCCCCCGCACACGGGCTACAAATTCAAGGTCCAGGGGCTGGACCAGGACGGGCGCACCATCGCCATCAAGGTCCCGCTCCGGTGGACGTCGGTCGACACAACCATCGCGCGGATCGACACGAGTGGCCTCCTCACGCCCCGGCGGGAAGGGCACACCCGGATCATCGCCGAGGTTCCCGGATGGCGTGCCGATACGGCGGATGTCTTTGTGCAGGTAACCAGAGCAGCCGAAGTGTTCCGGGAAGACTGGAGCGGCGGTATGTCCCGCTGGAAGCCCTTCGGCACGCCGCCCCCGGTGATCGTCGACCTCGGGAAGGACCGGCATGCCTTCCTGAACAACGGTGACGGCAGGTACACGAGTGGCGCTTTCACCCGAAGGGCCTGGCCCGCCACCTCCGGCTTCGGTGCCGAAGTCGAAATCAGCACCCCGCTCACCGAGACCCACTGGCAACGCGCGCAATTCAGCCTGGCCGGCGGCCTCGACTCGAGCATGAGCGCCGAGGTGATGGAGCGAGGTGGCGCCGACAACGCCACGCTACTCGCCTCCAGCTGTGAGATGGAAATCCCCGCGACCGAGGGGATTGCCGCGATGAGCGAGATGAGCCTGGTCTACTCGAGCATCGTCGTCAGGAGACCGGCGCCGTCCCGGACCGATGGCCACTGGGTGCGCTGGCGGATCCAGGTCTTCCCGGACGGGACCTGCGGGATGGCGGTCGACGGGGTCCCGATCTTCCACACGCCGCTGGGTATTCCACTCGACCGGCCGGTTGGCATCCTGCTGACCGGCTCCTCGGCGAAGACCCGGATCCTGCACGGCGGCATCACCGCGTGGACCGGGGTCAAGGACGATATCGACTGGGGCGTGCTGCAGAACACCACGGAGGGAGGCACCAGCAGAACACACTGACAGGGGTGCAGCGCGGGGGGACTAGATCTCCCAGTTGCTGAACACCACCGCCCCCTCCGCCAGCTTCTGCTCGGGATGGGTCGCCAGCGTCATGCGCAGGTCGGTCCAGTGGGTGCGGAACCCCTGGCGGATGAGCCGGAGGTAGGCCTCGTGCTGTGCCGTCTGGCAGCGCAGGCTCAGGCGGCGGATGTCGAGCGCGAGCGCCGCCGCCTCGGTCGCCGCGAGAATCCGGTCGTAGGCCTCGACGTGCTTCGCCACCAGCTTGAGGATCCGGACCTCGTCCTGGGACCGCCCCGCCGCGAGCGGGGAGGTGTGATAGAGCGCGAAGCCGGAGAGTTCCCCGCCGGGGTCCCGCACCATCAGCGTGTCCCCGATCCGGAGCTCCGCCGTGGCGTTGAGCTCGCGGGTGAAGTCGGTGTCGGGGAGCAGTGCGGTGGTGAGCCGGCGGCATTCGGCCAGCCGGTCGGCGCGGGCCGCGCCCGAGGTCGAGAGCACCTCGGGGTGGAGCAGCGGGCGGCGCTGGAGGTCGCGGGTGAGGGTGACCGTGAGGTGCCCCGGCACGAACCCCAGCCGGCTGTAGAAGCCGATGTTCTCGATGGTGCGGGGCATCGTCTCCAGCCCGATGGTGCGGGCGCCGCGCTCGCGGAGCCAGGCGATCCCCGCCCGGATCATTGTCTTGCCGAGCCCGCTGCCCTGCCGGTCGGGCCGCACCGCGAGCGGCCCCATCCACCCTTCCCGCCCGCTCAGGTGGACCATGTTGAAGCCGCAGAGCTCGCCGTCGGGATCCCGCCAGACCATCGCACCCTCGCCGGCGTCGTCGAGGGCGTAACGCCAGATCGCGGGATTGAGGTACGGCACCCGCACCCCGGTCATCCCGTCCCGCCGGTAGCGGTCGGTGAAGGCCTCCGAGAACACCCGGTTGAGCGGCTCCACGTCGCGCGTGGTGGGCCGCTCCGGTCCGGTGATCTCGCGCTCAGGCAGCCAGGCCATCGCTCACTCCAAGCGGTTCGTCGCGGACCTTGGCGGTGCCGCGCTCGACATCGTACTCCACCCGGATCTCCCGGTCGAACCCCGCGCCCATGTTCTCGATGTGGGTGATGAGAATGACCTGGGGGAAGCGGTCGGCCAGGCTCCGCAGCAGGTCGAGCACCGAGGCGCGCCGCTCGCTGTCGAGCGAGCCGAAGACCTCGTCGAGCATCAGCAGCGAGAGCGGCTGCCCCGCCCGGTCGGCGATCATCTGGCTGATGGCGAGGCGGAGCGCCAGGTTGGCGATGTCCTCCTCGCCGCCGGAGATCACCGGCTTGGGTTCGCCATCCTCGACCACGGTGGCCACGTAATCTTCATCCAGCTCGACCTGGATGTATCGCCCGTTGGTGAGATCCCGGAGGAATCCGCCGGCGAGGTCGGCCAGGTCGGGACGGAGCTGCTGGTTGAGGTCGGTGCGGAGGTCGCTGAACGCCCGGTCGAGTTCCTGGTAGAGCGCCAGCTCCCGCGCGGCCTTCCGGGCCTCGTCCTCCCGCTTGGCCCGCTCGGCCCGCCGCGCAGCGACCGCCGCGAGCGCTTCCCGTGCCGCGCCGAGCTCCGCCCGCACCTTGATCAGGGTGAGCTCCGCCTCGCGCCGCTCCCGTTCGACCGTCTCCCACGCCTGCTTGGCGGCCTCGAAATCCTCCTGGCGGTACCCCAGCTGGGCCAGCTGTTCCCGCACCGTCCGGGCCTGGGCCTCGCGCTCCGACAGCATCTTCTCCGCCGCCTCCGCCTCGGCCACCAGCGCCTCGGCCCGCTCCGCCGCCACCCGCAGCCGCTCGGCCTGGAGCGCGAGGGGATCGAGGGCGTGGATCTTCCGGCGCACCTCTGCATGGTGATTCGGGTCGTAGTCCCGCGGCCCCTCGTTGACCTGCTTCTCGAGGTCGGCGGCGCGGGTCTCGAGCCGCACCTGTTCCTTCCGGAGCGCCGGGCCTTCCTGCGCGAGGGTCGTCAGCCGGGTGAGCGCGGCCGTGGCGTCGGTCAGCGCCTTCTCCCCCGCATCCCGCTGCTTTTCCAGCTCGGCCAGCTCGGGAGGCTCGACCGTGAGCTGCTCCACCCGGGCCTTGAAGTAGTTGCCGTTGAACATCACGTCCTGGAGCTGGCGGTCGAGCACGCCGAGGACGTTGTCGTACTCCTTGCCGAGGGGGCGCGCGCAGGTGGGGCAGGCGCCGTCGGGGCCGGCGTCGGTGATCCGGTCGAGCTGCTCCTTGAGATCCTTGTACTGGTCGCGCAGCGCGGCGCGCTTGGTCTTGGCATCCTGGAGATCGCGATCCCAGGTGGAGCGCCGCTCCTTGTAGCTCTCGTCGACGGTCTCGAGCCGGACCCTCTGCTCCTCGACCTTGGCGCGGGCCGCCTCCACCTCGTCGGCGGGAGGAAGCTTGTGGAGCCGCTGCTTGACGCCGCTGAGCGAGAGCCGCGCTTCCTCCAGCTGGGCCAGCGCCACCTGCCGGTTGGAATGGGCCGCGGCGAGTTCGTCGAGCCGGGCCCGCTCCGCCCGGAGCGCCTCGAGCGGGGCGAGCTCCGACTTGAGGGCGTCGAGCCGGCCCCGCGCCTCGTTGGCGGCAACCAGCTGGCGGTCGAGCTGGGCAAAGCTCTCCCGCGCGGCGTTCACCCGGTGCTCGGCCAGCCGGAGATCACTCTCCAGCGAGGCGACCTTCTCCCGCTGCTGCTGCAGCTCCAGCCAGCGCGGCTCCATCTCCTTCCGGCGCCGCTCGGTGAGCTCGAGCGCCTTCCCACTGGTCCGCTCGAACTTCTCGGCATCCTCCAGCCGGGTGCGGGCCCGGGTGTCGGCCTCGTCGAGCTCGGCGGGATCGGGGAGGGAGGACTCGAGCGCCTGGAGCGTGGCCCGGAGGGCGAGCCGGGTTTCCTTGAGGCGTTCCTGCGCCAGCTTGAGCTTCTCGTAGCCCAGCACCCGGGAGAGGAACTGGGCCCGCTCGAGCGGCTTCATCGCCGCCATGACGGCGAGCTGCTTCTGGCCGGTGAAGTAGGTGTTGAAGAACTCTTCGCGCGACATGCCGAGGAGCCGGGAGACCCGCTCGGTCACCTCGCGGATGCCGTTCTCCCGGGGCGCGGTGTCGCCGTCCTGGTAGAGCTCCGCCGTGTTGAGGCCGCGGACCAGGCGGTAGCGATGGGCCCCGAGGATGAAGTCGAGCTCGACCCGCACCGGGGAGCGGGGCCCGGCGTTCCGGCGGCGGATGGTGTCGCGGTTCCCGCGGGCGGCGTCGGTGCCGTAGAGGGCCCAGCCGATCGCCTCGAGCAGCGTGGTCTTCCCCGCCCCGTTGGGCCCCACGATCCCGGTGAGCCCGACGCCGAAGATGATCTCGGTGTTCTCGTGCTGGCGGAAGTTCACCAGCCGCAGCCGTTCGAGCCTCACAGCCCCGCCTCGGTCGCGTCGGATTCCACCTGCCGGATCGCCTCCATCCCCAGGCGCACGAAGGGGTCGCGCTCCACGTTCTCGGGGAGATAGCGGTCGCGGAGATAGGTCTCCACCGTGTCCGCCAGAGTGCGCCGGCTCCCGGGTGAGCCGACCCCGGTCTGCCGCTGGATCTCGGGCCGCCGCAGGTCGAGCTGGAAGTGCAGCGCCTTGGCCTGGTAGCCGCGGATCGCGGTGTAGTTGAGCTCGCGCTGGACCTGGCGGGGCACGTTGCGGATCACCTGCCGGATCACCTGGTCCTCGCAGCCACCCTTGATCGTCTCCAGCGCGGTCGCGATCATCGCGTCGATCTCGGCGGCGGTGCGCCCCGAAGCGTCGAGCGGGATGAGGTCGAGCACCCGGCGGGCGAGCTTGATGGTCTTCCGCTCCACCCGCTTCTTCGCGAGGTCGACCTTGAGCCACCCCTTGCCGGGCACCTTGTAGTTGGCCTCATCGGCCAGCTCGCCCCACGGGTTGGGGCTCACGTAGTCGACCGCCCCGCTGTACCACTGGCCCGGCCCCACTTCGCGCTGCACGTGGTAGTGCCCCAGCGCCACGTAACTCCACTTGTCGCGGCTCAGGTCCTCGGTGGTCACCAGGCTGCCGGTGTACTCGGGGGCGTGCTTCTCCCAGGGATACAGCCCCGGGATGGCGCCGTGCAGCAGCAGCACCTGGTAGCGCTCCTCCCCCTCACGCCGGAAGTTCCGCTCCCCGCTCCGCACCGCGGAATCGGGCACCGCGAGGATCGAGAGATCGGGAACCTGCGGCCAGGTGAGCCGGCGCATCCCGTCGCTGACGATATCGATCCCGAGGGTCTCGAAGAGGCCGAGAATCGAGCCGGTCTCGACCGACCGGGGGGAGTCGTGATTCCCCGCGAGCATCACCACGGGGGTGGTCGGCAGCGCCTCCCGGAGCCGCTGGAACTGGCGGAAGGCGAACAGGATGGCGGGGTTGGTGGGGCGGACCGAGTGAAAGATGTCGCCGGCCACGACGACAACATCAGGCCGCTCCGCGATCACCTGGTCGATGACGGCGCGGAAGGCATGGGCCACATCGGCTTCCCGCTGGTTGAGTCCCCCCGGGGTCTGCCGATGGAATTGCCGGAAGCCGAGGTGAAGGTCGGCGAGGTGGGCAAGAATCACGGGGGGAATTCTAAGGGCGAAAGGGCCTCGGGGTGAGAGGTACCAGCTCTGTCATCCCGAGCGCAGCGAGGGATCCCTGATTTTGTCTACCGAGAGATCAGGGATTCCTGGGCCCGCGTCCTTCCTCCCCCTCCCAAGCCTCACCCTTGCCTTCGATATATGGATATCAATACAATGAATCATGAAGACCGCCACCCGCCCCCGCCCCACCGTCGGCCCCAGGCCCAGCCCCGACATCACCGCCATCGTCGGCGGGCTCCGGCGGGTGGTGCGGGCGCTCGAGCTCTACTCCCGCGAGGTCAAGCGGGACTACGGCCTCACCGCCCCCCAGCTCTGGGCCATCAAGACCCTCGCCCGCGAGGGGCCCCTCACGGTGAACCAGCTGGCTGCCTGCCTGCACGTCCACCAGAGCAGTGCGTCGATCCTGGTGAACCGGCTGGAGCAGCGCGGCATGGTGCGCCGCTCGCGGACCGACGCCGACCGCCGCTTCGTCCGGATCGAGCCGACGGCCGAGGCGCTCGCCGTCCTGGAACGCGCGCCGGAGCCGGCCCAGGGACGCCTGCTCCACGGCCTCAGTGCCATGACCCCGGCGCGGCTCAAGAGCATCCGCCGCGCGGTGGACGACCTGGTGGGCGCCATGGAGGCGGAGAACGTCGAAGCCCGCTTCTTCTTCGAGGACTGACGTGAGCGACGCCCCCGCCGTCACCGGCCCCGACCTCACCCTGGGCTATCCCGTCGACCGGATTCCGGACGGCGGAATGATCGAGGGCCATGTCCGCGACGAGCCGGTGCTGCTCGCCCGCCGGGGCGCGGTGTACTACGCCGTCGGGGCGCGCTGCACCCACTACAGCGGTCCGCTGGCCGAAGGGCTGATCACCGGGGACACCCTGCACTGCCCCTGGCACCACGCCTGCTTCGACCTGAGCACCGGCCGCGCGACCGGCGGTCCCGCGCTCGCGCCGATTCCCTGCTACGAGGTGCAGCGGCGGCTCGACCTGGTGGTCGTCACCGGGCGGAAGCTGGAGCCGCAACTCACCGGCGGCGGCGACCGGAGCCGTCACCCCGCTTCGATCGTGATCCTCGGCGCCGGCGCGGCCGGCACCGCGGCGGCACTCGGGCTCCGGGACGAGGGGTACCACGGCAAGGTCACCCTGATCGACCGCGACAGCGGCGCGCCATACGACCGGCCCAATCTCTCCAAGGACTACCTCGCCGGAACGGCACCCGAGGAGTGGCTGCCGCTCCAGTCCTCCGCCGACCTCGCCGCCCACGACATCCGGGTGATCCGCGGCCAGGCGAGCAGGATTGCGCTCCCGGAACGGGAAGTCCGCCTCGCCGACGGCCGCGCCTTTCCCTTCGCCTCGCTGCTCATTGCCACCGGCGCCGAGCCGGCGCGCCTCGCCCTGCCGGGCGTGGACCGTCCCCAGGTCGCCACCCTTCGCAGCCTCTCCGACAGCCGCCGGCTGATCGGGCGGGCGGCCGAATCGCGCACCGCGGTGATCCTGGGCGCGGGCTTTCTCGGACTCGAAGTCGCCGCTTCGCTCCGCCACCGCGGGCTCGAGGTCCACGTCGTCGCGCCCGACCGCCGTCCCCTCGGCAAGGTCCTGGGCGACGCGCTTGCCGCCCGGCTCCAGGCGCTGCACGAGTCGCACGGAGTGGTGTTCCATCTCGGGCAGGTCGCCCGGGCAATCGGGGAGCGGGACGTCACCCTCGATGACGGCACCCTCCTGGCCGCCGACCTCGTGCTGGTCGCGACCGGGGCCCGCCCCTCCACCGACCTGGCGGCGCGCGCGGGGCTTGTGCTCGCACGCGGCATCCAGGTCGACCGCCGTCTCGAAACCAGCGTGCGCGGCATCTACGCCGCCGGCGACGTGGCCCGCTGGCCCGACCCGCGCACCGGCGAACTGATCGGCATCGAGCACTGGGCCTTCGCGATGCGGCAGGGGCGCGCCGCCGCCCGCGCCATGCTGGGCGACCGGGAGCCCTTTGCCGCGGTGCCGTTCTTCTGGAGCCAGCACTACGACCAGCAGGTGAGCTACGTGGGGCACGCGAAGAGCTGGGACCGGCTCGAGGTGGTCTCCGGCCTCCCCGCGGACCAGTGGGAGCAGCACTACTACGCGGGGCACGAACTCATCGCGGTGGCCACCATCGGGCGGGACCAGGCTTCGCTCGCGGCCGAGGCGCGGCTGGCCTCGGCGAACCGCCACCACCTCTCCGCCCTGGCATGACCACGCACCCCGTCACCCTGCCCCTCACCGGCTTCGGGGCCGCACCGAGCCAGGCGACGCTCGAGATCGGCACCCTCAGCACCGTCGAGCGGCTCAAGCGCGCCGGCCTGGCGCCCGTCATCGGGCTGCTCGTAAGCATCGCGGTGCTCCCGATCCCGATCGTCCACTTCGCGGTGCCGCCGGTGGCCCTCCTCCTCGGCATCGTGCTCGGGCTGCGCCGCCTGACCCAGGGGCGGATCATCACCCGGGCCGAGGGAAGCTGCCCCTTCTGCGGCACCGTCCAGACGCTGGGCCTCAACGGCTCGAGCTATCGCATGCCGCGCGAGCTCAAGTGCCAGCACTGCCTCAAATCGTTCACGATCGCCGACCGCTGACGCTCCGTGCCCCCTGAAAATCTCTCGACCCTCATCACCCCGGTCGCCACCCCGCGCGCGGGGCGGCGTTCCCTGCTTCTTGCCGGCACCGCGGTACTGCTCGCCATCGGCGCGGGACTCCTCGCCGAGGCGCTCTCCGCCCTGATCGGGCTGCTCACCAGCCTCTCGTTCCACGGCCGGATTGCGCTCGACGCGTCGCCGGCGGACAACCACCTGGGTCCCTGGGTGATCCTGGTCCCGATCGTGGGTGCGCTGATCGTGGGGGTGATGGCGCGGTACGGGTCGCCGGCGATCCGCGGACACGGCATTCCCGAGGTGATGGAGCGGATCCTCCGGCACGAGAGCCGGATCGCGCCCGGCATCACCATCCTCAAGCCGGTGTCGACCGCGATCAGCATCGGCACCGGCGGGCCGTTCGGCGCCGAAGGCCCGATCATCGCGACCGGCGGAGCGCTGGGCTCGATGATCGGCCAGATGCTCCGGGTCACGGCCGAAGAGCGGAAGATGCTCCTGGCCGCGGGTGCGGCCGCCGGGATGGCGGCGATCTTCGGCGCGCCGGTATCGGCGACGATTCTCGCCTTCGAGCTGCTGCTGTTCGAGTACAAGCCGAGCTCACTGGCGCCGGTGGCCCTGGCAACGGCCACCGCCACGGTGGTGCGCTACCTCTTCCACGGCTCGGCCCCGGTCTTCGCGGTGCCCGATATCCTGGCTTCGCCAGGGGGCGAGGCGATGACGGCGTACGTGCTGCTGGGGGCCATCGTCGGGTATCTGTCGGTGTCGGTGACCCGCGCGCTGTACCGGGTGGAGGACTGGTTCGAGACGCTGCCGATCCACTGGATGTGGTGGCCAGCGCTCGGCGCGGTGGTCGTGGGGGTGCTGGGCTACTTCGAGCCGCGAATTCTCGGTGTCGGCTATGGCAACATCACCCAGCTCCTCAACGGCACGCTGATCGGGCGGGCGGCGCTGGTGCTGATCACCCTCAAGTGCATCGCCTGGGTCATCGCGCTGGGAAGCGGCACGGCGGGCGGCACGATGGCGCCGCTGTTCACCATCGGCGGGGGCGCGGGCTCGGTACTCGCGAGCGTCACCATCGCGCTCTTCCCCGCGATTGGTGTCGACGTGCGGATCGGGGCGCTGGTGGGAATGGCGGCGATGTTCACCGGCGCCTCCCGCGCACTGCTCACCTCGGTGGTCTTTGCCTTCGAGGCGACCCGTCAGCCGCTGGCGCTGCTGCCGCTCCTCGCGGGGTGCACCGGTGCGTACCTGATTTCCCTGCTCCGGATGCGGGACACGATCATGACCGAGCGGCTGGTACGCCGGGGCGTCCCGGTCGTCACCGAGTACGCGGTGGACTACCTGTCGCAGGTGACCGCGGGGGACCGCGCCTCGCGCGAGGTGGTGACGCTGGCAGCGGAACAGCCGCTCGCCCTGACCCACGCGTGGCTGGAGGAGGGAGGACCGGGCACGTCGCACCAGGGGTTCCCGGTGGTCGATGCCTCGGGCGCCGTGGTAGGGCTGCTCACCCGCCGCGACCTGCTGGCGCCGCCGGTGGGGGCCACGGTGGTGCAGGACCTGATTCACCGGCCGCTGGTGGCGGCGTACGAGATCCACACCCTGCGGGAAGTCGCCGACCTGATGGTCCGCCATCGGGTGGGGCGGGTGCCGATCATCTCGGCGGACGGGACGCGGCAGCTGGTGGGGATCCTGAGCCGGAGCGACGTGCTGGCGGCGCACGAACAGCGGCTGGAAGCGGGGACGCGGGCGGAGCCGACGATCCGGCTGGCGTTTCCGATGGGGTGAGGCGAGAAAAAGCGTGAGCGGTAAGCGGTGAGCGGTGAGCGATGAGCGGGACCTGCACGTTGTCATCCCGAGGGAGTGAAACGACCGAGGGATCTACTCACCCGGAGTAGATCCCTCGCTTCGCTCGGGATGACAGCCTGAGGGCAGGTCCCGCTCACGCTGTTACTGTTCCCGCTCACCGCTCACGCTGTTTCAGTTCCCGCTACTTCTCGACCCCAAGATGAAAGTCGTACTCCAGCTTGATCGTGTCGGCCACGCTGAGCAGCACCGGCACGCGCGGCTGGGTGAGGCTGAAGTCGGCGAAGGTGAACGCGGTCGCCGCGGAGCCGCTGACCTCGCCCCCGGCGAACGTGGCCTTGCCGGTCCAGGTCACCGGCTTGGTGACACCCTTCACCGTCAGGTTCCCCGCGATCGTGATGGCCGCATCGCCCGAGGCGGGGAGCGGGAGCTTCACGCCGGTCACCGCGGTGGGGGTGAAGGTCACGTTCGGGTAGGTGCGGGTCTCCAGGAGCCGGAAGCGGACGTAGCCGTCGCGCCGGTCGCGGTCGCTGGTGAGCCCTTCCACCGCGATCACGAACTCGGAGCCGGGGCTCACCACGTTGCCCTTGTCGTCGAGCGCCAGCCCGCCGGTGATCGCCGAGGTCTTCCCGATGGCGTCGTTCGGCAGGTCGACGTTCACCAGCTGCTCCCGCACCCGGTAGCGCACCTCGTTCCCGGTGGGGAGGACCGTCAGCTTCACGCCGGCCGCGGCGGGACGGGGGCCCGGCTGGGTGAACCCGACGAGGGTGGCGAGTGCCGGCACGGCGAGCAGCCCGGCGATGCGAAGGCGACCGAGGGTCATGCGGAGGCTCCAGCGAAGGGTGAATGATCTGCGGTGCACGAGAATCTAGGGGCGCCCCGGGCCGCCGTCACGCGGGCCGGGTGCGCCGGGGCCCTCGGGGCCGGGCCGTCCCGCCCCGTCGCGGAACTCCATCGGCCCCCGCCCTTCCCGCCGGCGCATGAGCTGCTGGGCCTTCTCCCGCTGCTCCGGGGTGAGAATCGAGTCGATCGAGCGCCGGGTCTGGGCGAGGATCGAGTCGAGCCGGGGCTGGACCTCGCCCCGCACCGCGCGGAGCTCGGTCATCTGCCGTTCCAGCAGGGAATCGATCCGCACCCGCTGGCTGTCGCTCAGGCCGAGCTCCCGGGCGAAGCGATCGCGCCCGCGGCGTTCCATCCCTTCGGGGGCGCCCCGCCCCGGGCCCATACGGCCGCTGAAATGCCAGGGGAGCAGCACCAGCCGGTCGATCGCGATGCCGGCGATGCCGCCGCCCAGCACCACGAGGAACATCAGGAGCACCGCGGTGCGCCGGCTGCGGGCCGGGGCGGCGGGTGCGGTCATGGGTTCCGTCATGTTGGTCCCTTCCTCACTTCCCGTTCGTTCCGGACGCCGCCGAGGCGAATGCCCCGCTGATGAGCCACTCGTCGCTCACCGGCGCCACCAGCTGGTCTTCCACCTGCACTTCACCCGCGGGGAGGGTCGCGGCGCTCAGCACCGTCTCGCTCACCGTGACGCTGTCGCTGGCCCACTCGGGACTGATCGTGCCGTACTCCGAGGCCAGCACCAGCGCCGCGACCAGTCCCACGCCCGCCGCCGCCGGGACGGCGAACCGCGACCACGCCGCCACCTGGTCCCACCAGGAGCGGGCCGGTGCCCGCCGTGCGGCCAGCACCGGTCGCGCGTCCCGCATGATCCGGTCGACCAGCTGCCGCTCCCCGAGCGGGTCGGGGGCGGGCTCGCGGCGCGCGAGGGCGTCCTTGAGCCGGGGGTCACGTTCGGGTTCGTTGAGCCATGCCATGGCGTCTCCTTCAGTCTCTCAGGTCTGCCAGCGCGGCCCGGAGGGCGCGCCGGCCCTGCAGCAGGTGCCAGCGGACCGTCACCTCGGCCACGCCCAGCTCCCGCGAAATCTCCTTCGTGCTCATCCCGTCCACCTCGAACGACCAGACGATCGTCCGCTGGCGGGGCGGCAGCTCCTCGAGCGCGGCGTTGAAGCGGCGCCGGATCTCCCCCTGCTCCGCCTCGTCCGCCGGCGTCGGGCCGGCATCCGGGACCTCGGGGTCGGTCTCGTCGGTCTGGCGGGTGCGCCGGCGGCGGATCGCGTCCAGCCCGGTGTTGGTCAGCACCCGGAAGAACCAGGGCCCGAAGGGGCGCCCGGGGTCGACCGAATCGATCCGCTGGAGCGCCCGCAGGAAGGCGTCCTGGACCAGGTCGTCGGCGTCCTCCGTGTTGCGCATGAGCCGCATGGCGATGGCCCGGGCCCGGCGCACATACCCCTCGACCAGTTCCTGGAAAGCGGCGGTATCCCCCTGCTGGACCCGCAGGATGAGCGCCCGCTCGTCGCGCGGGGGAGTCCCCGCCCGATCGCTCGCGTCGGTATTCACGAGACCCGGCAAGCTGCCGAGTAGAGAGCCCATGCCAATCCCACCCTCGCTGGTGTGCGCATCACCGTGCCGTCACAGAGGGTTACGGGGGGCCCTGGGGGAGTGTTGGGGGGGAGCTGGAACTCTGTCATCCCGAGCGGAGCGAGGGATCCCTGCCTTTTCTGAAGAAGATCAGGGATTCCTCGGGCCTTCGGCCCTCGGAATGACAGAACTGGTTGCCCTACCTGAAGGCCCTCGGAATGACGGACATCCGCCTAGGCGTAGGGGTCGTCGCTCTTCTTGAGGGCCGGCACCACCCGGCTCGGCACCACTTCCCGCTCCACCCGGCTCCCCAGCTGGGAGGTGAAGAAGGCGAGCACCCGCTCCGGCCGGGAGCGGCGGGTGGCGTGGAGCGCCCGGCGGACGTCCTCCTCCCGCCGGCCGTCGATGACCGCCTCGACCTTGGCCAGGGTGACGGTGTTGTCGAGGGCCCGGAGTTGCCGGGTCACCGCCTGGGCAAATGGGAGGTCGGGTGACGGGGGAAAGCGCTCCACCCCGAGCCGGCCGGCGAGCACCGGCGGCTTGGGAAAGCGGACAAAGAGCGGCTGGGTGAAATGGGGATGGCGGACCATCAATTCGCCCTTGGGCAGGGCGGCGAGCTTCGCCTTGATGGCGGGCGAGAGGATGCCGTAGCCCGGCGTCGCCAGTTCGTCCATGTCCATCCGGCCGAAGAGCGCGGTGCCGGCATTGCCCACCACCCGGCGCAGCACCTGGGAGCGGAACTGCTGAGCGCTGAAGAGCACCAGACCGAGGTACCGCCCCCGCTCCGACAGATCGAGCAGCATCCGGCGCACGTAGGTATCGGGGCCGTCGGCGGGCGCGTACTTGTTGAGCTCGTCCACGAAGACGACGACGTGATCGACGCCGAGATCCCGGCGCTCGAGGTGCTCGCGCAGCTTGGAGACCAGCCGCGCGAAGACCAGGTCCTGCGCGGTCGGGTCGAGGGCGGCGACGTCGATGACGTGCACACTCCGGTCGGTGAACTTCCCCCACGGCAGGTCGCTGGCGTGGCCGTCGTCGGTGACGAGCCCCTTGGCCCGCACGCTGATGTTGCCGAGCCGGTTCCGGACTTTGCGGATGGTCGCGAGGTGGTGGTTCTTCCAGATCTCGCTCCCGCTGGCGCGGGCTTCCATGAAGTTGAAGATCTGACGGAAGAACTGCTCCAGGTCGGCGAAGCTCCGCACCTCGATCGGGTACTCGAAGGTGGGATCGGTGTAGGTCCGCCCCACCACCCGCTCCGCCAGGAAGTTGATGAACGCGTCCGCCTTCGCATCCACGTCATCCCGGTTGAGCAGCACCTCGGCGTAGTCGAGCACTTCCCGCAGGCCCCAGACCAGCGGCACGGTGTTCGCCGCGAGCGCCTCGTGGGAGCGGAGGGTGTTGAGGTTCACCCCGTCGGGCTTGAACGGGGCGTAGTAGTGCACATCGGGGAACGGCTCGGGCCGGAGTCCGAGCCGGGCGTAGAGGCGCTTGTCTTCGTCGGAGAGATCGGCCGGCTGGTCGAGATAGCAGAGGTCCGGCCCCTTCACGTTGAAGCAGACCGCCGCCACGCTCCCCTTGTGGGCCGGGAACTTCTGGAAGATCGAGCAGAGCAGGAATTCGACGGCGCTGGTCTTGGTGGCGAGGCCGGAGACGCCGGTGATGCTCAGGTGCGCCGCCTCGGGGCCGAGGAGGAAATCGGCATCGAGGTAGATCGGCGCCTCGCGACCGGCGGCGGCGTACACGCCCATCGGCACGCCGGTCGGATTGTCGCCCGTCATGAACGCGTCCATCCGGAGGGCGGCGACAACGTCGTCGTCGCCGGCCAGACGCACCTCGCCGAGCGGCACCGGCTGGAGCGGTTCTTCAGGGACCTGGCGCAGCACCGCGGCGAGATAGAGCCGGATCTCGGCCCGCTCGGTGGGGGTAAAGCCGGCGAGCGAGGGATCGCCGTCGGCGCCGATGACATCGTGCATCGGCGTCATCAGGTCGGAGTAGGCGAACCCGTCGGTGACGATCCCGAAGACCGTGCGATTCGGCGCGTCGACCCGCACGATCGCCCCGATCCCGACCTCGGACTCGCGCGCGGTCCAGAAGTGGAACTGGTGCGGGGTCGACGGCTTGAGCTCGGTGGCGACGACGCGGCCGACGGGGGTTTCCAAGGGCATGGAAAGGAAGGTAATGGTCCGAGCCACCCGTCTGTCAGCTGGCTCTGAGATACATCTCCACCGCATGGATCCCGTAGAGCAGCCGGTCCCATCTCGGGTCCGGCGTGCTCACCGGCGACCGCTCGGCCAGGAGCCAGCGGGAGAGCTGGTCGGCCTGCTCCACCGTGGCCGCATCGGCGCGGGCCTCGACCCGGATGAGTCCGTGCAGCAGGTCCTTCCCTTCCCACGGCCAGAGGCGGAGGGCCCAGCTGTAGACCGGGGCAAGCTCGCGGCCTGCGGGCGCAAAGACCGGCGAGCGGTGGCCAAGGGGAAGGCGCAGGTACTGCTCCAGCTCCTGGTCGGCGAAGGGAAGCGTGGCGTGGCTCTTGGTGATCCCCAGCATGCACGGGTCGCGCACCCAGCTGGGGCTCTCGGAGAGGGACCCATCGACGACCAGCCAGGCGTCGCTCCGCTCGCGGTAGGCGAGCCCGACTTCCACCTCCAGCCGTCCGCGCACCCGGTCGATCTCCCGGCGGGCGAGCTGGAAATCGTGCACCGGGTGGACCGGGTCGTCATCGGGGAGGGGATGCAGCAGCGTGGGCTCGACGACCGCCTCGAGGTCGCGCAGGACCTCGGGCCGCGCGAGCACCAGCCGGGCGCGACGCACCTGGGAGACGTGCAGCCGGCGGTCTTCCCGCTCCAGCACCGCCGCCCCGATCTCGGCCACGACCACCGGGCTGGCCCCGGCGTAGGCCATCACCTCATAGCGCTGGGTGCCGTCGAGGAAGGCCACAGTGCCGGGCCAGGGCTCGGCCGCGCCCACCATCCGGCCCGAGAGCGGCCCAGGCTCGATCCGCTCCGCCGGCCGGATGGTCGCCTCCTCGGCGCGGCCTTCGCTGGCGGCGGGGATCCAGGTGGCAGGCGTGAAGCCGCGCGCCGTGAGGGCGCGGCGGAGGCGGGGCAGTGAGGTGGAGGAGGCGGAGATGGTATGCATGAAGACGTCAGTCTGTCATCCCGAGGAGCGCGAGCGACGAGGGATCCCTGATTCTCTCTACAAGAAAATCAGGGATCCCTCGCTGCGCTCGGGATGACAGGACTGGTCAGCGAGCAGCGGCCGAGGCCTTCGACTCCGCACCCAGCTTCGCGATCAGGCCGAGAATCCGGTCCAGCGCGGTCTCGAGATCCTTGTCGCTCGCGGCATAGCTCATCCGCACCCAGCGGTCGTCGCCGAACGCGGCACCCGGCACCATCGCCACACCGGCGGACATCGCCGCCTCGCAGAACTGGGTGCCGGTGTAGTCGTGCGTCGGGGTGACGCCGTCGACCCGGAAGAAGAAGTAGAACGCGCCGGTGGGCTCCACGAACTCCACCCCCGGGGCTGAAGCGCGGAAGCGGGACACCACCCGGTCGCGGCGGCGGCGGAACGCGGCGGTCATCTTCACCACCTCCTGCTCCACCTTCTCGTCGGTGAACGCGGTGACCGCGGCCCACTGCGCCGGGTGGTTGGCGCCGGTGGTGGTGTGCGACTGCAGCGCCGCCATCGCCTTGGCCAGGTGCATCGGGGCGTAGGCCGCGCCGATGCGCCAGCCGGTCATCGCGTAGGCCTTGGAGGCGCCGTAGATCAGCACCAGGCGCTCGAGGTACTCGTCGCCCAGGTCGAGGAACGAGGGCGCGGGATGGCCGTCGGCCCCGTAGTAGATCCGGCGGTAGATCTCGTCGGCGATGATCCAGACCTTCCGCTCCCGGGCCCACTCCGCGATCGCCTTGATCTCGGTGGCGCTGTAGGTGGCGCCGGTGGGGTTGCTGGGGGTGCAGATGATCAGCCCCTTCACCAGCTTGTCGTACTTCGCCTCGAGATCCTTGACGCTCACCTTGAGGCCCCATTCCGGGTCGCCCGGGACCAGCACCGGCTCAGCCCGGCAGAGCGAGACGATCTGCGGGTACGAGACCCACGCCGGCGAGGGGATGAGGACCTTGTCCTTGGGCCCGAAGAGGGAGAAGCAGGCGTTGAAGATCGACTGCTTGGAGCCCGAGCTCACCACGATCTGGTCGGGGTTGATCGCCCGGCCGCCCGACATCAGCGACATGTTGTGGGCAATGGCCGCGCGCAGCTCGGCGATGCCGATGTTCGCCGGGTAGCGGGTCATCCCCTTCTCGATGGCGTTCTCCCCTGCGACCGCCACCGGGCGGGGGGTGTCGAAATCCGGCTCGCCCACGCTGAGGTCGATGACATCCTCACCCGCCGCGCGACGACGCTTGGTCTCGTTGCTGATGGCGACGGTTTCGGAGGGCTTGAGGTACGCCAGGTTGGGAGAAAGCGGATCAGACATCGCCGGAGTCCTGCGCTGGAGGGTCGAGAGCCGGGGCCCGAACATTCGCAAGGCCCGCCATGCTGGGCGGGCCCGAGAGGTGTCCAGCGGCTCGACAATGGTGCGGACGGGGGAAGTTCCCCGGGTGGTGCAAGGAAGTCAACTGGTGTAGCTTGCACGCCCGTTTACACAGCTGTTTGACAATCGAGGTCGGCGATGTCTGGAATGACGGAATTGCACCTGGCGCCCGCGCTCGCGGGTGCCCTGGAAGCGCTCGGGTATACGGCCCAGGATCCCATGATCCGGGACATGGTCCCGACCGCGGCGCGCGGGCACAACCTGGCGCTGGCCTGGCCCCCGGCGGCCCGCTACGCGGCTCCGGCCCTGGCCGGCATGATGAGCGCCCAGCTGGCGGAACAGCGCCGGGCCCTGATCCTGGTGCCGCCGCATGCCCTGGCGGAATGGGCCGAGCTGGCCCTGCAGCTGAGCCGCGCCGCGGGCCTTCCCGCCGTCGTGGCCCACACCGCCTCCCGCGCCACCCGGCGCCTCGCCGACCCCGATCTCCGGGTCCTGATCACCTCCCCCGCCACCGCGCTTGCGCTGCTCGAGCGGTCTGCCCTCAAGGCCGACCAGCTGGGCCATGTCGTGCTCGCCTGGCCCGAGCAGTTCGAGGGTGACGAGGCGCTGGCGGCCGTGATGCATGACGTGCCCGCCGACGCCCAGCGGATCGTGGTGCTCGATGCGCCGGCCACCGGACACCCGCTGCTGGAGCGCTACGCCCGCCGGGCGCACCTCTGCGGTCCGCTGGTGCCGGTTCCCGAATCCGAAGCACCGGCCCGTCCCGCGGTGCGGGTGGTCGCCACCGGCTGGCCCCAGCGGGGCCAGGCGCTGGCCGGCCTGATCGAGAGCGAGGACCCGGTCTCGGTGAGCGTCTGGTGTGCCGACCAGGGCAGCCTCGCCGCGGCCCGCGCCGCCCTTCCCTCCACCGACGCCTCGATCCAGGTGGTGACCGGCGAGGGCGCCAAGGCGGCGCTGGTGGTGGCGTGGGACCTGCCGGCGCCGGCCCAGCTCAACCTGCTCCGCGCCCAGGGTGACCTGGTCCTGCTGGTGCCGCCGCACGCGGCCGGCTACGTCGCGCGGGCCACCTCGCGGCAATCGCCGGCGCGCATCCCCGGGGCGCTCGAGACCATCCGGGAAGATGCGGCCCGCCGCCGCGCGACCGTGGCGCGGGAAATCGAGGCGGGGGAGCTCGAGGGCGACATGCTGAGCCTGGCCCCGCTCTTCGAGCGCCATGATGCCGTGACTGTCGCGGCGGCGCTCAACCGGCTGTGGCGGAACGCGCAGGCTGCCGCCGCGACCCAGGCCACGACGCCCGCCCCGGCCCACGCCGAGGGCGGCGCCGGGGTCACCAAGATCTGGATCAGTGCGGGGAAGAAGGACAGCGCCACCCCGGCCGACATCGTGGCGGTGCTCAATCGCGAGATCGGGATGCCGGCGGGGAAGATCGGAAGGATCGAGATCCGCGAGCTCTTCTCGCTGGTGGAAGTGCCGGCGGCCGATGCCGAGGAGATCGCGCGGAAACTGTCGGGGAAGACGGTGCGGCGGCGGACCGTGACGGCCAAGGTGGACCGGCCCAGCCGGCCGACGCGGCCCAGGATGTCGAGGGAAGAAAGGACCTGACGCCCAGAGCGGGGAGCGCGGGCGCGCACCTGTCATTCCGAGGAGCGAAGCGACGAGGAATCTGCTGTCCCGGCCACGAAGCCGGTTGGAGTAGATCCCTCGCTGCGCTCGGGATGACAGGAGGGGTGAGCTCGGAATGACCGATGGGGCGGCGAATGCGGCCCCATCTGTCACTTCCGGTTGACCAGCTCCTTGAAGTTCCGCGCCGCCTTGAACACCGGCGCCACCTGCGCCTTGATGGTCATGGTCCGGCCGGTGCGCGGGTTGCGCGCGGTGCGGCCCTTCCGGCGGCGGGGCTCGAAGTTGCCGAACCCGGAGAGCTGGACCTTCCGGCCCCGGCGGAGCTCGGCGGCGATGAGTCCGTCGGACCCGAACAGGGTGTCCAGGACCCGGGCGACCTCGGCCTTCGGGCGGCCGAGCTTCGCGGCGACCGCACTCACCATCTGTTGCTTGGTCACGCCGGGCTCCGAAGGGGGGATTTGGGGGCGCGGAATATGGCGAGGGGTTCGGAAACGCCGCAAGCGTCCACATCACTCGCTTGACCCGCTTCGCCGTTGTCCGTATCCTCAGCGATCCCCAACCTCAAATCGTCGAGGCGCTCGCGATGTATCATGGATCACGCCCAGGCTGGATCGAAGTGATCGCCGGCGTGATGTTCAGCGGCAAGAGCGAAGAGCTCATCCGCCGCGTCCGCCGTGCCATCATCGCCCGGCGCAAGGTGCAGGTCTTCAAGTCCCACCTCGATTCCCGCTACGCCGGCCTCTACAGCGTCTCGACCCATGACGGGCGGGAAATCGAGGCCACCCCGGTCGACAACGCCGCCGAGATCTTCCGCCTGGTCAAGCCCGATACCGAACTCGTGGCCATCGACGAGGCCCAGTTCCTCGACGGCGAGCTCGTGACGGTGGCCTCGGCCCTGGCCGCGCGCGGCGTCCGGGTCATCATGGCGGGGACCGACACCGACTTCCGGGGCGAGCCGTTCGGCCCGATGGGGAACCTCCTCGCCATCGCCGAGTCGGTCGACAAGCTCCAGGCCATCTGTGTCATCTGCGGCGACCTCGCCACCCGCAACCAGCGGCTGGTGGACGGGAAGCCGGCCCGCTACGACTCGCCGACGATCCTGGTCGGTGGCCGCGAGACCTACGAGGCCCGCTGCCGGCACTGCCACCGGGTGCCGCGGAAGGACGAGGACCAGACCGCGCTGCTGTAGGTCTTCCGGAAAAGCAGGGATCCCTCGCTTCGCTCGGGATGACAGAATTGGCTGCCAGAGGCACCCAATTCTGTCATTCCGAGGAGCGGAGCGACGAGGAATCCCTGCTTTTTTCTCGCTTCCGGCCCCATCTTCTCACCATGCTCACCGCCGCCCTCACCGGCAACATCGCCTCCGGCAAGTCCACCGTCGCCCGGCTCTTCCAGCAGTGGGGCGCCACGGTCATCGATGCCGACCAGCTGGCGCGTGAGGTACAGCAGCCGGGAACCCCGGAGTTCCGAGCGATCGTGGCGCGGTTCGGACCCGGGGTGGTCGCCCCGGACGGCACGCTGAACCGCCCCGCCCTCCGCCACATCGTGATGGCCGACGCGGGGGCCCGGCGCGAACTCGAGCAGATCGTGCACCCGGCGGTGCATCGCCTCCGGAGCGAACGGGAGCGGGCCGCGCGGGCGGCCGGCGCGGCGGTGGTGGTGCATGACATCCCGCTGCTCTTCGAGTCGCTCGACCCGGCCGCCTTCGACGCGGTGGTGCTGGTCGATGCCCCCGAGCCGGTCCGGCTGGAGCGGATCAAGGCGAGCCGGAACCTGGGCGATGCCGAGGCCCGCGCGATGATCGCGGCCCAGATGCCCGCCGAGTCCAAGCGGCGCTGGCGCGACCCGGCGGGGCACCCGGCCATCCTCATCGAGAACGACGCCGACCCCGCCACCCTGGAACGTCGCGCGCGGGCGGCGTGGGAGACGCTTGTGAAGCGAGGCGCAAAGTCGGTGAACTCCTGAACCCCCTACTTGCTACTCCTCTTTTCCTCATCTAGACTTGCGGCACGCAATCCGGAGCAATTCGTGGCGAATATCCCTGCCGACCTGCTGTACACTCCCGAGCACGAGTACGTCCGCAAGACGAAGGATCCCGCCATCGTCGAAATCGGGATCACCGACTACGCCCAGGGCGAGCTCGGCGACGTCGTCTTCGTGGAACTCCCCAAGCCGGGCCAGAGCTTCTCGAAGATGGGCGTCTTCGGCACCGTCGAAGCGGTCAAGGCGGTTTCCGAACTCTTCTGTCCGATTTCGGGCGAAGTGGTGGAATCCAACCCCGCGCTCGATGGCGACCCGGCCACCATCAACCGCGATCCCTATGGTGCGGGGTGGATGATCCGGCTTCGGGTCAAGAACCCGGCCGAGCTCAGCGAGCTCCTCTCGCCCGCGGCGTATGAGGCGAAGATCGGCGGATGAACGCCAATCGCCGGTGCCGTACTGCTCTTCCTGAACGCCCCGCTGCCGTTCCGCGGGGCGTTTGTGTGTCCGGACCCCTCTCCCGTGTCCCGAAACGCTTCCATGACTGACACCAGCGCGCCGCATCACGCCGACCGTTCCTATACCCTGCTCCGCACCGAGCGCTTCGTCTCCCGCCATCTCGGCCCCCGCCGGACCGAGGTGCAGGAGATGCTCGACGTGCTGGGCTACGAGTCCCTCGACCGCTTCATCGACGCGGTGGTGCCGGAGGACATCCGCCTCCGCCGGCCGCTCGACCTGCCCCCCAACCGCTCCGAGCGCGAGGTGCTGCAGGCGCTCCGCGGCATCGCGTCGCAGAACCGGCTGGCGCGCTCCTACATCGGGATGGGGTACTACGGCACCTTCACCCCGCAGGTGATCCAGCGGAACATCCTGGAGAACCCCGGCTGGTACACCGCCTACACCCCGTACCAGGCGGAGATCGCGCAGGGGCGGCTC
This sequence comes from Gemmatimonadales bacterium, assembly GCA_046327735.1. GTDB lineage: Bacteria > Gemmatimonadota > Gemmatimonadetes > Gemmatimonadales > GWC2-71-9 > JADJOM01. The sequence goes on along the minus strand of JAXLXZ010000003.1, from coordinate 365,089 downwards.
GAGGCGCTGCTCAACTTCCAGACGATGGTAGCGGACCTGACCGGGCTCCCGATCGCCAATGCGTCGCTGCTGGATGAGGCCACCGCCGCCGCCGAGGCGATGAATCTCTGCCAGGCGATAAAGAAGGTGACGGGGACGCCGGTCTTCCTGGTGGACAAGGGATGCCACCCGCAGACGATTGCCGTCATCCAGACCCGGGCCGAGGCCCGCGGAGTCGAGGTGAAGATCGGCACGGCGGCGCAGTTCGTCTTCGATACCTCGGTGATCGGCTGCCTGGTGCAGTACCCGGCGAGCGACGGCGGGATCGAGGACTACCGCTCGGTCTGCCAGAAGGCCCACGAGGCGGGCGCGCTCGTGACGGTGGCGACCGACCTGCTGGCGCTGACGCTGCTGACGCCGCCGGGGGAATGGGGCGCCGATATCGCGGTGGGGAACTCGCAGCGCTTCGGCGTGCCGATGGGGTACGGCGGGCCGCACGCCGCCTTCTTTGCCACGAAGGACGAGTACAAGCGGCACATGCCGGGGCGGATCATCGGCGTGTCGAAGGACTCGAGCGGCCGACTGGCGCTCCGCATGGCGCTGCAGACCCGGGAGCAGCACATCCGGCGCGACAAGGCGACCAGCAACGTCTGCACCGCGCAGGTGCTGCTGGCCGTCATGGCCAGCATGTACGCCGTCTATCACGGCCCCGACGGGCTCAAGCGGATCGCCGAGCGGGTGCACACCCAGGCGCGGATGCTGGCGTCGGCGCTCCGGCGGCTCCGGTACCACATCGTCAACCAGCACTTCTTCGACACCGTCTGCATCGAGGTCCGCTCCGCCAACCTGCCGCGGATCCTGGATGCCGCCCGGGCCCGCAAGATCAACCTGCGGAAGCTCGACCATAAGCATCTCTGCGTGTCGCTCGACGAGACCACCTCGGTGGCGGACCTCTCCGACCTGATCTCGATCTTCTCGCTCGACATCGCGCTGCCGCACATGCTGGAACAGGGCGACACCCACAACGAGCCGGCGATCCCCGCGGCATTCGAGCGGAAGTCGCCCTACCTTACGCATCCCGTCTTCCACCGCTGCCACAGCGAGACGGAGATGCTCCGCTACATCAAGCGGCTCGAGGCCAAGGATCTCTCGCTCACCGCGGCGATGATCCCGCTGGGCAGCTGTACCATGAAGCTCAACGCCACGACCGAGATGATGCCGGTGAGCTGGCGCGAGTTCAACCGGATCCATCCCTTCGCCCCGACGTCGCAGACCCAGGGATACGCGCTTCTCTTCGAGCAACTGGAGTCGTGGCTCTGCGAGATCACCGGGTTCGCGGGGGTGTCGCTGCAGCCCAACGCCGGCTCCCAGGGCGAGTACGCCGGGCTCCTCGTCATCCGCGCCTTCCACAAGGCCCGGGGGAACAAGCACCGCACCACCTGCCTGATCCCGATGTCGGCCCACGGCACCAACCCGGCCAGCGCCGTCATGGCGGGGCTCAACGTGGTACCGGTGGCGAGCGATGCCCAGGGCAACGTCGACCTCAACGACCTTCGGGCCAAGGCGGCGCAGCACAAGGACACCCTCTCCTGCCTGATGGTGACCTACCCGTCGACCCACGGCGTCTTCGAGTCGTCGATCCGGGAGATCTGCAAGATCGTGCACGACGCCGGCGGCCAGGTCTACATGGATGGCGCCAACATGAACGCGCAGGTGGGGCTCTGCCGCCCGGGCGATTTCGGCGCCGACGTCTGCCACCTGAACCTGCACAAGACCTTCTGCATCCCGCACGGCGGTGGTGGACCGGGGATGGGTCCGATCGCGGTGGCTCCGCACCTGGTGCCGTTCCTCCCCGATCACCCGGTCATTTCGCAGGGGCGGCCGCAGAGCTGCGGCACGGTGAGTTCGGCCCCGTGGGGCAGCGCCGCGATCCTGCCGATCTCCTACGCCTACATCGCGCTGATGGGGACCGACGGCCTGGCGGAGGCGACCAAGGTGGCGATCCTCAACGCCAACTACATCGCCAAGCGGCTGAGCCCGCACTTCGAGGTGCTCTACACCGGCGCCAACGGGCTGGTGGCGCACGAGTGCATCGTGGACATGCGGCCGTTCAAGCAGAGCGCCGGCATCGAAGTCGAGGACATCGCCAAGCGGATCATCGACTACGGGTTCCACCCGCCGACGGTCTCCTTCCCGGTCCCCGGCACGCTGATGATCGAGCCGACCGAGAGCGAGCCCAAGGCGGAGCTCGACCGATTCATCGATGCGCTGATCTCGATCCGCGAGGAGATCCGCGAGGTCGAGGAGGGCCGGGCGCCGCGGGACAACAACGTCCTGACCAACTCGCCGCATACGCTGGTGCAGGTGATCGGCGACAACTGGGACCGGCCCTACAGCCGGGAGAAGGCGGCCTTCCCCGCGCCCGGGCTCCGGGAACACAAGACCTGGCCGACGGTGGGACGGGTAGATGGGGCGTACGGGGACAGGAACCTCATCTGTACCTGCCCGTCCGTCGCTGAGTACGGGTCGTGAGTTTCGTTCCTCGTTCCTCGTTCCTCGTTCCTCGTACTTCAGGGGATAGTTCCCCGGACTTGGCGGAGTACTCTGCCGCCCATGACCCCGCACGAGGAACGAGGAACGAGGAACGCGGAACGCCGCCCCGCCTCTCCCTGCTGATCGACTCCGCCCCCTTATGCGGGGCGGAGAACATGGCTCTCGACGCGACCCTCCTCGATCTCGCAGAGTCCTCGGGCGTCGGCTTCCTCCGCCTCTACCGCTGGTCTCCCCACTGCCTCTCCTTCGGCCGGCATGAGCCGGCGCGGCGCCGCTACGATCGCGCCCTGATCGAGCAGCTCGGGCTCGACCTCGTGCGCCGGCCCACCGGCGGGCGCGCGGTGTGGCATGCGCGGGAGCTGACCTACGCGGTGGCGGCGCCGATCGCCTGGTTTGGGGGCCTGGCCGAGAGCTACCGGATGATCCACGCGGTGCTGGCGGAGGCGGTGCGGTCGCTCGGGGCGGAGGCGACCCTCGCCCCCGCGACCCCGGTGCCCGGGGTGGGCGCCGGTGCCTGCTTCGCGAGTCCCGCCGGGGGCGAGGTGCTGGTCGGCGGGCGGAAGCTGGTGGGCAGCGCCCAGCTCCGTCAGGGCACCGCCTTCCTCCAGCACGGAAGCCTCCTCCTCGAGGACGACCAGGCGACCGTGACGCGGGTGACGCTCGGCGAGGCGCCCCCGTCCGACGACACCCCCCTGGCCCGGGCGCTCGGCCGCGCGGTGAGCTTCGCCGAGGCCGGCGCCGCCGTCGAACGCGCCTTTGCCGGGGCGGCCACCCTGGCTGCCGGCGCTCCCCCGCCGGCCGATCCCCGCCACCTGGCCCGCTTTCGCGATCCCGCCTGGACCTGGCAGCGCTGAAGGGCTACAGCCCGTCCCGTCCCACTAGTACAATTGAAGGAATGATCATCCAACGCCTCACCCTGCTCGCCGCCACCCTCGCGGCAGTCTCCCCGTGCGCCGCGGTGGCACAGCGGCCCCGTGATCCCGCGACGCTCACCATCGCGATCGCGCGCGAGCCGACCTCGCCGATCCCGACGCTCTGGCGCAACGACGTCGCCAACATCGACGTGTCGGACCTGATGTTTCTCCGGCTCGCCGATCTCGGACCCGAGGTGACCACCATCGGCGACAAGGGCTTCGTGCCGCGGCTGGCAAAGCAGTGGACCCGGCGCGACCCCGTCACCCTCGCCTTCGACCTGGACCCGCGGGCGCACTGGCAGGACGGGAAGCCGGTGACGTCGGCCGACGTGCTCCTGGGCTTCGAGCGGGCCCGCAACCCGCGCATCACTCCCCAGATCGCGACGCTGCTCCGCCGGATCAAGGACGTGAAGGCCGAGGGCGCGAACCGGGTGGTGGTGACCTTCACCGAGCCGTATCCCGAGCAGCTCTACGACGCCACCTATCAGGCCCTGCCACTCCCGGCGCACCTGCTGGCGGGCATTCCGGCGGAATCGCTCGGCACCTCGAGCTTTGCCGCCGCTCCCGTGGGAAGCGGACCCTACCGGTTCGTGCGGCGAGTGCCGGGCCAGCTCATCGAGCTCGCGGCCGATACCACCTTCTTCCTGGGCCGGCCCCGGGTAAACCGGCTGATCTTCCTGCTCGCGAGCGACCCGGAGGCCCGGGCCAACCTGCTGCTCGACGGCACGGCGGACGCGGTGGACAACATCTACTCGTTCACCAACCCCGCCCGGCTCGAGCGGCTCCCCGCCTTCCAGTACTACCCGGTGCCGGGACTGCTGCTCGCCTACATCGGCATCAACCAGCGCGACCCCGCCGACACCAGCCGGCCCCATCCGATTCTCGGCGACCGGGCGGTGCGCCAGGCGCTGGTGCTCGCCGCCGATCGCAAGGTGATCGGGCAGGCACAGTACGGCCCCATGACCACCTCGCCCGGCGCCCCACTCTCGCCGGTGCTGCGGCGCAATCTCGATGCGCCGTCGTCTCCTCCCTATGATCCGGCCCGGGCGGCCAAGCTGCTCGAGAGCGCCGGGTGGACCGATCATGACGGCGACGGGATCCGGGACAAGAACGGCAGGCCGCTCCGGCTCAAGATGATCGTGCCCGCGCCGGTGCCGGCGCGCGTCGTGATGGGAACGCGGGTACAGGAGGGGTATCGCAAGCTCGGGATCGACCTGGCCCTGGAGGTCGAGGAAGGCGGGGTCTACACCACGCGGCGGAATGCCGGCCAGTTCGACCTCGACTTTGCCGGGGCGCGCCAGGATCCCACGCCGAGCGGACTCACCCAGAGCTGGACCTGCGCCGGGATCGGCGGGTCGAACGTCATTCACTACTGCAATCCGGCGGTCGACTCCCTGATCCGCCGCGCCGGTGTCAGCGTGACCGGGGCCTCGGGACTCTACCACCAGGCGCTGCAGCGCATCGCGGACGACTACCCGGCGGTCTTCATGGCGGCGGTGGTGAGCACCTTCGCGGTGAATCGCCGGTTCGAGAACATCCGCATTCCGCCGACGAGCCCCTGGTCGGCGGTGTGGCAGTGGGGAGTGAAACGGTGAGGCGGCTAGGCGGCTAGGCGGCTAGGCGGCTAGGCGGGCCGAAGATAGTCGGGCGAGGCGCGGCGGACCGGGGGATTCCCGGAGCGGAACGTATGCGCCCTCTCTTCACATGGTCGCCTGCCCCGCCGCCGAGCGCATCAGTTCCGCGAAGGGGATTCCCCGGGACGCCGCGCCGATTCAGGTCTGCTGGTAGTGTCTCCGGTCGGCCCGCGCCGACTCCTCCGTACTCAGACGAAGCACCCGACGAATCCCGAGACCCAGCCACGCATGCCCTGGCTTCTCACCCGGATCGGCTCCGCCCTGGTCACCTACCTCCTGGCGACCACGCTGATCTTCTTCCTGATGCGGGTGACCCCGGGCGACCCCCTCTCCCGCCTCTCGGAAGACCGGCCGATGCCGCCCGAGGCCATCGCCGAGCTGCGGGCCCGCTACGGCATCGACCGCCCTCTCCTCGAGCAGTACCGCCTCTTCCTCGGCGCGGCGCTCACCGGCGACCTCGGCAGCTCCATCGCGCAGGGCCGTCCCGTCACCATGATGATCGCCGAGCGGCTGCCGGCCACCCTGCTGCTCGGCGGGAGCGCCCTGGTGCTGGCTTTCACGGTGGGCATCTGGCTTGGCGTGTGGCAGGCGCGCCGCCGCGGCACCGCCACCGATCGCGCCCTCACGCTCCTCGGCATCGCCACCTACGCGACACCGGTCTTCTGGCTGGGGCTGGTGCTGGTGTGGGTCTTCGGCATCGAGTGGCACTTCTTCCCCACCGGGTACATGCACGACGTCCTCCTCCCCGCCGATGCCGGCTGGGGTGAGCGCGCCGGCGACCTCCTCGTCCACCTGGTCCTCCCCGCCGCGACGCTCACCATCGCGCTCATGGGCGCGGCGATGCGCTACCAGCGCGCCACGATGATCGATGCCCTGGAGCTCGCCTGCGTGCGCACCGCGCGGGTGAAGGGGCTCCCCGAGCGCAGCGTCATCTGGCGCCACGCCTGGCGCAACGCCCTCGGCCCGATGGTGGCGCTGGCCGGTCTCTGGCTGCCCCTCCTCGTCGGCGGCTCGGTGTTCGTGGAGGCGGTGTTCTCCTGGCCCGGCCTCGGGCGGCTCGCGTTCGAGGCGATCGGCTCGCGCGACTATCCCGTCATCATGGGCGCCGCGCTCCTGGTGTCCGCCATGGTCGTCCTCGGCAATCTCCTGGCCGACCTGGGACAGCGCTGGCTCGACCCGAGGCTTCGCGCCGCGTGAGGATGCCGCGCCTCTGGCGGGTAATCTGGTTCCGGGCCGCCGGCCGGGTGGGCGCCGTGCTGCTCGGCGCGCTCGTGGTGGTGGCGCTGCTCGCCCCGCCCTTCCTTCCCGATCCGCGCGCCATGCCGGATCTGGGCACGACCTCGCTCCAGCCTCCCGGGCCGGGCCACTGGCTCGGCACCGACCGGGACAATCGCGACGTGCTCTCGCGGGTGGTGAACGGCGCCCGGGTCTCGCTGGCGGTGGCGATCGGCGCCGTCGCCCTCTCGGTCACGCTGGGCACCCTGGTGGGGATGCTGGCGGGCTACGCCGGCGGGTGGATCGACGCGGTGCTGATGCGGCTGGTCGACGCCGCGCTGGCCATCCCGCGGCTCTTCCTCCTCCTCATCATGGTCGCCATCATGCAGCGGATTCCGCTGGCGGTGCTGATCCTGGTGCTGGGCGTGACCGGTTGGTTCGCGACCAGCCGCCTGGTGCGGGCCGAGGTGCTCCGGCTCCGGGCGCTGGACTTCGTGCACGCCGCCGAGGCGCTGGGCGCGAGCCGGAGACGGATTGCGATGGTGCACCTGCTGCCCAACCTGGCGGGGCCGCTCGCGGCAGTCACCACGCTGGCGGTGGGCGACGTCATCCTGCTCGAGGCCGGGCTCTCGTTCCTCGGGCTGGGGGTGCCGGCCCCCTGGCCCTCCTGGGGCGGGATGATTCTCGAGGCCCAGCCCTACCTGATCACCGCGCCGTGGACCAGCCTGGTGCCGGGCCTGGCGGTGGTGCTCACGGTGCTCGCAGTGAACCTGATCGGCGAGGCGCTGCACGAGGCCTACGCCCCGACCACGCCATGACGACTCTCCTCGAGGTGCGCGATCTCCGGGTGTCGTTTCCCGGAAGCCGGGGGCCGGTGCTGCCGGTCGACGGCGTGAGCTTCGCGCTCGCCCGGGGCGAGACGCTGGCGCTGGTGGGCGAGTCCGGCTCCGGCAAGACGCTCACCGGGCTCTCGCTGCTGCGGCTGCTGCCGCCGGGCGGGAGCATCGTCACCGGCAGCGCCATCCGCCTCGACGGTGAGGACCTGCTGGCGCTCGCGCCGGAGCCGCTCCGGCAGGTGCGGGGACGCCGCATCGCGATGGTCTTCCAGGACCCGATGTCGAGCCTGAACCCGGTGCTCACCGTGGGCGACCAGATCCGGGAGACGATCCAGGCGCACGTCCCGATGACGAAGGGCGAGGCGCGCGACCGCGCCGTGGCGCTGCTGCAGGAGGTGGGTATCCCCGATCCGGCGGAGCGCTACCACGCCTGGCCCCACCAACTGAGCGGCGGGATGCGCCAGCGGGTGATGATCGCCATCGCGCTCGCGGCCGAGCCCTCGTTGCTCATCGCGGACGAAGCGACCAGCGCGCTGGATGTCACCGTCCAGGCCCAGATCCTCGAGCTGCTCGACCGGCTCCGCACCGCCCGGGGGATGGCGGTGCTGCTGATCACCCACGACCTCGGCATCGTCGCGGGCCGGGCCGACCGGGTGGCGGTGATGTACGCCGGCCGGATCGTGGAGCTGGCCCCGACGGCGGAGCTGTTCGCCAGCCCGGCGCATCCCTACACCCGCGGGCTCTTCGCCTCGATCCCGCGGCTCACCGGGCCGAAGCAGGCGCTCCAGCCGATCCCGGGCATGGTCCCGTCGCCCTCGGAGTGGCCCAGCGGGTGCCGCTTCCGCAATCGCTGCCCGAGCGCCATGCCGGCGTGCGCCGACGAGCCGCCGGTGAAGACGCCGGGCCCGGGGAGGGAGAGCCGATGCTGGCTGTGATTCGACCCGAGTCTGTCATCCCGAGCGCAGCGAGGAATCCCTGCTGTTGTCTGCGAGAAGATCAGGGATCCCTCGTCCCCTTCGCTGCGCTCAGGGTCCTCGGGATGACAGACTTGCGCTGCCGCGCAACCAGCGGCGGCGGGGCGCCCGGCTCTGTCATTCCGAGCGCAGCGAGGAGTCCATGCTTTTTCCTGCGGCAGCCTTCGCCCCTCGGGATGACAGACACCGTCTACGCTGAAGCCTCCCCGCGATGACGCTCCTCTCCGTCACCGACCTCGTCAAGCACTTTCCCGCGGCCCGCCGCCTGCTCGGCGGCGGCGGTGGCCCCGTCCGCGCGGTCGACGGCGTGTCCTTCGAGATCGCCGCGGGCGAGACCCTCGCCCTGGTCGGCGAATCGGGCTCGGGCAAGACGACGGTGGGGCGCTCCATCCTCCGGCTGGTCGAGCCCACCGCGGGGACGGTGACCTTCGAGGGGCGGGATGTCCTCTCGCTCGACCGCCAGGCGCTTCGCGCCCTGCGCCGCCGGATGCAGATCATCTTCCAGGATCCGGCCGGGGCGCTGAATCCGCGGATGCGGATCGGCGAGGCCATTGCCGAGGGACTCGAGATCCACGCCATCGTGGCGAAGCCGGAGATTCCCGCGAGAGTCGCGGCGCTGATGCAGGAGGTGGGGCTCGACCCCGCGCTCGCCGGCCGCTACCCGCGGGAGCTCTCGGGGGGCCAGCGCCAGCGCGTCGGGATCGCGCGGGCGCTCGCGGTGGAACCGTCGTTCCTCGTGTGTGACGAGCCGGTCTCCGCGCTCGATGTCTCGGTGCAGGCGCAGGTGATCAACCTCCTGGCCGACCTCCAGCGGCGCCGCGGGCTTTCCTATCTCTTCATCGCCCACGACCTCGCGGTGGTGCGCCAGCTGGCTCACCGGGTCGCGGTGATGTACCTCGGGCGGATCGTGGAGGAGGGCGCCGCCGAGGCGGTGCTGTCCGCCCCGCGCCACCCCTACACCGTCGCGCTGCGCTCAGCGGTGCCCGAGCCGGTGCCGGGCCAGTCCACCAGCCGCATCATCCTGCCGGGCGAGCCGCCCAGCCCCGCGGCCCCACCCTCGGGGTGCCGCTTCCGCACCCGCTGCTACCATCCGCTCAAGAGCGAGCGCTGCGCCGCCGAGGATCCCTCGCTCCGGGACATCGGGGGCACCCGCGCCGCCTGCCATTACGCCGAGTCGCCACCGGCCTGAAATCGGTGGAATGAGCGCCTAGGCGACCGCGACCGCCGCGTGGCTCTCCGTGGCGACCACGGGTGCGATGGCGGGCGGCCCGCCCCGCCACTCGCGGATGGCCGCGAGGGCCGGCCCGGCGGCGGCGGGCAGACGCTCCGCGGCGGCCCGGGCCGCGTCATGATCTGCCTCCCGCACCGCCACTTCGACCATGCCGAGCGCGGCCGCGAGGCCCGCGAGCCCCAGCGTTCCCGATGAGCCCTTGAGCGTGTGGGCACGGCGGCCGAGCAGCGCCCAGTCGCCCCGGGCCGAGGCGGCGCGCATGTCGCCGAGCTGGCGCTCGGCATCGGCGGTGAAGAGATCGACCAGGCGATGCACCAGGGTGAGGCCGTCGGCGGTGCCGGCGGCGAGGGTCTTGAGCGAGCTCGCATCGAAGATCGCCGGCTCCGGCGCTGTCCCGGCCAGGGCGCTGGGCGGGCCGGCGGGGTCGATCCGGCGGAGCGCCGCCACCAGCTCGGGCTCGCGGATCGGCTTGCTGACGTAGTCGTCCATGCCGGCGGCCAGGCAGCGTTCGCGGTCGCCCTGCATCGCGTTCGCGGTCATCGCCACGACCCGGGTCCGTCCCGCGGGAGCGGGGAGCGCCCGGATCCGCCGCGTCGCCTCGAAGCCGTCCACCTCGGGCATCTGCACGTCCATGAAGACGAGGTCGAGCCCGCCGCGCCTGACCCGCTCCACCGCCTCGACGCCGCCCGCCACCACCTCGATCTCGCAGCCGAGCCGCTGGAGATAGGCCCGGGCCACCATCCGGTTCACTTCGTTGTCGTCGACCACCAGCACCCGCCACCCGCCGACGCTGATGGCGGGCGCCTGCTCCGGCTCCGGCTCCGCCGCGGCATCCTCGGACTCGGCCAGCGGCAGCCGGGCGGTGAAGGAGAAGGTGCTCCCCGACCCGACGGTGCTCTCGACCGCGACCTCGCCCTGCATCAGCTTGACGATCTCGCGGACGATCGCGAGCCCGAGCCCGGTGCCGCCGTAGCGCCGGGTGGTGCTCGCGTCGGCCTGGGTGAACTTCTCGAACACCGCGGCCAGCTTCTCCGGCGGGATCCCGATCCCCGAGTCCTTCACCCGGAAGCGCACCAGCCCGCCGCTGCCGGGCACCGCCTCCACCGCCAGCAGCACCTCGCCCTGCTCGGTGAACTTGAGCGCATTGCCGATCAGGTTGATCAGCACCTGCCGCACCCGGCCGGCATCGCCCACCACGGTGCGGGGGACGTCGGGCGCGATGCTGGTGCGGAGGGCGACCCCCCGCTCCCGTGCGCGGGGCGCGAAGAGCATCATCGCTTCCCCCACCAGCCGGTGGAGGTTGAAGGGCACCTCCTCGAGCACCACCTTCCCCGCCTCGACCTTCGAGAGATCGAGGATCTGGTTGATGATGTGGAGCAGCGATTCCGCCGCGCCCACCACCAGCCCGGTATACTCGCGCTGCTCCTCGCTGAGCTCGGTCTGCTTGAGGAGATCGGAGAAGCCGATGATCGCGTTCATCGGCGTCCGGATCTCGTGGCTCATGTTGGCGAGGAACTCGCTCTTGGCGCGGGTGGCCTCGAGGGCCTCGTCGCGCGCGGTGGCGAGGGCGCGGGTCGCCGATTCCCGCTCGTCGGCCAGGGCGTTGAACTGCTCGATCAGGAGCGACCAGTCCTTGGCCGGGCGGGGCCCCTCGGGGAGCCGGGCGAGGGTGTTGGTGCGCCGCATCTCACCCAGGTGGGCCCCGAGCCAGCGGAAGGGCTGCACCACCAGCCGCCGGGCGAAGTACGCCACCAGCGCGAGCAGCGCCGCGCTCAGGAGCAGCACCATGCCGAGGAAGCGGGCGCTCCAGGACTCGAGCCCGGCGAGGAAGGCGCGGGGCGCCTTGAGCTCCATCTCGACGGCGCGGCGCTCGAAGAAGTTGGGCACCAGGAGGGTGGTGCTGGTGGTGTCACCCCCGGCAACCACCTGCCGGACGACCTTGTCGCGGGCGAAGGCCGCGGCGGGGCGGAGCTGCACATCCTCCTGCAGCGAGGTCGCCAGGTCGGAGGCCAGGCCGGTGCCCACCCGCCGGGCCGCGACCAGGTAGCCACGCGGCGGGGTGCCGGGCGCACCGCCGCTGTTGGGCAGGATCATCGCCCCGGTGACGAACCAGAGGGTGTGATCGAGCTCGAGAAAGCCCGCGGTCGCCTGCCGGGTGTCGAGCCGGTTGAGGAGGGCGGTCACCGGCAGCACGGTGTCGATCCCCGCCACCGCCGGCGCGGTCCAGAGGAATCGCGGCTTCCGGTCGGGGCGCCAGACCCCGATGAACTCGTCGCCGTACTGGGCCGGGAGCCAGTCGAGCAGGTTGGTCTTCTCGAAGGCCCGCGCCGCCGGGGCCCCGTCGGGGAGCGGCATGTAGGCGTAGGCCTCGTCCCACCAGGCGGTCTCGGTGATCCGCTGGCGCTCGGCGGCGATGGTCCGGGTGAGCGCCTCGCGGGCGCGCCGCACCGAGAGCTGGGTCTGTTCCTCGTCGAAGCGCTGCCGCGCCCCGCGGAGCAGCGCATGCTCGGTGCCCACCACGACCACCACCCCGATCGCGGCAATCAGACCCAGCAGCCGGAGCTGGGTCACGATCGAGGTGCGGGCGATCATGTCACCCCGCCCCGCGCCAGCGCGGCATCCAGCTCGGCCTCGTACCCCGGCCGGATCAGTTCATACTCGCGGGCCAGCTCGGCCACCTGCTCACGGGGGCTGGCCAGCACGCCGGCGTTGCCCTGCAGCTCCAGCTCAAGCGCGATCTGGCCCATGCGCCGTGCGCCGAGGATCCAGCAGGTGCTCTTGAGCGCGTGGGCGATGAAGCTGGTGCGCTCGGCGTCGTTGGCCTCCGCGGCCTGGGTGATCTCCTGGAGCCGGCGGGGCGTCTCCTGCAGGAAGAGCCGGCAGAGCTCGGCCACCAGCGCACCGCTGGGGTCGTAGGTCTTGAGCTGCGCCAGCGCGTCCAGGTCGAGCGACCCGTTGGCCTCGAGCACCGCCGTGGTCTCCGCCGCGCTCAGCTTCCCGTCCCGTCCGTCCGACCAGCGGGCCAGCATCCGGCCGAGGTCCTCGGCCTTGATCGGCTTGCTGAGATAGTCGTCCATGCCGGCGGCGAGACATTTCTCCCGGTCGCCCCGCATGGCGTTGGCGGTCATCGCAATCACCGGGGTCTTCGCCAGCGGTTCGCCGAGGAGGCGGATCTGCCGGGTGGCCTCGTAGCCGTCCATCTCCGGCATCTGGCAGTCCATCAGCACCAGGTCGAACGTCCCGGCCTGGAGCTGCGCGAGCGCCTCCCGCCCGTTGCCGGCCAGCTCCGCCTGGCACTCGAGCTTCTCGAGGAGCCGGAGGGCGAGGCGCTGGTTGACGGCATTGTCCTCGACCAGGAGCACCCGCGCGGGCCGGGCGCTCGCCGGGGCGGGCGCCGGCTTCGTCCCCTCGTTCCGGTGCACCGCGCGGGTCTCGGCGAGGAGGTGCCGGGTGATCAGCTCGGGACGGGTGCTGTCGCGGTCGGCCCAGGCCCGCGCGATGGCGTCGAGCAGGTCGGCGTGGCGCAGCGGCTTCACCAGGTACACCGCGAATCCCGCCTCGAAGAGCCGGCGCCCGTCGCCCGGCTGCCCGGTGGTGGCGAGGTAGACCATGATCGTGTCGGCCAGCCGTCCGTCGGCCTTGATGAGGCGGCCGAGGGTCTCGCCCTGCATGTCGCTGAGCTGGTGACCGGTCAGCACCACCTGGAAGGGCGCGCCCTCGCCGGCGGCGCGGCCCAGCGCCATGAGCGCATCCTCGCCGCTGGTGACGTGGCGGGTCTCGAGCCCGGCCGCGCCCAGCTGCTCGGAGTAGACCAGCGCGCTGGTACCGTCGGCCTCGACCACCAGGGCGCGGAGGTTCCGGAGCGCGGCGCGCGACGGCATCTCGGGCCGGGGCGCGGCATCGGCCGCCAGCGGCAGGTCGAACCAGAAGAGCGACCCGGTGCCGAGGGTGCTCTCCACCCCGATGGCGCCGCCCATCAGCTCGGCGAGCTGGCGGGAGATCGCGAGCCCGAGCCCGGTGCCGCCGAAGTTGCGGGTGGTCGAGGAATCGGCCTGGGTGAACTTGTCGAAGATGTACTGCAACTTGTCGGCGGGAATGCCGATGCCGGTGTCCTGCACCGAGAAGCGGAGCTGCCCCGGGCTGTCGGGGGAGTGTCCCACGCTCACCAGCACCTGGCCCTTGGCGGTGAACTTCACCGCGTTGCCCACCAGGTTGGTGAGAATCTGGCGGACCCGGCCGGCGTCGCCGATCACGTAGCGCGGCAGGTCGCCCTCCACCCGGGTGACCAGGTCGAGGTTCTTCTCGCCGGCGCGCCCCGCCACCAGGTCGACCACTTCCTCCACCGCGACCCGCAGGTCGAAGGAGATCGGCTCGATGGAGAGCTTGCCCGCCTCGATCTTGGAGTAGTCGAGGATGTCGTTGATGATGGTGAGCAGCGCGTCGGCCGACCGCTCGATGGCGGTGGCGTATTCGCGCTGCTCCGCGTCGAGCCGGGTATCGAGGAGGAGCCCCGCCATCCCGATCACCCCGTTCATCGGGGTGCGGATCTCGTGACTCATGCTGGCCAGGAAGTCGGACTTGGCCCGCACCGAGCTGAGGGCGGCATCGCGGGCGCTGACCAGCTCGCGGGCCTGCACCGCCAGGAGCGCCGCCTGGGTCTCGAGCGCCTCCTGGGCGCGGTGGCGCTCGGTCACGTCGCTCAGCGTCCCGCTGGTGCCGGTGATCCGGCCGGCGGCGTCCCGCAGCGGCCGGGCGTTCACCTCCAGCCAGAGGATGCTGCCATCGCGGGTCACCCCCCGTGACTCGATCCGGAGGTCCTCGGCCCGTCCCTCGATCAGCGCTTCGCGCCCGGCGAGTCCCTCCCCGCGGTCCTCCGGGTGCATGAAGCCCGCGATCGGCTGGCCCAGCGAGGTCGCCACCGGGTGGCCGGTGATCCGCTCCCAGGCCGGGTTCAGGTAGGTGAAGCGGCCCTCGCGGTCGGTGCGGTAGAGCACTTCGCCGACGCTGTTCACCACCGCCCGCAGCGAGTCGGCGCTCTCCCGCACCGCCTCGTCGGCGGCGCGGCGCACCGGTTCCGCCACCAGCTTCCAGAGGGCGTAGCCCCCACCCAGCGAGAGGCACACCGCGTCGATCAGCCCCGCGACCAGCTCGCTCTGCACGTGCAGCAGCGGCAGCACCAGCATGATGGCGAGCTCGACCACGAACATGGCGAGCACCACCAGCAAGAGCCTCCTACGCATGGGGCACGAGCTCCTGCATCAGCGCCGCGCGGGCCCGCTCGAAGGCGCCGGCCAGGGCCTCGACCCGGTCGAGCGCGCCACTGCGCGAGAGACTCGGGGCGTCCTGCTCGAAAGCCTTGCACACCCGCGCGAGCTCGACCGCGCCCGCCGATCCGGCGGTGCCCTTGAAGGCGTGGAGCCGGGACGCCAGCAGTTCCCCCTGCCCGCTGAGCGCGGCGCCCTGGATCTCGCCCAGCAGGAGCCGCCCCTGCTCGCTGAAGAGCCGCACCACCTCGGCCACGAGTCCCTCCTGGCCCTCCGCCTCCATCTCGCGGAGTCCCTGGAGCACCGAGGGGTCGAGGAAGGGAGACTGGAGCGCGGCGGACGCCGGCGGCGGCGCGGGCTCCGGCTCCGGCTCGGCCGAGGGGAGCCAGCGGGTGAGCACCGCCTCGAGCGCCTCGCGGCGCACCGGCTTGGGGATGTAGTCGTCCATCCCGGCCTGGAGACAGCGCTCCCGGTCGCCCTGCATCGCGTGGGCGGTCATCGCCACGATCGGGGTGCGGGCCGCGCCCTGCGCTTCGCGCCTGCGGATGTGACTGGTGGCTTCGAAGCCATCCATTTCCGGCATCTGACAATCCATCAGAATGATCGCGAACGATTCGACGGCGGTGAGGTCCACCGCCTCGCGACCGTTCTGGGCCAGGGTGACGACGTGTCCCAGCCGCTTGAGCATGCTGAGCGCCACCTTCTGGTTCACCAGCGTGTCCTCGACGAGCAGTATCCGTGCCCCGGTCGGCTGTGGTTGCGTGACCACCACACCGCGCTCTTCCTGAGGCGGCAGCGGCTTCCCGACCAGCGCGGTCAGCAGGTCGCCGCGACGGATCGGCCGGGTAATCGCGGCATTGACGTGCTCGCTGCGCTGCCCGGGGTTCACCAGTGTCACGAGACGGCCCGCCGCCGAACCGGCTGATAGAACCGGCTGATCGGTCACCACGATTTCGTCTCGTGCAGCCTGCGGCGCCGCGGCCTCCCGAACAGACGCCCCTTCGGCGGCGAGCAGCTCGGCGAGCATCGCCCGCTCCCCCGGGTGCTGCACCGCGAGCAGGACCTTCTGGCCGGTGAGGGCCGGGGGCTCGGCGGGCTGGTCGTCGGCCACGGGGAGCTGGAAGGTGCAGTGGAAGGTGCTGCCCATCCCCTCGACGCCCTCGACCCCGATCGTCCCGCCCATCGACTCCACCAGCTCCCGGCAGATGGCGAGGCCCAGCCCGGTGCCGCCGTAGCGGCGGGTGGTGGAGGCGTCGGCCTGGGTGAACTTCTCGAAGATCCGCTGGCGCTGCGCCTCGGGAATGCCGATCCCGGAGTCCTGCACCTCCAGCCGGAGGAGCACCTCCTGTCCGCTGCGCCCGTGGAGGGAGAACCGCACCTCGATGCTGCCGTCGCCGGTGAACTTGAGCGCGTTGCCGACCAGGTTGGTGAGCACCTGGCGGATCCGGCCCCGGTCGCCCACCAGCCGGCGCGGCAGGGCCGGGTCGATCCGGGCCACGAAGGTCAGCCCCTTCTCCACCGCCTTGATACCCAGCAGGGCGACGACATCCTCCAGCGTCTCGCGCAGGTCGAACGGCAGCGGCTCGAGCACCAGCCGGCCCGCCTCGATCTTGGAGAGGTCGAGGATATCGTTGAGCAGCGAGAGGAGCGAGTTGGCCGAGTGGTGCAGCGTCTGGGCAAAGTCGCGCTGCTCGGCGCTGAGCTCGGTCTCCAGCAGCAGGCTCGCCATCCCGATCACGCCGTTCATCGGGGTGCGGAGCTCGTGGCTCATGTTGGCGAGGAACTCGCTCTTGGCGCGGTTCGCCGCCTGGGCCTTCTGGTTGGAGACCACCAGCTCGTGGGTCCGCTTCTCGACCAGCTGTTCCAGCCCCTCGCTGTACTCGGCCAGCTCGCGGTAGAGCTCGCAGCTCTCGAGCGCGCTGCCGAGGTTGCCGAGGAGGATGGAGAGGAGCTTGTAGTGCACGTCGGGGGTGTCGGCGAGCGACCCTTCCGCCACGCCGAGGAACATCCCCAGCACCCGGGAGCGGGTGGCGAGGGTGTGGAGCAGCACGCTCCCGCCGGCCGCGACCCGCGACTGCACCACCACCGGGGCGGTGCGCTGGGCGGCAAAGGCGAACTCGCCGGTGGCCACCAGCGCGTCCATCTCCTGCTCCAGCAGCATCTCGGCCGAGGCCGGGTCGGCATCGACGATGTGGAAGCCGAGCCCGTCGTCATCGAGCAGGAGGAAGGCGGACCGCTCGAAGGTGAAGAGCCGCCGGAGCACCGGCCGCGCGGTGGCGAGGACCGCCTCGGGGGTGAGCCCCTTGGGATCGTCGCCCCGGAAGGCGGCGAGCGACGCGACCATGTCGAGCGCGTCGGCCAGCCACTGGTCCTTCGTGTGCGGGCTCATCAGCGATCAACGGCGATCACCTGCACCGCCGCCTCGTAGTGCCGCTCGCACTCCTCCATCAGGTCGCCGAGGCTGCCGGGCGCCAGGCCGATCGCCTGCCAGGCGGCGGGGACGAAGGGCGGGATCCCGGTCTCGCCGCTGGAGCCGAGGGCCATGGCATTGGCCAGGATGTCGGCGACGTGGACGGTCGCGGCCTCGGCGGGGAAGCGCTGGGCCCGTTCGGGGTGATGGTGCTGGGCCACCGCCTCGCGGAGCGCGGGGGGGAGCTTCCACTGGTCGAGCAGCGCCTGGCCCACGTGGGTGTGGTCGAAGCCGAAGATCTGCTGCTCCAGCGCCACCAGCGGGACCTTCTCCTCCCGGCTCCGGGTCACCGCGGTGCGGGAGGGCTCGGGGGCCTGGGTGAACATCACCGGCCGCCCGATGTCGTGCAGCAGGCCCGCCACGAAGTAGCGCTCGACGTTGCTCTCCCGGCGGCGGGCGGCGATGGCGCGGGCGGTGACACCGCAGGCGACGCTGTGGCGCCAGAACGATTCCATCGTCACCAGCCCCTCGGGCATGCTGGCGAAGAGCCGGATCACCGAGGTGGCGAGGGCGAGGTCCTGGAGCTGGGCGGTGCCCACGATGCTGATGGCGTGGCTCACCGTCTCGATCCGCGAGGGGAAGTTGTACATCGCGCTGTTGACCAGCTTGAGGAGCCGGGCGGTGAGGCCGGGATCCTCGGCGATGACGTGACCCACGTCGGCGGAGGAGCTGCGCGGGTCGCTGACGACCTCGTTCAGCTTGAGGTAGACGCCGGGCAGCGACGAGAGGCTGCCCAGCCCCTTGAGCAGGTCGGAGGCCCTAGGCATGGACACCGCTCCGGGCCAGGCGGCGGGCCTCGCGCTCGGCGCAGCGTTCCACCAGCTCCGCGATGAAGGGGTGGGCGGGATCGGTGTCCCGCAGCCGGTCGAGCACCACCGCGCGGCCGGCGGCGATCGCCTCGGGGCTCAGCGGGACCTCGGCCGGCTCGGTGCCGTCGCCGGAGCGGATCCGCACCGTCATGATCCCCCACATCTGGAAGGCGCGGAGGTGGCGGTCGGTGAGCTCGGTGCCCGAGGGCATGAGCAGGCGGCCCTGCTGGTCGCGCACCTCGTCGGCCAGCACCATGCCGGCCTCGAGGTCGTCGACCGCCACCATGGTGGCGCTGGTCACGGGATCCCTCCCTGGATGTGCTGCCCCACCCGGTCGAGCTGCGGCTTGAGGTGCGTCTCGTAGCACTCGGGACACACGCCATGCGAGAAGGTCGCCTCGGTGCGGCGGGAGACGTAATCCTCGACCTGGCACCAGGTGTGGGCCTCGTCCCTGATTCGCTTGCAATACGAACAGATCGGCAGCAGCCCCTCGAGGTGGCTCACGGTGCGCTGGAGACCCAGCACCCGCTGCGCCACCCGGAGGCGGGCCTGCAGCTCGCCGCGGTCGACCGGCTTCACCATGAAGTCGTCCACCCCGGCCTCCATGCCGTCGTGATAGCGGTCCCGGCCGCTGAGCGCGGTGAGCATGATGATCCAGGTGTAGCGCTCCCGCGCGGCGGCGCGGATCCGCTTCACCAGCTCGAGCCCGTCGAGCCGCGGCATCATCCAGTCGGTGATCACCACGTCGGCCTGGTCGAGCTCGAACTGCTCCCAGCCGGCGATGCCGTCGCCGGCGGTGACCACGCTGTGGCCGAGCTGCTCGAGGACGGCGATCATCACCCGGCGGGTGAGCGGGTCGTCCTCGACCGTGAGGATTCTCATGTTTTCCTCACGGGGCATTCGGGGACGGCGCGTCCCGCGGAGAGCCGGGGCATGGCGGGTCAGCCGACGAGCGTGGAGGACGGCACCGCCCCGGGCAGGCGCGGCAGGCGGCCGGTCTGGGCGCGCAGCACCAGGTCGGTGGCCACCTTCTCGAGCGGCAGGATCGCCTCGGCGAGGCCCGCCCCCGCGACCGCGCCCGGCATCCCCCAGACCACCGAGGTGGCCTCGTCCTGCGCCACGATGCTCCCGCCGACGGCGCGGATCGCCTCGGAGCCGGCCAGGCCGTCATGGCCCATGCCGGTGAGGATCAGGCCGAGGGCGCGGTTGCCGTAGAGCTGGGCGACCGAGCGGAAGAGCGGGTCGACCGCGGGGCGGCAGGAGTTCTCCGGCGGCTCCTGGTTGAGCACCAGGCGCACCCGTTCGCCGTCCTTGCGGAGCGTCATGTGATAGTTGCCGGGCGCCACCCACACGGTGCCGGGCTCGACCACCGCACCATCCTCGCCCTCCTTCACGGTGAGGGGCGACGAGGCACTGAGCCGCTCGGCGAGGAAGCGGGTGAAGACCGGCGGCATGTGCTGCACGATCACGACCGGGACCGGAAACTCGGCCGGGAGCGCGGGGATCACCGCCGCGAGGGCGTTGGGCCCGCCGGTCGAGACGCCGATGGCCAGGATGTCGATCCGGGTGGGGAGCGCCGGCCGGGGCACGAGCAGGGGACGGGCCGGCGTGGCGCTCTTCGCGGCCGGGGCGGCGGCCTTCGCCGGGAGCACCGGCGGCGCCGCGGGCTTCACCCCGCAGAGCGCCTTGATCTTGGGGATCAGCTCCTCGCGGATCCGCTCCTGCGCCAGCCCCACGCTGCCCACGTTGGAGGGCTTGGTGACGTAGTCGGAGGCGCCCCGCGCCAGGGCGTCGAGCGTCGCCGACGCCGCCCGCTCGGTGAGGGTGCTGAACATGATGACGGGCAGGCGCCGGTGGGTCTTGCGGAGTTCCACCAGCGTCTGCAGCCCGTCGAGCTCGGGCATCTCGATATCGAGCGTGACGAGGTCCGGATTGAGCTGGCCGATCTTGGCAAGCGCCAGGCGGCCATTGGCCGCGGTCCCGACCACCTCGATCTCGGGGTCGGCGGCGAGCACGTCGGTCACGATCTTCCGGACCACGACGGCGTCGTCGACCACCAGCACGCGGATCTTCGGCATGATCAGGCGGTGGCCAGGCCCACCAGCTGGAGCTTCTCCCGCAGCACGTCGCGGGTGAACGGCTTCATCACGTACTCGTTGGCCCCGGCATCGAGCGCCCGCTGCATCTGGCTCATCTCGGTCTCGGTGGTCACCATCATGATGACGGTGTCCTTCCAGTCCGGATTCTGCCGGGCGGCGACCAGGAAATCGAAGCCGTTCATCTCGGGCATGTTCCAGTCCACCAGGATCAGCTCCACGCGACCCTCGGCCGCGAGGCGCTCGAGGGCTTCCCGCCCGTGGCCGGCTTCGAGGACCTCGAAGCCCAGCTCCTTGACGGCCTTCCCGATGATGCTGCGGATGGCCCGCGAATCGTCGACTACCAGCGCGCGCACTGCGGCCTCCTCTCGATGTGGACTTCCCCTGCCCTACGCCTGTTTCGCCTCGGCCTTCCGGCACGCGGGACACCGCGCCGCCGGCCGGTCCAGCGGCACCGGCACCGTCGCCAGCTGCCGGAGCGTCATCCACTTCCCGTCCTTCCGCGGTACCCGGCGGCAGTCGGGACAGCACCCCACCATCACCTCGAGCTGGCTCAGGGCCCGCTCCATCCCCACGATCCGCTCCGCCACCCGGAGCCGCGTCACCAGCTCGTCGGTGTCGAACGGCTTGGTGATGAAATCGTCGGTGCCCGCGTCCATCGCCTCGAGGTAGTTCCGCTTCCCGCCCAGCGCCGTCAGCACGATCAGGTAGGTGTAGCGGTCGTTCTGGGTCTCCTCCCGGATGCGGCGGCAGAGCTCCAGCCCGTCGAGCTTCGGCATCATCCAGTCGGTGATCACCACCTGGGGGCGATCCCGGTGGAAGAGGGTCAGCGCCTCCGCGCCATCCTCCGCCGAGCTCAGCTCGTAACCCAGCTTGGTGATCGTCCGCTCGAGAACCAGCCGGGATGTCCGGTCGTCTTCGGCGATGAGTACGCGCACAGGACCCTCCCCTCGATCCCGGACCAGCCCGGGATGCACGTCCTGAGTATCGGCAGCGGGAGGGTGTGGCTTGACCGGCGGGTGGGGGTCCAGCGGGCGAAATCGGCTACTCCTGCAGGGAGACCAGGGACGTCACCGTCTGCCCGCCGATCGCCCGGTTCTGTCATCCCGGGCGCCGCGAGGGCATCCCTGCTCCTGCTACTCCGGCTTCTTCAACCCCAGGTGCCCGTGGAACTCTTCCTCGACCTGGTGCGGGTCGTGGGTGTTGAACATGATGATGTTCCGCAGGTGCTCGAGGCTGTCGAGCCCGATGATCTCGGTGAACTGGATGGCGAAGCCGCCTTCCCCGCCCCGCACCACCATCCCGCGGGTGTGGACCTCGATCTCGGTGCCGTCGAGATGCAGGCGCACCGCGACCGGCTGCCCGTCGCGGAGCGTGGCCTGGGTCCGGAAGAACCCGCCCTTGAGGCTCAGGTTCTCCATCGTCCCTTCCCGGTACACCGTGCCGTCCGCGGTCACCTCGGCCTTGAGGTGCACCGCCACCCGGCTGAACTCCCGGCGGGTCGTGTTCTCGGTGCTCATGCGGCGTGCTCCTGTTCCCGCTTCTTGATCAGGCGCACCACCAGCGGCGCCCCCTGGCACTCGAACGCCACGGTGGTCAGCAGCTCGCCCCCGGGGAACCCGGTGGAGAAGTCGTCGCCCTCGATGACCGTGGGGAGGGAGAGCCGGCAGGGCTCGGGCAGCAGCGACTTCACGTTGCCGCCGGTCATGTTGGCCAGCTCGCCCATCGCGTCCTGGGTGTCGGCGGTGGTGGCGGCGGTGGCCTCCACCCCGAACATCGTCGCCGCGGCCTGCCGGGCGAACTCGGCGGTGGTCTCGATGATCACCGCGCCCTCCCAGGCGCCGGTGAACTGGACGCTCCCGGCCACCATCCGGGTGTGTCCCGCCGGCAGCTCCCGCCGCCGGTCGAGGTGCAGCCCCAGCACCGAGTCCCACACGACGCTGGCGACCTGCGCGATTTCCTCCTCGAGAAACTGCATCACGTCCCCCTACGCGCTCTTGAGCCGGTAACAGCCGGCCCGGTCGAACTGCACCCGGTTGAAGGTGTCGCCGAGGTTGATCGTGGTCTCGGCCCCGCCCAGGAAGAGGTAGCCCCAGGGCTGGAGCACCTTGCGCACGTTGTTGAGGATCGCGCGCTTGGTGTCGACGTCGAAGTAGATCAGGACGTTCCGCAGGAAGACCACGTCCATCGGCGGCAGCGTGCCCCACGGCTCGATCAGGTTGAGCTCGCGGAACTCGGTGAGCCGCTGGACCTCGGGCTTCACCACCCACTCCATCCCCTTCTTCTCGAAATACTTGACCAGCAGGTTGGCGGGGAGCCCCCGGTTCACCTCGATCTGGCCGTAGCGTCCCGCCTTGCTCCGCTGGATCATCTCGCCCGAGATGTCGGTGGCGAGGATCTTCACCTGCCAGCCGGCGAGCTGGGGGAAGTGATCCATCAGCGTCATGGCGATGGTGTACGGCTCCTGCCCGCTGGAGCTGGCCGCGCACCAGATGTTGAGCTTGCGGTCGGCCTGCCGGTGCTTGAGCACCTCGGGAATCACGACCGTCTTGAGCGCCTCGAACGGATGGAGGTCGCGGAAGAAGCTGGTCTCGTTGGTCGTCATCGCCTCGACGACCTTGCGGTGCAGCCCGTTGTAGGGCTGGGCCCGCATCTGGGCCACCATCGCGTCGATGCTGGCGAAGCCCTCGTTCCGCGCGAGCGGCGACAGCCGCGCCTCGAGCAGGTAGGCCTTCTCCGGCTCGAGCACGATGGCGGAACGCTGGCGCACCAGCGTACTGACGAACTGGAAGTCTGCCGGACTCAAGGCCACGCTTGTTCGCTCCTTGCAGGCTCTCGGCGAGCACCCCGGACCCTGGTGGCGATTTCGGCTGCCAAGGCATCGAGAGGCAGCACCCGGTCGGCCAGCCCTGCCCGGGCCACCGCGCCCGGCATTCCCCAGACCACACTGCTGGCCTCGTCCTGGACCACGACCCGGCCGCCCGCCTTCACGATCCGCTCGGCGCCGAGCATCCCGTCCTGACCCATGCCGGTGAGCACCACCGCGAGGGTGGCGTCCCCGTAGACCTCCGCCAGCGAGCGGAAGAGCACGTCCACGGCGGGCCTGCAGCTATTCTCGGGTGGAGCAAGGTTGGTCTGAAGTCGAATTCCTTCATGATGCCGCTCGACCACCAGGTGCCGGTCCCCCGGGGCGATGTAGATGCAGTTGGGGACCAGGACCTCGCCCCCCTTCGCCTCGATCGCGCCAAACGGCGTTTTCACGTTCAGCCGGTCCGCCAGCAGCCGAGTGAACCCCTCGGGCATGTGCTGCACCAGCACGATCGGGAGCCCCAGGTCGCCGGGGAGATCGGAGAGGAAGGCCTCGAGCGCGTTGGGACCGCCGGTCGAGGCGCCGACCCCGAGCACCGCCGGGCTCCGGCTCGGGCGGGGGGCGGCCACCCGCGCCACCGGCGGGCGCGACACCTCCGGGACCGGCGCGGCCGGCGCGGCCGGTGCGGTGGGCGCCGCCGCTGGCGGCGTGGCGGGGCGGATGCTGACCCGCGGCAGCTGCTTGAGCGCCGGCGCCAGCTTCTCCTGCACCCAGCCGATGGCGCCCCGCATGTTCCCCTCGTGCGGGAGCTTGCGCAGGGTGCCGTTGGCCCCCAGCGCCTGGAGTTCGGCGGTCACTTCCTCTTCCTCGGCGCCGGTGAAGATCAGCACCGGCAGCGAGGGCCACTCCTGCCGGATGCGGCGGAGCGCCTCGAAGCCGTCCATCTCCGGCATGTCGAGGTCGAGGGTGACCACGTCGGGCCTGAGGGTGCGGATGCGATCGAGCGCGAGCAGCCCGGTCGAGGCCGAACCGAGGACGTCGAACGCTTTGTCCGCGGCGAGCGCCTGCATGATCAGCCGCCGGACGATGACGGCGTCGTCGACGATGAGGACGCGCAGCGGGGGCATCAGCCCGCTCCCTCGCGCCCCGCCGCGTCACCCAGTTGGGCCCGGAGACCCGCGAGCCGTGCGGCGGTCGCGGCCCCCTGGCGCAGCACATCGGTCGAGGCCTGGGCCCGGGCGCTGAGGGCGCGGACCTGCTCCACCAGCTGGGCGGAGAGCTGGCGCGAGGCATCGGCCAGCGCCACGCTCTGCACCGCGGTCTCGTCCTGCACCGCGAGGAGGGCCCCATCGAGCGCCAGCCGGTTGGCCCGCCGCGCGATGCCGTTCAGGGTCGCGAGCGCCTTCTCGGTCTCTTCCCGCCGGGGATGGGTCGCGGTGACGCCGCGGGCCGCTTCCAGCACTGCCAGCGCGGCGTGCGCCACGGTGGTGGTCTCGTCCCGGTTCTTCACCGCTTCCTCCGCCAGCACCTCCGGCGAGACCGGGGCGACATGGTCCTGGGCCTGTGCTTCGTCGGCGACGCTGAGCAGCAGCCGGGAGAAAAGCAGCAGCTCCTGGGCGGCGGCCTCGACGCTCCGGGCCTCGTCGCGCAGGCGGGTGGACGGACTACCAGGTCTGTCATCCCGAGCGGGGGCGGAGGAACTACCGGGTCTGTCATCCCGAGCGGAGCGAGGGATCCCTGCTTTTTCCGAAGAAGTAGTCAGGGATTCCTCGTCGCTGCGCTCCACGGAATGACGGACTTTCCCGTCCGGCGCCGGCGCCGGCTGGCGCTGGGCCTCGGGGGTGAAGTGCACGATCTCCCAGGTCATCTGCGGGCCGAGGTAGCGCTGCTCCTCGTCGAGCACGGCGGTCACCAGGACCGCCACCGTCTCCGGCCCGATCTTCACCTGCTTCTTGGCGGGGAGCTGCTTCGGGTCGCGGAAGATCCGGGTGCGCTCCTCCTCATCGGGGAAGAAGAGCTGCACCGGCACGCCGTCGAGCGGGTTCACCGGCCGCGCCAGATAGGGCCCCAGCCGCTGGAGCGCGACCTCGCAGGCGGCGTTGCCGTACCACCGCTCGCAGGTGGCGTCGGGGAACATCACCGGCACCGGCAGGTCCTCGGCCTCGGCGCGGAGCCGCTCGAAGGCGGCCTGGGCCCGGCTCCGGGCGCTCTCGTCCTCCCAGGCGACCGCGAAGCCGGCAAGCACGCCATCGTCCCGGCGCACCGCGTGGACCCAGCACTTCCACACCACGTGACCGAAGCTCCAGGCCACCTCGCGGGGGAGATGACTGACGTCGTCGATCACCGCCTGGAGCCGGGTGGGCGCGGGATAGATCTTGAGCAGCGACTGGTTCAGGAGCCCCCTGGCCCCGCGGCCGAAGGCGCGGCGCAGCTCGCCATCCACCGCCTCGGTGGCGGCGCGGGCCAGGTCGTTGAGATGCAGCAGCACCAGGTCGGGACCGGTCACGAACAGCGGCCGGTTGGCGTGCCCCGCCGCGGCCACCGTCGCCACCGCGGCGCTCACCAGGTCGAAGGCCGGCTCCGCCGGCGCCCGCCCGAAGCCGAGCGAGAAGCCGAACGCCTCGAGGAGGCGCTCCGCCTCGGCGAGGCTGGTCTCGTCCTGCGCCTCGACCGCGAGGCAGGCGAGGGTGTGGCCCAGGATCTGGCGCCACTTCGCCGCGTCGATCCCCCGATGCCGGACGAGGCCGGCCGGGTCGGGGCCGTCGTAGGCCATCGGCCCCTTGAGCCGGTCGATCAGGATCATCTGGATCTGCCAGCGGAGCTCGGCGGTGTCGGCGCGGACCAGGCCGGCCAGCACCGGGTCGGCGGCGAGCCGCGGCACCAGCCGGCCCGCGACCCGTTCCAGCGCGTCGACCCCGCCCAGCCGTTCGAACAGCCCGGCCTCGGCCGGGGCGGCGGTGCGGGACATCAGCGGGCCTCGTAGCGGAACCGGCCGATCAGGCTCCGCAGGTCGCTCGCCATCGCGGCGAGCTCGCTGGTGGCGCGCTGGCTGTTGCCGGTGCTTTCACTGGTTTCGAGGGCGGCCTGGGCCATCCCCGCGATGCTCCGGCTGATCTCGCTGGTGCCGCGGGCGGCGTCGGCGATGTTCCGGCTCATCTCGCTGGTGGTGGCGGTCTGCTCCTCCACCGCCCCGGCGATCGTGGTCTGGATCTCGTTGATGCGGCGGATGATCTCGCTGATCGCGCGGATCCCGGTCACGGCGTGGCCGGTGTCGTTCTGGATCGCGTCGATCTTCCGGCCGATCTCCTCGGTGGCGCGGGCGGTCTCCTTGGCCAGTTCCTTCACCTCGTTGGCCACCACCGCGAAACCCCGTCCCGCCTCGCCGGCGCGGGCCGCCTCGATGGTGGCGTTGAGGGCCAGCAGGTTGGTCTGCTGCGCGATGGTGGTGATCAGCTTCACCACCTTGCCGATCTCGCGGCTCGATCCGCCCAGCTGGTCCATCACCTCGGTGGTCTTGTCGGCGGTCACCACCGCTTCGGCCGCGACCCGCGCGGCATCGGCGGCGTTCTTGGCGATCTCCCGGATGCTGGCGCCCATCTCCTCGGTGCCGGCGGCCACCGTGGTGACGCTCTGGCTGACTTCGCTGGAGGACGCGGTCACCACCTGGGCCTGGGTGCTGGTCTCGGCGGCGCCGTCGCTGACACTCTTGTTCACCGCCGAGAGCTCCTCGGTGGCGGCGGCCAGGGTCTGCACGTGGCGGCTGATCCCGGCGATGCTCTGGCGCAGGTCCTCGAGGAAGCGGGCCAGCTCGGTGCCCAGCCGCCCGATGGTGTCGCTCCCGCTCACGGTGACCGGGCGGGTCAGGTCGCCGGTGGCGGCGGCGTGCACCGTCTCGAGAATCTGGTCCACCTTGTGGCGCAGCTCGTCGGCCTCGCGCTGCTCCCGCTCGCGCGACTCCTTGGCCGACTGCTCCAGGGCGAGCCGCTCGGTGACCACGTCCCAGGTCAGCATCGGGCCGATGTAGCGCTTCTGGTGGTCCCAGGTGGCGCTGACGACGAAGTCGACGCTCTCGCGCCCGAAGTGGGAGCGGGTACGCCACGGCATCCGGGCGGGATCGGCCAGGATCCGGGCGGCCTCCTGCGGCTGGTCGAAGAAGACCGTCATCGACTTCCCCGAGATCGCGTCGACCCGCACCGGCAGCACCCCCCCGAGCCGCTCCAGCGAGGCGCGCCCGGCGGGGTTCACGTACTGCATGGTGAGGTCGGGATCGCCGCAGATGATGTTGGTGGGGCAGCTCTCGATCATCGAGAGCACCCGGCCGAGCTCGACCTCGACCCGGTTGCGCTTGGTCTGGTCTTCCCAGCCCACCGCGTAGCCGGCCACCGCGCCGCTCTCGTCGGGCACGGCGGTCACCACGCACTTGAAGACACCGGTGTCGTTCTTGATCTTGTGCTCGAACGGCAGCTTCGCCGGGTCGGCCACCGCCTCACGGAAGCCGGCCGGACTGCCGTGCACCGCGGCGAGCTCGAGTCCCTCGAGCGCGGCGCCGGCAAAGCCGAGCTTCGCCACCACGGCCCGCGCGGCGTTGCTGGCCGCCACGATCCGCTGGTGCCGGTCGGCCAGGAACACGATCGCACTCGCCTGCGCCAGGCCTTCGAGGAGGCGGGGCGTGGCAAGCGGGTCGGTCGGCGCGCTGGTACGCGCCGGTACGGTGGTCTCGGTCATGACAACGCGCTCCTTGCGTTCTGGCCGCTGGGGCGTCCCTGCCGCGGGCCCGGGGTCAGCGGGCGCCGGCGGCATCCAGCATGAGGGTCTTCTCGGTGTCCAGCACGAGCAGGAGCCGGTCGGGGAGCTTGTAGACCCCGGTGATGAGCTCGCGGGCCCACGCCGGCAGGGTCTCGGGCGGCTCCTCGTACTGCTCCGCCTCGGTCTCGAGCACGTCGCCGATCTCGTCCACCAGCAGGCTCACCGCGCCTTCGGCGGTGCGCACCACGACGTTCATCGGCTCGCGCCCGTCGTCGAGCGGCGGGAGACCCAGCCGCTCGCGCAGGTCGATCGCGGTGACGATCTGGCCCCGCAGGTTGATCAGGCCGCGGATCGCCCGCTGGGCGAGCGGCACCCGGGTCATCATCTGCGCCCGGATCACTTCCTGGACGGTGTGGACCTCGATCCCGAAGAAGAGGTCGCCCAGGACGAAGGTGCAGAACTGGCGTTCGGTCTCCATGGCCTCAGACTCCCGCGCCGGCAAGTTCGGCGGTGCCCGCGTAGAGCAGGACATCCGCGTGATCGATCAGGGCATGCACATCGAGCATATCGGTGACCTTCTCCTGGATCACCGCGGTGCCGTACACCGCGCCTTCGCGCTGGCGCCGGTGGATGGTGATGTTCTCCTCGACGATATCGATGATGTTCTCCACCACGAGGCCGACGTCCTGGCCGTTGTGGGTGTAGACCACCACCGGGAGCGTCTCGCTGTCGGACGCGGTGCTGGGCTCGCCCAGCAGGTCGGTGAGCTGGAGCAGCGGCAGGAGCCGGTCGCGGTACTGCACCACCTGGTGCTCGCCGGCGCGCTCCACCTCGGCCCGCTTGAACTCCTCCAGCCGGGCCACCAGCGAGAGCGGGATCGCCAGGCGGCGGTCGGCGCCCAGCCGGAAGAGGAGCAGCATCTGGCGGGTATCGTTGCCGGCGGCGCGGGTTTCCACCGCGCTCGACGCGGCCCGGGCCCGGGCCTCGGAGACCACCTGGGCGCGCTGGGCCAGCCCCATCACGTCGAGGATCAGCGCCACCCGGCCATCGCCCATGATCGTGGCACCGGCGTAGGCGTTGAGCCCCTTCACCTGCTTGCCCAGCGGCTTCACCACGATTTCCTCGGTGTCGTTGATCTCGTCGACCACCAGCCCGAAGGTGTGCTCGTCGGCCTGCAGCACCACGATGTTCACCGCCTCGCCGGAGCG
Organism: Gemmatimonadales bacterium; assembly: GCA_046327735.1. Classification (GTDB taxonomy): domain Bacteria; phylum Gemmatimonadota; class Gemmatimonadetes; order Gemmatimonadales; family GWC2-71-9; genus JADJOM01. The sequence goes on along the minus strand of JAXLXZ010000003.1, from coordinate 336,351 downwards.
GCCGCTGGGCCCCCAGAAGTCGCCCTGGAGCCCGAGCGACTGCGACAGGTTCACCAGCGGAAGCAGCCGGCCGCGGAGCCGGCAGACCGGCGCGCCGTAGACCATCTCGATCTGCTTCTTCGCTTCGTCGCCCTCGAGGCGCACCAGCTCGAGCAGGGAGACCTGCGGGATCGCGAAGCGGTCGCCCTGGGTGGTGACCACCAGCGCGGGGATGATCGCGAGGGTGAGCGGGATCTTGATCTTGAGGGTGGTGCCCTGCCCGGCGACGCTCTGGACGTCGACCATGCCACCGATCCGCTCGATGTTGGTCTTCACCACGTCCATGCCCACGCCGCGGCCCGAGATGTTGCTGACCTTCTCGGCGGTGGAGAAGCCGGGGGCGAAGATCAGGTTCACCAGCTCGCGGTCGGCCATCCGGCCCGCCTGCTCCGCGGTGATGATCCCCTTCTGGATCGCCTTCTCCTTGACCCGCTCGGTGTTGACCCCGCCGCCGTCGTCGGAGATCTCGATGTTGACCTGCCCGCCCTCATGGTAGGCCCGGAGCAGCAGCCGGCCCTCGGCCGGCTTGCCGCGCGCCACCCGCGCCTCGGGCATTTCCATCCCGTGGTCGACCGAGTTGCGCACGATGTGGGTGAGCGGATCCTTGATCGCCTCGATGATGGTGCGGTCGAGCTCCGTCTCCTTCCCCTCCATGTCGATGCGCACCTGCTTCTTGCAGGCGACCGCGAGGTCGCGCACCACCCGCGGGAACTTGGCCCACACGTTCCCGATCGGCTGCATCCGGGTCTTCATGACCCCTTCCTGCAGCTCGGTGGTGATCAGGTTGAGCCGCTGCGAGGTGGCGACGAAGCTGCTGTCGTCCTGGTTCGCGGTGTACTGGAGGATCTGGTTCCGGGCGAGCACCAGCTCGCCCACCAGGTTCATCAGCTTGTCGAGGAGCCCCACGTCCACCCGGATGTTGCTGTCGCCGGCGGAGGGCGCCGCGGGCGCGGCCGCTTCGGCGCTGGCCGCAGCCGGCGCGGGGGCAGGGGCGGGAGCCGCCGCTTCCACCGGAGCGGCCACGGGGGCCGGCGCGGGCGCGGGGGCAGGCGCCGCGGCGGCGACCTCCTCGGTCACCTGCGCGCTGGGGCCGCTCTTACGGGACTTTTTTCCCTTGGCCGGGGCCGCCTCCTGCTCCGCGGCCGGAGCGGCTTCGCCCTTCTGGAGCCGGGTCAGCAGGCCCACCAGCTCGCTGAAGTCGTCCTGGCCGTCCTGGCCGCTCGACTCGATCGTGGCCAGCATGCCACGGACCGCGTCGACCAGGCGGAGCAGCGCGCTGGTGATCTCCGGCGTCAGCACCTTCTTGCCGTCGCGGAGGTCGGAGAGGAGGCTCTCGCCCACGTGGGTCACCGACTCGAGCTTGCTGAAGCCGAGGAAGCCGCTGGTGCCCTTGATGGTGTGGATGCAGCGGAAGATGCCCGCGAGGAGGTCCTTGTCCCCGGGCTTCTGCTCCAGCGCCACGAGGTTGCGGTCCAGCTGGTCCAGGCCTTCGCTGCTCTCGACCAGGAATTCCTTGACGATCTCGTCCATGTCGCTCATGCCCGTCTCCGGCGCCCGTGTTGAGGGTCCCGCTCTGGATGCAGCGAGTATCGGCTGAGGGCAGGGAGAGATTGAGCCGAGGGGAGACGCGGTGGGGCGGCACGGGACCTGGCCGCCCGCCTCCCGGGACCGGGAGGCGGGAACGCCAGTCTGTCGAGTATCGGACGGCGACGGCCGGGCTTGAGCCCGCCGCTACCGGGAGAGCGCCGCCCGGGCCTGGCGCTGGAGGTCGGCGGCCAGGGCGGAGAGGGATGCCGCGGAGGCACCCGACTCCTCGGACACCCGGGCCAGCTCCCGGGTGCCGGTGGCGACCCCGGTGATGGTCTGCGCGATTTCCGCCGCCCCCCGGGCCGCCTCGCTCACGTTCCGGGCGATCTCGTTGGTGGTGGCGGTCTGCTCCTCGACCGCACTCGCGATGGTCCCCTGGATGGCGTTGATCTGTCCGATGATCTCGCCCACCTGGCGGATGGCCGTGACCGCGCTCCCGGTGTCGCTCTGGATCGCCTCGATCTTGAGGCCGATATCCTCGGTGGCCCGGGCGGTTTCCTTGGCGAGTTCCTTCACTTCGTTGGCCACGACCGCGAACCCTTTCCCCGCCTCACCGGCCCGCGCCGCCTCGATGGTGGCATTGAGCGCGAGGAGGTTGGTCTGCTGGGCGATCGAGGTGATCACCTTGATCACCTTGCCGATCTCCGCGCTGGAGCTGCCGAGCCGCGTGACGGTGCCGTTGGTCTCGGTGGCCACCCGGACCGCCTGCGCCGCGACCTGGGCGGCGTCGGATGCGCTCTTGGCGATCTCCCGGATGCTGGCGCTCATCTCCTCGGTGCCGGTCGCCACCGTCTGCACGTTGCGCGAGACCTGCTCCGCCGCGGCCGAGACCGTGTTGGCCTGGGTGGCGCTTTCCTCGGTGCTGGTGCGGATGAGATCGCTGGCGCTGGTGAGCTGGGCCGCCTGGGTTGCCAGGGTGTCGGCGGTGGTGACCAGCGCCTGGGCGGCCTGGCGTTCGCGCACCTCCGCGGCCTGCGCCGCCTGCTGCTCGGCCGTGATGTCGACCGCGTACTTGATCACCCGCGTCACCCGCCCCTGGTCGTCCCGGACCGGGTTGTAGGACGCCTGGATCCAGACCTCCTGGCCATCCTTGCGAATCCGGCGGAAGCGCCCCGCCTGGAAGCGGCCAGCCGCGAGATCGCTCCAGAACCGCCCATACTCCGGCGAGACGGTGAGCTCACGGTCGCAGAACATCCGGTGATGCGCCCCCTGCACCTCGTCGGCCCGATAGCCGAGGGCCCGCAGGAAGTTCTCGTTGGCAGCGAGCACGGTGCCATCCGGGGAGAACTCGATGCGCGCCTGGGACAGGTCGAGCGCGGTGAAGACCGACTGCGAGGCCTTCACCTCCCGCTCCCGCGCCAGCTCGGCCTCCCGCTCCCGGGTGATGTCGGTGGCGAACTTGATCACCTTGTAGGGGCGGCCGGCCCGGTCCGTGACCGGGGTATAGGTCGCCTGGATCCACACCTGCCGGCCCCCGCGGCCCAGCCGCAGAAACCGGCCGCTCTGGAAACGGCCGGCGGTCAGCGCCGACCACCAGGCCCGGTACTCGCCGCTGTCGGCATAGCCAGGCTCGACGAACATCCGGTGATGCCGGCCCTGGATCTCGCCCAGGGTGTAGTCCACCGCCGCCAGGAACAGCGCGTTGGCGGTGAGAATGGTGCCGTCGAGGTCGAACTCGATGACCAGCTGGGAGCGGCTGACCGCCCCCACGAGGTCCTGCAGGTGCTGCGGTTCCGCCAGCTCCGCTTCCACGGCGCCGGGCTCGATGCCGGCGGTGTATATGGGACGTCCCTGACCCTGCGTGATGGCTGACACGGTGGATCTCCATTCCGCCCTGGACGGCGTTTGGCGCGGGCGGGATCGCCCGCCGCGCACGGTGACCGGACACGCGGGCCGAATTGCCGGCCCGAGTGTAGTATTTCGGCGCGCGGAGAGTCATACTTGAATTTTCCGTGAAGAAGCCCCGCACTCCGGAGCTGGAGCGCGGGGCTGGGCCGTTCGCCGGTGGCGGTCCCGGGGCGAGCGCTAGACCCGCACGCTCACCCGGGTGGGGGCGACGGGAGGGGCCACCACGTCGCCGATCTGGAATTGCTCGACCTGCTGGCGCAGGTCGGTCGACGCCCGGGCCAGGTCGGCCGACGCCGACTGACTCCGCTCGGCGCCCTCGGTGGTCCCCTGCGCCGCCCGGGCCAGCCCCTGGATGTTCGCCGCGATCTCCTGGGCCCCGCGGGCCGCGTCGGAGACGTTGCGGCTCATCTCGTTGGTGGTGGCGGTCTGCTCCTCCACCGCGCCGGCGATGGTGGTCTGGATCGCGTTGATCTGGGAGATGATCTCGCTGATTTCCCGGATCGCCTCGACCGCCCCGGTGGTGTCGGCCTGGATCGCCTCGATCCGGCCGCCGATGTCCTCGGTGGCGCGGGCGGTCTCCTTGGCCAGTTCCTTCACCTCGTTGGCCACCACCGCAAAGCCCTTCCCCGCCTCGCCCGCCCGGGCCGCCTCGATGGTGGCGTTGAGCGCGAGCAGGTTGGTCTGCTCCGCGATCGAGGTGATCACCTTGATCACCTTGCCGATCTCGCCGCTCGAGGCGCCCAGCTTCCCGACGCTCGCGTTGGTCCGCTCGGTGGCCTTCACCGCCTGGCTGGCGACCCGGGCCGCCTCGGAGGCGCTCTTCGCAATCTCCCGGATCGAGGCCGACATCTCCTCGGTGCCGGAGGCGACCGTCTGCACGTTCCGGCTCACTTCGTCGGCGGCGGCCGCGACCACGGTGGCCTGGGCCGACGTTTCGCTGGCGACCTCGCCCAGCTTCTGGCCCACGGCGTGCACCTGGGAGGAGGCGGTGTGCACCGTACCGGCGGTGCGGGTGATGTTGGCGAGGCTCCCGCGCAGGGTCCGGAAGAAGCCCGCCAGCCCCTCGCCCAGCCGCCCGATCGCGTCCTCGCCCCGCACGGTGATCTCGCGGGTCAGGTCGCCGCGGGCGGCATGCTCCACCACCGAGAGAATCTGGTCCACCTTGCCGCGCAGCTCCGCGGCCTGGCGCTGCTCCGACTCGGCGCGACCGCGCACCTCGGCCTCGCGGGCATCGGCCTCGCGCTGGCGCCGCTCGGCGTCGGCCCGCTCGGCATTGCGGCGCTCTTCCGCCAGCTCCAGCTCGCGCGCCTGCGCCGCCTTCACCTTCGCCTCGGCGGCGAGCCGGGCGGTGACGACTTCCCAGGTCAGCATCACGCCGACCACCTCGTTCCGCTCGTCCCGCATGGCGGTGGCGGTGAGGTCGATCGTGTCGCCGCCCAGCGGGAAACGCGACTGCCAGGGGAGCCGCGACGCGTCGGCCAGGATGGCGCGCTCCGCGGGCGCAAAGGCGTGGAAGGCGTCGATCGGCTGGCCCACCATCTCCTCGGGTCGGACGCGCAGGTGGGCCGCGAGGCCCCGGAGCGCCGCGAGGGAGGCGGGATTGAGGTAACGGAGGGCAAGGTCCCGGTCGGCCCACATGATGTTGATCGGGGCGTTCTCCACCAGCTGCTTGATACGCACGATCTCGGCCCGCTGCTCACCCACCTGGCGCCAGTCGACCTGGTCGGCCTCCAGCGCCGCCCGCATCCCGGCGATGGCCTGGTTGAGCGCCTGGGCCGTCTCGCCCAGTTCGTTCGCGGCGGTGACGTTGGCGGTGCTCCGGAAGTCGCCGGCGCCCACGAGGGTGGTGACCCGGCGGATCTCCGTCACGTCGTGCACCACCCGGCGCGACACCGCCTGGCCCACCAGCAGGGCGAGCAGCACCCCGAAGGCGATGACGCCGAGGATCTCGTAGCGGGCGGCTCGGTTGGCGGCCGAGGTCTTGGCGACGACGCTGGCGGAGCTGTACTGCACCGCGTCGCCCAGCTCGTCCATCCCGACCTCGAGCCGCTCGAACGCCGCCTGGAAGGCGGGATAGCGGCGCTCGGCGGCGCCCCGATCGCGGAAGGCCAGGTGCACGGTGGAGTCGGCGGCGGCGAAGTAGTCGGCCAGCGGCTGCTCCAGCCCGCGGAGCACCACCTGCACCGTGTCGCCGGCGTGGACCAGGGCGCTGTCGGCCAGCGCGTCCCGGAAGGTGGTGATGTGGGTGGAGAGGTCGTTGAAGACGGTGTCGCGCTCGCCGGGGGTGGCGCGGGCGGCGAAGATGGCGCGAAGCACGTCGCCCCGGAGAGCGTCGTGCATCATGTCGGCCAGCATCGCCTGGCGGAGCGCGGCCGACTGGGCCAGCAGCTCACCATCGGCGTTCAGGGCGGTCGTGGTGTTGCGATACCCGACCGCACCCACCAGGGCGGCCATGGCGCTGCCCAGCAGCACCAGGGCGAGCAGCAATCGTTGGATGGTCCAGCGCATCGATCCCTCGGGCCCTGCCTGACACACAGGCGGTGGAAATACCGGTCTCGGCTATCGCATCGAGTATCGGCTCCCCGGCCCGGGGACTGAACGCGGCGTCAGGTTTTCTCCCCCTCGAGGGGTAGAGCCCGGCTCTTCATAGCGGAACTGTGCCACCAGCCCCTGGAGCACCGCCGCCATCCGGGCCAGCTCGGAGGAGACCTGCTGGGTCTGGCCGGCGCCCCGGTGGGTGCCGTTCGCGGCCGCAGCCAGGCCCTCGACATTCTGGACGATCTCGCCGGTGCCGTGGGCCGCCTCGGAGAGGTTCCGGTTGATCTCGTTGGTGGTGGCGGTCTGCTCCTCCACCGCGCTGGCGATGGTGGTCTGGGCATCGCTGATGCGGGTGACCACCGACAGGATCCCGCGCATCGCGTCGACCGCGGAGGCGGTGTCCTGCTGGATCGCGAGGACCTTGCGGCCGATGTCCCCGGAGGCGCGGGCGGTCTCCTTGGCCAGTTCCTTGACCTCGTTGGCCACGACCGCGAAGCCCTTTCCCGCCTCGCCGGCCCGTGCCGCCTCGATGGTGGCGTTGAGGGCGAGGAGGTTGGTCTGCTCCGCCACGGCGGTGATGGTCTTGATCACCTCGCCAATCTCGCTGCTGGAGCCGCCCAGCCGCCCGATGGTGCTGTCGGCGTCCCGCACGGTGGCGACCGCGTCACCCGCGATCCGGGCCGCCTCGGTGGCGTTCTTGCTGATCTCCTGGATGCTGGCGCTCATTTCCTCCGAGGCGGTCGCTACCGTCTGCACGTTGCGATTGACCCCGTCGGCGGCGCGCGCCACCACACTGGCCTGGAGCGACCCCTCCTCGGCGCCGGTGCTGAGCGCGGCGCTGGTGTGACTCAGCTCCTCCGACGCCTGCGCGAGCGCCTGCGAACTTTCGGCGATCGAGGCGAAGTTCTGCCGGAGGTGCCCCAGCAGGTCGTCGACCGCGCCGGCGATCTGGCCGAACTCGTCGGCCGTCTCGATCCGGGTGCGGACCGTCAGGTCGCCGGTGGAGGCCTGCCGCAGCGCCTCGACCGTCCGGCCGAGCCGCTCGACCACCTGCCGCACGATGAGCAGGCCCAGGACCAGCAGCAGCGCCAGCGCGACCGCGGCGATCGCGAAGAGGACCGCCTTGGGCACCCGGTCGATCACGCGCGCCTGGGTCTCCAGCGCCCCGTAGGCGTTGGTCGATGCAGTGACCAGCGCATCCACGGCGGCACGGTGCGACTGGTAGGCCGCGGTGAGGGGCCCGTCGAGCACCGCGCGGGCCCGGGCGAGGTCGCCGGCCCGGACCGCGGGGAGGAAGAGCGAATCCTCGACCTGGAGGTAGTGGAGCCCGGTGGGGACCACCTGGTCCATCATGAGCGGCCGCTCCGCGTTCTTCGGCAGGTCGCCATCCCAGAAGGCGGCCCGGTCGCGGAAATCCTTGCGGAGCTGCGCCAGCCGTTCCTCCACCGCCTTGCGCCCCTCGCCGGATTCCTCGAGCAGCCGGTGATCCATCAGGTAGGCCTCGACGAGGTACTCGGGCGGGGGCAGGATGTCGGCGAGGAGGTCCTTCTCCCGGACGATCTGCTGGAAGAGCGGCCCGTAGACCTTCACCCGGTCGATGGTGACCCAGGCGAACAGCGCGAGGCACGCGAGCGCCACGGCACTCAGGCAGACGAGGAGGCCGAGCCGGGCGCGAACACTCCAGTTTCCGAATGCGGTCATGGTCCACACCTGTCCCGGACGACGAGGCCAGAAAACGGCACTGCTCCCAGCACACCTGCTGGGAGCAGTATCGGCCCTGCGCAACCCTTCCTGAAGGTTTCGTGAAGCGGGGCTAGTCCACCTCGGCGAACTGTTCGCTGAGCGACCCGAGCCGCCCGCCACCTTTCGCCGGCGCGGCCGGCGCCCGGGGTGCGGCGCTCCGGCGGCCGCCATCCTCGTAGCGGAACTGCCCGACGAGCGACTGGAGCGTGCTCGCCATCCGGGCCAGTTCGACCGCGGTGGACTGGGTCTCGTTGGCGCCCCGGGTGGTCTCGTTGGCCGCAGTCGCGACGCCGGAGACGTTCTGCACGATCTCCCCGGTGCTGGTCGCCGCCTCGGAAAGGTTCCGGTTGATCTCGTGGGTGGTCGCGGTCTGCTCCTCGACCGCGCTGGCAATCGTATTCTGCGCGGTCGAGATCTGGCCCACGATCTGGCCGATGCCCTGGATGGCGTCGACCGCGGAGACGGCGTCGCCCTGGATCGCCTGGATCTTCCGGGAAATGTCCTCGGTGGCGCGGGCGGTTTCCTTGGCGAGTTCCTTCACCTCGTTGGCCACGACCGCGAAGCCCTTCCCCGCCTCGCCCGCGCGCGCCGCCTCGATGGTGGCGTTGAGGGCCAGCAGGTTGGTCTGTTCGGCGATCGAGGTGATGGTCTTGATGACCTGGCCGATCTCGCCGCTGGAGGTGCCGAGCCGGCCGACGGTCTCGTTCGCGGCGGTGACGGCGGTGACCGCCTCGACGGCGATGCGGGCCGCCTGGGTGGCATTCTTGCTGATCTCCTGGATGCTGGCGCTCATCTCTTCCGAGGCGGTCGCCACCGTCTGGACGTTGCGGTTCACCCCGTCGGTCGCCCGGGCCACGACATTGGCCTGCACCGAGGCCTCTTCGGCGCCGGCCGACATCGTCTGGGCGGTGCGGGTGAGCTCCTCACCGGCCGCCGCGAGGGTGCCGGCGTTGTCCGCGATCTGGGCCATGCTGCTGGAGAGGCTGGCGAGCAGGCCGTCCACGGCTTCGCCGATGGCGCCGAACTCGTCCTTGCTCTCGATGGCGGCCCGCACCGTGAGGTCACCCTTGGCGGAGGTCTGGAGCACCGCCACCGTACGGTCGAGGCTCTTGACCACGTGCCGCATCACCGACCGGCCCAGCAGCGCCACGACGGCCAGGACCACCAGCCCGATCGCGGCGAGCAGTTCCTTGGGCGCCTTGTCAGCGGAGGCAGCCACCCTGGTGAGCGAATCGGCGGCCTGGCCGGTGAGGCCGAGCAGGGTGTCGACCCCGGCCTGGTTGGCATGGAAGTACCGGCTCAGATCGACGTCGATGAGCTTCTCCGCCCGGGCGAGGTCCTTCCGCTCCATGGCCGGGACGAACTCTCGGGTGTAGACCTGATAGAAGGAGTCGGCGTTCGGCAGTACAAGGCGGGTGAGCACGTCGCGCTGCCGGCCCTGTGCCACCTCCAGCCAGTGGGCGCGCTGGGTCAGGTAGCTCTTGTGCAGTGTCTCGGCGTCGGCCAGGTAGTCGCGGCGATCGGCCTCGGACTGTTCTCCCGCCGCCCGGGTCGCGTCCAGGAATGCCGACGTCACATCCAGCGCCGGGGGCACCAGGTCGGCGACGAAGTCCTTGTTGGTCACCACCGCCTGGTAGAGCGGCCCGTAGACCTTCACCCGGTCGATGGTGAGGAAACTGAACGCCGTCAGGCCAACCAGCCCGGCGGCGCTGAGCAGGACCAGCAGGAGGAGCTTGGAGCGAACACTCCAGTCACGAAACCCGGCCATGGCGTGCCTCGAACGAGGGGTACTGGGACCCGAGGCCAGCGCCTCGGATGGGTACCGCCACTATCGGCGATCGCCTGCCCGAATCTGAGCCAACTTCACACTTCCGGGCTACTCCGCGTGAGCGAACCCCTCGTGCAGCCCGCCGAGGCGGCTGGTCGCCTTCGGCGCCGGACGGGCCTGCTCCGACCGGCTGGCCCGGTCCCCGTCTTCATACTTGAACTCCCCTACCAGCAGCTGCAGGGCGCTCGCCATGCGTGCCAGCTCCACCGCCGCGGTCTGGGTCTCGGACGCGCCCCGGGTGGTCTCGGTGGCGGCGGTCGCGACGCCGGAGACGTTCTGTACGATCTCGCCGGTGCTGGTGGCAGCCTCGGACAGGTTCCGGTTGATCTCGTGCGTGGTCGCGGTCTGTTCCTCGACCGCGCTGGCGATGGTGTTCTGGGCGCTCGAGATCTGGCCGACGACGTGCCCGATCCCCTGGATCGCCTCCACCGCCGAGCCGGCATCCCCCTGGATGGCCTGGATCTTCCGCGAGATGTCGTCGGTGGCGCGGGCGGTTTCCTTCGCCAGCTCCTTCACCTCGTTGGCCACGACCGCAAACCCCTTCCCCGCCTCGCCGGCCCGGGCCGCCTCGATGGTGGCATTGAGGGCGAGCAGGTTGGTCTGCTCCGCGATGGACGTAATGGTCTTGATGACGGCGCCGATCTCGCCGCTGGACACACCCAGCCGTCCCACCGTCTCGTTGGCCAGTTCCACCGCGTGCACCGCCTCGACGGCGATGCGGGCGGCCTGGGTGGCGTTCTTGCTGATCTCCTGGATGCTGGAGCTCATCTCCTCCGACGCGGTCGCGACCGTCTGGACGTTTCGGTTGACCCCGTCGGTGGCGCGGGCGACGACGTTGGCCTGCACCGAGGCCTCCTCCGCGCCGGCCGACATGGTCTGGGCCGTGCGGGTCAGCTCTTCCGCGGTCGAGGCCAGCGCGCTCGCGTTGTTGGCAATCGAGGCCATGCTGCCCTGGAGGCGCTTGGTCATCTTGCCGAACGACGCCCCCAGCCAGGCCACTTCGTCCCGCCCCTGGATGTCGACCTTCACGGTCAGGTCACCGTTGGCAATGGCTGCCGCCGCTTCGCCCAGCCCCTGGAGCGGCCCGGAGATCCGGCGGGCGATGCTCCAGGCCAGCGCCAGGCCGATCAGTACCATGCCGACGATCGCGAGGATCACCATGAGCAGGGACCGCTCGTAGATCGCTTCGGCCCGATGACCGGCCTCGGCCCCGCCGGAGGTGTTCAGGTCGATCAGCGAGTCGAGCACTCCGTTCGCCTGGTCGAACGCCGTCATGATGGGACCGGCGAGCAGGCTGCGAGCCTCATTGACCCGGCCCGACTTCGCCAGCTCCATGACCCGGGCGTCGCCCTGGGCATACTCGGCCCAGAGCTTCTGGTAGTGCTCGAAGGTGGCGCGTTCCTGGGGGCTCGAGATCAGCTTCTGGTACTCGGGGATGTCCTTCGCCAGCAGCGCGAGGGCGTCGGCGTGGCTGCTGTCCGCCTCGTGCCGTTCGGCCTCGGTGGATGCATCGACCAGGTCGTAGGTGAAGAGCCGGAGGTCGGCGATGTGCCCGTTGATCGACGAGACCGCCGTGATGCTCGGCATCCAGTTGCCGGCCAGCTCATCGGCCGCCCCGTTCACCCGGCGAAGTTCCCAGAGCGCGAACCCGCCCATGAGCGCCGCCCCCAGGAGCACCGCACCAAAGCCTACCAGCAGGCGAGTACCGATCTTGAGATCATTGAACCAGCGCATGTCTGCATCCCCGAGGGAGTTGGTCTGGGGTAACTATCGGCGCTGAATGAGTGGGATTGAGCCCGCGCGCGCGGGACGAGCCGCGGTGACCGGTTTCCGTCTGAAGCGGGCGTGAAGACGCCGGCTCAGAAGGACATGTCGACCCGGAGCGTGCCGGCGAGGGCGTCGGCGCCGACGCCGGAGGGCGAGGCGACGTACTGCAGGTCGGGGCGCAGCACCAGGAAGCCGGTCAGCGGAAACTGGTAGAAGCCCTCCACCGCGGTCTCCCGGCCCGTCCCCGCCAGCCTCACGCTGCTGAGCATGATCCCGGTCGCGTGGGCCGCACGACCAAGGGGGGCGTCGACCGTGGCCCCGGCCATGACGTGCTGGCGGACATCGAAGCGGCCGTCGGGGCCGGCCCCGAACTTTCCGAAGAGGGTGACACCGTGAGCCGGCGTCTCACCGTCGGCCGCGCCCGATACCCGCTGCGCGATCGCGCCATACCAGCCGGCCGGCCGCGCCTGCCAGGTGCCGTCGAGGTCGGGGGCGTAGCCGCTGTTCCGCCAGCCGCCGAAGAGCACCCGACCCTCGCCCAGCCCGGCAAGCGACCAGCCGGCCGCGACTTCACCGATCAGGAAGGGAGAACGGCACTGGTCGGCGCTGGTGGGACGGTCGCCGAAGACGCCGCGATAGATCCCGGCACCGGCGGTGAGCCAGGAGACCGGCGTGACGAACAGGTTGGCGCTGAGCGGTGCGGTCGGATAGGTGGGCATGCCCAGGACGGTCGGACTGAAGCCGCCCGAGGCATTGAGGAACCCGCCGGCGGCATCGAGCACCGCGAACTCGCTGTTGGCGTCGACCCCGCCCACCTTGATCCGGACCAGGTCGCCGCCAAGACGCTGCTGGTACCAGACCTCACCCATCCGGGCGAAATCGGGCGCGTCGATGTTGGAGAAGGCCTGGATGTCACCAGTCAGGTCGGAGCCGTTGCCGCCGTGATGGGCGTGGAAACCGGCGAAGGCCGAGCCGCCGCGCAGCCCGGCGATGGAGTCGAGATCCAGCTCGAGTCCCAGGTCGAGCAGCCCGCGGGTGACGCTGCCCCGCCGCACGCCGCCGGCAAAGTTGCTGGAGAGGTCCTGGGTGAGCCCGCCGGAGAGGGCAATGCCATGAGCGGCCAGCCGCTCACGGAGCCCGTTCCATCCCCCGGTCGCCGTGGGCCACGCCAGCCAGGGGTGCGAGGTGCGCCCGGAAGGATCCGCTGGCGGGGTTTGGCTGGAATCGGCCGGAGACGCACCGGCCAGGGCGAGCTGCGTCGGCGCCGGCAGCCACGGTTGCTGCGCCGCCAGGGGAAGCGCAGCCAGCATGAGGATCAGGACCGAGGCCCGCGCCAGCCACCGAGGTTCGCACCGCATGCCGCCCCACAGAAGGGTTCGTGCGATCTATCGGCACGACCTGCCGGCCCTTGACTGTGAGATTCCTGCCGTGCCTAACTCTTCGACGAACCCTGAAGCTTTGTTCCCAAGCTGTATCGATCCTGCAGGCTACTTTGCCGCCGAGGAGAAGGGGTGTTCGAAACTGAGATACAGGAAGTAGTCGTGGGTGGTCTCGCCGCCGCTCCGGGTGAAGGGCACCGCGAAGCCGGGCACGATCTGGAGGCTGCCCAGGTTCAGCGCCGCGCGCACCCCGGGATTGATGATCCACGAGCTCGCGTGCTGGACGTCGCCCGCCGCGTCGATCTCGCCGTCGTAGGTCACCAGGCTCTCGAACATCAGCTGGACCGGGAGCGTCACCGGCGCGATCAGGCTGCCGCCGGCAAAGACGCTCGAGAGGGTCTTCTTCGGGCGCTTGCCGCCGAGGCTCGGCCCCTTGGCCCAGGGCAGCACCGTGCCGCCGGCGTTGAGGTGCGTGACCACCTGGCTGGAGAGGTGATAGCTGAACGGCAGGTTCACCTGCACGCCCGGGCTCCCATCGCCGAGACCCTTGTCGACACTCCCGGTCGGAAGCACGACCGAGAGGCGCGGGGCCATCGCCCACTTCCGCTCACCGGCGCCGAGCTGGTAGCGGTAATTGAGCAGGATATCGCCGAAGCCGGCCGACTGTCCCTCGAAGCGTGACACCGGGACGGTGTAGCTGAGCTGGTGGGTCTGGCCGGTGAAGGGCCACTCCTGGGTGAAGGAGTAGAAGTAGTCCTTGTGGTGAACGCCGGCGAGCGCAAAGGTGCTGATGTGCTGCACCACGCCGCGCTCCTGGTTGTAGGCCTCCTCGATCAGGAAGGAGTTGTCCTCGATCGCGGGTTCGGCCTTTTCCTGCGCCAGCGCGAGCGTGGCCCAGAGCGGGAGCATCGCCAGCGCGGTAGACCAGACACGGCCCTTCATCGTCATCTCCAGGGAGAACGTGAGCGTCCGACCGAAAGAATATTCCGGGGGAGCGAGTCATTCCGGGAGTCACCCGGCGAATCCGGCGTGTCCTTTCCATACCACTCCCCGGGCGGAGTCGCCACAGGGACGGCCTCGAGTATCAATCTGTAAGCCATTATTTTGCAATGACTTGCGAGTTCCTTTCGGGTCCTGCTCCGGGCCGCCGCCGGCTGGCGTTGAACTTGCTCTCCATATAGAGGAGCGCAGTCGGTCGGCGATACCCTGATGGAGGAGGTGCCCGCATGCTCAAGGCCTTGTTCACCATGATCCTGCTGAGCAACGAACACGCGGCTCGGCTGGCCGAGCGGTTCCAGCGCATCCGAGTGTAGGCCCACACCGTCAGGAGTCAGCACCGGGGGCAGCCACTGGCTGCCCCCTTTCGTTTCGGTCCAGTCGCTCATGTCAGGAAGTTCCTCGCGCTCTCCGCAAATTTGGGGACCGAGGCGATCATCGTCTCGACCTCTTCGTCGCTGGCGCCGAGCTCGGTGAGCACGTCGGCGGCGGAGCAGTCGGCCGGCCCCTCCTCGGGCAGCCCCGCCCCGCCCTCGATGCACAGCGTCTCCGCCGCCTGCACCACCCGGCAGACCCGCTGATACTGCTCATCGGCCTGGGCGGGATGATGGTGGTTGGTCACCGCCTCGGCGGTGAACGCCGGGAGCGACCAGCGCCCCAGCAGCAGTCCCCCCACCGCGCCATGGTCCATGCCGAGCTGGTCCTCTTCCACCTGCCAGAGCCGGCCGTTGCAGGCGGAGCGGGACACCAGCACCTCGTCGAACTCACGGGGAAAGTGCTGCTCGATGACCAGCAGCCCGGCGTCATGCAGCAGCCCGGCGACGTAGATGTCCTCCGCGCTGATGGCGGGGTCGTCGCCGTACATGTCCCAGAGCTTCCGGGCGATCATGCCGACGGCCGCGGAGTGGATCCAGAACTCCTGGTGGTCGAGCCCGCCGGTCCGGCTCCGGAACGCCTTCACCACCGCCAGCACGATGCAGACGGCGCGTACCTGGTTCACCCCCAGCCGGGTGACAGCGGCGTTCACCGACCCGACCCGGTCCCCCCCGGGGCGGGCAAAGGCGGCGGAATTGGCGGCCCGGAGGAGCCGGGCCGTCAGGGCCGGATCCCGCTCGATGATGTGGGCCACGTCCTTGGCCCCGGCGTTCTCGTTGTCGAGGACGCGGTGCAGCTGGAATACGACCGTCGGCAAGGTGGGAAGGTTCTCCCCCTTGGCGAGTAAGTCCCGCATTCCGTTGATGATATACGGCACTCCCTGCCCTCCAGGATGCGGGCCGTAATGGCCCCTGGCTTCTCAAGGTATCGGCAAGCGGCACCGATACTTCAGCCATGTCCAGCGCCTTCTTTATGGCAGGGAAGCCATGATCGCCATCGTCGGCCTCCTGGTGGTGATCGGTGCGGTTGCGGGCGGGTTCACCATGGCCGGTGGACACCTCGCGGCGCTTTTCCATGCCTCGGAAATCGTGGTGATCGGCGGCGTGGCCTTCGGGACGGTGCTCATCAGCACCCCCGGCCCGGTGCTCAAGTCGATGGCGGCGAAGCTGGCGGCGGTGTTCAAGGGCGGGCGGTTCAGCAAGGGCACCTACCTCGACGCGCTCAAGATGCTCTACGAGCTCTTCCAGGTGGCCCGGAAGGACGGCCTGGTCGCGATCGAGTCGCATATCGAAGACCCCGAGAAAAGCGCGATCTTCAAGAAGTATCCGAAAATCCTCCACGAGCATCACGCCATCGAGTTCCTGTGTGACTCCTTGCGCCTGGTGCTGGTGGGAAGCGTCCCGCCGCACGACCTTGATGCGCTCATGGACGGAGAGATGGACGTGCACCACGAGGAGGCGGCCAAGCCGGCCGGCGCCCTCCAGAAGGTGGGCGACGCGCTGCCCGGCATCGGCATCGTGGCGGCGGTGCTCGGCATCGTCATCACCATGGGCGCCATCTCCGGCCCGGTGGAGCAGATCGGCGAGCACGTGGGCGCCGCGCTCACCGGTACCTTCCTCGGCGTGCTCATGGCCTACGGCTTCCTCGGCCCGCTCTCCAGCGCGATCGAGAACCTGAACGCCGAGGAGAGCCGTTTCTTCGCGTTCCTCAAGAGCAGCGTCGTCGCCTTCGCCAAGGGATTCGCCCCGATCGTGGCGGTGGAGTTCGCCCGCCGGGCCATCTACTCCAATCACCGCCCGACGTTCCAGGAGATGGAGACGGCCTGCAAGCAGGCGGCGAAAGCGAAGTGATCCGTGAATAAGGCCCGCGAACAGCCCATCATCATCGTCAAGAAGAAGGTGCACGGGCATGGCCATCACGGCGGTGCCTGGAAGGTGGCCTTCGCGGACTTCATGACGGCGATGTTCGCGATGTTCCTGGTGCTCTGGCTGGTGAACCAGTCGAGCGACGTGAAGTCGGCGATCGCCGGCTACTTCCAGGACCCGCTGGGCCGCGCGGGCGAGTTCGGCAGCTCGATCATGCCGGGCGAGGGGGCCCAGACCCAGAGCCCGCGGATCATGTCGCCCAAGCAGGTCATCGACCTCCGGCGCGACCGGATGATGCGGGCGGCGGAGCAGATCAAGCAGGAGATCCGGGAAGTCCCCGCCCTCGCCGAGATCGCCGACCATGTCGAGATCGAGGTGACGCAGGAGGGGCTGCGGATCCAGCTGCTGGAGGATTCCACCGGGATCTTCTTCGAGCTGGGAAGCGCCAACCCCAAGCCGGCCGGCGCCGACCTGCTGCGCTTCCTCGGGCATACCCTCGGGTCGATTCCCAACGCCGTGGTCATCGAGGGCTTCACCGACGCCAAGCCCTTCCACCGGGCCGACGGCTATTCCAACTGGGAGCTCTCGGTCGACCGCGCCAACGCCGCCCGGCGCATCATGCTGGACGGGGGCCTCAACGGCGCGCAGGTGCAGCAGGTGCGCGGCTGGGCCGACCGGAAGCTGCGCGACCCGGAGCACCCCTTTGCCGACGCCAACCGGCGGGTCACCGTGACGATGATCCTGCCGGACACGGTCACCGACTCGCTGGCGAGCCAGCTCGGGCTGGCGCACGACTCGCTGACCGCCGTGACGGCCCCCGACTCGGCCCCCCTGGCCCACGCCGACAGCGCCCCGCCCCGGCCGCCGACGCCATGACGTCCCAGGTCAGCAACATCCTCCTGGTCGAGGACGACCCCACGACCCTGGAACACTTCCGGCGGGTGCTGGAGCACGAGCCGGCGCTCCGGGTGGCGACCGCGACCAACGGGCGCGAGGGGCTGGTGCTGGCGCGGGAGATCAAGCCCGACCTGATCATCTCCGACTACCAGATGCCGGAGATGAACGGCTTCGAGTTCTGCCGGCAGGTGAAGGCCGACCCGAACCTCGCCGGCTGCCTCTTCGTGGTGCTGAGCGGCTTCACCGACACCGCGCTCAAGGTGAAGGGGCTCAACCTCGGGGTCGACGACTACCTCACCAAGCCGATCGACATCCCGGAGCTGCTGGCGCGGGTGCGGGCGAGCCTCCGGCTCAAGCGGCTGCAGGACGAGCTCCGGGGCGACCGCGACGAGATCCAGCAGCTGCACGGACAGCTGGAGCGGAGCTTCGACCAGCTGCTGCACCTCCTCATCCAGTTCGTGGACCAGGGCCTCCCGGGCGCGGCCGAGCGTGGCCGGAAGCTGGGCGACCTCGCCACCAAGCTGGCGGAACGGTTCGACGTGCCGGCGGAGCTGCGGACCGACCTGACCATCGCCGCCAAGCTGGCCGAGATCGGCCACGTGGTGGACGCGGCGCATCACGTCGCGGGCACCCCCGACCAGCCCACCTGGCACCACGCGGTGGTGTCGGCGGCGCTGCTCGAGCAGGTGGAGCGGCTCAAGGGCGCGGCGGAACTGATCCGGTGGACCTCGGAGAACTGGGACGGGACCGGCCAGCCGGACCACCTGGTCTCGGGACAGATTCCGCTGCGCTCGCGGCTCCTCCGCATCGCCGGCGATTTCCTCACCCTGGTGACACCGGGTGCCGACCGGGTGGCGCTGACGCCGCAGCAGGCGATCGACGAGATGGCGCCCTACTCGGCGACCTGGTACGACCCGCTGGCGCTGGTGCACCTCAGCTCGGTGGTGCTCGACCGCCCGAAGGAGGAGTGGGAATCGACCCGCTTCGCGGTGGCGGTGGACCAGCTGCAGGTGGGAATGGTGCTGGCGGCGGACGTAAGCACCAGCGGCGGGGTAAAGCTGCTGGCCAAGGGGGCGACGATCTCGGAGAGCGTGCTGCACGTGATCCAGCGGCGGCACGCGGCGGATCCGATCATCGAGGCGGTGTGGGTGAAGCGGAAGTAGGGTGAAGATGTCGGGCCAGGGCTGTCATCCCGAGCGAAGCGAGGGATCCAGTCCGGGCAAGTAGATCCCTCGGTCGCGCCGCTCCCTCGGGATGACAGTTACTGAGGGCCACCAGCCTCTACAGCCCCACCGCTTCCGCTCGCTTACCCCATGCACTAGCCTTCACGGCAACCCCTCCCCGAGTCTCCCAGCGTGAGCGCACCGGCCGTGCCTGCCACGACGACGCTGCTGCAGCATGAAGAACTCCTGATCCGTGCCGACCGGACCGCGGTCATGGCGACGCTGGCCCGCGGGATGGCGCACGATCTCCGGGGCCCGCTCCAGACCCTGACGCTGATGGTCGACCCCCACGCCGACGTCTTCGGCGGCCCCGAAGGGGCGCGGCTCATGGGCGCGGTGAGCACCGCGGTCCAGCACCTCACCGACACCATCACGCGATTTTCCCAGGTCTACGCCCCGATCGACTCGGAGCCGGCGCCGCTCATCGCCGAGGAAATCCTGCATTACGTGTCGGACCTGCAGCGCTACCAGCGGGGGCTGGCGGCAGCGGAGCTGTCGATCCGGCTCACCTCGGGGCTGCCGCCGATGCGGGGCGTGGAGTCGCACCTGCGGCACATCCTGCTCAGCCTGATCGTGAACGCGAAGCAGGCGTTGCATGGCCGGAGCGACGGCCAGATCACCCTCGGCGCCGACCACGCCGGCCCGGAGATCCGGCTCAGCGTGGAAGACAACGGGCCGGGGATGAGCCCCGAGACGATGTCGCGCGCCTTCGAGCCGTTCTTCACCACCCGCGAGGGGGGAATGGGAATCGGGCTGACGGTGGCGCGCTGGCTGACGGAGCGGATGGGGGGGCGGCTGGTGCTGGAGCCGGCGCGGTACGGCGGGCTGAACGCGGTGGTGGTGCTGCCGGAGTGGCGGCGGGGGGGCTGAGAGTTTCCGAGTTCCGAGTTCCGAGTTCCGAGCTGATGAAAAGCAGGGATCCCTCGCTGCGCTCGGGATGACAGAATCGGTTGCCGTACACGGAATTCTGTCATTCCGAGGAGCGGAGCGACTCGGTCGCCGTACACGGAATTCTGTCATTCCGAGGAGCGGAGCGACGAGGAATCCCTGATCTTCCCTAGATTGAGCCTGCCGAGCTCCGGTTCCTGCGAGGGGCGAGCGTCACCACCCACCACACGACGATACCGATCCCCAGCCCACGAATCGTCAGCGCGACGGGCGCGCCGACGCCGAAGTGCTGGGCGATCGAGGGTCCCGCGAACCAGTAGTAGATCCCGCCCGCGAGCGCTGCCAGGACCGGCAGCGCTTTTTTGGCATTGAGGCGGAAGAGGATGACGATGGCGGCAGCGGCGATAAAACTCGCGGCGGCCGAGGCGAGGACGGTGCCATAAATCGCGGGGGCGGTGCGTATCCCGCCGTCACCCACGGTGTTGTACCCCACGATAAAACCCGGCAGCGCGGCAAAGAAAACGCCGAGCGGGGTCAGCAGCCAGTCGAAGGTGCGGCGCGAGGGACCCAGCAGCTGCGCCAGCGTCTTGTCCCCCGCCAGGTCGAGGCACCCGCTCGGCGTGCACACGGTGCAGCTGGGGCAGCGTCCCCGGGTCACGGTGACGAGCGGGGCCTGGCCGTAGAGCAGCTCCACCGGGAGCACCGGGCAGAGCGCGTTGCACCATGCCGAGCGGACCGGGAAGAGCCCCCCGATGCTCAGGGCGATCAGGGCCACGAGCACGATGACGGCGGCAAGGGCCGGTCCATCGACGTTGAAGTAGACGTGCCGGGCGGGGACCAGGATGTAGAAGAGGAGGAGGCCGCCAACCCGGAAAAAACGCAGCGTGGCGGGAGCCACCTCGCGCGCCTGCCCGAGGGCGTTGCCCCACTCGTTCAAGGTTGCCAGGGGGCAGAGCCCCCGCCAGAGCGCTGTAGTAAGGAAGAAGGTCGCCGGGAGGATGGGGACCAGGACGTTCCAGAGGATCAGCAGCGCCGCCTCCGGCCAGCGGACCAGCCCCACCAGCAGCAGCACCACGCCCAGCATGGCCAGGCCCCGGGCCGTGGCCCAGAGGGCGGCCGAGCGGGGAGGCTGGTCGATGACGTGAAGGCGGGCCATGGGGTCAGGGTTGGGTGAGCGGAAGGTACGGCGCGCCGGACGGTTGGGAAAGCGCCGGGGATTCAGCGGAAGCAGCCCGTCTGTTTCCGGGTGCACAAGCGAAGAGGGATCCACTCGTCTTCGAGTAGATCCCTCGCTGCGCTCGGGATGACAACCTCGTGCCGCCGTTGCCGCCCTGCCGCCCTGCCGCCCTGCCGCCTTGCCGCCCTACTTCGCCGGCCCCCGGAGCGGCAGCGACTCCAGCCACTCGGTGCCCGACTGACGGGCATTGGCGCGCCGATTCTCCTCCGCGATGCGCGACACCAGCTCCTCCCGCTGGATGTTCACGCTCGGGGGAGCCTCGATCCCGATCCGGGCGCCGCGTCGGTCGGACGACAGCACCACGATCCGGATCCCTCCGTCGAGAATGATCGCCTCTCCCTGGCGACGATTGAGAATCAGCACGACCCCGCCTGCCTCTTTCCGTGAAGTGAGCCTACCGGACCATGCCGATGACGTCCTTGATCATGTCGTCCGCCACGGTCACGAGACGGGCGGCGGCGGCGTAGGCGTTCTGCTGGGTGATCAGCGCGGTCAGCTCCTCGTCCACCGACACCCCGCTCACGCTCTGGCGCTGGGCGTCGGCATTGCTCGCGATGGTGCTCTGGGCCTCGGTGCGCGACGACACGTCGTTCAGCGACACCGCCAGCTCCGAGACCAGCTGCTGGTAGCCGCCCGAGAGGGTCTGCCCGTTCTGGCTCGCCACGCCCGTGGTGCGGAGCGCGGCGATGGCGAGGGCGTTGGTGTTGTCGCCCGCGGCGCCACTGACGCCGGCGGCGATATTGTCGGTGCTGTTGCGGATCGCGGCGGAGAGGTTGACCGTGTCGACGGTCAGCCCGGCCGGGTCGAAGAAGTCGATGTTGGCGCCGCCGTTGAGGCCGCGGCCGTTGCGGTGCACGGCGTTGACCTCGGTGACGATGCTCGACACCAGGGTATTGAGCTTGTCGCGCACCCCGGGCAGGGTGTTGCTCCCCAGGTCGATCAGGCCGGCGAGGCTCCCGCTCTTGAGGCTGATCGGGAGGCTCGACCCGGCGACCGAGACCTCGAGCTTCCCCTGCCCCATGTCGCGCACGCTGAGCTGGCCCACCGAGCCGCCATCCACCAGCAGGGCGTCGCCGGCGGCGACCCCCACGGTGCCGTCGGGCCGGTCGATCACCCGCACCCCGGCGATCCCGGAGAGCTGGTCGATCAGCACGTCGCGCTTGTCCTTGAGGTCGGGCGATTCCTTGAGCCCGCTGTTGCCGGCGCGGATCGCGATGTTGAGGTCGGCGATCTGCTGGGCCAGCTGGTTCACCTGGTCGACCTGGCCGATCATCTTCTCGCGCACGTCCGCGCCGATGGCGGTGAGCCGCTGGTCGGCCTGGCGGAACTGCTGCACCAGGTTCTGGGCCGCCTGCCGCACCAGGGTGCGGGGGGTGGTCCCGGAGGGATCGTTGGCGAGGTCGCCAAAGGCGGCGAGGAAGCTGTCGATGCCGCTGCCGAGCCCGGTGGAGCTGGGCTCGCCGAAGACCTCTTCCACCTGGCCCAGGGTGTCCTTGAGCGTGGTGAAGCGGCCCAGCTCGCCGTTCTCCCGGCGGTAGTTGGTGTCGAGGAAGCTGTCCCGCAGCCGCTCGATCCCGTCGGCGGTGACGCCCCGGCCCACCTGGCCAATCGGCGTCTGCAGCGGCACCTCGGCCGTCAGCGAGAGCCGCTGCCGGGTGTACCCGGGCGTGCTCGCGTTGGCGATGTTGTGGCCGGTGGTGTCCACCGCCTTCTGGTGGGTGAGCAGCGCCGACCGGGCGATGCTCAGCAGGCTGGTGAGACTCATCAGGCCGTCCGGTTGAGAATGAGGCCGGCCCGCGGCGCGTCGGCCGGGGAGTCGTGCCGCTGGTAGCTGGGGGCCGGGTCGCCGGCCATCGAGAAGAGCCGCTGGAGGAAGGCGTCGCCCGCCTCGAGCGCCCGGCGGAGGATGTGCTGATTGATGGCCACGTCCTGCGCGGTGGCGAGGGCGGCGCGCTTCACCCGGGACCGGGCATTCTCGAGCTCGGGCGGGAGGATCCCGCCGAACATGCTCTCGAGCTTCTCGAGCGGGGTCGGGTCGCTGCCGGAGATGAGCGCCGTGAGGGCGCCCCGCCGGCGGCGGGCTTCTTCGAGGGTCAGCAGGGTCCGGCCCATCGCCTGGATGCTGGTCTCCACCTGCTCGGCATCGTCGGCGGCGACCCCCGCCCGCTGGCGGAGCAGCGCCTGGCGCAACTCCTCGATCACGTTGGCTTCGTAGAGGAGCGCCTGGGCCAGGTCGCCCATTCTCAGCGTGGTGGCGGGTGCGGCGGCGATGAATTCCTGGTGCCCGTAGGCCATGGTCTCGGCTCTTTCGGTCAGCTGCCCTCGTGTGGCAGCCGACGGCTCAACTGGCGGTACAACGCCTCACCCAATCCGTGGGACGACTTGCCGGCATAGAGCTCGGCGATCCGTTCGTCCATCATCCCGGTGAAGGTCTCGCTTCCCGGGTCCTGGCTGATGATGCCGTCCTGCGGCACCGTCTCCCGCATCGCCTTGAGCAGCTCGTTGACGAAGACGCCCTCGAGCTGGTGGGCGGCCTTCTTGAGCTTCGCGTGGGCGGCGTCGAGCGGCGGCTTCGGGCCGCCCGCCCCCTGCACCGGGCCCGCGCTCACCGGACCACCACCTCGGCGCTGATGGCGCCGACCTCGCGGAGGGCGGAGAACATCGCCGCGATCTCCTGCGGCCTGGCCCCCGCGGCGTGCAGTCCCGCGGCCACTTCCTGCACCGTCGCGCCCTCGCCCACGGCGAGCAGCCCGTCGGGTTCCTTCTTCGCGTTGTCGCCCCTGGTGCTGTCGGCGGGCGCCGGGGCGGCCGGTGGCGGGCCGCCGATGCGAAGCGTCATCCCCCGGTGGCTCACCGTCGCCGCGGCCACGTGGATCGTTCCGCCACTCACCACGGTGCCGCTGCGGGCATCGATCACCACCCGGGCGTCGGGGACCATCCGGACCGGAAGGGTGTCCACGGACGCGAGGAAGCCAATCAGGTTATCGGCCCCGCGCTGTCCGGGGTTGAGGGTGATGGAACCGGGGTCGTCAACTTTCGCGACAGTCGAGTCGCCCAGACCGGCGTTGATGGCGGCCGCAATGCGCTGGGCGGTCAGAATACTGGGGCGCTTGAGCAACAGCTTCGGTGTAATCGCGGCCACCTGGGCCGGATCGACTTCCAGGAGGCCGCCATCGGGGATCCGGGCGCTGTTCCCCCGGCGGGCGGTATAGCGGACGTCCTCTTCGGGGACGAGGATCGGGCCCTGCGCGGTAGCGATCGGGGCCTGGTCGACATCGGTCATGAGGGGCGTGGTCCAGAGCACCCCGCCGCGGAGGCTCACCGCGTCGCCGATGGAGCTCACCTGCACCTCGAAGCGGCCGCCGGAACGAAGCCAGGGCGAGACCTCCGCGGTGACGATCACGGCGGCGACGTTCCGGGGCCGGAGCCGCTCGGGCGGGACTTCCAGGCCGAAGCGGCGGAGCGCGTTGGCGATCGACTTGACCGTCTGGGTGCCGCTCGAGGCACCACCCACCGAGCGATCGCCGGTGCCGTCGAGGCCCACGACGAGGCTGTAGCCGATGAGGCGCCGGGGAATGTTGCCGGCGGGGGTGATGAGGTCGCCGACGCGCTCGGTCGCTTGTGCGCTCACGGAGTGCGGTGCGAGGGCGAGGATCAATGCGGCCGCCAACAGGGCGGTCAGGCGGACAGGCGGACAGGCGGACAGTGACTGCCCCGCATGATCAAGTCCGCCTCGCATTAGAGATCTCAAGAACGCCATGGAGCCCCCGACCGCCTGACCGCCCGACCGCCTGACCGCCTTCCTGGATTCACGCATTTGTCTATGGCCAGAAAATGGAGAGAATCCCGCCGAGTATTCCCTTGCCCGGCCCGATCTTCTTCCCCTTGTAACTGATGACCGACTCGGCGATGCGGCTGGAGTAGACGGTGTTGTCGCTGTTCACGTCCTCCGGGCGCACCACCCCTTCCACCTGGATCAACTGGTTCCGGCCGTCGACCGCGACGGTCTTCTCGCCCTTGAGCTTGGCGATGCCGGTCGGCTCGATGCCGACGACCCGTACGCTGATCGTCGCCGTCAGTCCGCCGGCCCGGTTGGCGACGCCGCTCGCCTTGGAGTCGTTGCTCAGCCCGCTCTGGAAACCCTTCTGCGGGCCGATGGCGACGTCGGTACCGACGTTGAGGTTGAGCCCCATCTGCTGACCCCGCGACTTGCTGGCGTTCTCGGTCTGGCTCTCCCGCGAGTTCACCGCCTCGTCCACCACGATGGTGACGATGTCGCCGATGCGGAGCGGGCGCTTGTCGCTGAACCAGCCGGCCCGGGTCACCATCGGCGCCGCCTGCACCGCGGGCGGCGTGGCGGCGGGCGCGGCCGCGGTGGTCGAAGGGGCGGCGGGCGCCGCCTGAGCGACGAGCGTACCGGCGGTGCTGACGAGCAGCCCGGCGGCGAATCCGAACATCCTGGTCATTCCATCCTCGCTTCGCCGGGCGCGACCGCGGTCCCGGCTACCACGCCGCTCTTCCCGCCAGTGCGAACCCGCACCGGCTGGCCGAGGGCGGCATCGTTGAGGGCCACGCCGTCGATCGCGACCGACACGCTGCCCACGTTGTAGTACATGCGGACCGGCTTGCCGGCGCTGACGACCGGCGGCGGCGCCACCCGGAAGCCTTCGAGCGGATCGCCCCCGGCGAGCGGACGGCGCACCACCCACCCCGGCTCGGCCACCGGCTCGGGCGTCAGCGGGAGCGGGCCCCAGTGGACCCGCGGCTCCAGCCGGATGTCGGCCTCCTGGAGCACCGTGCCCGGCACCAGCGCGTGGGATGCGACCGCGACATCGACCGTGATCCCGGCGCGGAGCCGGAGCCAGGTGGTCGGCCCCTTGGCGGGCTCGAGCATCAGCGAGAACCAGCCGTTCTCCCCGCCGATGAGGCGGAAGGCGGCGCTGTCGGAGAGCCCCGCAGGGGTGTTGGCGCCCCAGGAGAGCACCACCCGGCCGGTGTCGACCTGCCACTCCCGGCTCACCGTCTCGGCGACGCGGGCGGAGAGCCGCGACGGGACGCTGCCGGTGCCGATGAACGCCAGCCGCGCCTGCGCGTGCGCCCGGGGCGCGACCAGCGATGCGAGGGAGGCGAAGGCGGCGAGCACGAGGACCCTAGCGGATGAGGTCATTGGTGACGGTCTGGATCATCTCCTCGGCGGTCTTGATCGCCTTGGAGTTGACTTCGTAGGCGCGCTGCGCCGCGATCATGTCGACCATCTCCTGCACGATCTCGACATTGCTCGACTCCAGCGCGCCCTGGTGGATCTGGCCGAAGCCCTCGTCCATCGGGCTCCCGGTCATCGGGTCGCCGGAGGCGGGTGTGGCCTTGTAGTTGTTGCCGCCCAGCGACTCGAGCCCGCTGGGATTGGCGAAGCGCACCAGAGTCAGCTGGCCCAGCTCGACCTGCTGGCCGTTGGTGTTGAGCACCGCGCTCACCACCCCGGTCGGCGAGATCGACACCTGGGTGGCCTCGGGCGGGATCTGGATCTCGGGCTGGAGGGTGTAGCCGGCGTGGGTCACCAGCGAGCCGGTGTCGGCGGCGCGGGTGAAGGTCCCGTCCCGGGTGTAGGCGCTGTTGCCGTTGGGGAGCTGGATCTCGAAGAACCCGTCGCCCTCGATCGCGAGATCGAAGGGATTGTCGGTGGTCTCGAAGGTCCCCTGGGTCTGGATCCGCTGCACGTCGGCCAGCCGCACGCCCCGGCCGATCTGGATCGGCGCGAGCGTCTCGGTGCCCTCATAGCGGACCAGCTGCGAGCCCTGGAGGGTCTCGTACAGCATGTCCTCGAAGTTCGCCCGGCTCCGCTTGAACGCGGTGGTGTTGACGTTCGCGAGGTTGTTCGCGATGGCGTCGATTCGGGTCTGTTGTGCCCGCATCCCTGAGGCGGATGCACGAAGTCCTGGGTTCACGCTGCGCTCCTTGAGTCGTTCCTCGTTCCTCGTTCCTCGTTCCTCGTAACTGCCTTCCCTTCACCGTCCGACGCCCTGCTCACCGATCCTCTCCCGTACAGCACGAGGAACGAGGAACGAGGAACGAGGAACGGAATCACCCGACCTTCCCTACCTCATTGACCACTGTCCCCAGCACCGAATCGAGCGCCTTGAGACTGTCGACGTTCGCCGCGTACGCCCGCTGGATCGTCACCAGGTCCACCGTCCCCTTGAGCGTGTCCTGATTGCTGTCCTCGGTCACGCCCTGGCGGATCACCGTCGTCGTGCTGTCGAGCACCGTGGTCGGCGTCGAGGTCAGGAAGCGGCCGAAGCCTTCCTTCTGCAGCGTGGTGGGGTCATCCACCGTCTCGAGCCGCAGGCGGTCGAGCTTCACGCCGTCGACCACCACGTCGCCATCGGGATGCACCTCGAGCGAGCCGTAGCGGAGCGGCAACTGCACCGGGCCGTTCTGGCCCAGCAGCAGGTTGCCGTGGCGGTCGGCCAGCCGGTTGCCGCCGTCGAGCGCGAGTGCGCCGCCGCGGGTGAGCCGTTCCCCCTGGTCGGTCTGCAGCACGAAGAAGCCGGGCCCTTCGATCGCGAGATCGAGCGGCCGGCCGGTATCGGTGAAGGTGCCCTGCGAGAGATCGGTCTTGGTGACCGGGATCGGATAGGTCACGTCACCGATGTTCCGGGCCGACATGAAGTCGGCCTTGAAGCCCTCGGTGTCGCTGTTGGCGAGGTTGTTGGCCGTGAGCGCCTGGAGCCGGGTGTAGAAGCTCAGGGTCTGGGCGGTACTCTTGAGTGCGTTGAGCCCCATCGTTCCTCACAGGTAGTGCCGGTGCGAGACCGGCAATGAACGCCTGGGGCACACAAGGGCAATCGTCATGCCCCGGAGCTGCTGGCGCTAAGCCAATGCTCCGTAAGGCTTTCGGCTCTTGGGGGGAAGTGCGGCGGGCGCCTTTGCCGGTAGCCGCTGCTGGCGACCCCGGAAAGAGTTGCCCCGTGGCGCGGAAGGCTCCGGCAGCGAGTCGCCGAGGGCGGCACGGATGGCGTCGACCGAGAGGCTATGCCGACGGGCAAGCGCGGGGATCTTCTCCCCCTTCTTCGCGCCGGCGCGGATCTTCGTCTCCAGCTCCGACGCGGCCGGCTGGGGCCGGCGCGGCGAGCGGCGGAACGGCTTCACCGGCGGCATCGGCCGCAGGGCCACCGCCCGGGAGGGCGCGGGCTCCGCCTGACGAACGCCGTGACGCGCCAGGGCGGACTCGAAGTCGTGGGCTCGCGCGGCCCGCACCCGGCGCCGGATCCGCAGCGCCAGCGCGAAGGTGAGCAGCCCCGCCGCGGCACCGAGGAGGAGGTCACTCCACGCCGCGGCCTGTGAGGCGATCGCCAGCACATCGAGACGGGCGAGCTGGTGCCAGAGGTCCGGCATCGCCGGGACCAGCGAGAGCAGGACAAACCCCGAGAGGAACAGCACCACGATCCGGCGGACCCGGGTGTTCACGCCATCTCTCCCGTCGGCGACATCCGCTGGCGCAGCCGCTTGAGGGCCTGGGTGCGGATCTGGGAGACCCGCGACTCGGTCACGTGCAGCACTTCGGCGATCTGGCGGAGATTCAGTTCTTCGTAGTAGTAGAGCGCGAGGACCGTGCGCTCCTTGGGCGGCAGCATCCCGATGGCATTGCGGAGGTTGGCGACCGTCTCCTGCTGGGTCACCGAATCGCCCGGCCGCTCGGCGGTGGCGTCGCTCAGCGTCTCGGCCAGGGTCGCCGACTCGGCGTGATCGCTCGAGACCGAGCCATCGAGGGACACCAGCACCGCGCCATCGACTTCCTCGCGCCAGCGCCAGTAGGTCTCCAGGTCGATCGAGAGCGCCTTGGCCACTTCGGTGGGCTCGGGCGCACGGCCGAGCTTGTTCTCCAGCTGGGCCACCGCGGTGGCGAGCTGGCGGCCCTTGCTCCGGACCGAGCGCGGGACCCAGTCGCGGCTCCGCAGCTCATCCAGAATCGACCCGCGGATCCGGCGCATCGCGTAGGTGCTGAACGCCAGCCCGCGCGACAGGTCGAACGCTTCCAGCGCCTGCACCAGGCCCAGCGTGCCCGCGCTCACCAGGTCATCGACTTCCACCACGTCCGACACTCGCGCGGCCACCTGCCGCGCCACGTGATGCACCAGTCCCAGGTAACGGTCCAGCAGCTGGCTCCGGGCCTCGGGGTCGCCGGTC
This sequence comes from Gemmatimonadales bacterium, assembly GCA_046327735.1. GTDB lineage: Bacteria > Gemmatimonadota > Gemmatimonadetes > Gemmatimonadales > GWC2-71-9 > JADJOM01. The sequence goes on along the minus strand of JAXLXZ010000003.1, from coordinate 307,954 downwards.
GCACGGTAGCGCTGCCAGAGCGCGTCGGTCATCGTCGTCGGTGTCGCGGTGGTGACCATCGGTAGACCTTCTTCCTGGGGTCTCATTCGGCTATCCTCGCCGGGGCCGGCACCTCGAGTCGTTCGAGGACCGTCGTCAGCAGATCGGAGTTCGGGCCGGGGCCGAGACCAGTGGCGAGCCTGCCCGGGGCGCGGACCGCGCGCCTGATGTCATCGTCTTCCCAGATTGCTCCGAGATACCGGATGGGTCTGTGCAGGAAGCGTTCCGCCGCGGTCGACAGCCTTTCGTAGGCCTGGGGGCCCTCACGTGCGTCTTCCACCCGGTTGATCAGGACATCAACCGGCAAATCCTTCAGCTGGGCATGCACAATTTTCAGGGTGGCGTAGGCGTCGGTGAGCGCGGCCGGCTCCGGCAGCGTCACGAGAATCAGCCGGGTCGCGCCCATGGTGCAGACCCGCATGACCGAATCGATCCCCGCACCGGCGTCGACGATCACGACTTCGAAGTCGTTGTAAAGAACGCTTAAGCGATGATGAAGACGGGCACGGTCGAGCGCGCCGAGTCCCTGGAGACTCTCCGCGCCGCTGTCGGCGGGGAGGAGCAGGAGATTCTCGGTCACATTCACGAGCAGGTCCCGCGGGCTCACCGCGTCGGTGAGCAGGTGCTCGAGCGTCGCCCCCCGATGAATCCCGAAGAGCACGTGCTGATTCCCGAGGTTCTGGCTCCCGTCGACCAGCAGCACCCGCCGTCCTTCCGCCGCGAGCCGCTGCGCCAGCAGCGCGCTCACCACCGACTTGCCCACGCCGCCCTTCCCGCTCCCCACCACGATCGTGGGCGGCCCCGCCGGCGCGACGGGGGTGCGGTGCAGTCCCGCCATCATGGCGCGGAGCTGCGCGGCCTGGTCGTTCACGCCACCACCTCGGTGCGCGCGTTGCTCGTCACCCGGAGCGCGGCGACCGCGGCGAGAAGGCGGGGCGCGGCGGCCTTGAGGTCGCGCGGCACATCCTGCCCATCAGAAAGCCAGCGCATCGGCATGCGGGCTTCCGCGGCGGCATCGAAGAGCGACCAGTCGTCCGGCGCCTCGTCGAGCTTGGTGGCAATCAGGTGGGTGGCACCCTGGGCCCGGTACGCCGCGATGGCGCGGCGGGCGTGCTCGGCCTGGAGGCCGGCGGGGAGCACCAGGTGAGTCTCATGCGGCGCGATCTGCATCAGCCACTGGCGCACCTGCTGGGTGTCGCCCTGGAGACGGGGACTGCGGCCCGGGGTGTCGACCAGGATCAGGTCGCGGTCGGAGAGCCGCCGCATCGCGTTCGGCAGGTCGGCCGACTCGTAGATGACCTCGACCGGGATGCCGGCAATGTCGCCGTAGCACTTGATCTGTTCCACCGCGCCGACCCGGTAGGTATCGAGGCAGAGGAAGCCGATCCGGCCGGGCCGGAGGAAATCGGGATGGGTGCCGAGCTTGGCGATCGTGGTGGTCTTGCCGACGCCGGTGGGCCCGACGAAGGCGATGACCCGCGGGCCCCCCTCGGCACGGCGATTGGCGAAGTGCTCGGGGCCGGGGGCGCTGGTCAGCAGCGGATGCCCGCCGCCATCCGGCGTCATGCGGCGGCGCTCGGCCTCGGCGGACTCGCCGTCGGCGGCGAGGACCTGGAACTGGGCGCCCCCCGGGGTGGAGCGGAGGGTGCGGACCGCGATGATCTCGGCGTCGGGGCCCAGGCGCTGGCGGGCCTGCATGAGCAGCGCGTCGACGGCAGGGCCGATGAAGGACTCAAGCGGCACGGTTGAGCTCCCAGGTGGCAATACTGTGAATGGGGGTCTGGGCCGGCAGTTCGCCCAGCGACAGCACCGGCAGGTGCGGCAGTACCGGCTCCACCAGGCGGCGGACGCCCACGCGGAGCGCCGGCGGCGTGATGAGCGGGCGGAACTGGCCGTCCCGCTTGTAGCGGTTCATGAGATCGTTGAGCAGGCGGAGCGCGGAGGTGAGTTCCTCCGGCTCGATGGCGCGCTGGCCCTCGCGGGTCGGGCGGGGCGAGAAGAGCCCCATGAGCGCGGTTTCGAGCCGCGGGCCCATGGTGATCCCGCTGATGCTGCCGTCGCCGTCGTCGAAGAGCTGGACCAGCACGCTGCTGAGCGTGCGGCGCACCATCTCGGTGAGCGCCTCGGCGTCCTTGGTGCTCTCGGCGCCGTCGGAGAGGGTCTCGAGGATGAGCGCGAGGTCGCGGATCGGGATCCCCTCGCGCAGCAGCCGCTGCAGCACCCGGTGCACGCTCCCGAGCGAGAGCTTGCCGGGGATGGTGTCGTCCACCAGCGCGGGATGGGTTTCCTTGAGCGCGTCGAGCAGCTCGCGCACGTTCTGGCGCGAGAGCAGGTCGGCGGCGTGATGCTTGATGGTCTCCATCAGGTGCGTCGACAACACCGTCTGAGGCTCCACCACGCTGTAGCCGTTGGCCTCCGCCTCGCCCCGGCGATCGGGGGTGATCCACACCGCCGGGAGCCCGAAGCTCGGGTCGGTGGTGCGGATACCGTCGATCGGCGACGCGACGCCGGTGGTGTCGAGCGCGAGGAGGTAACGCGGGAGCACTTCGCCCGAGGCCACCCGCACGCCGCGCAGCTTGATGGCGTACTCGGTGGCGGGGAGCTGGATGTTGTCGCGGATGCGGGCCGGCGGCACGATGATGCCGAGCTCCATGGCCAGCTGCTTCCGCATCAGGCCGATGCGCTGGAGCAGGTCGCCCTTCTGGGCCTCGTCCACCAGCGGCACCAGGGCGTAGCCGACTTCCACTTCCAGCGGCTCGACCTGGAGCAGGTCCTTGATCGGCGCGGGCTCGGCGGGACCGCTGGGCTTGGTCTGCACCACCGCCTGGGGCTCGCCGCTCCGCGTCTGCTGTTCCCGCCCGCGCACCATCCACGCGATCGAGCCGAGGGTCCCCGCCAGGAGGAAGAAGGGCACGATCGGAAAGCCCGGGACCACGCCGAGGAGCCCGATGATCGCGGCCGACATCCAGAGCGCGTTCTGGTGGCGGGTGAGCTGGGCCGCGATGGCGGGGCCCACACTCGGGCTCTTGGCGCCGTAGGTGACGATGATGCCGGCGGCGGTGGAGACGATGAGCGCGGGGATCTGGGTGACCAGGCCGTCACCCACGGTGAGGCTGGTGAAGGTGCCAAGCGCCTCGGTGGCGGTCATCCCCTGCTGGGTGATGCCGATGATGAAGCCGCCGATGAGGTTGATGCCGGTGATGAGCAGGCCGGCGATCGCGTCGCCCCGGACGAACTTGGCGGCGCCGTCCATCGCGCCATAGAAGTCGGCGTAGCGCTGGATCTCTTCCCGGCGCCTGCGGGCCTCGGCCTCGTCGATCAGGCCGGCGCCGAGGTCGGCGTCGATCGACATCTGCCGGCCGGGCATTGCGTCGAGGGTGAAGCGGGCCGCGACTTCGGCGATACGCCCGGCGCCCTTCGTGATCACCATGAAGTTGATCACGATCAGGATCAGGAAGATCACCAGGCCGACGACGTAGTTCCCGCCGATGACGGCGTTGCCGAAGGCGGCGATCACCTGGCCGGCATGGCCCTGGCTCAGGATGAGCCGGGTGCTGTTCACGTTGAGGCCGAGCCGGAGCAGCGTCACCAGCAGCAGCAGGCTCGGGAAAATGCTGAACTCGAGCGGATCGCTGATCGACAGCGTGACCAGCAGCACCAGGATCGCGGTGGCGAGGCTCATCGCCAGCAGCGCGTCGAGCACCATCGGCGGGAGCGGCACGATGAGCAGCGCCACGATCACCACCACCGCGATGGCGAGCCAGACCTCGGCCGAGCCGGAGAGCCGCTGGAACATCGTCCCGCCCGCCCCATCACCGCCGGCGCGGGGCGTGCCCCGGGCCCGCGGGTTGTTGCTCACCCCGCCGGTGCCGGCCGAGCCGACCGAGCCGATCGCCGCGCTGGGGGCCGTCATTCAGTCCCCTTGACCGGCAGCGGCTTGCCCCGCCGCCCGAAGACGAAGGCGATGATCTCGGCGACCGCGACGTAGAGTGCCGGCGGCACCGGGGCGCCCACCTTGGCGCCGGCGAGGAGGGCCCGCGCCAGCGGTTTGTTCTCGATGACGGGCACCCCGGCGGCGTAGGCCAGTTCCTTGATCTTCTGGGCGATCAGCCGCTCGCCCATCGCCACGACGATCGGGGCCGGGGCCACCAGCGGATCGTACTTGAGGGCCACCGCGATGTGGGTCGGGTTGGTGACCACCACGTCGGCGGTCGCGACCTTCCCGAGCATCCGCTTCTTGGCCATCTGCCGCTGGAGCTGGCGGATCCGGCCCTTGAGCGCGGGATCGCCTTCCGCCTCGCGGAACTCCTGGGTGACCTCCTGCTTGGTCATCTTGAGGCTCTTCTCGTACTGCCAGAGCTGGAAGCCGTAGTCGATCGCGGCGACCGCGAGGAACGCGAGACCCACCAGCAGGGACAACCGGATCGCAAGCACCCGGGTGACGCCGAGGATGGTGGGCACTTCGGCGCCGCTGGTCGACAGGATCTTCGGCCACGCGCCCTTGAAGACCAGCCAGGCCACCCAGCCGATCACCACCAGCTTGAGCACCGCCTTGAGCACCGCGAACACCGACTCGACGCTGAAGAGCCGCTTGAAGCCGCTCACCGGGTCGATGTGGGAGAACTTGGGGAGCACCGGGTCGATCGTGATCACGCCCCGGGCCTGCACCGCGTTCACCAGCAGGGTGATCCCGCCCACGCCGAGCAGGAAGGGGATCATCGCGAACATCGCGCTCCGGGCGAGCTCGCGCAGGAGCCGGATGACGTCGGCGTCGTTCATCGGGATCGCGGTCAGGTGCGCCACGCCGGTGCCCAGCAGGTGCATCGCCTGGGTGGCGAGCGCGGCGCTGCCGACGGCGGCGAGGGCCCCGGTCCCGGCAAGGAGCAGGGTCGCCCCGGAGATTTCCTGGCTCCGGGGAATCCGCCCTTCCTTGCGGGCCTCGTCCCGGCGCTTCTGCGTCGGGGCTTCTGTGCGTTCGCCGGCTTCGTCGTTCGCCATGAGCTATTGGGCCGGCTGGAAGGCGGAGATGGTCCGGCCGAGGAGTTCCGGCAGGGCATCGACCTGGCCGCCGATGTAGGCGGCCAGGAACGGGAGGGTCGCCCCGAAGGCGATCAGCCCGAGGGAGATCGTCACCGGGAAGGCCATCATCATGACGTTGAGCTGGGGCACCGCCTTGCCGAGGATCGCGAGGGCGACGTTGGCGAGGAGGAGGGCCACCATGATCGGGGCCGCGGCGCGGACCCCCGAGCTGAAGACCGTGCCGGCGAGCTCGGCCACCATCCGGGCGCCGTCGATGCCGAGCACCGCCTTGCCGGGCGGCACCGCGGTGAAGCTGGCGGCGAGCGCGGAGTAGAGGGTGAGGTGCCCGCCGAGCGAGAGATAGATGAGCGAGGCGAAGTAGCCCTTGAGCTGGCCCACGCCCACGGTGCTGCCTTCCGGCACCGCGCCGATCGCCTGGCCCAGCGACAGCCCCATCTGGAGCGAAGCGACTTCGCCCGCGACGGTGATGCCGTGCAGGAACATCGCGCCGGTGAGCCCGATGGCGAGGCCCATCAGGGTCTCCCCCGCGAGGATCAGCGACATGGCGACCATGTCGTCGGGGATCGGCGCCACCGGGGTGACCGCCGGGATCAGGATCACGGTGAGCAGGACCGCCGCGGCGCTCCGGATGCTCTTCGGCAGCCCGATGGTGGACCAGAGCGGGACGGCCAGGAAGAACCCGGCCACCCGCGCGCTCACCAGCACGAAGGCGGGCCCGTCGCCGATCCCGAACAGCTGCAGGAGCTGGGGCGTCATCCGACCATGCCGGGGAGGAGGTCGAACGCCGCCTGGATGTACTGCACCAGCGAGCGGATCATCCACGGCATGGTCAGCAGCAGCACCAGCGCCACGGCGACCAGCTTGGGAATGAAGGTGAGGGTCTGTTCCTGGATCTGGGTCAGCGCCTGCACCAGCGAGACCAGCACGCCCACCAGCAGCGCGGTGGCGAGGAGCGGGGCGGACACCATGAGCGCGACCATGAGCGCGCGGGTCACCAGCTGGACGGCGAGGCCAGGCGACATGTCAGACCTGGAAGCCGGTGACGAGTTTCTGGACCACCAGGCTCCAGCCGTCGGCCAGCACGAAGAGCATCAGCTTGAAGGGCAGCGAGATCATCGCCGGGGGGAGCATGAACATGCCCATGCTCATCAGCACCGACGCGACGATGAGATCCACCACCACGAAGGGGAGGAAGATCACGAACCCCATCTGGAAGGCGGTGCGGAGCTCGCTGGTGACGAAGGCGGAGGTGATCGTCAGGGTGGGGAGCGCCTCGACACTGTCGGCGTTCTCCTGCCCGGTGAGCTCGGCGAAGACGCCGAGGTCCTTCTCCCGGGTGTTCTCCAGCATGAAGGTCCGGAGCGGCTCCACCGCTTTGGTGTAGGCCTGGGCCTGGGTGATCTGCCCGTTGAGGTAGGGCTGGAGCGCGGTCTCGTTGGCCTTCTCGATCGGCTTGTGCATCACCACGCCGGTCAGCAGCACCGCCAGCGCCACCAGCAGCTGGCTGGGAGGCGCGGTCTGGGTCCCGAGCGCGGTCCGCACGAAGTGGAGCACGATCAGGATCCGGGTGAAGCTGGTCATCAGCAGGAACATCGCGGGCAGGAGCGTCATCGCGCCCATGAACACCACGATGCCGACGGCGCCGGAGAGCTGGAGCTGCTCGTTCCCCGAGCCGATCGTCACGGTCACCTTCGGCGCCACCGGTCCCTGCACCGAGCCGGCGGCGGCCGCGCTGGGCGCGCGCTTCGCCGCCTGGGCGTGAGCCGGGGCGGGGAGCGCCGCCAGCAGCAGCATCAGGAAGGGGATCGCCTTGAAGACCCCCGCCATCCGGGGATTCGATTCCCGCGGCATGCGGAGCTCGATCATCGGCGCGGGACCGCGCGAGCCGTCGATGGCCTGGTCGCGGTCGGCGCCCTCGAGCTCGGTGAGGAGGGTGGTCCCGTGGTCGCCCACCGAGACCACCAGCACCCGCTCGCCCACCCGGAGCAGCGCCACGCCCTGCTTGGGGCCGAGGGAGACCCGGCGGAGGATGTCGAGGGGCAGCCCGTGGGCGCCGCTGGTGCGGGCGCCGGGGACCCAGCGCTTCACCAGCCAGAGCGCGAGGCCCAGGGCCCCGAGGGTGACGCAGAGCGAGCCGAACGCGGCGAGCATCAGACGGTCTCGCGCGCCACGCCCGGCTCGCTGCCGGCGACGATGCGGGTGATGCGGACGCCGAAGTGCTCGCCGATCACCACGACCTCGCCCTCGGCGAGCTTGCGGTCGGAGATGTAGATGTCGATCGGCTCGCCCACCATCCGGTCGAGCTGGATGACGGAGCCGCTGCCGAGCTCGAGGACTTCCTGCACCGTCATGTGGGTGCGACCGAACTCGATCGCCACCGGGAGGGAGACGTCGAGCAGGGTGTCGAGCGAGCCGCCCACCGTGCCCATCTGGGCGCCGCCGCGGCCGGCCGCCGGCAGCTCGGAGAGGTCGTGGCTCTTGGGAGCGGGGGCCGGAGCGCCACCCGCCGCCCCGCCCTTGCCCATCAGGCGATCGATTTCACTCTGATCCATCGGTCAGACCAACCTTCCGCGGGAAGACCGGGGGGTACCGTCCGGCCGCTGGGGGTGAAGCTGCTGGGAGATGCGGAGACCGACGTACTTGCGGCTCTGGCCCAGGGTGCCGAGAAAGCGGCGCTGGCCCCGCACGTGAAGCTCGACGGGCACGTCGTAGGGATGACCGGTGTGAATCACCTGCCCCACCTCGAGCTTGCCGACGTCGCGGGCCTTGAGCTGGAAGAGCGGGAAGCGGGCGGTGAGCTCGAGCTGGGAGATGCGGAGGAGCTGCTCGACGTTCCGGCGGGTCTGTTCCCGCTCCGCCGGCGTGGTCTTGACGTTGTGGAAGTGCCGGGTGGGCTTCTCCTGGAGGAAGCTCTCCAGCGACATCAGGGGCACGCACATCGTGATGAGGCCGGCGAAGCTCCCCGCCTTCACCTCGATGTTGGCCACCAGGACGTTGTCTTCCCGGTTGGCGATCTGGAGCGCGTCGGGCGACGACTCGAAGCCGACGTACTCCGGCGCGAAGATCAGGTGGTCGCCCCAGGCCTCGGCGGCGAGGGCCCAGACCTTGTCGGCCACGCCCCGCACCACGGTGCGCTCGAGCAGGGTGAGCGGGCGCTTGATGTCGACCGCCTCGCCCGGCCCGCCGAAGAGCCGGTCGATCAGGTAGTAGGAGAGGTCGCTCCCCATGTCGATGACGCCCTGGCCGCCCACCTTGTCGCCCAGGTCGTGCACGTAGGCCGCGCACGGGGAGGCGAGCGAGAAGATGAACTCGGCGAAGGTCGCCTGCTCCACGCTGCTCAGGATCACGTCCACCGGGCTGCGGAGCCGGGACGAGAAGAGCGACTGGAGCGACACCGCGAGCCGCTGGTAGATCCCGTTGAGGAGCGCCTGGCGATCCTTCGCGATCCGCGGCGGGCGGAGGAAGTTGTAGGGGATGACCTCGATCTGCTGCTCCGGCACGGCGGCGGGCGCCGCGCCCTTGAGCAGCGAGTCGATGTCCTTCTGGGAGAACGTGTCGGCCACGATTCAGCTCACTGGATCACGAACTGGGGCAGGAAGATCTTCACCTCGGCCTTGGAGCCGAGCATCTCCCCGACGACCATGGCGACGCGGGTCTTGATCGTGTCGCGGGCGCCCGGCGCGGTGAGCTGGGCCATCGTCATCCCCTCCAGCACGCCGGTCACCTTGTCGCGCAGTTCGACCTTGCCGTCATCCAGCTTCTTCTGGAGCTTCTCGTCGGCCACGCCGAAGGCGACGCTGGTCATGAGGAAGCGATTGCCCTGGGAGCCGGCGGGATTCACGATGATGTTGTCGAGGGTGACCATCTTGGCCGGTTCGCCCTCACCCTCCTTCCCCTTCTCTCCCTCCTTGCCCTTCTCCGCTTCACCCGCGGCGGCCTCGGCGCTGACCGGGGCCTTCTTCGCGATGATCTTCGGGGCCAGCACGAAGGCGGCGAGTGCGCCGCCGAGGGCGATCCCGCCCACTGCCGCGCCGATCATGATCAGACCCGCCTTCTTGCCACCTGCCGGGGGCGCTGCGCCTTCCGCCGGGGCCGCTGCTGCTGCCGCTTCCGCCATCATGCTCTCCGCGTGGGAACCTTTGACCGGGATATGGTCGTCCGGCGGGGAGGAAGGGCAACCGGCGTACCAAGCCGGGGCGTTTAGCTAAGTCGTTGAGTGGCTTGGAAGTGAGCTAGTGGGCCAGGGGGCTGGTGGGCTGGTTGGGAAAGAATTGCCGAGCTGCGAAGGTGGGTCTTTCCGGGGGGCGCGGGTTGCCGCAGCGGGCGGTGAGATTCGCCGGGTACCCGTCGCGTTCCATTGAAGAGCGACACCAATCGCCCCCCAACCCGACAGACGGAGCCGACCCATGGCAGGCAAGAAGACTGAGGCGCTACCTCCCGGTGGCCCGTGGACTCCGATCAAGTCGGATGAGATTCAGTTCGACCCCAGTGACCGGCCAACCCCGTGGATGGACGTCGCCTATGCGGAAAAGGCGAAGGGGATCAAGGAACAGGCGGCCAATGACGGACTCGTCGCAAAGTTGCGGGAGACCCTGGTCCAGGAACGGACCGAACAGGCCCGGATGCAATCCTTCGCCGAGCTCCAATCGAAATCGCTCCTCCTGGGCGGTGGCGGTTCCGGCGTTCCGTCACGTTACCGGCTGTTCGACCAGAAGCTCCCTGACGCCCCGATGAAGGCACTCGGTGACATGGAGGCTCCCAACCTGGCCGAGCGGAATCCAGAAATCGCCAAGTATTTCCAGGGGGTCACGAGCCATCCTTCGGACGACAAGAAGGGCCGGGTGTGGGAGCTTCAGCCGACGTATGGCGGCGTGGGTCGGGCCGAGGTGACCGCCTGGTGCGCCGCCTTCGTGAACTGGTGTCTGACGCAGGCCGGGGCGCCCCACCACGGGCTGGGCACTGCCCGGGCATGGCTCGACTTCGGAACGCCGATCATGCACCCGATCTATGGATGCATCACCGTGGTCAAGCCCTCGCAGTCGACGGGCAGCACCACGGGGCACGTCGGCTTCTTCGTCCGCAAGGACGGCGGACTGGTGAGGCTGCTCGGTGGCAACCAGGGGGACAGCGTCTGCGAGGCCAATTTCGGAGAGTCGACCGTCCTCGGCTATCGCTGGCCCACCGGGTTCAATCACTACCTGATGGCCGCCAAGGCGGGTGTACTGACCTGACATCCCCGCGCACCGCCAGGCCGGGTGAAATCCGGAGTGGAGCGGGTCAGGCCAACGAAGAACGCCCCCGCCGGGGAAGGGCCGGCGGGGGCGTCTCGCTTCGCTCAGCTCAAGCTTACCGCTTCAGGTTCACCAGCTCCGTCAGCATCTCGTCCGCCGTCGTGATCACGCGGGCGTTGGCCTGGAAGCCGCGCTGCGCGATGATCATGTTGGTGAACTCCTCCGACAGGTCGACGTTCGAGCTCTCCAGCGCGCCCGGGGTGATCGTCGACTGGTTGCTGGTGCCGCTGAACCCGATGATCGCGTTCCCCGAGTTGGCCGACTCGCCGTACATGTTGTCGCCCTGCCGGAGCAGGCCGCTCGGGTTATTGAAGGAGGCCAGCGCGATCTGGGCCAGGGTCTGGTTGATGCCGTTGGTGAAGTAGCCGGTGATCACGCCGCGGCTGTCCACGCTGAAGTCCTGCAGGTTCCCCATCGTGTAGCCGTCCTGCGAGCTGGCCACCGCGTTCGACGGGCTGGCGAACTGGGACAGACCGTTGATGTCGCCCAGGGCGCCGGAGTCGAGCTTGATGTCCACCGGGGCGGTGGCGCCGCTGCCCGGGTCGAACTGCAGGCTGCTGGCGCCGCCGTTGTAGGCGAAGGTCTCCAGCCGGCCGTCGGTATCGAACGTCACGAACCCGCTGCCGCCGCCGGTGATCGCCGCCGGGGCGGGCACCGCCGCCTGCCAGAGCCACCGGTTCGGCGCGGTCGGGTCCTTGGTGAAGGTCATGCTGAGGCTGATCGGGGTGCCGATCGAGTCGTACACCGTGATCGCCGCCTGGTGGGTCACGTCGGTCGCGGCCTGCCGCTCGACGTAGTTGCCCGCGCGGCTGTCGAACACCGCGTTGAAGGCCGCGGCGCCGCCGGCGGCGGTGTGGATGTTCACGCCCGAGAGCGCGTTCACCGTGCCGCCGTCCCCGGTGATCGTCATCTCGCCGGTGGTGGGATCGATCGCCGAGCCGGTGATGTTGGTGATCCCCAGCGTGGTGTTGATCGCCGCCATCAGCTGCCCGTAGGTCGTTCCCGCCCCCACCGCGATGCTGCCGGAGGGAACGCCGGTGCCGCCGACGTTGCCGTCGATGGTGATGTTGTTGCCCGCCGCCAGGCCCAGCGACTGGCCGGCCCCGTTGCGGAGGCTGGTGAGCAGGTCGCCGGTGGTCGCCACGTGGCTGAACTGGTCGCTGGTCCCGGTCGCGGCCGCCGCGAGGCTGCCGTTGGCCGCGCCCAGCGCCTTGAGCAGCGCGGGGTTGGAGCTGGTGATGTTGAGGTTGATCGCCGAGGTCGCGGTGAAGCCGATCGCGCCGGTGGCGTTGTTCTGCGCCGCCGTCAGGGTATTGAACCCGCCCGCCCCGAACGCGGCGTTAATCTCGGCCACCAGGTCCTTCAGGCTGTGGAAGTCGAAGGTCCCGACCCCGGTGTCGCTCTTCACGTAGGTGAAGGTCTGGGTGTTGGTCCCGTCGCTCAGCGTCACGGTGGTGCTGTCCGGCACCATGCCGAAGATCTGGCTGTTGGCCGCGCCGTTGGCGTAGAGTCCGCTCACGTCGCTGCCGGCGCCGGCGTTGCTGGCGCTGGTCTCGATGCCGTAGACCTTGCCCTGGGTGGCGAGCACGGTCCCCAGCGGCTGCTGCCGGGAATCGAGGTTGCCGGTCAGGGTCACCGAGCTGGTCGCCTGGGCCGGCGACTTCTGGCCGAACGGCAGCTCGATGTCGGTGATCGCCGAGCCGGTCGAGATGTTGCCGCTCGAGTCGGCGTTGATGCCCTGCACCTTGAAGCCGTTGGCGGGGGACACGAGCTTGCCGTTCGCGTCGAGCTGGAAGTTGCCCGCGCGGGTGTAGTAGCTGCGGCTGCCGTCGCTCAGCACGAAGAGCCCGTCGCCCTGGATGGCGAGGTCGGTGTTGAGCCCGGTCGACTCGAGGTTCCCCTGCGAGAAGTTCTGGTCGATGCTCCCGATCTTGCTTCCGAGGCCGATCTGGATCGGGTTGATGCCGCCCTGGTCCCCCGGCGGCCGGGACGCGCCCTGCAGCAGCTGGGCGAAAGCCTCGGCGAACGTGACCCGGGAGGCCTTGAACGCCACCGTGTTCACGTTGGCGATGTTGTTGCCGATCACGTCCATCCGGGTCTGGTGATTCCTGAGACCGGAGACGCCGGCAAAAAGCGACCGCATCATGGTGAGACTACTCCGTGAGAGAGGGAAGGACGCGGGCGCCGGTCACGGCCGCCAGGATCGAAGACGCGCCCGCGGGAGCCCGCTCGACTTCCACCACGTTGTCGAGCAGGAACGTCAGGTCGCCGGACTTGAGGATGACGCTTCCGTTCTGGAAGGAGACGCCGTCCACGATGCCGACGGTATAGGTCTGGCTCGTCACCTCGGCGCCGGTGGCGCCGGTGACACTCACCTTGTACGTGTACTTGCCCGGGGGCAGCTCGCCGAGGCTCAGCTCCTGCCGCCCCGCCTCGCGCCAGCCGAGACTCTTGGTCGTCACTTCCTTGCCCTTCTCGTCGAGCACGGTGACGGTGGTCTTGCCACCCCCGGCGCCGATGTCGACCGTGACGGTCGAGTCCTTGTCACCCGCCCCGACTTCGAGACTGTTCCCCGCCGCCACCACCCGCCGCCCGATGAACGAGGCGCCGAGATCGGCCTTCATGGCGAGCGTGGTCATGCCCCCCGCGTCCACCTGGCTCTGCAGCACCTTCTCGATGTTCTGCATCGACTCGAGGGAGCTGAACTGCGCCAGCTGGGCCGAGAACTCTTCCGGCTTCTGGGGATTGATCGGGTCCTGGTTGCGCAGCTGGGTGACCAGCAGCTTCAGGAAGTCGTCCTTGCCGAGCGCGCTCTTCCCCTTGCCGGTGTCGGCGGGGGCGGGCGTCGAAGGCTGGGCGGGACCCCTCGGTCCCTGGACTACGTTGGTGCTCATATCATCTCCGGCGTTGCTGTGCGTCCCGGTCGCGGGAACGGCCCTGCTGCTGCTGCCGCTCCTGACCGCCAGCCGACTGCTGGTCGCGCTGGCCGCGTCCCTGCCGCTGGTCGCCCGCCGGCTGCTCCCTGCCGGGGGTCGTGCGTGCTTCACTGCTCGAGACCGCGAGGCCGGCGCCGGCGAGGGCATCGCCCCCGGGGCGGAGTTCGGCGGTCTGGACCTGGACCGAGCTGGCGGTGAAGCCCTGCCGGGCCAGCGCCGACTGCAGCTCGTCCATCCGGTGCTCCAGCTGCCTGGCACTCTCCGCATCCGGCGGAGTGATCACGGCCCGCACCTGGTCGCCGATGACGCTGACGCGAATCCGCGTCGCACGCCCATCCCCGTCACTCACCTGCAGCGTCACCCGGTCGGCACTCCCTGCCGGTCGAGCCACGTCGGGATCTGCTTGAGGCAGGTTGCGTGCCTCACGAGCGCCGCGCGTCGCTGGCTCGTCGCCGCGGGTCGCGCTCCGCTCCACCGGCGCGCTCATCGCGCCGGAACCCTGTGCCGCCGAGTCACTTGGCCGCTCCCGCCGGGGGGCGGGACGTTCCGTCTCCGGCGGCGTCGAGCCGGTCGCGGCAGGCTCTGCCGAGGGAAGGTCCTGCCGGGAAACCGGAATAGTTGGCGCCGGCGATTGCCGATTGGCGCCTCGTGGCAGGGGAAGCTGGTCGGCGGGCCGCTCCGCGTTCCGCGCTCCGCGTTCTGCGTTGATGACCGGCGTGGTTGCCTGCCGGATGCTGGGAGACGGAGACGGCGTCTCGACCAGGTCGTCATCGACCGCCTGGCTGATAGTCAGCGCCGCATCCCGCTCCGCCACCACGGCCGGCTTCCCCGCCGGGCGATTGATGATCGTGGCGCCCAGCAGCTGTGAGGCCGGCATGAGCGGCTTGTCCGGGCTGATCGTCCCCTGCGACGGGGTCTCGGGCTTCGCCTGACTATTCCCCTGCAGCACCGGCGGCAGGGCCGGCGCCGCAGCCTTGCCCGCCAGTGGAGACGGACGCAGGACCGGCATCGCGGGAGTGGCGTCACCGGCCAGCTCGGGCGTCATGCCCTCCGGCGATGTGGCGGTCTTCGCCCCGCCCGCGACCCGCTTCCCCAGCTCCACCCGGAACTCGGTGACGTTCAGTCCTTCCATCAGGTCGGCGATCTGGGTCGCGAGCCGGGCGTTCCCCGCCATGCTCCACTCTTCCAGCCCCTCGGTCGGCGCGGCGCTCGCCTGCGGCAGGACCTCGGTTGGAGCCTGCTTCGGCGCGTCCTGATTTGCCTCGTTCTCACCCTTCGGCTCACCCTGGCTCCGGGCGGTGATCACCGGGCGGGCGAGTTCGATCACCGCCTGCACCACGCTCATCAGCGATGGCGGCGGCAACGGCTGGTCCTGGTCGGCGGACGCGCTGGTCTTGCCGGACTGCTCCTGCTCCGGCGCCGCCTTCTCCCGCTTCGGCCGATCGGCACCACTGGCCTGCTTCTCGGGAAGTGCGGTCTCCACCGCCTGGGCGACGACCTGGATGATCTCGTCCGCCGGCTCCGCCCGCGGCGCGGCGTCGCTCGCGGGACGCTCGACCGGCAGCGTCTGCTGTGGCAGGACCGGCGCGAGGCGCGATGGCTTCGCGCCGTGCCGCTCGACCGGAACGGTCCCCTTGAAGGGCGTCATCTCCCGGAGCAGCCGCTCCGGCAGGAGCACTGGCCGATGCGGCTCACACGGTGTCTTCGCGACCGGCGCCTTCGCGGGGGCCTGAGCCTCCTTGCCTTGCGGCGCGAGCGGCTCCGCCACCACGCCGTCGGTCACCGGGACCAGCGCGCCGGGATCGACATGGCTCGTCTCCGGCAGCTCCACCGCGGTCGCGTCGACCGCGACGATCGTGGGCGCTTCGCCCTCCGTCGCGGGGGCATCGACACACTCCGCTGCGTCTCCGGATCCGGTCGACACGGGGGCCGCGCAGGATTCCGGCAACTCGAGGCAGTCGGCCGCGTCTGTCATACCGAGCGCAGCGCCAGCGTCTGTCATCCCGAGCGCATCAGCAGGGTCTGTCATCCCGAGCGCACCGGCAGCGTCTGTCATCCCGAGCGAAGCGAGGGATCCCTGATTCTCCTCAGACCCGCTCTGTTCGTCACCCTGCAGCTCCGCGCCGCAATCCCCCGGCTCCGTCACAACGACAACCGGCGCCGCCTGCGGCTTCGCCACCGCCAGCGCGGCGACCAGCGCCGCGGCAAAGGCGGCGGGATCCGTGCCCTGCGTGTCGCTCTCGCCCGCGGCAGCCGGCCCATCGGCCGGGGCGGGTGCGAGGAGGCTCAGCAGCGAAAGTGGACTGGTCACTTGCCGCCTTCTTTCGGCACCATGAGGCGGCGGCTCAGGTTGGCCGCGCGCTCCTTGGGCAGGTTGGTCATGAAGTCGGCGGCCTGGCGCGGTCCTACCGCGCGGAGGATCTGCTCGACCTCGTTATCGGAGAGAAACGCCAGGACCTTCGCCGCCTCGGCGGCCTTCATCGCCGAGAGCACCCGGGCCACCTGCTTGATGGCCGCGGCCTTCGCGGCGGGATCCTCGCCCGCGGACGCGTTCCGTACCGGGGCCTTCGCCCCGGGCGCGGCCGACGCGGCGCTGTCCTTCTTCGGCGCATCCGGCGACGGGACCGGCTTGTCCGCCAGCGCCGCCTTCGCGCTGTCGCCCTTGGCCGGCTTCCCGCTGTCGCCCTTCGCATCCTTCACCGCGACCGCCGGCTTGCCCGCCTTGCCGCTGTCGCCCTTCTCGCCCTTGCCCGAATCGGGCGCAGTCTTCCCCTTCGCCGAGTCGGCGGCGGCACTGTCGGCCGCAGCGGCGGCGGCCAGCTGTGCGGCGGCGACCCCCTTCTTGACCAGCACGAAGGTTGTCCCCCCCAGCGACAGCGCGAACGCCACGACCCCGATGATGATCGCCTTGATCATTCCGGCTGCTCCCTGGCCCCGTGCACACGCTGGCCTGCCTCGTCGTTGATCACCTGCTCCAGCCGGTTCACCTCGACACCCCAGGCCTCACGCCGGTGCTCCCGCAGCCGCTCGATGACCCGCCGGGCCACCCGCGCCTGCTCGAACCGCATCCGTTCTTCCTCCACCTTCTCGAGGCTCTTCATGTGGGTGTCCTCGAGGGAACGCGCCTGCCCCGCCAGCATCTCGACCGAGAGCTCCAGGTTGCGGAGCGTCCCCGCCTGCATCATCTCGTTGGGCGTCGTCATCAGCTGGTCGCGCGCCGTCTCCAGCCGCTCCTGGCTCTGGCGCAGCGCCTCCCGGCGCGCCTCTTCCTCGCGCAGCGCCTCACCCAGCTGGCGGGCGCGGTCCTTCTCCGCCGCTTCCCGGAGCTGCAGCAGCCGCTGGAGCCGGAAGGAGAACTGCTTCATCTGACCTTCTTCTCCAGCGCCGCCAGCCGGAGCCGCGCCTCATCGAAGGTCGAACCCTCGTCGGGCCGCTGCCGCAGGAAGCCCTGCAACTCCTCCCGCAGGGAGATGGCCGCATCGGCCAGCTTGTCGGCGCCGGGCTTGTAGGCGCCCACCGCGATCAGGTCCTCGTTGGCGCGATACGCCGCCTCCAGCCGGAGGAAGGTGTTCGCCGCCTGGAGATGCTCGGGCGAGATCACCATGTCGCGCACCCGGCTCACGCTGTCGAGCACGTCGATCGCCGGGAAGTGCTTCTGCGCCGCCAGCTTCCGGGTGAGCACGATGTGCCCGTCGAGAATCGAGCGGGCCGAGTCGGCCACCGGCTCGTTGAAGTCGTCGCCTTCGACCAGCACCGTGTAGAGCCCGGTGATGCTGCCATGCCGCCCGGTGCCGGCGCGCTCCAGCAGCCGCGGCAGCTGGGCGAACACCGAGGGCGGATAGCCCTTGGTCGCCGGCGGCTCGCCCACCGAGAGCCCCATCTCGCGCCAGGCCATGCAGACGCGGGTGACCGAGTCCATCATCAGCATCACGTCCTTGCCGGCGTCGCGGAAATACTCCGCGATCGCCGTCGCCACGAAGGCGCCGGTCGCGCGGATCACCGCGGGCTGGTCGGAGGTCGCCACGATCACCACCGAGCGGCGGAGCCCCTCGGGGCCCAGGTCGCGCTCGATGAACTCGCGCACCTCGCGGCCGCGCTCGCCCAGCAGCGCGATGACGTTGATGTCCGCCGAGGTTCGCCGGGCGATCATGCCGAGCAGCACGCTCTTGCCGACGCCGGAACCGGCCATGATGCCGATGCGCTGCCCGCGGCCCAGGCTGACCAGTCCGTCGATGGCGCGCACCCCGGTGCCGAGGGGCCGCTCGATCCGGCTCCGCTCCAGCGGATGCGGCGGCTCGGCGGTGAGGGCGTAGCGGGTGCCCGGGCCGATCGGCCCGAGCCCGTCGATGGGCCGGCCGAGGCCGTCGATGACCCGGCCCACCAGGCCGTCGCTCACCTTCACGTCGAGCTGGCGGCGGAGCGGGCGCACCGTGGCGCCGGGGTGGATCCCTTCGAGTTCGCCCAGTGGCATCAGCAGGATTCCGCGCTCGTGAAAGCCCACCACCTGGGTGGTGACCCGCGGGCGCCCATGGCTCTCGACCCGGCAGAGCTCCCCCAGCGCGACTTCCAGCGACGAGGCCTCGACCACCTGCCCGATGACGCGGGTGACCCGGCCATGGATGGCAAAGCGGGGCGACTCGTTCACCCGGGTGATCGCGGCGGCGACCCGCTGCTCCAGCGGCTCAGTCATCGCGCATCCGGTGGTAGAGGTCGCGGAGCGCGAGGTCGATGCGCCCGTCAGCGACGCGGTGCGGCGTCTCCAGGCTGCACCCACCCCGCTCCACCGAGGGATCGGCGATCCACTGGAGCTCGGCGGCGCGGCCGTCGGCCCCGGGGAGCTCGAACTGGCTCCGGAGCGCGGCGAGATCGTCGGGATGGAGATGGATTTCGACCCGCGAGCCGACCGGGAACGCCTCGAGGCCACGCTTCACCAGGTCGCGGACGACCGAGGGATCGACGGTCACCTCCCGCTGGATCAGGTGGCGGGCGACCGCGAGCGAGAGGAGATAGACCGAGTCTTCCAGCTCCCGTACCACGCCCAGCCGGGCGGCGTCGAGCGCCTCGGCGGTGCTGACCAGCAGCCCCGCGGCGCGCTTCATGGTGCGATTGGCCTCTTCCAGCGCCGCGGCCTTCCCCGCCTCGTAGCCCCGGGTGTAGGCCTGCTGCTCGAGATCGGGGCCCTCGGCCTGGGCCGGCTGGCCGGCGGCACCCGGCGGGGGCGCGCTGGCAAGGTCGGGCAGGGGCCAGAGGGAGAAGCGGGCGACCGCGGCGGCCGGCGGTGCCGCGGCCGCGTCAGGCGATGACTTCATCGTCGCCGCCCCGGCCGCTCAGCACGATCTCGCCGGTCTCCTCCAGCGTGCGGACCGCGGCGATGATGCGGGTCTGCGCCGCCTCGACGTCCTTGACCCGGACCGGGCCGAGATACTCCATCTCCTCGGTGAGGGCGCCGGCGGCGCGCTCGGACATGTTCTTGAGGATGTGCTGCTTGAGCTCCTCGCTGGCGGCCTTCATCGCCAGCGCCAGCTCCTTGCTGTCGACGTCGCGCAGGATCCGCTGCATCGACTTGCCGTCGAGCGTGGTCAGGTCCTCGAAGGCGAACATCAGGTTGCTGATCTGCTGGGCCAGCTCGTGGTTGCGCTGGGTGATCGACTCGATCACCGCCTTCTCCACCGAGCCGCTCGCCAGCGTCAGCACCTTGGCGACGGCCGCGGGGCCGCCGGAGAGGGTCATTTCCTGCGAGAGCGTCAGGTCGGTCTTGCTGGCGAGCCCCTGCTCCACCACCTGCACCATGTCGGGGGCCACCTTCTCCATCTTGGCCACCCGGTAGAGCACGTCGCTGGCGAGGTCGTTCCCCATCACCTCGATGACGGTCGCGGCCTGCTTGATGTCGAGGTGCGCCAGGATCAGCGCCAGGGTCTGGGGATGTTCACCGCGGAGCACCGAGAGCAGCACTTCGGGCGCGGCCTTCTTGAGCCGCTTGAGGCCGGCGTCGGAGAGCTGCTGCTTGATCTTCTCGAGGATCGCCTTGGCGCGCTGGGTCCCGAAGGAGGACTCGAGGATCTCGCTCGCGCGGCTCAGGCCGCCCTCGGAGAGCGACTGCACCGCGCGGGCAACCTCGCGGTACTCCATCAGGACGCCTTCGACCGTACGGGTGTCGGCGAGAGGCATCGCCGCGATCTCGCGCGTGACCGTCTCGACCTGGTCCGCGCTGAGCATCTGCATCACCTTCGACGCCACGTCGGTCCCGATGCTCATGCAGAGCACCGCGGCCTTCTGCGCGCCGGAGAGCGTCTCCCGCTCGGTCGCCGCCATCAGTCTTCAGCCAGCCAGGTCTTCACCACCTGGGCCGCCATCTCGGGGCGGGCGGTGGATTCGGCCGTGACTTCGTTCTTGAGCTTGGTCGTGGTCGCCGAGAGCTGGCTCACCTGGACCGGGGGAAGCTGGATGTCGGGTTCGTTGGCGATCTGGCCGCCGCGCTGGGACTGGCCACCGCCCCCGCCCGACGCCATCGCCTGCCCGCCCCCGCCCTGGGCCAGCGCCATCCCCGGCTCATCCTGCTTGAGGACCTTGAGCGCGAGGATCACCGCCGCGAGGATCCCGATCAGCCCGATCGCCGGGCGGCTGAAGCGGTCCACCAGGCCGAGGATCTTGTCGGTCTTGCCCCCGTCGGAGGTGCTGCCACCCAGGGAATCGACGGAGATCACCGTCGGCTCGAAGGGAATCGCGGTGACGGTGAGCCGGTCGCCCCGGGCGCTGTCGAGCCCGATCGCGTCCCGCACCACCTGCTCGTACTGGCCGAGGTTGTTCGGGTTGCCGCCGGCCTTCTCGATCGCCTTCTGGTTCACCATCACCGCGACGGTGAGCCGCTGGATCCCGCCCACCGAGCCCGCCACCTTCTCCACCACGCGGGAATTGAGGTAGGTGTTGTTGACCACCGTCGAGTTGCCGCCCGACAGGCTGTCGGCCCCGGTGACCTCGCTCCGCTGCTCGTTCTGGAGCACCGCGCCATCGGGGTTGTAGGTCTCGACCGTCTTGTCGACCTGCTCGAAGTTGAGCTTGGCCGCCACCTGCACCCGCGCCTCGCCGCTGCCCAGGGCGGTGGCCAGCATCCGCTCGGCATTGTGCTGGAGATATTCCTCGACCGACCGCTGCATCTCGAGCTGCCGGCTGGTGAGGCCGCGGACCGAGCCGTCGTTCGGGGTCGAGAGGAGGTGGCCCTCGCCGTCGAGCACCGCGACCTGGTCGCTCGGCAGCTGGGGCACCGCGTTGGAGATGATGTAGGTGATGCCCTGCACCGCCTCGGGGGTGAGCAGCTTCCCGGGGCGGAGCATCAGGACCACCGAGGCCTTGGCCGGCCGCTCCAGCCGCCGGAGCGGGCTCTCGGGCGGCAGCGCGAGGTGCACCGTGGCGCGATCGACGCCATCGAGTTCACCGATGGTGCGGGCCAGTTCTCCCTCGAGGGCGAGCCGCTCGCGGGTCCGCAGTTCATCCGATGTCAGGCCGAGACTCGGCCGGTCGAAGAGTTCGTTGCCGGCCTGGCCGCCGCGAATGGGCAGGCCCACCTTGGCGAGCACGACCCGGGCGCGCGCCGCGGTGGCTTCCGGCACCAGGATGGTCGTGCCGCCGCCGCCCAGCTCGAACTGGATGCCCGCCTTCTGCAGCGCCTCGGTCATGCTGGAGACTTCCCGCAGGTCGAGCCCCGAGTAGAGCGGCACCATCGAGGGGGTCGAGCCGTAGCGGGTCACCGACCAGATCACCACCAGGGCCAGGATCAGGCCGCCGAAGGTGAGGAACCGCCGGGTGCCGCTCATCCGGCGGACACCGTCGAGCATGGCGGGAGGGATCGCGTTAGTCATCAAGTTTCTCGGTCATCGACGCTCAGTTGGCCCCGGCACCCAGTTCTGTCATTCCGAGGGCCACAGGCCCGAGGAATCCCTGCTCTTCAAAACAGGGATCCCTCGGGCTACGCCCTCGGGATATGACCCTGACGGGTCATATCTGCATGTTCATGACGGTGCGATACGCGTCCGTCACCTTGTTCCGCATCTCGACCAGGAATTCGAGGGCGATCCCCGCCTCCTCGCTGGCCGCCATCACCTGGTGCAGCTCCACCGGTTCCCCCCGCACGAACCGCCCGATCAGCGAGCTGGCATCCTCCTGCATCTGCTGGGTGTCGTTCACCACCCGCGTCAGCGTGTCGGCGAACGACGGGCCGTTGCTCGCCCTGGGCTCGATGTTCTCGAGCACGCGATCGAGCGGGGTCCAGCGCGGGCCGTCGGGACGAATCGGGGAGGACATGCCTCAGCCCCGGACGTCGAGCCGGACGCCGCGCGGCGCGTCGGGCACCATCCCACCCTTGCCGGTGCGGCCGTAGGTGATCGGGCCCATCGCCTCGAGCTGGTCGAAGTAGGCGCGCTCCTCGTCGTTGAGCACCGAGGAGAGCGGGATGCCGGCGGGCTTGGCGGCGCGGGCCGACAGCGTGACCGAGTCGGTGCCGGTCGAGGGCGTCGACTTGGCCGGCGCGGCCGGAGCCGGGCGGGGCGCGATGCCGTAGGCGTTGGCGACCCGTACCGCGCCGCCCAGCGGAGAAGAACCGGAAATCGTCATGGTGCCTTGCTCAGATGTCGATCGCGCGCTTGAGCATCGCCTTCGCCGACTGGAACACGGTGGCGTTGGCTTCGTGCACCCGGCGCGCAATCATCAGGTCCACGATTTCGGTATTGATGTCGACGTTGGAGCGCTTCACGAACCCGTTGGCGTCCGCATCGGGATGCCCCGGGTCGTAGTCCTCGGCCCCGGGCCGGGTGTCTTCCACGACCTGGTTGGCGGCAACCCCGCCCGACCCGTCGCGCTGGAAGACCACGACCTTCCGCTTGTACGGCCCGCCTTCGGGCGTGCGGGTGGTCTCGGCGTTGGAGATGTTCTGGGAGATCACGTCCAGCGCCTTGCTCATGGCGCTCATCCCGCCGCCGCTGATGCCGAGGGGGCGGAGCAGCGAGCGCACCGGCCGGGGCGGCCAGCCGGCGCCACCGATGATGTCAGCCATTCTTGATCGCCACCCGCAGGCCCTGGTAGGCCTGCTGCAGGAGTTTGGCGCTCGCGTCGTAGCGGAGCTGGGTGCTGGCGAGGTCGACCATTTCCTGCTCCAGGTCGACCTTGGGCGCAGGCTTCTTCCCCTGGGCCGCGAGGGCTTGGTCGAAGTCGGCGTTGCCGCTGGTCGCGAGGGCGCCGGAGACCCGCGCGGCAATGCCCTTATGCGCCTGGCTGGAATCATCCAGGCTCCAGCGAAGGTTGCCGATCCGGGTCGTGGCGCCGAACAGCGCAGAAAACATTTCTTCCTCGTCGTGAGGGTCCGCTGGTGGGAAAGCAATCGTGATGCCGGACATGAACGTGGCCGTCAGGATGGGGGCGAAGCTGTTGTGTATCAGGTACTTGGGCTAGCTAGCCAGGGGTGGGCGACGTGGGGTCGGTGCGGTGCTGGTCGGAAGGGGTGGAGGGGTGTGGGGGCAGAACTTTCCGGTCTTGCCGTCGGCCGCTGACGAGCCCGGAAAGCCCTGTCTTCATGCAACCTTCCATAACCGCAACAGCGGGGCACGGAGTTCACGGAGGAACGGAGGACACGGAGAACCGCACCCCCTTCAATGTTGTCCTTCGTGTCTTCGTGTGCTTCGTGTTCTTCGTGATTTGCTGTTTATGAATGAAAAACAACAGCAAACAGCAATCACGAAGGGCACGAAGGCACGAAGAGCACGAAGGACGACTCCCCCTTCAGGCTGTTCTTCGTGTCTTCGTGTGCTTCGAGTTCTTCGTGACTTGCTGCTTATGAATGAAAAACAACAGCAAACAGCAATTCACGAAGCCCACGAAGCCACGAAGAGCACGAAGGGTTATGGAACCCTCCGTGCTCTCCGTGCCTCCGTGTCCTCCGTGTTAGCTGTGGAGGTTGCTGTTGCCGTTCGCTAACGGCCAACGGCTAATTCTCCGCCGCAACTTCTTCCCTCGGCCCGTTCAGCTTGTTCCGGAGGGTCCGCTCCGAGATCCCCAGCAGCTTGGCTGCCCGGGTCCGGTTCCCCCCCGTCGCCGCCAGCGCCCGCCCGATAGCCTGACGCTCCAGCTCGTCGAGGTTGAACGGTTCCTGGGGGCCGTCGCCGCCGGCCGGCGCCGCGCCGCCCACCACCGCCGTCGCAGCCGCCGCGGGGGCCGGGGCAGCCGAGGGACGGTGCACCGCCTCGAGGATGCCCTGGAACGCCTCGGGCCGGAGGACGCCGCCGCGGGAGAGAATCACCGCCCGCTCCACCGCGTTGGCCAGCTCGCGCACGTTGCCGGGCCACGAATGCCGGAGCAGGAGGTCGATGGTATCCGGCGCTACCCCCGTCACCGAGACCCCGATCTCCTCGGCGGCGCGCCGGGCGAAGTGCTGCACCAGCACCGGCACGTCATCCTTCCGGTCGCGGAGCGGCGGGGTCTTGATCGGCACGACATTGAGGCGGTAGAAAAGGTCGCTCCGGAAGCGGCCGGCGTCGGCCTCGGACTTGAGGTCGCGGTTGGTCGTCGCGATGAGCCGCACATCCACCCGGATCGGCTGGTGGCCACCCACCCGCTCGAACTCATGCTCCTGGATGACGCGGAGGAGCTTCGACTGGAGGTCGAGCCGCATCTCCGAGACTTCGTCGAGGAGGAGAGTGCCACCGTGCGCCCGCTCGAAGGCGCCCGCGGCGCGCATCGTCGCGCCGGTGAAGGCGCCCTTCTCGTGCCCGAAAAGCGCGCTCTCCACCAGCCCCTCGGGCATGGCGGCGCAGTTGATACTGATGAAAGGGGAATCGTGCCGCGGGCTCTGGTCGTGGATGGCCCGGGCAAAGAGCTCCTTGCCGGTGCCCGACTCCCCCTCGAGGAGGACGGTGGCCTTGGTCGGCGCCACCGTGGCGATGGTCTCCATGACCCGCCGGAAGGGCTGGCTCTCCCCGAGGAGGGAGCGGGTGGAGCGGAACTTGTTGATCTCGCGGCGGAACTGATCGTTTTCCCGGCGGAGCCGCATCATTTCCAGCGCCTGGGTCACCGCGATCTCGAGGGTCTCCGGCCGGATCGGCTTGGTGAGATAGTCGATGGCGCCCGACTTAATGGAAATGACGGCGTGCTCGATACTGGAGTAGCCCGTCATGATGATGACCGGGACCTGGTAGCCCTCTTTTTCGAGGACACCCAGCAGGTCGAGTCCGGTTGCTTTGGGCATCCGGTAGTCGGCAATGATCAGGTCGACGGGAGTCCGGGCGATCGTCTTGAGGGCTTCCTCGACGCTGGCCGCGAGGAGCGGCCGATGCCCGATCTTGGTGAGATGATGTTCGAGGACGACGCCGGTGGCTGGCTCGTCATCGACACACAGAATTGTCGCCATGCGTCCCCCAGTGCTCCCGCAAGGAATCGTACACATTGAACGCGGCGCGCCCTGCATTCGGCTGGTTAGGAAGGTCAGGTAGGGGGGTCCTGACCGTCGAAGCCAGCCCTGAGCGCGAGCCGCAAGCCCTCAAGTTTCCAGCAATTTAGCCGATACCGGAAAATATTGCCACCCTCTCCGGGGACGTTCGGCATGCAGTACGGGCTGCCAAGGAAGGCTCGCTATGCGGATTTCGAACAGTCAGTTGCAGCAGCGGGTACTGGAAAACCTGCAGCGCAATCTCTCGAGTTTCGCCCAGGCCCAGAACCAAGTCTCGACCGGCAAACGGTTTGAGCGCCTGAGTGAAGACCCCCTCGCCGGTTCCCAGGTGATGACCGCCGACCGGGGCCTGCGTGGAATCGAACAGTACCGCCGCAATTCCGCCGCTGCCCGGACCCGGACAGACGCCGAAGAGTCGGCCCTCAGCCAGATCACCGACCTCCTTACTCGCGCGAAGGAACTGGCGCTCCAGGAGGGCTCCGCCACCAGCACCCCCGACTCCCGCACCGCCACCAAGGCCGAGGTCGACCGGATCATCGAGCAGGTGGTGCAGCTCGGGAATACCCAGGTGGGGAACGAGTACATCTTCGCCGGCGACCAGGTGACCACGACGCCCTTCGACGCGGCGGGCGCCTACTTCGGCGACGACGGCGTGCGCCGGGCCGAGATCGGCCAGGGCTACACCGTGGCCACGACCCACACCGGCCGCGAACTCCTGGTCAACAGCAACGTGCTGTCGAGCCTCCGGGCGCTGAGCACCCAGCTCGGCACCGGGACATCGGCCACCGTGGGGCCCGTCGCCAGCAGCATCGACACCGCCTTTGCCAACGTGCAGACCCTGCTCGCCACCAACGGGGCGCGGGTGCGCCAGATCGAGTCCGCCATGCAGAACTCCGACGCGCTGGAAACCAACCTGTCGCTCCGCAAGAGCGACCTCCAGGACATCGACATCGAGGAGGCGACCACGAAGTTCGTCGGCCTCCAGAACACGCTGCAGGCGGCGCTGCTCTCGACCTCGCGCGTGCTCAACACCTCGCTCACGGACTACCTCCGGTGACCGCCCCCGTCGATCGCCCCGCCACCGCCGCCGGCGACACGCTCTTCGTCGCCAGCCGGCTCTTCGGCCCGCTCAACCTGCCGGCGGACCAGGTCATCACGATGCCCGAGGGGATGCTGGGCTTCGCCGGCGAGCGCCGCTTCGTGCTGCTCCCCGCCTCGCCCGAGGGAGTCTTCTGGTTCCAGAACGTGGACGACGGCGCCCTCATCTTCCTGCTCATCGACCCGTTCCTCTATTTCCCGGGA
The DNA here is from genome assembly GCA_046327735.1 of Gemmatimonadales bacterium. GTDB lineage: Bacteria > Gemmatimonadota > Gemmatimonadetes > Gemmatimonadales > GWC2-71-9 > JADJOM01. The sequence continues at coordinate 281,915 of JAXLXZ010000003.1, read as the reverse complement.
TACGTGGTCGACGCGCCCGACGTGCCCGACTCGCGGACGCCGGACATGGCGGCGCTGACGATCGTCACCCTGCCGCGCACGCCGCGGGAGGAGTGCACCGTGAACCTCCAGGGGCCGCTGGTGATCGACTTCTCCTCCCGGAGCGCCCGGCAGGTGATCCAGGAAGACAACCGCTACCACACCCGGCACCCCGTCGACATCCGGAGCAAGGTGGCGTGACGGCCGAGCCGCCGCTCCTGGTCGACTGGCCGGTCAACACCGCCACCGGCTGGGGCGTCTTCGGACTCAACCTCACCCTTCAACTCCTCCGGCAGGGGCGGCACCCCGCCCTGCTGATGGCGCCCGACCTTGCCGGGTCGACGCCGGTGATCCAGGCCCTCCTCCACCAGACGGTCATGGAACAGCGCCACCTCGCCCAGCTGCTGGAGCAGAGCGGCTCGGGGCTCGAGTGCGCCTGGCCGGTCTTCCGGGGGCTCGACGGGGCGTTCCAGTATCACCCGAGCAGCGCCCGGATCCAGGCCCGCCACAACATCGGGGTGCTGTTCTTCGAGGATACCGTGGTCGCCCCCGAGGCACTTGACCGCGCCGCGCGCCTCCAGGCGATCATCGCCGGGTCGACGTGGAACGCGGAGCTGCTCGAGGATCGCGGGCTCATCAACGTGCACCTCGTGCCCCAGGGGATCGATCCCTCGGTCTTTCACCCGGCGCCCCGCTCCGGGCTCCTGTCGCAGCGGTTCGTGATCTTCTCCGGCGGGAAGCTCGAGTACCGGAAGGGCCAGGACATCGTCGTCGCCGCCTTCCGGCAGTTCGTGCGGAAGCACCCCGAGGCGCTGCTGGTGGCGGCGTGGCACAACGCCTGGCCCGAGACGATGCGGGGAATCGACTCGGCGGGGCACGTGCAGGGAGCGCCGAGCGTCGATCCGTCGGGCCGGATGTGCACCGGCGAGTGGCTGGTGGCGAACGGTGTGCCGGCGGGATCGTTCGTGGAGGTGGGCCCGCTGCCCAACTGGGCGATGGCCTCGCTCTATCGCGATGCCGACCTCGGGCTCTTCCCCAACCGGGCGGAGGGTGGGACCAACCTGGTGGCGATGGAGGCGATGGCCTGCGGGCTCCCGGCGATCCTCTCCCGCAACACCGGGCACCTCGATCTCATCGACCCGTCCCGCTGCTATCCCCTCACCGAGCAGAAGCCGGTGGCGGGGGGCTGCCCGCTGTATCAGGGATATGAGGGATGGGGTGAGTCGGACGTGGAGGAGATCCTCGCGCTGATGGAGTTCGCCTACCAGAACCGGGAGGATGCCCGCCACCGGGGCGAGGCCGCCGCGCGACACATGCACTCGGAGTGGAACTGGGAGCTCCGGGTCCACGAGATCCTGGAAGTGCTGACGCTTTCGGGCCGGTCTCCCCGACCGTCGCTGCCCAAGGGCGTACGGGTCGGCGCGTAAACCGCAACAGCGGGACACGGAGAACAGCACCATCCCACCGACCGTCAGCAACCGCAGGAACAGCAACAGCAACAGCAATTCACGAAGGGCACGAAGTCACGAAGAGCACGAAGAACAGATGTATTGGTGAACTGTTCTTCGTCCAGCACCTTCGTCTTCGTGTCTTCGCCTCCTTCGTGTCTTCGTGTTCTTCGTGTTCTTCGTGACTCGCTGTTGCAGTTCTCCGTGCCTCCGTGAACTCCGTGCGCTCCGTGCTACCGGCGGTTGATCCAGCCGGAACGTTCATACCGGCTCGGGCTCGGCACCGGCTCGCTTGCGCCAACGCTCAGGGCGCCGCAGTTTATCGTGGCTGTTCGACGGCCGGCCCCGTCCAGCCTTCTGACCCGACACTCCGCACTCCCGCCTGCGCCTACCGGCACAGCGCCAGGACTCACCCCGCACGCTCCCCGATCCGGATCGCGCGTGGCTCATTCCCGTGCAGCACCACCAGGGGCAAGACAGCGACATGCGCATCAGTGACATGAACTGGATGCAGGTCGAGGCGTACCTGAAGCAGGATGACCGGGCCGTCCTCCCGATCGGCAGCACCGAGCAGCACAGCTACCTGCGGCTCACGGTCGACTGCATCCTCCCCGAGCGGGTCGCCGCGGAGGCGGCCGAGCCACTCGGGATTCCGGTCTTCCCGGTACTCTCGTACGGCGTGACCCCCTACTTCCGGGAGTACCCCGGCTCGATCTCGATCCGGGTCGAGACCCACCTCGCCATGGTGCGCGACATCCTCGACGCGATGGCGCACAGCGGCTTCCGGCGCATCATGATCTGCAACGGCCACGGCGGGAACGGCGCGGTCCAGCAGTTCTGCCAGGAGTGGATGGCCGATCACCCCGGCTGTAAGGTGCTCTTCCATAACTGGTGGAATGCCCCGAAGACCTGGGCCAAGGTCCAGGCGATCGACCCGGTGGCTTCCCACGGCTCCTGGATGGAGAACTTCCCCTGGACCCGGCTCCCCGGCGTGGAGCTGCCCCAGACCCAGAAGCCGCTGGTGGATCACGACAAGGTGCGGCTGCTCGACCCGGTGGCGATGCGGGCCCACCTCCCCGACGGCAACTATGGCGGGTTCTACCAGCGCCCCGATGCGGAGGTCCTCGCGCTCTGGCAGGTGGCCGTCGAGGAGACCCGCGCCATCCTGGACGGCGCGTGGTAGCCGCCCCGAAGGGCCGCTGCCTCGTGTGGGGCGCCGGCGCCATCGGCGGCACCATGGGCGCCTACCTCGCCCGCGCCGGTCACGACGTGACCCTGGTCGACAACGTGGCCGACCACGTGGCCGCGATCCATCGCGACGGGCTCAGGATCACCGGGCCCATCGCCGAATTCACCACCCCGATGCGCGCCTTCACCCCCGAGACGCTGTCGGGATCCTGGGACACGATCATCCTGGCCACCAAGGCGCACCACACCCGCGCCGCCGCCCGCGCCCTCCGCCCCTTCCTGACTGAGCAGGGCTGCGTCGTCTCGGCCCAGAACGGCCTGAACGAGCTGGAGATTGCGGAAGAGGTCGGCGAGGGGCGCACCGTCGGCGCCTTCGTGAACTTCGGGGCGGACTACCTGGAACCGGGCGTGATCTTCTACGGGGGGCGCGGGTTCGTCGCGGTGGGCGAGGCCTTCGGGCCGCCCGCCTCGCGGCTTTCCCCCCGCGCGCTCCGGATCCGCGACGAGTGGCGCGACTTCGAGGAGCGCGCCATCGCCACGGCCAACATCTTCGGCTACCTCTGGGCCAAGGAAGCCTACGGGGCGATGCTCTTCGCCACCGCGCTCACCAACGACTCGATCGCCGACTGCCTCGCCGCGCCGGCGTACCGCCACCTCTACATCGGGCTGGCGCGCGAGATTCTCGCCGTCGCGAAGTCGCAGGGCGTCCAGTGTGAGGACTTCGACGGCTTCGCCTGCTCGGCCTACCTCCCCGATGCCCCGGCCGGCGCCGCGAACGCGTCGCTCGACAACATCGTGGCCCACAACCGGAAGTCGGCCAAGACCCACACCGGGATCTGGCGCGACCTGGCCATCCGCAAGCGCCAGACCGAGGTCGACGCCCAGCTGGGGATCATCGTGCGACTCGGCGCGAAAGCCGGCGTGGCGACGCCCCTGACCAGCAGGGTCGTGGCCCTGATCCAGGAGATCGAGCGGGGCCAGCGCGAGCTCGCCCGCGAGAACCTCGAGGCGCTCACCGCGTGAACCTCGACTTCACCGGCCGCACCGCGATCGTCACCGGCGCCGCCCACGGCTTCGGTCGCGCGATCGCGCTGGCCTTCGCGTCCCGCGGCGCCCTTGTCTGGGCCTGCGACGTGATCGCGGATGAACTCGCCGAGACCGCCCAGCTCTGCTCCGGGAAGAGTGGCAGCTGCACCACCCGTGTCGTGGATGTGCGCGACAAGGACGCCGTCACCCGGCTCGCCGCGGACGCCGCCAGGGCGGCCGGACAGGTGCACATCCTGGTGAACAATGCCGGAGGCGTGCTTGGCCAGGTGGGCCGTCCGCTGGAAGCGGTCACCCCCGCCGAATGGCAGGCGATCTTCGACGTGAACGTGACCGGCGCGTTCCTCTGTTCCCAGGCGGTGGCGCCCGGCATGAAGGCGGCGAACTTCGGGCGGATCGTGAACATCTCGAGCGGCGCCGGGCTCGGCATCAGCCTGACGGGGATCCAGGCCTACGCCGCCGCGAAGGCGGCCCAGATCGGGCTCACCCGCCAGCTCGCGCATGAGCTGGGACCGTGGGGCATCACCGTCAACAACGTCGCCCCCGGGTTCGTGCGCTCCAACCCGACCACCGAGCGGCAGTGGCAGGCCTACGGCGAGGAGAAGCAGCGGGCGCTCATCGAGAGCATCGCCCTCAAGCGGCTCGGCTCCCCCGACGACATCGCCGCCGGGGTGCTCTTCTTCGCCTCCGAGTTTGCCGGGTGGGTGACCGGTCAGGTCCTCTCGATCGACGGTGGCAAGTGACCGACCCTTCCCCCGTGCTCGCCCGGCTCGCCCAGAGCCACGACCGGATCCTGGCGGAGCTGGTGGAGTTCGCCACCATCCCGAGCGTCAGCACCGACCCGGCGCACGCCGCCGACTGCCACACCGCGGCGGCGTGGGTGGCGGCAAAGCTCCAGGCCGCCGGCCCGTTCACGGTGCGGACCATCCCCACCGCCGGCAACAGCGTGGTCTACGCCGAATGGCTCGGCGCACCCGGCGCACCGACCGCGCTGATCTACGGGCACTACGACGTGCAGCCGGCCGACCCGATCGAGCTGTGGCAGAGTCCCCCGTTCCAGCCGGCGGTGCGCGACGGCAGGCTTTACGCCCGCGGCGTGTCGGACGACAAGGGGCCGATGCTGATCCCGATCAAGGTGGCCGAGGCATTCTTCGCCGCCCAGGGTCGGCTGCCGCTCAATCTCAAGTTCCTGATCGAGGGCGAGGAAGAGGTCGGGAGCCGCAACCTGGAGCCGTTCGTCGCGGCCCATCGCGAGCTGCTCCAGGCCGACGCCGTCATCTCCGCCGACGGCGCGATGTGGCGGATCGAGGAGCCCTCGCTCACCACCGGCAACCGGGGCCTCTGCGGGCTGGAGCTGACGCTCCGGGGCGCGGGGAAGGACCTCCACTCCGGCCGCCACGGCGGAAGCGTCCCCAACCCGCTGCACGCGCTGGCCCGCCTCATCGCCTCGCTGCACGACCCCGACGGGCGGGTGGCGGTCACCGGCTTCTACGACCGGGTGCGGGAGTTGAGCGCCGCCGAGCGGGCCGACATCGCGGCGCTGCCGTTCGAGGAGGGGAAGTACCTGGAGCAGGTCGGCGCCGCGGCGGCCTTCGGCGAGCCGGGCTACAGCACGCTGGAGCGGCAGTGGACCCGGCCCACCCTCGAGGTGAACGGCATGTGGGGAGGGTACCAGGGGCCCGGCGAGAAGACGGTGATTCCCTCGCTGGCGCATGCGAAGATCACCTGCCGGCTGGTGCCGGACCAGGACCCGGAGGAGATCGTCGCGCTGGTGACGGCGCACCTGAAGCGCCACACGCCGCAGGGCACGGTGCTCACCGTCGCCCAGGGTGACCATGGCGCCCGGCCCTGCCACGTCGAGCGGGGGCACCCGGTGCTCCAGGCCGCGGCCGCCGCGCTCGAGGCCACCTACGGCCGGGCCCCGCTCTTCGTCCGCATGGGCGGCACCCTCCCGGTGGCGGAGATCTTCCAGCGACTGCTGGGGCTCGACACGATCTACTTCTCGTTCTCGACCGGCGACGAAGACTTCCATGCGCCCAACGAGTTCTTCCGGGTGCACCGCCTCCACGAGGGCCTCGCCGCCTGGGCGCGCCTCTGGGGCTCCCTCGGCGCGGCGCGATCCGCATGACGCTGCAACAGGAAGAAGCGAAGGTCGAAGCCCACAGCGCCGCGCTCAGGAAGGAGCTGGGCGTCCGGGACCTGGCCCTGACCCAGATCCTGTTCATCATCGGGCTCACCTGGATCGGCGTGGCGGGGAAGCTCGGCCCGTCGCACGTGGTGCTCTGGCTCCTGGCCATCGTGCTCTTCTACCTGCCGATGTCGGCGGTGGTGATCTACCTCAACGAGCTGATGCCGCTCGAGGGCGGCCTCTACCAGTGGGCCAAGCTGGGGTTCAACCCGGTGGTGGGCTTCCTGCTCGCGTGGAATCTCTGGCTCTACGTCATCGTCTACACCTCCGAGATCGGGATCCAGTGCGCCACCTACCTGGCCTACGCGCTGGGTCCCGGCGCGGCCTGGATGACCTCCAGCACCTGGTTCGTGGCGCTCTCCTCGGCGGTGATCCTGACGCTGATGGCGGTGGCCGCGACGATCGGGCTGGCGGTGGGCAAGTGGGTGCACAACTTCGGCGGCATCTTCATGCTGATCATCTTCGCCGTGCTGATGCTGCTGCCGTTCCTCGGGCTCGCCACCGGGCACCTGGGCGAGTTCCACCCCTTCCGCGCTGACATTCCCGAGGCCTCGCTCTTCAACCTGAACATCCTCGCCAAGATGGGGTTCGGGGCGCTGGGCGGCTTCGAGTACATCGCGATTCTCGCGGGAGAAACCCGGGCGCCGGCCAGCGCGGTGCGGAAGTCGGTGTACATCGCCGCCCCCGCCATCGCGATCATGTTCATCATGGGGACGGCGACGGTGGTCGCGTACGTCCCGATCAACGAGATCGACCTCATCGGCCCGATGCCGCAGGTGCTCCGGGTCGGGTTCGGGCCGTTCGGCATCGCCGGGCCGCTGGTGACCATCGCGATCCTGATGACCCTCGCGATGCGGGTGGCCCAGGTGAGCGTCAGCTTCACCGCGGTGACCCGCCTGCCGATGGTGGCCGGGTGGGACCGGCTCCTCCCCGCCGCCTTCAGCACGCTGCATCCGAAGTACCGCACCCCGATCAACTCGATCCTGCTGGTGGCGATCTCCTCCTTCGTGGTGTCGGTGCTGAGCCTGATCGGGGTGGGCCAGGCGGAGGCGTTCCAGCTGCTGTTCAACGCCGGCGGGACCTTCTATGCCCTCACCTATGTGGTGATGTTCGCGATCCCGCTCTTCGGGCTCCGCGGCGTCACCCCGCGGCCGTCGCCCTGGCTCCGGGTCATGTCGGTCTCCGGCCTGGTGATGACCCTGCTGTACATCGTGCTGTCGCTCTTCCCGATCATCAAGGTCGAGAACGCCGCGCTGTTCGCGTTCAAGATCGCGTCGCTGATCGTGGTGATGAACCTGGTGGGAGTCGGAATCCTGCTCGCCGCACGCCGGCGGGCTCAATCGCCGGCAAGCATGGAGATCTGAGATGATGCCCCTGGCCCAGCGTTTCCGCGGCGCCCGCGCGCTGTTCGTCCTCCTGCTGCTCGGCCTGACCGGGATCGCCTGGGCGGCGAGCCGGCCGGTGCCGAGCCTCGCCGGGGAGTGGGATGTCTACATCGCGCTGAGCGCGAAGCCGAAGTTCGGCTTCGAGGGATGGCGCCGGATGGGCTTCGGGCACTTCGGCCCCGCCGACGCCGGCAACCAGGGGTACCTGCGGCGCCGCACCGGCCAGATGATGCTGGTCGTCACCCGGGTGTCGTCGCAGGGCGACTCGGTGCTGCTGACCCAGGATTCCAACACCGTCATGCGCGCCGCCTGGCACGGCGACACCCTCACCGGGGTCCAGTACGTGAAGGGCCAGCCCCTCGACCGCCGTTTCCGGCTGGTGCGGCGGGCCACGCCGGGCGTGGTGGAGGAGGACTACCAGGTTTGGAAGATGCCGGCCTCCGACTCGCAGTACGCCGTCACCATCGACACGTCGACCCTCATGCCGCTCCGCGACGGGGCGAAGCTCGAGACCTACATCGTCCGGCCGGTGGGCGCCGGGCCCTTCGGCGTGGTGATGCAGCGGTCCCCGTACCGCGCGACCAATCCGGGCGCGGGGCGGTGGTGGGCGGCCCGGGGCTACATCTACATCGGGCAGCTGGTGCGGGGCCGGGGGAAGTCGAGCGGGGACGTCGCCGACTTCGGCGACTACAGCACCGACATCCAGGATGGGTACGACGCGGTGGAGTGGGCGGCGAAGCTGCCCGGGGCGAACGGCAAGGTGGGGCTGATCGGGCACTCCGACGAGGGCCGGCTGGCGTGGTACGCCGCGGTCAGCGCCCCGCCCCACCTCGCGGCCATCTCGCCGACCGCCGCCACCTCCGACCCGTGGCGCATCGTGCCCTACGCGGCGATGGCGTTCGGCCCGATCAACGTCGACTGGGCCTGCCTGATGCGGGAGCGGGACATGGCGACCAACACCGCCGAGCTCGACATCGGGGAGGCGATCACCCACCTGCCGATCGCGACGCTGCCCCAGCGGCTCGGCTGCGGCCAGGTGCCGCTCTGGGATCGCTGGATCGCGCATCCCACGCTGGACAACTACTGGCGGACCCGCGCGGTCACCACCTACATGAACAAGGTGAACGTGCCGGTGCTGTCGATGGCGGGGTGGCACGACGACTCGCGTGGCCCCCTCGACTACACCAATGCCCTGCTCCAGCAGAAGAAGCACCCCACCTGGCACCTGGTCATGGGGACCCATGCCCACAAGGGGGTCGACTACGTGGCGGGGGACTTCGGGCCCCAGGCGCGCTACGCCTACCGGGATCTCCAGCTCCGCTGGTTCGACCACTACCTGATGGGGAAGGACAACGGGGTCGAGAAGCTTCCCCCGGTCGACATCTTCGTGCAGGGCGACAACAGCTGGCGCACCGAGAACGAGTGGCCCCTCAAGCGGGCCCGCGCCACGAAGTGGTACGTCTCCTCCGCGGGACGGGCCCAGACCAGCTCGGGCGACGGGTATCTCGATTCCCTCCCTCCCCGGGGCGCCCCCGCCGACACCTTCACCTACAACCCCGGCGACCCGACGCCGTACCTGATCGACTCGCGGGAGCTCGAGGAGTCGCTGAACGAGGACTACACCGCGCTCAACGCCACCCGGCGTGACGCGCTGGTCTTCACATCCCGGCCCCTCACCCGGCCGCTCGAGGTGACCGGGGAGATGACGGCGACGATCTACGCCGCGAGCGACGCGCACGACACCGACTGGGCCATCATGCTGCTCGACGTCTTCCCCGATGGCCACGCCGAGCGGGTGCAGGACGGCCTGGCGCGGGCGCGCTTCCGGAAGGGGATGCACCGCGAGGTGCCGCTGGTGCCGGGCCAGGTCGAGAAGTACGACATCGACCTCTGGTTCACCTCCAGCGTCTTCCAGCCGGGCCACCGGCTCCGGGTCAGCATCTCCTCGGCGTTGTTCCCCAAATACGACCGCAACCTGAACACCGGCGGGAACAACGAGCGGGACTCGACCTTCGTGGTGGCGCACCAGCGGGTACTGCACGACGCGGCGCACCCGACGCATGTCGTGCTCCCCGTGATCCCGCGCTAGCCAGAGTCAGAGAGCAGTTTACCACAAGACTGAATCACGAAGAGCACGAAGCCACGAAGATCACGAAGAGGAGCCTCAGTAACAGCTCCTCCTTCGTGATCTTCGTGGCTTCGTGCTCTTCGTGATTCGCTGTTGTTGTTGTGCGGAAGGCCCCCAGGTCCTCCTACTCCCGCCCGCTGAGCGTGGTATCCACCGGAGCAGCCTGCCAGGCAACGACCACGACGACGATGCGCGGCGTTTCCACCACCCGCGCCGTCGCGCTCGCCACGGTCACGCCCCGGCGCCGAGCCGCGGGCACGACGGCCATCCCGGTGACCCGCTGGCGGGGCTCCCGTCGCACCAGGATCGCGTCGCCTCCCATCTTCGCCGCCTGGCGCCGGGCCCGCGCGACCAGGTCGCCGTACCCGTCATCGGAGAGCTCGGACGCGGTGAGCTCGATGGTCCCGACTTCCCGGTACCCCCGGGCCGGGCGCTGCTCGGTGTACACCTCCACCGAGTCCGGTGCGCTGCGGGGAGCGAGCTGCTGGAACACCGCCACCCGGCTCGACGGGGCACAGGCGGAGACCAGCGAAACGACGGCCATGAGGCACTGCCAGCGGGACACCATGGTTCTCTCCAGGAGAGCGGGACTCGATGCGCGACCGCCGCGCATCGCTCCGCCAACCATGGCCGCCGCCCTCCGGAAACCCCACCCACTTTGGGGCGAAGACCCGATTCCACGGGGCGAAGGCTAGGGAAGCCGCTCCCGGTAGCGCTGCGACATCGGCAGCTGGATCCCGCTCGCCAGCACCACGCGGTACTCCCCGCCGCCCAGGCTCTGGAGTTCGCGGACCCGGTCCAGCGCCACCATGACGGAGCGATGCACCCGCTGGAACCGGGCGGGATCCAGGTCGGACTCCAGCCGGGAGAGGGTCACCCGCACCAGGTGCACCTCCTTGCCACAGTGGAGCCGGGCGTAGTTCCCGTGCGCCTCGATCCAGTCCACCGCGCCGACCGGGACGTAGACGGTGCGCTGGCCGGTGATCACGGCAAACCGGTCCAGGTACCCGGGACCGCGGCTGGCCAGCGCGGCACGCGCCCGGGTGAGCGCCCGCGCCACCCGCTCCTCGTCGTAGGGCTTGAGCAGGTAGTCCACCGCATTGGCGTCGAACGCCTGCACCGCATGATCGGCGTAGGCGGTCACGAAGATCACGTACGGCATCGGGGTCAGGAACAGCCGCTTGAGGAGGGCGAACCCGTCTTCCCTCGGCATCCGCACATCCAGCAGCAGGAGATCGGGACGTTCCGCCCGCGCCACCGTCACGGCCTGCTGCACATCCTCGGCTTCCCCCACGACCTGGACATCGGCGTGGTCGGCGAGCATCAGGCGGAGCCGGGCGCGCGCCAGCGGCTCATCATCGACAATCAGCACCTTGAGTGTCATCGCGTGCTCCCGCCGGGCGCCTGGCCCTCCTGGAAGGGAAGGCGCACCAGCACTCGGGTTCCCCCCGTGGCCAGCGGCCCGATCCCGAACGAGTTCCTCCCGGGATACAGCACCTCCAGCCGGCGCCGGCAGTTCGACAGGCCGATACCCTCACGGGCCGGCCCTCCCGCCGGCACGCCAACGCCGTCGTCTTCCACGGCGAGCGCCAGCATGTCCCCCTCCCGGGTTCCCCGGACCGTCACCGTCCCGGCCCCGCTCCGTCCCTCCATGCCGTGGCTCAGGGCATTCTCCACCAGCGGCTGCAGCAGCATCGCCGGGACCATCGCGTGCGCGAGCGCCCGATCCGACTCGATCCGCGCGGTGAGCCGGTCGCCGTACCGCATCCGCTGCAGCGCCAGGTACAGCTCCAGGCGGCGCAGCTCCTCGCCCAGGGGAAGGAGTCCTTCCTCGCCGGTGGTCAGCGTCAGGCGGAGCAGGTCGCTCAGCCGCACCAGGCTCTCTTCCGCCTCCCGAGGATTCAGGCGGATCAGGGTCGCGATACCATTGAGGGTGTTGAAGAGGAAATGCGGTTGCAGCTGCAGGGAGAGGGCATGCAGCCGCGCCTCCCGGAGCAGCTGCTCCATCTCCCGCGCCCGGTGCCGCTCGTGCCGGTTCCGGTGCACCACCTGGAGCGAGAGATAGCCCCCGATGGCAAAGGTGGCGTTGGAGATATCGTCGCGCACCATCGAGCCGAAGGCGAGTCCCACCGCCGAGAGCGACTCGGCTGGCACGGAGAAGAGGCGCGCCATCAGGTGAATGAGCGGCAATGCGAGCAGGGCATGCACGGCGCCGCTGCCAAGCCAGATCCCCAGCCAGGCGGGGAGGTACCGGCGCCAGGTCTCCCGGCGGAGCGGGAAGCGGTCGAGCAGCCGGAACATCGCGGGGAGCATGAGGGCCCAGAGAGCCCAGTCCAGCGCCTGCGCTATCCGGAGGGTGCCCTCATCGACGGGCACCCCGCGGCCGGCCAGGTCCTTTGCGAGCGGACCGGCCGAGAGCAGCGCCAGGAGCAGCCACGCCCCGAGCACGACCACCCATTCGAGCGGGGTGACCGTGCTCCGGAGCGGAGGAAGCGGGTCGCGGTGACGCGCCATTGTCGTCCTCGTGGGAACCGTGGCTAGGCTACTCGCCGCGACCGTAACGCGCCAGCAGCGCCAGCGCCGCTTCGGTCACGGCCTGGCCGGCACGGTGACCGCCCGCGTTGGTCACCACCACGACCGCCAGGTCGCGGGCCGGCTGGATGAAGGTCGTGGCGTAGAAGGTCCCGGTCGACCCTTCGTGCGTGGCGGTCGCCACTCCGTCGAGCGACAGCTCGCCCCAGCCCATCGCGTAGACGCCCACGGGAGCATGCAGCCGTGCGAAGGTCGCGGAGTCCACCAGCCCGGCCTGTCCCCGGAGCCCCCGCAGGTGAAGCTGCACGAAGCGGGCATAGTCGGCCAGCGTCATGCTACCCTCCCCCGCGGGAGCAATCGCGGTGGGCATCCGCCGGGGATCGGGGGACCGGTTCGGGCTGTACGTGCGATACCCGTCCGACGTCTCCTCGTGCCCCCAAGGCTGGGCCGGATCAGTCGCGGCGGGCCAGCCGAACTCCACCGTCATGCCGAGCGGTGCGAACACCCGCTCCTGCATGAGGGTCTCCCAGGGCATGCCGGTGGCCCGCTCCGCCATGGCGGCGGCGATCCCGTATCCCCCGTTGGAGTAGAGGAAGGAATCCACCGGCGCGGCGGGCGGCAGGCTGAGCAACAGGGCGGTTCCCTCGGCGCGCTGCTCCATCGGCGTCCCGCTGAGCGCGGGGACCTGCGAGAAATCGACCAGCGGCTCGATTCCCGCCCGGTGCTGGAGCAGCTGGGCCAGGGTGATTGCCTCGTGCGCCGGATCGACCTGGCCGGCCAGCTCGGGGAAGAGGTCCAGCGGCCGGCTGTTCCACTGGAGCGTCCCCTCCTCGACGAGCGTGGCCAGCATGGTGGCGGTCATCCCCTTCATGTTGGAGCCCAGGTGAAACCGATCGCCCGGCTGCAGGGGGTCATGACCGCCGAGCTTGCGCACCCCCGTGGCGCTGATCAGCGCCGGACCGGCGCCGTGGAGCACCATCGCCGCCATCCCGGGCAGGTGGTAGCGGGCGCGAGCCTCCTGCAGGACAGTGTCCAGGGCGTTCGCGGGGGGCGGGGTCCGCGGCCCCGAGGGATCGGTGCAGGCAGCGGTCGCGGAGATGGCGAGCAGGAACAGCGCGGTGCAGCGGGCAGACATGGTGACCTCAGGTCAGAGTGTGACCGGAGGATGCGGGTCGGCGCGGGCCTGGAGGAGCCGGTTTGGGGTGACCGCGGGAGGCGATGGGGTGGAGGGCCGGAAATGCGGGATGGCGGCCCGGTACCGACCGCCACCCCGCGCTGCCGGAGTTCGGCTAGAGCGAGCGCAGGAAGGCCTGCAGGTCCTCCTTCTCCTGGTCGCTCAGGCCCATCTGGAAACGCACGTTGTAGAAGTCGACCACCTGCGCCAGCGTCGCCGCCGACCCGTTGTGGAAGAACGGCGCCCGCGAGCTGAGGGCCCGGAGGATCGGTCCCTTCATGCGCCCCACGTCGGCACACTTCCCCGTCACCAGCGCCCGGCCCGGATCCGAGGTGATGTACTCGCGGCCGGCGCGCGGCCCCGCGGTGCAGGTCACCCGGAACACCGGCATCTCCGGCTGGCTCAGCATCGCCATCCCGGCGGCAACCTGCCCGTCGCTCTCCTGCCCCGCCACGTGGCTCACCCCGATATCGAGCGGCACCGGGAGGGAGTGATTCCCGACGTCGGGCGAGTCGTGGCAGGTGGTGCAGGTCCCGGGGATCGTCGCCACGCTGAGCGCGTCGTTGAGGCCGGTGACCCCGGTGATCGACAGGGGATGGGTGTTGAACACCACCTCGCCCCGCGCCACCGATGCGCGCGCCCGGTTGTCCCGGCTCTGGCCCAGGGTCCGCCAGCTCTGGTACAGCGTGAAGGCGGAGGGATCGAACGCGGCGCCGGTGGGGTTGCCCCCGAGCGGATCGTTGATGCCGGGGTAGTACTCGGTACGAGCGAGCGCGAGCGGACCGCCCCGGGCGTCGAGCGCGGTGAGCCGCCCGGCGGCGCGGTCGTTCCACTGGGCGCTGAAGAGCCCCAGCTCGAAGTCGACGATGGAATTGAGCTGCGCCGCGGTGGGCGCCCGGCTCGCCTGGGCGTGGCCGAGGGTGGCGCTCTGGGCCTGGTGTACCAGGTCGGCGCGGAGGTTCGCTTCCACGGTGGCCCGGTCGGCCAGCCCCTGGAGGGTCTCCCGGCCATCCCACATCACCACGCTCAGGAACCGGAGATTGGTGGTGGGGAGCGGGCGCCGGTAGACCGAGACCTCGCCGTTCTGGATGGCACACCCGTACGGGTCCCGGACCGCGGTGACGGTGAACTCGGCCGTGGCGGGCGGGGTGACCCCGACACGAATCAGGCCATGGTTGAGGAGGAGACTCCGCCCCCGGGCGCTCCGGGCCGGGACATCGGGGCAGTTGGCTCCGTCCACCGCGGCGAAGAGGGGATCGGTGCCGCGGGTGGAGTAGTAGATCGACTGGACCGAGGCGGCGCTGATGCCGAAACCGTCGCCCTGGAGGTGGCAGGTGGCGCAGCTCCGGCCGTTGGTGCCGAGACTCGCGAAGAACGGGTTGCCCCGGTCGATCCCCCCGGTGAGGCTCACCGTGCCGAGGGTGCCGGTGGGGTTGAAGGTGGTCATCACCCGCCCGTCCCCGTCGCCATGGTCGCCGCGGGAGGCGGCCACCGGGGGCCCGACGGTGGTGCGTTCCGGTTCGCAGGCCGCCACCAGGAGCAGGCCAGCGAGTGCGGCAAATGCGGATCTGCCGGGATTCACGTTCATGGGGTCAGCTCCTGACGTGGGTCCGGGAAAGTGCGCCCAGATTGTGGATGAGGTGCGTGCGGCCGTCACTTTCTAGATCGAAAACGTCCCGGTCCGGGACGACACGGGGGGGCCTGGGTCCGCCCGAACACCCCCCGGCACTCGCTTCCTTTCAAACCGCCACAGCGGGACACGGAGGTCACGGAGGCACGGAGGTCACGGAGAACAGCCCGTGAACCCACCGTCCGAGAGCAGTTCACCACAAAAGCACATCACGAAGAACACGAAGTCACGAAGGGCACGAAGGAAGCGCGGCATACCATCGCTCCTCTTCGTGATCTTCGTGACTTCGTGCTCTTCGTGATTCGCTGTTAGCTGTTAGCTGTTGGCTGTTAGCTGTTGGCTGTTAGCTGTTAGCTGCCGTGCGGTTCTCCGTGTCCTCCGTGCCTCCGTGTACTCCGTGTCCGCTGTGGCGGTTTGCGGCCTATCCCGGGCAAGGGCCCAGCGACCCGCACCAGCCCACCATCAATGGTGAAAGAGCAGATTGAACACGCTCTCCGACTCCACGTACTCCTCATCCCCCAGCTCCTGGAGCCCCGACCCGTCCGGCTTGAGCAGCGACACCCGGTAGCCGATCAGCCGCATGAACTGCCGGAGCTTGGTCTCGCTCGCCCCCATCTGCTCCAGCGCAAAGCGGTTCACCTCGCAGATCACGAACGGCACGCCGTACCCGAGCACGGTCCGGAGCGCCCCCTTGAGGATCTCGTACTCCATCCCTTCCGCGTCGATCTTGATGAGCCGCGGCGCCCGCGCGGGCTCGAGCCCTGCGAGCACATGATCCAGCACCACCATCTGCACCGCGATCCGCCCCCGCTCCCGCCGGGTGCGCTCGCAGAGCTGGTGCTGCGCCACGTCCCAGAGCGCGTGCCCGCCGTCATTGTCGGCGTTGAAGAACATCTGCGCCTCCCCCGGCACCGCGCCGAGGGCGACGTTGAAGCTCTGCACCTGCTCGAGCCCGTTCTGGACCAGGTGGTCGCGGAGCCGCCGGTAGTTGGTCGGCTCCGGCTCGAAGGCGTACACCCGCCCCGCCGGCCCGACCGTGCGGGCCGCGAGCAGCGAGAAGTACCCGATGTGCGCGCCGATGTCGACCACCGTGTCGCCCGGCTGGAGCACGTTGGTGAAGAAGTAGGAAACCTCCGGCTCGTAGAACTGCCCCGCCTCGAGGGCGGCGATCATCAGCCGCTGGGTGTAGCTCGACCGGTCGAGCAGGAGGTCGACGCTCTTGCGGCCGGTGGCGGTCTCGAACGAGAGCGTCGCCGAGGTCATCGGGTCGGGGTTGCCGTCGCTCCCGAGCGGCGCGATCCGCGCCGACTCGAGCCCCGGGTGCCGCTGCACCACCTCGCGCGCGAGATAGGTCACCCGCCCCTGGTGCAGCTGGTGCGCCGTCGACGCCAGCAGCAGGAACCGCTCCGCCAGCAGCCCGTCGATCGCCTTCCGGTCCTCCTCCGAGTGATACTCCACCGCGATCACGTCGATCCGGCGGAGCACCGGGAGCAGCGCCCGGAGAATCGGGAGCTCGCACCCCTCGGTATCGAGCTTGAGGATCGAGACCTCGCTGATCCCCCGCTCCGCCATCTCCTCCGCCGCCGGGCGCAGGACCACGGTCTCGCTCCGGCTGGTGGTGCCCGCATTGGGAACCACCGAATTCTGGGCGCACTGGCTCTCGCCGGTGTAGAGCGGGCACTCGACCTGGCGGTCGAGGAGGCCATAGTTGTGCACCTCGACATCGCCCAGCGTCCGGGTGTTGGCCTGGAGCCAGACGAAATTCTCGGCCGACGGCTCGTAGCAGACGATCCGGGCGCCGGGATACGCCGCGCGGAAGAAGACCGCCGTCGCCCCGATGTTGGCCCCGATGTCGAGGATCACCCGCGGCGCCCCGTCGGGCAGCGCCAGCTGGGGATACTCCCGCCCTTCGAGAATTTCCCGCACGATCGCCCGCATGGCGTCACCGGCGGGATAGGTCACCGCGTACTGGGATCCGCCGGCCTCGAACGTGATGCGCTCGGCCGGGGCCTCGGGTTCCTGCGCGGTCAGGATTGCGGTCATCGGGGCGCTCCGGGGGTGTGGTCGCCTTGCGAAGATTGGACGGCGGTACTCAGGGCGCGGCGCACTTCCTCCACCACCGCGCCCCAGTCGCCCGGGCGCGGCTGCCGGAAGAGCCGGGCCTCGGGATACCAGGGGGACTCGGCGTCGCCGCTGACCCAGCGCCAGTCGGGGGCCGACATGAGCATCACCCAGAGATTGGCGCCCAGCCCGCCGGCGAGATGCGCCACCGAGGTGTCGATCGAGATCACCAGGTCGAGCTGGCCCACCAGGGCCGCGGTGTCGGAGAAGTCCCGGATCAGCGGCCCGAGATTGTGGGGCCGCTTCGCTTCCGGCAGGTCCATCAGCTGCGCGGCGTGCTCGCCCATCTGGAGGCTGTACCAGGTGACGCCCTTGAGCCCGAAGAGCGGCTCCAGCAGGGAGAGCGGCACCGAGCGCTTGCGGGTGGGCTTGGCCGCCCCGCCCCAGACCACGCCGACCTTGAGCCCCTTCCCCTCCGGCAGCACCGGGACCCGGTTGCTCCAGGTCCAGGTCGGGAGGTAGGGCATCTCGTCGGGAATCGAGCCGAGCCGGGTGCCGAAGAGCTTCGCGAGGGAGAGCAGCGGGACGTGGCAGTGGGTCTCGGGGAGCGGGTCGCCCTGGGCCACCACCTGCGCCACGCAGGGCATCGCCTCGAGGAGGCGGGTGAGCGGCGCCTGGCACTCGAGCACGATCCGCCCGCCCCGCGCCGCAACCATCGGGAGGTAGCGGGCGAACATCAGGGTGTCGCCCAGCCCCTGCTCCGCGTGGACCAGGATCGTCTTGCCGGCGAGCAGTTCACCCTGCCAGCGGGGACAGCCGAAATGCCGCTCGGTGAGCTTGAGGTCGGAGACCCGCCAGCGCCATTCGTATCCCTCCCACCCATCGGCGTAGTCGCCGGCAGTGAGGTGCGCGAGGCCCCGGTTCCAGTGGGCCGCGGCGTAGTCGGCCTGGAGGTCGATCGCGTGCTCGAACGCGGCCACCGCCTCGCGGGGCCGCAGGGTCTCCAGCAGCGCGTTGCCGAGGTTGTACCACGCTCCCTCGAAGTCGGGCTTGAGCTCGAGGGCCCGGCGGTAGGCGGTGATCGCCTCGTCGGGGCGGTCCAGCCGCATGAGCGTCGCGCCCAGGTTCGAGTGCGCGTCGGCGAACTCGGGGGCAAAGCCGAGGGCGGTGCGATACTCCGTGAGCGCCTCCGCCGGCTGGTCCAGCTCGCCGAGGAGCACGCCCAGGTTGAAGTGCGCGATCGCGAAGTCGGGCTTGAGGGCCAGCGCCTGCCGGTAGGCCGAGAGCGCCTGGTTGAGGTAGCCCAGCGACTTGCAGACGTTGCCCATGTGGTTGTGGGCTTCGGGGCGGGTCGGGTCGAGGGCGAGCGCCGCCTGGAGCACGTCGGCCGCCTCCCGGAATTCTCCCGCGTGCCAGAGCGCCGCGCCGAGGTTGCAGTAGCCGGTGGTGAAGGCGGGGTCGAGCGCCACCGCCCGGCGGTAGCAGGCGATCGCGTCGGTGAGCCGGCCGGCCTCGCGGAGGGCGTTGCCGAGCGAGTCATGCGCCGGGGCGAAGTCGGGGCGGGCCTGGGTGGCGGCCTCGAAGGCGGCCAGCGCCTCGGCCGACTTCCCCTGGTCCTGCAGCACGATCCCGAGGTTGAGGTGGGCCTCGGCGAACTCGGGCCGGCGGGCAATCGCCTCGCGATAGGCCCGCACCGCCTCCTCGAGTCGCCCGAGATCGCGGAGCGCGTTCCCGAGATTGCTCCAGGGCAGCGCATGGGTCGGGGCGCAGGCGATCGACTGGCGATAGGCCGCCATCGCCTCGTCGGGGCGGCCGAGGACCCGGAGGATGTTCCCCCGGTTGTTGTGGGCGTCGCTGAAGCTGGGGGAGGCGGCGATGGCCCGGTCGATCAGCTCCAGCGCCTCGATGTGGTGGCCGGTCTGGTGGGCCAGCACGCCGAGGAGGTGGAGGGCGTCCGGGTGTCCCGGGGCCTGGCCGAGCACTTCCTTATATAGCGGCTCGGCCTCCCTGAGCCGCCCCGCCTGGTGGAGCTGCACGGCGGAGCGAAGCAGAGCGGCGACATCCTGTGCGCCGGACACTGCACTCTTGAGCATCGGCATGCCATCCTGGGGCCGGTGGGAGACGGGGGGTGCAAAGGCAAGCGGGGGGCCAGAAGGCGGTCAGGCGGACAGGCGGTCAGGCGGACAGTGACTAACTCTTTGACCTCCAGCGACTTAGGCAGCCTCGCTGGGAGCGACTGCCCGCCTGACCGCCTGTCCGCCCGACCGCCTCCCCGGAAATTCCGCCCCCCTCCACCCGGCAACCCCGCCCGCCCCCGGCTCAAGTTCCACCCCGCCCCGCCGATAGCATTTCCAACGGCCACTCAGGGCCGTTTCCTCGAAGTGCGGAGCAGGGACGCTCCGGTATGTGCAGGTCCAGGAGACTTCACGATGTCCCGCATTCAGACCAACACCGCCGCCAACAACGCCTACAAGAACCTCTCTGCTACCTCGGGCATGTTGGAGAAGTCGATCGCGAAGCTGTCCAGCGGCTTCCGGATCAATCGTTCGGCGGACGATGCGGCCGGTCTCGCCATCGCCAACAAGCTCCGTTCCGACGTCCGTTCGCTGCAGCAGGCGCAGCGGAACGCGAGCCAGGCGAACTCCATGCTTCAGGTCGCCGACGGCGCCCTGAACACCGTGGCGACGATTCTCGACCGTATGAAGGAACTGGCTTCGCAGGCGAACTCGGCCAACATCGGCCAGGAAGCCCCGAAGCTGCAGGCGGAGTTCGACAGCCTCGTGTCCGAAATCGATCGTATTGCCGCGACCACCACGTACAACGGCACCGCCCTCACCAACGGCGGGTTCGGGTCGGGTCTCGACAAGACGAACTCCACCGCCTGGACCACGGCGGCGGGCAACGCGGCTGACATCAAGCTGAACGGCACGGCGGTGGGCACCTACACCTTCGCCTCCGCGGCTGCCGCGGCGACCCTGACCCGGTCGTCCGACAGCGTGGCGCAGATCGTCACCGGCATCTCGGCGACGGCGCGCTCCAGCGTGGTGTTCTCGAACTTCGGCATCACCGTCGACGGTAACGCCGGCTGGGCCGGCGCGGCGGGCCTCAACGGCCTGACCGTGGTTGTCACCGCCGGCGCGAGCGGTTCGTTCATGGTCAGCAGCAGCGGCAACTACGGGTCGAGCGACCTCGTGTCGGTGAACGGTATCGACCTGCGCACCCAGCAGGCGACCGGCCTCGATCTGAACAACGGTGGCGCGTTCAACCTCGCGTCCGCCCTCACCTCCGCCGCCAACGCGCAGACCGCGCTGGCCCGGATCGACACCGCCCTGGCCAAGGTCGGCACCGCGATCGGTACCGTTGGCGCGGCGCAGAGCCGTATCGACTACGCCTCGGCCAACGTGGCGAACCTGGTGCAGAACACCGCCGCAGCGGAGTCCGTGATTCGTGACGCCGACATGGCGTTCGAAATGACGGTCTTCACCAAGAACCAGATCCTGCAGCAGGCCGGTACCGCGATGCTGGCGCAGGCCAACCAGGCGCCGCAGACCGTCCTCAAGCTCCTCCAGTAGTTCCGGAGCTGGTTCCGACGTGAACGGACGACTCACCCTCGAAGGCCAAACCACCGGCCTTCGGGGGATCGTCATAGCAGAAGGGGTGGGGTGACATGGCAACGACATCTCCAGCGGGCGCGATCTCGGGGCTGATCAGCGGGGTGGATTACCGCTCGCTGATCGACCAGATCATCACCAACGAGAGCAAGCCGGCCGTGAACCTGCGGGCGCAGGAGCAGACCTACAAGGACCAGGCGACCGCGTTCGACCAGTACAAGACTCTCCTCACCGCGCTCCAGTCGACGGTGAAGGACATGCGGACCGGCGATGCCTTCAACGCCGTCTCCGCCAGCATCGCCGCCGTGAGCGGCACCCGCCCGCTCATCACCGCGAGCGGCAACGTCTCGAGTGCCGCCGGCACCTACCAGGTCGGCGTCACCAGGCTGGCCCGGGCCCAGAAGCTCGGTTCCACCACCTTTGGCAGCACCACGTCCGCGCTGGGACTGAGCGCGGGCAGCTTCACCCTCAACGGCGCGACCGTGAACGTGGAGGCGAGCGACACCCTCCTCACGCTCCGCGACAAGATCAACGCGCTCGACAGCGGGGCCGCCGCGACCAAGGTGTCGGCCTCGATTCTCCAGATCGACGCGACCCACTACCGGCTGGTGCTCACCAGTGACACCACCGGCGCGGCCGGCATGACCCTGGCCAACGTCTCGGGTGGCGCCCCCCAGGCCCTGGGCCTGACCGACGGCAGCAACGTGATCCAGAACTCGGCGGTGCTGGTGGCCGGCCGGGACGCGGAATTCACGGTCGACGGCGTGGCGATGACCCGGGCGGGCAACACGATCACCGACGTCATCACCGGCGTCACCCTGAACCTGGTGGCCGAGGAAGCCGGCGCGGTCACCAACCTGACGATCGAGCATTCGAGCGACGCCGCGAAGGCGTCGATGCAGGGCTTTGTCGATGCCTGGAACAAGCTGGTCGATTTCGTGAAGACGCAGCAGACCCCGCCCGCCACCGGCAAGGCGGCGCCGGCGCTCTTCGCCGACCAGATCCTCACCACGGTCAAGTCGACGCTGGCCCGGGAACTCCTCGGCACCGTCGGCGGCGCCCCGGCCGATCTCTCGACCGCGGCCATGGCGGGCGTGAGCGTGGGCTCCGACGGGAAGCTCACCCTCGACACGACCAAGTTCGACACCGCCTTCAAGACCCGGCTCGAGGACGTGCGGACCCTGTTCAGCCAGCGGGGGAGCACCTCCAACAGCCAGGTGACCTACGTGAGCTCCGGCTCCAAGACCGCGGCCGGCACCTACGGGGTGAACATCACCCAGGCCGCAACCCAGGGGACCCTCACCGGCACCGGCTTCAGCGGAACGTACGCCGACGACGGTACCCCCGACACGATGACCGTGACCGACCTGAGCACCGGGGCCACGACCACCGTCTCACTCGCCAACGGCATGTCGGCCGGCGACATCGTCTCGGCGCTCAACACCGCCTTCGCCGCCGCGGCCCGGCAGAAGGTCACCGCCTCGTCGACCCTCTTCGCCGACGTGGGTGGCACCATCCCGATGACGGCGTCGACCACGCTGGCCTCGCTCCGGCTGGCCGGCGGGACCAACCCGAACATCGCCTCGAAGGACACGATCGCCTTCAGCGGCACCCGGCCCGACGGCTCGAGCTTCAACGACACCTTCACCATCACCTCGCCGGGCACCCAGACGGTGGGCGACCTGGTACGGCAGATCCAGAACGACTACGGCACCAGCGCCAGCGTGAGCGTGGTGAACGGCCAGATCGTGGTGGAGGATGCGGTAACCCGGAAGTCGTCGCTGGCGCTCTCGCTCACCGCCAACAACGAGGGCGGCGGCACGCTCGCCTTCGGGGCGAGCAGCACCACCGTGACCGGCCGCCCGGCGATGCAGCTGACCGCCACCAACGCCTCGGGCCAGA
This sequence comes from Gemmatimonadales bacterium, assembly GCA_046327735.1. Classification (GTDB taxonomy): domain Bacteria; phylum Gemmatimonadota; class Gemmatimonadetes; order Gemmatimonadales; family GWC2-71-9; genus JADJOM01. The sequence goes on along the minus strand of JAXLXZ010000003.1, from coordinate 259,606 downwards.
TCGCGATCAACGCCAAGGACTACGGCTCCTCCCCCGGCTTCACGATCGCCTACACCGCCGGCGGCGCCGACGGCAGCGCCCAGCTTGGCCTCGCCGCCGGCACGGTGCACGGGCTCGATGTGCAGGGGACGATCGGCGGGAACGTGGCCACCGGCACCGGTCGTACGCTGGTGGGGGGCACCGGCACCGTGGTGGAGGGCCTCACCCTCACCTACGCCGGCAGCACCACCGGGGACATGGGCACCACCAGCGTGACCCTCGGCATGGGTGCGCAGATGCAGCGCTCACTCGACAGCTGGCTCGACGCCAACGTCGGGACACTCGACCTGAAGAAGGCCTCGCTCACCAAGCTGCAGAAGGACCTGGAGGACCGGGCGCTCCAGATCGATGCCCGGATGGACCGGCGGCGGGAGAGCCTGCTCAAGCAGTTCGCCACGATGGAAACGGCGATCGCCAAGCTGCAGAACAGCTCCAGCAGCATCACCGCGATGCTCAACGCGAACACCAAGAACAGCTGATGCCGCGCCACGCCGGCTCCCGCCCCCCCTTCGACCCCGCCGCCCCGGTGGAGCAGGCCCGCCTCTTCAGCGCGGTGGCCGACCTCGCCCGGGCCGGGGCCCAGGAGCCGCTCGACGAGGCGCTGGCGCGCATCGACGACAGCGCCCGCGAGCTGGCCCGGTCGGAGGATCTCATGTCGGTGGCGCAGCTGGAGCAGATCCGCGCCGCCTGCGACGAACTGGCCAACTCGCTCTCGGCGGAACAGCGGCGGGTGATGCACGACATAGCCGAGCTCCAGGGTCGGATCATCCAGCGGCGCCGGTACGCGGGCGCGCCGGCGGGGGAATCCTCGCTCGACCGCCGCGGGTGACAGGCGCAGCTGTCCCGCTCTCTTGTCAGCCGCAAATCTGCCGATAGTGAAGGAAGCTGGACCGCTCCAGAGTCCCGTCTTCATCATGAGGTTGCCCGTGAGCTACGCCGCGACCACCCGGTATCAGCAGAACGACGTCAACTCGATGACCCCCGCCCGCCGGGTGGTGTTCCTCTACGGCCAGATCCTCGCCTCGCTCCGCGTGGCGGCCCGCCGGCTGGAGGAAAAGGACATCGAGCAGCGGAGTCGCATGCTGACCCGCGCCCGCGAGATCATCGGAGAGCTGCTCTGCACGCTCGACTTCGAGCTGGGTGGCGACATCGCCGCCAACCTCGCCAGCCTGTATGTCTGGATGATGGATGAAACGATGGCGGTCGACCGGCACCAGGACGCCAAGCGCCTGGAACGGCTGATCCAGATGATCACCGAGCTGCACGGCGCCTGGGAACAGGCGGCGGTGATGGTCTCCGAGGTCCCCGCCCAGCAGGTTGCCACGCTCTAGAGGGCCGCACCGGGCCGGATGACCGATTCTCGGTCATTTGGCCCGGAAATTCATGCCGCCTTCACCCCGCTGCCGGTGCACTCCCGAAACCGGCGATTCCTTCCCTCAAGTTTTGCCGCACCCGGACGATAGTGACCGGTAGCAGGGCCTTTCTATCCCGGAGGAACGTATGTCGGTACAACCAGTCCAGTCGCACGGTGCGGAGCAGGTGGTGGCGCAGAGCCGCCACGTGCCGTCCCAGGCGGAGGCTGCGGACTCCCGGGCCAGTTCGACCGCCTTTGCGCCGAAGGATGCGGTGGTGGTGTCCGACCAGGCCCGTCAGCTCGCAGCGAAGAGCCAGCAGCAGGGCGAGAACCTGCAGCTCGATTTCCGGCAGCTCCGGGAGATGGCCTTCCGGGAGCAGGCGGCGAAGAGCGAGTCGGAGTAAGGCAACGTCGGGCGAGCGAATCGCTCAAGTCCGGTCCCGAAGGGGCCGACAGTCCTAGAGCAAGGAATGACCATGTCCATCGATCCCATGAAGTCTGGCAGCGCCACCCCCGCGGGCAACGCCCGCATCGACCAGGCCGGCAGCAACAGTGCGTCGGCGCGGGTCTCGGGGCAGTTCAAGCGGGTGGCGCCGGAGACACGCGAGGGCGACGGCGCCGACGATTCGGTGCAGCTCTCGGCCCGGGCCAAGGCGGCCGGCGCGTCCGGCGCGACCAGCGCCTCCGGGCTCAGCGCGGAACGGTTGCAGGAGATTCTCAAGCGGCTCACCAGCGGGTACTACGACAGTCCCCAGGTGCTGGACCGGGTGGCCGAGCGAGTCAAGGATGACCTGACCGGGCCAGGCCCGGTCGCCTGAGCACCCTGAGTCACGGAGCAGAACCATGAAGTGCCTTGTCGTCGACGATTCCGCCACCATGCGCCGGATCGTGGTGAACGCCCTGAAGAGCATCGGGTACGAGAACGTGGTGGAAGCGGGCGACGGCAGCGACGCGCTGGCCAAGTGTGACGCGAGTATCGAGCTCGTCATCACCGACTGGAACATGCCGGTGATGGGCGGGCTCGACTTCGTGAAGGGCCTGCGTGGCAATCCCCAGCACGCCAAGACGCCGATCCTGATGGTGACCACCCGCAGCGTGAAGGAAGACATCATGCAGGCGGTCGAGGCCGGCGTCTCGAGCTACATCCTGAAGCCGTTCACGCCGCAGGTGCTGAAGGAGAAGATCGACCAGATCCTCTCCGTCGGCTCCGCCTGAGTCCCGGGAGGGTGTCATGGACGTCGCCCTGGTCCGAGCGCTCGCGGACGAGCTCGAGAGCACGCTCGGTCTCACGCAGGAGCTCCTCGAAGAACTGAAGCAGTACCGGGAGCTGTGGCCGACCCTGGGCAAGGTGCCCCGGATCGCCGCCAAGCTCGCGGCCCAGCCGCACCTCGGGCAGCTGCCCGGGATCCTGCTGCGCGCGCACGCCGAGATCAGCGAGATCCTCGGCGGGATCCGCCTCACCCGCGAGGCGATCGAGGCGCATGCCGTCGAGCGCATCCGGGACACCCAGAACCGCCTGAGCAACGTCACCACCACCACCGAGAGCGCCACCCTCGAGCTGATGAACGGGCTCGACCGGTCCATCGAGCTGGTGAACTCCCTCGAGCAGCAGGCCAACCAGCAGGCCAGCGCCGCGGGCTTCCAGCAGCTCCGCGACGAGGTGAGCGCGCTCTACAACCATCTCCAGTTCCAGGACATCACCGCGCAGCAGCTCGCCGGGGTGACCCATTCCCTCCTCGAGCTCGAAGCGCGGGTCGCGGCGGTCGCGGCGATGTTCGACCAGAACGTCGAGGCGCCGGTGCGCGACGAGCTGCTTCGTGCCTTCGAGTCGTCCAGCGGCTCGGCCCACCTGGCCTTCAACCCGGATGCGACCATGTCGCACTCCCGGGCCGACCAGAGCATGGTCGACGCGACCTTCGAGGGAGCCCGGAATGGTCACGCCGACCCTGCCGCACGCGCCAGCGGGCACTGACGCGCCCGAGGCCGCCCGTACGTCCCTGACCGACTCGGTCCAGCGCGACAAGCTGGCGCTGATCGGGCAGATGGCGTCGTCGGTGGCGCACGAGCTCTCCAATCCGCTCGCCACCATCGTGGCCAGCGCCCAGGCGATCCTCGCCTTCTGGCCCCGGAATGCCACCTCCCCCGCCCCGGCCGAGCTGCTCGCCCAGGGCGTGCCGCTCCGCCAGCTGCGCGAGGATCTCGAGCTCATCCTGGCCGAGGCGCGCCGCGCCGGCGAGATCGTGCACGGGCTGCTCGCCTCCGCCCGGCAGCATCCCCCGGAGTGGTGCATCTGCTCGATGGCCGACGTGGTGCGGCGCACGGTGACCCTCGCCCGCCACCACCTCAAGCTCCACAACGTGGCGCTCCAGTCGCCGATGTTCGATCCCTTCGAGGGCTACCCCCTCTGGAGCCGGCTCCGCGGCGACGCCAACCAGCTGCAGCAGGTGCTGCTCAATCTCGTCATCAACGCCCAGCAGGCCATCACCGCCACCCGCGGCTACGGCACCGTCCGGATCGCGCTCGTCCCCGTCGGTCCCGACCGGATCCGGCTGGTGGTCGAGGATGACGGCCCGGGCGTGCCGCACGAGATCCGCGACCAGATCTTCCAGCCGTTCTACACCACCAAGCCCGCCGGCAAGGGCACCGGGCTGGGCCTCTCGATCTCGGCCGAGATCATCCACGCGCACGGCGGGGCGATCGCGGTCTCCGACCGGGAGGGCGGCGGCGCGGTGTTCACCATCGAGCTCCCCTCGCTCAGCGCCACCGAGCGCCCGGTGGAGACCGTCGGCATCGGCGGCTTCGGGAACGGCGGCGGGAGCGTCCCGATCGCGCCGGTGACGCTGGAGCTGCCGCCCTCGGTGCAGATCAACGACAGCGGGCTCTTCCGCGTGCTCCTGGTGGACGACGAAGCCGGCGTGCGCCGGAGCATCAGCCGCCTCCTCCGCCGCTCCGGCTTCTCGGTGACCGAGGCCGCCGGCGGCGAGGCGGCCCTCGAGGCGCTCCGCCAGGCGCGCTTCGATGTGGTGCTCTCCGACCTCCGCATGCCCGGGCTGTCGGGTGAACAGTTCTTCGAGCGGATCCGGAGCGAGTTCCCCGCGATGACCTCGCGGGTGGTCTTCACCAGTGGCGACACCCTGCGGGAGGAGTCGCAGCAGTTCCTCAAGCTCAGCGGCTGCCCCGCCCTGCAGAAGCCGTACGAGCTCGCCGAACTCATCAAGGTGCTCCGCTCCCTCGGCCAGCAGGATGGCGCCGGGGCCCGCCGGGCCCTCGCCTGATCCCGATGCGCCCCCCGTTCCGCCCCGAACTCCGCCTCGATCCCTATCCGATGCCGGCCATGGACGCTCCCGGGGCGAACCCGGCCGACCGCGCGATCGTCGCCGCGCTTCCCGACGCCGTGCTGGTGATCGATCCCCTCGGCATGGTGCGCGACGCCAATCCCGCCGCCGAGCGGCTCTTCGCCCGCGCCGCCGAGCAGCTGCGGAGCACCGGGCTCGACCGGCTGGTGACGCTCGCGGACCAGGGCGGGCTGGGTAGCTGGCTCCGTAACGGGCGGGTGAACGGCCCGGAGCGCTGGGCCGGCGCCCGCGGCCGGACCCTCGATGCCCAGGAATTCGACTGCGACGTCACCGCCGCGCCGCTCTCCGGCGGCACCGCGCCGGGACGCTGGGTGGTGACGGTCACCCCGACGGCGAACCGCGACTTCGACCTGCTCCAGCGCCAGGAATCGGCCAAGATGAGCGCGGTGGCGACCCTCGCCGCCGGCATCGCCAACGACTTCAACAATGCCCTCGCCGCCATCAGCGGCAGCATCGAGGCCGCCCGGCTCCGCATCATCAGCCAGGACCGGGTGCCGCCCCGCGAGCTGATGGACGTGCGGGAGGCGACCCGGGGCGCCGCCCGGCTGGTGCGGCGGCTGCTGAATTTTGCGCGCCCCTCGCCGGGGATCCGCAAGCCGATCGACCCGGCCCGGATCGTCGAGGAGGCGAGCCAGGTGCTGCGCCGCGACCTCGACCCGCGGATCTCGCTGGTCACCCGCCTCGACCACGGCGACTGGCGCATCCGCGCCGACCTGGAGCAGCTCACCGACCTGCTGGTCAGCCTGGGCCACAACGCCATCGAGGCGATGCCGGCCGGTGGGGTACTGACCCTCGCCACCGCTCGCGCCGCCGCCGGCGCCTGGGGCGCGCCCGCCGCGATCGCGAGCCGGGAGTTCGTGCGGATCGAGGTGCGCGACACCGGCGAGGGGATTCCCCCGGAGGTGCTCCCCCGGATCTTCGAGCCGTTCTTCACCACCAAGGAAGCGGGCCGCGGCTCTGGCCTCGGGCTCGCCACCGCCTACGCCACCCTGCGCCACCACGAGGGCGGCATCACCGTGGAGAGCGCGCCCGGCGCGGGAAGCCTCTTCCAGATCTACCTCCCCCGCACCCACGAGGTCGTGGGCGAGACCATCGGCGCCCGGGCCATCGAGCCGGGGAGCGGCCGGGGCAACATCCTGCTGGTGGATGACGAGGCCTCCGTCCGCCGACCGCTGCGCCAGGCGCTGGGGCTCTGCGGCTACACCGTGACCGAGGCGCGCGACGGCCTGGAGGCGCTCCGCCTCCACGGCGATCCCGCCGCGGTGTACGATCTCGTGGTGCTGGACGTGAAGATGCCGGGGATGTCCGGCTGGGATGTGCTGGGTGAGCTCAAGCGGCGGGAGCCGGCGCTCCCGGTGATCCTGACGAGCGGCTATACCCAGGAGGACAGCACGCCGCCGGCCAACGCGGCCACGCCCGACGCGTATCTCCCCAAGCCCTACGACCTTGCCGAACTCACCGGCGCGGTGCGGCGGCTCCTGCCGCTGGCGCCGGAACCGGACGGCCGCGCATGATCGTCCTGATCATCGACGACGAGCCGCTCAGCCGGCGGGTCCTGCGGCGGCTGCTCTCGCGCTTTCCCGAGATCGACATGCGCGAGGCCGAGGATGGCCAGGTCGCGCTCAACCAGCTGGCCGAGTTCACCCCGGCGCTGATCTTCTGCGACCTGCTGATGCCGGTGATGGACGGGGTGACGTTCATGCGGCAGGTCCGGGCGAGCGAGGCCTGGCGGCACATCCCGATGATCGTGACGTCGGCCAGCAAGGACCGGGAGCTGCTGGGGCAGGTGAAGGACCTGCAGGTGGCTGACTACCTGCTCAAGCCGTTCGACCTGGTGCAGACCTTCGCGCGGATCGAGAAGCATCTCGATCCGCTGCTCAAGCGTTTCCGGGCCGAGAAGGCCGCGGCGGCCGAGGCGGAGCGTGCCGCCGCCCAGGCCGCGGCGGAAGCGGCGGCGCAGCCGCAGCAGGTCTTCACCGCACCGGCGCCGGTTCCCCCTCCCGACCTTGGCGGTCCGCCGGCCGGCGACAGCGCCACCGCCGCGTAACCCTTCCCGCGCTAGGGCAGCGCTCGCCACGCCGCGAGCACCCGCCCGTCCACGCCTCCAGCCTGCAGCGCCCACGCCCCGAGCCGCTCCCGCGCGGCCCGGGCGGTCTCGCTGTCACTGCCGCGCCGGCGCGCGAGGTCGGCCTCCAGCAACTCTTCACAGCGGGTGTCGACATCGGCCGGATAGGGCGCGCCGGCCCCGAGCCGCTCGGGCCATTCCCGCGCCGCGGCGATCAGCTCGGCGGCCTCGTCCCAGCGGCTTCCCCGCATCGCGTCGACCGCCAGCATCAGCTTCGCCTCCCGGTACGCCACATGTCCCTCGGCTGAGCCCTCGAAGGGGATGATGTGCAGCGTCGCGAGCGTGGCGTCGGCGTCGCGATAGCGGCCGGCCGCGAGGAAGGCGCGGGCCAGACCCAGGCCGAGGATGTAGTTCTCCGGGAAGGCAGTGCGATAACGGGCCGCCACGGCGACCGCACCGGCCGGGTCCTTTGCCCGGAGCAGTTCCTCGACCAGCAACCGGCCGTAACGCCACTGCCCCGGATCGAGCTGGGCGGCACGCTCCAGGTCGGCACGGCGCTCTGGCGCGGTGCGACCGGGAAAGGCCGCGCGCGCGGCATAGAGCGGGGCGTACTCGGGACGGTCGCCCACCCCGGCCAGGAGACGCCCCGCCACCTCGAGATTGCCGGCGTGCCACTGGCCGAGCGCGAGGTACCAGCTACGCTGCCAGATGGTGGGAGCCCCGGCCTGGGCGGCGGCGATGGCGTCGAGAATCTCCGGCCGGAAAGGAAGGACGCGCACCGGGGAGAGAGCGTCAGCGCGGGCACGTAGCCCGGCGGCCTGCTCCGGCTCGAGGAGAGCGCGCCAGTAGAGCGCCTCCGGGTGCTCGCCCACCCCCACGAGCAGGCGGAGCGCTGCATCGCGCTCGCCACAGCCGAGATACCAGCTGGCGAGTTCGAAGAGCTGCTGCTCGGGCATCTCGCCCTTGAGGGCATGGAGCAGGGTCGCCCCGGGATCGCGGGCGCCGCCAGCAAGGAGCCGCTCGAAGCGGGCGAGGGGGCTGAGAGGATCCACCTCGTCGATGGCGCGAAGCGCCGCGGCGCGCAGCGCGGCATCGCCCCGCCGCCGCGCGATCACGAGGCGCACGCCGAGCGCGTCGAGGTCGCCGGGCTGCTCGGCCAGCAGCTTGGCGGCGTAGTCCGCGGCCCGCCGTTCCTCGCCAATAACCAGCGCCAGCTTCGCCAGCTCGGCGTACGCCGCCGCGCGCCACTCATAGCTCTGGGAGGCGATCTCGAAGCCGTCCCGCGCGTCCGTGGGGCGGTCGAGCCGTCGGCTGGCGAGCCCGTAGTAGTAGTTCGCGGCGCCGTCGTAGGTGTCGATGGCGAGGGCCCGGCGGGCAAAGGCGCGCGCCTCGGGGTACTGCATGGCTCGGTAGGCGAGCGCGGCACGATCGGTGAGGGCGGGAGCGAAGAACGGATCCTTCGCGAGGGCGCTGTCGAGCACCGGCACGGCACGGAGGTATTCCCGCTCGCGGATCAGCTCCTTGCCCCGGGTCCAGAGCCCGTAGGCACTCGACCAGTCGAACTCCTTCGGGAGCGCGAGAGGCCGGTCGAGGGTGCGCTGGGCGGAATCGATCTCCCACACCAGCCGGTCTCGCCCGAGCGTGATGCGGAGCTCACGCGGGTCGATGCCCGCCAGCGCGATCGTGTCGCTCCACGGTGCCAGCGGCGCCCGGACGATGCGGCGCGCCGCGAGGATGCGGCCCCGCCCCGAGACCACCAGTGAATCGGCGATCGGCTCGGCGGGGGAAAGCGCCAGCGCGAGGCGGTCGCCGACCACCGTGACGTTGAGCGCTCCGGCGGCGCTCGCCACCACGAATCCCTTCGTGCCGACCACCGGCATCCACCGCTCGGTCCACCGATCGGTGCGGTGGGGCGTGAAGCCGCGATGCTTGAAGGGCGTGAAGGTGCTCCCCTCCGCCGACTGGTTGAAGAGCCGCCCCGACTGGAGCTCGCTGTACTGGCCGTCGCTGTCGGTGAGCAGGTTCTCCCAGATCATCCCCTGTCGGGAGAGACCCCAGATCCAGATCTTCTGCCCCGGCTTCTCGTCGCGCGGGGCCACCCGCGCCATCCCGAGATCGAAGTCGTGCCAGTAGCCGCCGAAGAAGTCGCCGGCGCCATTCAGCACATGGTACGACTTGTAGGGGCCGAAGTCGTTGCGCTCGTACCAGCGGATGTCCCGCCCCCGCGCCTGGTTGAGCGGCCAGGTGCCGGGCTCGCCGTCGTGCCCGATCCAGGCGGACCCGGGAAAGACGTACTCGAGGTTCCCGCGGGTCGGGATGCCGGCGGTCATCCAGGTGTAGTAGGGCTGCTCCAGGGCCGAGCCGTTGTGCCAGGTGGAGCGGGTGGTGAAGTAGGCCTGATCGGGGGCGAGGCGGGTCTCGAGCCGCCAGCTGGTCATCGTCAGCAGGTCGAGCGCCCCGGTGATGCAGCTGATGCTGCCGTCGGCGTTGCGGCGGATGGCGTAGTCCACCGGCGTGCTGACGTTGGGGGTGTGACCCAGGATGCCGTAGTTCGCCTCGATCCCGCCGCTGGTCCACGGTCCGCGCATCGCGATGTCTCGGAACTTGACCACATGGTTGAAGTAGATGAACGGACGGCCGGTCTTCTTCTCGATGGCGCCCCAGATCTTGCCGCCGATCTCGGGGAGGATGATGAGCCGGATGTAGTCGTTCTCCAGCTCGACCACCTTCCACGCCTGCCGCCGCCCGGTCTCGGTGAACCCGTCGAAGCGGAAGTAGGGGTAGATGCGGCCCACCGCGGGGATCGGGTCGGGGTCGGAGAAGGGGTAGGTGGTGAAGGTGTCGACGTACTCCCGGATCCGGGCCGTACGGGGCCGGGTCTGGGCCGCGGCGGGAGCGCTCAGCGCCAGGAGGAGGGCGAGCGCCGCCAGTCGGAGCGCCGTCACTGGAGCACCAGGATGATGCCCTTCCCCGGTGCGATGGTGAGCCCATCGCTCATCCGCAGGCTCCTCACATCCTGGAGCCCCGCGATCTCCGGCGCGACGACCGTGGTCCGATCGGGGTCGAGCCCGAGCGCGGCCCAGTCGACCTCCGGCATGATCGTCACCGTCTCCGGCGCCCAACTCGCGATCGCGACCATCGCGCGGCCCTCCCGCTTGAACACCGTCGCCTTCACGTCGTCCCGCCCGGTTCGCACCGGCACGCTCGGCGCCCACCAGCCCAGCAGCGTCGAGCCCTGGAGGCCGAAGTCATCCCACAGCTTCCAGAGCGGGCGCGGATCGGCCTCCGCCGACCAGGGAAGCCGGTTGGTCATCCCGAACACCATCCCGCGCCAGGGATTGCCGCCCCCTTCGAGCATCTCGCCCATCAGGCCGAACGGCACGCCGCTCACCTCGGTCAGGTAGAAGTCGGCGTCATTCTTCTCGTAGTCGAAGTACTCCCCGAACCAGAGCCGGTCGAGGTAGGGGAACAGCTCCATGTAGAGCATGGCGCTGTTGATGAACCCGTCGCGGGGGTTGTACTGGTTGGCCGAGTGCAGGTCGAGGATGCCGGGATGCCCGTCCTGCCGGAGCATCCGCCGCACCCGCTTCATGGTGGTGCGGTCGAAAGCCACGTCGTCGAGGTAGAGCCCGTCGATCCCGACGTGGTGCACCAGCCAGTTGATCCCCTCGATGTAGTAGTTGTGCCAGCGGCTCATCCCGCTGTTGACGACCGCGGCATCCTTGAGTTCGGGCACGAACCAGGCGGCGATGTAGTCGCCCTCGAGGTGCTCCTGCAGCCAGGAGTAGCCGCCCCCCTTCCCCGGCGAGAAGATCTCGTGGCCGAGCGAGCGGAGGGCGTACATCTCGTAGCTGCGGTTGGAGAGCTCCCGCACCGTGTCGTAGATCTTGACCCGCAGGTGGCGGCGGTGCGCCTCGTCGATGTACGCCTTCATCTCCCGGTGGGCGATGAAGGGGTAGTTGATGTACGGGTTGATCGCGTTGGCGTGATGGATGTTCACCACCGTGGCACCGGTGGCGACGATCGTGTCGAGCGGGGAGTACTTGTGGTAGAAGCGCTCGCTCCACTGCGCCTCGGGATCGAGCGGGTGGAACGGGGTGACCAGCATGCGGATGTCGAAGCGGAGCGAGTCGCCAGCGGCCAGCGTGCGCGGGCCGCTGGTTGCCCGGACCCGCACCATGCCGGGCTCCTCCCGGACGGTGATGCGCCCCGCGCCCCCATTCCCCCAGGACACCGGGAGGAGCAGCGGCTTCTGGAGATAGAAGTTGGTGTTGAGCGGCCGGACGTAATGCTCGTCCCGGAGCGAGAACTGCAGGCCGGCGTTCACCCCGCCGAGCCAGGCGCCGTCCTGGTTCTTCTTTGCGACATCCCACTGCCAGTCGAAGGACGCGGGCCGCTTCTGTCCCTTGAGCCCGAGGCCGAGCGCCCAGGTGGCGGCGGCCGGCGCGTAGGGAAGTTCGAGCGCCACATCCGACAGGGCGACCTGCGTCCGGGCCCGGAGCAGGACCTCGTAGCGCAGGTAGCCATCGAATTCGAGGGTCCCGCGAACCTGGAGACCCCACGCCCCGCCGTCGGTGGTCGCGACCCAGGAGACGGTGCCCGGCTCGCGCCGGGTGAAGCGGAGCGGGCTGCTCGCCCGCGTCCGCGCGGCGCTGCCCTCGGGCACCACGGTCAGCCGTACCGGCGCGGCGAGCACCGGCGTGGCGGTGGCGCCGATCCCGGTCATCTCCGGAGTGAAGTAGCTCTCGATGCCCGCCGGCAGCCCGTCCTCGCCGAGCGTGATGCTCCGCCCGAGGATGCCGAGGGTGCGCCCCTTCACCGCGATGGGTGTGTACGGGGCGATGACATCGTTCTGCTGGCCCCGGGTGGAGTTGAGCCACCCCAGGCGGGTGAGCTTCCACGGCTCGTCCACACCGTGGTCGGCCACCGAGTCGGCGCTGACCACGAGGGTGAGCCGCACCGTGACCGGCGCGACTCCGCCGGCCCGGATGGTCGCGGTACCGTGGTAGGCCCCCGGCCGGGTCTTCGCCGGCACGTCGGCGAGGCACCACATCGGCTGCACCGCCCCGCGCGCGACGTCCACCTTTGCCCGGAAGGGCTGGCCATCCCAGCCGGTGCCGCCGTTGTTGAGTGAGGAGAGCCGGTTGCTGGCGATGACCCCGCCGGGAGAGCGAAGGTCGCTGAAGGTGACCGTGACGTCCTTGAGGTCGCGCCGGGCGTACACGCCCAGCTGGAAGGCGAACGACTCGCCCCGCCGGGCGGTATCGGCAAAGGTGGTCGCCGGGCCTCGCTCGATCCACCGCAGCGGCAGCTGGTCGTGCATCCGGATGGGATGCATCCGGTCTTCCGGGAACACCAGGAACGCGGCCCCGCTGTGCACCTGGAGCAGCGCCTCGACCTCGGCGCCGGTGGCGATGACCTGCATCGGCGCAAAGGCGTTGAGGGAGTCGACCGCCTCGAAGCGTTCGACGGTCGCCGCGGGAGCGGCCGAGCCGGCCAGGGCGCGGAGCCAGCTGCTGTCGGCGGAGCTGGTCACCGGCAGGTAGGTGACGTTGGGATAGTTCGACCGTCCCCCCGACTTGTAGGGGAGGTAGTAGACGAAGTACCGCCCCGGGCCCGCGACCGGCTCGAAGGCGAGCTCGCCCCGCTCCTGCGAGATGGCGCGGCGCACCACGTTGCCGACCCGCTGCCCGTTCGCCGCGACGACGAAGAGTTCCCTGGTCTCGGGTGACCGGTCGGGCCGGCGCCACGGGATGGTCACGGTGGCGAAGCGGCCGGGGGTGTCGACCCGGAGCACCGCGCGGTGGTTGCCGAGGGTCTCGGAGTCCCAGGAGGAATCGGCGACGGTGAACTGCTGCGCGTGGGCCGGGGTGACCGCGAGGAGACACAGGAGCGGGAGCAGGGGGCGGGGGGTCATGCGCGCCAATCTAACGGCCGGTGACCTTCGCGCTACCGAACCGGCACGCGGGCACGTTGCCCGCGCCAGCCCGTGGCCTTAAGGTATGGCCATGCGACAGAACATCTCGAGCGGGGCGAAGTGGGAACCGGTGGTGGGCTACAGCCGGGCGGTGCGGGTGGGCAACACGGTGCACGTCTCCGGGACCGCGCCGGTCGCGGCGGACGGCGGGGTCTTCGCCCCCGGCGATCCCTACAACCAGGCGCTCCAGTGCCTCCGGATCATCGAGCGGGCGCTGGCCGACGCGGGGGCGAGCCTCAGGGACGTGGTGCGCACCCGGATCTTCGTCACCGATATCAGCCAGTGGGAGGCGATCGGCCGGGCGCACGGGGAGTACTTCCGCGACATCCGCCCCGCCACGTCGATGGTTGAAGTACGAAAGCTGATCGACCCGGCGATGCTGGTGGAGATCGAAGCCGAGGCGATCGTCGCTGGCGGCTGAGCATCCGTCCCTGGTACGCACAACAGCAACAGCAATTCACGAAGAGCACGAAGGCACGAAGACCACGAAGACACGCCTGTGATAACTGCCTGAGTCTTCCTTCGTGCTCTTCGTGCCTTCGTGCTCTTCGTGATTCGCAGTTTACAATCGACCACATCCACCGCATCAATGCCCCAGCCGATCACCGTCGTCGACGCCTTTGCCGACCAGCCCTTCAGCGGTAACCCCGCGGCTGTCTGCGTCATGTCCGCCCCCGCCGAGGACGCCTGGATGAAGCTGGTGGCGCGGGAGATGAACCTGGCAGAGACCGCCTTCCTGTACCCGAAGGAGGACGGCTTCTCGCTCCGCTGGTTCACCCCCACCGTCGAAGTCGACCTCTGCGGCCACGCCACCCTGGCGAGCGCGCACGTGCTCTGGCAGCAGGGATACCTCGCCCGCAGCGAGACGGCGCGGTTCCACACCCGGAGCGGGGTGCTCCTGGCCCGGCCCCGGGGCGACCTGATCGAGCTCGACTTCCCCGCCCGGGTCGCCAGTGCGCAGGCGGTGCCGCCCGAGGTCCTGACCGCGCTGGGCGTGACGCAGCCCCGCTGGACCGGGAAGAACGTGTACGACTATATGGTTGAAGTGGCATCCGAGGCGGAGGTCCGCGCCCTCACCCCGGATCACGGCACCCTCGCCAAACTCCCGGTGCGCGGCGTCATCGTGACCTCAGTGGCGGACACCGGACGACCCTACGACTTCGTTTCCCGCTTCTTCGCTCCCGGCTCCGGGGTTCCTGAAGATCCCGTCACCGGTTCCGCCCACTGCGCCCTGGCGCCGTACTGGCGGGTGAAGACCGGACGCGACACCCTGACCGGGTATCAGGCATCGGCGCGGGGTGGCATGGTCCGGACCACCGTCGCCGGCGACCGCGTGCTGCTGGCGGGCCGCGCGGTGACGATGATGAGGGGAATGCTGGTGTAGCGCCCGGCTGCTTGTTAGGGAACCTCCCACCCGGCATTCCCCCTTTCCCGCCAGCTTCACCCCCTCCTCAGCCCCGCCATGCTACCATAGAGTCGACTGTGGTCATGCGGCCACAGCCGCCCCTGGCAGGGCGATGATGCACTGACGGTCGTTGCGCTCACGGGGCGTCGCTTTCGAGCGAGTGGTCCCGATGCATGTCCCACCCGCAGGTCCCGTATCCCCCGACCAACGGAGTCGCAGTACACCCTGCCCCGGGATCCTTCCCCCGGGAGGAGGAGCATGACCATGTCCGGCACCCTGCACGGGCGCCGCCTGCTCGCCGCCATCCTCGCCGGTTGCGCCATGACCGCGATCGAGGCCTGCGGCGACGACAGCGGCACCAGCCCCAGCAAGCCCGCCACCTTCGAGGAGGTCATTGCCAGCGGCGGCGACCTCCCGGAGACGGTGGACCACAACGTCGTCCTCGACTCCACCACCAGTACCGAGCTCCGCGGGAACGAGAACTGGTCCTGCGTCACCCGCACCTATGACGTGAGCAAGGCCCCGGAGGAGTTCCCGCTCTACGACCCCAACTCCGAAGTGATCTTCCCCGGCAACCTGCTCCAGGGGAAGACGCTCACCCACGCCACGCCCGACCCGATCCCGGTGCGCCGGGGCGGTGGCCGGATCGTGGTGACCCTCAATAACGGCGCCACCACCGGCGTGAGCCGCACCGTCGAGGTCGTGTCGCTCGGCAGCATCTACGATGCGGCCAACGACATCATCGGCACCAACCCGGGGAACCTCCCGGCCCGGTTCAACTTCGCCACCGAGCGGGTGGCCTCCGAGCGGCAGCTCTCGGTCGCGACCAACATGAGCTGGGAAGCGTACAGCCTCTGGAAGATGAAGGGCGGGCTGTCGGTGGACGTGAACACCCGCCGCAATCACAACAAGTTCCTGGTCAAGCTCAACCAGGCGTTCTACACCGTCGCCTTCGAACTCCCCACCTCGCCGGAGCAGCTCTTTGCCGACGGGGTCAAGCCGGAGGAGCTGTCCCCCTACATCGGCTCGGGCAACCCGGCGACGTTCATCTCCTCGGTCACCTTCGGGCGGATCTTCTACCTGCTGATCGAGTCGACCCAGAGCGCCGACAGCATCGCGGCGTCGATCAACCTCTCCTTCAGCGGCGCGCTCGGGAAGTTCGACGATACCACCAAGGTGCGGTACGTCGACAAGCTCGACAGCCTGCACGTGACCGCCTACGCCCTGGGTGGCGATGCCAACCAGGCGCTCCGCGCCGTCACCACCAGCTTCGATTCGCTGAAGAGCTTCCTGGCCGAGGGCGGGAGCATCAAGACCGGGATCCCGATCTCCTACGTGGTGCGCAGTGTCCGGCACCCGGAGAAGATCGTGAAGGTGGGCCTCAACACCCAGTACGACGTGCGCGACTGCCGGCCGATCATG
The DNA here is from genome assembly GCA_046327735.1 of Gemmatimonadales bacterium. Taxonomy (GTDB): domain Bacteria; phylum Gemmatimonadota; class Gemmatimonadetes; order Gemmatimonadales; family GWC2-71-9; genus JADJOM01. The sequence continues at coordinate 243,988 of JAXLXZ010000003.1, read as the reverse complement.
GAGACCTTCGGCACCCCGATCCTCTGGCTCGCGGCCGATGACACCGCGCTGGCCCAGGCGGCCACCCCGGCCACCGGGCGGTTCACCGTCTGGCACGACCTCTCGGAGTCGGGCAACGACGCCTACGTCGATCACGCCGTGTCGGTGGATTCCCAGAAGCCGCAGCGGATCAAGCTCGCCGTGAACGGCCAGATGCCGGCGGCCCGGTTCGGCTACGGCGCCTGGATGCGGTTCGTGGGGAGCGAGTTCGGCGGGACCGATTACACCATCTCGATGGTGGCGAGCTTCCAGCTCAATCCGGTCTACGGATTCAACTTCCTGAGCGGCACGACCCTCCTCCCCAATCGCATGCTGGTGGCCGGCTTCGCCCAGCGGAGCAATCCGCTGACCGACCCCTACACCTTCGGCCTGAATCACTACGGCCTCGGCGTGGCCACCGACCGGATCCCGTATCCGGAACAGTTCCACCTCTACACCCTCGAGTTCAGCCAGCTGCGAGGGATGGCGGTCTACATCGACGGCGAGCAGGCCGCGTGGAATCCCGCCACCACCTCGGCGCTGCAGGACTTCCTCGGGGCGCGGATCGGGAATGTGCAGTCGGTGCCCGACGCGTCGGTCTCGATTGCCGAGTTCCTGGCCTTCCCGACCACGCTGACCGCCGAACAGCGGCGGTATCTCGAGGACAACCTCATGCGGAAGTACAAGTTCTGAGGCGCAGGCGGCCCAGGAGGATACGATGTCTCGTCTGACAAGGGTTGCACTCGTGGGGGCCGCCGTGGGGCTGATCTCCCTCATGGCATGCAATGACAGCACCTCGCCCCCGGACGTGCCGGATGTGGTGAATGCGGGACCGGCGCTGCTGGCTTCCGCCGGCACCTATGTGACCATGGACGGCTCCGCCAGCTGCGGGCAGAGTGGCCTCACCTGTCACTGGCGGCAGGTGGCCGGCCCCGACGTGACCGGCGGACACGGCACCATGGATGGTGAACTCCCCGGGTTCACCGCGCCGGACTCGGTGACCAGCGTGGCGTTCGAGCTCCGGGTGGGCAACGGAGACGCCCTGAGCCCACCCGACACGCTCACCGTGGTGGTGGTGAAGTTCAGCGACCGGGCGCTCTTCGTGAGCCGGACCGGCTGGGACACCAACCCCGGGACGCCGGCCTGGCCGCTCCGCACGCTGCAGCGGGCGATCCAGACCGCCGCGGCGGTCGGGAACGGCACCGACCTGTATATCGCAGAGGGGACCTACACCGGAACGATCACCCTGGGAAGCGGCGTGAGCCTCTATGGCGGGTTCAGCCGCACCACCTGGGTGCGTGATCCGGTCGCCCATCCCACGATCATCGATGGCGGTCGCAAGGCGGTCGTCGGCACCGACGTGTCGGACCTGGAGATCGACGGACTCGCCATCCGGAGCGCCAGCGGGATCGACGACGGCGCGGAGGAAGACCGCAGCTCGATCGGCATCTGGTTGAGCGGGACCAGCAACGTTCGGGTGAACGGCAACACCATTGACGTGGGTGACGGCACCAGCGGCAAGGAAGGCCTGGCCGGGTGGGCGGGCCGTGATGGGCTCGCCGGGCTCCAGGGCGGCGCAGGCCGTGAAGACGACAACCCGCCCGGTGACGGCGGCGCGGGCGGGCTGGGCTGGCCCCACACTGGCGGGCACGGGGGAGCTGGTGGGTGGGAGGAACAGGCTGGGCAGAATGGCGATAGTGGCTTTGGTAAGCCGGGCGGCCGCGCCGGTCTGGCGGGCGGTGCTGGTGACCCGGGCGGGGACGGGACTGTCGGCGGGAAGGGCAATGATGGCCCCGCGGGAATCCCCGGAGCACCCGGAACAGAGCTCGGCCTGATCCACCCGACCTTCGGCTACCTCCCCGCCGATGGCTCGAGCGGCCGTCCCGGCGTACCGGGGAATGGTGGCGGCGGTGGCGGAGGTGGTGGTTCGCAGTACGGTGGCGCGGTGACCGATGGCGCCGGCAACGGCGGCGGCGGCGGTGGCGGCGGTGGTGGAAGTGGACAGGGTGGTGGCGGCGGGTACGGTGGTGGCGGATCCCTCGCCATCGTCGTCTTCGACGGCACCGGCACCGTCGTGACCAACAACGCCATCACCACCGGGAACGGCGGGCCCGGCGGCGCGGCGGGCTCGGGCGGCAAGGGCGGCGCCGGTGGGCTCGGCGGCGACTGGCAGCGGTACGAAGCCCATGAGATCGGCGAAGGCGCGGCCGGCGGGAACGGCGGCAAGGGCGGCAATGGCGGGCCCGGCGGTGGCGGCGGTGGCGGCCCCTCGGTCGGCATCGTGCAGATCGGCGGGGACAGCCTGATCCGTACCGGCAACACGATCACGCTGGGACAGGCCGGGTTCGGCGGCACCAGTCCAGCCGGAGCCAACTATTCGGGCGCCACCGGCGTCGCGACCGAGTACTACCAGATTCCGTGGGTGACGGTGCGCGAGGCGCTGCTGCGGAAGGAAAAGGCGAAGGAGTAGGTTCCTCGCGTAGCAGATCAGGGATTCCTCGCTGCGCTCGGAATGACAGCGTTGGGTGCCGCTCGGCAGCCAACGCTGTCATCCCAAGGAGGCGTGGATAGGCAAGCAGGTCTGTCATTCCGAGGTCGCAGAGCGACCGAGGAATCCCTGCTTTTCCTGCGACCTACTTCGCCACCACCTCCCAGTCCCCCGTCCGCTGCCCCGCTATGACCTTCCATCCGCTCGCGAGCGTGAGGGTCCAGCCGGCGCCCTTCACCACCGAGTCTCCCGGTGCCACCGCCGAAGCGGGCGCCGGCAGGCGCAGCATCGAGAAATCGGCCGCCAGCAGCGCCCCACCCTGCTCCACCTCCAGCGAGCCCCACTTGGCACTGAACGTTCCGGTGGGATAGATGGTCCCGTCGGCGCCGAGGGGAATCAGTTCGTTCGGGTTGAACGCCCGCTGCACTCCCTGCTGCCGCAGCACGAGCACCGGCCCGTCGATCAGCGCGGCGCGATACGCCGCCAGCTGCCGCTCCCGCGCCGCCGCGCGGGCATTCTCCTCCGCGGCGAGCGCCGCACTCCCGTAGCGGGCCGCCCTGTCCGCAATACCCACGGTGTCGTTCATGGCGATGTGCAGCACCTCGGCCAGCTGTGCGGCCGGCCCGCTTGCCTTCACCCGGGCGCGCCACCCCGGCCGGTACTCGTCGAGCAGCAACCCGAGCCCCGGGCCGGTGCCGTAGCCTAACGAGCGCACGTAGGTCTTCCGCCCCTCGAAGTCGCGCGTCATCCGGGCCGCCCGGCTGGCGGGCATCCGCAGGTATGAAAGCGCCACCCGCGTGCCGGTGTATTCGGCGAGACCCTCCGCCACCTCGAGCGACTCTTCGAGGGAGTCGGCGCCGGGGTAGCGGGCCAGGCGCACCGCCCGGAAGCGCATCGCGTCACCCGCCGCCTCCCGGCGCACCTTGCCCGTCGTCTCCAGCGCCGCGGCCAGCGCCCGCAGCTCCAGCCGGAGCCAGTAGCGCCCCTCCCGTTCATCCAGGTGCGGGTTGAGCAGGTCCATCCTCCCGAGGCCGAGGGTGTCCTGCACCCCGTGATAGGCCTCGTGCAGCAGGAGTTCGAGCGCCAGGAAGCGCTCGCGGGAGAGCGGCAGCAGCACCATCGCCCAGCGCCGCCCCGACCATGTGAGCGCGAAGTTGGCAAGCGGGATTCCCGCCGGGAGCACCCCCTCCCAGAGCCCGTCGCGCCGGGAGAACTCGCCCCCGGGCGGCTGCTCCGAGGCAAAGGCCTGCCGGGTCGCCGGGTCGACCAGGATCATCGGCCCGGCCAGCGAGTGGCCCCAGAGCCGGCCATGGTCCGCGGCGGCGGCCGCGAGATAGTCGCGGATGGCACCGGCGGCGCCGGTGGTATCGGCCGACTGGGCCGCGCCCGGGGTGCCGGTGAAGGTGAGCAGCAGCAGGCAGAGACCGAGCCCGCGCTGCGCCAGACGGCGTCGCAGCGAATGCATGACTACCTCGAACTGGAGAAGGGTCAGGGACGTCTGGGCGAGCGCGGCGTCCGGAGATCCCGCCGGGTGCTTCGGCCGGAGGGTGAGGTTGTGGGAGGCCGGCCTCGTCGAGCAGCGAGACGCGCGCGCCCTGCTGCACGATCCGGTTTGGTGGGATCGTCGCACCACCGATGGTCGCGGCGACCAGCCGCATCGCTACTGGGCTCACGGTGAAGGGACCGGCGGGGTCGCTGGCACGGATGATGGCGTGCACACCGCTGATCCAGTGCCGCACCTCTCCCTCCGCACGGCCGGCGAGGAGCAGGGTGCTGCCCGTGGCGAGGAGAAACAGCGCCAGTTGCGAGGGCACCACCGCGGGAGGCCGACCCCGCCCGCCCGGCACCACCCGCGAGAATCCGGCGGACCCGCGCCCCGAAGTCCCCCCCGGTGCCCGCCATCGCGAGGCCGGGCGCGCCGCCCCGGCTCCTCGAGGAGGACCAGCGCCCGCGCCAGCGGTGGGCCGATGCCCATCGTCGCGACGGCGCGATCGTCGCAGGAGCGCTCCCGGGCGCGGTCGAGCTCCCGGAGCAGCCACCAGAACAGCGCGGTACCACGCGTCGCGCCGAGCAGCCGGAGCAGCGCACGTTGTGGACCTGGATCGCGCCAGGCGGCACGTGAGCGAACTCGTGGAGCAGGCTTTGGCCCACTCGTCGGGCTGGCCCCGAGCAGGCACTCGAGCTGGGCGGCAGGACCAGCACCGGCGTGCGCCATCCGGTCACGAACGGACTCAGGCCGCCGGCCACTCGCGGACGACCGGGACACGCCGGAGTCCAGCGCGCGAGGCTTGTACGGCGACGCCGGCAGACCGCACCACCCGGCCCTCGCGGAAGGCCGCCGCCGCAGCCACCAGGGCGCCGCCGGCAATCGCACCACCACCAGCAGCGCCCCCGTCGCCCAGACCATCAGGACGGTACGGGCCACGTCGAAAGTCAGCGCCTGCTGCATCCAGGCGAAGCATGGCGGCCGGCTGAACGCCCGGCGCACGCAGTTGCGCGGCACCAGCCGGCAGCTCCGGCTCCCCGACCGCCCAGAGCAGCGAGGTCGCCGCCGGGGTGAGCCACGGGAGGAGGGCGACCGCGAGCATTGCTCCCGCTCCGGCGATCCGGCATTCGAGCTCGGCGCCGGCGGCGCTCCGGCGCACAGCGCGGAGCAGGAGCCACGCGACCGTGCCCACCACCGCGCCGCCCCAGAGCGGGTGCACCCCGAGGGCGCGGGCGAGGAAAGGGTGGTGGTGCCGGTCGCGTCGATCACTTGTTCCCCTGCCGTTCCAGCCGGCGGATCAGGTCCTTGAAGCGCCAGCCAGCTCGCGGCGGTGGCCGGCTTGGCCTCGAGCGTGCATCGCCAGCGCGGCCGCCGAGCCCCTCGGTACCGACCAGTAGACCCGCGCACCACCCCTGGAGGGTGTCGTCCTCGCGGGCCACGGCGGGTAGATGTGCTGCCGCTGGCCCTCGTCGCGCTTCACCGGGTGCTTGGCCAGCAGGTTCTGCATCAGCTTGAGCGTGGTGGTGTAGCCGGTCTCGGTTCCGGCATAGAGTGCGTCATGCACCTCCCGTACGTGCTCGGGCCCCGGTTCCAGAGGGACCCGGAGGAGCTGGAGTTCGGCGGGGGTTGGCGCGGTCGGCAGTGCGGGCACGGGGCGTCCTTGGGCGGACGATGGCTGTCGTAAGATGTACGACGGACATCGTAGCGTCAGGTACTCGCCGCCTCCCCCCGTTGTCGCGGCCCTGATGCGCCAGATGCGCCGTACTGGTAGCCCCTTCCTTAGTCCCCCTTCGCCGCCCCGGGGATCATGCGCGTCTATCTCTCGATCGACATGAAGGCATCGCCGGTGTGGTGCACGAGGACCAGACCAACCCGGTCGATCCCCGATGCGCTAAGCAGAGTACGGCCGGTTCCGGCGGCTCATGACGCTCGAGGCCAACGCCGCCATCGAGGGCGCGCTCGCGGGGCGCCACCCGGGTCCTGGTGAACGACAGCCACTGGAGCATGCCGCGGCCTCCTCGCCGAGGAGCTGCATCCAGGGGCGGAGCTGCTGTCGGGGACAAGGAACTGGTCGATGATGGAAGAGGATCGAGGCGGTCAGGACCTCGCCGCGTTCATGCGGGTATCACGCCAAGGCCGGCACCGAGAACGCGATCCTGGATCACCTACACCGACCGCATCATGGACGTGCGGCTCAACGGCATCTCGGTCGGCGAGGTGGGGGTCAACGCCATGCTGGCCGGCACCTTCGGGGTGCCGGTCGCGCTGGTGACCGGCGACAAGGCGGTGGGGCTCGAGGCCCGCGCCCTGCTCGGCGACCGGGGTGCAGAACATCGCGGTGAAGGAGGCGGTGAGCCGCCATGCGCCCGCCACCTCTCCCCGATACCGCCCGCTCGCGCTCATCCGCGATTCGATGCGGGAAGTGGTGGAAGACGCCCGGCGCAATGGAGTGGCCCGGGCAAGCGCTTCGTGGTGCCGAGCCGGTGACCATCGAAGTCGATTTCTCGAACACCGTGCACGCCGATCACGCCGCCATGGCTTCCGGGAATCGCCCGGACGGGGCCGCGCACCGTGCTGGCGCGCTACGAGGATTTCCGTGAGGTCTTCCGCGCCTTCCGCACGATCGTCTGCTACCAGCACGGCGGGCGTCGAGGTAGGCGGTCGAAACCGCAGGGTTCTTTGACAGGAAGATCAAGGGGATTCCTCGCTGTGCTCGGAATGACAGAATGACGGCGCAAGTCTGTCATTCCGAGCGCAGCGAGGAATCTATCAAACCGGAGTAGCAATGCTCGCCAGCGCGCTGGCCACCGTCACCGCGTTCTCCGCCGACACCGGCAAGAAGAAGGTCGATTCCCTTCCTCACTCCCACCCGCACCATCGAGTACGAAACGCTTCGACACCTGGATCTCGCTCGACGTCTCCCCCGACGGGCGGATGCTGGTGTTCGAGCTGATGGGCGACCTCTCTACACCATGCCGATCGGCGGGGAATGCCGACGGCGCTTCACCCCGTGACCTTCGACTCCCAGCCGCGCTGGTCGCCCGACAGGAAGGACATCGCCTTCCTGAGCGACCGCGACGAGGCGAACGTCTGGCGCATCACCGCCGACGACGTACTGGTCACCAAGGGCGACAACAATCTCTACGCCTCGCCCCGAGTGGACCCCCGACGGCAACTACATCGTCCAGCGTCGCGGACAACGCCCCCTCGGGAGCAGCGCGCTCTGGCTCTTCCACAGGACGGCGGCCCGGGGCTGAGCCTCACCAAGACGACAGGAGCGCCGGCGCAGGGGCGGCCGGGGCGCCTGCCCATCAACTCCCTCGGCGCCGCCTTCGGCGGGACGGGGCGCTACCTCTGGTACGCCGGGGAAGCGCGGCGGCTTCGGCTACAACATCGACAGAGCATCTCCCAGTGGCAGCTCGCGATCTACGACCGCGAGACCAGGAGCGGATCTTTCCCCAGACCGACATCTACGGCAGCGCGATGCGCCCCGTCTCTCCCCGACGGCCGGTGGCTGGTGTACGGGGTGCGGCATGACGCGGAGACCGGCCTCCGGCACCGCGACCTGACCCAACGGCGACGAGCGCTGGCTCCAGGCTTCACCCCGGTGCAGCGCGACGACCAGGAATCGCGCTTCACCCGCGACCTGATGCCCGGCAGCTCGTTCACCCCCGACAGCAAGGCCTTCGTCACCACGGAATGGAAGATCTGGAAGGTCGACCTGGCCAGCGGCAGCGGCACCGAGATCCCCTTCACCGCCCGAGGGTGAAGCTCGAGCTGGGCCGCTGGTGCACTTCGATACCCCGGTCGAGACCGGCGACATCGAGCTCCGCCCGGTGGAGCGCGGCGCTCTCGCCCGACAGGAAGCGGCTGGTGCTGAGTGCGCTCGACCGGCTCCGTGATCAAGGTATGGCGGCACCCCGAAGCGCCTCACCAGCGACACGGTGCGGGAGCAGCATCCCGCCTGGTCGCCCGACGGAAAGAGCATCGCCTACATCGCAGGGGAACGCAGGGCGACATCCGCATCGGCCGCGACCGGCGCACCCCCACCCGCGCCTGACCATGAGCGCCTTCTATCAGTACCCGGCCTGGTCGCCGGCCGGCGACCGGATCGTGGCGTACGCGGCTCGCCGGAGTGCCCGGGTCAACGAGGGGTTCGGGCCCGGCTACGAGCTGGTCTGGCTCCCGCGAAGGGTGGCGCGGTCACCGGATCTCGCCGGTGAACCCCGGCGGCCGGCCACGCCGCCTCCCGCGACCCCGCACGGATCTACATCTACGACCCGGGCAGGGCCTCGTGTCGATGCGCTATGACGGCACCGACCCGGATCGGCCACATCAAGGTCACCGGCTTCACCGTCAACTCTCCGGCGAGCCCAACAGCGCCGACGAGATTCTGATGGCGCCCGACAGCCAGCAGGTGCTGGCGCTGGTGAACAACTACGTCTACCTCGTCGACCTCCCCAAGACCGGGCAGCGGCCGCTCGCCATCAGCATCGCCGACCGAAGAGCGCCCTCTTCCCGCCCGCCGCCTGACGAGCATCGGTGGCGACTTCATCGGCTGGGAGCGACGGCAAGGTGTACGTGCTGGGCCGGAGCTTCTTCCACTACCGGATCCCGGCGGCCAGTTCGACCACGGCCCTCGAGGTCGGCCGACTCCACCCAGCGACAGCGTCAAGCAGCTCGGCGCCAAGGCCGACTCGGCCTTCAAGGCGCGGGTCGATTCGCTCACTCGCTCCCCGCCACCGCCGACGGCTCAACCTCGTCCCCGCATCAAGGTCGGGCGCGATGTGCCCAAAGGCGCGGTGCTCTTCACCGGCGCCCGGATCATCACGATGAAGGGTGACGAGGTGATCAGAACGGCTCGCTGGTCGTGAAGCGAGAACCGGATCGCTGCGTGGGCGCGGCGGGCGCCTGTTCGGCCCCGGCGGGTGCCCGGACCATCGACCTCGCCGGCAAGACCGTCATTCCCGGCTTCGTCGACATCCGGCTCACCCTGGCCGGCGTGGGGGGTACACCAGCCGCAGGTGTGGTACCTCGCCAACCTCGCGAGGGCGTGACGACCACGCGCGACCTGGAACCGGCACCACCGACGTGCTGACCTACGCCGACCGGGTGGACGCCGGCGACCTCATCCGGTCGATCCCCGGATCTACACACCGGCCCGGGCGTCTTCCGACTATCCATGAGGGAGCCCTTCACCTCGCTCGAGGAAGTGCGCGAATTCGCTCAAGCGCTACAGCGGGATTCTACCGCACAAACACCTCAAGCAGAAGCCCTGACGGGCAACCGGAAGCAGCGCCAGTGGGTGATCATGGCGGCGCAGCAACGGAAGCTGATGCCCACCATCGAGGGCGGGCTCGACTTCCAGATGAACCTGGCGGTGGCGATGGACGGCTACCCGGGGCACGAGCACTCGCTCCCGATCATGCCGCTCTTCAAGGACGCGGTGGAGCTGTACGCGAAGTCGGGGATCACCTATGCCCCGACCCTGCTGGTGAGCCACGGCGGGCCGTGGAGCGAGAACTACTTCTACGAGAAGTACGACATCCACGACATGCCCAAGGTGCGCCGGTTCGTTCCCCGCCGAGATCGACAACCGCGCCGAGCGGCGGCCCTGGATTTCCGGGAGAACCGTGTACGTCTTTGCCGCATCGCCGAGGGGGCGAAGAAGATCGTGGAGGCTGGGGATGCCGTCGACCTGGGGGCCACGGCCAGATGGACGGCACGGGCGACCACTGGAACTCTGGGCGATGGCGGCGGGCGGGATGAAGCCGCATGACGTCCGCACCGGGTCGGCACCATCTTCGGCGCCGGAGCGATCGGGTTCGGCAGCGATCTCGGCTCCTCGAGGGCGACGACTCGCCGACCTGATCGTGCTCGACGGCAATCCGCTCGAGGACATTCACAACACCAACACCATCCGCTACGTGATGAAGAACCGGAGCGGCTCTACGACGGCAACACCCTCGACGAGGTGTACCCGGCGAGGCGCGCCGCTGCCGAAGCAGTGGTGGTGGGACGCCAACACCGGGGACGTGGGCGCGGTCCGGCCCATGACCGAACTGGTACCGCAGCCATGAGGTTCGAACAGGACGGCCGCCCGGGCGGCATGCGCCTGTGCCCTGCTGGTCATAGCGGGCTGTCACCCCGCTGGCCTCTCCCATGAGTCCTCTCGTATCGCTGGAACAGGCTATGACCGGGTTCGCTATTGGGACGACCAGGCGCGCTTGCTGACTTCGCTCGGGCGCGACACCACCCCCGGTGGCCGTAGCGCGCGCCAGCAGGTGGGCCGCCTGCTCGAGGATGCCCGGAAGGACTTCGCGGCGCGCACGGCCGAGGTCGATACCACGACGCTCCCGGCCGACCCCCGCCGGATGGTCGGCGCGATGCCGGACCGCGTGGGATGCGGGTCTCGCGGGAGGTGAGCCCGGGAGCGGCGCCAGCCTTCGATCCGGTGGCGGCGCTGAGCGACAGCATCTGCCGTCTATGGCGCCGCCGCGGGGCCGCATCGTGGTCGGGAACGACACGCTCAATCGCCTCGCCATTCTCGGGAAGCGGACAGAGCCGGACGCCGCCTTGCGGCGCCGGCTCTTCTTCGCCAGCCGGTGGCCGGCGGAGCGTGGTGCTCGAACGACACCTGGCCCCTACCGGCGGCTCGTGGACAAGCGCCACGCCGCACGGAGCACCGGTTCGCCCATCAGCCAGAAGGCGCCGGCCTTCGGCTGGCCCCGACGAGCTGGAGCGGTGGCTCGCGCGGGCCACCTGGTGCGGCGCCACCCAGCCCGACACCCTGCTGGAGCCGTGGGACTGGTACTACGCGATGGGCGCCGCAGAGCGCCGGCTCTCCCGCGCATTTCCCATCGCCGACTGGAGCGGGTGAATCGCGGAGTTCACGCGGCGCTCGGCGCCGACCCCGACTCGCTGCACATCCACTACGACCTGCCGCACGCGATGAAGGACCCGGTGGCCTTCACCGACTTCGGTGCGCGGCTCCGGGGTGGCCCGAGGCGGCTGGGCGCTCACCGAGCCGTGGGTCTTCACCAGCTACCTCGACGGCGGCTTCGACAACCTCGCCGAGCTGCTGCTGGAGACCGGGCACGGCATCCACATCGCCGGGATCCGTACCCGCTCGGCCTTTGCCGACTGGCCCGACAACGACACCTTCACCGAAGCGCTCGCCGATGTCCCGGCGATGGAGCTGTACGAGCCCGCCCTGGCAGGCGCCTTCCTCGGGGACAGCGCCGCGCTCGCCACGTCGCTCCGGGCGCGGTACAACGTCTTGATGGACATGGCACAGGCGCTCTTCGAGATCATCCACCGGTCGCCGTCAGCGACCCGAACAGCTCTGGAGCAACATCACCAGCCACTGGCTCGGCATCATGCCGCATCCCGAGTGGTCTGGTGGGCGATGCGGGGCCAATGTCGACGCCCCCGGCTACCTCATCAACTACGCCTTCGGCGCGTTCATCACCGCCGACATCCGGGCCCGGGCCGCATGGGCCACCCGTTTGCGCCGGCGGCGCCGGGCAGTATCCTGATTCAGCGCGGCTCTACCGCTGGGGCGGGCGCCCCAGCCGCACCGTGCTGGAGGAGTTCTCCGGCCGGCCGCTCAACCCGACGCGCTGCTGGCCGATCTGGGAAGGATGGGGAGCACCGTCGACGAAGGCGGGGGCGCCATGACCGACAGGCTGCCGGATTTCCACTCCGGGGACCAGGCCCAGTTCTACAGCTCCTCTTCGGACCGGGATGTACGTCATCCCCCTGCTCTTCGTGGGTGAGGCGCTGGCCTGGAGCCGCGGCTGGATCGGGCCGAGGCGCTGTTCGTGCTCGCCATCCTCAACTTCCCCGTCGTCTACATCTACTGCGCGATCAGTTCTGGATAGTGTCGACGGTCGCGGAGGAGTTCACCAAGATGGTGCTGGCGGAGAGCAACCTTCCTCCCGACCCGGCGCACTCGCGCTTCAGGCGCTGGAGGTTCGGGGCCGGTATGCCGACGCGGCCGAGGCAGCGCGACCCTGGTGGCCAAGCCGCGCGACCACCTCGCCCGCGGCAAGCTCGCCGACCTGTGCCTCCGCCATCTCGACCGGCCGGACGAGGCGGAGCGGCTCTGGAGATCCGGCAGGGCCAGCCCACGCCCGAGGAGGAGCGGCTCGCGACCAACCTGCTGATGGAGCTGTACCCGGAAGGTGGGACGGAAGGACCGGCTCATGGTGGAGCTGGCTCGCTTCGCGAACCAGCACAAGGGAACCCGCGCCAGCGAGGAGGCGACCCGCGTTCTGCTGGAGCTCAAGCAGGAGCTGCCCGGGGTAGTCCCTCTACCCCGGCCGGGGCCTCACACTGAGAGGACCTCCACCTCCGCTGCGTTACTTGGGGAAGACAGGCTCCGAGTACCGTTCGGCGGGTTGAAGGGAGGCTCCGATGGCGCTGCAATCGCAGCTGTTCCCGCAACGATCGAAGCTCGAGGCTGCCGCCGTTTCGGACCAGGCGCATATCGTGCCCAGGGCGAGCGGAGCACGTGCGGAAGATCCGGCTGGCGCTGATCCAGCTGGACCAGGCGGCCATCGCCCCTGATGGGAGCTACGGTCCGCGACCGCGGCGGCGGTACTCGCCTACAAGAAGCAACGGAGCATCATCAACCGCGCCTATCAAACGCAGGCGGACAACATCGTCGGCCGGATGACGATCGACCGGCTCGACAAGAGCGCGGCGCCGAACCGGCCAGCAGCGGGCATCCCCGGCGCACACCTGGCCTGGACTGGCGACGCCGGCGATCTCGAACTGGTGGCCCGGCCACCCGGTGCGTCTACCGCGGTCAGCAGGACATTGCCGGCGAGGTGATGATCGGCTTCTCGCCTGCGAGGACGCAGCTGCGCCGCCAAGTACACCGGACGCGGCAATTCTTCATCGGGCGGCGGCCAAGGTCAAGGGGCGGATCGATCTTCCCTCCACGGCCCTTGCTCACTGCCGACATCGCGTTCTTCCGCGTCGATCGAGACCCACTTCCAGGTCAACATCCCGGTAAGCGAGGCAGTGGCCGGAACCGGCTCGAAGAAATCGAGACGCGGTACGGATCGAACGCGTCCTCAACGCCATCGGCCAAGGCGTTCCCGGGTCATGGGGAATCCCGGCGTCCCCGACAAGGCGTTGGGGCCGCTCGGCGGCATCAACATCCCGGCCAGTTCATCACCATCGGCCGCGACTTCCACAACGCCAACCCCAACATGCGCGCGCGGGATCACAGTTCACGAGGGGGACACTTCGCCGACGCGTCCTGCTCGCATGCCGCCTCCGAACAGCCGGCCCCGACGGCTGGCCCATCGAGGACTCGTTCAGGACGCGGTCAACCCGCGAAAGCTCAAGTACGCGCTTCAGACTTCAACCTGCACATGCCGAACGCCTTCTCGTTCGCCCAGTGCGCCCTGCACAACGGCCTCGGCATCGACAAGCGGCCGCCGTGACCCCCGGCGTCGCTGGAGCGGTCCCGCCGCCAGGGGCGCCACCGGCACGGGCACGAGCGCGTCACCGCGCTGGTTGTTGCCCAGGCGCCCGATACTGTTTCTCCCCAGCAATGAGTACGCCCTTGATGTCGGTGGCGCGGGTGTGATTCTGCGCCGGCGCACGATGGTTTTCCATTTGTGGGCGCCGAGGACCAGCACCGGGTTGGGCGGGGGAAGATGTCGTCGTTGCCGGAAAGCTTGCCATGCTGAGCATGGCCCTTGCTCGGGCATTCCTGGGCGGCGTGATGCCGCAGGCGTGGAACCGTCCGACCGAGATGGTGGTGAAGGTGTGGGTCCCGCCGACCTGCAGCTCGCGCACCGCGGCGCTGACGGCCTGGCCGTTGCCGAGCTCCGGAGAAGGCGTTGTTGCCCAGCAGCAGGCGGTGCCGCTCAGGTCGAGCCCGCAGGTGTGATAGGCGCCGGCGTGCACGTCGGCGAACTTGTGTCCCCGCCACCGGGACCGGCACGCTGGCATCGAGGGTGTCGCCGTGGCCCAGCTGGCCCCCGCCACCCGCTGCCCCAGCAGTACGCATCGTTGGTGGTGGTAACGCCGCAGGTGTGGGCCGAGCCGCTGCTGATGGTGGTGAGGAAGGTGAGGCCGCCCTGCACCGCCACCGGGGGTGTGTCGTTGTCCGGTGTCGCCGGCGCCCAGCGCCCCGAATTCCACATGGCCCCAGCACCACGCCCTGGCATCGGTATCGAGGGCGCAGGTGTAGCCCCCCGCCGCGGCGATGGCCCAGAAGACGTGCCGCCCATCACCGCGAGCAGCGGCGGCTCCCGGCCGGTGGCGGCGCCGGTGCCGAGAACGCCGGTGAAGTTGGTGCCCCAGCACCACGCTTCGCCGGCCGGCGTCGGGGCGCAGGCGTGGGGAATTCCCCGTGCTCACCACCGCGGCCGTGATTCCCCCGCGACCGGGAGCGGCTCCCGCGAGTCGGTAAAGATTGCCGTTGCCGAGCACGCCCACGTCGCCCGCGCCCCAGCACCGAATGTAGTCGTCGTTATCGACCGCGCAGGGTTGTCCGAGCCGGCTGAGACCATGCGCACCGGCACGCCGGCCGGATTGGGCCGTTGCCACCACCGTCACCGCACCCCGCGAGAAGGCTGCCGCGCACCGCCAGGCCGCCAGCACCAGCGGATGACGCATGGCTCCAGGTCCTTCGCAGGGGTGAAGATCGGCAGTTCGAGGACAGAGAAACCGGGCCCGGACGCGTTGGTCCCCGACGCCACGGGAGACGAACAGCGGCGCGAAAGTGTCACGGTACCACCCGGCGACGAACCGCCCGCTGCCGGGCGGCGTCGGCGGCGGAATGGGGAAAACGGATCTGGCCGCCGTGGGTGTGCCCCGTGGCGATAAAGGTGGGGCGCGGGAACCGATCCGTCGATGGGGTGTCGGTGAAGCCGGGCGCGTGGTAGGTCCACAGGGCGGGAATGCCCGAAGGAAGCGTGGGGCCCACGCCGGCGCCTTGCCGGCCCGGGGATCGTCGAGGCCCACCACCGCCGGCTAGCCCCCGCCCGAGCACCCGGGTGCTGTTGAAGAACGGCTTCCGCGCCGCCGGCCTCGAGGTCCGGGCAAAGCGCTTGCCGCGGTCACGCCGGCCGCGTACTCCCAGTTCCCGATCACCGCCAGCGTCCCGAGCCGGCCGCGCACCGCTACGAAGGGCTTGAGGGTCGCGAAGCTGGCCACCTTCGATCAGGTCGCCGGTGAGCAGCGTAATGTCGGGCGCGGCCTCGGCGTCGAGATCCATCGTCTTGCGGGCAGCAGAATGGAGGCCGTCGTGCAGGTGGACATCGCTCCGCCTGGAGGATGCGGAGCATCAGGCGCGGGCGGCAGGTCCTCCACCGGCACGTCGTGCGGGGTGAGCGTAGCGTGATGCGGTTCGAGGCCGAGGCGTATTGCCCCGCCGTCATGCCGGCGAGCCCCACTCAGCGGCGGCGAGGAACCGTCGCCTCGATAGATAGACCGTCACGCGCGCAATCCAGCGGTGGCCCGCGACTCTGGTGTCGGAGGAATCCGTAGATTAGCGGACCCCATTCTCCCAGTCCTGGAGCATCCCATGCCGCTCGGCCTTCCGCTGCGCTGCTGCTGTCCAGGGCGCACGTCCTCGGCGGCCAGGCCAGACCTGGTCGGCGCTTCGGCCACCAGCGGCGCTGTTCCAGGCGATGCATGTCCGCGGTGCGAGGAAGCAGCGGTTGTCTCGGGAAGGACAGGGTATGCGGTCGATGACGACTTCGAGCCCAACGCTGGCCAAGGCTCCCAGGAGGCGGTCGGCAAGGTGGCGACCGGCCCGGTGCGGTTCCTGATCAATACCCACTGGCACGAGGACCACCGGCGGCAACGCGGTGCTGGGCGGCGCGGGGGCGATCATCGTGGCGCAGGACAACGTCCGGCAGCGGATGAGCCGGGAGCAGGTGATGAAGTCGTTCAACGAGACGGTGCCGGCGGCCGCCGCCGTGGCCCTCCCGGTGATCACCTTCACCGAGACGATGACGCTGTACCTCGGCAGCGACACCGTCGACATCGTCCCACGCAAAGAATGCGCACACCGATGGCGACGCGATCATTCACTGGCGGAAGGCGAACGTCATTCACGCGGGCGATACGTTCTTCAATGGAGTTCTATCCCTTCATCGATTACGAGAGCGGCGGCACGGTCGACGAGATGATCCGCATGGCGAGACCTGCTCACCGGCCCTCGGACGACCGAACAAAGATCATCCCCGGTCACGAGGCCCCTCGGGAACAAGGCGCAGCAACCCGCGGGCTTTCCGTGACATGATGGCCACCGTGCGGCCTCCGCTTCGCGCGGGCCCCGGGCCGAGGAAGACCGCGGAGCAGGTGGTGAACGCGCACCTGCTCAACGGCCTGGACGCGGCTGGGGACAGGGCTTCCTGACGACCGATCAGTTCTCGGCCTTCGCGTATCCGGCGGTGCCGAGACCCTGACAGCATTACATGATCAGGGGATTTCAATGGATTCGGGGATTCGGACACTTCAGACAACGAGTTCCCATTAACAGCCGGTTCAATCCGCCGGCGTTTGTCCGGTCAAATCCCTGACCACGCCAGGACATCCGGGAACGACTACACTTGAAGAAGATCTTCTCCGCCACCACCCGGAACGGCGGCACCCTGAGCACCGCCGTGGCCGCCTCGGCCAGGAGCAGGTGGTCGAGCCCGCCAGCATGCGGCGGAGCGCGAGTCGGCTCGCGAACTTCCGCCGGAGCTGGTTCCCGCGTAGGGCGCGAGCGCGGCCTCCCCGCCCCCCCCGCCAGCAGCTCGACCGTCTCCCGCGCGGCGAGATCGAGCCGCACGCAGGGATCAGCCGCACGGTCAACGGCGAGACCACCCGCGGCATCCCCCGCCGGAGCCGCGCCGGTTCATGATCGCGGCAGCGCACGCCGCCGCCGGGATCGGCCCCCGCGCCGCTCCACCATCATCGCCGACTCCAGTCCACCGGCACCGGCGGCGCCCGCCTTGAGCCGCGCCAGCGCCCGGGCCGGGTCGAACCGGTCGGCGTACCCGCCCACCCCGATGTGCACCTCTTCGCCATCATGCACCATCCAGGCGAGATACCCCGGGCGCGAGCTCGCTCGAGAGCAGGCAATGGAAGACCGGCTGTCCTCGAGCGGGACGCCGCGATGGGCCACCTCCTCGACGCCGGCGATCCGCTCCCGGTTCTGGTCGAGCCCCAGCCACCCCGCCACCGCGACCGGGCGCCGTCGGCGCCAGTGGTGACCACGGCCGGATCGCCGACGGTCCCCGTCGCTGAGCCGCACCACCGGCTCCTCCCCCGCGCCGATTCCCCGGCATGAGTCCGCGCTCCACCGCTGCTCCGCGCCCGGCCTCACGCGCCTCCTCGAGCAGGCGGCGATAGAGCAGCCCATGCGCCCCGCCGGAACTCCATGTGAGGCGAGGTGAGCCGGAGGGTACGGCGGGCGGGCGAGTAGAGCACCACGTCGCGCACCTCCGGCCCAGGAACGCCCTCGGGAAACTGGAAATCCTCCAGCGCGTGCGCCGCACGAAGATCCCGGTGGTCCGGATCTGCTGGTCGACCGAGGCGCGCCCGTCGGCCAGCACCACGTGGAGCCCCGCTGACGCGAGGCGCCGCGCAGTCCGGAAACCCGGCGAGCCCGGCCTGACCGCCAGGACGTCCGCACCGCCGCATCGCGGTCGCCCTCGAGCGGGTCAGCCCGCCGAAGCGGCGGTGTGGCGCGGGAGCGGAAGTCGGCCAGCGCGAGCGCGGGTCCTGTTCGCCAGTCGGGGCCACGCCACCTCGCTGAAATGCAGCTTCGGCGTACGCCGCCTCCACAGGAGGAAGTCGCTCAGCCGCCGTTCCCCCCCCCCCCCCCCCCGCCGGTGCGGATCGGGAGGTCGACATCGGGGGCCGGGCGCCGGTCGTGCTGCACGTGGCCCAGCTGGTGACCTGGAAGCGGTCGCGGGTGACGTTCTGGCCCGCCGGCGGCGCGCCGCGCGGAGGAGCTGGTCCCGGGGCGGAGTAGTCGAGCTGATCCGAGGCCAGAGGTGCGCCCGTCGCGGTGGCGCGCTCCGCTGCGCCGGGTACGGCGCGGAGCGGGAAGCCGGTCCCGCCGGCCGAGGACGCTGAGCCACCCCGCGCGCGGCGCTCCCCGGCCTCCCGCCGGAAGTGGTGAGGAAGGAGCCGCATCCGGGGCGTCGACCTCGGACTGGGGGCGGCGCCAGTTGTCGCTCGAGAAGGCGTAGAGCGTGAGGATCCCCCACCCTGGTCGGCGGCGGCGCGCACCACCCGGCGCACCGACTCGGCGCCGGCCTCGTGACCGTGGGCGCGGGGATAGCCTGGCGGGTGGCCCAGCGGCCGTTGCCGTCCATGATGATAGCGACGTGGAGCGAAGTGCTTTGCATCACAAAGCCTCAGGTGAAAAAAAAAGGGGCCGTTCGCCGCGGGGCGCCGCGGCGGCGGGTCATGGATCAGCGCTTCCATGTGTTGAGATAGCGTTCCAGCGCCGCCGCGGCCGGGCGCGGTCAGGCGGTGCCTCCGTGCGGGGATGGCCTCTCGAAGGACTTGAGCAGGCGATGTGCGCCCCCGCCTCCTCCGCTTTCCGGGCGTGCACGCTGAGGTTGCCGTCGGTGGTCTCGAGCATCTGCTTGAGCTCGTTGAAGCTCCAGGGTGTCGTTCACCGCCAGCGCGCATCACGATCGCGAGAGCCGGAGCCGCTCGTGCCGGTCGAGGTCGGGGGCGAGCGCCGCCCGGCCGCCGGCCACGCCCTTGACGGTTCGGCGGCGTCTTCGGCGGGCCGTCTTCTTTGCCGCGTTCGACTTAGCCACCGTACCTCCGGGCAATCCAGGTCCCAAACCCGATGTGAATCCCGCCGAAGCCGAGGGCCATGAGCGGGTTGCCCCAGGCGGCCGGGCGTGAAGAGCGACCCGCCCAGCAGCATGAAGCAGGCGCCATCACCGGCACCACCGGCACCGACAGTGCGCCCCCGGTCACCACCGCCGTCCCGTAGAGCAGGAGGCCAGGTCCCGGGGAGGAGCACGGTGAGCCCCGCCCGGTAGAGCACCACCGTCATCAGGGCGCCCACCAGCACCGGCGGGGTGTAGGCCAGCACGAAGCGGCGGCCGGGCTTGGAGCCGATCGGCGTGCCGCCGGCGCGGCCTTCCGCACCATGATAAGGCCGCCGATGGCAAGGCGAGCCACCCCTCCGCCACCCACGCCAGCATCCAGCGCTCGATGGTGGGCTGGCGGCTCGCGATCAGCGCGGCGAGCAGCGCCGTCACCCCCATCCCACCTTACCCGGCACGCCCCGGTAGAGGAGCCGGCCCGCTCCCGTAATTGTCGCGGATGAAACGGATATTCTCGATGGCCCGCTCGGAGATGGGCAGCCGGGGACCTCGTCCGCTCCTCGACCGGCCGGGGGCCGGGGGGCGCCGGGTCGGCGGCGCGGGGGCGGAAGGGGATCGGGTCGGGCATGGGTGGAGTGTACCGAGTGGAGCGGGTGCCGTCAAGTGCTTTGCATCACAAAGCCGGAAGAACAAGTGCGCTGTCATCCCGAGGAGCGCACGCGACGAGGGATCTACTCGGCCGGGCCACGTGGCCGGTGGAGTAGATCCCTCGCTGCGCTCGGGATGACAGCCTGACGCTCGGCTCGCCGCCCTGCCTACGGCCCGACCGTCACCGCGAATGTCGAGGCCGGGATCACCCGGAAGCCGGGAATGCTCACGCTGACGCTGGTGGCGCCCTGCGCCACCGGGTCGAAGACCACGCTCCCGGGCCCGGTGTTGGGTGAGCGCGCCGAGTTGGCACTGACGGTGACCTGCCCGGTCTGGGTTGGCGCGCCGCCATTGAACGAGAGCTGGGCGACCGCCGCGGCGGAGTTGGTGACCGTCGCCTGCACCGTCGTGGCGCCGCCCCGGAGTGCCTGCTCCGAGCCGATCGAGTTGCCGAGCGCATCGGGGATCCCGAGCCGGACCAGGAAGGTCACGTTCGCGGCGGTGGCACTGAGACTCGACGGCAGGAAGATGATGTCGGCCGCCGGCTGCACCACCGTCTCGGTCGCGGAGGTGGGCGTGAACTGCGACCCGGCGTTGACCGACACATTCGCGGTCCCGGTGGTCCCCTCGACCCCCTGCACATAGTAGGTGAAGGCGGTGTTGTTGTTCGCCACCGGCACCTGGATCGAGGCGGACCCCGCCGCGGTGGCCGAGGTCGAGAGCAGCACCTTCGACGGATCACTGCTGGTCAGCGTCACCTGCACCCCACCGTGCTGCGCGGCGCCGAGGAAGCCGGACTGCTGCACCTGGAGCCCGGCCCCGACCGTGATGGGGTTCACGGAGATCGTCGGCGTGGTGACGGTCACGGTCTGGGTCGCGGACGGGACCACCACGAAGCCGGGGGTCGTCGCATTGAGCGTGGTGGTGCCGGCGGCCGTCGCCAGGAACCCGACGCCGTTGCTGGTGGTATCGCTCGGACTGCGGGCGCTGTTGGCGGCGATCTGCACCGTGCCGGACTGCACCGGCCCGCTCCCCCGGAAGAAGAGGTTCCCCACGGCGCTGTTGCTGTTGGTGATGCTCACCGTGCGGGTCGCCGCCCCCGGCCGCAGCGCCTGCTCCTGCGACAGCCCGGTGTTGTTGCTGTTGGGAATCCCGATCCGGGCCTGGAACTGGTTGAGGACCGTGGCGGTCGTGGTCGAGGTGGCGACGAAGATGAGGTCGAGGCTCGGCCGCACCACGGTGACCACCCCGTTGCCATCGGTGTAGCCGTCAGCGCTCGCCACGATCGCCGGCGCGCCGCTGGTCACCGTGTCGACCCCCGACACGATGAAGCTGAGGAAGCTCTGCCCCGCGGCGAGGTTCATGAGGATCGAATCCGCCGGGGCCACGGTGTTGTTGGGCGACAGCTGGACCACGCCGGGCTGGCTCGACTTCACCTTCACCTGCACCCCGCCCGCCGGCGCCGCGGCCCCGAAGCTCGCGCTCGCGCCGATCTGGAGCCCCGCCCCCACCGTCGGACTCGAGATGGTGATGGCCGGGGCGGTGATGTTCACGGTCACGGTGGCGGCGGGCATGGCCAGGAAGCCCGGAATCGTCGCCGACACGGTGGTCGTGCCGCCGATGAGGGGGTCGAACTCGAGACCCCCGAGCGCGGCCGTGGTCTGGGGCGTGCGCGCCGTCAGGGCCACGATCGAATCGGTGGCGCTCCCCGAGCTCCCCGCCTTGCTCACGATCGCGCCGATGGCGGGGGCCGAGCTGGTGACGCTCGCGAGCACCCCCGGGCTCCCCGCCCGGAGCACCTGCTCCTGCTGCAGCCCGGTGTTCTGACCGTTGGGGATGCCCACCCGGACGCTGAACGGATCGTTGGGCGAGAAGGTCGTGAGGCTCGTGGTCAGGAAGATGATGTCCAGTCCGGGCTGCACCGCGGTCAGGGCCGTGCTGTCCGGCGAGAACCCGGTCGCGCTGGCCCTGACAAAGGCCGTCCCCACCTGGCCCTCGAGCACCTGGACGGTGTAGCTGAAGGCGGTGGCGGGGGCGGTCATCGGGATCGCGAGCGTGCCCTTCCCCACCGTGCTTCCGTTGGGCGCGATCAGGAACTTGCTCGAGTCGGTCACGGTCAGGTACACCGTGTCCTGGCCGTAGTTCGTCGCCCCGAGCCCCCCGCTCGACCCCACCTGCATCCCGCTGCCGATCGTCAGGGACGTGGCCATGGAAATGGCCTGCCCCGTGATGGTCACCTGCTGCCGGGAGTTGCCCACCGCGACAAAGCCCGGGATCGAGGCGGTCACGGTATCGATGCCCGGCTGCGCGGGATTGTACTCCACGCCGCCGGTGGCCACCGTGCCAGGGCTCCGCGCCTGGGTGGCGACGATCGGCACCGTCACCGTGTCGAGGGAGGCGGAGGTGAGGAGCTTGGCCACCGCCGGGTTGCTGTGGGCGAGGGTCGCCGTGATCCCGGGGCTGTTCGCCCGGAGCGGCTGCTCCTGGGTCAGCCCGGTGAGCTGCCCGTTGGGGATACCGAGGCGGACCTGGAACGCCGCATTCGGCGCCAGGGAGGCGATGCTCGTCGGCAGGAAGATGATGTCGAACGACGGCGTGACCGCCGTGAGCGACTGGCTCGAGCCGGTGAATCCGGGCGCGGTCACGGTGATCGTCGCGGTCCCCGTCTGGCCTTCGAGTGCCTGGACCACGTAGTTGAACCCGGTCTGGCCGTTCAGCAGGCTGATGTCGAGCGTACCGTGGGCCACGGTATCGGTGGCGTTCCGGGTCAGCCGGAACTTGGTGGAGTCCGACACGGCCAGCGACACGGTGACGCCGCCGTGGTTGCTGGCGCCGAGACTCCCGTTCGAGGCCACCTGCATCCCGCCGCCGATCGTCAGCGCACTCGACATGTTGATCACCGGGGCGGAAATCGTGCTCGACTGGGTCGCCGTCGTCACCGAGACGAACCCGGGGGCCGTGGCATTGACCGTCGCCGTCCCGGGGGCCCCGAGCGGGTCGAGCTCCACCCCGCCCGCCGCCGCGCTGCCGCCGCTGCGCGACTGGCTCTGGGGGATGTTCGTGGTGATGCTGTTGCTGCTCTGGGCCCCGCTGATCAGCGTGGCGACCCCGGTCGAGGGCGCGGTGGTCAGGTTCACCGTGGCGGTGACGCCCGGACCGCCGCCGCGCAGCGCCTGCTCCTGGGTGAGCGCGGTGTTGTTGGTGTTCGGCAGGCCGGTGCGGACCTGGAACGCGCTGTTGGCCGCCAGGGTGGTGGTGCCCCCGGTGGGATAGAAGATCACGTCGAGGCCGGGCTGGATCACCTTGATGGTATCCACCGCGCTGGTGAAGCCGGGCGCGCTCACCGTGATCGGCAGCGCGACCGTCTGGCCCTCCAGCGCCTGCACCACGAATGAGAAGCTGCTGCCGTTGATCGCGATCGGGATGTCGAGCGTCTGGGTCCCCAGCGAGGTGGAGTTCGGCGAGATCAGCACCACCGCCGGGTCGGGGCTCGCCACGCGGACGGTGACGCCGCCATGGTTGTTCGCCTGCAGGCTCCCCGCCACCCCCAGCTGGAGGCCCGAACCGACCGTGGTCACACTGGTGAGGTTGATGCCCGGCGACGGGTTCACCGTGACCTGGACACTGTCGGGCTGGATGTTCGTCGCGCTCGCGACCACGTACACGGTGCACGGCAGCGTGGCCGTCGGCGCGGCGCTGATGGTGGCCGTCGTCGAGGTCAGCCCCGCGGTGATGGTCCGGGGCCCGTCCGTCACGGCGCAGGCCGCGCCGGTCGCGGGCACCGCCCGCGGCGTGAGCGTCACACCGACCCCGCCCGCCGGGGCGGCAATGCCGGTCCCGTTGCTGGTCAGCTGGATGGTGATCCCGCTGCCGAAGCTCGCGTTCGGGTTGACGAAGGTCTCGATCACGTTGAGCGAGGCCGACGTCGTGACCGCCGCGACGTCACTGGTGTACGCCGGGTTGCTCACCGTCACGTTCGCGGTGCCGGGCAGCAGCCCCTGCACCGTGGCGTTGGCGCTGGTGGCGCCGGCGTTGATCGTCACCGTGGGCGTCCCGATGCCGACCGCGGTGGGATTGTCACTCGTCACGTTCACCACCACGCCGCCCACCGGCGCCGGCGAGGCAATGTTGATCGGCAGGGACGCGGTGGAACCGAACGGCACGTTGAGCGTCACCGGCACGCTGATCGAGCGGTCCTGCACCGCGATCGGCAGCGCCGCCGGGGCATAGCTGGTGGCGGTGGCGCGAAGCGTGGTGCTGCCGATCGCGACCCCGTTCACCGTGAAGTCGGCGGTGGTGCCGTTCTGGGCCACGCTGACGCTGGCGGGCGCCGCGACCGAGGCGGTGCCGCTGGCGTCGCTCGCCAGCGTCACGGAGACGCCGCCGGCCGGCGCCGGCACGCTGAGCGTCGCCCGCACCTGCACCGTCTTGCCCACGCCCACGTCCGGGATCCCCACGAAGGCGAGGTTGATCGCCGGCGGCCCGGCGGTGGCCGTGAACGTCGCGGGCGTGACGCCCGTGACCGTCGCGGTCGCCGTCTGGGTGGCCCCGTTGCCGAGGGTCCAGGCCGACTGCGTCCGGCCCAGCCCGTCGGTGGTGGACGAGGCGGGCGTCAGCGAACCGGTGGCGGTCGCCCACGCGACCGTCACGTTGTTGACCGGGTTGCCGAACTGGTCGTTGACCTGCACCACCAGCGGGCTCCCCAGGGCGATGTTGGCCGAGCCCGCCTGGTTGTCACCCGAGAACTTCGTGACCACGGCGGCGGCGCCGGCGGTGCCGGTGGCGCTGAAACTGACCGCCGGCAGCTGGGCCACCGTGGCGGTGAGGGTGTTGGGACCGGCGGTCTGGCCCAGGATCCAGCTGCCCACCGTCGCGAGACCCTGGGCGTTGGTGGTCTGGGTCCCGCCGGTCACGGAGCCGCCGCCGCTCGTCACCGCGAACGTCACGGTGGCGTTGGCCACGCCGAGGCCGCCGGCGTCCTTGACCTGCACCGTGGGCGCCTGCGCCGCCGCGGTGTTCACCACCGCGTTCTGGGTCAGCGGCGAGGTGGCGGTGATCGTCGCCGGCGGACCCGCCTGCACCGGCCAGCTCACCGTGCCGCTCGCGGTGAGGGCGGTCGGCGTCCGGGCGGTGATGGTCACGCTCCCGCTGCCGGTGGCCGGCGCGGTGACGCTCGCCGCATTCAGCCCGGTGCGCACCGGGATGATCGCCGTGGAGTCGCTCGAGGAGAACGCCACCGGAACGCCGCTGACCGGGGTCCCGTCCACGTCCACCACCGCGGTCAGCGTGGTGCTGGCGCCCGTGGCGAGTGCGGTGGCGGAGGGCAGCGTGATCCCGGTGGCATCGGCACCGGGGCCGACGTAGGTCGGCGTGATCGGGGTGGAGCTGACACTCTGGTACGCGACCGCGGTGATCGTGCCGGTGGCCGCGTAGTAGTCCACCCCGCCGCTCCGGGCGGTGGCGGTGAAGGTGAAGTCCTCGGTCTGCTTGGTGAGGGAAAGATTGAGGGTGATCCGGAGGTCGTCGGGGTTGACCGTGAATTCGCCCTGGCCAAGCGTCCTGCTGAAGGCGACCGAGTTGTCGGAGACCCGTCGCACCTCGAGGACCACCTGGTCGACCGTGATCCCGAAATCCGCCGCCGCGCTCAGCAGCGCCCCCGGCTGCATGACCCCGACCACCCTCCCCCCCGGGCCGATCGCATCAGTGGAGCAGGTCGTCAACAGCAGGGCACCGAGAAAGACCCGAAGGGCGCGGCTGACCGAATTCCAGCGGCCCGCTCGGAAAGAGGCGGTCTGAGGCACGGAGTTCCGTTTGGTCGAGGTTACAAACCCGAAGCTACGGGCCGATTTGGGGGTCGTCAAATGCGCGAAAACGGCACACACCCCGCCCCAGCGCGACTCGCCCCGGAACCGGCCCGGCCCCGGCAGCTCCATACGTAGGCTCCCCCAGTCCCGCAGGCGGTATGCCGCCCCGGCGCGGGACTGTTCACCCTTACCGGGAGCCCCTGTGTCCGTTTCGTCATGCATCTCCGCCCTGATGCGCCCGGGCGTGATTCTCGGCGTGCTCTATTACGTAGCCGTCCCCCCGGCCTTCTCACAGGCGGCCAGCGACTGCCGCCCCGCGAGCGGGGATGCCCCCGCCCTCCTCGACCGCGGGATCGCGACCACCGGCATGCGCCGGCTCGGCCGTCCGGCGCTCGGCCTGCGGGTCTCGGAGATGGTGTCCCAGGACTATCAGTCGGATCGCCCCTACCCGCCGTTCCTCCAGGAAGGACACAGCGCGACGCTCTGGTACTTCCCCGAATCGGGGCTGGAGACCACGCCGGGCGAGGCGCTCGATCCCTTCGGCCCGCGCCCGATGTTCGCCGCCTGGTCGTCGGCCCGCGGCTCGTGGATGGCGCGCGCGGGACAGTGGCTGCCGGTCCCGGCGCTCCACCGGTTCATCAGCGTCACCCGGCCCCTCAACGCCTGGGCGGTGCTGGCGGAGTGGCGGACCGACAGCACCGTCCGGGTCACCGGCCGATGCACTGTACGCGATTTTTCCCGGGTCCGGCTGACACGCACCGGTCCGCTGGGTGAGGAAAGGCTCTACCTCGAGCCCGCGAGCGGCCTCCCGATCCAGTACGAGCGGGGCGAGGACGACCCCCACCAGCTCTGGGGCCGGCAGGCGGTGGCGTACGTGTACAGCAACTGGTTCACCGCCGGGGCGGGACTCTACCCGATGTCGAGCTTCCGGCTGGTGGATGGCGCGGTGCAGATCAGCCGGACGGTCGCCTCGCTCCCCGCCGACAGCGCGCCGCCCCAGGCGCCCGCGCTGGCCGACACGATCGACATGCGCCGCGCCGCCGCGGCGCCGGAACCGCGGCCCGACACCGTGCGCATCGGCGCCACCACCGTGGTGCTCCGCACCAGGTTCTACCGGAACGTGGTGACGCTGGCGCGGGACACGATCTTCCTCCTCGACGCGCAGTACAGTGGCGAGGCGCGGGCCCGGAACGACTCGGCCTGGATCGCGACGCTCTTTCCGGGCCGGCACCCGGTGGTGCTGGTCGTCTCCGACCTGGCCTGGCCCCACATCGCGGGGGTCCGGAGCTGGGTGGCGATGGGGGCGACGGTGGTGGCGCACCGGAGCGCCCGGCCATTCCTCGAGCAGGTCATCGCCCGGCGCTGGCGGGAAGCCCCCGACCTGCTGGAGCGGCGGCGCGCGCAGGCGAAGTTCCGCTTCGTGGCGGTCGACGATTCGCTCTCGCTCGGCGGGGGCGCGGTGCGGGTCTACCCGATCAACGGCATCGGCAGCGAAGGCTCGCTGATGAGCTGGATCCCGGCGGACCGGTTCCTCTTCCCCGGCGACTACGTGCAGGGGCTCGAGGGCCCGTCGATGGCGTACGCGGCGGAGGTGGTGGCGGCGACCCGGCGGGTGGGAGTGACGCCCGAGCGGTTCGCGGCGATGCACATGAACGTGACGCCGTGGGCGGACCTCGAGGCGGCGCTGCGGCCTTCGTCTACCAATTGAGTTGGGCAAACTGACTAACACAGATGAAAAGCCGATGGGAACGGATGGACTCCCTGACGGACAACCCGACGGTGCGGGTATCTGCAACCCACAGCTCGTTCCATATTCGGGCAAGCGAGACGAGGGTTCGAACATCCACGGCGCGCGCATCCGTTCCCATCTATTGAGTTGGGCAAACTGACTAACACAGATGAACAGCAGATGGGAACGGATGGACCCCCTGACAGACGACCCGACGGTGCGGGTATCTGCAACCCACAGCTCGTTCCATATTCCGGCAAGCGAGATGAGGGTTCGAACATCCACGGCGCGCGCATCCGTTCCCATCTGTGAACATCTGTGTTAGTCAGTTCAGTGATGAGACAATCTGTGGTATTCTGGTGAGATGAGCACTCTCAGAGGGGAACGACGTGCCGGGGTGCCGCCGCTGGGCGGCACCCTGGCGCTGCTTGCGCTCTGGACCATCCCGGCGCTCATCTCCACCGCGCAGAGCTGGCTCCTGCTCAACGCCGAGCAGCAGCAGCAGGCGCTCTGGCGCCAGCTCGCCACCCAGGTGCCGCTCTGGTGGTACTGGGTCGCCGCGACGCCGGTGATCGCCTGGCTCCTCCGCCGCTTCCCCCTCGAGCAGGGCCTCACCGGCGCAGCCGTCGCGGTGCATCTCGGCTCGGCCACGGTCTCGGCGGTGCTCCACAGCGCCCTCACCGCGACGCTGGGCCGGCTCTTCGCGGTTCCGCCGCCGGGAGAGGTGAGCCCGCCCTGGACCACCTGGTGGCTCGGCTACCTCCGCAGCCGCTTCACCTTCGAGGTCCTGATCTACCTGCTGGTGCTCTCGGCGCTGCTCGCGATCACCTGGTACCGGCGGCTGCGCGAGCGCGAGCTCGCGTCCTCGAAACTCGAGGCGGCTCTGAGTGACGCCGAGCTGCGGGCGCTCAAGATGCAGCTGCATCCCCATTTCCTCTTCAACACCCTGCACGCGATCAGCGTGCTGATCCGGGAGAATCCCCCGGCGGCCCAGCGCACCGTGACGCTTCTCGGCGACCTGCTCCGCTCGACCCTGGCGAACCCGGGGGTGCAGCAGGTGAGCCTGCGCGAGGAGCTGACCTTCCTGCGGCCCTACCTCGAGATCGAGGAGATCCGCTTCCAGGACCGGCTCCGCATCCGGCTGGAGATCGACCCGGCGGTGGAACAGGCGCTGGTGCCCAACCTCATCCTCCAGCCGCTGGTGGAGAACGCGGTGCGTCACGCGGTCGAGCCGCAGACCGGGGCGGGCACCGTGGTGGTCCGGGCGCGGGCGGATGGGGCCGTGCTGGAGCTCTCGGTGCTGGACGACGGGCCCGGACTCGCGGCGGTCTCCGGCAACGGGCATGGCATCGGCCTGTCCAACACCCGGGCCCGGCTCGAGGGTCTGTACGGGAGCGCCGGCACGCTTCGGCTCGAGCCGCGCGCCGAGGGAGGACTCGCCGTGACGATCCGGCTCCCGCTCACGATCCAGGGCGCATGAGCACGGTCCGGGTGCTGATCGTCGACGACGAGCCGCTGGTGCGGCGAGGGATCGCGGCGCTGCTCGCCCTCGAGCCGGAGGTCCAGGTGCTGGGGGAGGCGCGGAACGGGAGCGAAGCGCTGACCCAGATCCGCGCCCTGCGTCCCGACCTGGTCTTTCTCGATGTACAGATGCCGGGCCTCGACGGGCTGGGGGTGCTCGCGAGCCTCGAGGAGGACGAGCGGCCCGCCGTCGTCTTCGTGACCGCTTTCGACCAGTACGCGGTGCGGGCCTTCGACCTGCACGCGGTGGATTACCTCCTCAAGCCGTTCGACGACGCCCGCTTCCGGCTGGCGCTGGGCCGGGCCCGGGATCGGCTCCGCCGGGGCGCCACCGACACCGAACGCGCCTCGCTCTCGGCGCTCCTGGCCGAGTTGCGCGCACCGCCGGGCCCCGACCGGCTGGCGGTGCGGGAGCAGGGGCAGGTGGTGCTGGTGCCGGTGGACGAGATTGACTGGATCGAGGCGGCGGACAACTACGTGCGGCTGCACCGGGGGAAGCAGTACCACCTGCTCCGGGAGTCGCTCAACCACCTGGAGACGACCCTCGACCCGCGGCGCTTTGCCCGGATTCACCGGAGCGCGATGGTGAACCTCACCAGGGTGCGGGCACTCGAGCCGGTACCGGGCGGGGAGTACGACGTGATCCTGACGGACGGGCGGCGGCTGACGCTGAGCCGGGGATATCGGGACAAGTTCTACGAGAGGTTTCGGGTCTAGCCGACCGAAACAGAGCTATTCCGGTAGCACAACAACAACACCACCAACCACAACAGCAACAGCAACAGCAAACACGAAGACCACGAAGCCGCGAAGAGCACGAAGAAAAACAGCCTGCTTCGCTCTTCTTCGTGTTCTTCGTGCCTTCGTGCCCTTCGTGATACCGCTGTTTGCTGTTTGCTGTTTGCTGGTAAGAGTGGCGAGACTTACTCCGGCTGATGCGGGAGCCAGAGCACCGCCTGGCACCCGCGCGCGTCCTTCCGGTTCTCCAGCCGGATCCGGCCGCCATGCGCCTCCGCGATCTGGCGCGACAAGGCCAGCCCCACCCCCGAGCCCCCCGGCTTCGTGGTATAGAACGGCACGAAGAGGTTGGCGGTATCGACCACACCCGGGCCGTCGTCCTCCACCACTACCTCGGCGCCGTCACTCACCGTCCGCCAGAAGACCCGCACGCCGCCCTTCGTTTCGGCGACGGCGTCGGCGGCGTTGCGGATCAGGTTGATCAGGAGCTGGTCCAGCTGGTCGCCGTCGGCGACGAGGGTGACTTCGGGGCCGGGGCGCACTTCCACCGGCAGCCGGGTTTCGAGCGCCGCCACCCGGCGCACCCACGGCTCGACCGGCGTGGGTCGGAGCGTGGGACGGGGGAGCCGCGCCAGCCGGGCATAGGCGGAGAGAAAGCGGCCGAGCGACTCGGCCCGCTGCCCGATGATGCCGAGCCCTTCGGCCAGGTCGGTCTTCGCCTCGGGTCCGCCCCGATCGAGGATGTTGCGGAGACTGCCCGCGAGCGAGCGGATCGGCGCGAGCGAGTTGTTGATTTCGTGGGAGAGCACCCGGATGAGCCGCTGCCACGCCTGCCGTTCCTCCACCTGCAGCGTGCGGCTCACGTCGGTGAGCAGAACCAGCTGGTGCGGGCGCCCGTCCTGCCGGAAGGCGCTCCGCCGCAGCTCCCAGCGGCTCGCCGCCGTCCCGCCCCGCTCCAGCACCCGGGGCGAGTCGCCCTCGAGACACTCGGCCAGGCCCAGCACCGCCGCGTCCCGGCCGAGGAGCCGCTCGCCGGGCTGCCCCAACAGCCGCTCGCCGCCGCGATTCACCAGCCGCAGGATCCCGTCGTCGTCGAAGGCGAACACCGCGGCGTCGATCTCCGCCATCACCGCGCGCAGGAGCGCGGTCGCCTCCATCGCGCCGAGGCGCTGGCCCCTGAGCGTATCGGCGAGGGCGTTGGCCTCGAGATAGACCAGGCCGAGGGAGTCTTCGGCGGAGGAGCCGCGGGCGCGGAGGGAGTAGTCGCCCTCGCGGAGCGCGGCCAGGACGTTGGAGAGCGTCTGGAGGGGACGTACCACCCGCTCGTGCAGCGAGGCGAGGCCGATCAGGAGGCCGAGCGCGATGGCCAGCGTCGCGGTCCACTGGACCCGGGGCGTGAAGTCGCCGCGCCAGATGACCAGCATCGCGATGGCGACCGCCGGCCCCGCAGTGGCGAGGGCGATAAGCAGGACTCGGCGCGGATGGGACGTCATCGCGGGGACCCCTGCGTCCCCATCACAATCCGTATCGTTCCAGCCGCCGGTACATCGCGCTGCGCGACAGCCCGAGCGCCTTCGCGGCCTCGGTCACGTTCCCGCCCGCCCGCGCCAGCGCCTTCTGCACCAGCACCTTCTCCACCTCTTCAAGGGTCATCTGGTCGAGCCGGCCGCCGGCGTCGGCGGGAGGCGCCAGGGCCAGGTCGGCGATCCGGATCTCCCCTTCGTCGGCGAGCAGCACCGCCCGCTCGATGGTGTGCTCCAGCTCCCGCACGTTGCCGGGCCAGCCGTAGCGGAGCAGCGCATCCATCGCGTCGGTCCGGAACCCGGTGATCGGCTTGCGGTAGCGGTCGGCGTGGCGACGGAGGAACTGCATCGCGAGGAGCGGAATGTCCTCCCGCCGGCTCCGGAGCGGCGGGATCGGGATCTCGATCGTGTTCAGGCGGTAGAGGAGGTCCTCCCGGAACCGCCCCGCGGCCACCTCGGCGCGCGGGTCGACGTTGGTGGCGGAGAGCACCCGCACGTCGGCCTTCCGGGTCTTGGAGGAACCGACCCGCTCGAACTCGCCGGTGTTGAGCACCCGCAGGAGCTTGGCCTGCTGAGCCGGCGTGATGTTGGCGATTTCGTCGAGGAAGAGCGTGCCCCCCTCGGCAAGCTCGAAGCGGCCGATCCGGTCGGCCTTGGCGTCGGTGAACGCCCCCTTGAGGTGGCCGAAGAGCTCGCTCTCGAACACGCCCTCGGAGAGACCGCCGACATTCACCGTGATCATCGGCTTGCCGGCGCGGGTGCTGGCGGCGTGGATCCAGCGGGCGGCAATCTCCTTGCCGACGCCGTGCTCGCCGAGGATCAGGGCGTTGGCGTCGGACGGGGCGACCCGTTCCATCAGCCGGGCCACCCCGCGCATCGCCGGGGACTCGGCCACCAGGTCGGGAAGCCCCTCGCGGCGGAGGGTCTGGTTCTCGCTCTCGAGCCGCTGGCTCTTGCGGAGCGCGCGCCCGAGCTCGACCTGGGTCCTGAGGAGGGTGACGAGCCGGTTGTTGTCCCAGGGCTTCTCGAGGTAGTCCCGCGCCCCGCGCCGCATCGCTTCGACCGCGCCCTCGACGCTGCCGTAGGCGGTCATCACCACCACGGGGAGGGACGCGTCGAGCAGCTGGATCCGGGTGAGGAGGTCGAACCCCTCGAGGCCGGAGGTGGTGTCGCGAGTGTAGTTGAGGTCCATCAGGAGGACGTCGAAGTCGCTCCGCTCCAGCGCAGCGAGGACGCCGCCGGGAGAGGTGGTCGTCTCGACGACGAAGCCTTCGCCTTTGAGCAAGAGGCGGAGGGCCTGGAGAATGTCGGACTGGTCGTCGGCGACGAGAACGCGGGGGGTGGGCATGAGATGAGGCTGGGGCGTGGGCCGGTAGCCGTTGGCCGTTAGCCGTTGGCCGTAAGCCGTAAGCCGTTAGCCGTTAGCCGTTAGGGACAAATCGGACGGGCATCAGTTGATGCGTTTTTGACGGTTGGCCATACCATCGAGGGATTCTAACCCCTTCCGCCCATGCGCGACTTCCGCGAACTGAAGGTCTGGCAACTCGCCCACACGCTGGGCCTGGACGTGTACCGTGAGACCACGACCTTCCCCAAATCAGAGATGTATGGCATCACCTCGCAACTGCGACGAGCTGCAGTGTCGATTCCGGCAAATATCGCGGAAGGCTCAGGGCGAGGCACAGACCCCGCCATGTGCCAGTTTCTATTGATAGCCCAGGCCTCAGCGGCTGAGCTGGAGTATCTCCTGCTCCTCAGCCGTGACCTCGGGTATCTCCCTGTCGAAGTGGAGGGAAAGCTCCACGATGCGGTCAAGGAGGTCCGCAGGCTCCTGGGCGGGTTTGTCAGAAGCCTCCGCAAGCCAGGGAGGCATACAAACGGCTAACGGCTAACGGCGTACGGCTTACAGCTTACGGCTTACGGCTTACGGCTTACGGCCTCTTCGCCGACCACCCAGCCATCCTTCAGATCCACCACCCGGTGCGCGTACTTCGCGTTCTCCTCCGAGTGCGTCACCTGCACGATCGTCGTCCCCTGGCCATTGAGCTGCTTGAACAGCTCCATGATCTCCTTCCCCTGGGCCGAGTGCAGGTTCCCGGTCGGCTCGTCGGCGAGGAGCACCGGCGGCTTCGCGATCACCGCCCGCGCCACCGCCACCAGCTGCTGCTGGCCGCCGGAGAGCTGCCGGGGATAGAGATCCTTCTTCCCCACGATGTTGAACCGGTCGAGGGTGTCGGCCACCAGCGCCGCCCGCTCCCCCGCCTTGATGTTCCGGTAGCTGAGCGGGACATCGAGGTTCTCCGCCACCGTAAGGTCGTCCAGCAGGTGATACTGCTGGAAGACGAACCCCACACTCGAGCGGGCCAGCGCCATCCGGTCCTTGGGCTTGAGCGCGTGCACCGCCTGGCCCCCGAGCCAGTACTCCCCGGAGAACTCCGCATCCAGCATCCCCAGGATCGCGAGCAGGGTCGACTTCCCCGCCCCCGACGGCCCCATGATGGTGATGAACTCCCCCTTGTCGAAGGTGAGGTTCACCCGCCGGAGCAGCCAGGTCGGCGACGGCTTCGTCGGAATCGACTTCTCGATGTTGACCAGTTGGATCACGTCGCTGCCTCGCTGGGATAATCCCGGGAACTCACTCGCTCGAGAGCGCCACCGTCGGCTCGATCCGTGCCGCCCGCCGGGCCGGCACCCAGCAGGCCGCAAAGGCGACGACGCCGAGCAGCGCCAGGGCCGCAAGATAGGTGGGAAGGTCGCCGGGTGTGACACCGTACAGCTGGCTCGCCAGCGCCCGGCTCACCAGCACCGCGAGCAGCAGCCCCACCCCGGCACCCGCGCCCACCGCCAGGCCACCTTCCCGCAGCACCAGCCCCATGATCGCCCCCTCGTCGGCGCCGATCGCGCGGCGGATCCCGATCTCCCGCTCCCGCGACCGCACCAGCCGGCCCAGGACCCCGGTGAGCCCGATGATCGCGAGCCCGATCGCCGCCGCCGCGAAGACCCCGACCAGCAGGGTCAGGAATTCCCGCGGCGCCAGCGCGCCATCGACATACTCCTGCATCGGCTGGAGGCCGGTGACCACCAGCCCGGGCTCCTCCGCCAGCAGCGCGCGGCGGAGCGGCTCGATGAGGGTGGCCGGCGGCACTCCCGTGCGCACCGCGAGGAAGATGTGTCCCCACGGGTTCACGGTATAGGGGAGATAGATCGCGGGATCGCTCGGCTGGTCCAGCCCGAACTGCCGCACGTCGGCCACCACGCCGACGATCGTCCCCTCGACCGGTTCCCCGAAATCGGCCCGGCCCGCCGCGCTCTTGAAGAAAGAGATCCGGTGGCCCAGCGGGTTCTGCCCGGGCCAGTAGCGTTCCGCCAGCGAGCGATTGATGACGATGGGCCCGGCGCTCGGCGTCATGTCGGCAGCGGTGAACCAGCGTCCCCGCAGCAGCGGGATTCCCATGGTCTCGCGATAGCCGCTGTCCGCCACGCGGAGCCCCACCGTGAGGTCCTGCCCCTCTTCCGGCTTCGCGCCATCGATGCCGAGCCGGGTGCCGTTCCATGAGCCGGCCAGCGGCAGGTGATTGACGAGGCCCGCCCCGGTCACGCCGGGGAGAGTCCGCAGCCGCCCGACCAGCCGGGTGTAGAGCCCCGCCACGTCGCTCCCCGGCTCGCGGAATCGCGCCCCCGGATTGAGGTGCACCGTGAGGACGCCCTGGCTGTCGAAGCCCCGATCGGCGCGGGTCACCTGCCAGAAGCTCTTCACCAGCAGCGCCGCCGACACCAGCAGCGCCAGCGCGAGGGCGGTCTGGGTCGCGATCATCCCGCGGCGGAGCCCCGCGCCGGTCACCGTCGCATCGCCCCGGGCTCCCCCCTGCCGGAGCAGGCCGTTGAGATCGGGGCGGCTGGCCCGGAGCGCCGGCACCAGGCCGGCGGCGACGCCGGAGAGCAGGGTGACCAGCAGCGTCGCCAGGAACACCGGCGCCCGCACCCGCACTTCCTCGAGCCGGGGAATCGCGCCGCCCACGCCCGCCGCCACCACGTTGTTGGCATCCGCCGCGGTCAGCAGGTGCACCAGCCAGCTGGCGAGCCCCAGTCCCAGCGCCGCGCCCGCCGCCGCGAGCAGCAGCGTCTCCGCCAGGAGCTGGGAGACCAGCTGCCCCTGCCCCGCGCCCAGCGCAGTGCGAAGCGCCATCTCGCGGGTGCGCTGCGCCACCCGCGCCAGCCCGAGCGCCGCCAGGTTCACGCACGCCATCACCAGCAGGAGCCCGGTCGCGGCCAGCAGCAGGAGCAGCGGCGTCGAGGTGCCGCCGCCCACGATCGCGCTCCGCATCGGCGTGAGCACCCCCTGGAAGCCGGCGTTCTCCGCCGGATAGCTCTCGGCGAAGCGCGCCCCCAGGGTGGCGAGCTCCCGCGCGGCGGTGGCGCTGTCCACCCCGGGCTTGAGCCGCGCGATCATCGCGCCGTCGACGTGCATGTCCCGCCGGGCCATTGCCGGAAGTGCCGCCCCCGCGGCGAGCGGGGTGTAGACCTGGGCCCACGCGGGATAGCCGGCACCGGCCGGGAGCACCCCGACCACGGTGAAGCTGCCGGCATCGGTATCGAGGGTGCGCCCGACGACGCCCGGATCGGCGGCGAACTGGGAACGCCAGAAGGCGTAACTGAGCACCGCGACCGGCGGTGCGCCGGCCCGCTCCTCGTCCGCCGCAAAGAGGCGTCCCAGCACCGGCCGCGCACCGAGGATGTCGAGAAAGCCCTCGGAGCCGCGGGCCAGCACCATCTGGGCGATGCCGGCGGGGGTGTGCAGCGCCTCGGAGGTGCCCAGCAGGTACCCGATTCCCTCGTAGCTCCGCGCCATCGCGCGATAGTCGAGGAAGGTGAGGTACGAGGGGAGCCGTGCGGAGACCTGGGTGCTCTGCTCGCTGAACAGGAAGAGCCGCTCCGGCTCGCGGTACGGCAGCGGCGCCAGCAGGACGCTGTGGGCCACCGAGAGAATCGCCGTGACCGCGCCCAGCCCGAGGGCGAAGGTCACCACGGCGGCGGTCACGAACCCGGGCGCACGCCTCAGGGAGCGGAGCGCATTCAGGACGATCGAACTCATCACTCGCCTCGCAGCACGGTGGCAGGATCGACCCGCGACGCCTGGCGGGCGGGGAGGACACTCGCGACCAGCCCCACCAGGGCCAGGCCCGCGAGCGTGAGCAGCGCAGTAAGCGGATCGGCGGGAGCCACCGAGAAGAGGAAAGCCCGGAGCACGCTTCCCGCGGCCACGGCGCCGGCCACCCCCAGCACCGCGCCACCCAGCAGCAGGCGCGCGGCGTTACCCATTACCGCGCCCTGTTCCCGCGCGGGTGTGGAGCCCAGCGCGAGGCGGATCCCGATCTCGCGCCAGCGGAGCCGCACCAGCTGGCTCAGCAGGCCGTAGAGCCCCACCGCCGCGAGCAGCGTCGCCGCCAGGGCGAATCCACCGAGGAGGAACAGCGAGGTACGGCGGCCGGCCAGCGAGTCGCCCAGCTGGCTGGTGTAGGGCTGCAGCGACTGCACCGGCAGCAGGGGATCGAGTTCCTTCGCGATCGCGAGCACCGCCGGCGCCAGTGCGCCGGGATCGCCCGCCGTCCGGATCACCACGTTCAGGTCGCCGCTGACCAGCTGGCGCAGCGGATAGTAGACCGTGGCGCTGGGTGGCGCGTCCAGGCCCTGGGACAGCACGTCCCCCACCACCCCCACCACCTCGAGTTCCTGCTGGGGCGAGCCGTACTCGACCGTGATCCGCTTGCCGATCGGAGATTCACCCGGCCACTCCGCCTTCGCCAGGCCTTCGCTCACCATCACCACTGGCAGCGAACCGCTGCGGTCCTCCGGCGTGAACCCGCGTCCCAGGCGGAGCGGAATTGCCATCGCGCTGAAGTAGCCCTCGTCCACAACCCGGATGTCCGCCACCGGCGCCTGCCCGTCGGGCGGCGCGGGCCGGTCGGTCGGCTTGAACGTGGTGGCGACCCCGGCGCCGGAGAATGGCAGGAAGCTGACCCCGCCCACGCCGGTGACCGCCGGGGTCTCCGCCAGCCGCGTCCGCAGCCGATCGTAGAACTCGAGGCGGCGGGTCTCGTCGCCGTAGCGGTTGGCGGGCAGGCTGAAGCCCGCGGTCAGGACCCCCGTCGGCTCGAAGCCAGGGCGCACCGCGTTGAGGCGCTCGAACGACCGGAGCAGCAGTCCCGCGCCATGGAGCAGGACCAGGGTCAGGGCCACCTGTCCCGTCACCAGCAGCGCGCGGAAGCGCTGCGAGGCGCGGCCGCCCAGCACCCGGTTCGAGGCGCGCAGCGTTTCGGAGGGATCGCCCCGGAGCGCGCCGTGCACGCTGCCGAAGCCGAGCACCGCCCCGAGCAGCAGGGCCACGCCCGCGAGCGCGGCGGCGAGCGGCAGGTCGAGCCGCGCGGCCGCGATCCGGGGAATGTCCTGGGCCATGAGGGGCGCCGCCGCGAGGCCCCACCACGCCAGCAGCCCGCCACCCGCCGCGCCCAGCAGGGCGAGGAGGATGCACTCGAGCATCCAGCTCCCGATCACCTGCGCCCGGCTCGCCCCCATGGCCCGCGCGACCGCGAAGTCCCGCCGCCGCGCATCGGCCCGCACCAGCAGCAGGTTGCCCAGGTTCGACGTCGCGATCAGCAGCAGGAGCAGCACCGCCAGCAGCAGGAGCGTGAGCGGCCGGGTGACGGTCCCGACCACGTCGTCGTGCAGCGGCATGACCCGGACACCCCAGCCGGCGTCGAAGGCGGGGAACTCCCGCTCGAGGTCGCCGCCGATCCGGGTCATCTCCTCCTGGGCCTGCGCCAGCGTCACGCCGGGTGCGAGCCGCGCGAGCACCATGGTGTAGCGCCCGCCCCGGGTCCGCATGACCGGGTCGAGCCGGAACGGCTCCCAGTATTCCTCCGCCCCGAGCGGCAGCATCGTCTTCGGCATCACGCCGACGATTTCGGCCGACCCATCCTCCGTCTCCACGATCTTCCCGATCGCGTCGGCCCGGCCGCCGAAGCGGCGCTGCCAGAGGCCCCAGCTGAGCACCATGGTGTGCGCGGCGCCCGGCGCCACGTCCCGCTCCTCGAACCCCCGCCCGGCCGCGGGCCGCACGCCGAGGAGCCCGAAGAGGTTGGGGGACACCGCCCGGCCCCGCACCCGCTCCGGCTGGCCCTCGCCGGTGAAGACCGCCGAGGCCCAGGTGTAGACCGCGAGGTCGCTGAAGCTGCGCGCCCGGTCGCGCCACTCGAGGAAGTTCCCAGGGCGCACCACGTTGTGATCGGCGTGATGGGGCCGGTTGGTTTCCCAGAGCGCCACGATCGCCTCGGGGTGGTCGTAGGGCAGCGGCGCGAGGAGCGTCGCCCGGACCACCGCCACGAGCGCGCCGGAGGCGCCCAGCGCGAGCGCGAGGATCAGGACGCCGAGGAGCGTGGCGCCGGGCGAGCGGCGGAGCCGGCGTGCCGCCCGCGTGAGGTCGGTCAGGACGGTCATGGTCATTCGCTCCGGAGGCTCTGCATCGGGTCGACCTTCGCGGCCCGGCGCGCGGGGAGGAGACTGGCGAGTGCGGCCACCGCGATCACGGTTCCGCCAGCCAGCAGCATGGTGGGGACGTCGTGGGTGGAGACGCCGTAGACCAGCGAGCCCATCGCCCGGCCGGCGGCGAGCGCGCCCGCGATCCCGAGCCCGACGCCGAGGAGCGTGAGCCGGAGTCCGTCGCGCACCACCAGCGCCAGCAGCGACGCCGGCAGGGCGCCGAGCGCGAGCCGGATCCCGAGCTCGCGGGTGCGGCCCCGCACTGCGTAGGAGAGCACGCTGAAGATGCCGAGCGCCGCGAGCACCAGTGCCACGGTGCCGAACAGAGTGAACAGCTCGGCGCCCAGCTGCCAGGTCTGATAGCGCGGCGAGAGCACTTCCTCGAGCGAGCGGGCCTGGACGTAGGGGAGCCCCGGCACCGCGGTCTGCAGTGCGGCCCGCAGGCCGGGGACAATGGCGCCGGCCTTCCCGTGGGTCCGGACGAACATGGTGAGGTGCGAGGTGGCGCTGTCGCCCGGGGGGAGTGGGATGTAGTAGATCGCCTGCTCGCCCTCGCGCGGGTCGTAGCGGATCCCGTCCTCCACGACACCGATCACCGAGGTGCAG
The DNA here is from genome assembly GCA_046327735.1 of Gemmatimonadales bacterium. Classification (GTDB taxonomy): domain Bacteria; phylum Gemmatimonadota; class Gemmatimonadetes; order Gemmatimonadales; family GWC2-71-9; genus JADJOM01. The sequence goes on along the minus strand of JAXLXZ010000003.1, from coordinate 205,075 downwards.
TCCGCCTCGTCCTCCAGTTTGAGGCAGCGACCCAGCGCTTTCTCGGGCTCGCCGAAGTAGCGGCGTGCCATCGTCGTCCCCATCAATGCGACTCGGGGGTGCTCCCGCCGGTCCGATTCCGCGAAGCCGTTCCCGGCAAGAATCCCGAGGCCGACCGTCTTGAAGTACTCGGGGGTGACCGCCTGGACATAGGGACCGCCGCTGGAAAAATCCGGGAGCGAGTCCATTCCCGGAATGCTGAACCCGCGCCCCATGCTCCACCCGAACGGTTCGCCATAGGTCAGTGAGACCGCGGTGACACCGGGATACCCGCGGGCCGCCGCCGCCATGGCCTCGAACGCCTGCGCCGTGCCGACCCCGTCAAAGCCGGCGGACCGCGGGGCTGCCACCACCATGACGATGTTGTCGCGATCGTACCCGATGTCGATCGCGCGCATGTTGCGCAGGCTCTGAATGAAAAGACCCGCGCCGACCACCAGCAGGATCGACAATCCCACCTGGAGGACCACCAGGGTCGACTGGAGTCGCGAGGTGCGGAACCCGGTGCCTCGCGCGCCGTCCTTCAGCACCGGCGTGAGGTCGCCGCGGACCGTCTGGAAGGCGGGAAGCAGGCTGGAGAGTAGTCCGGCGATCGCGCTGGCCAGCACCGCCAGCGCGATCAGGCGCGCGTCCAGCCGGAAGGTCTCCGCCATGCCGGCCGGAAGGACGAAGCTGCGCAGGAGGTCGCCACCCCAGAGACAGGCCAGCAGACCAAGGCCGCCGGCGAGCAGGGCGAGCCACACACCCTCGAGCATGAGCCCGAACACGAGCCGCCCGGTCCCGCCGCCCAGCGCCTTGCGGACGGCGAGTTCGCGGCTCCGGCCCAGGCCGCGTACCAGCTGCAGGTTGGCGACATTGGCGCAGGCGATGAGCAGGACGACGAGTGACACCCCCGCGAGCCAGTACACGATCCGGGAGTCTTCCCGGAGACTCGGCCCACGCGCCTCCTGCACCGGCCCGAACACCGCCTCGCGGAATCCCCGGACGTGCGCCGAGTCGCGCCCAGCCACGATCATCGCGGTCGCCTCGGTCCTCGCCTGCTCACTCGAATACCCCGGCGCCACCCGCGCGACCATCTGGAGCCAGTTCCAGCCCGGCTCGGTCCGGAACGTGGGTCCGATGCCGCGGATCCCCATCGGCGTCAGCCCGACCCACCCGTCGGGACTGTTGTAGCTCCCGCCATCGAATTCCGCCGGTGCGACCCCGACGACGGTATAGACCACGTCGTCGATCGGAATCGTCCTCCCGATGATCGCCGGATCATGGTCGAAATGCGTGCGCCAGAGATGCTCGCTCAGCACCAGCGCGTGGACCTCGGCGTCCTCCCGGTCGTCCTCGGGAAGGAGCGTGCGCCCCAGTACGCTCCGCGTCCCCAGCATCCCGAAGTAGTTGCCGGTCACCGCCTGGAGCCGCACCGGGCGGGACTCGGCACCGCGCCCGAGCGATCCATAGGTGTTGTAGACCGCGGCGACGGCACTCAGGCTCTTCGCCCGGAGCAGCGACTGATAGTCCGGCCACGAAGTCGAGGCATTGGTATACTCGCCGATCTGCGGACTCGCATACCGCAGGTAGGCGCGGACGATCTGCTGCGGAGCCTCCACGCCCGGAGGGGCCCGGAGGACCAGCCGGTCGAGCGCGCTGACGAGCGTGGTCGTGGCCCCGATGCCGAGGGCCAGCGTCAGCGCCGCCGTGAGGGCGAATCCGGGACTCCGCAGAAGGGCCCGGAGGGCCTGGCGGAGATCGTCGAAGAGCGTGGGCATGACGGGATCCTCGATCGGGGAGGGGTCACTCGCTCCGGAGACTCTGCATCGGGTCCACCTTCGCCGCCCGGCTGGCCGGCAGCAGGCTCGCCCCGATGGCCACCGCCAGCACCGTCGTGCCCGCCAGCAGCATGGTGGGCACATCGTGGGCGGACACGCCGTAGATCAGGGAGCCGAGAAGCCGGCCCGCCGCCAGCGCGCCCGCAATCCCGATCGCCACGCCCAGCAGCGTCAGCCGGAGCCCGTCGCGCAGCACCAGCCCGAGGATCGACTGGGGCAGCGCGCCCAGCGCCAGCCGGATCCCGAGCTCCCGGGTGCGGCCCCGCACCGCGTACGCCAGCACGCTGAAGATGCCGAGCGATGCGAGCAGCAGCGCCACGACGGCGAAGAGCGAGAAGAGGGTGGCCCCGAGCTCCCAGGTGTGGTAGCGCGGCGCCAGCACCTGCTCCAGCGATTCGGCCGAGACGTAGGGAAGGTTGGGAACCGCGGTCTGGAGCGCGGCGCGGATACCGGCGACCATCGGCGTGGCCGCGGTGCGGGTGCGGATGAAGAGGGTGAGGTGGTTGGTGGTGCTGTCGGCCGGCGGCAGCGGGATGTAGTAGAGCGCCTGCTCCTCCTCCATCGGGCTGTAGCGCTTCCCATCCGACACCACGCCGACCACCTCGGTGCAGCTCTTCGCCCCCTCTTCGATGAGCAGGCAGGCACCGAGCGCCTTGCCCTCGCCGAAGAACTTCCGCGCCATCGTGGCGCCGATGACCGCGACCGCCGGGTTGGCGCGACGGTCGCTGTCGGTGAAGAGCCGGCCGGCCTTCACCTGGAGTCCCATCGTCTTGAAGAAGTCGCCGGTCACCGACTGGAGATACGGGCCCCCGCTGCTCATCCGCGGGAGGGAGTCCATTCCCGCGATCTTGAGCGTGCGGCTCATGCTCCAGCCGAACGGTTCACCGAAGGTGAGCGCGACCGACTCGACCCCCGGATAGCGAAGCGCGGCCGCCGCCATCGCATCCCAGGCCCCGCCGGTCGCCACCCCGGTGAACCCGGCCTTCACCGGATCGGCCCGGACCATGATGACCTGGTTCCGGTCGTAGCCGATGTCGAGCGACCGCACGTTCCGGAGACTCTTGAGGAAGAGGCCGGCGCCCACCACCAGCAGGATCGAGAGCGCCACCTGCACCACCACCAGGCCGGCCCGGAGCCGCGAGCTCCGGAAGCCGGTGCCGCGCGCGCCCTCCTTGAGCACCGGCGTCAGGTCGCCCCGCACGACGCGGAACGCGGGGAGCAGGCTCGAGAGGAGCGCGGCCACCCCGCTCGCCGCCGCGGCGATCGCGAGCACCCGTTGATCGATATGGAAATTCTCCGCCATCCCGTCCGGCAGCACGAAGCGGCGGAGGAGATCACCGCCCCAGAGGCAGACCACCAGCCCCGCCCCGCCGGCCAGCAGCGCCAGCCAGATGCCCTCGAGAAAGAGCTGTCCCGCCAGCCGCGCCTCGCCACCCCCCAGCGCCTTCCGGACCGCGAGCTCGCGGCTCCGGCCCAGCCCGCGCACCAGCTGGAGGTTGGCGACGTTGGCACAGGCGATGAGCAGCACGATGAGTGACACCGCCGCGAGGCAGTAGATCAGCCGGGCATCGCCGGAGAAGTCGGGCCCGCGCGCCTCCTGCACCGGCCCGAGCACGACCGCCTTGAAGCTCTCGCGGTTTGAACCCTTCTCGTTGTCCGAATCGTGACTGGCGCGGACCAGCGCGGTGGCCTCGGCCGCCGCCTGCTCGGGCGTGACGCCCGGATTGAGCCGCGCGATGACCTGGATCCAGAACCAGTTCCGGTTGGTGCGGAACTCGGGGCCGATCGCCTGGGTGCCGGTGTGGCTGAGGGTGACCCACCCTTCGGCGGCATCGTAGTTCCCGCCGTCGAATCCCTTCGGGGCCACGCCCACGATCGTGTAGATCGCATTGTCGATCGGCACGGTACGGCCCAGGATCCCGGGATCGGCGCCAAACGCCGTGCGCCACAGCCGGTCACTCAGGACCAGCGCCTGGGTCCCGGCATCGGCGCGGTCGTCATCGGGTACCAGCAGCCGGCCCAGCGCGGCCTCCGTCCCCAGCATCGCGAAGTAGTTCCCGGTGACGGCCGCGAGCGACACCCGCTTCGCCTCCGCCCCCCGGCCCATCGAGCCGTTCACCCCCCAGAAGGCGGCCACCTGGGCAAAGCTCTTCCCCTGGCTGATGGCCGAGTAGACCGGGTAGGAGGTGCTGGAGTTGGTCCATTCCCCGAACTGGGCGTTCGCCGCCTTGAAGAAGGGCCGGACGATCCGGCCGGCGGACTTGACCCCGACCGGCGGACGGAACAGCATCAGGTCGAGGGCGCTCACCAGGGTGGTGGTGGCGCCGACCCCGAGGGCCAGGGTGAGCGCCGCGGTCAGCGCGAAGCCGGGGCTCCGGCGCAGGGTACGGAACGCGTGGCGCAGGTCATCGAGCAGCGAACTCATGGGAGGCCCCGGAATGGGTGGACGCGCAAAACAGCTGCCGGTTCCGTACTTCACGCAGCCGACCGACAACACCTGCCAGTCGACGGTGCTCAAGATGTTCGCCACCTACCTGGAGCGGTCGGTGCTCCAGGTGAGCGGCGGCGCCGAGGCGCTCAAGCCCACCGACATCTACAAGACCATCAACGGCGACCCGAAGCGCCCCAACCAGAAGTTCACCAACGCCCACGCCAACATGAAATGGTGGCTGGAGCAGCGCTTCCCGACCCTGCCGTTCCAGTACGTCACCACCGCGCTGGAGTACGAGGCGATCGACCGGATCGTGGCCTTCATCGACAACGGGTATCCGGTGCTCGTCGCGGTGAGCCACGCGAATGTCCAGGGGCACATCGTGCTGGTGATCGGCTACGAGGGGTACTACCCCACCATGTCGTCGACCGAGTTCAAGCTCATCATGCACGACCCCTATGGCGCCTTCGATCCGTCGCTCAAGGCGAAGCTCTGGGGCAAGCAGCGCTTCGACACCGGGATGTGCGTCGCGGGGGGCGGGGAGATCGGCCCCGGCACCGCGGTGAAGGTCGATCCCAGCGCGGCATCCCGGCAGCGCAAAGGCGATGCGCAGAAGGGGACGTTCTACCTGATCTCGGTCGGCAAGTAGGCGTTCGGGAGAGGGTTCCGAGTTCCGAGTTCCGAGTGGCGGCAGTGAGAGCTTCTCTCCTGCAGGCACCGCTGGTTGCCTGACACAACTCGGAACCCAGAACCCGGAACCCGGAACTCGAAACTCTTACTCCCCCTACTCCGATTTCAACGCCACCACCGGCGTCACCCGCCCCGCCCGGCGCGCCGGCAGCCAGCTCGCCACCAGCGTGAACAGCGCGAGCCCGCCGAGCACCGTGCCCAGCACCAGCGGGTCGGTGGGTGAGACGCCGACCAGGAGCGACCGCGCCACCCGGGTCACCCCGAGCGCCGCCACCAGGCCCAGCGCGATGCCCAGTCCCGCCAGCTTCACGCCTTCCCCGACCACCAGGCGCACCAGTCCCCGGTCGGTCGCACCCAGGGCCAGGCGGATGCCCAGTTCCCGGGTGCGCTGCGCCACCCCGTAGGCCACCACGCCATAGAGTCCCACCAGCGCCAGGGCCAGGGCGAGGAGGCTCAGCACCCCGGTGATCCGGGTGGCCACCCGCGACAGCAGCATTGCCCGGCCCGCGAGCAGTTCGTCGATGGTCTTCAGGTCGGCGATGGGGAGCGCCGCGTCCGCCGCGGCGATCTCCCGGCGCACCAGCGGCGCGAGGGCGAGCGGGTCACCGGTGGTGCGGATCAGCAGCGCGCCATCCGAACCCGACTCCTGCGCCAGCGGGTAGTAGACGTGCGGAGCCGGCGCCTCGGCCAGCTGGCGGTACTTGATGTCGGCCACCACACCCACGACCTGGAGCGGCACGCCATCAGGCTTGCGGAGATGGAGAATCCGGCCGAGCGCCGACTGCCCTGGCCAGAATCGGGCGGCCAGCGCCTGGCTCACGATGACCACCCTCGGCGCACCGAGCGTGTCGCCAGCCACGAAATCCCGGCCCTCGACCAGGGACACTCCCATCGTACGGAAATACTCCGACCCGATGATCGTCGTGCCGGCCCCTTCGGCGGGCCGGTCGCCGCTGCCCCGCTCGCTGCCCTCGGGATAGAACCCGTCGGCTTCGGAGGTGAAATCGAGCGGGAACGGCTGGGCCATGGTGGCCTGCGCCACGCCCGGGAGGCCCCGGAGCCGGACCAGCAGGTCCGCGAGCGTCCGCCGGCCCCGGACGTCGTCGTAGCTCGCGAGCCCCGGCGAGACCGAGACCAGCAGCCCGTTCCGGGTCTCGAATCCGGGTGAGGTCGCCTGCATCACCAGGAAGGTGCGAAGCACCAGCCCGGCCCCGGTGAGGAGCAGGCAGGACAGCGCCACCTGCCCGACCACCAGCGCCGAGCGGAGCCGCGACTTGTGGAGCCCGCCGATGGTGGCGTCCGACTTGAGCGCCGCCGCCATCGAGGGCACCGACGCCTGCAGCGCCGGCACCAGTCCGAAGAGGATGGTGGTCGACAGGGTGACCAGCGCGGTGTACGCCACCACCCGGGTGTCGAGCGAAAAGTCGAGCTTGAAGGGAATGTCGGTCGCGAAGTGCAGCAGCCGGAGAAGCCCGTCGGTGAGTCCCCCCGCAACCAGCAGGCCGAGGCCGCCGCCCGCCACCGCCAGCACAAGTCCTTCGGTCAGGAGTTGTGCGACCAGACGGCCACGCCCGGCCCCGAGCGCCAGCCGCACCGCGATTTCACGGCGCCGTGCCAGGGCACGGGACAGGAGCAGCGAGGCGACGTTGGCACAGGCGACCAGCAGCACCACCACGCTGAGCGCGAGGAAGAGGAGAAAGCCGAGCCGCATCCCCGGCGCCATGTCGGGCTCGGGGCGGGCGTCGCTCTCGAGAAAGAGCGCTCCAGTCAGGCCGCGGTTGGTCGCGGGATACTGCTGCGCCAGCCGGGCCACGATGTCCTGCACCACCGTGCGTGCCCGGTCTACCGTCACGCCTGGCCGGAGCCGTCCCATGATCCGCAGGGTCACCGCGCCCCGCTCGCCGAGGTCTCCCGAACCCAGCGCGCTCCACCCCGAACCAGCCGCGATCCAGAGCGCCGGCTGGAAGCCGACGTAGAACGGCGACTGGAATCCCGCCGGCGCCACGCCCACCACCGTGAACTGCTGGCCGTTCAGGCGCACCGGCTGCCCCAGGATTGCGGGGTTGGCCTGAAAGCGAGCGCGCCAGAGCGCGTCGCTCAGGACCACGGCGGGCGGCGCACCGGCACTGTCTTCCGCCGGCACAAATCCCCGGCCTACCGAGAGCGGCGTCCCCAGCAGCGTGAAGTAGTTGGCGCTGACGGTCTCGCTCCAGATCCGTTCGGCGCTCCCGGTGAATCCCAGGCTGACGGGCCGGACCCCGTACGCCATGAGATCCTCGAATACCGCGCTTCCCTGGGCCCGCAGGTCCTGGTAATCCGCCCAGGAGAGATCCACGTAATCCTGCGCGGCCTCACTCCGGCCGTAGACGACCGTGAGCCGGCCGGGATCCCGGGCCGGGAGTGGCCGCCACAGAATCCCATTGGCAATGCTGTACACCGCACTGGTGGCCCCGATGCCCAGCGCCAGGGTGACGATCGCGGCGGCCGCGACACCCGGCGTGCGCCGGAGCGAGCGGAGGGCGAACCGGAGATCCTGGAGGAGCGTCATCGATGCCTCGGGTTATTCGTCACGCAGGACCACGGCCGGATCGACCCGGGTGGCCCGGAGCGCCGGAACGGCGCAGGCGGCAAGCGAGACCAGCGCCACACCCGCGGCGCCGGCGGCGAACGTCAGGACATCCAGTGGCTTCACCCCGAACAGCTGATTTTCCAGGAAGCGGGTCAACCCGGTTGCGCCGGCCAGGCCGATCCCGATCCCCACCAGCGTGAGTTTCATGCCCCGTCCCAGCACCAGGTCGAGGACGTCGCGCGGCACCGCGCCGAGACTCATGCGAATCCCGAATTCATGGCGGCGCTGCACCACCCGGTGCGACATCAGCCCGTAGACCCCCACCGCCGCGAGCACCACTGCGAGCAGCGCAAACCCACCCAGCAGCAGCAGGAGCAATCGCTGAAAGGCGACCGAGGCATGGAGCGTCCGGCTCATCGGCTCGATCGTCCCCACCGGTACCAGCGGGTCGGTCTCGCGGATCGCCTGCTGCACCGCCGGCGCCAGGGTCGCGGGATCGGCGGCGCTACGCACCAGCACGTGAATCGGGAACCAGCCGCTGTAGAGCCGGGTCAGCGCCACCGGCGTCTGGGCGGAGGTGATGAACACGCTCGGGTTGGGCGGGAAACCGATGTAGCTCCGGACGTCGGCCACCACTCCCACCACCCGGTAGAGTTCCCCCGCGTCGCCACCCAGCCGGAGCACCTCGCCCAGGGTTCCGTGGGTCAGGTAGCGGCTGGCGAACGCCTGGTTCACCACCACCACCCGCTCGGCCGCGGCCCCGTCCCTTGCCTCCAGGATTCGCCCGTCGAGCAGCTTGACGCCGAGGACGGAGAAGTAGTCAGGCGTGATCGGCCGGTAGTCGACCGAGCGGTGCTCCCCGTCGTAGACCAGGGTGATGTTGCCACCCCGGACGAGCGGTGCACCCGCTTCGACCACCGCAGCGGCTTGCACCCCCGGCACCCCCCGCAGCCGATCGATGAGTTCGTCGTAGAGGACGGTCGGCGCCGACGAGGTCTCGTGCCGTGACCCGGTGAGCCAGATCTCGGCCGAGAGCACCCGCTCGACGTCGAACCCGGCATCGGTGCGCATCAGGTTGGCGAAGGTGCGGCCCAGCAGGCCGGCACCGGTGAGCAGCACCAGCGACAAGGCGATCTCGCCCACCACCAGCGAGTCGCGGAGACCGCCGTGGTCCCGGCTGCTGGCGGTACGGGAGCCGCCTTCCTTGAGCACCCGCTGCGGGTCGACCCGCGCCACCTGCCAGGCGGGGAGCAGGCCGAACAGGAGCCCGGTCAGGAGCGAGAGCCCGAAGGTGAACAGCAGCGCCCGGCCATCGAGGCGGATGCCATCGGTGAGCGGCACGTCGCCCGGCAGGAACTGGATCAGGCTTTGCAGCCCCCAGACCGCGATGAAGGTGCCGGCCACGCCACCGAGCAGGGCCAGCACCAGGCTCTCGACCAGCAGCTGGCGCACCAGCGCCGCACGGCGTGCGCCCAGCGCCAGGCGCATCGCCAGTTCGCGGGCCCGGCTGATCCCGCGGCTCAGCACCAGGCTCGCCACGTTGGCGCAGGCGATCAGCAGCACGAACATGATGGCGCCGACCAGGATCCGGATCGGGCGATTCACATCATTCACGATCAGCTGGCGGTAGGGGAGGATGTCGATGCGCACTTCCCTGGGGAGCTGCGGCTTGAACTCCTGCCGGAAGGCGCCGATCGTACCGGCCAGCATCTGCTGGGCCCGCGCGACATCGACCCCGCGGTTGAGCCGTGCCACCAGCTGGAGATTCTGCCCGTGCCCGACGGTCTGGCCCACCTGCGCCAGCGTGCTCCACGCCTCGGCGGCGGGATACGACTGGAAACTCGCCGGCATGATTCCCACCACCGTCGTCGCAACGCCGTCGAGTGCCACCGTCCGCCCCACCAGCGTGGGATCGCCGCCGAAGCGCCGGACCCAGAGCCCGTGACTGAGCACCACCGCTGCGGCACCACCCGGCACATCTTCATCGGTCACGAATCCACGCCCCAGTGCCGGTGCCACCCCGAGCACCTCGAAGTAGCCGCGCGATACCCGGAGCCCCGACACCCGGAACGCCTCGCTGCCATTGGCGAGGTTGAACCCGAGCGACGCCGTCGCCGCGACCTGGGCGGTGCCACCCATGCGCGCTTCGAGGAACTGGAACTGGGGCCAGGTGATGCCCAGCTCGCCCCGGTAGTCCGGCCCCGATTCGGCCAGCTGGACCAGGCGATCAGGCTCGGGATAGGCCAGCGGTCGGAGCAGGACGCCGTAGAACACCGAGAAGATCGCGGTGTTGGCCCCGATGCCGAGCGCCAGGGTGAACACCGCGATGAAGGTGAACCCGGGCGTCCGGCGCAGGGCCCGAAGGGCAAAGCGGATATCCTGGAGCAGGCTATTCATCGCGCAGCACCACCACGGGGTCCACCCGCGTCGCCCGCCGCGCCGGCAGCCAGGTGGCCACCACAGTCACCACCAGGAGCACGATCGAGATCGCCGCGAAGGTGAGCGGGTCGGTGCTGCTCACGTTGAAGAGCATCGAGCGCAGCACCCGCGTCAGGAGCAGCGCCGCCACCAGCCCGATCCCCACCCCCACCAGCACCAGCCGCATCCCCTGCGTGAGCACCAGCCGGAGCACATCCTCCGGCACCGCACCCAGCGCGAGCCGCACCCCCAGCTCGCGGGAACGCTGGGTGACCGTGAAGCTCATCACGCCGTAGAGACCGATCGCGGCGAGCACCGCCGCCAAGGTCGAGAAGATGCCGAGCAGCACCATCGAGAAGCGCCGCGGCCCGGTGCTGGTCTCGATCAGTTCGGCCATGGGGGTGACGTTGGAGACCGCGAGGTCGGGATCGAACGACTTCATGGCCGCCTTCACCTGCGGCACGATCCGCATCGGGTCGCCCTGGGTCCGCACCGCGTAGGCCAGGAACGGAATGGTCCGCTGCGCCATCGAGAAGTAGAGCTGGACCCGGCGGCCGCCATCGAGCCCTTCGTGCATCGTGTGTTCGACGACCCCGATCACCGTGATCCAGGTGATGCTCGAGTCGGTCAGGTTGTTGAAGGTGATCCGCTTGCCGAGCGGGTCCTGGTTCGGCCAGTAGCGCTCCGCCATCTCCCGGTCGACGATCACCACGCCCGGTGCCGCGGCGTTGTCCTGCGGGGTGAACTGCCGGCCCTTGAGCAGTTGCACCCCCAGGGTCGGCAGGAAATCGTTGGTCACCAGCCGGATGTCACCCCAGGGTCCGGGCGTGTTGGCCGGCGCCTGGTACCCCTCCACGCTGAAGCTCCCCGTCGACCAGCTCCCGCCGAACGGCATGACCGAGGTGGCGCCTGCCTTCACCACGCCAGGCAGGGTGGAGAGCTCGGTGGTCACCCGCTCGATCGCCTGGAGCCGCAGCGTGTCGTTGGCGTACCTGGTCTGCGGCAGGGCGATGTTGAACGTCAGCAGGTTGTCGGGATTGAAGCCGGGATCGACCCCCACCAGTCGCGCGAAGCTCCGGATCATGAGTCCCGCGCCGACCAGCAGCATCAGCGCGAGCGCCACGGTCGCGACCACCAGCCCGCGCCGGAGCCCGAGGCTGCCGAGATCGCCGGCCTGGCCTCGGCCCCCTTCCTTGAGCGTCTCGTGCAGGCCGGCCTGGCCCACCCGGAGCGCCGGGCGAGACCGAAGACCAGCCCGGTCAGCAGCGACATGACCAGGTGTAGAGCAGCACCGTGGGATCGAGTCCCACGTCGCTCGACGGCGGAGGTTCGCCTGGTTGAGCGAGAGCAGCGCCGGCACGCCCCACGCCGCGATGAGCAGCGCCAGCACCCGCCTCCATCAGCGAGAGCAGTACGCTCTCGGTGAGCAGCTGCCGCACCAGCGCGCCGGGGGAGGCGCCCATCGCCACCCGCACCGCCACCCCGTGAGTGCCCCGCCGCCCGCGCCAGCTGCAGGTTGGCCACGTTGGCGCAGGCGATCAGCAGCACCAGCCCCACCGCGCCGAGCAGCACCAGCAGCGCGCCGCAGGCTCCTCGTCGCCTTCTCGTTGAGGGTGGTGACCGCGAGATCCCAGTCGGGGGAATACCGCCCCCAGGTGTCGTCTGCCTTGAGCTGGCGGGCCACGCCGTGGAATTCGGTCACCGCGCGGTCGGCGTCCACTCCGCCTTGAGCCGGCCGGTGAAGGAGAGAAACTCGTTGGTCGCGCTGCCCGACCGCTGCGCCGGCGTGAACACGAGCGGCGTCCAGAGCTGCGCCTGCCGGTTGAAGAAGCCGAGCGGAACCCCGCCGGCATCACCCCCACCACGTCGTAGTGCTCGCCGTTGAGCAGGACCTGCTTGCCGACGATCCCCGGGTCGGCGCCGAAGCGGGTCCGCCAGAACGGCTCGCTCAGTACCACCACCCCGTTGTGCCCCTCCACCGCGTCGTCGGGCGTGAGGGTCCGCCCCAGCCGGGCGGAAATTCCGTAGGTCTTGAACCAGTCTCCCGAGACCTGCGACCCCAGCAGCCGCTCCGCATCGCCCTGCTCGGTGAGCGTCGGCGCCCAGCCGGTTTCCACCGCCGACGATCTGGAGACCTGCTTCTTCTCGTCGTAGCGGAGGAACCCCGGCACCGACACCGGCGCGTAGAACGGTCGTTGAGGCTGGGATAGTGGTGCTCGACCGGTGACCAGCTGGTCGGGCTTCGGGTAGGGAAGCGGGCCGCAGCAGCACCGCGTTGATCACCGAGAAGATCGCGCTGTTGGCGCCGATGCCGAGCCCTGGTGCGAGCACCGCGACCGCGGGTGAAGCCGACTCTTCCGAGGGTGCGGGCGGCGTAACGGATGTCGGTGAGGAGGCTCGACATGGGTGCCTCGTGGTGCTGGGTAAGCCCCGGGCCACACCCGGCTCGAAAGGGCTCGAGCCGGGCGGGGGAGACCTCGCGATGGAACGGAGGATCAGCCTGGAGTTCGGCCACCTTGTCTTCGACCACCCGTCCGTCGAGCAGGTGAATGCCGCGGCCGGCGTGCGCGGCGTAGCGGGGATCGTGGGTCACCATGCAGATGGTAGCCCCGGAGCGGTGCAGCGCCTGGAGCAGTTCCATCACCGCCTCGCCGTTGGTGCTGTCGAGGTTACCGGTGGGCTCGTCGGCGAGGAGGATCAGCGGCTCGCCCGCGACCGCCCGGGCCACCGCCACGCGCTGCTGCTGCCGCCGGAGAGCTGCGAGGGATAGTGCTTGACCCGGTGGCTCATGCCCACCTTCTCCAGCGCCGCCATCACCCGCTGCTTCCGCTCCGCCGCCGGCATCCCGCGGTAGGTCAGCGGGAGCTCGATGCTCTCGTAGACGGTGAGGTCGCCGATCAGGTTGAAGGCCTTGAAGATGGCTGATCTCGCGGTTGCGGATCCGGGCCCGCTCGCTGGGCGAGAGCTGCGCCACCGGCTTGTTGTCGAGCCAAGCATTGCCCGCCCGAGGGCGTGTCCAGCAGGCCGAGGAGCGAGAGCAGCGTGGTCTTGCCGCAGCCCGACGGCCCGGAGATCGCGACGTACTCGCCGCGTTGATCTCGAGGTGCACCCCTCGCTCAGCGCGTGGGTTTCGACTTCATCGGTGAGGAAGACCTTCTTGATCCCCTCGGAGGCGGATGAGCGACTGGCTGTTGCTTATCATGCAATCTCCGTCTGGCTGACGGCTGAGGGCTAACGGCTCACGGCTAATGGCTAACAGCTAACAGCTACCGGCTACTCTAACCTGACCCGGTCGACGTTGTCCCACCGGGACATGTCCGACAGGATCACCACGTCACCCTTGTTGAGCCCGCGGACGATCTCGATCGTGTTGACCGAATTGCGTCCCAGCTCCACCCGCACCCGCTCCGCCTCGCTGGTCCCCGGGATCAGCCGGAAGATGCCGACCGTGCTGTTGGCCTTACCGTAGGCGGGGCGCCCCACGTTGAGCACGTTGTCGAGCCGCTCGATCATCACGGTCCCGTCGACGCTCAGGTCGGGCCGGGCGCCGCGGGGGAGCTTGTCGTCGAGCGCGACATCGATGGTGACCGTGCCGTTCTGGGAGGCGGGGTCCTGCCGGATGACGTGTCCCTTCACGATTCCGTTTCGGGTATCGATCGCGGCTTCCTGCCCGATCGTCACGTCCCGCGCCTGGGTCTCGGGGATCCGAGCACCGCCTTGAGCTTCGGCTGGACCACCTTGGCCGTGGCCCCGCTGATGGCCCACTGGCCCTGCTCGAGCGGCAGTTCCTGCAGCACCCCGTCCGCCCCGGCGCGGACCACCATCGCATTGACCATCCCCCGCTGGAACTCGGCCACCGCCCTGAGCCGCTCCACCTGCGCCTGCTGCACGTCGAGCTGGTTCTGGATGTTCTGGGTATAGATGTCGAGCCGCTGCTGCTCCACCTTGAGCCGGGCGGGTGAACTCCTCCGCCTTGTCCTTGCTGCTGGCGTACTCGGGAGGCGGAGGAGATCAGGTCCTGCGCCGCGAGCGACGAGTCCGACAGCGACTGCCGGAGCGCGTTGCGATACTCGGTGCGGATGTTCGCGACCACGCCTTCTTGTTGAGCTTCTGGGTCTCGAGGGTGGTCTTGAGCGACACCAGCTGGGCCTGGTAGTATCGGTGAGCTGGCGCTCCGCCTGGAAAGCAGCTCGATCTGCACGTCGGGATTGCTGAGCTCGAGCAGGACCGTGTTGGCGGTGACCTTGGCGCCCGGCAGGACCAGCTTCTTCTCCACCCGCCCCGGCGCCACCGCCGAGACCCAGCGGATCTGCTCCGGCACCAGGTACCGGGCCGCGCACCTCGCGCACCATCGGCCCCTGCCGCACCGTGTCCATCCACAGGGTTCCCGCCTCGACGCTCGGCGCCGCCGGCTTGAGCCGGGACAGTCCCACCGTCGTGATCACCAGGCGAGTACACCACCGCCGATATAGATGAAGCGCTTCCGATTGGGCTTCTTCTCGCGCGGAATGTCCACCGGCTTCCCCGTGACTCGAGTGAGTGACTGATGACGCGCCGGGCCGGGCCGTCTCTGACCTGAATGAAAGGTAAGAAACGTGCCGAACCCGTCGCTGGTTACAGCCGCGCCAAGTTGTTGTCATGCTGGCGATTGACGCTCACCGCCGGAACTCGCCGGGGCGATTCCCGTTCGCTTGCGGGATTGCCCGTCCCACTATCGGACAGTGGGAACCGCGGCAGGGTTGCATCGCGGCGCAGTGGAACCGCGGCGATTCTCCGCGGCCCGTTTTCCGCCACCGTGCGCGTCACGGCCCCTATCTACGTCTCCCGTCGGGAAGTACCTTGTCCGCGCACCCGCTGTCTCGCTGCTCCCTCACGTCTCCACATCGATATGCCACTCCGCGCCTCCCGGAGCCGGACCGTCGTGTACCCATCCCGGTCCCTGCCGCTGCTCGTGAGTCTGGTCGCGCTGGCGGGCGGCTGCAATCATACCGACCCCTTTCCCAGCGGCAGCCCCGTCGACAACGGCCCGCGCATTCCCAACCCGCCCGCCCGGATCACCTTCAGCACCGGCTTCGACCTCTCGCCCACCTGGGGACCCGACGGCACCCGCCTCGCCTACAGCTTCGCCCGGGAGGAGGGAGGGCTGCCGGCCGACCGCTGCCTCGAGAGAGAGAGAGAGAGAGAGAGAGAGAGAGAGAGAGAGAGAGAGAGAGAGAGAGAGAGAGAGAGAGAGAGAGAGAGAGAGAGAGAGAGAGAGAGAGAGAGAGAGAGAGAGAGAGAGAGAGAGAGACCCGGCAGGAGGAGAAGTGCCTGCTCGCCGCCGACAGCGACAGCATCCGGGCGCTGGGCCCGGTGTCCTGGTGCCGGTTCGGCGAGGCCGCCTGCATGGATGCCCGCAACCTCCTACCCGGCGGGTGCCGGACCGGGAGTCCCTCCGGATCGGGACGCTGGCGCCTAACGATACCGGCGTCGCCGTGCGCACCTTCCCCTACCCCGCCGGGGGGAACATCCACGCCACCGCCACCAGCATCACCTGCGCCTCTCCCCAGCCTGATCGCCTACATCGGGACCGACCGGCTGCTGGTCGGCCGCCGCAGCGGCTGCAAGGTCGACACCCTGCTGGTCGGCAAGGACGCGGTCCTCCTCGACCCGCAACGCCCCGCCCATCACTACCACGGTCATCCCCAACACCAGCGAGGTCACCTCCCTGACCGGGTCGGAGGACGGCACCTCGATCTACTTCACCCGCGCCGGGGACAGCCGGGTCTTCCAGCGGGTACCTGCCTCCGGCAGCGAGTCGGTGCTGCACGATTTCGGCGGGCCGATCGCCCGGGACATCACCGTGCGGGGGCGCCTCCCGACGGCGGTGGTCGGGGGCAAGGTGAGCTACGGCGTGGGATCCCATCATCGGTGCCCGCCAGATCGACAATGGCGGCCTCCCGACCCTCGTCGACCTGGACACCGGCAACGAATCGGTGATCGACATTCCCGACCACCTGGCGCAGCACGCCGTCCCCTGCATGGGGTCCGATCGTGATGGAGGCGGCCTGGATACGCCGCAGGCGCCGCAGCCGGACCTCTGGGTGGTGCAGCTGCCATGAGACGCACTCTCCTCTCGCTGCTGCTGCTGGGTGGGCGCGCCCACTGGAGCCCTTCGCCGACCCGGCGCATCCGCCCCTCGACCGGCCCTTCCATGATGCCCAGCCGCTGCAGCTCACCTACAGTATCGGGCTCGACGAGTGGCCCTCGTGGGGCCCGGACGAACGCCGGGTGCACTACGGCGCCCAGGATCCGGCGAACGAGCGCGACGCCTGCCCGGCTCGCCCCCGCGACCGGCGGCACCGCCACCGCGCTCCATTGTCCCGCGTCCGGCACCGACGGCCCGACCGTGGTCTTCGAGAACCCGGCGAGCGATGGCACCCGGCCTGCATGGGTCCAGAGCGTGGTGCGGGCCGACGCCCATGCTCGGCCCGCCTGAGCCTCTGGATCAAACCCCTCGCCCCGCCGGCGCTCCGACCCTGGTCCAGCAGTACCCGGTGACCGCGCCGGGTGGTGCGGTGATCGACCTGCCCCGGTTCCTCCAGTGGCTCCGGCCCGGCGTGCTCCTCATCTCGGCAGCCAGTCGCTGGGTGCTGCGGCGCCGAAGCCCTGCAGGTCGGGCAGCAGGTGGGCCGCTCGATCTCACCGGACCGGCCCCGGTCTCGACCTTCGTGCCCGGCACCGTGCGGGCCATGGCGGTCTCCGGCACCAGCGACGGTCTCGCTGATCGTCTACACGCTCCAGGGCGACAGCCTGGTCTACCGCCGGAGTGCTCGCCACCGGCCTGCTCGACACGCTGCACAACTTCGGCTCCGGCCACATCGCCCGGGACCCGGTGCTGCGCGGCACCTACGCTGGCCGCGCTGGTCGACGGCTTCATCGGCTCGACACCTTCCCCGCCCTACGGCGAGGCGTGGTCGACCAGGGCGGGCAGCTCAACCTCGTGGACCTCGGCACCCACACCGCGACCCAGGTGGAAGACCTGAAGCACTGGTGGCGGCACCTGCGGCCTTCGCTCGACGGCAACCCGCCTCCTGGCCGAAGGGAGTACCCCTACGAGATCGGACGATGCGATCGAGGCCGAACACCTTCATCACCGACACCGTCATTTCTCCCCTCAGCGATATCTGGCTCTGGCAATGATGAATTCCAGCACCCGGAGGGATCGCGTGCGTCTCCGCGTCGCAGGTCTCCTGCTCGTCCTCCTGGCCCCGCGCCTGGCTGCTGATCCGGTTGGCGCCGTGACCGGCGTGGTGCGTGAAGCGGGACCACCGGCGATGGACTCAAGGGCGCGATCGTCACCGTCGATGGCGGACGACAGGCCGTCAGCACCGACGCGAAGAATACCGGATCCGCGAGCTCACCGCCGGCGCAACTGCCGATCAAGGCCGCGGCCATCGGGCACCGCCCGCTGATGCGCGACGGCGTCCTGGTGCGCGCCGGCCGAACTACCGCACTCGACTTCACGCTCCAGACCGACCCGGTGGGTCTCGCCCCCTGGAAGTCGTGGCCGAACGGGTCGACTCGGTGCTCGACCCGCTGGCGGTACAGGACCAGCAGCGCTTCACCGCCGAAGACCTCAGGCGCCTGCCGGTCACGACGGTCGAGGAAGCGATCGCGCTGTCGAGTGGTGCGGTGGGGGAGGAGATTATCGCGGTGGGCGCCTGGGACGACGGGCATTCATTCTCGACGGCCTCGGCCTCAAGAACCAGCTCGATGCCTCGACCAGCCGGTTCGCTCGGCGTGCGGGTGCCGCCCGATGCGCTGGCCGAAGCGTCGCTGGTGACCAACGGCTTCTCCGCCCGCTACGGCCAGGCGGTGTCGGCGCTGGTGAACCTCGCGACCCGCGACGGTGGTGATCGAAGTGGCGCGGCGCGTGGCGTACGAGACCGACCGCCCCCTCGGCGAGGGCGGCGACTACGAGCTCGACCGCGCAGTGGTCTCCGCCGACCAGGGCCTCTTCCGGCGGGCATCCGCTTCCTCGGCGTGATCGACCTCTCCGTAAGCTCGACGCCGAGCCGGTGAACGCGCCCACCTCCGAACCCGCGCGACCCGCGGCGCGGTCACCCCGACCTCCTCCCGCACAACAGCGGCGAGAGTGGCGACGTGATGGCGAAGCTGACCATTCCCCTCGGCCGGCGCCACACCTTCCGCATCCTCGGGGTGCACTCCGCGCGACCAGCGGCTCACCATGACCCGGTCTACAAGTACGACCAGGAGTTCGCGCCCGCCCGCCGGGTGACCGGCAACCTGCTCAACGCCCATCTCCAGAGCAGCATCGGCAGCGGCGTCATCGCCGACCTCCGGGTGGGGTACTTCGGCCGCGAGTTCATCCGCGGCACCCCGACCGAGACGCCGGATTACGCCTTCGGCGCCTTCACCGGAAGAAGCTCGACATCCTGGGCGAGTCGATCGCCAAGGCGATGGGCCTGTCTCGAACCAGCCGCTCCCCGGCTTCGACCTCCCCACCTTCAGCAGCAGGACGCCCTGGGGGCGTGCCCGCCTACTTCCCGGACCGGTGCGGGCCGCGGCGACCTCGGCTGGAACCGCTTCCGCGAACTCCGCAGCCGCTCGACCTCGCCATCGTGGGCAGCCCCAACACCGACATCTACGTCGGCGGTGAGTACTCGAGCAGCAGGTGCGCACCTTCCAGCGGACCTTCGGCTACCTCCCCGCCGGCATCAACGACGTGCCAGCCTCGGCCTCGGCCTTCTCCCTGGGCCGGCTCGCTCTACCGAGACCCAGGCCCGCTCGAACGGCGGCCTGACGGTGGGGATGCGCTACGACCAGTTCGGCAAGGCGCGACGACCTGCCCAAGGAAGAACTCGAAGACCAGCAGGGACTCAGCCCGCATCGCGGTCAGCACCACCTTCAAGGGTGCCACCTTCGTCGCGAGCTTCGGCAAGTTCCGCCAGGCCCCGGACTACCAGTACCTGGTCGGCGCCGGCGATACCACCCGCACCGGCCGCACCCGCCAGGGCAACCCCGACCTGGGCTTCGAGGAGTCGACCAGTACGAGTTCTCCTCCGGCTCCCGTCCCACCAAGACCGTCAGCGTGCGGGGACCTCTACATCCCGCGGCTCGACGGGCTGGTGCCTGGTGCCGCTCGGCGGCTGGTCCGATTCCAGCATCTTCGGCAACGCCGACGCGGGCTCGGTGAAGGGCTTCGGTGATCCTCGAGCGGGAATTCCGCGGCGGCTTCGGCGCCCGGCTGAGCTACAACCTGCGAGCCACCGCCACCAGCTCGGACGCGTTCTTCATCCGCCGAGGCCGGGACGATCGATCCGGTCACCGGGCAGATCACCTTCCCCGCCAAGGTCGAGTTCCCCTCGACTTCGACCGGCAACCTGGGCTCACCACCATTCTCACCGCTGGTTCCCAACCGCTTCGGGCCGAAGCTGCTGGGGTCGACGCTGCTGGGCGGTCTCGAGGAGCACGGTGATCTTCCGGCTGGCCAGCGGGCTGCCGTTCTCGAAGTCCATCGGTGACTCGCTGGTGGGGCTGCCCGGCGATGGCCAACTGCCGAGCTTCCAGTTCGCTCGGCCTGCTGGTGCAGCGGCCCGTTCCGGCTCAAGGGGATGGAAGAGGTCTCTCTACGCCGACGTGCAGAACCTGCTCAACCGGCGAACATCATCGCGGTCCGGCGGGACACCGGAGACCCCGGTGCTCGGCGAGGCCAGATCCAGGCCCTCGCGACGGCGTCGTACAGCGCCAACCCGACCCCGTCCCCCTACGAGTCGCCCCGGTACCCGCCCCCTTCCGCGGATGCGGACAACAGCATGTGGAAGGTGGAACTCAGTCACTCTACCTGGCGGCGACGCGGGACTTCGTGCAGCCGATCTTCTGCCTATGGGGCGCCGCGGCTGGTGCGGCTGGGGGTGGAGGTGGGGGTTCTAACTGCGACGGCGTGAAGCGGGAGCAGCGACTGCGTGAGCGGTGAGCGGGAACAACCCGCCTGCTGTCATCCCGAGCGAAGCGAGAAATCCTGCCCGAAGTAGATCCTCGATGCCTTGCGCTCCTCGGGATGACACCGTCTCTCCCGCTCACCCGCTCACGCTGTCGCCTTCCCGCTCACCGCTCACGCCGTCACTGTTCCGCTCACGTTGTTTCAGAACTGCGCACGTCCACCGCGTCCCCATCATCATCGAGCAGTGCTTCGGGATCAGATGGAGTAGCTCTGCTCACCTTGTAGTTTGCGCCCAGCCGCTCGTGGGACACGCCGCCCAGCTCTTCCCGATGTGCGGGATCGCGGTCGAACTCGGGCACCATCTCCGCCAAGGTTGAGCGGCAGCGAGCGCCGCGCGCTCGGTATTCCTGCCGCCTGCACCACCATGCTTCCACCCGCATCGCGTGCTGCGCCTCCGGGCCTTTGCCGGGCGGCGGTGGCTTGGCTCAGTACCGGCACACCCCCGCTGATGATCGCCACCACCAGCATGAACTTCATTGCCGAACCCTCCCAGGAAGGCACCGATCGCGATTGCTCCGGTTGATTCATGAGCAAGGGCGGTGCCCTCTGCAGGCGCCATTTCGCCCAGACCCATAAGGCCATGTAAAACAATGGCTTCAGTGGGCCAGCCAGGGCTCCGGTCACGCCCGTTGGCTCGCGCCGCTGCGCCCCGCACCACCGCTGGCGCCATACTTCGCCGACGCTACCTTGCCCCACGCGCCGTGCTGTCGTCGTTCTGCCGTTTTCTCGTGCGATGAGTATATGGAACTCCTCGCGGCCTCTACTGTGCCGCCGGCGATTTCCATATCGATCCGTGGCAACCGGTCGCGCGCTGATCATGACCCATGCCCACGGCGACCATCTTCGTCACAGCTCCGCCGCCTATCGTCGCAGCGCGCCCCTTTGCCCCGGGTGAGCGCTCGCGCCCGGCTGGCCTACGACGCGTGGTCAGCAGCATCCCCTACGGCGAGCCACCTCCTCAGCGCGGCGTCCGCCTCCCTCCACCCGCCACAGCCACGTCCTGGGCTCATGAGTGCGCGTCGAGCATCGCGGCGAAGTGTGGGTGGTGAGCGGCGACTACAAGCTCGAGCCCGACCCGACCTGCGCCCCCTTCAGGCCGATCCGCTGCCACGGCTTCGTCACCGGTCACTTTCGGGCTCGATCTACCGCTGGGCCCGCAGCAGGAGATCTTCGCCGACCTCAACGCCTGGTGGCGCTACGAACCAGGCCCGCGGCCGCGCCTGCCGTACTGCTGGGCTACGCGCTCAAGGAAGGCGCAACGGCAACCTCGCGGGACTCGATCCCTCCATCGGGCCGATCTGCACCCACGGCGCCATGGACCGGATGACCGCGCTCTACCGCGTGGCGAAGTACCGCTGCCACAGACCAGCGCGGTGTCGTCGTTCCCCGCGAGCACGAGTGGTCCACCTCGCTGATCCTCGCCCCGCCCGGCGCGGAGCAGACCCTGAGCCCGCCGGCAGGTGATGCCGCCACCAGCTTCGCCTCGGGGTGGACCTGGTCGCGAGGCAACCGCCGCGCGAGGCGCTCGACCAGGGCTTTGCGCTGTCGGATCATGTCGACTGGCCAGCCTCCTCCACGACCATCGAGGCCACCGGCGCCGACCATCTGGGCGACCCACGGCTTCACCGCGCCGCTGGTGCGCTACCTCCAGGAGCGGGGCCTCGACGAAGCCTTCGGCCACCCGCTTCGAGGGCGAGCTCGAGACCTCCGACGGCGTGGTGGAGGCCTGAGCATGCGCCGCTTTGCCCGGCTCTATCACGACTCGACGCCAGCAACGCCACCGGCGACAAGGTCGCCGCGCTGGTCACTATTTCCGAGAGGCCCGGCCGGAGGGGACGCCGCCTGGGCCCATCGCCTTCTTCGCAGGCATGGCCTTCGCCGCGCAGTGTCCTCCACCCTGCTCTCCCAGGCTGGGCCGCCGCCGAGTCGAACACGCCGGAGTGGCTGTTCGAGGAGTCATGCCACCAGGTGGGCGACCTCGCCGAGACAGTCTGCTTCTGCTGCTGCCGGCCAAGGCCGGTGACGGCGGAGAAGGCCATGGCGTCGTGGGTCGAGGAGCGGCTCCTCACTCTCGGCGATCTCGAGCCGGACGCCCAACGGCAGCTGATGCTGGAGACCTGGCGGAGCCTCGACGCCGAGGCGCTTCGTCTGGAACAAGCTCATCACCGGCGCGTTCCGGGTCGGCGCCTCGCTGCGCCTCGGCGAGTCGGGCGCTGGCCCAGGCCTCGGCATCGGCGAGGAAGTGATCGCGCACCGGCTCTCCGGCACCCTGGGGAGCCCTGGTGAGTGGTATCGCGCCCTGGTCAATCCTGATGCGGTCGACACCGCCGCAGCCGCCCTACCCCTTCTACCCTCGCCTACCAGCTCGACCTCGGCTTCGAGGAGCTGGGCCCGGCCACCGACCCCGGGCTGGCCGAGTGGAAGTGGGACGGGATCCAGGCGCAGGTCATCAAGCGGGCCGGCGAGGTGTGGATCTGGTCGCGGGGAGAAGAACTGCTCCGGGGCCGCTTCCCCGAGCTCGACGAAGCCGCCTCGCTCCCTCCCCGACGGCACCGTGCTCGATGGCGAGATCCTCCCCTGGCGCGATGGCGCGCCCTCCCCTTCGCGCTGCTCGAAGCGGATCGCGGAAGAGGTGACCGCACAGGTGCGCGACGCCTGCCCGTCGTGCTGATGACCTACGACCTGCTCGAGCTCGAGGGCACCGACCTGCGTGCGCGGACGCTGGCCGAGCGCCGGGATGCGCTGGCGACCCTGATCGGTGAGGGCCACGGCGACGGCCGCTGCTCCTGAGCCCGGCGATCGAGGCCGCCACCTGGCCGAACTCGGGCGGCCCGCGCCACCTCCCGCGAACGCGCCGCCGAGCGTGATGCTCAAGCGCCTCGTGGAATACGGCGTCGGGCGCCGCCGGGGCAGCTGGTGGAAGTGGAAGATCGATCCCTACAGCGTCGACGCCGTCCTCCTCTACGCCCGACCGGGCCGCGGCCTGCGCCGTGCCGGCCTCTTCACCGACTACACCTTCGCAGTCTGGGACGGCGACTGGCTAGTTCCCTTCGCCAAGGCCTACTCGGGCCTCACCGACGAGGAGATCCGGAAGGTCAACCAGCTTCGTCCGCGCCAACACGAAGGAGCGCTTCCGGGCCGGTGCGCGCCGTCGAGCCGAGCTGGTCTTCGACTGGCCTTCGAGGGGATCCAGGCGTCGCCCGTCCTGAGCGGGATCGCGGTGCGTTTCCCCGCATGGCCCGCTGGCGCACGCCGACAAGAAGCCGGAGGACGCCGACTCGCTCGAGTCCCTGCGGGCCCTGCTCCGGAGCGCGTGACCGGTGACGCAGGCGGCTCGGCCGCGCTCGCGCAGGTCGAGGCGTGGTTCGTCGCGCACGGCTGGGAGCCGTTCGCCTTCGGCGCGAGGTCTGGCGCGCCTATCTCACCGGCGAGAGCGGACTGGTGCACGCCGCCACCGGCACCGGAAAGACCTATGCCGCCTGGCTCGGCGCGGTGGCCGAGTGGCTGCGGGACTACCCCGAGGGAACGCCCGCGAAGAAGAAGCGCACCCGCCGCGGCGATGCGCCGCCGCTGCGCCCTCTGGATCCACCCCGCTCCGCGCCCTCGCCGCCGACACCCAGCACGCGCTCCTGGCGCCGGTCGAGGAGCCTCGGGCTTCCCTGGACGGTGGAAACCCGGACCGAGGGGCCTGAGCGGCGTACGCAGGGCGATCGGCTTCCCACCGCGCTGATCACCACCCCGGAAAGCCTGTCGCTGCTCCTGACCCGCGCCAACCGGGAGGAAGTCTTCCCGCGACCTCGAGTGTGTGGTGGTGGACGGTGGCCTGGCTTGATGGCGAGCAAGCGCGGGGTGCAGACCGAGCTCTGCCTCGCGCGGCTCCGGAAGCTCTCGCCCGGCCTCCGCACCTGGGGCTTGTCGGCGACGCTCGGCAGCCTCGCCGAAGCGCGCGACGCGCTGCTCGGCCTCGACGGCGAGGACGCACGAGGCCGGGCCGGCTGGTGCGGGGTGTCGTCCCCAAGGCGCTCGATGTCGATGCCCTCATCCCGGAGACGATCGAACGGTTCCCTGGGCGGGGCATCTCAACACCCGGCTCCCCCGCGTGGTCGAGGCCATCGCGGAAGGCGGGTCGACGCTCGTTCAACACCCGGTCCCAGCGCGAGCTCGGGTTCCGTGCGATTCTCGAGGCCCGGCCCGACTGGGCCGGCGAGCTGGCGCTGGCCTGGCTGGCCTGCTCGATCGCGCAAGGCGCGACGCGGTGGAAGCGGACTTCGAGCGTGCGCGCTTCGCGCCGTGGTCTGCACCGAGCCTCGATCTCGGCGTCGACTTCACCCCGGTCGACCGGGTGCTCCAGGTGGGGAGCCCCAAGGGCGTCGCCCGGCTGGTGCAGCGGGCCGGCCGGAGTGGCCACCAGCCCGGGGCGCTGAGCCGGGTGAGCTGCGTGCCGACCCACGCCTTCGAACTGGTGGAAGTGGCCGCGGCCCGCGATGCGCTGCGCGCCGGTGCCATCGAGGCGCGCCGCGGGGTCGAGCGGCCGCTCGACCTGCTGGCGCAGCACATCGTGAGCCTCGCGCTCGGCGGCGGCGTCCGGCGGGACGAGCTCCTCCCCGAGTTCCGCACCACCGCGAGCTTCCGGGACCTCACCGAGGAAGAACTCGCCTGGGTGCTCCAGTTCATCACCGCCGGCGGCGAGGCGCTGCGGGCGTACCCCGAGTATCACAAGGTGGAAGAGCACGACGGGGTGCTCACCGTGCCCAGCCGGATGATCGCCTTCCGGCACCGGCTCGCCATCGGGACGATCGTCTCCGATGCGGCGCTCACGGTGCGCTACTCCGCGGCGGTACGCTCGGGAGTGTCGAGGAGTCGTTCATCGCCTCTCGCCCTGGGCCTGGTGACCGCTTCTCTTTTGCCGGCAAGCTGCTCGAGTCTTCGTGCGGCTCCGCGACATTACGGCGTACGTCCGCCGGGCCAACGACGGGCGCGCCGCCCCGCTGGCCGGCTCCCGGATGCCGCTCTCGAGCGAACTCTGTGTGGCGGTGTGGAACAAGCCCCGAGGAAGCTCGGCTCGGGTCTTCGACGGGACGAGATGCAGGCGGTGCGGCCGGTGCTGGAGACCCAAAGCCGAGCTTTCCCGGATCCCGGCGAAGGACGAGCTGCTGATCGAACGGGTGACGAGCCGCGAGGGCGAGCACCTCTTCGTCTACCCCTTCGAGGGGCGGCTGGTGCACGAGGGACTCTCGGCGCTGTTCGCCTACCTTGATCGCCCAGCTCGAGCCGCTCACCTTCACCTTCGCCTCGAACGACTACGGGTTCGAGCTCGCCTCCCGAGCCGGAGCGCCGATCGAGCAGGCGCTCGACCAGCGGGCTGCTCACCGGCGAGCACCTGCTGCATGATATCCCCGGCGAGCCTCAATGCCGTCGAGCTCGCCCGGCGGCAGTTCCTGGAGATCGCACGGGTGGCGGGGCTGGTGTTTCCGGGATACCCTGGAAGTCCCAAGACCCTGCGGCAGGTGCAGGCCTCGAGCGGCCTGCTGTACGATGTCTTCACCCGCTACGATCCCGGCAACCTGCTGATCCACCGTGCCCAGCGCGAAGTGCTGGAGCGGCAGCTGGAGCAGACCCGGCTGGGGGGGGGGGGGGCCAAGGAATGGAGCGAATGCGCGCGGGGCGGGTGACGGTGCTGACCCTGCGCGCCTGTGCCGCTGGCGTTCCTGCCTGGTCGACCGCAACCGCGAGCATCTTTCCACCGAGCAGCTCAATGCCCGCATTCGTCGCATGGCTTCGCGGTAGCGTCGAGTCCGAAATCAGACTTCAACATGAGATGGACACAGATGGGAATGGATGGCATCCGAGAGAGTTCAGGTTTCATTGTTCGGCTTCGGGTCGCCGAGTCGTTCTCTATTTTGTACTTGTACGTGTGAAGTTGTAGCTGGCCGTGAGAGCTGTTCACCCAAAGCACTGACATCGATTCCGCGCTCAGACCTTGCGACAATGGTGAAATTGTTCACGGCGTCCATCCACCACATCTGCTGTTATCTGTGTTAGTCAGTTAGCCCAACCATGCATACCACGGTAGCCGGGGAACACTCGAACGATGCCCGAGCGCGCCGTTTGACGGCCTGCCACGAGCACACCACGTCGCTGACCTCCACCGGGGCAAGGCGGCGAGTTTTCGCGCGGCCGGCATCCTCGCCTCGGTGGACGACGGCGGCGCGGACCTCGCCCGTCTCGATGCCGGCGCTATCCGCACCGCCGCGCCTGGCGCGGCTCCCGCGTCGGCGACTCGATCCATGCCCGCACCGCCCAGCGCGCAGCACCTCGCGCTGCTGCGCGATCGGCGGCCGCTGGTCCGGGCTCGAGTGCGTCCTGGTCCGCGGCAATCATGACTATGCCGCCGGCGTGATCCTCCTCCCGCCTGGGTTCCACGTCCTCGACCAGCATCACGAGTCGCCGTTCGTCTTCCGCCATCACCCTGGGCGTTCGACCTCGGCTACGTCCTCGCCGGCACCTGCACCGGGATCCGCCTCTCCGGCCGGGGCGACCGGCTCAGGCTCCCCTGTTTTCATTTCGGGAGGGCGTGCGGACTTCTCCCCGCTTTCGGCTCCTTCACCGGGTGGCCGCCCCCAGGTCGCTCGGCGACCGGCTCTTCGTGATCGCGACGATGAGGTCCACGCCCTCCCGCTGGAACACGAACCTTCGACGCGGAATTGACCCGAGCTGCATTCTCGGTGGGAATAATTTCTACAAGGCCTTTTCCCCGGGACCCATGACCGATCTCTGCCGCGCGCAGCCAGATGGCGATCTCGCTCGCCTTCCACATCCTCTTCGCGATCGTGGGAACCGGGATGCCGCCGCCGCCATGGTCGTCGCCGAGCAGCGCTGGCTGCGCACGAAGGATCCCCTCGATCTCGAGCTCGCCAAGCGCTGAGCAAGGGCACCGCGATTCTCTTCGCGGTCGGCGCCGTCTCCGGCACCGTGCTGAGCTTCGAGCTCGGCCTCCTCTGGCCCCGCTTCATGGAACTCGGCCGGCCCGCTGGTCGGCCTTCCTTTTCCTCAGCGTTTCGCCTTCTTCACCGAGGCGACCTTTTCCTCGGCATCTACCTCTACGGCTGGAACCGGATCCGGCCCTGCGCCCACCGTCGCGGGCATCCTCGTCGCGGTGAGCGGCGGGATCTCCGGCATCTTCGTCGTTCTCGTCAACGCCTTCATGAACGCGCCGATCGGCTTCGAGCTGGTCAACGGCCAGATCACCAGTATCGACCTGATCAAGGCGATGCAGAGCCCCGGTGGCTTTCCAGCAGGCGCTGCACATGACCCTCGCCGCCTACGCCGCGACGCCTCAAGGCCCGCCGTCGCTGGATCCACGCGCTCCTGCTGCTCCGCGAGCCGATGAATGCCTTCCACCGCCGCGCGCTCGCCATCGCTCTCGTGGTCGGCGTGCCCGCGGCCCTGCTCCGCCGATCTCCGGTGACATCAGCGCCCGCAACGTCGCCGGTATCAGCCGGCCAAGCTCACCCGGCATTGAGCGCCGAGACCACCCGCGCTCGGCGGCTGGCCGACGTGGAAACCGCACGGTGAAGTACTGGCTCGAGATTGAGGGGGCTCTCCTTCCT
Source organism: Gemmatimonadales bacterium (assembly GCA_046327735.1). Classification (GTDB taxonomy): domain Bacteria; phylum Gemmatimonadota; class Gemmatimonadetes; order Gemmatimonadales; family GWC2-71-9; genus JADJOM01. Next base: position 177,492 of record JAXLXZ010000003.1, on the reverse strand, counting down.
CGTGGCGCACGCCGAAGTGAAGGGGCTGGACGAGGTGCCGAGGGAAGACTGGGCACCGATGCCCATCGCCTTCCAGATCATGGTGGAGCTGGGGTCGCTCATGATGCTGGTGGGCCTCTGGGTGGTGTGGACCCGGATCCGCCGGCAGGACATCGCCGCATCCCCTGCTCACCTCCGCGCCATCGCCTTCTGCGCCCCTTCGGCTTCATCGCGATCGAGGCCGGCTGGACCGTCACCGAGGTGGGCCGGCAGCCGTGGATCGTGCACGGTGTCCTTCGCACCAGCGAGGCGGCGGTGACCCCGTGCACAGGCTGGTCTACACCCTCATCGGCTTCACCCTGCTCTACCTTCTCCTCGGCGTGGTGGTGGCACGGCTGCTCTACAGCCAGATCATCAAGCCCGCAGGGAGCAGGACTGGCACCGGGTCTCCCCCTTCAAGCCGGCCACGCCGGCGGTGAAGGCTACGCCGATGCCGCTGACCCTGCCCGATTTCATCGCTGGCGTCGTGGTGGTGGCGCTCACCGCCTGCGTCCTCCCTCGCCGGCGCCGATTTCGGCGGCGGCGTGTAGAGACCTCTTTGCCGCCGGGCCCCGCAAGGATCGCCAGCGCGATCTCATCGCCGCCCGCCATCGCGCCGGTCTGGGAAGCGAACCACGTCTGGCTGATCTGGTCATCGTCCTGCTCTTCACCTGTTTTCCCTCGGCCTTCAGCCGCCTGACGATCGCCTCCACATCCGCTCTCGCTGATCCTCCTCGGCATCGTGCTGCGCGGATCGGCGTTCATCTTCCGGAGCTACGCCGACGGCTCCACCCAGCAGCGCTACTGGGGCCGGGTCTTCGCCAGTGCAGGCTGGTGCGCCGGTGCTCATGGCGTGGGCTTCGGCGCGATCGCGGCACCGGCGAGGTCGACAAGCCCAGCGGCGCCGGCTTCACCGTCGCCGACTACGTGGAGCCGTGGGCCTCGGCGTTCCCCGCGAGCGTCGGCGCGTCGCTGTCGCTCTTCGCGTTCCTCGCGGCGGTGTACCTCACCTGCGAGGCGAAGGACCAGGACCTCGGAGGACTTCGGCGGCGCGCCCTCGGCCGGCGTCGCGGTGTTCGTCACCGCCTTCGTCACCCTGCTGCTCGCACGGAACGGAGTCCCCCGCTGGTCTGGCACGGCTGATGCCTCGGCCAGGCCTGCCGTTCACCTCGCTCACCGGCGCCGCCGCCATCACCGCCGTTCTGGGGTCTCTACGCCAGGCGCTACAAGCTGGCACGGCTCGCCACCGGCGCGCAGGTGATCGGCATCCTCTGGGGCTGGGCGTTCTCCCGTGCTCGCCTCCATGCTCACCAGCGCCCGCGATCCGGATGCCGCTTGCCGCGCATCACCTCGGCTCGTCTCGTCGCGCTTCCAGGTCGGTGATCGATACTCGCCGTCCTTCCATGGCCTTCTTCCAGGTGTCGAAGCCGACCAGCAGGGCATGTCCAGTAGGCCGACGATGGCTGGTGAACAGGCCGAAGGGTGGCCGTTGTCATCGAGGAGCGCAAGCGACGAGGGATCTGCTGAGCAAGTAGATCCCTCGCTTCGCTCGGGATGACAGCGGGCCCAGGGGAGGCGCGGCGGACCGGGGGATTCCCGGAGCGGAGCGTATGCGCCCTCTCTTCCCATGGACGCCAGCCCCCTCGCCGAGCGCATCAGTTCCGCGGAGGGGATCCTCCGGGACGCCGCGCCGATCCCCCACCCGCCGCGCCGATTCAGTTCCGCGGATTTGGACTTCGCGGGCACCAAGAAGAAGCGCCCCGAGCACATGCCCGGGGCGCCTCTGGCTTCCCGCCGTGCCGCCTACTCCGGCCGCTTCGCCAGCAACTTCTTCATCGGCCCCACCAGCACCGCCAGGATCACCGTCGCGACCAGCGTCAGCGCGGTCACCACGCCGAACAGCGTCGGCAGCGGCATCGACTCGTACATGCTCGACGCGAAGCCGGCGAGCCAGTTGCCGAGCGAGGTGGCCAGGAACCAGATCCCCAGCACCAGCCCGACGATCCGGGCCGGCGCCAGCCGGGTCATGGCCGAGAGGCCGACGGGCGAGAGGCAGAGCTCGCCGATGGTGTGCAGGAAGTAGGTCGCCACCAGCCAGAGCGGACTCACCTTCACGCCGGTGATCGCGGTCTTGGCGGCCAGGATCAGGATCGCGAAGCCCAGAGCGACGAACAGCAGCCCCACGGCGAACTTCGCCGGGCTCGACGGTTCCTTGTCGCCCAGCTTCACCCAGAGGGTCGCGAAGAGCGGCGCCAGCACCACGATGTACATGGCGTTGGCCGACTGGAAGTAGCTCGACGCGAACGGCTCGCCGGTGTGGGTGAACATGTAGTAGATCGCCAGCGCCACCATGCCCACCACCAGCAGCGCGAACCCGGTCGCCAGTGGCGTCTTGGCCGGCAGCTTCCGCCACCAGTTCCCCGCGAGCCAGGCGGGCACCACCAGCGCCAGCGAGAGCACCGCCGCGAGCGACGTCGTGATGGTGAGGTCGGTGTTGCGGTCGGCGAAGAGGTTGAGGGTCGACGCCGCCTGCTCGAACACCGACCAGAAGACCGTCGCGCCGAAGAAGAGCACCATGATGACGATCAGCTGCTTCTTCTCCTGCGGGCTGTAGTCACCCAGGAAGTAGAGCACCGGGAAGAGCACCAGCGGGGTCAGCGCCAGCACCGTGCCGAAAGTCTTCGACACCCGCTCCGGGGTGATGGTGATGGCCCCGGTCTTCGCCAGCAGGTAGAGCACCCCGACCAGCGTCACGGCGATCAGGAAGCCGAAGACCAGGGTGCGCTTGTGCCCCCGGGCCTCCGCCTCGCTCGCCGGCTTGGCGGGGTTCATCCCCGCGTCGCCGAGGTACTTCCACCCGAACATGTACTGCACCACCCCGAAGAACATCCCGACCGCCGCCGCGCCGAAGCCCCAGTGCCAGCTGGTCTCGGGGGAAATCCCCATCCCGGCGAGGATGCCCTTCCACTGCGGACTCTGCGCCAGCCACCCCACCACCAGCGGCGAGATGAACGCGCCGGTGTTGATGCCGATGTAGTAGATCGAGAACCCGGCGTCGCGCCGCCGGTCTTCCGGCGTGTAGAGCTGGCCCACCAGCGCGCTGATGTTGCCCTTGAGGAGCCCGGTCCCGATGATCACCAGGCCGAGGCCGGTGTAGAACGAGGGCACCGTGGGCACCGCCAGGGCGATGTGCCCCGCCATGATCACGATGCCGCCGTAGAGCACCGCCCGCCGCTGGCCCAGGAACTTGTCCGCCAGCCATCCGCCCGGGACCGACATGAGGTACACCATGCCGGCGTAGGTGCCGAGGATCAGCCCGCCCTTGCTCGCATCGAAGCCGAGGCCGCCGTCGGCCACCGCCGCGGTCATGAACAGGATCAGGATGGCGCGCATCCCGTAGTAGCTGAACCGCTCCCACATCTCGGTGAAGAAGAGGGTGGAGAGCCCGCGCGGGTGCCCGAAGAACGCGGTGTCGTGGGACGATCCGGGCGCCGCGGCCGGCGTCGTGCCGCTCGGCGCGCTCGGAGGGGTCATCGTGGCCAAGAGAGTGACTCCTGGTATGAGTGAGTGAAGTCGGTCGGTCTACTTCCGCTTCTGCAGTATGTCGTCGAGTACCACGCGGTCGATCTTCCCGTCCATCCGGACCCGCACGTCGTAGTTCTCCCAGTACATGAAGTCCCGGAGGGCGGCGAGGAACACATCATTGGCCTTCCCCTGCGGCGCATTGAGCCACTTCTCCGGCTGGCCCGCCGGCTCGCGGAGGAGGATCGGCTCCAGCTGCCGGACGATTGCCGGCGTGATCGGCACCAGGTCGGCGGCCTCGGAGGGGAAGAAGTGCAGCTTGTGCAGCGCCAGCAGTCGCTCCAGCTCGGCGATCGGGTCTTTCGCGTCGTACACCCGGATGTCGATGAACCGGTCGTTGGCGCCGAGGTACCCGCCATTCTTCCGGACCACGAGGAGCGCCGCCGACTGCATCCCCCGGCGGTCGCCGCCGCCCGCCTGTCCCGCCTTGAGCGCCGCCATCAGCCGGTCGGCCAGCGAGCCGCTGGTCTTCTCGAAGGTCTCGGCCAGGTTCTTCACCGTCTGGTCCGACACCATGATGTTGGCCTGAGCGGCGTAGCCCTTCCCCACGATCACCTCGCCCTTGCCGCCCAGGGTGCCGCCGGGCGTGCCCCCGACGCGGCCCCCGGCCCAGTCGAAGGTGCGGGTCCCGGTGAAGCTCGCCGAGTTGCCGCGCGCATCCACCATCCCCACCTGCCGGTCCTGCAGCATCGTGTCGCTCCGCATGATGATGCGAAGCGCCTCCTCGGCGGTCGCACCCTGGGCGATCAGCTCGAGCCCCTTCTCGCCGTAGGCGGTGTTGCCCAGGCTCTGGGTCGCGACCGCGCCAACCCCGGCCTGCCCCCACGGCACGATCCCACCCACGTTCGGAAACTTCGACTCCACCGCGACGCCAAGGTCGCCGGTGGCGGGGTCATAGGCAACGATGCTGTAGGTGTGGGCGAGCTTCTGGAAGTGCGCGGGGGGCGAAAGCGGCTGCTGCTGCGCGGCAAGCACCTGCGGGACGAGGAGCAGGCACCAGGATGGAAGTCGGTATCGCATCGCCAGCCGGAGGATCATTCGGACTTCCCGAGCTTCTTCTTGAGGTGATCGAGCTGGGCCTGGACCGCCTGGTCCATCTGCTGCCGGGAGAGCTGCTGCTTGAGGAGCTCGCCCTCGACGTCGGTCTCGGGCCGGACCCCGCCCATGCTCTCGAGCTCGCGCCAGGCCGCTTCCTGCGCCGCGGTCTTCTCGCCCGGCGCCGCGCCGGTGCTCCGGAGCGACTTGAGCTCGGTGGTCATCTGCTCGACCTCCCGCTCCGCAAGCGCCAGCTCCTCCCGCTGCACCGAGACCTTCTTTTCGAGAAGCCCCACCCGCTCGCGGTGCCGGGTCGCGAACTGCTCCGCCACCTGCACGGTTTCGGGATCGGGGATCTGGGCGGCAAGCCGCCCCCGCCGCTCGGCGTCCTCGAGCTGCTTCTGCTCGCTGGTGAGCTGCCGCTCGCTGGCCGCAAGGGCATCCCGCATGGTGGCGAGCGCCACCCGCGCTTCGATCAGGGCGGAGTGCAGGAGCGCGGCGCGCTGCCGGGGCTCCCCCGGCACGGTATGGTCGGCGAGGATTTTCTCGAGCCGGGCCTTGAGCCCTTCGAACACCGTCGGGTTGTCCCAGTGGGGAATTGCCCGAATGGTACGGATCGCCCGGAGGGGCGTCAAGGAAGCCGGGCCGTTAACTTATTGGACATGCGCCGTTTCCCGTACCTTGCCAGCCTCGCGCTGCTCGCCGCCTGCGGCCCCTCCAAGGGGGGCGGCAACCCCGCCTGCGGCCTGACCGCGATCGCCGGGGCCACCATGCTGCTCCAGGAATTCGCGGTCGAGGGCCAGACCCTCGGCGATCCGCCGACCAGTCTCCCGCCCCACCTGGTGGCCCGGGTGGCGGTCGGACCGGCCTTCGACGCGGTGGTGGGCCGCACCGCCGACAGCGGCTGGGTCATCGGCGTCGACGGGGACCTCCCGCCCACCATCAAGCCGGGCTTCGGCGTCCTGGTGCTCGACCGCGCCGGGAAGGCCCGCGGCGTGATGATCTACGAGTCCGACCCGGTGAAGGACGCGCCCCTCATCGGCAAGCTCTCGGTCGACTCCCTGATGCTCCCGCTCATCGGCATCCAGCTCGATCCCGCGAAGGTCGAGGATCCCCGCTGTCCCCTCTTCCCCGACAGCATCATCCAGTGAGCGCGCCCCGCATCGGGATCACCGGCACCACCCGGAAGTACGACGGCGCCGACCGGAGCACGGTCAACGCCGCCTACGTCCGCTCGGTCATCGCCGGCGGCGGCATCCCGCTGGTGCTGCCGCCGCTCCTGGGCGACCGCTTCGCCCGCGAGATCGTCACGGTGCTCGATGGCCTGGTGCTGAGCGGTGGCGAGGATGTCGATCCCGCGCATTACGGCGAGGACGCCCATCCGACCGTGGCGAGCAACATCGATCCCCTGCGCGATGCCCAGGAGATGGCGCTCTACCGGCACGCCCGGGAGCACCAGCTTCCTGTCCTCGGCATCTGTCGCGGGATTCAGCTCATCAACGTGGCGCTGGGGGGATCGCTCTGGCAGGACCTTCCGAGTGACAAGCCTGACGGGCTCCCGCACAATCAGCCCCATGGCCGGGATGCCCGGACCCACAGCGTCGAGGTGACGCCCGGCTCGCGGCTCGCCCAGGCCCTCGGCGGCACCCGCTTCGACGTGAACAGCTTCCATCACCAGGCCATCCGCGACCTCGCTCCCGGCCTCCTGGTCACCGCCCACGCCCCCGACGGCGAGATCGAGGGAGTCGAGTCACCCGAGGGCGACCCCTGGCTGCTCGCCGTGCAGTGGCACCCCGAGGAGTTCCATCACCACCAGGTCGCGCCCGACCACGGGCTCTTCGCCGCGCTGGTCGCGGAGTGCCGCCGCCGGAGCCGCGTCCCCGCCTAGGACTCCCGCCCTGCCGCTTTGCCGCCTTGCCGCTTTGCCGCCTGTCTCAGTGCATCTCCCTTCCCGGAAACAGCACCTTCTCCGACAGGTCGTTGAGCGCTGAGCGGATGGTGGGGAACCGCTCCGCGGCGGTGCTGAACACCCGCTCCAGCTGGTAGCGGTCAGCGAGCTCGTGGTCGGAGGCCATCGCGTACCCCCGGCGACCCAGCGAGTCGTAATAGGTGACGTCGGGTCCGCCGCGACGGATGCGGCGCGCCTCGATATAATGGGGAAAGAGCCCGGCCAGCCACAGCGCGTAGTTGCCGAGATGCGCCAGCACCTTGAAGCGGCGGGAACCGCTGCTCGATTCCAGGTCGCTCACGATGTCCACCAGGTAGCGGTGCGACTGGTCATCATTCCAGTCCACCCGCTGGGCCCGGTCCCGCTGCCCGAACTCGAGCAGCAACGCGGCCAGGTAGTCGGCCACGTCCGGTTCGGCCACGTCGGCCTGGAGCAGCGCATGCCGCACCATGACGTAGAAGAACAGCACCTCGCTCGGCATCAGCATGGTGCGCACCTTGAGCAGGCCCTCGGGGAGCTCGGGGGCGTCGAGCAGCGGGTCCGGCCCTTCGCGCTCCAGCCGCTGCTCCAGCGAGGCCCGGCGCACCGCCGAGCCGCGGGAGAGCAGCAGCAGGACCAGTTGCAGGTCACCCGCCTTCAGGCGGCCACGCATGTTCGCGAGGATCATGTCGTCTCCTTCCGACGCTGAGTCGTCATCCCCCGTCCCGGACACCCAGGCCGACGCGCTGGCCAGCGTGGTCGCCTTTGCCCGCGCCGTGACCGGTACGCTCCGTCCTGTATCACTATTCGAACGGTTGGCCCAGGAAATCAAGGCATCCTTCGGGCCAGTCCCGGTGCTGGTGACCTCGATCGATCAGCAGGGCGCGCCCGAGAGTGCTAACGGGGCCACCTCCGACGCCGCCCTGACGAGCGCCGTGAGCGACGTCCTCCTCGCGGGACAGCCGGTGATGCGCCGGGACGCGGCCGATACCCTCCTCGCCGTTCCCCTGCTGGGGCGACGCGCGGTGCTGGGTGCGATTGCACTCCGGCTCGGCCGTGAGGCCCAGCCGGCCGACCTGCGCACCCTCCAGGCGATGAGTGCGGTGGCGAGCGTGGCCCTGGAAGGCTCCCGCCTGGTCGAGACGATGGACCAGAGCCGCCAGCGCTGGGACGAGGCGATCGACGCGGTGAGTCTCGCGCTCTGCCTGCTCGACCGCGGGGGACGGATCGACCGGGTGAACCGGAGCTTTACCGAGCTGCTCTCGCTGCCGCCGGTGAGCGTGACCGGCCGCCCCTGGCAGGCGGTGCTGCCCCGCGAGTGGCACGAGGGGGTCACCCGCGCCCTCGCGGGCCCGGGCAGGGAAGAGGAGCTGCGGCAGGGCGAGCAGTCGATCGCCGTCACCGCCTTCCGCAGTTCCCCCGGCGATCCCGGCCGCGCGGTGCTGCTCTTCGAGAACACCACCGACCGCCGCCTCCTGCAGGAGCGCCTCCTCCAGTCGGGAAAGCTCTCGGCCATTGGCCAGCTCATCGCCGGCGTGGCCCACGACCTCAACAACCCGCTGACCTCGGTGGTGGGCTTCGCCGACTTCCTGGCCGAGGCGCCGGACGTCCCGCCCCGGATTCTCGAGCCCCTCCGGGTCATCCAGCAGGAGGCGGAGCGGGCCAGCAACATCGTCAAGAACCTGCTCTCGTTCGCGCGGCGGCAGGAGAGCCGGCAGGTGGCCCGGCTCCAGCCGATCCTCGAGGCCACCGTCGCCCTCTTCCGCAATCAGCTGAGCGGCGACCGCATCGCCCTCGAGCTGTTTCTCCCGGCGGACCTCCCGACCCTTGACCTGAACCCGAACCAGATCCAGCAGGTCTTCGTCAACCTCATCCAGAATGCCGCCCAGGCGATCCAGGGAACCGGGAAGCCCGGCACCATCCGGGTCGCCGCCCGCCGCTGGATGGACGGCGTCGCCATCGAGGTGAGCGATGACGGTCCCGGGATGCCGCCGGAGCACGCGGCCCAGGCGTTCGAGCCGTTCTTCACCACCAAGCCCGAAGGCCAGGGGACCGGACTCGGCCTCTCGATCAGCCAGGGCATCGTGAAGGAGCATGGCGGCCGGATCACGCTCAGTGCCCGCGCCGAGGGCGGGTGCAGCTTCACCGTCGAGCTGCCGGGCCGGGTGCGGCCCCGCGAGGAACCGCCCGAGCCGGCGCCGGCGCCGCCGGTCCGGCCCCTCTCGGTCCTGGTGCTCGACGACGAGCCCCACATCCTGCACTACATCCGCTCGACCCTCGAGGCCTGGGGCCACACCGTCGTCACCGCCACCGACGGGCACGCGGGACTCGAGCGGGCGGTGGCGGAGCCCTTCGACCTCATCATCTCGGATCTCCGCATGCCGCGGCTCGGCGGGCGGGAGTTCTTCGAGGCGCTCAAGACCAGGGTGCCCGAATCCGCGCGCCGGGTCGCGTTCAGCACCGGGGACACGGTCCGCGGCGACACCCTGGATTTCCTCGAATCGAGCGGCCGCCCCTGCCTCCACAAGCCGTTCAGCCTGGCGGAGCTGCGCGCGTTGCTGCGAGACGCGTCGGTGTGACGTTCCGCGTGATCCATGTCGCTTCCGGGCGTGAGTGGCGCGGAGGACAGCGGCAGGTGCTCTATCTCGCCGAAGCGCTCGCGGCTCGCGGCATCGAGCAGGTGGTGGTGACCGGTGCCGGCACCCGGCTCGAGCGCGAGCTTCGCGCGGCGGGCTGCCCAGTCGTCGCGGCCCCATGGGCAACCGCGCTCGATCCGCGGGTCGCCTTCGCCACGATGCGCGCGGCGCGGGTCTCCTCGCTCCGCCCGGTGCTCCACGCCCACGATCCCCACGCACTCACCCTCGCCTCGCTCGCCGCCCTCCGGCTCGGCGCGCCGGTCGTGGTCACCCGCCGGGTCGACTTCCCGCTCCGCCGGCCCGCCCTGTGGCGCCGGGCCACGAGGATCGTCGCGATCAGTGAGGCGGTGCGCCGCGTGCTCGAGCAGGGCGGGATCTCCCCGGAAAAGATCACCGTGGTGCCTTCGGGCATTTCCCTCGCGCGCGCGATGCCGGCCCCGCTCGACCTCCGGGCCCAGCTCGCCCTGCGCCCCGAGGCGCCCCTCGCGGTGTCGGTCGGCGCGCTGGTGGCCCACAAGGACTACCCCACCCTGCTGAGCGCCGCCGGCATCCTGCGGGAACGCTGCCCCGCGCTCCAGTGGGTCATCGCCGGCGAAGGCCCCGAACGCCCCCGGCTGGAGCAGCTCCTCGATGCACTCGCGCTGGAGGGCCGGGTCCACCTGGTCGGCCAGGTCGACGACGGCCGCCGGGTCATCGCTGCGGGCGACTTCTTCATCGCCTCTTCCCGTGAGGAGGGGCTCAACACCTCGGTGCTCGACGCCCTCCACCTCGGCGTCCCGGTGGTGAGCACCCGCGCCGGCGGACTTCCCGAGGCGGTGGGCGAGGCTGGCGTGCTCGTGCCGGTGGGCGACGCCGACGCCCTCGCCGCCGCCGTGGGGCGGCTCCTCGCCGACCCCCCCGAGCGCGAGCGGCTCCGTGTGGCCGGCCGCGCGCGCGCCGCAACCTTCGGCAGCGACAGGATGGCCGAGGCCATGCTGGACGTGTATGATTCCGTCGCGCCGGCACCCTAGAAAGCACGCATGCTCTATCTCTGCATTCCCAGCCACGATGAAGCCCCCACGGTGGGGCTCCTGCTCTGGAAGATCCGCAAGACCTTCCAGGCCTTCCCCCGTGAGTACGAGATCCTCGTCGCCGATGACGGCTCGAGCGATGCCACGTCGGAGATCCTGGAGCCCTACACCAAGGCGCTGCCGCTCACGGTCATCCGGCACGGGGAGCGCCAGGGCTACGCCCGGACCCTCGAAGAGCTCCTCCGCGCCGCGGTGGAGCGCACCGACCGTCCCAAGCGGGACGCCGCCATCGTGCTGCACGCCGATTTCACCCACGGGCCCGAATATCTCCCCGAGATGGTGAAGCGCCTCGAGTCGGGCGCCGACATGGTGGTGGCCCAGGCCACCCTGGCGGGTGAGCCCCGCCGGTCGGCACGGCTCGTGCGAAAGTACGCCCGGTGGCTGCTCCGGGGCGTCCAAGTGTCCGGCGTGAAGGACATTGTCTCCGGATATGGAGCATTCCGGCTGTTCTGCCTGAAGAATGCGCTTCGGGCGAAGGAAGGGCCGCTCCTCACCGCCGAAGGGTGGGCAGCCAATGCAGAGTTGATCGGGCGGGTGGCGGGTCATGCCCGGCGGATCGAGACGCTCGACGTGATCGAGCGCCACGACCTCCGGCAGCGCCCCAGCCGCATCGATCCCTGGCCGCTCGCCAAGCAACTCTGGCGCGTCGGCGGCAACCTGAAGATCCGCGGCGCGCGTCCCGACCCGAAGGGTACGAGCGCGAAGGCCGAGGATCCGGAACTCGAGGAGACGGCCCGATGAAGCTGCTGGCAGCCGCCCTGGTCGCGGGCGCGATGATGAACCCGGCCCCGAAGCCCGCCCCGGCGCCGCGTGCGCAGGCCGCGGTGCCGCACCCGGCGCCGCAGTCCTATCCCTTCCAGGTGGGCGAGAAGTTCCAGTACGCCGCGAAGCTCGGCATCCTCCGCCTCGGCACCGCCTGGATGAGCGTGACCGGCGTCGATACCGTGCGCGGCCACGAGTCGTTCATCTTCGAGTTCGGCCTCGACGCGTCGGCGCCGTTCTACAAGAGCAAGAACATTCTCCAGTCCTGGACCGGCACCCAGGACCTGGTCTCCCGCCGCTTCCACCAGGACCTGGTGGAGAACGGGAAGCCCCGCAAGCGCTACTTCGAGATCTTCCCCGACTCGCTCTTCTATACCCAGGAGAACCGGGTCGGCACCAAGCCCACCGTGAGCGATCCGCTCGACGATGCGGCCTTTTTCTACTTCCTGCGCACCCTGCCGCTCGAAGTCGGGAAGACCTACACCTACGAGCGCTACTTCAAGAAGGACCTGAACCCGGTGAAGATCACCGTGGTCAAGCACGAGAAGATGGAGATGCCGGACGGCTCCAAGGCCGACTGCGTGATCCTCAACCCGGTGGTGGGCGAGGACGGGCTCTTCGCCCCGCGCTCCAAGGCGATGCTCTGGATCACCAACGACGAGCGCCGGATCCCGGTGCAGATCAAGGCCAAGCTCCCCTTCGGGTCGGTCACGCTCCAGCTCGAAAGCGTGACGCCGGCCGCCGGCAAGTGACCCGCTACCGCGAGCCCGACCTCAGCCGGGTTCGCACGGTGGCGATCGGCACCCGGGCCAACAAGGTCGACCAGACGCTCCTCGCCACCGCGCCCGGCGCCGACCGCTCGTTCCACGCCTTCTTCGACAGTCTCCCGCACGTCCTCGCGGCCGACCACCTGCGCACGGTGGCGGCCGCGATCGCGTCCGCCAGTCGCGCCCGGCGTGGCGTAGTGGTGCTGGTGGGCGGGCATGTGATCAAGGTGGGCCTCGGCCCGCTGCTCGCCGGGTGGATCCGCGAAGGGGTCGTCACCCACGTAGCGCTCAATGGCGCCGCGGCGATCCACGACGCCGAGCTCGCCGCCTTCGGCGGGACCAGCGAGGACGTCGAGCGGGGCCTCAAGGACGGGACCTTCGGCATGGCGGAGGAGACCGGCGCCCTGATGAACGCCGCGATCAACGCGGCCCACGCGAAGCAGCAGGGGATGGGAGAAGGACTGGCCGCGGCGCTGGCGGGCCGCACCGACCTGCCCGGTCGCGACGTCTCGGTGCTTCTCGCCTGTCACCAGCACCAGGTCCCGGTCACCGTGCACGCCGCGCTCGGGGCCGAGATCATTCATCAGCACCGCGACACCGATGGCGCGGCCATCGGCGCCACCAGTCACCGGGACTTCCGCCGCCTCGCCGGCTCCCTCCCCGACCTGCACGAGGGGGGCGTGGTGCTCAACCTCGGCAGCGCGGTGGTGCTCCCCGAGGTGTTCCTCAAGGCGCTCTCGATCGCGCGGAACCTCAACGACGGGAAGCCCGCCGGGTTCCTGGCCGCGGACTTCGACATGATCCGGCAGTACCGGCCCCGGATGAACGTGGTCGAACGCCCAACCCGCGATGCCGGCACCGGCATCATGCTCACCGGGCACCACGAGATTCTCTTCCCGCTGCTGGTCTGGGCCGTCGCGGACCTTCGCCGGTCAAGCCCGTAAACGGACTAACACAGATGAGCACAGATGGAACCGGATGCGGTCCTTGAGAGGACTGGTCCCGTCGGTCTGCACCCCGGAAGTGGAGCGGGGTGTTTTTGTTTGTGCGCCACCCGGCCAGGGACCACATCCCGACCCATCCGTGTTCATCTGTGTTGGTCAGTTTGCCCAGCCCCGCCAGCAGGCGAAACGAAGCGACCCCCCGGGCAATTGCCCGAGGGGTCGTCGTCATTCGGAAGGGTCCGGCTACAGCGGAGACTTGCCCGAGATCGTTTCCTTCACCCGGTCGGCGGTCGCCGGGGCAAAGACCCGCAGGACCAGGTACACCAGGAAGCCGAGGAAGGCCAGCCACAGCAGCTTGGCAAAGAGCCCAACCACGATCCCGAAGAGTCCAAAGAAGAGCTGCAGACCGAACCAGGCGACGATGGCCAGCAGGGCAAACCCGATCAGGTTCCGGAACATGCTATTTTCCTCCACAGGATAGCAGTATCGCCAACCTAGTACGCGCGACGTTTCAGAAAGTTTCCTCGGTCCCGACGTGACGCAAGCCTTTGACGTCATTGTAATTGGCGGCGGCCCGGTAGGCGCCTCCTGCGCCCGCGAGCTGGCCCAGACCGGCCGACGGGTCCTCCTCTTTGAACGGGGCGAGGACCGCGGCGAAGGCTGGCGCGCGGCCGCCGGCATGCTCGCCGCCCAGGCCACCGCCTACACCGACGACCCCCTCTTCGAACTCGGCCTCGCCGGACGGGAACTGCTCGCCGAACTCGCCCCCATGCTCCAGGACCAGACCGGGATCGACATCGGGTTCTGGCAGGAGGGCATCGCCCGGATCGCGGCGGACGAGGCCGACGCCCAGCAGCTCCGCTCGCAGCTCGCATGGCAGCGGCAGCAGGGGCACCTCTGCGACTGGTTCGATGCCGGCGAAGTGAAGGATCGCTGGCCCTGGCTCGGTCCCAGTCATGGCGCCTTCTGGGCCCCGCGCGACGCCGCCGTGCACCCGGTGCGCCTGGTGGAGGCGCTCCTCCTGGACGCCGCCAAGCTCGGCGTGGTCACGGTGAAGGATACCGTGGTCGCGGTCGAGCGGCGGGGCGACAAGGTCATCGGCGTCCGTGGCAAGGAGACGTACCACGCTCCCGATGTTGTCATCGCCGGCGGGGCCTGGTCCGGGCAGGTGGCCGGCCTCCCCCGTCCCCTCACCGTCGAGCCGATCCGGGGCCAGATGGCGTCGCTGGCGTGGCCCACCGGCATCGCACCCGCCATCGTGATCGGGAAGGGGTGCTACATCGCGGCGCGCGAGGGCGAGGCGGTGGTCGGCAGCACGATGGAGCATGCCGGGTTCACCCCCGAGGTCACCGCCGCCGGGCTCGCCGACATCTTCACCCGGGTGAGCGCCCTCTGCCCCTCGCTCGCGAAGGGTGAGGTGCTCAAGACCTGGGCGGGGCTCCGCCCGGTATCGCCCGACGGCCTGCCAATCATCGGGCGGGAACCGCGACTGGAAGGCCTCTGGTACGCGACCGCCCACGGGCGGAACGGGATCCTGCTCGCGGGGATCACCGGCGTGCTGATCTCCCGGCTGCTGTCGGGGGAGAAGGAGATGGAGGACCTGGCCCCGCTCCGGCCGGAACGCTTCTGGAACTGGGGCGGGTGAGGCTGCTCGCACCGCTCGACGACGAAGCGGGCCTGCGTCATCTGGCGCAGGCCCGCGTTGTTTGGGTGACGGAGAATCTCGCCGCCCGCCGAAATTGAGCTCGGGGGGGCCCCCCGCCCCGCCTTGCTCAGCCCCCGTGAACGCCGGGGCCCCCGCCGTCAGTCGTGCTCATGGATATGCGCCTCCATCTCGTGGCCGGGACCCTCAAGCTCCGGGTGGGCGTGCTCATGCCGGGGATCGTCGTGCGCGTGGGAGTGCCCCGGTTGCTCCCCCCGAGGGTCGGTCGCATGCGCACCATGCTGGTGGAGATGGCTGTGCCGATGCTCGTGGGGATGCCGGTGCTCGTGGACGTGCGGGTGGCTGTGCACCAGGTCCCCGTGCCGATGCACGTGAGTGTGGGTGTGCTGGTGCAGGTGGGCATGCTCGTGTGCATGTTCGTGCTCGTGCTCGTGCCCATGCTCGTGCGAATGTCCCTGCCCCTGCCCCGGGTCGCCCATGGCGTCGTCATGCGGATGCTGGTGCGACAATCCCTTCCGGCGTGACATCCCGACCTCCTAGAGTCCCCAGCCCAGCGTGATTCGCAGCTGTCTCGGCTCGACCGGGTGAAAATGCACGTCGTCGACTCCTCCCGCCGGCTCACCTGGCAGGCGCGACGCGTAGTAATACTGGATGTCGCTCGCCTTCGAGTCGAGGAGGTTCAGGACACTCGCGGTCACCCGGATCCGGGAGACCAGGAATCCGGCATCGGCATTGAGCATCGTCGCCGATCTGGCCCGCACCCGGTTGTCCTCGCTCAACGGGTACGACCCGAAGTGCCGCACCCGGAGCGCCGCGAAGGGTCCGCGCCGTTCCGCGGTCCAGGTGATGCCTGCAGCCACGACGTTTTCGAGCGCCCCGGGAATCCGGTCCTGCCCCTTCGCGACCCCGGTAAGCCGGGCGCGGGCGAGCGAGACATCGAGGTCGAGCGAGAGCTGCGGCAGGGGCCGGTAGAAATTGGCCCAGGTCACCCCCGCGCGATGGCTCGCATTGGTCGGCTCGGTGGCGCCGCCGTCGCCCACAAAGAGCAGTTCGCTGTTCAGGTTGAGCGCCCAGAGCGCGAAGGTCGAGCGCCACTGCGGCACCGGCGTCACCCGCACGCCGAGTTCGGCCCCGCGGGAGCGGACCAGCGGGTCGACCCGCGACGCCGGATCGCCGGTCGCGGGGTCGACGCGAATCGTCGTGCCGCGGGCATCGTTGCTGTGGAAGCCGAGCCCCCCGCTCAGGTAGGCCTCGGCGCTGGGAGACAGCGCGACGATCAGCGAGGCCTTGGGACTCACGATGCCGGCGGTACGGCGACCCGAGTTGGCGGCGAGATCGCTCGCAACGTGGAACGTGTAGAGGTCGGCGCGGGCCCCGAGCTCGGTGCGGAAACGCGAGCCCCAGCGCGATCCCAGCTCGAGGTACACCCCGCTGCCGGTCTCCCGGATGTCGTCCTGCCGGACGGTGCCGATCCGTTCCCGCCGCCGGGTCTGGAACAGCCCGAGCCCATTGATGAAGTCAGCCCGGCCCTGGACGCCAAGCTTGACCACGTGCGCGACGCCCAGCGCGCTCACCGGCTGGGTGTGACGCACGTTCCCGCCCAGCACGACCCGCTGCTCGTGCTGGTTGAACTGGTCCCCGTTGATCGAGTCCCCCAGGAAGAACGAGAAGTTCGAGAAGAGATCGAGGTCGGAGTAGATGCCGAACAGCTCGGCCTCCTGCACCGAGTTCCCGCCCAGGTGACGCCAGGAGCCGGAGAGGCTGTAGCGCTGGGTATGCCCGCCGTCGGAGTTGTCGATGTTGCCGAACCGGGAGATGCTCCCGTCCGTCACGGCGCGGAGCGGAATCTGGTCGCTCGAGTTCCAGCGGTTGTGGTAGGCCAGCCCAAGCAGGGAGAACGAGGAGGCTCCTCGCTCCCAGCTGTAGCGCGCCATCCCGCTCAGCTTGCGGAGATCCTCGTCGAGCCGCCACGGCCCGTCGTAGCCTTTCCCTTCGCCCGCCAGCAGCAGGGTGCCGGACCCGGCCTTCCAGCTTCCACCCGCCGCCACCCGCCTGAGATTGTGCGCACCCGCGCTGCTGGTGACGAACGGCCGCGCCAGGGTCTTCGCCAGCCGGAACTGCGCCCCGCCCGCGCTGCCGAAGTCGCCCACCTCGGCGTGATAGACCCCCAGCCGGTAGTCGATGTAGTCGACCAGTTCGGGGATGAGGAAGTTGATATCGGTGTAGCCCTGCCCGTGCGCGTGGGTCGGGGCATTGACCGGCATGCCCTCGACCTCGGTCCGGAAGTCGGTGCCATGGTCGAGGTTGAAGCCCCGCACGAAGTACTGGTTGGCTTTGCCGTCGCCCGAGTGCTGGGTGACGATCACGCCCGGCACCGTCTCCAGCAGTTCTCCTTCCCGGAGCAGGGGGCGCTGCCGCAGATCCTCCGCCCCGACATGACCCTCCGAGGCGCTGCCTGCCGTGCCGATCAGGTTGTCGATGCGCCCCACCACGGTGAGCGGCGAGAGCTCGACCGGGGCGGCTTTGGTGGAGTCGCGACGGGTGCGGGCGGTGTCCTGGGCGTGGAGGTGCCATGGGAGGGCAATGGCACCCAGCAGCAGACCCAGGAGCGTTCGGGCAGCGGGCCTCATGAACCGAGCTCCAGGTGGGATGGATTGTGACCTGCCGACTCCAACATACGCCGCTCGCGGCGAATCAGATGAAGACATCCGCTGGTTCCCGTGAAGCGTAGACCGGGGCATGCGGCACAGGCACCTCCGCCGGCGCCGCACGGACCCACTCTCGCGGGAGACCTCCCATGCTCCGTTGGCGCGCCCTTTCGCGCACCCAGCGGGTCGCCGCCGTCCTTCTCGCTGCCGGCGCGCTCGCCGGTGGCGTCGGCTTCGCGACCGCCTCCGACCACCAGGATACGCCGCTGGTGGAACTCAATCCCCGGATGGACCTCACCGACGTGTACGCGTTCCCCGGCTCACAGCCCGGGCGCATCGTCCTGGTGATGAACACCAGCGGGTTCCTGAGCCCCGGCCAGACCCCGACCGCCGCCTTCGACCCGAACGTGCTCTACCAGTTCAAGGTCGACAACAACGGCGATGCGATCGAGGACAAGGTCATCCAGGTGACCTTCAAGGGCACGACGCCCGGCACGCAGCAGGTCACCGTGCGCGGACCGGCGACCCCGACCGTGACCGGCGCGATGATGAACACGGTGAACACCGGCGCCGCCACCCTCACCGGCGACTTCAACACTGTCCTCGGCAGCGCCGGCGCGATCCAGGCCTTTGCCGGTCCGCGGGACGATCCGTTCTTCCTCGATCTCGAGGCGTTCTTCTGCATTCTCCCCGACCGGCGCCCGGTCTCGGGTGACCTGAGCCAGCCCTGCGCCCTGCCGAGCGTCGGCTTCCGCACCCCCGGCGTGAATTACATCGCCGGCTACAACGTGCTGTCGATCGTGGTCGAGCTCCCCAGCTCGATGCTCGAGAACGGCGCGCCCGGCAAGCTCGGCATCTGGGGCACCATCAGCCGCTGACCACGACACTCACGGAGACCATTCCCATGCAGACGTATTCCCTGCGCCGCCTCGCGCCGGCGCTCGTGCTGGGGCTTGCCCTCGTGGCCGGCGCCTGCAGCGACGACACCACCCCGACCAATCCGTTCAAGACCCAGACCTACAACCAGGTCCAGCGGCTGGGGAACCCGCTCATCAGCGAAGTGCTGCTCGACAAGCGGAGCCATCCCACCCATGGCTCGACCGGCCCCGACCAGGACGCGGCCCTGATCGGCCCCGAGCTCTTCTCCCATCTGGTGAAGAACTCGCCCACCACCTTCGCCGGCCGCGATTCCGGCTATGTCGGCGTACTCGCGAGCGTGCTGCTCCCCGACATGCTCATCGTGCAGACCGACAAGGACCCGGCGACCGCGAGCTGGCTCAACTGGGTCGGGCTGGCGCCGCTCGCCAACGGCTGGGGCGGCCGCAAGCTGACCGACGACGTCGTCGACCTCGCCCTGCTGGCGGTCTTCGGCGATCCGTTCGGTGCCGACCCGACTCACACCACGCCGGCGCTCACGACCGACCACGTGGCCAGCGATTCGCCGGTGACGGGGACGTTCCCGTACCTGGCAGCGCCGAACTGAGCGGGTAGGCGGGTAGGCGGGCAGGCGGGTAGGCGGGCAGGCGGGTAGGCGGGTAGGCGGGTAGGCGGGTAGGCGACCCAATCGCGATGGGAGATCACAATGCGAGTCAACGTTTTCTTCCTGCTGATTGCTCTGGCTCCTGCCTGCAGCGACCGTTCACTGCCCGCCTACCCGCCTGCCCGCCTGCCCGCCGACGCAGACATCCCCTTCTACACCGCCCGCGTCGCCCGCGACCCCTATGGCGCCCGCGATCGCGCCGCCCTCGCCGCGCTCTACCTGGCGCGGGGGCGGGAGCGGCAGGACCCGGGTGACATCGCCCGGGCCGAGTCGCTGGCAACCGTCAGTCTCCAGCTCCGCCACAGGCGCAACGCCGACGCGGTGCAGATCCTGGTCGGCGCCCAGATGGCGGAGCATCGCTTCCTCGACGCCTGGCACGTCATGCGCCGGGATGGCGACCCCGGCGACCCGATCGCCCGCGCGACCCTTGGCGAGATCGCCCTCGAGCTGGGCCGTTATCAGGACGCCGACTCGCTCTTTCATTCGCTCGACCTCGTCCGCACCCAGCCCGGCATTGCGCCCCGCTACGCCCGCTGGCTCGAGCTCAACGGCCAGAGCGGGGAGGCGCGCGACCTCCTGCTCGCGACCCGCGCCACCCTCGAGCACACCTTCGGCACCCCGCCCGGGCAACTCGCCTGGTTCGACCTCCGCCTGGGCGAACTCTCGCTGCGCAACGGCCGCCCCGACCTCGCCGGCGCGAGCTACCGCCGCGGACGTGCCCTGGTGCCCGGCGACCCGCGTCTCCTCGCCGCCAGCGCCCGGCTCGCCGCCGCCGAACAGGACTGGCGACAGGCGGTGGAGTTCGGCGAGGCCGCGCTCTCCGCCAACTTCGAGCCCGGCACGCTCGGCCTCCTGAGCGACGCCTACGCCGCGCTCGGCGATTCCGCCCGGTCGAACGAGTACGCCCGGGCCATGGAGGTCGCCCTCTCCACCCAGCCCGGCAGCTATCACCGCGGGTGGGCCCTCTTCCTGCTCGACCATCACCGGCAGGTCGATCGCGTCCTCGCCAAGGCCCTCGACGAGCTGGCCACCCGCAAGGACGTCTACGGCTACGATGTCGCCGCCTGGGCGCTGCACCAGGCCGGACGCGATGCCGAGGCCCTCGCCTTCGCCGATTCGGCGGTGTCCCGCGGCACCCGCGACCCCCTGCTCTACGGGCACCGCGCCGGGATCCTGCTGTCACTCCTCGCCATCTTCGGCACCCGGTAACCCATGTCCGAGTTCCTGGCCTACGCCCACCTGGGCTTCCACCACGTCGCGTCCCTCGGCGCGCTCGATCACCTGCTCTTCCTGGCGGCGCTCGCGGCGGTCTATCGCCTTCGCGACTGGCGCTCCGCCCTCTGGGTCGTCACCGCCTTCACCCTCGGTCACTCGCTGACCCTGGCGCTGGTGGTCACCCGGGTGGTGGAGCTTCCCACCGCGTGGATCGAGTTCCTCATTCCGGTCACCATCGTGCTCACCGCGGCGACCAACCTGCTCGCGCGCCGGGTCGACGGCCCCGGGCGCACGCGGGCGATCGCGGCGGCGAGCTTCGGCCTCATCCACGGCGCCGGCTTCGCCGAGTACCTGCGGGCGATGTTCCTCGAGCAGATCGCCGTGCCGCTGGTCGGCTTCAATCTCGGCATCGAGGCGGCGCAGATCATGGTGCTCTCCCTGCTCGCGATCGGGCTCTCCGGCCTGGATCGGGCTCTGGCCACTGGCATCCGCGGCGACCGGTGGCGCGGATTCGAGCGGCGGGTCGTCGCCGTGTCCCTCCTCGCCGGGTTCGTGGCGACCGGGATGGCGTATACCCGCCTCCCCCGCTAGCATCGCGGCATGCTCCGGCTCCTCTCCCTCCTCGCGCTGGCCGCGGCCCACCCGCTCCACACCACCCACACCGACGTGGTCGAGGAGCACGGGGTAGTCACCATCCAGGTGCGCGCCTTCACCGACGACCTCACCCATGCGGTGCGCACCCGCCTCGGCGCCGTCGACGACTCGGCGATGGTGCGCTATCTCCGGGGCACGGTGACGCTGCTCGATCCCGCCGGCCACGCGGTGTCGCTCACCTGGGTGGGCCGGGAGGTCCAGGGCGACATCACCCTCCTCCGGGTCCGGGCGACCGGGCTCACCGCGCTCCATGGCGCCCGCATCCGGCAGGCGATGCACATGGAGCTGTTCACGGACCAGGTCAACGTGGTCGTGGCGGGCACCGGCTCCCAGCGCACCACCTTCCTGTTCGTCCCCGGCGACGACCCGAAACCCCTCCCCTGATCCGATCCGGCCCGAGCGGCGTATACGGACGAGCCCTGTTGCGTCGCCCAGACCTCGCACACCGGATCCCGCATGACTGCTGCGCTCCCCCTCGAGGGGTTCCCCTCCCAGCCTTGTGGCCCCTTCGCCGCGGGCGATAGACTCCTGTTCGGCAGGCAGGTGTCACGGACCACCCCGACTCCCCGGACCGCCCGATGGCCGATGAGTGACGTCAAGGACCAGCCCCCGGGCCCCCGCGACGCCGACCTGGTCCTGCGCATGGCCCAGGGCGACGAAGAGGCGCTGGGACTGCTGTACGATCGCTTCGGGCAGGTGCTCTACGCGGTCGCCTACCGGGTGGTGGGGCAGCCCGCTGACGCCGAGGAAGTGGTGATGGAGGCGTTTGCCCAGGCCTGGCGGGAAGCGCCGCGGTTCGACGCCGGCCGGGGATCGGTCGCCGCCTGGCTCACCATGATGACGCGGAGCCGGGCCCTCGACCTGGTACGGTCCCAGTCCCGGCGGGAGCGGATCACCGACGCCGCCGCGCGGGAGGAGCCCGCCACCGCGCCGGCGATGAGCACCGGTTTTCCCTCGCCCGGCAAGGCGGTGCTGGACGACGAGCGGAAGCGCGCCGTCACCGCCGCGCTGGGCGCGCTCTCGCCGCCGCAGCGCGAGGCGATCGAGCTGGCCTACTACGAAGGACTCTCCCAGTCCGAAATCGCCGAGCGTTTGCAGGAGCCGCTCGGCACCATCAAGACGCGGATGCGGCTTGGCATGCAGAAGCTGCGCGACGCACTCCGGCCGTACTACTTCGAGGGGGCCGCGTGACCCACCCTACCCCAGACAACCTGCACGAGCTGGCCGCGGCCTACGCCCTCGGCGCGCTCGAGCCGGCCGACGCGAAGGCCTTCGAGGCCCTGCTCGCCACCTCACCGGAGGCGCAGCGGGAAGTCGCGGAGTACCGCGAGGTGGGGGCACTGCTCGCCCTCAACGCCGGCAACGCCCGTCCCCCCGCCGATCTCAAGGACCGGGTGATCGCCCGGGCCACCAGCCAGCCGGTGCTGCGCATGACCCCGCGCCGCGCCGCGGCCGCGTGGGTCCCCTGGCTGGCGCTCGCGGCCTCGCTGGTCGCGGTGGTGGGCCTCGCCCTGACCGGGAACCGGCTCAAGCAGGAGCTCGCCGAGCAGCGCGCGTCGCTTGCGGCGCTCCAGGATTCGCTCACCGCCCGCTCGCAGGCGCTGGTCCGCCGCGAGAGCGAGCTCAACAGCATTCTCGATCCCAATGTGCAGCTGATCCGCATGGGCGAGCCGGGCACGCCCCGGCCGGTGGTCCAGCTGTTCTACAACCGGAAGAAGGGCTCGCTCCTGGTCCACGCCTTCCAGCTCCAGCCGGCGGGTGACAAGCGGACCTACCAGCTCTGGTTCATCCCGAAGAACGGGAAGCCGATCCCCTCGGTGACGTTCAATGCCGAGTACTCGGGCCACGCGCTGGTCCCGGTGGTGCAGGTGCCGGGCGACGTCGACCTCGCGGCCGCCGCGATCACCGACGAACCCGAGG
This sequence comes from Gemmatimonadales bacterium, assembly GCA_046327735.1. Classification (GTDB taxonomy): domain Bacteria; phylum Gemmatimonadota; class Gemmatimonadetes; order Gemmatimonadales; family GWC2-71-9; genus JADJOM01. The sequence goes on along the minus strand of JAXLXZ010000003.1, from coordinate 155,111 downwards.
GTGGCTCGCCGGCGCCTACCACAACCCCCTTCCTGGTCGGTAGCTTCGGTTCATGATGCGTCGCCTGCTCGGGGTCGTCCTGCTCGTCGGGGTCGTGGCTGCGCCACGGCTCCGTGGCCAGCAGGGCGACCTCGCGCGCGAGCGGCAGGAGTTCGCCAGCTGGCTCGGCAGCGCCCCGCTCTCCCCCTTTGCCGCCGTGGCGGTGCAGCCGATCGGGACGGGGCTGGTGCTTGGGCCCGCCGAGGCCGACATCCCCCTGGGCGGCGTGACACGCACCCTCGTGAAGGAGGAGCGCGGGGCGGTCACGCTCGACGACGGCAAGGCGCGCCGGGCGCTTCCCCGCAACACCGCGGTACCGCTGGGGAGCTTCCGCCTGATGGTGACGGGAACCGCGGGGCGAACCCAGCTGGTGGTCTACGGACCGGTGAAGGGCGCGCATGCGCCGGCGTACTACCCGCCGGCGCCGGCGCTGAGCTCCACGGTGCCCCTCGAGCCGCCCGAGCGAAAAGGCGCGTTCCGCACCCTCGGCACCGATGGTCTCGAGACCGAGGCGACCGAGGCGGGATTCGTGACGGTGCCGGTCGCCGGCAAGCCGGTGCGCCTCCGGGTCTACCGGATGGGCAGTTCGGACGACGACGAAGCGGAGCTCCAGCTCTTCTTCCGCGACGCCACCAACGGCAGCGCCACCTATCCGGCGGGCCGGTTCGTCACGCTCGATCCCGCCGGCGGCGGGCGCTACCGGATCGACTTCAATCGCGCCCGCAATCCCTACTGCGCCTACAACAGCGTCTTCCCCTGCCCGGCGCCCTGGCCGGGCAACACGATCGCGGCCCCGGTCACCGCCGGGGAGCAATACCGCCAGTCCAGCTAGCAGATCTGCTGGCAGGAACGTCGCCCACCTGTTAGGCTCCCGTGGTACGCTTTCCGGGATAGCTCTCCACCGCCCTCTCGGGCGCAGCCAATCGCGACATGCGGCCGCCCTCACTCACCCGATCGATCCGTTCGTCCCTGCGATTCGCTCCCTGGGCGCTGGCCAGCGCCGTGGTGCTCGCCGCCTGTGGTGACTCGAATGGCGACGGCAACAATGGCCCCGGTCCGCTCACCCTGGTGGCGCTGCCGCTGCAGAACGGCAGCTGCCTGGTGGGGCAGCCGCTGGGCGAGCCGCTCCGCGTCCGGGTCGACAACGCGGACGGGGGAACCGAGCCGGGCATCACCGTGCAATTCCAGGTTTCGCTCGGGAACGGCCAGCTGAGCGCTTCCAGCGCCGTCAGCGGCAGCGATGGCGTCGCGGAAACCGGCTTCACCTGCGGCAGCACCGCCGGGGTGGGCGCCAATCGGGTGACCACATCGATCGACGGCTCCTCCGCCGAGTGGACCATCGACGGCTCCGCGGGACCCCCGCCACCGGCGGCGGGACTCCGGCTCTACCTGAACCAGGGCTCCCAGACCTTCTCCGACAGCGCCCTCGCGCTGACCGGGTTCAGCCAGCTGGTGCGTCCGGTGGGAGTCGCGGTCGACGACGCGGGACAGGGCCTCCCGGTCGGCACCCTGGTGAACTGGAGCCTTGCCGGCGGGGGCAGCCTGAGCTCCGCGCAGACGAGCGTCATCCAGTCGGGGAGCGGTGGCCCGGCCGGTTGCAGCGCTCCCGAAAGCGGGGTTGCCACCTGCTTCGTGAACGACTGGACCCTCGGCTCGACCGCCGCGCCCGGCGTCCAGACCGTGACCGCCACGCTCGCCTCCAATCCCGCGGCCACCGACGTGGTGCATGTGCGGATCGTGCAGGGACCGTTCGGCATCACTGGGAACGGGTTCCGGGCGGATACGCTGCCGGTGCAGTCGCAGGGGCGGGAGATCACGATCCGCCTGGTCGATGGCGCGGGCCAGCCGATCCGCCGGGCGCTCTATCGGCTGCGGTGGCAGGGCAGCTGCGCCGGAGCGATCACGCTGGTCAGCTCCGGCCAGGCCTTCGGGTGCGCCGGCGCCGATGTCTATACCGACGCGGACGGCACCGCCTCGGCCCGGCTCAACATCGGCAGCGCCACGGGGACGTTCCGGCTGGTATGGGCGCTCAACACCTTCATGGCGACAGGGAGTTACACCCACGAGTTCACGGTGACGCCCGATGTGCCGGCCGCCCTGTCGCGCCTCGCGGGCGATGGCCAGGCCGGGACGGTGAACCAGCCCCTCGCCACGCCGCTCACCGTGAAGGTGGTGGACCAGTTCAACAACCCGGTGCCCGCGATCACGGTGCACTGGGCCATCGCCACGGGGGGAGGCGCACTCTCCGCGGCGACGAGCACCACCGGCACCAACGGCCAGGCCACGATCGGGTGGACCCTCGGCGCGGCGGCGGGCCAGCAGAGCGTCAGCGCGACGGTCGGGACGCTGAACACCACCTTCACCGCCACCGCCTTCGGCGGCACGCCTCCGCCCCCCGAAGCGCCGGGACGTCCCCTCTTCGTGGTGCAGGCCGCCGAGACCTACCTCGACAGCGTGCTGGTCTACACCGGGTTCAGCCAGGTGATCCGGCCCATGGGCGCGTGGAAGGACGCGTTCGGCAATCCGGTCCCGGTCGGGACGGCGATCCGCTGGTCCGTGTCAGGCGGCGGCAGCCTCGCCAGCGCCCAGTCCACGGTGCAGCAGGCGAATGTCGGCGGCCCTGACGGCTGCTATCCGCCGGAGAGTGGCTTTGACACCTGCTTCGTGAACAGCTGGACCGTGGGGCCCACCGCCGTCCCCGGGATGCAGACGGTCACGGCAACGGCGGTCAACGACTCGACGCTCTTCGGCCGGGCCCACCTGCGGGTCCTCAAGGGCCCCTTCCAGATCACCGCGAACGCGCCCGATACCCAGTCGATCGCGCCCCGGGGCACCCAGCGATTCTCGGTGCGGATCGTCGATGGCAACGGTCAGCCCATCTCCCGCGCGCTCTTCCGGGTCCGGCCGCATGGCGCCTGTGGCGGCGTGTTCCTGGCCGTGAGCGACGGCGCGGGGTATGGCTGCGGTGGCGCCAACGTCTTCACCGATGACAACGGTACCGCCACGCTGGACTTCGTCGCCGACACCGTCGCCGGTACCTACGAGTTCAACTGGTCACTGAATTCGATCAACGGGGGCGCCTCGCGGCAGTACGTCGCCATCACCGGCGGCGCCCCCGCGACGCTGCAGAAGACCGGTGGCGACGGGCAGGCCGGTACCGCCGGCTTCCCCCTGGGCCTGCCGCTGCGGGTGAAGGTGCTCGACGGGTTCAACAACCCGGTGGCCGGGCTGACCGTGCAGTGGACGGTGGCGAGCGGCGGCGGCATCATCGGCGCGGCCAGCAGCGTCACCAATGCGAGCGGGGAAGCCACGGTGACCTGGACCCTCGGACCCACGATCGGGGCCCAGACGGTGAAGGCCACGGTGGGCGCGCTCTCCATCACCTTCAGCGCCGTGGCGTCCCCCTGACCTGACGCACTCCCGCTTGCGCGCCCCCGCGCGACCGTAGACGTTCCGCCATGCTCACCGCACTCCTGCTCCTGGCCACCGCCCCTTCTCCCGCCGGCCCGTGGCGCGCCGCGCTCGACCTCGCCGGCGGGGAGCTCCGCTTCGGGCTCACCATCGAGGGGTCGGCCGCGCGCTGGCGCGGGCGGCTCTGCAATGGCAGCGATTGCCAGGCCTTCACCGCCATCCGCGCCGAGGGCGACTCGCTGGTCTTCGAGATGGGCGACTATGCCGCCAGCATCTCGGCCCGGCTCTCGGGCGACTCGCTGATCGGGAGCTACCATAACGTCGGCCGCCGCGGCCCGCGCACCATCCCCTTCCGCGCCGCGCGCGGCCGGTGGGAAACCCGGCCGGCGCCCCGTGCCCTCGAGGGAAGCTGGGACGCCTGGTTCCAGGGCTCGGTCGATGCGACGCCGCGGGTGCTCCGCTTCGCCAACCGGCAAGGCGCGCTCGAGGGAACGATCATCTCGAATTCGGGGGACTACGGCCACTTCTGGGGCACGGCGGTGGGGGACAGCTTTGCCATCGCGCACTTCGACGGCTCCTACGTCTACCTGCTGGCCGGGCGGATCGCGGGAGACACGCTGCGGGGCACCTTCCACGCGGGACTCCGGGCCCAGACGCCCTTCGTGGCGACCCGCTCGACCGGCAAGCGGCACCTCACCCCGCCCGGCGAGGTGGTCACCACCGACGCGGCGACGCCGCTCCGCTTCACCTTCCCCGACCTCGACGGCCGGCCGGTGTCACTCGACGATCCCCGCTTCCGGGGCAAGGTGGTGGTGGTCGACCTCTTCGGCAGCTGGTGCCCCACCTGCCACGACGCCGCCCCGGCGATGGCCGCGCTGTATCGCGAGTTCCATCCGAAGGGGCTGGAGATCGTCGGCATCGCCTTCGAGGCCATCGGCGACACGACCATCGACGCGCCGCTGGTCCGCCGCTATCGCGACAAGTTCCGGCTGCCCTTCCCCATCCTCCTGGGCGGCACCAGCGACCAGGACGCGGTGAGCGCCGCCCTCCCCCAGCTCCAGGGCGTGATCGCCTTCCCCACCACGATTTTCATCGGGAAGGATGGCACGGTGCGGCGGATTCACGCGGGGTTCTACGGGCCGGCGACCGGAGCACAGCACGAGGCCGTGGTCCGGTCGTTTCGGGAGACGGTCGAGCGGCTGCTGCAGGAGTAGCGCTAGCGCAGGTGCAGCTTGCGGAAGAGCGCGGCGCACTCGATGTAGTAGTCCTTGCGGGTCTGGTGCCCCAGGTTGCCGAATCCGCCGGGCCCGCCGAAGTAGAGGTTCTTCGAGCCCTCGGTCATGGTGCCGAGGAGGTCGGCGTACAGCCGGCCCTTCTGGTTGGTGCTGAGCCGGCTGCCCTGGGCGTAGCCGGAGACCAGCGCGACGTTGTGCAGGTTCTTGGCGCCCTGGTCGAGATGGGGATAGAACGGGAAATGCTGTTTCCCATTCTGCCAGAAGTTGCTGGCCACGTAGCTGTGCGACTTGCCGTCCGCCCCCAGCACCACCCCGTGACTGAGCCCGCGCAGGATGCTGTCCTTGGTGATCGAGGCCATCGCCGCGGCATGCGCCCCGGCGAGGTCGAGCCACATGCCCACGTAGGTCAGCAGGATGTTCCCCACCTCCACCGCCGCGGCCAGCCGGGTCACGCCCCGGGCAAAGCCTCCCACCACCTGGCTGTGCTCCGCCACCGTCTCGGCCAGCCGGGTCGATCGCAGCATGGTGGTGGCCTCGTGCAGGTGCTTCAGCGCCTCGATCCCGTTGTTCAGCATGTCGTAGCTGTCCATCACGTACTTGATGTTCGTGATGTTGTCGGACGTGGAATCCATCGGCGCATCCGGAATCACGAATGACAGGTTGGCAGGCATGGTCCTGGTCCTCACGGAAAAGTGGCTGGCCCCTCGCTCCACCCCTGAAATCGGACGAGTGGCAGAAAACCCGACAGGAACGCCAACGGGCCCGCCGGCGATCGCCGACGGGCCCGCGCCACCTTCCGGACTGACTACTTCAGGTTGACCGAGACCCCGGGCGCCCTCCCGGTCGACCTTGAGCCTGATCCACCCCCCGCGATCGCGTGCCCCGGCACTCCCTGCAGAGGAGCCAGTACCAGCCGGCCTGGTCGGCCGTGAAGGTCGTCACGTCCCGCTGGTTCGGCTTCATCCCCGCGGCCATGGCCCGGGTCATCGCGTTCTCGAGCGCGGGGCGGCCACCCTCCAGGGGAGTTTCCGCCTCGGCCATCACCACCACGCCGTGGCTGGCGGCGGAATCGTGGTTCACCCAGTCCACTTCACCGTCCAGTTGACCGGCACCACGACCTCGACCTTGCCGCGGTCATACCCGGCGATCGTGGCGCTGCCGCCGGCCCGGCCCGAGCACCTCGAGCGCGAGGTCATCGTCCTGCCCGCGCTGTCGACCGTGACCCAGCCGGGGAGCGGCGCCCTGGCCCGCGCCGGCACCGCCGACAGGGCATCGCGACCGCCAGCGCCATCACCACCGCGCACACGCTCCGCCGCAGCACGACATCCTCCGGTCCCGGTTGGCGTTTTTCCTTCATGCACAATAATGTAGTGCCCTTCTCGCCCGTTTCGGCCCAACCCTGCGCTGAGGAGCTGTCATGGCCGGTCTGCTCGACCGCGAACGCACCGTCGCCGGCCCGCGGTTCAACTGCAGTTGGCTGGTGCCCCTGGCGGCGCTCGCGATCCATCTCTCGATCGGGATGGCGTACGGCCTGAGCGTGTTCTGGAAGCTGCTCACCCAAAGCATCGGCATCACCAAGTCGGTCGAGGGTGACTGGACCATCACCTGTGTGAACCTCACCTTCGCGCTCGCTATCTTCGTCCTCGGCTCCTCGGCGGCGATCTTCGGCCGCTGGTCGGCGGCCGGCCCCGGAAGGCGGTCGCGGCGGCGTTCTGCTGGGGCGGCGGCTTCCTGATCGCCGCGCTGGGCGTCAAGCTCCACGTCCTTCCGCTCCTCTGGCTCGGCCTCGGCCTCATCGGCGGGTGCGGCCTCGGGCCTCGGCTACATCTCCAGTTTCCACCCTGACCGGCGGTTCCCCGACCGGCGGGGCCTCGCCACCGGCATGGCCATCATGGGCTTCGGGGCGGCGCCATGATCGGCGCCCTGCTCGCCGACCGGCCCGCGAAGCACTTCGCCTCGGCGACCTCGGTCGGGGTGGAGAGCTTCCTGGTGCTGGGGGCCCTCTACTTCGTGGCGATGCTCTGCGGCGCCTTGGCTACCGGGTACTGCCCAAGGACTGGAAACTGCTGGCTGGACGCCCGCGCCCTCGAAGGCTGCCGCGGTCACCTCCCGCCGTGTCCATGTGGACGTGGCCTCGAAGACCCCGCAGTTCTGGCTGCTCTGGGGTGTGCTCTGCCCCGCCGGCATCGCGCTGAGCCTCGCGAGCTCGATGATCCAGGAGATCTCGGCGGGCGGCTCATCGGGGTGCCGGCGCCCTCGCCGACCTCACCGCCGACCAGAAGGCCCGTGCAGCCACCATCGGGGCGGCGCTTGCGGCGCTGCTCTCCTCTTCAACATCCTTGGACGGTTCAGTTCCTGGCCTCGATGTCCGACTACATCGGGCGGAAGCGGACTCATGATCTTTTTCACGCTGGGGACGGTGCTGTACGCCTCGATCCCGAACGCCGGCCGGAGCGGCAGCGTGGCGCTCTTCGCCGGGATCTTCTGTGTCATCCTCGCCGATGTACGGTGGCGGCTTCGCGACCATCCCGGCCTACCTCGCCGACATGTTCGGCACCCAGTTCGTGGCGCCATCCACGGCCGGCTCCTCACCGCCCTGGTCGATCGCCGGCCTCCTTGGCCCCGCGATCGTGAGCTACATCCGGCAGTGGCAGCTGTTCCGCGCACTCCCCGGCCGAGGTCTACAGTCTCACCATGTACATCCTCGCGGGCCTGCTGGTGGGTGGCTTCATCTGCAACCTGCTGGTGCGACCGGTGGCGGACCGCTATTTCATGACCGACACCGACCTGGACGCGGAAGTCGCGTCCAGCCACTGGAGACGGCATGAGCGACCAACTGGGCAGGAACCCGAAGCGGGCAGCTGGGTACTTGTGGCAGTGGCGGATGGCGGTGGGCATCCCGATGCTCTGGGGCGTCTGGACCACCATCAAGAAGGCGTCGCTGCTCTTCCGCTGATCGTCCCGACCTCGCGCACCCTTGACGGGGGCCGAAGATCGGGAATAATTGGTAGCATTCCAAGACACCATCGAACTCGCCGGACGTACGCTGCAATCTCCTCCTCTCTCATCAGGAGATCTGCTCATGTGTCGTAGTGCGCGCGCCGGACTGTCCATGCTGCTCGTCGCCGAAGCCGGCCAGCTCCCCATCGGCCCAGCGGCACCGGACTACCTACGGGGGCAATGACTGGAACCAGCGGTACAGCACCCTCACGCAGATCAACACCGTCAACGTCCGCATCGATGGTCCCAGCGGATGGTCTTCCAGACCGGCATCAGCCGGCTGGGCAGCTTCGAGAACACGCCGATCGTGGTCGACAACATGATGTACGTCACCACGCCCTACAACAGCCGCGATCGCCTACGACCTCAACACCGGTGCTATGTCTGGCGCTACGAGCACAAGCTCGGCACCACGATCTACTGCTGCGGCCCGAACAACCGGCGGCATGGCGGTGCACGGCCCCCACGTCTACATGGGCACCCTCGACGGGCGCCTGATCGCCTCGACCGGATGATCGGCGAAGTCGCGTGGACATCGAGGTGGCCGATCCCGCTTCTGGCTACAGCATCACCCACGCCCTGCTGATCATCGGCGACAATGTCGTGGTCGGCGTGTCGGGCGGTGAGTACGGCATCCGCGGCCACGTGACCGCGTACAACGCCGTGAGCGGCGAGCAGGTGTGGCGCTGGTACTCGATCCCGGCCCCCAAGGCGACCCGACCTTCGACGAGGTCGCGCCCAACGGCTGGTGGGGCACCGGGCCGACCAGCCGGCGGACGGCGCCGACCTGTACCGCAACGTGGCCGCCGAGAAGGCCGACAGCGGCAAGTATGCCGATGCCCGACCTGGCGGCGGCGGCGTCTGGATGACGCCGGCGTGGGCGACAAGCAGCTCAACATGATCTACGGCGGCGTCGGCAACCTGTCGCCTGACCTCGACGGCGGCATCCGCCTGGGCGACAACCTCTACACCGACTGCGTCGTCGCGATCGATGCGACTACCGGCAAGACCAAGTGGTACTACCAGACCGTGCCGCACGACGTCTGGGAACCGACGCCGTCTCGCTCCCCGGTGGTGACCACCGTCGGCGGCAGAAGGTCGTGGTGCACGCCGGCAAGACCGCCTGGGTGTACGTCCTCGACGCCGCGACCGGCAAGCCGGTCCGGAAGACCGAGAACTTCACCTCGCAGGAGAACATGTTCGCCCTGCCCAGCGCGCAGGGCACCCGGATGCCCTGGCGCGAACGGCGGCGCCGAGTGGTCGCCGATCGCGGTGGATCCGCTGCTGGGCTACGCCTTCGTCGCCGGCCTCCACCAGCCGATGAGACCGCATCACCCACAACGCGCCGTGGGAGAAGGGTCGCCTCTACCTTCGGCTCCGCCTTCGTGGCCATCCCGGGTGAAGAGCAGTGGCACCTACACCATCAACCTCGCCACCGGCAAGAAGGTTCCGGCAGAACAAGGTGCCGCAGCCGATGATGGGCGGAGCGCTGGCCACCGCCGGCGGGCTCACCTTCACCGGTGAAGGCAACGGCAACTTCAACGCTCGACAGCCGCACCGGCAAGCTGCTCTGGCAGTTCAACGGCGGCGCCGGCTGCAACAGCGCCCCGATGAGCTTCTCGTACAAGGGCGAGCAGTTCATCGCCGCCGCCTGCGGCGGCAACTTCCAGCTCAACTACCCGCTGGGCAACTCGGTGTGTTGCCCGGCCTGCCGAAGGCGCATGGCGCCATGATGGGTGCGCTGCCCAAGCCGGCGCGGTAGGCAAGCGTAGCGCGGACCGCAGTAGCTTCTTCAGGCGGAGCGTCCGAACGGCGCTCCTGTCCTTTCCTTTGCGGAGTATTGGATGCAACGCCTGCGTGATCGCGTGCTGCGCTCGCTCGCCCTCCCGCCCCCGGGTCCTGTGCGCGCTGGCCGCACAGGGCGCCGGGACGGCCCAGCCCGATACCACGTGGCCTGGGCGGAACCCCACCACCCGGACGGCCACCTTCAAGCTGATCGCGGGCGTGCCTGGCCGGGCCAAGAGCCCCTTCAACTTCAACGGCTACAATCGATGGCGAGCTGGTGCTGACGGTCCCGGAGAACAGCACCGTGGTGCTCAACTTCGTCAACGACGACGGGACGCCGCACAGCGCCGAGGTCATCGCCGATACCAACCTGATGCCGAACATGGCGCCGACAACCCGGCGATCCTGCCGGCCTACACCAAGGCGGTGAGCGAAGGGATCGCCGAACGGGATGTGGTGCGGTTCAAGGCGAGCCCGGTGGGAGTGTATCGTATCTTCTGCGGGTACCGGGACAGCCTGTCGGGGATGTGGATCCTCGGCTGGCGGTGAGCGCGGAGGCGACGGCGCCGACGGTGACGGAGGCGTCGCGCTAAGTAACGATGGCAGTACGATTTGATACGTCAATCGCGTGACACGTCCCTGACGCGCCCCGGTCCGACACGGCATTCCACGGCATCGGGTCGGGGCTCTCAATTCCGAGTATATCTATGGAATTAAGGCCATATGGCTGCGGCTACGGCGGTACTCTGTATCTGGTACCGTCTCGGGAGATAGCGGAACTGCCTGGTTACGGTTAAACGGCCTGGACTGGCAGCGGCTCTCACCCGATGCGAAGCAGGCCTACCTGGCGGGGTTTCTGGCCGAGCAGCTACGGCGGAAGCCACCAACGCTGGGACCGGGCGGACTCCGCTGGACTGCGCCAGTCACTCGATAGTCTGAGCCGCACTGGGTTCCGGTTCCCCACAGCCCCTCCGTTTACGGGCACGCTGACGATTTCTACTGGTACGAAAACCAACGGATCCTTCCCCCGTGGTACGTCCTCTGGGAGGTGAACCATCGGCTCCGAGACCCGGCAATCAACCGCAGTGAGCAGCACCCATACCTTGTCCGACCCGTAGCACTCCGATGGCAGTGACCCAGCAGTCCTGAAGCGAGCAGTCGATTCTGTCCACTTCTCAGGAGAGCACCACATGAAGCGCAGCGCTCTGTTGTTCGGGGCCCCGATGGTTGGCGCGGCGAGTGTCGCCAACGCTCAGGCACTCTACGATGCAGATGAGCAACGGCTGGACCTTCGGGTTCGCCGGCAACGTCAACATTTTCGCGCAGTACCAGAGCCAGTCGAAGAGCCGGCACCACCCCGGGCGGCCTCGTGGGCTCCGGCGACAAGGGCTTCTACTACGGCACCGGCCTCCTTCCCGCGTTCGCGACCTTCACCGCGAAGGGCAAGGAAGGCAACACCGACCTCGGTGTGCAGTTCGGCTTCGCTCCCTGTGCGCAGGGTGGCGGCGGCACCGCGACTGCTTCGGCGCCCAGATCGACATGCGTCAGGTGTTCTCCATGACCATCGGCGGCAGCCGGGGTACCATCGTCGCCGGTAAGGAGCTTGGCATCTACCAGCGCGCTCCAACATCCTGAACGACTGCGACCCTGTTCGGCGTCGGCGGCGGCGGGATCGCGCCCTCCGGCACCCTGGCCGCATCGGGTTCGGCTACTCCATCCGAACTTCGTTGCCCAGATGAGCCACTTGACCCCGGCCGGCCGGCCCGGGTCGCTGACCATCGGCCCTGCTGATCCTGCACCTTCGCCCGTACGTGACCCACCAGATTCCGCGCCTCGAGGCCGAGGGTCGCGGCTACGGGTAACCCGACCGTGTTCGCCAGCGGCACCCTCCAGAACAGCAAGACCGCCGAGCGGCGGCAGCAGCAAGACCGCCTACGGCGCGGCTGGCGGCGTGACCTACAAGACCGGCACCTTCGGGCCGCACGGCTCGGGCTACTATGGCCGCGACCGGCACCACCCCGATGTTCGGCGCGGCGGGTGATGATTGCACCGGCGACCCACCAAGTCGATGGGCTTCTACGGCCAGCTGACCTTCACCTCGGCCAACAGCGACCACCTTCGCCGGCAGCTATGGCTCGGCTTCCTCAAGGCCTCGTCCGGCAGCGGCAAGCTGGAGAACACCCTGGTCTCGGCGGGCATCTACCACCAGGCCACCAAGTCGCTCAAGATCGTGGGCGAGGTGACTATGCCTGGAGCAAGATCAGCCCGGCGGGCGGCACCAGAAGAACAAGGGCTTCACCGGCGCCTTCGGCCTGATGCTGTTCTACTAAGCTTCTGGCTGCGCAGGAACGCGAACGGCCTCCTCACGGGAGGCCGTTCTGTTCGGCGGAACCGCACTACCTTCCGCCCCAACTCCTTCGTCAGGATGTCCGGATGCGCCGTCTCGCACCCTTGCCTTGGTCCTCGCCGCCGGCTGCGCCGGCACCCTCTGCGGGCACTTCGCTGGCCCGGCCGGAGGCGGCGCCGACGAGGGCCTACGCCTGCGTCAAGGCCATTCAAGACCTGGCTTGCCGGCCGCGCTGTGTCTGGAGACCGCTGAACATGCTCCAGAAGGCTCGGCGAGCAGAACTCGATGGCTCTATCGAATACCACAACGGCCTGCAGGCACCTGAGCAAGGCGGGACAAGGACGAGCCGTGTGGACATCCAGGCCGGACCACAGCAGGTGCGCCAACGCCAGGCGGGGCTCAAGAAGCGGGGCGCCGAATGAAGGTGCTGCTCTCGGCGCCCAGGCGCTGGGCCAGGCCTGCGCGGCACCACCGTAGACCCCCAGAGGGATGGCCGGTAACCGGGGAGGGCGCGGTCGGCCCTCCCTTTTCTGTTGCACTCTATTCAACCAAATAGTTGAAAATAACGGTTCCCCTCCATAGCTTCCCCCGGGGGGCCGACACTACCTTGGTGCCGTTCACGAATTCCCCCGGCACTTCCGGGGGCCCGATGTCCGCACCGCTGGTCAGGCTCACCCGCACACCCTCCCGGGCCGGGGCTCCCGCCCCGCCCCATCCGACGCCATTCCTTGGTCCGCAAACCCTCGTAGCTCAAGGTCAAGCCCCGGGCGGCGAGCCACATCGGATCAGGGAATGATGCGGGGTTGGGCCTGCACACAGTCTGCGAAGAGGCCCGCTGCCCCAACATCGGGGAGTGCTGGGGAGCACAAGGCCACCCCGTTCATGATCCTGGGCGACGTCTGCACCCGGAACTGCGCCTGCTGCGCCGTCTCCCACGGGACGGCGGCCTTCGACCCGGTCGGGCCGGTGCACCTCGCCGAGGCAGTCGCGCGGATGGGGCTGGCCCATGTGGTGATCACCTCGGCAGACCAGGATGACCTCCCCAACGGCGGGGCCGAGTCGTTCGCCGGGTGCGTCACCGAGATCCGGAAGCGGCTCCCCGAGACCACGGTCAGTGCTGATCCCCGACTTCAAGGGCTCGGAGACCGCACTCACGATCGTGCTCGAGGCGGAGCCGGCGATCCTCAATCACAATCTCGAGACCTGCGAGCGGCTCTACCGCCTGGCCCGGCCCGGTAGGCGCTACGACCAGGCGCTGACGCTGCTGGCCAACGCCCGCCGGATCTCGCCCAACGGCCTCACCAAGTCAGGGATCATTCTGGGCATGGGCGGGGGTAGGACGGTGGTGACCTGCATGCGGGACCTGCGCCGGAGCGACATGGAGCATCCCTGACCCTGGGCCAGTACCTGCGGCCCTCGGAGTCCTGCCCATCGCGCGGTACTACACGCCGGACGAGTTCACGGAAGTGGCCGCGATCGGGAAGAAGAATGCCGGGTTCACCCGTACAGGCGAGCCCGCTCACCCGGTCGTCGTACCATGCGCAAGGGAGCAGGCGGAAGCAGCCATTAGCCGTTAGCGCTGGCTGTTAGCTGCTCGTCGCAGTGGACGAGGCCGAGCCATTTCCACAAGGTTCGTTGCCTGAGGAGCTGGCTAATAGCTAATGGCGCAACAGCCTTTCGCCGGAGCCAGACCTGTGGCAACCGCCAAGTCCGCCCGCAAAGCCGACACCAAGCTCGCCGAGAAGTACCGCCACTATCTCCGGCAGATGCTCCCTCATCCGGCGCTTCGAGGAGAAAGCCGGTGAGGGCGTACAGCCTCGGCAAGATCGGCGGCTGGAGTTCTGCCACCTCTACATCGGCCAGGGAAGCGGTGGCGGTCGGCGCCTCTACGAGAAGCCGCCCCGACGGCTACATCGTCACCACCTACCGCGACCACGGCCAGGCGCTCGCCCGCGGCATGTCGGCCCGGGCGGTGATGGCCGAGCAACTCGGGGAAGGCACCGGCTGCTCCCACGGCAAGGGCGGCTCGATGCACCTCTTCGACGCCTCGCTCGGCTTCCTCGGCGGGCACGGGATCGTCGGCGGGCACATCCGCTGGCGGCCGGCATCGGCTTCGCCATCAAGTACCGGAAGCAGGACCAGGTGGCGGTCTGGCTTCTTCAGCGAGGCGGCCATCAACAACGGCGCCTTCCACGAAGCCCTGAACATGGCCGGCATCTACAAGGCTCCCTGCATCTTCATCTGCGAGAATAACCGCTACGGCATGGGTACCGCGCTCGACCGCGCCACCGCCACCTGGAACATCTCCGAGCGGGCGGCGAGCTACGACATGTCGCGTGAAGTGGTCGACGGGCGAGACCTCCTCGAGGTGCAGGCGGCGATGGACCGGGCGGTGGTCCGCGCCCGCCGACCCGCCGCCCCGACGCTGCTCGAGATCCGCACCTACCGCTTCGTGGGCCACTCGATGTCGGACCCGATCCACGGTCACTATCGCACCAAGGAAGAGGTCGAGGCGCACCGGCTCCGCGACCCGATCACGCTCTGGAGCGAGAAGCTCAAGGCCGACGGGCTGATCGACGACGAGGCGCTCCGGAAGATGGACGAGGGGTGAAGGCCGAAGTGCAGGACTCCTACGACTTCGCCGACCAGAGCCCCGATCCGGAGCCGGAGGAGGTGTGGACCGATGTGTATGCGTGAGGTCGAGGGTCAAGGGTCACGGGCTCTTCGGAGAGGTGCGAGCCTTCGGTGTACTTGCCTGCCTGCGGCAGCGACCCTCGACCCTTGACCCTCGACCCCTGACCCTCGACCCTCGATGCCGACTCTCCTTACCGCGACGCCCTGAACCAGGCGCTCCGCGAAGAGATGGCCCCGCGATCGACGTCTTCCTCATGGGCGAGGAGGTCAGGGTCTGCAGGGCGCCTACGAGGTGAGCCGCGGGCTGCTGGAGGAGTTCGGGCCCAACCCGGATATCCGACACCCCGATCACCGAAAGTGGGCTTTGCCGGCGTGGGCGTCGGCGCGGCGATGATCGGACTCAAGCCCGTCATCGAGTTCATGACCTGGAACTTCGCGCTTCTCGCCTGCGACCAGATCATCAACGCCGCCGCGAGATGCGCTACATGTCGGGCGGGCAGGTGCCGATGTCGATCGTCTTCCGCGGTCCCGCCGGCGCGGCGCTCGAGCAGGGCCCGGCACTCCCAGACCTTCCGGTCGATGTACGCCCACGTCCCAGGCTCAAGGTCGTGATGCCCGCCACCCCGGCCGACGCGAAGGGCTCCTCAAGAGCGCCATCCGCGATCCCGACCCAGTGGTATTCGCGGAAGGAGGCTCCTCTACAACACCAAGGGCGAAGTGCCGAGGAGCAGCACGTCGTCCCCATCGGCCAGGCCGACATCAAGCGCCCCGGCGATCACGTCACCCTGATCTGCTGCTCAAGACCGTCGCCATCTGCCTCAAGGCGGCACCGGAGCAGCCAGCCGCCGAGGGGGATCGAGGCGGAGGTACTCGACCTCCGCACCATCCGGCCGCTCGACCTCGGGGCGATCTTCGCGCCTCGGTGAGCAGGACGCACCGTGCGGTGGTGGCGGAAGAAGGGGCTGGTACTTCGCCGGCGCGAGGCGCCCAGGTGGTGGACGAGATCCAGGGGGATCTTCGACGAACTCGACGCGCCGGTGCTGCGGGTGACCGGGGCCGACGTGCCGATGCCCTATAACAAGCATCTCGAGAAGCGGCCAAGGTGTCGCCGGAGAAGGTGGTGGCCGCGGTGAAGAAAGTTCTCTACGTAGAGCAAGGCGAACGTTGGCCGTTAGCCGTTGGCGCGTTAGCCGTTAGCGCTCTCGCGACGGCCCTGGCCCAGTGGCGCGGTCTCAATGATGCAACCAACAGGGGCTAACGGCTAAAGGCTAACGGCTAATGGCTACCAAGGTTCTCATGGAAGCCCTCTCTCCCACGATGGAAGAGGGGCGGCTGGTCGAGTGGAAGACGAGGAGGTGACACCGTGGCCGTCGGCGACATCCTCGCGGAAGTCGAAACCGACAAGAGCGGTGATGGACCTCCAGGCCCGGGCCGCGGGCTGGCGTCCGCTGCTCAAGCACGCGATCGCGCCGGGCACCACGGTGCCGGTGGGGAACGTGGTGGGGGTGATCGGTGCGGCGGGCGAGGATGTCTCGGCACTCGTCAGTGCGGCCCCGCAAGAAGGCGGCCGCTGCGGCGAAGCCTGCGGCGCTCCGGCCACCCCGGCGGCTGCTCCTTGCGCCGAAGGCGCCGCTGCCGCGGCGCCGACAGCACCCGCTCCAGCCCGGCGCCCGCTCCCGCACCTGCTCCGTCGGCTGGCGGCCGTCTCAAGGCGTCGCCGCTGTGGTCGCCGCCGATCGGGGCGTCGACTGGCGCGGGTCCAGGGGCTCCGGCCCGAGGGGCGGATCGTGGTGCGCGATCTCGAGAACGCGCCGGCGGCGGCGGCTGCGCCGGCGGGCTTCGCCGCGACGCCGACGGTCTCCACCGGGTTCGAGGACGTTCCGCTCACCCAGATCCGGAAGACCATTGCGAAGCGGCTGACCCAGTCGATCGGGCCGGTGCCGACGTTCTATCTCACCACCGAGATCGACATGGAGCGGTCGGCCGAGGCGCGCGAGGCGCTCAACCAGGCCGCACCTGCGGACCAGAAGGTCTCGTTCAACGACATCGTGATCAAGGCGGTGGCATCGCCCTCAAGCAGCACCGGGCCTGCAGCCACCTGGTGGCAGGACGACCGGATCCGCTACTGGAACGACGTGCGTGAGCATGGCCGTCGCCGTCGAGGATGGGCTCATCGCCCGTCATCCGCTTCGCCGACCAGAAGTCGCTCCGGCAGATCGGGGCGGAGGCGAAGGACCTGGCCAGGCGGGCGCGCGACCGGCGGCTCAAGCCGGAGGAATTACACCGAGACCTTCTCGATCGCCGGCATCGGCATGTTCGACATCGACCAGTTCACCGCGGTGATCAACCCGCCGGAGGCGGCATCCTCGCGGTGGGCAGCATCGTGCAAGCCGGCGGTGGTGAACAGGCGGGGTGGTGCCGCGGCGGCGCTCCGGGATGACGATGTCCTGTGATCACCGGGTGATCAGCAGGGCACCCAGGGGCGGCATTCCTCGAGGCGCTCAAGCGGATACTTCCAGGAAACCCGCCTTCGGCGCTGGACCTTCGTGGCCGGATCCCGGAGGACCGCGCGCTGACCTGACCGGACCTTGCGCGCGGTCTGGTGGCCGCTCGCGGCGGACTCCACCCGGCGCCGAGAGCACCGGCCCCGGTCCCCGTACCACAAGGTCACCGCCTGTCCCGGTGGGCGGAGTCGAACTTCGCGACGTGGGGTAGCGAACACCGGACCAGGGCCACCGGCGGACTGGCCTGCACGCGGGCGTCATGATCACCGCGGGGATCAGCCAGCTGATGGCCTTCCAGGCGAGGCGCTGCTCGCAGGAAGGGACAGGGGTCGATGTCCCCGGCTCCACGGTGGTCGGCGGGATCAACGTGGACTACATCCAGGTCCCCGTCCTGCTCAAGGGCTACGCTGCGCTCAAGGCCTCGTTCCATGTACCTCGAGCAGGTCGACGCTGAGCAAGGTGAAGTGATGCAGGTCGAGGCCGGAGCGGCACCCAGTCGTCCACGGTACGGTGCGACGACCGGCCTCGAGGCTCGTCCTGCGAACTGGACATGGGCTGTGCTGGGCGCCGAGATCGACATCGGCCGGCTCGGTGGGCTGCGCTACCGGCTGGGCGCCGGTCGATCGACGACACCAGCAACGAGCCGTCGACGTCCATAACACCTGCTGGCGCTCACCGCCGGCTTCGCCTTCGACCTGGTCTCACCGCAACGAGGACCGACGTGGCAACCTTTGACGTGATCATCATCGGCGGCGGCCTGCGCTATGTCTACGCGATCCCGCTCCGCCCAGCTCGGGATCGCCACCGCGGTGGTGGAACGGAAGGACAAGATGGGCGGCGTCTGCGTCAACATCGGCTGCATCCCCACCCAAGGCGCTGCTGTACAGCGCCCGGACCCGCGCAGGTCATCGCCACGAGGCGAAGGACCTGGGGATCCAGGTGGGCGAGGTGAAGACCGACTACGGCGTCGCGATGAAGCGGAGCCGCAAGGTCTCGGAGCAGAACGCCAAGGGCGTCGAGTTCCTGATGAAGAAACACAAGGTCACCGTGCTCAAGGGTGACGGCGTGCTCCAGCCCGGCAAGAAGGTGAAGGTCGGGGCCGAGGTGCACGAGGCGAAGGAGGCGGTGGTGATCGCGACCGGGAGCCGGGTGAAGGGATCCGCCCTCGGTCTCGAGATCAACAAGACCACCGTGATCAGCTCGGACGAGGCGCTGTTCCTGGAGAAGGCGCCGGCCTCGATCGCGGTGATCGGCGCTGCTAGGGCGGTGGGCTGCGAGTTCGCCGACATCTTCAACAGCTTCGGGGCAAGGTCACCTGATCGAAGACACCCAGATCCTGCCGCTCGAGGATGGCGAGTGCTCGGATACGGTGGCCAGAGCTACAAGCGGGGGATCGGCGTCTTTGCCGGGGTGCAAGGTGGTGAAGGCCGAAGTGGGCAAGAAGGTCACCCTGACGCTCGAAGCCGGCAGGAAGAGCCAGACGGTGGAGGCGGAGAAGGTGCTGATGGCGGCGGGGCGGGCGGTAAACACCGAAAACATGGGGTTCAAGGAATCAGGCGTCGAGCTCACCGGCCGCGGCTTCGTCAAGATCAACCGCGACACGCTGGAGACCACGGCGGGCGTCTACTGCATCGGTGACGTGGCCGGTCCCGATGCTGGCGCACAAGGGGAGCCGCGAGGGGTCATCGTCACGGAGATCATCGCGGGGCAGCATCACCACCCGATCCGCTACGACAACATCCCCTCGGTGACCTACTGCCACCCGGAAGTGGCGAGCATCGGGCTCACCGAGGAGCAGTCCCAAGGAGAAGAAGCTCGACTACCAGGTGGACGCCCGTTCAGCGCCAACGGCCGGGCCCGCGCGTCGAGCCGAGACCGACGGGTTCGTGAAGATCATCCGCGACAAGAAGTACGGCGAGATCCTCGGCGCGCACATCGTCGGCGGGCACGCCTCGAGATGATCCACGAGCTGGCGGTGGCGCGGGAGAATACACGGTGGAAGAGGTGGACCTGGCGATCCACGCCCCATCCCACGCTCTCGGAGGCGGTCGCGGAAGCGGCGCTCGACAGCATGGGCCGGGTGATGCACATCTGAACTGACGTTCCGCGTTCCTGGGTTCCGCGTTCCTCGTTGGCTTCAGCGTAGGGCATCGAACGCTGCCGGAGAACGAAACGCACGAGGAACGAGGAACAAGGAACGAGGAACGTGCCAAACTCCATCTCCCAGGTGAAGCCGTCGTCCCCGGCTCCATCGGTGTCGCGGTCCGGGCGATGGCCTTCGGCACCCTGCTCGGCACCGGGCTGATCGCGCTGGCGCTGTGGGGCTCGCGGCTGCTGGTGCCCAGGGGACCGACCGCCGCGGTGACCGGGGGACCGGTCTTCATGCTGGTGGTGGGCGGGACCTTCGCCGGGATCGGGATGGCGGTCAGGTGGCCTGGGGCCTGATGCGCGGCGTGCCCTCGCTCTTCCGCCGCGGCGGGCTGGCGATCCTCACCGGGTTTCTCACCGTCATCTGCATGCTGCCGACCGGGCCGATCAACGCCCTGGTGGCCCGCCGACCTGGCGGGGTTCGCCCTGCTCCTGCTTCATCGGCTGCCTGCTGGTGCGCCCCGGGGCCGCCGCCGGGCCGCGCCGGATGACCCGCCCGCTCGCGGTGGTCGACCTGGGCCACCTCCCCTACGCCGACGCGCACCAGCTGCAGCGGACGCTGTGTGACCAGCGCGCCGCCGGCGCCATCGACCGCGACCTGCTGCTCCTCGTCGAGCACGAGCCCACGGTCCGCTGGGCCGGGGGACCAAGCCGAAAGCCTGCCGCTCCACCCGGGGAACTCGCGCGGCGGGGACTCACCGTGGTGGAGGTGGAGCGGGGCGGCGACGTGACCTGGCGGACCGGGGCAGCTGGTCAGCCTACCCGATCCTCGACCTGCAGCAGCACAAGCCCGACCTGCACTGGTTTCCTGCGCCCGGGTGGAGGAAGCGCTGATCCGGGCGCTCGCAGGGCTCGAGATCCCGGCCGAGCGGAACCCGGGGTACACCGGGGTGTGGACCGGGGCCGGGAGATCGCGAGCATCGGGATCCACGTGCGGCGCCAGGTGACCACCAGCTTCGCGCTCAACGTCTCCAACGATCTTGCCGGGTTCGGCGCGGCGATCGTGCCGTGCGGGATCCAGGGAGTGGAGATGACGAGCGTGGAGCTGGAGGCGGCACAGAGCGGCTAGGCGGCCAGGGCGGGAGGTGAGGCGGCAGGGCGGCCAGGCGGTCAGGCGGTCAGTGATTCCATGAAGAGTCAGCTTTGGCACCGAACTTCTGATCTCGTTGTCTCCGCAATGGGGCAGGTATTTGATCTTGCGCCCCGAGTCCACCGAGCTCGGCGAGGTACTCGCCCACACGAGAAACTACTGACCGCCTGCCCGCCTCCAGGAACCCTCCCCTCCCCGATTACGTTCCCCATCATGACCGACCGCCTCGATATCCGCACCCGCGACCGGGAGCGCCTTCCCCCGGGACAGATTGTCACCCAAGTGGCCGCGTGCTGCACTATCGCAGGACTGGTGCCGATGGGGGCTGAAGAGCACCGCCCGCTGGCGCTTCGCGGTGAGCGGCGAGGGTTGGAGCAACCGTACACCCCCTCATGGGTAGGCCACCGCTCCAGCTTCCCCGGCAGGAGACGCTGTGTGACATCCACTGCGTCACCCGCTGGAGCCGGTACGACAGCGTCTTCGAGGGCGTCCCGGTGAGCGCGCTGGTGGAGCCGGCGCGGCTCAAGCCCTCGGTCACCCATGTGCTGGTGCACGCGGAGCACGGCTTCACGACCAATCTCCCGCTCGAGGACCTGCTCCGGCCGGGCAACCTCCTCGCCCTCAAGCACAATGGCGAGGATCTTGATCCCGAACACGGCGGGCCAGTGCGGCTGCTACCTGTACTTCTGGGGGAAAAGCGCCAAGTGGGTCGCAGGGTTCGGGGTTTTAAGAGCAGACCTGCTCCCGGTTTCTGGGAGCAGAACGGCTACGTAGGGGGCGTGGCTGGAGGAAGCGCTATGGCCGCCCCGATCCCGCCCGCATGCGCCGGGGTCCCCGGCGCTATTCCGGGGAGACCGAAGGGGTTAGGCTTGTCAAGTCCGAGCGGGCGGTGCGCGCAGCTTTCGCGCCGCCCGTCTTGTCTTTCGTGGCATTCTGGCGCATGATCCTGGTATGACTGCCCCGACCGAGCGCCGGTCGCCTGAAGCCCAGGCGGACCAGCTCTGAAATCGATCCTCAAGGCGGCCCATGGGTGGGCCCGAGAGGCGCCCCCGCCCTGCAGCCCCGGGTGCGCGCGGTTGACGATCCGGCTTGGGGAGATGGTGGCGGACCAGCGGAATTTCTTCGCCCCGCTCCCGGCCCGCGAGAGCGGGCGCAGATCCTTGCCCTCGTGGCCAAGCGGCTGGCCTCCGCCGCCGTGGCCGAGGGGCTGGGAAGCAAGCTGGCGGCGCTGACCGAAATGGAGCTCAAGTCCACCGCCTCCTGGGCCCTCGTACCCAGCGCCCAGGGCGAGTGGGTCACCACGGCGGTGAGCTACCTAGAGCAGTGCGCCCGCAACGTTCCGACGACCAAGCGCCCCCGATGACTACTGGGCCGACGACGTGGTCGCCGGCGTGGTCGCATCGGTCCGCGCGGTGCTCGGCATCGACAGCATCCAGGCGGACAGAGAATCAGTACCCCGGTGGCCGGCGGTCGAGCAGTGAGCAGGTGATGCCGGAGGAAGAGGAGGAGAGGTAAACCGCGTGAGCGGTGAGCAGTGAGCAGGCAGGAACTCAACGAAAACGACCCCCGTGTCGGGGGTCGTTCGTTTCTCATACCGCTTACCCGCTTACCGCTCACCGCTTACCGCTCACGCTTTTCCCCCAAACCTCCATGAACCTCCCGAACACCTCAGTCCCCTCCACGGCGAGATCCAGCTTCTCGTTCGGGGAGTGCAGCCCATCGTCAGGGCGATGCCGGTGAGGATCACCGGCGCTTCCGCTTCTGCCCCAGGCGCGGGATGATCGTCGAGCCGCCGGCCCGGACCCGCACCGGCGGCTTCCCGGCGATTTCCTTGAACGCCTGGTCCAGCACCGCGAACGAGGGGTGCATCGTGTCGACCTCCACCGGGTCGCCACCGTGCAGGATCTTCACGTCGACCTCGGCGTACTTGGGCGCCGCCGCCTTCGCGGCGCGCTCAGGCCACCGGGCCGCGTGAGACCCGGCACCGAGCGGAAGCGCGGCCTTGGCGGTCGCGGCGGCGGGGATCACCGTCTTGGCGCCCTCGCCCACGAAGCCCCCTTGATGCCGTGGATCTCGAAGGTCGGGAGCGCCCAGGTACGCTCGTTGATCGAGTACTTCTTGAGCCCGGTGATCGCCTTCCCGGTCACCTCTTCCTTGAGGTACTTCTTCTTGTCGAAGGGGAGCCGCTTCCAGGCCCAGGTTCACGCCTTGGACGGCGCCTTCACCGACTTGTAGAGCTTGGGGATGTGGATCCGGCGGTCTCGTCCTTGAGGTCGGTCAGGAGCCGGGCCAGCGTCTCGATGGCGTTGGGCGCCACCCCGCCGTACGTCCCCGAGTGCAGGTCGCGCTGGAGCGTGCGCACCGTGATTTCGGCGTAGCATCCCCGGCGCGGTGTAGACCGCGGGGATCCCGGGAATAGTAGCTCATGTCGCAGACCAGCGCCGCGTCGGCGACGGTGCCGTGCCAATCGCTGCAGCACGTCGTCGATACGTGCCCGCCGCACTCACTCTTCCCCCTCGAAGATGAAGTTGACGTTGACCGGCGGCTTCCCGTCCCGAGCACCGACTCATAGGCGCGGAGGACGCAGAATACCGCCCTTGTCGTCGGCCGAGCCCCGGGCAAAGAGCTTTCCCATCCCGCACCGTCGGCGCGAACGGCGGCGACACCCACTCGTCCACCGGGTCGACCGGCTGCACGTCGTAGTGCCTGCAGATGAGCAGCGTCGGCGCGCCCTCCACCCGCGGACTCTCGGCCCAGACGCAGGGATGGCCATTGCCCGCGAGGAGCTCGACCGTGGGGCAGCCGAGGCGCTTGAGGTCCTTTCCGCTCAGCCAGTCGGCGGCCGCGCGGCAATCGGTGGCGTGGGACGGCAGGGCGTTGATGCTGGGGATGAGGAGAAATCGAGAGCTCGCGGAGGAGCCGGGCCTGATCGAGCTTGGGGGCTTTGGTGGGCATGCGGGAAAGGTACTGACAGTGGGCTAGTGGCTAGTAGGCTGGTGGGCTAGAGCGGCTGGTGACCGCCACGACAGCGCCGGGTCACCAGACGCGATTCCTAGCCCACGAGCCCACTAGCCCACCGCCTCCCCCTCCCAGCCCACTAACCCACTGGCCTACCAGCCCACTTTCGATCCCTCTAGCGGACTACGCGTCGTCGGACAGCTACATTCGCGCCCATGTACTCGACCGACCAGTTCCGGGTTTTCTCCGGCGCACCGATGGACCGGCTTCCTCGCGGCCGCGGCGCCTCCTCCGTGAGGGGCGGCTGGCCGAGGCCGCGTACTGTGCGCCGCTGGCGAGCAACCCGGATCTCAAGCAGGTGTGGATCGAGTATTTCGAGCTGCTGCGCCACGGCGCCCGGCACGACGACGCCCTCGCGCTGAGCGACCGGGCCACGTCGAAGTTCGGCGACGATGCGCTCGGCGGCGCCTGGGCGCCGCCCTGTCGAGCTTCCGGCGCTATCGCGACGGGCTCGAGTCGGCTCGACCACGCCGCGCGCCTCGACCTCGATCTCGGCCTCGTCTGGCACGAGGTGTACGCCGCGTTCCGGATCGGCGAGCTTCCCGCGCGCTCATGGCGCTCGACCGCGCCTCTGCGCTCGAGCCCCACGGCGCACCCCGCACCTCCGCGGCCGCGTGCTCCGGCAGGCTGGCCGCTACCTCGCCGCCGAGGTGGCGTTCGAAGGCGCGGCCGAAGCGGCGGAGTTCCCGGCGCAGCGGGCGCTGGCCCGTCGCGAGATCCAGCGCACCAGGCGCTACGCTCTCCTCGGCTTCAAGCCCGACACGCTGCCCCGCGCGGCAGTGGTTCGCCGAGTCGGGCGGGGTGCCCTCGGGAAGCCGTGGGACGCCGGCCACCGACCACGACCTGCTCCGCACCTTCGCGCAGCTCGCCGCCGATCTCGACTGGCACTTTACCGCGCTGGTGGCGCTCGACGGCTGGGACGAATGGCGCGAACTCGGCGCTCGGCTCTCCATCCCGGTGCTGCCGCAGCCGGCCGAGGACGCCAGTGCGACTCGTCGCCGCCCGCGCCCCGGGGCCCTCGGCGTCGTGGGCCGCCCTGGTCGACCAGCCGTTCACGCTCGGGCGCGGGCTCAGCTTCGCGCTCGAGCTCGACCGGGCGCTCCCGCCGCCGACGTCGCCGGCCGGCTCACCGGCCTCGCCGGCAGCGTGGAACCAGCGCTGGCGCTCGAAACCGCCCAGCACCGCGAAGGACGACCGTATACCCGAACCCTGCGATGACCCTGCGACTCTCCCGTCCTGGCGCTCGCCGCGCTGCTCCTCGTCTCCGCCTGCTCCACCCCCGCACCCCCGCCAATCCCGCCGACCTGGTCCTGCTCCATGGGCGGGTGGTGACCCTCGACAGTGCCAACCGGTGGCACAGGCCATCGCCATCAAGGGCGACCGGCTGATGGTCGGCAGCGACTCGGCCATCGAGGCGATGGTCGGCCCGCGCACCAACCAGGTGGACCTCAAGGGGCAACTCGCGATTCCCGGCCTCATCGAGGGGCACGGGCATTTCATGGGCTGGGCTGCTCGCGGCTCCAGCTCAACCTGACCCGCGCGAAGAAGTGGGACGACATCGTCTCGATGGTCGGCGCGAGCACCAGGGACATCGCGGACGGCGCCTGGGTCATGGGCCGCGTGCTGGCACCAGGAGAAGTGGGATGGTCCCCCGGCGGGC
The DNA here is from genome assembly GCA_046327735.1 of Gemmatimonadales bacterium. Taxonomy (GTDB): domain Bacteria; phylum Gemmatimonadota; class Gemmatimonadetes; order Gemmatimonadales; family GWC2-71-9; genus JADJOM01. The sequence continues at coordinate 130,240 of JAXLXZ010000003.1, read as the reverse complement.
GCGGTCGAGGGGATGCCGGTGCACGCCAGCCTCGACAGCATCTCGCCGAAGAACTCCGGTCTTCCTGGTGCACGCCAGCGGGCACGCCGCGATGGTGGAACGGGCTGGCGCTCGCTGGCGGGGATCGACCGCCACACCCCCAACCCGCCCGGCGGTGAGATCCTCAAGGCCCCGACGGGGAGCCGACCGGCGTGCTGCGCGAGACGGCGCAGGGGCTGCGCGCGGAAGGCGCTCGGGGAATGGCAGGCGCAGCGAACTCCGAGGAGCAGAGGCGGAGGCGCCCGCTGGCGGTGGAACTGGCGGGGAGGACGTGCTCCGCGGCATCACCAGCCTGCGAATGCCGGAAGCCCCTTCGCCACGATCGACTTCTTCCGCCGGCCTGCCAAGCAGGGCAAGCTCCCGGTGCGGCTCTACGTGATGGTCGGGGCGAATCCACCGACAGCTCAAGGCCAGGCCTGCGTGACTACCGGATGCTCGGCTTCGAGGCTTCTCACTGTCCTGGCTATCAAGCTGGTTGCCGACGGCGCGCTCGGTTCCCGCGGCGCGTGGCTGCTGCAGCCGTACGAAGACCCCGCGACCAGCACCGGACCTCGCCACCACGCCGCCGAAGGTGCTGGAGGAGCGCGGCCCGCATCGCGCTGGCCGACAGCTTCCAGGCGCGACCCACGCCATCGGCGACCGGGCCAACTGCGAGGTGCTCGCTGACGTTCACGAGCGGGTGATGGGGACGCACCGACCTGCGCTGGCGGGTGGAGCGCACGCCCAGCACCTCGACCCCGCCGACCAGCCCCGGTTCGCCAGGTACTCGCGATCGCGTCGATGCAGGGACCACGCCACCTCCGACGGCCCCTGCGCCTGGCGCCTCGGCGCGGCCCGGGCGGAAGCGGGCGCTCACGTTCGGTACACGCTGCTCGCGAGTGGCGCGGTGGCTTACCAACGGGACCGACGTCCCGGTGGAGGATGCTGACCTGATCGCGGCCGTTCGATGCGCGTGATGGTGCGCTGCAAGCCTCGACGGGTCGGAGTTCTATCCGGCCCAGAAGATGACCCGCGACGAGGCCCTGCGGGCGTATTACCGCGGAGCAACGCCCAGGCGTTCGAGGAGCAGGAGAAGGGCCGGCTGGCAGCCCGCCCGGGATGCTCGCCGACGTCACGGTGCTTTCGCGCGACATCATGACGGTCCCGGAGGACAGCATCGTGGGAATGAAGGCGGTCTACACCATCGTGGTGTGGAAAATCGCCTGCTTGTACTAAGGCGCCCCGAGCCGCCGGCTCCACCGGGCCTAGGCCCGGTAGATCCGGTCGACCACTGCACCGAGTCGCGACAGAGTCCGGGGAGCCGCCTCGCGGAGACGTCGGGTTGCGGGTGGCGAGCTGGCGTACCTGGTCCCATTCGGCCCGCTCGTAGGCCAGCACCAGGCCCCAGATCGGGGACAGCGTGGTGCTCCGCCCGAGCAGGGTGTCGCGGATCTCGTGGCTCACCGGGATCTGGGTGAGGATTTCGGCCATGGGCCGGCCGATCAGCACCTCGAGCGACGAGAGCATCCCGATCAGGAAGAAGTCGGGCGAGCGCTGCCCGAAGCCCGCCTCGCGCGCCACCTGCTCCGCGAACATCGCCCGCACCAGCGACTGCACCACGATCTGCGAGGGCCGGTCGTCGCCCATGACCGTCAGCGCCATCAGCGAGCACCACTTCCGGGCGGCGGTCTCGCCCAGCACCCGGAGGGCGTGCTTGATGGAGGTGACCTCGTGGCGCCAGCCGAAGCCGGCGGAGTTGAGGTAACGCAGCAGCTTCACCGCCAGCGCCATCTCCTGGCGGATCACCTCGTCCAGCTTGTCGAAGTTGAGCTCGGAGCGGTTGAGTTCCGCCATGAACCGGACGCAGTTCCGCTTGTAGGCCGGCACGTCGGCGGCGCTCAGCACCTCCGGCTCGCAGAAGAAGTACCCCTGGAAGTGCGTGAACCCCTCCTCCATCGCCTGGGCCAGCATCACCCGGCTCTCCACCTTCTCCGCCACCAGCCGCACCCGCCGCGGGGCAAACTCCCGCACGATGGCCCGCCGGTCGGCCGGTGAGCTGTGGAGCATGTCGACCTTGATCACGTCGGCCAGCTCGGTGAGCGGCACCATCTCGGGGCGGCGCACGAAGTCGTCGAGGGCGAGCTGGTAGCCGGCCCGCTTGAGCGCCTGGCAGGCGGCCACCACCTCGGCGGTGGGTTCCACCGTGTCGATCAGCTCGATCACGGTCTTGTCGCGCGGCAGGACGAGGTAGAACTCCTGGGTCAGCACCTCACGCGAGGCGTTGACGAACCCGACCTTGTCGCCGAGCAGCACGTCCAGCCCGAACCCGAGCAGGCTGGTGTGCAGCATCTCGAAGGACGCCTGGTCGAGATTGTCGGTATGGCAGGCGTTGTCGGAGCTCGACCGGAAGAGGAGCTCGTAGCCGTACACTTCCTGCCGCCGGTCGAAGATCGGCTGGCGGGCCACGAAGATTTCGCTGCTGCTGTTGGCGACGAGAATACCGCCTCCCGGCGTGCTGGGACGTTCGTGAGCCCACGTGGAGCTCCTCGTCCGAGTATCGCCCGGATTATGAAGCAGCTTTAGGATCGGCTGGCGGAAATGCTCAGGCGCACGCGGTGAGGCCGCTAACCCATTCCACCGCGTTGCGATACGCCAGCGGGATGGCGCGCTCGGGATAGGCGATGCGGGGGGCGATGGTCCGCACCCGGTCCCAGTCACCCCGGTCGTAGGACATCGCCAGCTCCAGGGTGTCGCTCAGGAGGTTGTCGTGCTGGAGCAGGGCCTCGCTCACCTCGGGGCTCACCGCCATCTGGCCCAGCACGTCGGCCATGGGCCGGTCGAGCATCGCATCGAGGGTGGAGAGCAGCCCGACGAGGAAGAGATCGGCCTGGCGCTCCGGCAGCGCGGCCTGGGCGCCGAGCGCTTCGCAGAGCTGGGCCCGGACCAGGGTGGTGGTGACCAGCTCCGCCGGCTTGTCCTCGCCGATCAGGGTGAGGAGCACCAGCGAGGCCCACTTGCGGATGGTCTTCTCGCCGAGAATGCGGAGCGCCTGCTCGATGGTCTCCACGTCGTGGCGCCAGCCGAAGCCGGCCGAGCGGAGATAGCGCAGGAGGCGCACCGAGAGCGTCACTTCGCTCTTGATGAGGTTCTCCAGCTGCTCGAAGTTGAGCTCGGGCCGGTTGATCTCCTGCATCAGCCGGAGCAGGTTGGTCTTCGAGGCGGGGATGTCCTTGCCCTTGAACATCTCCGGCTTGCAGAAGAAGTAGCCCTGGAAGAGCTCGTAGCCGGCATCGAGCCCCGCCTGGAACTCCTCGTGGGTTTCCACCTTCTCGGCCAGCATGGTGATGCCCCGCGGGGCAAAGCGGCGCGCCAGGGCCTCCCGCTCCTCCCCCTTCGTGACCAGGAAGTCGACCTTCACCACGTCGGTCATGGGGAGCAGCAGCTCGTACTCCGGCCGGAAGACGAAGTCGTCGAGCGCCAGCCGGAAGCCGGCCCGCTTGAGCCCCGCGCAGGCGGTCGCGACCTCGGCGTCGGGGGTGATGTTCTCCAGCACCTCGATGACCGAGCGCTCCGGCGGGAGCACCGCCCAGTGCTCCTTCACCAGCACGTCCCGCGAGGCGTTGAAGTAGGCCTGCTTGTCGCCCACCAGGCTGTCGAGCCCGAAGCCCTGCAGCGTCGTATCCATCATCTGGATCGACGCCTTGTTGGGGTCGTTCTGGCCGAAGGCGTTGGTCATCCCCGAGCGGAAGAGGAGCTCGTAGGCCACCGTGTTGCGCCGACGGTCGAAGATCGGCTGGCGGGCTACGAAGATGTCCACGGGGAATCAGCCGGCGAGGGTGAGGAACTCCGCGTCCATCGCCTCGGCGGACCCGAAGCGGTCGTCCCGGTCCTTGGCCATGGCGCGCATGAGCACGCGCGCGAGCGGCTCCGGGGTGTCGGGCCGGTGGGCGCGGACATCCGGGACCGGTGCAGTCCGGTGATAGGTGAGGACCAGGTCATCCCGGCCCCCATCGTACGGCGGGCGGCCCGCCAGGCACTCGAAGAGGACACATCCTAAGGAATAGATATCGGTTCGGGCGTCGATATCTGGAGCCCCGGCGATCTGTTCGGGGCTCATGTAGGTCGAGGTCCCCACGGTGTACCCGGACCGGGTGAGACGGTCCATCCCCGCTTCCGCCACCGCCTTGGCGATCCCGAAGTCGACCAGCACCGCCCCGGTCTCGGAGAGGACCACGTTCTCCGGCTTCACGTCCCGGTGCACGATGTTCTGCCGGTGGGCGCAGGCCAGGGCCCCGAGGAGGGTCCGGGCGATCTGGAGGGTGTCGGAAATCGAGGCGCGGCGGACCCGGTCGAGGTGGACCCGGAGGGTCGGGCCGGGGATGAACTCCATCACGTAGAAGATGAGCCAGTCGCCTTCGCCGGAGTCGAGCAGGCGGGAGATGTGGGGATGCTCGAGGCGGCGGACCAGCTCGATTTCGCGGAGGAAGCGGTCGGCGGTGACGCTGACGGTGAGCTGCGGGTGCAGCACCTTGAGGGCCACCAGCTGGCCCTCCGGGGTCCGGGCGGCGAAGACCCGGGCAGCCCCGCCACGGCCGATCTCCCGCTCGACCGCGTAGCGGCCGGCGAGCGCGTCGCGCACCATGGGGAGAAGATCCCGCGCCATGCCGCTCCAGGGGAGAAGGAAGCCGCGCCAGGGGCGCAGGCGGAGCGAATTTGCCACCGATTCCGCCCCCCGCAAGAGGCGAATCCAACCCTCCGGCCCCGCCGTCTGTCCAAGGCAGAAACCAACCCGGAGCCCTGGTCGTGACCCGTCTTTCTCTCGCTGGCCTGCTGGCGCTGGCCGCCCTGCCCGGCGGCGCCGCCGCCCAGTCCTTCACCGTCCCCGGCGACGCCGTCGCGGTCTACAACCTCGTGGGCGAAGCCACGGTCACCGCCGCCAGCGGCGGGAGCGTGACGGTGCAGGTCACCCCGGTTGGCCGGGACGGCAACCAGATCAAGCCGGAGACCGCCGACATCCGCGGGCGGAAGGCGCTGGTGATCCGCTACCCCGACGATGACCTGGTCTACCGGGCGATGGGCCGGGGCTCCAGCAGTTCCTTCCAGATCCGGGAGGATGGGACCTGGGGCGGCGGCTACTCCGGCGACGACGACGATGACCGGGGGTGGCGCGGGCACGGCCACAAGGTCCGGGTGCGGGGCGACGGCGACGGCCTCGAGGCGGCAGCCAACCTCCGGATCGCGGTGCCGGCCGGCAAGCGGGTCGCGGTCTTCGTGGGCGTGGGACGGATCGACGTGACCAACGTCGACGGCGAGCTCCTGCTCGACACCTCCAGCGGCGACGTCACCACCCGCGGGACGAAGGGCACCCTCCGCATCGACACCGGCTCGGGCGATGTCGACGTGACCGGGTCCTCGGGGAGCCTGCTCGACATAGACACCGGAAGCGGCACCGTCGAGATCAGCGAGGTGACCGCCGATGAGCTCCGGGTCGACACCGGCTCGGGCGACATCATCGCCAACAGCGTCAGCACCGGGCGGATCGAGTTCGACACCGGCAGCGGCGAGGTGAAGGCCACGCTCCGCAGCAGCCCCTCGCACCTGGCGATCGATACCGGCTCCGGGGATGTGACGCTGCGGCTGCCGGAAGGTGTCGACGCCACCGTCGACCTCGACACCGGGAGTGGCGACTTCAACGTCGACTTCCCGATGCAGCTGGTGCACAAGGATGACGGGAACCTGCGGGGCCGCCTGGGCAAGGGCACCGGGCGCATCTCGGTGGAGACGGGGAGCGGGGATATCAGCCTGCTGAAGTAGGGCGGCAAGGCGGCAAAGCGGACAAGGCTTGTCATCCCGAGGGAGCAACGCGACCGAGGGATCTACTCGGCCTCGAGTAGAGCCCTCGCTGCGCTCGGGATGACAGCAGCGCTTCTCCCGCCTTGCCGCTTTGCCGCTTTGCCGCCTTGCCGCCTCAGTTCCCGAACGGCTTCGGCACCGGCGTGGTCGACGAGGACGGCGGCAGGATCGGCAGCGGGAACGTCGGCTGCCGGCCGGTCAGAGTCCTGAGGAACGCCACGATCTGGGAGATCTCGGTCGGGGTGAACTCGCGGCCCAGCTGGAGCCGCCCCATCGTCATCACCGCCTGGTCGAGGGTCCAGGCCGCGCCGTCGTGGAAGTAGGGATAGGTGAGCTCGACGTTCCGGAGCGTCGGCACCTTGAACATCATCCGGTCGGCGTCGTTCTTCGTCACCCCCGCCCGCCCGATCGCCGCGTTCTTCGTATCGTAGGTGCCGAAGAGTCCCATCTTCTGGAACGAGCTCCCACCCACCGCCGCGCCGTGATGGCAGGCCACGCAGCCGCTCTTCTTGAACAGCTCGTACCCGGCGAGCTCTTCCGGCGTGATGGCCTTCTGGTCGCCCCGGAGCCACTTGTCGAAGCGGGAATCGGGTGTCACCAGCGTCTGCTCGAAGGCGGCGATCGCGTCGGTCACGTCCGAGATCGTCACGCCGTCGCTCCCGTACACGCCCTTGAACTCGGCCACGTACTGCGGAATCGAGCGGAGCACGTCGAGCGCGAGCTCATGCGAAAAGGCCATTTCGCCGGGATTCGCGATCGGTCCGCCCGCCTGCTCCTTGAGGTCCTTGGCCCGGCCATCCCAGAACTGCGCCAGGTTCATGCTGGAGTTGAGCACCGTGGGGGCGTTGATCGGGCCGCGCTGCCAGTTGTGGCCGATCGAGGTCTCCAGGTTGTCGGTGCCACCCAGGCTCAGGTTGTGGCAGCTGTTGCAGCTGATGAACCCGGACCGGGAGAGCCGCGGATCGAAGTAGAGCTTCTTGCCGAGCTCGACCTTCTTGGCATCGACGTGCTTCGGTGCCTCGATCGGCTGGATCGGCTCATCCTTCGCGGGCTTCTGCGCGGTCGCGGGCCGCGCCAGCAGCGCGAGCGGCGCCAGCGCGATGAGCCAGAGGGAACGAGGGGACATGAGAGTGCCTCCGGGAGGAAACGCGAGGGGAACGCGCTCGGTACGGAGGCAAAGCTGAGTGCCGGCTGGTGAATTGCCCGGTAAGGGGTGATGAAGCCTGTTTCTCCGACTGAAGCAGTCCTATTCCGTCGCGATCCGGCGGCACTGGATGACCACCTCGACCCGGACGCCGTTCTCGGTGGTCGCATCCACCCGGATGGTGGCGCCGTCACCGCGGCGCTCGACCGAGGCCCTTCCCTTCCCGTCCTCGCCCCAGGGGCGCCGCCCGTCGATCAGGTAGCTGCGGGTGTGATCGCCAGAGCCCCGATTGACACTCAGCTGGAAGTCGTTGGTCTCGCCCTCGGCGATCGGGATCCGGAACTGGATCGCGGTGAGCCCCGCGGTGTCGGAGGGATTGGCGTAGAGCCCGGCCCAGCTCGGCGCGGCCGGGTCGGCCCGCCGGGTGCACACCGCCTCGCTGCTGGTGGCATCGTAGATCCCGCCGTCAGGCCCGCCGACCAGCGCCACATGGAACACCGTGGTCGCACTGGCGGCGGCCGCTTCGGGGTCGGGAATGTCGATCTTGAGGTCGACCGGGTCGCCCGCCTGCGACTGGCGCGCCTGCCGGAGCAGTCCCGCGAGCACCGAGGTGGTCGCCACCGAATCGGGCAGCTCACCATTCCCCCGCACCCGCACCGCGTATTTCGCCAGCGGCAGCGCCGCCAGCAGCGGCAGCGCGATGTAGGCGAGGAGATACGTGGCGGTGTAGAGGAAGCCGTTGTTGTAAGGCTTGAGCTCGTAATCCGGTTGCGCCCGGGCCGCCTGGACCGCCTGCACCACCCCCACCAGCCAGATCACAGTCATGCCGAGGAAGGGACCGGTGGTGCCGCCGGTGGCCGTCGCGGGGTTGGGGGCCGCAAGCAGCGCGATGACGCGCAGGGTGTAGAGCAGCCCGATCGCCCAGTAGCCGATGAAGAAGACCAGCGCGAGCGTCGGCTGGCCGTTGTAGAGCTGGCCCAGCCCGGGCATGGTCAGGGAGGCGAGCGCGGCGAGGGTGCCGCTGCGGGGCTTGGTCATGGGTGCCTCGGGTGTCGCTTTGAAGAACAGGGATTCCTCGCCGCGATGCGGCTCGGAATGACAGAATAGCGGCGTCAGGCGGCCGGCTCTGTGATCCTGCTAACGAAAAAGCAGGGATTCCTCGCCGCGATGCGGCTCGGAATGACAGAATCGGTCGCCCCGCGAGCACCAGGTCTGTCATCCCGAGCGCAGCGAGGGATCCCTGATTTTCAGGAAGACCGGCTCAGGACCCGACCGCCGCCTCCAGCCGGGCAAAGGCCGAGTCCCCCTCCGCCCCGGCCAGCAGGGTGCGAAGGTCGGCAACCGACTTGGCGATGTCTCCCCCGTCCCGCTGGTACCAGCGCTCCAGCACATCGAGCCGGTCGCGATAGATCCGCGCCGCGATCAGCCGGGCGTTGTTGATCGGCCGGTCCGCCATCGGGCCGATGGTGTAGGTCTTGAGCTTCGGCCCCACCGAGTCCCGCAGCGTCTCCCGGGCCCAGCGCCCCAGGGCCGCCCGGCCGGAGTCGATCGCCACCGAATCGGTGGTGGTCCGGTAGAGCGTATCGAGCTTCCCCGCCAGCTCGGTGTAGTACCCCGAGAGCACCACCTCGTCGAGCCAGCGGTTTGCCGCCTGCGCCGCCGCCGAATCGGAGCCCCGCCGCCGGAAGAACACCTCCGCCGCGCGATACCCCGCCAGCTGCGCGAAGCTCTCGTTGAAGGTGGTGGCGCTCTTCACGTAGAGCGTGTTGTGGGCGATCTCGTGCAGGACGGTCGCCACCAGCTCCACCGAGTCGCGGCTCATGGCGGTGGAGTAGAGCGGATCGTTGAACCAGCCGAGGGTGGAGTACGCCCCCGCGGGGCGGAGGTAGATGTCATACCCCTTCTTCTCCAGCCGCTCGGCTTCCTTCCGCGCCATCTTCGGGTCGAAGAACCCCTTGTAGGGAATCCTCCCGACGATCGGGTACTGCCAGGTGTGGGCACAGAAGCAGTTCCGCGGACTGGCGCTGAGCACCAGCAGCAGGGTATCGCGCCCCACGTCGACGTAGGTGGTGTAGGTCTCCTTGGCCTCGTAGCCGATCTCGGCCGCGAAGTTCCGGGCGTCGAGCACCAGCCGGAGCAGCTGCCGGGTCTCCGCCGGGGTTTTCGGGTTGTCGATGAGCTTGCTGATCGGCTGGCGGCTCTCGAGGATCCTGGTCTGCTCGATGCCCGCGCGGGTGAGATAGCGGACGTCGTCGCTCGCGACGTACGCGGTGCCGTAGCCGGCGATGAGCGCGCCGACAACCACGAGGAAGATCATGCCCCACCGCCGCCGCATCAGAGGGTGAACCGGAGACCCAGCCGGTGAATCTGGTTGCCGAGCCGGGTGCGCCGCTGCCAGGCGTAGTCGATGTTGACCCGCGTCAGTACGAGGCTCGCGCCCAGCGAGACCTTCTTCTGCCCCGACGCCTCGGGCTGCGCCCCGTAGCCGAGTCGCCCGATCACGCCCACCTTGCCGTGGACGTACCCGCCCTCGATACCGAGGATGGTGCGCCGGTCGGCCCGGTCGGTCCAGATCAGGTCGAGCGTCGTGAGGAGCCGCGCCGGCCCCTGCGGGTCGACATAGTTGAACATCAGCCCCGCCCGCTTCGTGACCGGCAGCTCGAGCGGCCCGCCCGTCACCCGCCAGCTGCCCACATTCTGCGCCGCGAAGGAGAGCGTCATGATGTCGAAGACGTGGATCCCGAAGCCGGCATCCACGGTGGCGGAGCGGCGGGTCTCACCGGTGGAATCTTCCAGCGAGACGTACTTGAGCGAACTGCCGATCGCGATCAGCCCGAAGCGGTAGACCCCCGAGGCGGTCCACTGGAGGTTGTCCTTGGTGGCCGAGGTGTCGCTGAAGCGGAGGTAGTGGATTCCGCCGCCAAGGTCGAACTGGAAGAGCCGGAAGGCGCCGGCCGCCATCCCCTCGAGCGACCCGTCGGGATAGCGCTGCGCCGCCCCTTCGATGGCGATGTTCCGGATGGTGGCGAGGCCGGCGGGATTGAGGAACGTGGCGCTCGCGTCCCCGGCGAGTGCCGCACCGCTCCCCCCCATCCCCGCCGACCGGACCGAGACCGGGAGGGTGAGGATGAGCGGCCGGGGTGCCCCCTGGGCCGACAGCATCGTGGGGGCCACCATGAGGGCCAGAAAGCCCAGCAGCCTGCGACCGGTCACGGCGACTCCGGGGGGCGTTAACGGAGGGTGGGAAACGGGGGCAAGATAAAGCGCCACAAGGGTTTTTGACAATCTAGTGGGCCCCCGGTACTTTCTGGCCGTGACCCGCGACCCATGGCTCGATCAGGTGAAGTTCGGCCCCGATGGACTGGTGCCGGTCGTGGCTCAGGACCACCGGAACGGGAACGTGCTGATGCTGGCCTGGGCCAACCGTGAGGCCCTCGACCTGAGCGCCCGGACCGGCGAGGCCCACTACTGGAGCCGCTCCCGGAAGGCGCTCTGGAAGAAGGGTGAGACCTCCGGCCATACCCAGCGGGTGCAGGAAATCCGGCTCGACTGCGACGGCGACACCGTGCTCTACCGGGTCGACCAGGTGGGCCCCGCCTGCCACACCGGCCAGCCCACCTGCTTCTCGACGGTGGTGCGGCCCGACGGCACCGAGGCCCAGGCCGAGACCGGTGGCCACCTGCTGACCCGGCTCGCCGCGACGATCCGGCAGCGCGCCGCCGAGCGGCCGGACAACAGCTACACCGTGACGTTGCTGGACAAGGGTGCCGCAAAGGCGGCCCAGAAGGTGGGCGAAGAGGCGGTCGAGGTGGTGATCGCCGCCAATGCGGAAACCAGCGACCGGCTCGCGTCCGAGTCGGCCGACCTGTTATATCATCTGCTGGTACTGCTCGAGGCGCGCCGCGTCCCGCTGGACGACGTGCTGAGGGTCCTGGAAGAAAGGGAGAGGTAGCCGGTCAGTCCGCGCTCGGGGTGACCTGCTGCACGTGTCATGTCCTTCGTCCATCTCCATACCCATTCCGAGTATTCGCTCCTCGACGGGGCGAACCGGATTCCGGACATCGTCCGGCACGTCCAGTCCCTCGGGATGGACAGCCTCGCCATCACCGACCACGGCAATCTCCACTGCGCCTGGTCGTTCTACGAGGAAGCCAAGGCCAAGGGCCTCCGGCCGATCCTCGGCTTCGAAGCCTACCTCGCCTTCGGGCCCCGCACCGCCCAGCAGAAGCCCCAGTGGGCGCCAGCCAACTACAGCCACCTGGTGCTCCTCGCGAAGAACCGGGCCGGCTACAAGAACCTGGTCCGGCTCTCCTCGATCGGCTTCCTCGAAGGATTCTACCGCCGCCCCCGCATCGACAAGGAAGTGCTGGCCCAGCACAGCGAGGGGATCATCTGCCTCGCCGCGTGCCTCTCCGGCGAGGTGTCGCTCTTCCTGCGGCAGGGGAACTACGAGGAAGCGAAGAAGTCGGCGCAGTGGTTCTCGCAGACCTTCGGCGAGAACGGCTTCTGGCTCGAGGTGCAGCAGCACGGGATCCCGGAAGAAGTGCAGGTGAACGAGGGGATGTACCGGCTGGGCGAGGAGCTGGGCCTGGGTGTCGTCGCCACCAACGACGCCCACTATCTCCGCCGCGAGGACGCCGAGGCGCATGACGCCCTTCTCGCGATCGGGACCGGGGCCGAGCTCGACGATCCCAAGCGGTTCCGCTTCACGGGGCAGGAGTCGTACGTGAAGTCGGAGAAGGAGATGGCCCAGCTCTTCAAGGACCATCCGGAGACGCTGGCGAACACCCAGACGGTCGCGAACCTCTGCGAGTTCTCCTTCGAGAAGAAGTACTTCCTCCCGGAGTTCCCCCGCCCCGCCGGGTACGCGACCGACGAGGCGCTGCTGGAGAGCCTGGCCCGCACTGGCGCGGAAGCCCGCTACGGCACGCCGCTCCCGGAGAAGGTCGAGGAGCGGCTCACCTACGAGCTCGGCGTCATCAACAAGGCGGGGTACGCCGGCTACTTCCTGATCGTCCAGGACTTCATCAACGCCTCCCGCGAGAAGGGGATCCCGGTGGGGCCGGGCCGTGGCTCCGCCGCCGGCTCGCTGGTGGCGTACTCGCTCGGCGTCACCAACGTCGACCCGCTCAAGTTCGACCTGCTGTTCGAGCGGTTCCTGAATCCCGAGCGCGTGTCGATGCCCGACATCGACGTCGACTTCTGCTTCGAGCGCCGGGGCGAGGTCATCGAGTACATCCGCCAGCGCTACGGCAAGGACTCGGTCGGCCAGATCATCACCTTCGGGACGATGAAGGCCCGCGCCGCGCTCAAGGACGTGGCCCGCCTCCTCCGGATCCCGCCGGGCGACGCCGACAAGCTCACCAAGCTGATCCCCTCGGGACCGGCCTTCGCGCTGACGCTCCCCGAAGCGATGAAGCAGGTCACCGAGTTCCGCGACCTGGTGAACGGCAACCCGCTTTACGAACGGTGCGTCGACCTCGCCTCCCGGATCGAGGGAATCTCCCGCCACGCCTCGGTCCACGCCGCCGGCGTCGTCATCGCCCCCGGCCCGCTTCGCGAGTACGTCCCGGTGTGCACCGCCCCCACCAAGGGCGCCGGCGCCACCGACGGGGAAGACTCCATCATCGTGCAGTACGAGATGGGGCCGCTCGAGAAGGTCGGGATGCTCAAGATGGACGTCCTCGGCCTCAAGACGCTCACCGTGATCCACGACGCCGTCGTGATGATCAAGGAGCGCTACGGCCGCGAGCTCGACATGGACACCCTCGATCTCGAAGATCGCAAGGTCTACGAGATGCTCCAGAAGGGCCGCACCGCCGGCGTCTTCCAGTTCGAGTCGCCGCTCGCGACCGACACCCTCCGGAGCATGAAGTGCGACCGGTTCGACGACCTGGTCGCCAGCAACGCGCTGCTCCGCCCGGGCCCGCTCGACACCGGGATGCACCTGGTGTTCATCAAGCGGAAGCTCGGCCAGGAGGCGGTCTCCTACCCGCACCCGAGTCTCAAGGAAGCGCTCGAGCCGACGTACGGCGTCATCACCTACCAGGAACAGGTGATGCGGATCGCCAACGTCCTCGCCGGCTTCTCGCTGGCCGAAGCCGACGTGCTCCGGAAGGCGGTGGGCAAGAAGGACGCGGAGCTGATCAAGAAGGAACTCGGCAAGTTCGTGGAGCGGGCCGTGGCCCTCGGCCATCCGAAGAAGCTGGCCGACGAGCTCGCCCAGCAGATCGAGACCTTCGGCCGCTACGGCTTCAACAAGTCGCACTCGGTCGCGTACTCGGTCCTCGGCTACCAGACCGCGTGGCTCAAGGCCTACTACCCCGCCGAGTTCATGGCGGCGCTGCTCTCGTCCGAAATCGGCAGCACCGACAAGGTGGTGCAGTACATCAACGAGGCCCGCGAACTCGGCATCGAGGTGCTGCCGCCGGACGTGAACGAGTCGGGGTTCAAGTTCACCGTCACCGGCGAGAAGCGGATCCGCTTCGGCCTCGGCGCCGTCCGCAACGTCGGCCGCGGCGCCATCGAGTCGATCCTCGCCGGCCGGCAGGAAAAGCCCTACACCACCCTCGCCGACTTCGTGCAGCGGATCGATCTCCGGCTCTGCAACAAGCGGGTGGTGGAGTCGCTGATCATGGCGGGAGCGCTCGACGGCTTCGACGGGCACCGGGCCCAGCTCACCACCGCGCTGGACGAGGCGCTGGGCGAGGCCCAGATCCTCCAGCAGGAGAAGGAAGCGGGCCAGGCCTCGCTCTTCGGCGAGGCCGCCCCCGCCCGCCCCACCGGGCACAAGCTCCCCGAGGTGCCCCAGTGGAGCGAGCAGGAGCGGCTGGCCAAGGAGAAGGAGGTCATCGGCTTCTTCATCTCCGGCCACCCGCTGGAGCGGTTCCGGGCCGAGGTCGAGGTCTTCGGGTCGCGCACCACCGCCACCCTGGGCGAGTGGAGCGAGCACCAGGTGACCCTCGCCGCGGTGGTGACCCAGGTGAAGCGGCAGATCTCCAAGAAGACCGGGAAGGAGTACGCCCGGCTCATCGTCGAGGACTTCCACGGGACGGCGGAGTGCATCGTCTTCCCGGACGCCTGGTCCAAGCTCAACTCCACGATCCGGGAGGATCTGGCGGTCCTGCTGACCGGGGGGTACTCTGCCCGGGACCGGGGCGAGGACCGGGCGCCCTTCGTGGTGGAATCGGCCCGGGCGCTGGAGGAGCTGATGGGCGCCGGGGCGCTGGGGGTGGCCCTCCGCTGGAAGGCGCCGTCGGCCCCCGACCCGGAGCTGGTGCAGCAGGCGGTGGCGCTCTGTTCCCGGCACCCCGGTCCGGCGCCGCTCTATATTGAGTGGAGCGATGGGAATGGCGAGCGCCTCCGGGCCCGCTCCCGCCGCCTCCGCATCGCCCCCGATCAGCAACTGGTGCAGGGTCTCCGGCAGCTGCTGGGGACGGACGCTGTAGCCTTTGTGAAGGCCGGATAGAGACGGATGTCTGTCATTCCGAGCCGCGGAGCGGCGAGGAATCCCTGATCTTCCCGGCCCCTGACTCGAGACTCGCGACTTCCAGGCCCTATGGCATCATCCTACGCCCTCGACTTCGAAAAGCCCCTGCTCGAGCTGGAGCGTCAGATCGAGGACCTCCAGAAACTCGGGGAGGAAAAGGGCTTTGACGTGAGCGAAGAGGCCCGCCTCCTCCAGGTGCGCCTCAACACGCTCCGCCACGAGATCTACACCAGCCTCACCCCGATCCAGCGGGTGCAGGTGGCGCGCCATCCCCGGCGGCCGTACACGCTCGACTATCTCAGCACCATCTTCACCGACTTCATCGAGCTGCATGGCGACCGCGCCTTCCGCGACGATCCCGCCATCGTCGGCGGCTGGGCCCGGCTGGCCGGCATCTCGGTGATGGTGATCGGGCACCAGAAGGGGCGGGATGCGAAGGAGAACCTGAAGCGCAACTTCGCCATGGCTCACCCCGAGGGCTATCGCAAGGCGCTCCGGCTCATGAAGCTGGCGGCGAAGTTCAGCGCCCCGGTCATCACCCTGATCGACACCATGGGCGCCTACCCCGGCCTGGGCGCCGAGGAGCGGGGCCAGTCGGAAGCGCTGGCGCGGAACATCCTCGAGATGGCCGCGCTCCCCACGCCCACCGTCGCCGTGGTCATCGGCGAGGGCGGCTCGGGGGGCGCGCTCGCGCTGGGCGTGGCCGACCGGGTGCTGATGTTCGAGAACTCGGTCTACAGTGTCATCACCCCCGAAGGGTGCGCCGCGATCCTCTGGAAGGACGCGGGGCAGCGCGAGCGCGCCGCCGACGCCCTCAAGCTCACCGCCGACGACCTGATGCGGTTCAAGCTGGTCGACGAGATCATCAAGGAACCGATGGGCGGCGCCCACCTCGACCCCGACGCCACCGGCGAGGCCCTCCGCGAGGCGCTGATCCGGCACGTCAACGAACTCCGCAAGATCCGACCGGAGAAGCTGGTGCGCCGTCGCGCCGATAAGTACGGCGCGATGGGCGCCTACACCGAAGCCTGATGCCCCAGACGGTCGAAGTACGGTTCAAGGGGACTCGGCGCGACTTCTTCCTCTGGCCCGACGATCGGGAACCGCTCCGGCTCAAGGAGGCGGTGATCGTCGAGCTGGAGCGCGGCCAGGATTTCGGGCGGATCCAGTCGGTCGGGCAGACCGCCGAACTCAAGTGCAGCGGCGGCTGCACCAGCTGCGCGATCGGCACCGGGATCGAGGAGTCCCGCAACGGCGGGCGCGCGGTCGAGGCGAGCGAGGCGGAGAGCGCCGTGGCGCTCGAGGACGCGCCCGAGGCGGCCCCGGCGGAGTTCGCCGAGCTGGCGCCCGAGGTGGCCGAGGAACCCGCCCCGCCCGCGCCCGAACCGTCGCCGGCGCTCAAGGACCTGCGCGCGGTGCTCCGCCGCGCCTCCCCGGACGAGATCCGCGTCGCCAACGACCTGCGCCGCAACGAGGACCTGGTCCGCCGCCAGGTGGTGGACAAGGTGCGCCACCACAAGCTCGACATGAAGGTGAGCGACGCCGAGTGGCAGTGGGACAAGGCGAAGCTCAGCATCTACTTCACGGCGGAGAAGCGGGTCGACTTCCGCGCCCTGGTGCGCGACCTCGCCTCCCTCTTCCGCACCCGGATCGAGCTCCGCCAGATCGGGGTGCGCGACGAGGCGGCGCGGCTCACCGGCGTAGGCCGCTGCGGCCGGGAATACTGCTGCAGCACCTGGCTCAAGGATCTCTCCCCCGTCAGCCTCGCACTCGCCAAGGACCAGCACCTCTCGCTCAACCCGGCGCAGATCAGCGGCGGGTGCGGCCGGCTGCTCTGCTGCCTCAAGTACGAGCACGAGTTCTACGTCGCCGCCCGGCGCCGCTTCCCCCGCGAGGGGAAGCTCCTCGACACCGCGCTCGGCAAGGAGAAGGTGATCGCGGTCGACATCTTCCGCGAACGGGTCTTCCTCCGCAGCGAAGAGCATGGGCCCCGCATCATCCCGCTGGTGCAGCTCAAGGACGAGCAGGAGGCGCGCGCCGCCGATCCGTCGGCGCCGTTCGCCGTGGCAGCACCCGCCGCGCGGCCGCCCGCCCGGGAGCAGCCTCCCCGCCGCGAGAACGACCGCCGGGGCTCGCCTCCGGAGAAGCGCGGCCGTCCCGAGCAGGCGCCCGAGAGCCGGCGCCCCGCCGGGGCTCCGGACTCGCGCCGTCCGGCGCGTGAGGAGCGCCGCCCCGCGCCGCCGGCCGCACCCGCGCCTCCCGCTCCGCCAGTCGCGGGCGCCAGCGCCACCCCCGAACCGGCCAGCGCCGAGGGGAGCGGCGACGCGAAGAAGCGCCGCCGCCGCCGGGGACGCCGGGGCCGGGGCCGGGGCGGCAAGGGTCCGGGCGGCGGAGCACCACCGTCATCACCCCAGGACGACGCGTGAGCCGCTTCTTCATCACCACGGCGATCGACTACTCCAACGGCGATCCCCATATGGGGCACGCCTTCGAGAAGATCGGCGCCGACTGCATTGCCCGGTACCGGCGGCTCCGGGGCGACGACGTCTGGTTCCTGATCGGCATGGACGAGCACGGCCAGAAGGTGGCCCAGACCGCCGCCGAGCGCGGCGTCACGCCCCGCCAGCTGGTCGACGAGATCGCGACGAACTTCCAGGCCACCTGGAGCGCGCTCGCGATCTCCAACGACCAGTTCATCCGCACTACCGCGGCGGAGCACCACGCGGGCGTGCAGGAGCTGATCCGGAAGATCTTCGAGAAGAATCCCGGCGACTTCTACGAGAAGAGCTACGCGGGGAACTACTGCGTCGGCTGCGAGTCGTTCAAGACCGACGCGGAGATCGTCGACGGGAAGTGCGTGCTGCACCCGACCCGCACGCTGCAGTGGGTGGAGGAGCGGAACTGGTTCTTCCGGCTCTCCCGCTACCAGGGCTTCCTCGAGCAGCTCCTCGCCGACCGCCCCGAGTTCATCCAGCCGGACACCCGCCGCAACGAGATCCTCGGCCTGCTCAAGCAGGGACTCGAGGATGTCTCCGCCAGCCGGAGCCGGTTCAGCTGGGGTGTGCCCTTCCCCCGGCCCACCAGCGATGGCGAGACCCAGACGACCTACGTCTGGTTCGACGCCCTGCCGAACTACTGGACCGCGCCCCGCTTCCCCGGGTCGAAGGCCCAGTGGCCAGCGCAGCTCCACGTGATCGGCAAGGACATCACCCGGTTCCACTGCGTCATCTGGCCGGCGATGCTGCACGCCGCCGGCGAGGCGGTGCCCGACCGGGTGTGGGCCCACGGCTTCATCTACTTCGGCGGCGATCGCCTCTCCAAGAGCGCCGGGGTGCGGCTCGACCTCAAGGACGCGATCGCCCGGCACGGCGCCGACGCGTTGCGTTACTTCCTGCTCCGCGAGGTGGGCTTCGCGGGGGACGGGAACTTCACGTGGGAGCGGTTCGACGAGCGCTACCTGGCCGACCTGGCCGACGGGCTCGGCAACCTCGCCTCCCGGTCGCTGGCCATGCTGGAGAAGTACCGCGGGGGCGTGGTGCCCGAGGCACCCCTGACCTCCCTGGACCAGGCCGGCGCGGAGGCCGTGGCCGCCTACGCAAAGGCGATGGACCAGCTGGACCTCAAGGGGGGCGCCGAGGCAGCCTGGAGCCTGGTCACCGCAGCCAACCAGTACATCGTGCAGGTTGCCCCATGGACCCTGGCCAAGCAGAAGCAGGAGGCCGAGCTGGACCAGGCCCTGGGTGCCCTGGCCCGGTGCCTTGGCCGGCTGGCCGTCCTGGTGGAGCCCTTCATGCCCGGCAAAGCGCGCGACCTCTGGGGGTACCTCGGGCAGGATGCCAGCCAGCCCCGGAAATGGGCCCAGGCGGCCGCTCCCGCCCTCTCCGGGGCCACGGTCCGGAAACCCGACGGTTTATTCCCTAAACCGGCCCCACCAAATCCTTGACAGTCAATGATTTGGACGTGACAAACTGCACTTGACGGTCCCCGGACCGGGGGGCATGTTAACCCGCGCCTCGGGCTTAGCCCCCACGGTCTACTCTCCGGGCACAAGAATTCCTAGACAACGGTCGATACTCAGCGAATCGGTTCCCCTACAAGGGCGTGTCATGTCCGAACGGAAGTGGACCCTGGTCGTCGTGCCGCCGGGCTCCGGTGCCTCGAGAGCAGTCGAGGTGTCGGCGCGCGTGCTCAAGGCCGTGACGGGGCTCGCCGGCGTCATCGGACTCATCGCGCTGCTGCTGGGCTACGGGACGATGTCCCGGTCGGTCGACCTGCAGCGTTCCGCCGCCCTCGAGAAGGAAAACGCCCGGCTGGCCGAGGAACTCGGGCGGCTGCACGGCGAGATCTCGCTGCTCTCCGACACCATCAAGACCATCGCGGCGCGGGACCAGAAGATCCGGCTGCTCGCCAACCTCGAGCCGATCGACCCGGCGGTGCACCAGGCCGGCATCGGCGGCCCCACGCCTCCGGCCGATCCCAACAGCATCGCCAACATGGGCGTCCTCGGGCGCCGCGCCTCCGAGGTGCGGGTCGACCTGGCCGCCCTGATCCGCCGCGCCAACCTGCTGGCCGCGTCCTTCGGCGAAGCGGGTGACAGCCTGGAGAACCACCGCGAGCGGGTCGCCGCGATGCCCAGCATCCTGCCGACCACCGGGTGGCTCACCAGCGCCTTCAGCCAGATGCGCGAGCACCCGATCCTGCACATCGCCCGGCCGCACGAGGGCATCGACGTGCAGGCCCCGATGGGCGCGCCGATCGCGGCGCCGGCCGGTGGCCGCGTCATCAAGACCGGGTGGGAATCGGGCTACGGCAACGTGATCGTGATCGACCACGGCTACGGGCTGCAGACCAAGTTCGCCCACTGCTCCAAGATCGAGGCCCAGACCGGCCAGGTGGTGAAGCGGAGCCAGGTGATCGCCTACGTCGGCAACACCGGCCTCGCCACCGGCCCGCACCTGCACTACGAGGTGCACGTGAACGGGAAGCCGGTGGATCCGCTCCGGTACGTGCTGCCGGATGTGGTGGTGGACTGAGGCGGTCAGGCGGACGGGCGGTAAGGCGGTCAGTGAAACGACGAAGGGCGAGCTTCTCAGTGAGGCTCGCCCTTCATGCTGTTACTGACCGCCTGTCCGCCTGACCGCCCGGCCGCCGCCTAGAACTTCACCTTCGGCGCCTCCTGGCTCCCCTCCTGGGCCTGGAAGTACGGCCGCGGGGTGCTGTGGCCGATGACCTTCGCCGTCAGGTTGTAGGGGAAGCGGCGGATGTAGCCGTTGAACTGGTTCACCGCTTCGTTGTAGTCCTGCCGCGAGGTGGCGATCCGGTTCTCCGTCCCCGTCAGCTCGTCCTGCAGGGCGCGGAAATTCGCGTCGCTCTTGAGCTCGGGATAGTTCTCCGAGATCGCGAGAAGCCGGCCCAGCGGCGCGTTCAGCGCCTGGTTGGCCGCCGCCATCGAGTCGACGTTCCCGCTCTGGATCGAGCCGGCCAGCTTGGCGCGGGCGTTCGCGACCGAGATGAAGATCGTGTCCTCCTGCTTGGCAAAGCCCTTCACCGTCTCCACGAGGTTGGGGATCAGGTCGGCGCGGCGCTGCAGCTGGGCCGCGATCTGGCCCTGCGCCTTGTTGACCTGCTCGTCGAGCGTCTGGATCTGGTTGTACCCGCAGCCGCTCAGGGTGAGGGTGAGCGCCAGCAGCGGGATCAGCGATCGGGTCCGGATCATGCCCCTTCTCCAGTCTGGAAGTGATCGACAAACAGGGCCGCCTGTTCCACGGCCCCAAGATACCCACGCACGTCCGCTTCGGTGGCATTCCACTCGGTCACGCCCCGCCGGGTGACCACCCGGGCCAAGGCCGGCCCGTCGAACTTCGCGACCCGCCCGGCCCGGTTGGCGAGATCCACCGGGTCATGCGGCGGGGTCTCACCCGCCAGCACCAGCAGCCCGCGGCAGAGGAAGAGCACCGCCGAGATGCTCCGGCGGAGGAACTCCCCCATCTGGGCCTGGTCGCCCGCCAGGAGGGCATAGCCCTGCCGGAGCCGGAGCAGCTTCCCCCGGAGCTCGCGCTCCAGCGCCTGCCGCAGGTCGGCCGGCGACACCGTGAGCTCGACCACCGGGTCGGGGCCCCGCAGGACCTTGTACCCGGTGCGCATCTCGGCGACCTCGAGCGGGTAGCTGTCGGCCGAGCGGAGCCACTCGTCGTGGGTCAGCATCAGCGGCAGCGCCTGGCTCTCGCCGCGCCACTGGGAGAGCGGCCCCGTGAGCCGCTGCAGGGTGTCGGTGGTGATCGCGTCGAAGATCAGCACCACGTTCACGTCCGACCACCCGGGAATGTGCTGGTCGCGCGCCGCCGAGCCGTGCAATACCGCCCGGTAAGGGCCGACCCCCGCGGCATCCAGCGCCGTGAGCAGCCGTTCGAGCTGCTGGCCGATCCGCTCGTTCATCTCAGAAGCTCCTCCCTCCGCCGCCGCCGCTGAATCCCCCACCGCCCCCGAATCCCCCGAATCCACCACCTCCACCGCCGCCGCCGCCCCAGCTTCCTCCACCCCATCCCCCGCTGCCCCAGCCGCCCCCGCCGAAGGGGGGCATGAAGATGACGCGGGGTCCGCGCCGCCCTCGCCCGCCGCCCCCGCCGCCTCGGCTGAAGAACGAGAGCAGCAGGATCACCAGGATGATGATGACGATGAGTACGACCGGGCTGATCTCCTCATCCGAGTCCGACTGCCGGCCGACAAAGGGATTCGCGGCGGCCAGGGCCGAGTCGGTCACCCCGAAGCCCTTCGCCACGATCGAGGCGATGGCCCGGGTGCCGAGCAGGAGGGCCGGGCCGTACTGCGCCTCCCGGAGGCTCGGCAGCATCAGGTCGGTGATCCGGCCCGAGGTGGCGTCGGTGATGATCCCCTCGATCCCGCGGCCGGTGGCGAGGTAGATCTCGCCCTTGTGCTCCGGGGTGCGCGGCACGAGCAGCAACACCATCCCGGCGTTCCGGGCGGCGGCACCGATCGAGTCGCCCCGGCCCACGCCCCAGCTCCGCCCGATGGTGAGCGCGACTTCGTTGGGGGAGTAATCGCCGATGGTGGGAAGGGTGACCACCGCGAGCTCGGCCCCGGTTGCCTGACGGAGCCGGGAGGCGAGGTCGTTGATGTCCCGGGCGGACGCCTCGTCCACCACCTGGGCCATGTCGGTCAGGTAGTTGGAGGGGCGCTCCGGGAAGAGCGCCCGGAGCTTCTCCCCCTGGGCCAGGAGGAGGAGCGGGACGAGTTGTAGCAACCCCAGCACACAGATAGCTTTACGCCACCTTTGCCAGAGCCTGGTCTTCGTGCGTCGCTGGTTCATCCCTGCTGTCCTTGCACTCGCCGCCTGCTCGAGCGGGCGCGAGGTCCAGATCGAAGTCTCGATTCCCGGCCCCGATTCGGTGGATGCGCCGGTGGCGAACCTGCAGCTGATCGCGCTGCCCTATGATCGCGACAGCGTCCTTGCCACGTTCACCGCCGGCCGGCCCCGGCCCGAGCGGGAAAGCCGTCAGCTCGACAGCCTCTTCGTGGCGTTCCGCGGGCCGTTCACTGCCTACGCGGCGGCGGCGTACCGGGTTCAGTCGCTCAAGCGCTCGCTGGCGCTGCTCAAGGCCCGGCTCGACTCGATGCCCCGGCAGGGCGCGGCCTACGACTCGCTCTACCGCCAGTTCGCCACCGGTTCCGACAGCGTGCCCGCCGCCGAAAAGCGCCGGGATGAGGCCCAGCGCGAACTCGCGATTGCCCGGAGCAAGCTGGCGCCGCGGATCG
The DNA here is from genome assembly GCA_046327735.1 of Gemmatimonadales bacterium. Lineage (GTDB taxonomy): Bacteria > Gemmatimonadota > Gemmatimonadetes > Gemmatimonadales > GWC2-71-9 > JADJOM01. The sequence continues at coordinate 107,963 of JAXLXZ010000003.1, read as the reverse complement.
ACAGCCTCCGCCAGCTCATGTCCCGCTGGCAAGATAGCACCTACCGGGGCTACGACAGCGTCACCAAGGTCCTGGGCAGCGGGATCGGCCGGGAGCCCATGGCCGACAGCACCGGTCCGGATGGCAAGGTGACGCTGCACCTCCCCCGCGGAGAGTGGTGGGTCTACGCCCGCTCCTGGGACGCGTGGGACCCGTACAGCGAGTGGTACTGGAATGTGCCGGTCACCGGCGAGCGGCTGGTGCTGGACCGGAACAACGGCAAGCGGCGACCCCGCTACTGACCGAGGAGCTGTGATGCCGTCGACGCGACTGCGCTGGGCCGCCACTGTGGTACTGCTGCTCGCCGGGGGCGCGCTGGCGCTCACCGCCGCCTACCGCCGCACCCCCGCGCCGGCAGCGCCGGCCGAAGACAGAAAGCCCCAGAGCGACCCGCTGATCACCCAGCGCACCAAGGGCCCGGCCGATGCCGCCCTCACGATCTACGAGATGTCGGACTTCCAGTGCCCCTACTGCCGGCGCCAGGCGGTGGAGGTCCTGCCGATCATCGACAAGGAGTACATCGCCGCCGGGAAGGTGCGCTGGATCTTCCTCAACCTGCCCCTGACCCAGCTCCACCCCAATGCCGTCGCCGCCGCCGAGTTCGCGATGTGCGCCGCCCGGGTGAACCAGTTCTGGCCGGTGCACGACCTGCTCTTCACCTATCAGGACAAGTGGGCGCCGCTCAAGGACCCGGGGCCGTTCCTCATCACCCTCGCCGACAGCGCCGGGATCCCGCGCGACAGCCTGCTGCCGTGCCTGCAGAATCACACGATGCTCAACCTGGTGCAGGGCGAGGCGGAGGGGGCGGGCAAGTCGGGCGTGACCAGTACGCCGACGGTCTACATCGAGGGCGTGGGGATGCTCCGGGGCGCGGCGCCGATCGAGAGCTGGCGGCCGATCCTGGACAGCCTGATCAAGGAGAAGGGCGCGAAGTAACCACCGGGTTTGTCATCCCGAGCGACGCGAGGGATCTGGGCCGCGGCACATGTTGCTGGACCTCCGGCGCCATGCCGTGCAGCCCAGATCCCTCGTCGCTTCGCGACTCGGGATGACAATCGGGTGGCCAGCGAGCTACCCTACCCCAGAACGGTCAGAATGACGTCGTAGAGCGCGTGCGTCCACGCCGCGATCCCGAAGCCCCGCAGCAGGTAGAGCCCGCTCAGCAGCACCCCCGCCACCATCCGGAAGACGAACGACGACAGGGTGAGCGTGTCGCCCAGCGGCCCGATGTAGTGAAAGCCGCTGAAGATCGCCGCGCCCAGCAGGGTGGCGAAGATGCCCGCGCCCAGCGGCTTCCAGCCGAACCCCACGGTGGCGAGCTTGGCCAGCGCCGAGACCAGGATCACCCGGAAGAGCAGCTCCTCGTAGACCCCCGCCCCGAGCGAAACCATGAACTGGGTGGGGAGCGAGAGCGCCCCGGTGCCCTGCAGCAGCATCAGGTGGCCCCGCAGGATCAGCGAGGTGAGGAGGCTGGTGACCCCACCGAACAGGAAAGCGTAGAGCACCGACTCGGCCATCATGCCGGCGAAGTAGCCCCCCACCGGCGCCCCGCTCCGCTTCCAGTCCCGCACGATCAGGAAGAGCCCGGTCCCCAGCACCACCACCGCGAAGGCGGTGAGCCCGTGCCGGCCGCCCAGGAGCAGGAAGAGGCTCTTGAGGAGGACGTCGGCCCCGTTCCGGATCCCGGAGTCACCGGAGATCACCCGGGCCAGGACCTCGTAGGCCACCAGCAGGGGCAGCGCGAAGGTCAGGCTGTAGCGCGGGGCGCGGGTGGCGTTCCAATAACCGGATTTGGGCATGCGTCATGGTAGCCGGTGAAGGATGATCGGTCGAGGCCATTCCCTTCCTTGACTACGGGACCGGGGGGGCTCTACGTTCCATTCGTCCGCCCTTTGTTGAACCCCGTGAGAGGAGGTGATCCATTGTCTAGTGGAGACAGTTGCATCCGTGGCTCGAACAGGGCAAGCGATCACTCGGTGACCGCGTAAGGATCAGTCCGGCCCCGAGGGTTGCCTCGAGTCCGATGCCAACAAAGCCGCGCCAGTCGATGTCGACTGGCGCGGCTGTTTTCTGCCCACAGTTCTCGATACGACCAACCGCCACAGCATGACACGGAGCACACGGAGTGCACGGAGGCACAGAGAGTTCTCCGTGAACTCCGTGCCTCCGTGACCTCCGTGTTGCTTTGGCGGTTTGGGGATCAACGGGCGGCGCTTGCACATATTTAAGTATTAACTAAATTAATTCCATGGACCCCATGGCCGCCCTCGCCACCCCCCGCCGCCGCGAAATCCTCCGGCTGGTCTGGACCAGCGAGGCCCCGGCCGGCGACATTCATCGCGCCCTCGGCGACGTCTCCTTCGCCGCCGTGAGCCAGCACCTCGGCGTCCTCGCCCGGGCCGGGCTTGTCGCCGTGCGCCGTGAGGGCCGCCAGCGCCTCTACCGCGCCCGCCCCGAGTCCCTGGGCGAGCTCCGGGCCTGGCTCGAGTCCAGCTGGGACGACGCCCTCTACCGGCTCACGCTGCAGGCCGAGCTGGAACATGCCCGCCGCGGCCCCCGCCCGAGGCGGCGGCACCACCCTGTTCAGCCCTCACGTCGAGGCTCCCGGTCCGCATGAGCGACTTGCCCCACCAGCTCACCCGCGAGGTGATCATCCGGGCTCCCCGCACCACGGTGTTCCGGTACTTCACCGACAGCGCGCGCTTCGCCGCCTGGTGGGGCGCCGGGTCCAGCATCGACGCCCGGCCCGGCGGGCCGGTGCGCATCGTCTACCCCGGCGGGGTGCAGGTGACCGGGGAGGTCGTCGCCCTCCAGCCGCCCGAGTCCATCAGCTTCACCTACGGCTACGAGGCGCAGAATCGCGACCTCGTCCCGCCCGGCGGCTCGCTCGTCACCATCACCCTCACCGATCACCCCGAGGGCACCCGCCTCGCGCTGCGGCACGACCTGGCCACCGCCGCGGCCCGCGACGCCCACATCGCCGGGTGGCGCTACCAGCTAGCCCTCTTCGCCAACGTCGCAACCGCCGAGGCGTACGGGCAGGCCGGCCAGACCGTGGACCGCTACTTCGCGCTCTGGTCCGAACCGGACGAGGCCCGCCGCCTCGCCGAGCTCGACGCCATCGCCGACGCCGCCATCGTCTTCCGCGACCGCTTCGGCATGTGCCTTTCCCGGGCCGACCTCGCCGCCCACATCGGTGCGGCCCGACAGCACATGCCCGGTCTCACCCTGGCCCGCGAGGGCGCCTACCAGCAGTGCCAGGGCATCGGCGTCGCCGACTGGACCGCCAGCGCACCCGACGGCACCGTCGTCGCGCGGGGCCGGAACCTGTTCGACCTCGGCCCCGATGGCCGGCTCACCCGCATCATCGGGGTGTGGGCGTGACGCTCGCGCCACCCTGGCCCTACCGCATGGCGGTCGCCACCGCCGTGCCGCTGCTCCGCGCGGCGGGCCTCGCCTCGTCCGGCATCGCGGGGATGGTGAGGGGACGGGACCAGAGCCGGGCCGCCTTCCGCGACTGGGCCCGCACCCGCGACCGCTCCGCCCCGCTGCTGCTGGTGCACGCGCCCTCGGCAGGTGAATGGCGCCAGGCCGATCCGGTGATCGACGTCCTGCGCTCCTTCCGCCACGGCCTCCAGTTCGCCTGCACCTACACCAGCCCCTCCGCGGTCCCGGTAGTCGAGGAGATCGCCCCGGAGGTGCACGGGTTCCTTCCCTGGGACCGCCCCGGCGACGTGGCCGAGCTGCTCGACACCCTCAAGCCTGATCTCCTGGTCGTCACCAAGCTCGATCTCTGGCCCGAGCTCGCGCTCCAGGCCCGCGCGCGGGGGATTCCCATCGTCCTGATCGCCGCGACGGTGCGGGAGCGGAGCAACCGGCTCCGCGGCGCCGGGCGCCTGATCGTGCGCACCGCCTACGAGTCGGTCACGCTGGCCCTCGCCGTCAGCCCGGAGGATGCGGTGCGGCTCGCGGCCCTCGGCGTGTCCAGCGACCGGATCTCGGTGGTGGGCGACCCGCGCTACGACAGCGTGCTGGAGCGGATCGCCGGCGTCACCGCGTCGCCGGTCCCCGGGCTGCTCGTCGCCGGGTCCACCTGGCCAGGCGATGAGCGGGTGCTGCTCCGGGCCTTTGCCCAGGTCCGCCGGGCCTTTCCCGACCCCAGGCTGCTGATCGTGCCACACCGCCCCGCCGCGGACGACCTCGATCGCCTGACGCGGCTCGCCTCGCGCTACCACCTGCCCTGGCCGGAACAGCTCGCCCTCTCGCCCCCTCCGTCGGCGAATGCGTGGCCTACCCTCTCGATCGTGTCGCGAGTGGGGGGACTGGCCCGCTGGTTCGGCCTGGGAGAGATCGCCTACGTCGGTGGGGGGTACGGGCGGGGACTCCATTCGGTGCTCGAGCCCGCCGCCTGGGGGCTGCCCGTGGTGGTCGGCCCCCGCTGGCGGGGCAACGCCGATGCGGAGGCGCTCGAACAGGTCCAGGCGCTGACGCCGCTGGAGCTCAAGCGGCCGGTGGAGCAGCTCGCCAACCACTGGACCTGGCTGCTGGAGAACCCGGGAGAGCGCCACCGCACCGGCGCCGCCGCCCGCGCCCTCGTCGAGGCCCGTGCCGGCGCCGCCACCGTCGTCGCCGGCTTCGTGCTCGAGGCGCTCCAGACGAAAAAGGGCCGGGACTAGTCCCGGCCCTGCGCCTGCGTCATCGGTCCCCGCCGTAACGCTACTTCTGCACCACCACACCCTCGTAGGTCACCGCCCGCGGGACGATCAGTCCCAGGGTGAGGCCGGTGATGAGCAGGTCGGAGAACTTGCTCCGCACCTTGATCTTCAGGTTGGCGACCTGGCTGCCACCCACGAGCTGGGCCGCGAGCGCCTTCTGGAGCGACGGCTCGGAGAACTTGACCAGCCCCCAGATCCCGTAGACCGCGCGGCTCGTCACCGAGAACGAGGTCCCCTCGGCGGGCTCCGACGCGGGCGAGGACATGCTGACCGGCACGCCCAGCCGGGCCGCATCGAAGGTGTTGGCGCAGGCCGTGGTGCCCAGCAACAGCGCCAGGAGGATCGCTCGCAGGTGAGGGTGCTTCACGCGTTGTCCAGGTGAGTGGGAGTCGGACTCAGAGCCCGGGAATCTTGATGGAGTAGCTCGCCCCGGCGCTGAAGACGCTGGGATTGAAGCCGTTGCCGGCGAAGGTCCGGTCGTAGGCCGCGCCGAAGCTGATGCCGCCGAGAAGCGCGAAGTCGATCCCGCCGCTGATGCCGAAATTCGTCTCGGTGTTGCTCGAGACGTTGCCGGTGACATGGGCGATGTCGACCCGGGGCGCGATCCAGGGCTTGATGGCGAGCGCCGGGTTGGGAATACGGACCCCGATGCCCAGGCCGATGGGCGCGTGCAGCAGCTTGGTCCCGCTCTGGTTCACGTACTCGGCGCCACCCTGGAGCGTCACCGAGAAGGGGACGAGCGGGCCGCCGAAGATCTTGTAGTTCAGGAATCCCCCCAGGCCGGTCTGCGCGCCGGCCGGTCCATCGGGGTTCCAGCGCGAGACCAGCGCCGAGATGCCGAAGGGACCGAGGCCGAGGGCCGCGCGGGCGCCGAAGGCGGTGCCCTTGCCGTAATCGCTGTTGGGGAAGCCCACCTCGCCGCCGATGGTCAGGCCGCTCACCAGGCCGCTGTTCCGCACCGGAAGCCCGGTCACCCCCTGCGCCTGCGCCACCATGGGAGCAGCAAGGATCGCCGTGGTGACGAACAGGCTCTGAAAGATGCGCACGTGCATCGCTCCTCCAAGGTTCTTTGCGGCTGGGACAAGGCGCCGCAAGCTAGTGTCAGGTCTAGGGATAAGTCAATTGGCCGTTAGCCGTTAGCCGTTAGCCGTTAGCTCCTCCGATGTGAGACGACCCTCCCGGGCAAATGCCGAGGAGGGTCGAAATGCACCGTACAAGCTAACGGCTAATAGCTAACGGCTAACGGCTACCTGTGCCACGCGAACCCGATCCCGAACCCGTCCAGATCGCCGACCGAGCCACCGATCCGCGCGTCCCAGGTCCGGGAGAGGTTGATGTCCACCCCGAGGCCGAGACCGAACTGCACGCCATCGAAGAGGTCGCCGAAGGCCGGCGCGAGCACCGGGTGCACGTAGGGCACGAAGGAGATGCTGGAATTCTCGAGCATGATCTGCCGCCCCAGGGTGACGCCGAGCGGCACGAGGAAACCGTTGTTGCCGTCGGTGAAGAGGGCGCCGAAGCCGGCGGTCACCGACGCGTCGAGCGGGAAGTCCTGGGTGTGCCGGGCGATGGGCGCCCGCACGTCGGCGCCGAGACCGAAGATGCCCTTGCCGCCCTTGCCTTCCGGATCAGCGTAGGCGAACCGGAGACCCCAGTCGAAGCGGCCACGGCGGTCGGCACGGCGGTACTGCCCCTCGAGGGCCCAGCTGATCCCATCCCCCGGGTCGGAAAAGGTGGCCCCGAGTTCATTCTGCTTGAAAGCCCGGTAGGGGCTCTGAAATACCGGAAGGCCGAGCGTCTGTGCAGAAGCGACACTGGTGCCGCCGAGAACGAGGACCAGTACCGCCAGCCACAGCTTACGCATTCCCTGCTCCTTTCACCTGTTCGGCCACAACGCGGACCGTGTTATTGACTGCCTGGAGAAAGCCGCCGTTCACGGTGAAGCGGTGTGTCTCGGCGCCCGCCTTCACTTCCAGCGGGCCCTTGCCGAGCAAGGTCATGAACGGCGCATGCCGGGGCAGGATACCCACCTGCCCGTCGAAGGCCGGTGCAATCACGGAGTCGGCCTCGCCGTCGAAAATGGCGGCTTCGGGAGAGATCACCGTGACCCGCATCACGAACTCGCCAGCTTCTTGGCCTTCTCCACGGCCTCATCGATGCCGCCGACCATGTAGAACGCCTGCTCCGGGAGGTCGTCGAACTCGCCGGAGAGGATCCGCTCGAAGCTCGAGATCGTGTCCTCGAGCTTGACCAGCTTGCCCTCGAAGCCGGTGAACTGCTGGGCCACGAAGAACGGCTGCGACAGGAACCGCTGGATACGCCGGGCCCGCGCCACGACCAGCTTGTCCTCTTCCGAGAGCTCGTCCATGCCCAGGATCGCGATGATGTCCTGGAGGCTCTTGTACTTCTGGAGGGTGCGCTGCACGCCGATCGCCACGTTGTAGTGCCGGGCGCCGATGTACTGGGCGTCGAGGATGCGGCTGGAGCTGTCGAGCGGGTCCACCGCGGGGTAGATGCCCAGCTCGGCGATCGAGCGGGAGAGCACCACCGTCGCGTCGAGGTGGGCGAAGGCGGTGGCCGGCGCCGGGTCGGTCAGGTCGTCGGCGGGCACGTAGATCGCCTGCACCGACGTAATCGACCCCTTCTTGGTCGAGGTGATCCGCTCCTGCAGGTCACCCATCTCGGTGGCCAGGGTCGGCTGGTAGCCCACCGCGCTCGGCATCCGGCCGAGGAGCGCCGAGACCTCGGAGCCCGCCTGGGTGAAGCGGAAGATGTTGTCGACGAAGAGGAGCACGTCCTGGCCTTCCATGTCGCGGAAGTACTCCGCCACGGTCAGGCCGGAGAGCCCCACCCGGAGGCGCGCGCCCGGCGGCTCGTTCATCTGGCCGTAGATCAGGGCGCAGCTCTTGATGACGCCGCTCTCCTCCATTTCGAGGTAGAGGTCGTTGCCCTCGCGGGTGCGCTCGCCCACGCCGCAGAACACCGACTTGCCGCCGTGGCCCTTGGCCACGTTGTTGATCAGCTCCATGATGACGACGGTCTTGCCCACGCCGGCGCCGCCGAAGAGGCCGATCTTGCCGCCCTTCACGAACGGGGCGATCAGGTCGATGACCTTGATGCCGGTCTCGAAGACCTGGGTCTTGGGCTCGAGGTCGACGAACTTCGGGGTCTCGCGGTGGATCGGCCAGCGCTCGTTGGAGGCCGGGATCGCGGCCCCGCCGTCCACCGGCTCGCCCAGCACGTTGAGGATCCGGCCCAGCGGCGCGCTGCCCACCGGCACCGCGATGGCGGACCCCGTGTCGACCACCTTCATGCCGCGGGTGACGCCGTCGGTCGAGCTCATCGCGACCGCGCGGACCTGGTTCTGGCCGATGTGCTGCTGCACCTCGACCGTGAGGCGGATCGGCACCGGGCCGCTGTTATCCTCGAGCACCAGCGCGTTGTAGATCTCGGGCAGGTGCTCCGGCTCGAACTCGACGTCGAGCACCGGGCCGATGACCTGGACGACCTTGCCGATGTTGTGCGTAGCGGTGGTTGCCATGCGTCTCTGTACCTGAGTTGAGGCTGTGGTGATGGCCGTTAGCCATTAGCCGTTAGCCGTTAGCTACTACCCTGTCGTCTGGCCCACTTCCGAAGCCGCAGCTTGCCGTAAGAGCAGTTCCTAACGGCTAATGGCTAACGGCTAACGGCCCCTTACCCTTCCAGCGCCGCCGCCCCGCCCACGATCTCCGCGATTTCCTGCGTGATCGCCGCCTGGCGCTGGCGGTTGTAGGTCCGCTTCAGGATCTCGTAGATCTCGCCGGCGTTGTCGGTCGCGTTCTTCATCGCCGTCCGCCGGGCCCCGTGCTCCGCCGCCGCCGTCTCCACCAGCCCGCGGTAGATCTGGTTGCGCACGTAGAGCGGGAGCAGCTGGGCGAGGATCGCGTCCGCCCCCGGCTTGAGGATGTAGTCGGCCTGGACCCCGCCCTTCTTCTTCGCCGGCGGCTCCACCGGGAGCACCCGGAGCGTGGTCGGCGGGGTCGAGATCGGGCTCACGAACCTGGCGTAGGTGATCTCCACGCTCGCCAGCTTCCCCTCCTCGTACTCCCCGATCAGCTTCTCGACCAGCTGGGCGGCATGGGCCGCGGTGGGCTTGTCGCCGATGTCGATCCGGGTGCTCGCGGCCGCCCGGCCGAGATACTTGAAGAAGCCGACGCCCTTCCGGCCGACCAGGTGGAGCTCGACCGAGTAGCCCTCCTGCTCCAGCGTCTCGATCCGCTTCCGCGCTTCCTTGATCAGGTTGGCGTTGAAGCCACCCGCGAGGCCGCGGTTCGACGTTACCACGATCAGTGCCGCCCGCCCCGGACCGCCCTTGGCGGGCGGCGCCGGACGGCGCAGCAGCGGGAAGCGCTCGGCCAGCTCGGGCGTCACCAGGTCACCGATGACCTCCGCCAGCGCCGCCGCATAGGGCCGCGCCGCGACGACCCGGTCCTGGGCCCGCTTGAGCTTGGACGTGGAGACCAGCTCCATCGTCCGGGTGATCTTCCGGGTGTTCTGCACCGAGCGCATCCGCCCGCGCAGCGCCTTGTTCGAGGCCGGCATGCCTACTGGGCCTTGAACATCGGCTTGAAGGATGCGATCGCGGCCTTGAGCTTGGCCGTCAGGTCGTCATCCAGCGCCTTCTTGGTCCGGATCCCGTCGAGGATGGCCGGGTGCGAGGCCTTGAGGTAGCCGAGGAAGTCGGCTTCCCACTTCCGGATGTGGGGCACCTCGACGTCGTCGAGGTAGCCGTTGGTCACGGTGTAGATGATCGCGACCTGCTGCTCGACCGGGGACGGGGCGTACTGGGGCTGCTTGAGCACTTCCACCGTGCGGGCGCCCCGGGCCAGCTGCCGCTGGGTCGCGGCGTCGAGCTCCGAGCCGAACTGGGCGAAGGCCTCGAGCTCGCGGTACTGCGCCAGCGCCAGGCGGAGCGGACCGGCCACCTGCTTCATCGCCTTGATCTGGGCGTTGCCGCCCACCCGGCTCACGCTGATGCCGGCGTCCACCGCGGGACGGACGTTGGAGTAGAAGAGGTCGGTGGTCAGGAAGATCTGGCCGTCGGTGATCGAGATGACGTTGGTCGGGATGTACGCCGAGACGTCGCCCGCCTGGGTCTCGATGATCGGGAGCGCGGTGAGCGACCCGCCCGGCTTCTTGATGCGGCTGTCGAGCTTCACCACGTCCGGGTTCTCGGAGATCTTCGCGGCCCGCTCGAGCAGACGGCTGTGGAGGTAGAACACGTCGCCCGGGTACGCCTCACGGCCCGGCGGGCGGCGGAGAATCAGCGACAGCTGGCGGTACGCGGCGGCCTGCTTGGAGAGGTCGTCGTACACGCAGAGGGTCGGCTGACCCTCGGCGTACATGAAGTGCTCGGCGATGGCGCAGCCGGAGTAGGGCGCGATGTACTGCAGCGGGGCCGGGTCGGAGGCGCTGGCGACGACCACGATGGTGTAGTCCATCGCGCCGTGTTCCTTGAGCTTCTCCACGACGGTCGCGACGGTCGAGCGCTTCTGCCCGATCGCGACGTACACGCAGACGACGCCGGTGCCCTTCTGGTTGATGATCGTGTCGACCGCGATGGCGGTCTTGCCGGTGCCGCGGTCGCCGATGATCAGCTCGCGCTGGCCGCGGCCGATCGGGATCATGGCGTCGATCGCCTTGATACCGGTCTGGAGCGGTTCCTTGACGGGCTGGCGGACGATGATGCCCGGGGCGACCATCTCGACGGCGCGAGCACCCTCGGCGGCGATCGGCCCGCGGCCATCCACCGGCTGGCCCAGGGCGTTCACCACCCGGCCCAGCATCCCCTTGCCCACCGGGACCTCGAGGAGGCGGCCAGTGCAGCGCACCTCGTCGCCTTCCTTGAGCTTCAGGTAGTCGCCGAGGACGACGGCGCCGACGTTGTCCTCTTCGAGGTTCAGCGCCATGCCCGTCACCACGTCGCCCGACTCGGCGGCGGTGAACTCGAGCATCTCACCCGCGACGGCCTTGTTGAGACCGTAAATGCGAGCAACGCCGTCGCGCACCTCGAGCACGGTGCCGACTTCGTTGACGTCCACCGAGGCCAGATCGGCCTTCTCGATTTCTCGGAGCAGGACGTCCTTGAGCTCGCCCGGACGCAGAACGGATTCGGTCGCCATAGGTCTCGCGAAATGAGGGGTTGTTACAGTTTCTGTCCCAGCTTGTGAAAACTATCACAAACTCGGGGTCGAAGCAACCGGGCCACTATCTACAAGGAGGGGTGGGACGGGGCAAGTCGGGATACGGGACGGACACCGGATTCTGTCATCCCGAGGGAGCGAAGCGACCGAGGGATCCCTGCCTTTGTGAAGACAAGATCAGGGATCCCTCGCTGCGCTCGGGATGACAGACCTGAACTAGATCCGGCTCCTCGTCTTCCCCCGGGCAAAATGGGCCAGGACCCCCCTCGGCCCGAGCTCCGCCAGGCCCCGGCTGGAGCAGCCCGCGATCCGCCGGGCGGTGGCGTTGAGGTGGCTCGCCGTCGCAAAGCGGAGGATCCGAGCCACGGCGGCCACCTCGTACCCGGGATTCCCCAGCAGGGCCGCGGCGCAGGCGATCCGGGTCAGGTCGATCACCCGCTTCAGGTTGGGGGCGCCGCCGGCGGCGAATTCCCGGCTCAGGTGCTCCCGGGTGCAGCCCACCCGGGTGGCCAGTTCCGCAGTCCGGATCGGCCGGTCCACCCGGTCGAGGAGGTCGGCCCAGACCTCCCGCTGCAGCGCCTCCTTGAGTCGCAGGACCCGGGCGGCATCGGCCAGGGCCCGGCGACGCTCGGCCGCCGCCGAGGCACGGACCACCAGGTCGCCCGCCACCGGGTTGTCGACCCCGAGCACCAGCGCGTGGGTCACGCCGGCGGCGCGGCACTCGAGCAGCAGGTGCCCGTCGTCGGGCTTGAAGGAGCCGAAGACGATCCGGGGAATGGCGGGGAAGCTCTCGGCCAGCGGCTTGAGGCTCGCGGGCGCCACGACGGCGGGGTTGAAGACCACCGCGTCGACCAGCCGGGTATCGAGGGTGCGGCGGAGCGCCTGCGGGTCGCGGCAGGAGACCAGGCTCCAGGGCCCGCGCGGCGGGAGACTCCGGCGGAGCGCCAGCGCCGCCTCGCCACTACCGACGATGGCGGCCACGACCGGCATGCTAGTGCTCCGGGGTCTCCGTGAGGGCCGGCGCGGCGTCCGGCTGGGGGGCGGCCTGGGGCCGGGCGTCGGCGGCGGGGTGATGCTTGCGGGGCCGGCCCGCGCCCATCGCCACCAGGGTCCGCGCCATCTCCCCGGCGCGCTTGAGCACGCCACGGGCGTTGTCGTAGGACAGCAGTTCGAGCGCGTCCTCGAGGGTCAGCCAGCGGAAATCGGTGATCCCCTCGTCCAGCTGGACGATCACCTCCGCGGCGGGACTCTCGAAGAGGAAGAAGTGGCAGAACTTGTGGATGTAGCGCCCGCGGAAGCGGAAGTGCCAGTCGATGATCCGGATCGGGCCATGGAGCGAGAGGTCGCTCAGGCCGGTCTCCTCCGCCGACTCGCGGAGCGCGGCCTCGGCGGGGGTTTCCTCGCCCTCGAGATGACCCTTGGGGAAGCCCCAGTGCTCGTAGGGGTCCCGGATCAGGAGGAAGCGGGCGCTCTTGTCCGGCTGGCGGCGGAAGATGATGCCGCCGGCGGAGACTTCGCGCTCGGCCTTGGATTTCTTCTTGCCCATAGAAAATCGAATTGGCTGTTAGCTATTAGCTGTTAGCTATTAGCTGCCCATCGTGAGTTCCGCATTCGTCATCGTCGCCAGGCCCCACTCGGAGCGGCTAACAGCTAAGAGCTAACAGCTAACAGCCCTCAGCCCAGCTCCTCTAGAAGACCGAGAACTTGAAATACTTCCGCGGATTCGCCTGGATGTCGGCGATGAGCCGCCGGAGTTCCTGCATCGTCTCGATGGTCTCGTTGTAGAGCGCGGGATCCTTCGAGAGCAGCCCGAGCGTCCCCTGCCCGGTCTGCAGGCGGGTGAGGGCGCTGTCGGCGGCGACCAGGATGCGGACGATGCTGGTGTCCTGCCCCTTCACCGTGCCGATCACGTGCCGCAGGTCGGCCGAGGCCTGGCGCAGGTCGCCGCTGCCGGCCTTGGCATTGTCGACGATCTCCTGCAGCTGGCCGTTGCCGGTGGCGGAGTCGACCCGGTCGAGGGTGCGCTGCAGCCCCTTGGACGCGGCGAGCACCGCATCGGAGGTCTGGGCGACGTTCCCGGTGACCTGGTTGAGGCGGCTGGTCTGGTTGTCGGTGAACTTCACCAGCCGGTCGGCGATCTCGCCGAAATCCTTGATGCTCCGGCGCAGTTCGTTGACGGCGTTGGAATCGAACGCGGTCTGCACCCGGTTGGCCACCGAGGCGATGTCGGTCGCGATGCGGCCGGCCTGGGCGGTCAGCTGGCCCACGTCGGGGAGGGTCGCCCCGGGCCAGCGGTCGCCGCCGGGCTTGGAGGTCTCCACCAGCATCTGGCGGACGTTGGGATCGTCCTGGGGCTGGTCACGGGAGACGATCACCGCGCTCCACTCGCCGAAGAGGCTCTGGGAGGCGGCGATGACGGCGGGCCGCTCCGGCAGGTCGACCCCCTGGAAGACCCGGAGGTCGGCCTCGACGAATTCGTCGGCCAGCCGGATCGCCTGCACCCGCCCCACCCGGACCCCGCGATAGGTCACCGGCGCGCCGGGCGTCAGCCCGCCCACGGTGCGGAAGCGGGCGACGTGATCCTGCTCCCGCCGGCCGACGTTGGCCTCCGAGAGCCAGAGCGCGCCGGCCACCACGACGGCGAGGCTCAGCAGCAGCACCAGCCCGACCAGGAACTCGTTGCGCCGCTTCATGCGGTGGCTCCCATCGTCGGCAGCCGGTCGGGATCGAACGGCCGCCCTTCAATGAAGTTGCGGACCACGGGATCATCGGTGTGGCGGATCTCGTCGATCGTGCCCACCTGGCGGATCCGGCCCTGGTACAGCATCGCGATGCGGTCGCCCACGGTGTAGGCGCTCCGCATGTCGTGGGTGACCACCACGCCGGTGACGCCCAGTTCCTGGCGGGCGCGGACCATCAGCTCATCGATGACGGCGGAAGTGACGGGGTCGAGCCCGGTGGTGGGCTCGTCGTAGAGAATGTAGCGCGGCCGGAGGGCGATGGCGCGCGCGATGCCCACCCGTTTCCGCATCCCGCCGGAGAGTTCCGCCGGCATCCGCTCTTCCGCCCCCGGCAGGTCGACGAGGCGCAGGCTCTCGCGGATCCGGGTCTCCATCGTCTCCTCGTCGAGTCCCCGCCGCTTGAGCCCGAGCCGGATGTTCTCCGCCACGGTCATCGAGTCGAACAGCGCGGCGAACTGGAAGACGTAGCCGACGTTGCCGCGCAGGGCATCGAGCCCGCTCTGCGAGAGCTCGGCCACGTTCTGGCCGTCGACCTCGACGGTGCCGGCATCCGGCTGCATCAGCCCGACGATGTGCTTGAGCGCGACGCTCTTCCCGGTGCCGGAGAAGCCGATGATGACCGTGGTCTCACCGTCGGGAATATCGAGGGTGAGGCCGGCGAGCACCGTCTTGGGCCCGAAGCTCTTGTAGACGTCGGTGAAGCGGATCATAGAGGGCGGACAGGCGGACAGGCGGACAGGCGGACAGTGACTCCCTGATCCGCACACCCCGCCACCACCCCCTCGCAAGGAGCTACTGACCGCCTGACCGCCCGACCGCCTGACCGCCTCACAGCAGCACCAGCGCCCAGAACGCGTCCAGCACCAGGATCCAGGCGCAGCCGCGCACGACCGCGGTCGTGGTGTTCCGTCCCACGCCCTCGGCGCCGCCGTGGGTGGTCAGGCCCATGATGCACCCCGCCAGGGCCACCGCCCCGCCGAAGCTGGCCGACTTGAGCAGGCCGAACCAGATGTCCTTGAAGCGATAGAAGAGCCGGAGCCCCTTCACGAACTCGAGCGTGGAGAGGTCGAGCAGGTTGATCGAGGTGATCCACCCCGCGAACACGCCGAGGGCCATGGCCAGAGCAGTGACGACGGGGAACATCAGGATCGCCGCGAGCACCCGCGGCATCACCAGGTAGCTGTTGGGATTGTAGGCCAGGGTCTCGAGGGCATCGACCTGCTCGGTCACCCGCATGGTGCCGATCTCGGCGGCGATGTTGGCGCCCACGCGCCCGGCGAGGGCCAGCCCGGTGAGGACCGGGCCCAGCTCCATCATGATGGTCTTCCCGACCAGGGCGCCCACGAAGTAGAGCGGCACCGCGCCGGTGAAGATGTACTTGGAGAGCAGCGAGAGGACGATGCCGGTGAAGGTCGCGATGAAGAGCGCGATGGGGATGGAATCGACGCCGAGCCGGCGCATCTGGGGAATCACGTGCGGGAGCCAGGTCCGCACATCCGCCACTGCCCGTCCCGCATCGAGTCCCCACCGCCCCACCCGCGTCACCAGCGCCGGCACGGCCGCCTGGGGAGAGGCGATAAGCTGTTGCACGGGTTCAAGGTACGGCGAGAGACGGAGAGTGTAAAGAAGCGCGGACCTGTCATCCCGAGGAGCGCAAGCGACGAGGGATCTACTGTCCCAGCCTCGATGGCCGTGGAAGTAGATCCCTCGCTTCGCTCGGGATGACAGGCGCAGCTCGGGACGACCGCGCCCGAGGCGGGCCGACTACGCCGCGAAGCTCGCCAGCGCCCGTCCCACGTCGCCCTCGCGGAGCCGCTTCAGGGCCCGGTCGCGCAGCTGGCGGACCCGCTCGCGGGTCACGCCCAGCATCCCGCCGATCTCCTCGAGGGTGTGCTCCCGGCCGCCATCGAGGCCGAAGTAGAGCCGGAGGACCTTCGCGTCGCGGGCGGGGAGGGTGTTGAGCGCGGTGTCGATCTCTTCAGTAAGGAAGCGATCCATCGCCTGCTCTTCGGCGTCCGACTGGTCGTCGGCGATGAAGCGCTCGATGAGGGAGCGATCGCCCTCGGGATCGAGCGGGGCGTCGAGCCGCACGTCGCTGGTGTTGAGCGCGGCGAGCGACTGCACCACCTCGAGGGAGAGGCCGGTGCTCTTGGCGATCTCTTCCGGGGTCGGCTCGCGGCGGAGCTCCTGGCGGAGCGCCTCGGCAGTGCGCACGATGCGGGAGAGGTCGGCGGTGCGGTTGAGCGGGACCCGGACGGTGCGGCCCTGGCGGGCCAGCGAGGCCAGGATCGCCTGGCGGATCCACCAGACCGCGTAGGAAATGAACTTCACGCCCTGGTCGGGGTCGAACTTCCGGGCCGCGGTCAGGAGGCCGACGTTCCCTTCACCGATCAGGTCGGTGAGGGGGAGGCCCCGGTTCTGGTACTTCTTGGCGACCGAGATGACGAACCGGAGGTTGCGCTTGACCAGCTCGTGCATCGCCTCGGGGTCGCCCTGCCGGACCAGCTTGGCGATGGCGATTTCCTGGGGCGTGGTGAGCAGCGGGGTCTGGCTGACCTCGTACAGGTACTGATCGAGAATGTCGCGGTCGGAATCGTAGACGCCGAGGGACTTGCTGGTCTCGCGGCGGCCCTTCCGGCCCTTCTTCGGCTGATTATTGGCCAGGATTTCCTGGACCGGCGAGAGCTTCCGCGGCTTTTCGACCTTCTCCGGCGCCGCTTTTTCGGCCTTGGCGGCCTTGGCAGTCTTCCCCTTGGCGGCGGCCTTCGCGCCCTTGGCTTCGGCTTTTCCGGGAGCGCCCGAACGCTTCTTCATGTCCGTCCTTCACCCTCCATCACAGCGAGAAAGTCCGCTCGCCAGCTTGACATACCTGGCGCCAGCCGAGTAGCTTGCCGTGCTCTTGCAGATGCATGAGCGACCCGCGGGGCGCGCTAATATAACGGGGGCGTAGCTCAGTTGGGAGAGCGCGTGAATGGCATTCACGAGGTCAGGGGTTCGATCCCCCTCGCCTCCACTCGCTCGCTCCGCATTGAGTATCGGCATTCGGGTCGCGGACGTTGACGCTAGTTGCGCAGGGCAAGGCCGATTGGTAGAATCTGGCCTCACGCGGGAATAGCTCAGTTGGTAGAGCACAACCTTGCCAAGGTTGGGGTCGCGGGTTCGAGTCCCGTTTCCCGCTCTCGGCACCAGCAGTCGGCGCGGCAGGTCGCGCTCGCAGGCACATCGTCGCGGGGTGGAGCAGTCTGGTAGCTCGCCGGGCTCATAACCCGGAGGTCGTGGGTTCAAATCCCACCCCCGCTATTTCGTCAGGCGGACAGGGTTCCGGTGGTCAGTGCCTTTGTCGCACGGCGACTGACCGCCCGAACAATGTCCGCCTGAATCGCATGAGGGCGGTTAGCTCAGTTGGTTAGAGCGCCACGTTGACATCGTGGAGGTCACAAGTTCGAACCTTGTACCGCCCATCGGGCCCATAGCTCAATTGGATAGAGCATTTGACTACGGATCAAAAGGTTGGGGGTTCGAGTCCCTCTGGGCCCGTAGTTGGACACGGGGCGTAGCGCAGCCCGGTTAGCGCGCCTGCTTCGGGAGCAGGAGGTCCCCGGTTCGAATCCGGGCGCCCCGATTTACCCCGCACCGACCGCCCAGTCGTTTCTCGACTGGGCGGTCGTCTTGTCAGGAGTCCGTGTGCCGACACCGCCGGTCATCGCCGCCGTCGCCCTCGATCTCGACGGCACCATGCTGGATACCGCCGGCGATATCGCCGCGGCGGTCGACGCCACCCTGGTCACCCTGGGCTTCGCCACCCTGGGCGAGCGGGTGATCCGCGGCTTCATCGGCCAGGGGGTCACCCATCTGCTCCGCACCTCGCTGACCCACGCGGCCCGGGGGAGCGCGCCCGACGAGGCGCTGCTGGCCCGGGCCCAGCAGCAGTTCACCCTCGACTACCAGGCGGGGCTCTGCCGGAGCACCCGGCTGTATCCCGGCGCCCTCGAGGGGATGCAGGCGCTTCGCGCCCTCGGCCTCCCGCTCGCCTGCGTCACCAACAAGCCCTCCCGCTTCACCCAGCCGCTGCTCGACACGCTGGAGCTGACCGCGTTCTTCCGGGTGATCATCTCGGGCGACACCCTCCCGGTGCGGAAGCCCGACCCGGGCCAGCTGCTGCACGCCGCCAGCCTGCTGGAGGTGAGTCCGGCGCGGCTGCTGCTGGTGGGGGACTCGATGCACGACCTCATGGCGGGGCGCGCGGCGGGGTGCCCGGTCTTCTGTGTCCGCTACGGCTACACCGAGGACCCGGCGGCGCTGGCGGGGCAGGCCGACGGGGCGCTCGACCGGCTGGACCAGATCCCCTCGCTCATCGAAATTCCGGACTGAACCTTCACGCCCCGAGCGAGATTCCCGTGGCCGCACGACGTGTCGTACTCCTGCTGGTGGATGGCCTGCGCCCCGATGTCGCCGAGGCGGCGCTCGGGCGCGGGGAACTGCCGGCGCTCGCGGCGATGACGAAGGACGCGGGCGTGGCGCGGGGCGTCACCGTCTTCCCGTCGACCACCTCGGTCGCCTACCTCCCCTTCCTGACCGGGTGCACGCCGGGCCACTGCAACGTCCCCTCGATCCGCTGGCTCGAGCGAACCCGCTACGCCGGGAAGTGGTGGCGCGAGCGGCAGCTGGTGCGGAGTTACTGCGGCTACCAGGCGGGGTGCCTCGACGGCGACGTGACCGCCGGCATCCGCACCATCTTCGAGCTGGTCCCCGACAGCCTCGGCATCTTCACGCCGGTGGCGAAGGGGCTCACCCCGGAGCGCGACCCGTCGAAGCACGAGCGCAAGTTCTGGGGCGCGGTGGCGCACTATCTCCTCTGGCACCAGCCATCGGACGACGCGGTCTCCCGGCACCTGCTGCGGGGCATCGATCGCGGGTGGCGGTTCATCTTCGCGCAGTTCCCCGCGGTGGACGGCTACACCCACCAGAGCACGCCCGACGGCGAGAAGGTGCTCGAGGCGCTGCGGAAGGTGGACCGGACGGTCGCCACGATGCGGGAGCGGCTGGCCGCGCGGGGCGAGCTCGAGGACACCCTGATCGTCATGGTCAGCGATCACGGCGCCTCGGTGGTGAAGACTCACCTCGACCTGGCCGACTGGTTCCGGGCCCAGGGCGTGAAGACGATGTCGCACCCGGTGGTGTGGGAGCGGAATCCCCACGCCGCGGTGATGATCGCGGGGAACGGCTCGGCGCTGGTCTACGCGACCCCGGGCATGCCCCGGCCGAGCCGCTACCCGCTGGCGCGGCTCCGCGAGCCGGGTGCGTTCGGCGTGCCGGCCGACCTGGTCCATCGGCTGGTGGCGGAAGAGGCGGTGGCCTTCGTGGCGGCGGAGGAGCGGCCCGGCACGGTGCGGGTCGCGTCGCTCGCGGGCGAGGCGCTGGTGCGCCGGGACGGGGAGCGGATCACCTACCAGCGCGCCGGGGGCGACCCGCTCGCGGTGGGCCGGGACGCGACGCTCACCCCGGCCGAATGGCTGGAGGCCTCGTGGGATGGCCCCTACCCCGACGCCTGCGTGCAGCTGCTGGACCAGTTCCGGGCGGAGCGCACCGGCGACCTGATCGTGATCGCGAAGGAAGGGTACGATTTCCGGAAGCGGTTCGAGGTGCCGGAACACAAGTCGGGGCATGGGAGCCTGATCCAGGCCCACATGCAGATCCCGGTGTGGACCAGCGTGCCCGGTCCGGGAACGCCGGTGCGGTCGGTGGACCTCTTCCCCGCGATGCTGGAGTGGCTGGGGGAAGAGGTGCCGGCGGGGATCGACGGGCAGGCGGTCTGGAGCCCGGCCCGGGCAGCGGCGGTTGCGTAATGGCCTCCGCGGGGTGATGTTCCTCCTCCCAAAACGCGCCCGTAGCTCAGCTGGATAGAGCGCTTGCCTCCGGAGCAAGAGGTCGGACGTTCGAATCGTCTCGGGCGCACTCTCCGAATCCCCGACGCCTCACCATCGCCCAGCGATGGTGAGGCGTTTTCGCGTTTCCCCGCCCGCGCGAAGCGGCAGACGCCGCGCTACTTCAGCGGGGGAACCCGTGCTCGCACCACCTGGGGAACGCCGCTGCTGTCGAGCGCGACTGCGTAAAGGTTGCCGTGCGCGATCAGCGGGGGATATACCACTTGCCCGAGTGGACCCCCTACCCGGGCCAGGAACTGCCCGGTTGCCGAGAACACATCGAACAGGGTGTTTGACGCCCCCTCGCTGGTGTTGAGCTGCACCCAGAGGCGACCCTGGTCATCCGTCGAGAGTTCCCGAAAGAGGGGCTTCTGAGCGGGGATCTTCCCGGCATCCACCTTGCCGCCCTGCTTGGTGAACCACTCCAGCCCCTTCACCGCCTCTTCCCGTTCCTTGTCACTGACCCTGGGCGCGGGATACTCGTGCTCCGCCCTGGCCAGGGTGTCACCCGCGAACGAACGCTTCACGAGGTAGTACCTGTCGCTGGTGCCAGTCCACACGTCGCCGCGCCGATCGACCGTCCAGACCAGGCGCGGCGAAAAGGGGACGGTGGCGCGGGTCCAACTGTTCTTTCGGGCGAGTTCGAACGCCGGAATGACATACGGAGGGATGGCGCTGCGTTCGGGCGGGCCGCCCTGCGAGGGGGCCGAGCGCAGCAGCATGGTGCCCTGCACCTGACCCGGCGACTCCAGGACGTCGATCCACCGCCCCTGATCGTCGAGCCTCCCCCTCCACCAGTCGACATTACTCCCGCTGAAGCCCCGGGGGACGCTGGACAGATACCTGGCATCGTGGGTGAAACGGAAGATCCTGGACGCGCCCTGGTCCACCGTCCACAGGTCTCCAGACGGGTCGAGGGCCAGCCCGACGGGGTCCAGGAATTCACCCGGGCCCTCTCCCCTCCGGCCAACCTTCGCGACCAGCGCACCCGTGGAATCGTAGATGCGGATTTCCGGAATGCTGTGCTCGAGGACGTAGATGCGACCCATCTCGTCGGCTGCCAGTCCCCTGAGATCCGCGAATGACTGCGGACCGTCACCCTCGGCACCCATGCGGAGCGTGACCTCGAGAGGCAACGCGTCCTTCGGGAGCTCATCCTTTGCGGGGTGGGATTCTGGTTTGGCGCAGGCCGCCCCGAGGCAGGCCAGCAGCAGCAGCCGAGCCGCCGCGCTGGCCGCCTGGGACGCCCGGACCTTACAGGCCTGTTCGGGCTTGCAGGAGTGACGTGATCCGCGGGACCCGGTGCAGGTCTCGCATGGCGCCCGATCCGTACACCACCGTGAAGTCATCATCAGTCAGGACAAACCCGTTCGGGAGAAGTTCAGTCGCCGAGCTACTTACATCCTCGGAGGATGCGGATATCACCGGGACTACTGACTCGCCGACCTGACACTGTGTGAGTTGGGCGGGTCCTTCATTCTGGCCCCGAAGATCGAGAACGGCAACCTTGCCACCACCGCTCCACCCTTGCCAGGCGGTCCCCAGTCGGCCGCAGATCTCCGCAGGGGTGAGCCCGGTCAGGATGAGGTACCAGGGGCGCTGTGCTTCGAAGCGTCCGGTGACCCCGCTCCACGACCCGAACGTGCCGTGATAGGCGATTGGCGAAAGGCTCTCCGACGACTCCCGTCGGATCGCGTAGGTCCGCCAGTTGCGAAGCCCCTCGGCCGCCAGCGTGATGCCGGCAGCGGCGATCATCAGTGAGAGCAGGGCGGGCGGGTTGACGAGCAACCCCTTCAGCCGATCCAGTCGCTGGTTCACTGTGCCTCCTGCAACGCGGCAAGAATCTGCGCCTGCCTGCCCCGATCCAGCGGCCCCCGGAACGAGAGCGTGGGGTGACCGTCCCGCAGCACGATCGTCGTGGGCGTCGCCGTCGCCCCGAGCGCAACCACCGAGGAGTCTCGCTCCAGCACCCATGGCTGCACCCGATCCTCGAGCCCACGCCAGTACCCCTGTTGCGCGACCGGCCGCCCGGGCGCCACCGCGAAAATCGGGACCGATGGAGGGAGATCCGCGATGAGGTCGAGCCATCGTGGAAGGGTTCGGCCGCAGACGAGGCAGGTCGCGTCGAACACGAGCACCAGTCCGCTCGTGCGGGAAAGATCCAGCGTGGAGATGCTGCGATCGGGGCCCATCGCGCGAACCGGCGCCACGCGCGCCGCCAGATCACCGCTGGGCTTCTCGGCATCAGGGAACGTGCCGCGGACTGCCTGCAGGAAACCCCACGCGTAGTACGCGGCCCGTCCTGTCTCATACGTGATGACTGCCACCGTCAGTACCACCAGGACAGTTGCGCATGCTGTCCGGAGATTGCTCAGAAGACCCCGACCGCGCATCACTCCCCCTTCAGTTGTGGTGGACGATCAGGACTGACCACACGAGCACTCAGGCCTGTTGAGGATTGCCGAGCAGGCACAGGAGCATTTCCCGTCCTGGCTGGAGCAGGAGCAGGAATTACCCCCACAGGTCGCGCTGCAGGCACAGGCCTTGGCTGCAACCGCACGGCTCGGAACGAACACGAGCGACCCGAGCAGCAGGAGCCCGGTGGACAGGAGGAAGATTCTCTTCATGTGGCTTCCCTCGAACGGAGTGAGTGATTCAGGGATCACAGTTGCACTGCGGCTGGCCATTCAGGCAGCTGCACTTGCAACGAGCACCATCGCCGTTGAAATGACAGTCGCAGGTGCCAGCCGTACACGTCGCGCTGCACGAGCAGCTCTTTGCCGCCGCCGCGCGGCTCGGCAGGAACGACAACGCACCCAGCAGCAGCACGAGATAGGAGAACAGGTGACGACGTCGCATGGGAACGCTCCTTGAAGTCTGGGTCGCGTTCAGTGACAGTTGCAGGCAGGATTGCCGAGTGCGCTGCAGCTGCACACACAGGACACACCCCCCTCGGCGGAGCACTCACAGGAGCCCTTCGAACAGGTGGTCGAGCAGCCACACGACTTCGCGGCAAACCCCCTGGACGGCAAGAACATGAGCCCACCTCCGACGAGCAACAGCCAGGTCAACCGGCGAACGTGCTTCATGTGTGCCTCGCGTGTTATGGTGAAGAGCCTAACTCAGCCCGGGGACGTCCAGCGTGCAAAGTGAAACCACGAATCAGGGCCTCACGTACGGCGGGAATCCGGAGAAGACAATGCGCCTCTCTCGCTGGTCTTTCGCGACGCTAACTACTTTACTTGCAGCGACTTGGATCCTCGCCGCAGCATATGCCGCATGGGCCGACAGTGCGGCAACCTCCCGCAACGACGCACTGGTGCTGCCCTTCTTTGCCGGCCTCTTCGCCCCGGTGATCCTCGTCGGGGCCTGGTCACGAGTGAGCGAGGATCTGCCCACCTGGACGACGCGGCGAATCGCCACCCTGTGGACCGTTGGGGCCCTGCTCCTGGCGCCCTGGTCTGACAACCTGGAATCCCTGGTCGCGCTCTACCGGATGCCCGGAGCGATCGCGGTCATTCTCATGACCGGCTTCTGGCTGGAACGGCGCGTGAACAGCAGAGGAGATCGTCAGGCGGCCTGAGACGACCCGCCAGCATCATACATCCCACCCCCGCACCTGCAAATACCGCAACGTCCCATTTCCGCAACATTCCTTGCGGGCCCGCCCTCCTTTTGTTAGGCTGGAAAGGCAATGTGTGCCGATGACGCCCCCCTCGTCGTCAGCAGTTGATGATGCGTTGAGCCTTCCCGGCTAGTCTGGCATTGCCCTAGACCATCCAAGGGGGCACCCCTGTTCCTCTTCAACATCACGCCACCGGACTGGGCGCTACGCTCATGCCGTGTGACTTCCAGCGCGTTGGGCTCCCTCCTGGTTGTCCGGCTCGAGGACGGGCCCCGCGCGATCAGCCTGGCGATGGAGGCGCGGCGGAGGTCACCCTGGTGCCCGATCATTCTCGTCGCCTCGGAGGTACGGGCCAGCGCGGCGCTTCTCGAGGCCGTCGTGCGGCTTCCAGCGTCCACCATGACGGTCGACAGCGGCGCCCTGGCGCCGGGTCATACCCGCAAGGCGATCGAGCAGGTGTTTCGCCGGCTGCCACCGCCTGACGAGAGCGCCATGTGCAGGTACCTCGTCACACGAACCGCTCGACCGGATGTGGCGGAGGCCCTGAAGACCTCTCTCGCAAGCCCGGAGCTTGGCGTGCTGTCACGCAGCACGTTGAGTCGAGTCTTGTCGTCCTACGGCCCCCTGACATCGAGAGACTGGCGCGCTGTCGGACAGGTGATCCAGGCGCTCCACCATGGGCGGGGCGTGTCGATTGACCGACTCGCATGGGACAGCACGCTCTCCCCCAGAACACTGCGGGAGCGTTCCATGCACTACCTGGGGGTGTCGGTGGGGGAAGCCGCCGAAATGCCCGGCTGGGAGTGGAAGCTTGAGGCGGTGCTACGGCGCTTCGGGTACGTGGCCGAGGCAAGTGCCGATCCCGAGCCACACCGAAGCGGAGAACCACAGGCCGTCTAGGGCTGCAGCCGTCGGAGGGAGAGCCGGCCACGCCAGAGGTCATGCGCCTGCCACTCCGATCCCGCGCGCCGCCTGGGGTATCTTCCCGAATGACCCATGATGCTGAAGCAGGCATGGCCACGGGGGGCATATCGCCCCTCCCCGCTCCCCGGCGGGAGACGCCCCGCGAGGAATCGCGCCAGGACGCGGTGGGCCACGACGGTCACCGGCTCCGCCCCGCAGCGCCCTGGGTGAGCCGGAAGCTCGCGTTCATCGAGTTCTTCGCCCCGCACGCCATCGACGCCGCCGCGAACCGCGAACGCCGGGTCTACGTGGACCTCTTCGCCGGGCCGGGGCGCTACCTGGTCCGGGAGAGTGACACCGAAGTCGAAGCGGGGAGCCTGGCGCTGCTCCGAAGCCGGGGTGCCCGCCGGGGCGACCTGGCCTTCACCCACGCGCACCTCGTCAATCTCGACGCCGCCGATACCCAGGCGCTCGAGGCCAGGGTGGACGCCCTGCGACAGCGGCGCGCCTGCCAGCTCCCGCGCAACGACATCCGTCTCCACACCGGCGATGCCAACGCCCTCGCCCGGCGGCTGCTGACGCAGGCCGACAAGCTGGACTACCTGCTCGTGTCCGCCGAGCTCGAAGCGCCGCGGCAACTCCCGTGGGAAACGGTGCGGCACCTGCGGGCAGGCGGCCACCGCAACCTCGATCTCTGGCTGCTCTTTCCACTCGATCTGGGCCTGCCCCGGCTCACCAGCTGGCGCAGCATGCCCGACGGGCACGAGGAGATGGTGACCCGCTTCTTCGGCGACGAGTCGTGGAAGCCGATCCTCGACGACGAGGTGACCGAAGCCCGGCTGGAAGAGTGCCGTGCGGCGCTGGAGACGCTCTACCGGGAGAAACTGGGCGGGCTCTGGGAGAAGGTGGAACCCGTGATGCAGGTGAAGGTGAGTGAGGCACGCGGCCTGGCCCGGATGCTGTTCGCGACCGACCGTGCGGCGGCAGCCCGGATCGCGGAATGGGCCACCCGGGAGGCGAACAGCACCGACCAGCTGGGCTTCGGGTTCTAGGGCCGCTCCGCGGCGGAGAATCGGGAGCTACGGACTCCGGCTTCGGAGCTGTCCCGGGCGCTCCTTCCTTGCGGTGGATCCCGCGGCGCGGGCCATCGTGGCGAGCGGCTACTCCGACGATCCCACGATGGCTCACTACCAGCAGGCCGGCTTCCGCGCGGTGCTGGCCAAGCCCTTCCGCAACCACGAGCTGGCCGAAGCCATCCGGGTCGCGCTGTCCGACGCGACCCCCGCGCCGCCGCCAGCCCCGCCGCCGAGCCGGCCAGCAGTACCACGGCCGGCAGCATCTTCTTGATCTCGTAGCGCATCCGTCCGAGGATCACGTTGTCGAGCTGCGCCAGGCCGCGGCTCCTTCCCGCCTGCTCCGCTCGCAGCACCATCCCGCCCAGCCGGCCCAGCTTCTCCCCCATCCAGGCGCCGGCCTCCTTGATAGGCGGGCGGGCTCGCCGCCGAGCTCGGTGACCAGGTCGTCGACCGCCGTCTCGTGCTTCATCCCCCCAATGGTGCCCCGAAACCCGGGGCGCGCCATCGCCGCGGAGAGCCAACTGGTCCTGCCTCTCCGGGAAGGCAGTAAAACCGGCAGTGGCGTCTCTATTGATCGCGAGCCCGAGCTTTATCACCTTAGCACTCGACAGCCACCGCTTCGTGCTCCCGCATGACCTTGCTGCCCGTCACCGCGCCCGGCCCACACCTGAGAGTCCTGATTGTCGATGACAATCGGGACGCGGCCACGACGCTTGGCGCCCTGCTGGAACTGCACGGGGCGGATGTGCGAGTGGAGTACGGCGCGGATGCCGCGCTCGTGGCGGTGGAGGAGCATCACCCGACCCTCCTGCTGGTGGATCTCGGCATGCCGGACCGCGACGGGCTGGACGTCGCGCGCACCCTCCGCCTGCGACCCGACCGGAGCCGGCTGGTGGTGGTCGCGGTGACCGGCTGGGGCGACCAGCATCACCGGAACCTGAGCCGGGATGCCGGCTTCGACCACCACCTGGTGAAACCGGCGCACCTTGCCGAGCTCTACCGGATCATGGAATCGTGCGCCGAGATGCGCACCGCCTGAGCCGGCGGAGCGCCATTGCCCGGCCCGCCGCGGCCCCATACTCTCCAGCGCACGCCCGGCCGTCGCCCCGCCGCCCTCTCATGGCCGACCTGTCCATGCCTCACACGCGCCCCAGCCACGATACGCCCCCCGGGACGGACCCGGAGATGGCGCTCCGCCAGGCGGACGAGGCGAAGAACGCCTTCATCGCGATGCTGGCCCACGAACTCAGGAACCCGCTCGCCGCGCTGACCAATGCGGTGGAGCTCACCTTTGCCCCCGACCTGCCGCCGGAGAAGCGGGCGCTGGGGGAATCGGTACTCCGCCGCCAGCTCGCCAGCCTCAACCGGATGGTGGACGACCTGCTGGATGCCTCGCGGGTGACCCAGGGAAAGATCCAGCTCCGGCGGGAGGAGCTGGAGGTGCAGGGACTGATCCGGCACGTGCTGGAGACCCTCGAGTCGACGGTGGGCAAGGCGGAGATGCCGGAGGTGACGCTGGACCTGCCCGCCCGGCCGCTGCTCCTCAAGGCCGACCCGGTGCGCATGGAGCAGGTGCTGGGCAACCTGTTCAGCAACGCCTGGAAATTCTCGCGCCCCCCGCGGAAGCTCCGGGTCGCGGTGTCGGCCACGAAGGACGAAGTGGAGTTCCGGGTGCGCGACAACGGGCAGGGGATTTCGGCCGAACTGCTGCCGCGGATCTTCGACCTGTTCATGCAGGCCGATATCTCCACCCGCCGGCGGGCGAGCGGGCTCGGTGTCGGGCTGGCGCTGGTGAAGAAGCTCACCGAGCTCCACGGCGGGAGCGTGCAGGTGTCGAGCGCGGGCCCGGACCAGGGAAGCGAGTTCGTGGTGCGGCTGCCGCGCCGCTGAGTCAGCCCCACCCGGGTGGCGATGAGCCGCAGGATGAACGCGCCACTAGTTAGCAGATCCCGGCCCCCTGGAGGCGCGGGATCCCCCTCCTCCCGCGGCGACGCGACGCGAACGCCGCCCCCGCGCCCTGCTAGATTGCTTCGTGACCTTTCCCGCAGGAGGTGGGTAGTGCGGATCACAGCAGGCCTCGCGCCGCTCCTCGTGGCCGCCCCGCTGCTGGCGCAGGGCCAGCCCGACCGGGTCCCGCCGAAGGTGCTGGCGGCACTCCGGGACACGCTGGCCCAGTCCTATGTCACGCCGATCAGCCGGGACAGCCTGGGCCGCTTCACGAGCGCCACGGCGATGCTGACCGCGCTGCTCGATCGCCACACCATCCTGCTCTCCCCCAGGGGCCGGGAGGAGTTCGCGGTCGAGGCGGGTGGCTCCTTCGGCGGGATCGGGGCGAGCCTCGCCGTGCGGCGCGACACCACGATGATCGCCACCGTGCAGCCGGGCAGTCCCTCGGCCCGGGCGCACCTGCGGCCCTTCGACCGGATCGTGTCGGTGGGCGGGAAGCCGGTCGTCGGACTTCCGCCCGACAGCGTGGTCTCGCTGATCCGCGGGCCGGAGGGCACGCCGGTGGGGCTGGGGCTCCGCCGCGGACTCGCGGGCGAGCCGGTGCAGGCGGTGCTGATCCGCGCCCCGGTCCAGATCCCGAGCGTCCCCGCGGGCGCGATGCTCCCGAGCGGGATCGGCCTCCTGCGGGTGGCGCAGTTCGGGCCGGAGACGACCCGCGAAGCGGTCGAGGCGCTCGACTGGATGGTCCAGGGGGGTGCGAAGGGCGTGGTGATGGACCTGCGGGAAAACCCGGGCGGGGTACTCGAGGAAGCGCTGGGCCTGGCGCAGCTCTTCGTCCCGGCGGGGACGCCGCTGGTGGATGTGCGGGGCCGGCCCGGCACCGGGGTCAACGAGATCCCGCGGAGCCGGGTGCCGCCCCGCTACCCTACCCTGCCGGTCGCGATCCTGATCAACGAGCGCAGCGCCAGTGCGGCGGAGGTCTTCGCCGGCGCCATGCAGGAAGCAAAGCGGGCGCTAATCGCCGGACGGCAATCGTACGGCAAGGGCTCGGTGCAGCACATCGCCGACCTGCCGGAGGGGTGGGCGGTGAAGCTCACCATCGCCCGGTGGTACACGCCGAGCGGCAAGCGCATCGACCGGGGGCCGCAGCCCGCCGACGTGCCGATCGACCCGCTGGCGCCGCACGAGGGCGGAGTGCTGCCGGAGCTGGTGCTGCCGGTGGACTCGTCCGGGGCGCAGCTCACCACGGTGGCGCTGACCGCGGGCCCCAAGTGGGACTCGCTCCAGCTGGCGATGCTCGACTGGGTGCAGGCGGCGTCCGACACCATGAGCGGGCTCACCCCCGAGTACCAGTCCGATCCCGCGATCACCACGAAGCTGCTGACCCAGACCGGGGTGCAGGGCGTGATTCCGTCAGGCAGCGAAAGCGTGGTGCGGAGGTTCGTGCAGGACGCGCTGAGCCGGGGCGTGGTGAGCGGGAAGTTCGGGGTGATGGAGGAAGGGGCCTGGGGGCTGATGCACGATGACGAGGTGCTGGCCGTCGCGGGAGAACTCGCGCGGCGTACGAAGACGTGAGCGGTGAGCAGGAACTGCAAACTGCGTGAGCGGTGAGCGGGGAAACCCCGCAGGCTGTCATCCCGAGCGAAGCGAGGGATCTACTCACCCGGAGTAGATCCCTCGGTCGTTTCACTCCCTCGGGATGACAACCGTTGCTGGCTAGAACAGTCCTTCGATGGAGAGGTACCGTTCCCCGGTATCGTAGCAGAACGCGAGAATCCGGCTCCCTGACGGCAGCTCGGGGATCTTCTGCGCCACCGCCGCCAGGGTCGCCCCGCTCGAGGGGCCCACGAAGATCGCCTCCTCTTTCGCGGCGCGGACGGCGTAGGCAAAGGCGTCCTCTTCCGTGACCTGGATGGCGCCGTCGAGGGTCTGGGTGTGGAGGTTGGCGGGAATGAACCCCGCCCCGATCCCCTGGATCCGGTGCGGGCTGGGCGCGCCGCCGGAGATCACCGCCGACTTGGCCGGCTCGACCGCGAAGGTGCGGAGCTTGGGCCACCGCTGCTTGAGGGCCTCGCTCACCCCGGTCAGATGGCCACCGGTGCCGACGCCGGTGACCAGCACGTCGATCCCCTCGGGGAAGTCCGCCAGGATCTCCTTGGCGGTGGTGTGCTTGTGGATCTCGATGTTGGCGGGGTTCTCGAACTGCATCGGCATCCAGGCGCCGGGCGTGGCCGCGACCAGCTCGCGGGCCCGCTCGATCGCCCCCTTCATCCCCTTCTCCCGCGGGGTCAGGTCGAGCTGGGCGCCGTAGGCCGCCATGATCCGGCGCCGCTCCACCGACATCGACTCCGGCATCACCAGCACCAGCTTGTACCCCTTCACCGCCGCGGTCATGGCGAGCCCGATCCCGGTGTTGCCCGAGGTCGGCTCGATGATGACGCTGTCGCGCTTGAGGATCCCGCGGCGCTCGGCGTCCTCGATCATCGCCATGCCGATGCGGTCCTTGATGCTGCCGCCGGGGTTGGCCCGCTCGAGCTTGAGCCAGACCTCGACCTTCGGGTCGAAGAGCCGGTTGATCCGCACGTGGGGCGTGTTGCCGATCGTCTCGAGGATGTTGTTGGCTTTCATGGTGCGCGGGCCTCCTGCCTCTCGCCTAGATGTTGAACTCCAGCAACGCCTCATCACTCTGCCGCGGCCGCTCGATGGTGGCGCCGTGGGTGACGACCGAGCCGGGCGGCACGCTGTGGGTGAGCCAGACGTTGCCCCCGATGACGCTGCCGGCCCCGATCACGGTCTCCCCACCCAGGATCGTCGCGTTGGCATAGATCACGACATCGTCCTCGATGGTCGGGTGCCGCTTCTGCTGGGCCAGCTCCTTGCGGACACTGAGGGCGCCAAGGGTCACCCCCTGGTAGAGGCGTACCCGGTCGCCGATCACCGCCGTCTCCCCGATCACGATACCGGTGCCGTGGTCGATGGCCAGGGACCGCCCGATCCGGGCGCCGGGGTGGATATCGATCCCGGTCAGGCGGTGGGCAAACTCGGTGATGAGCCGGGGCAGCAGGGCGACGCCCAGCCCGGCCAGCGCCCTGGCCACCCGGAAACAGGCGACCGCCACGAACCCGGGATAGGCCAGGATGACCTCCTCGACCGACCGGGCGGCGGGGTCCGCCTCACAGATGGCCACCGCGTCGAGCATCAGCTCCCGCTCGAGCTCGGGGAGCAGGGCGATGAACCCGTCGCGGGCCGCCTGACACTGGGCGCTCCCCACCCCCTGCGATTCCAGGAACGGCATCAGCCGGGCACTCAGCCGCTCGAGTTCGGCCAGCACCTGGTCGGGGGCCGAGTTGCGTGCGGGAGCGAAATGGGGGAAGAGCACGGCCAGCGCCGCCACCGCGAACTCGTCCGCGAGCCGGGTGGCCTGGAGCGGCAGGGCATACGCGGCCCGGGCGGCGGTCACCCGCCGGGCAAAGGCGTCAAGCGATTCCATGGAGAGAACATAATCCCGGTCGGCGCCGGGAAGCGGAAGGGTCAGGCTCCCTGCCCCGCGCCTTCAGCCTGGCGGGCACCGTGGAGGGCTTCGCGAACGCGGATGGCCAGCTCCCGGGCGGTGAACGGCTTCTGCAGCAGGGCCACGCCGGTGTCGAGCACCCCGTGCTCGCCCAGCTCGTCCCCGGCATAGCCGGACATGTAGAGGACCCGGACGTTGGGCCGGCGGCGGAGCAGGCGCCGCGCGAGCACCGGGCCGGTGTCACCCGGCATGATCACGTCGGTGAGCAGGAGATCGATGGTGCCGGGCCAGCCGGCCGCCTGCTGCATCGCCTCCTCGGCATCCCCCGCGGCGAGCACGGTGTAGCCCACCGCCTGGAGGATCCGCTGCGCCACGCTCTTGAGCGCGGGCTCGTCCTCCACCAGCAGGATCGTCTCGGTGCCATTCTCGGCGCCGGGGAGCGCCGAGGACTCCTCCGCCGCCGCATCGTGCGGGATGCGGGGGAGGTAGATCTGGAAGATGGTGCCCTTCCCCGGGGTACTCTCGACATTGATCGCGCCGCCGGCCTGGGCCACGATCCCGTACACGCTGGCGAGGCCGAGGCCGGTGCCCTTCCCCTGCGGCTTGGTGGTGAAAAAGGGCTCGAAGATCCGGGGGAGGGTCTGCTCGTCGATCCCCTCGCCGGTGTCCTCGACCTCGAGCTTCACGTAGGACTCGGCCGGCAGCTCCATGAACCGGGTGCTGAGCGGGGCGTAGAGATCGACGTTGCTCACCCGCATCGTCAGGGTGCCGCCCTGCGGCATCGCGTCCTTGGCGTTGACCGCCAGGTTGAGCAGCACCTGCTCGACCTGGCCCCGGTCGGCCCGCACCGCGCCGAGCCCCTCTTCGACCTGGGTCACCAGCCGGACCTGTTCGCCCAGCAGGCGCTCGAGCAGCCGCGAGGTCTCGGGAAGCACCCGCCCGAGGTCGAGGGTCCGCGGCTCCACCATCTGCTTGCGGGAGAGCGCCAGCAGCTGCCCGGTCAGGGCGGAGGCGCGGGTCGCCGCGTGGCGGATCTCCTCGAGGTCGGCCCGCACCGACGACTGCTCGGGCAGCTGGTCGAGGGCCAGGTCGCTGGACGCGAGCACGGTGGTCAGGAGATTATTGAAGTCGTGCGCGACGCCGCCGGCCAGCCGGCCGATCGCCTCCATCTTCTGGGCCTGGCGGAGCTGCTCTTCCAGCAGGTCGCGTTCGGTCACGTCCCGGAGATTGAGCACCAGTCCCGCCACCGTCGGCTCGGCCAGCAGGTTCGCGGCCACCGCCTCGACGCTGCGCCACTCGCCAGTGGCGTGGCGCAGCCGCCAGTGCACCGAGGCGACCGCCGCCGGGCGGAGCAGCCGGTCGGCGAGGAAATTCTCCCCGGGGCGGCGGTCCTCGGGGTGCAGCCGGTCGGTCACCGGCTGGCCCACGACTTCGGCGGGCGCGAGACCCAGCACCCGCTGCACCGCGGGGCTCGCGAAGCGGACGATGAACTGGGTATCCACCACCAGCACGACGTCGGAGGAGTAGCGCACCAGCGACTCGAAGCGGGCCGCCACCATCCGCTCGGCGAGTTCCTCCTGCAGCCGGGTGTTCTCCCGCACCGCGAAGGTCTCCCGCAGGATCAGGAGGAGTGCCAGGGTGATCATCAGCGCGGTGATGAGCGGACCGGAGCCCCGGATGACATCGCCGATCTGCAGCACCACCACGATCGCGGCGAGACAGCCCACGATCACCGGGATGGGACTCGCGCGTCCCCGCAGTTCCCGCGGGGGCGGCACCGGCGTGGCGAGCATGGGGCGGCGCCAGTACAGCTCGGCAAGGCCGAGCAGCGCCACGTAGCTCACCAGGTACAGCACGTCGCTGAGCGCGGGGTGACCCCGGTCGAACACCGGGTGGGTGTACTCGTAGACCAGGTCAGCCAGCGCGGTGATGGACGCACCGGCGAGGAGCAGGTTGTTGGCCGCCGGGTTCATGACCGGCACCGGGCGGAGCAGCAGGTCGAGCACGATCGCCAGGAGGGCGAGGTCGGCGATGGGATAGACCAGCCCGAGGAATTGCTCGGTGAAGGTCTGGTAGGTGGACCACTGGTCGCCGAGGGCGAGGAACCACACCATCAGGCCGAGGCCCAGGCTCACGATCGCGCTGTCGAGCAGGAACGGCCGCCACTGCACCTCGCGCCGCTGCGCCCGGAGAATCCAGAAGAGCCCGGTGGTGAGCAGCGGGTAGCAGAGCAGGAAGGGAACATTGACCCAGCTCTGGTCGGCGCTGTGCCCGCTGATCTCGACGACCGCCCAGGCGACATTGGCGATGGCGAGGACCAGGCTCCCGACACTCAGCCAGTGGCAGGCCCGGCGGAAGAGGGGCTCGAGATGGGGGCGCTGGGCGGAGCGGTGGAACGCCACGGCGGCGAGCAGCAGTGGCACGGCCAGGGGCAGGCCGGTGAGGGCCGCGGCCCAGGGCTCGGGGAGGTTCAGGCCGAAGGCCGCCCAGAGGACGTAACCAACCGCCCAGATCGTCGTCAGCAAAAACAGCGGGATCTGGGACAGCAGGGGAAACGAGCGGGTGGTGCGTGACATGGCCCGGGCCGCGGGGGGCGGCGGCAATCCCTTTCAATCTATGTGAGGCGGCTGGCGTGGTGAACCGCAAGCCTCTTCATTTCAACTCCATGCTTTTCTCATTCCGGACAGGGCGAGTGACTCGTCTCCCCCGCCCAGCCAGCCGTCCCGCGGGTACCCGGTGAAACGGTCGCCCTTCCTCCGCGGACTCCTCTGGACCTACCTCGGCCTGCTGCTCGCCTCCCACGTGGTCCGCCGGGTGGCGCCGACGCCCCACCCCGCCGACGCCGACGAACGGCTCCAGCCGGTGCGCGAGGTGAATGGCGACCGGGAGACGGACCGTCAGGTTCACGTCGCCTGGCGCGGCTTCGGTCCTGCTTCGGGTGATGCCGTCCCCGTCATCGTGCTGGTGCACGGGAGCCCGGGCGACAACGGCGAGGTGACCAGCCTCGCCCGGCTCCTCGGGGCCCGGGCCCGCACCATCGCGCTCGACCTCCCAGGGTTCGGCGGGTCCAGCTGGCAGGTGGCCGACTACTCCAACCGGGCCCACGCCCGCTACCTCCTCCAGCTGCTCGACTCGCTCCATATCGGGCAGGCCCACCTGCTCGGCTTCAGCATGGGTGGAGGGGTGGTGCTGCAGGTCGCGGAGCTCGCGCCCGGGCGGGTCCGCTCGATCACGATGCTCTCCGCCATCGGGGCGCAGGAGTACGAGCTTCTCGGCGACTACCACCTGAACCATGCGATCCACGGGCTCCAGCTGGCGGGGCTCTGGCTGCTCCGGGAAGTCACGCCCCACTTCGGCTGGCTGGACGACGCGACTCTCTCGGTGGAGTACGCCCGGAACTTCTACGACACCGACCAGCGGCCGCTGCGCGGCATCCTCGAGCGCTACGCCGGCCCGATGCTGATCCTCCAGGGCGAGCGGGACGTGCTGGTGAACCCGGCGCTGGGGCGGGAGCATGCCCGGATTGTGCCGCAGGCGGAGCTGGTGATGGACCAGGGGGACCACTTCACCGCGTTCATGCATCCCGACCGGGTGGCCGCGCTGGTCGAGCCGTTCATCGCCAGGGTGGAGCGGGGCGAGGCGACCACCCGCGCCACCGCCGCGCCGGACCGGCTGGCGGCGGCGGCCCTGCCATGGAACCCGCGGGACCTCCCCAAGGTCGACGGCTTCGCGCTGGTGATCGTGCTGGTCCTCCTCGCCGGCGCCACCCTCATCAGCGAAGACCTCACCTGCATCACCGCCGGGCTCATGATCGCGCGCGGGTCGATCGGCTTCGTGGCGGGGACGGCGGCGTGCTTCGTGGGGATCTTCGTCGGCGACCTGCTGGTCTTCCTGGCCGGACGGACGCTGGGCCGGGCGATGGTGGGACGGGCACCACTGCGCTGGTTCCTGAGCGCCGACCGGGTGGCGGTCGCGAGCCGGTGGGTGGAGCGCAAAGGCGCGGGGCTGGTCTTCCTCACCCGGTTCCTTCCCGGGACCCGGCTGCCGAGCTACTTCGCGGCCGGGATGCTCCGCACCAGCGTGGCGCGGTTCACCCTCTATTTCTTCATCGCCTGCCTGGTGTGGACGCCGCTGCTGGTGGGCTTCGCGGCGGCGTTCGGCGAGGTGTCGCAGCAGCTGCTGGGGATCTTCCGGCAGCGGATGGAGCTCTATCTCCTCGTCACCGGGCTGGCCGTCTTCCTGCTGCTCAAGCTGGTCATCCCGCTCTCGACCTGGCGCGGCCGCCGGCTCCTGCTGGGACGCTGGCGGCGGCTGGTCCGCTGGGAGTTCTGGCCCCGCTGGGCGTTCTATCCGCCGGTGGTCCTGTACGTCCTCTGGCTCGCGCTCCGGCACCGGAGTCTCACGATATTCACCGCGGCCAACCCGGCCATCCCGGGCGGCGGGTTCGTGGGCGAATCGAAGGCCGAGATTCTCCGCGGCCTCGGGGAAAGCGCGGTGGTGAGCCGGTGGGAACTGCTGGAGGCGTCGCTCAGCGTGGACGAGAAACTCGTGCGGCTCGAGCGGGCCCGGGGCACGTGGCAGTGCGACTTTCCGGTGGTCCTCAAGCCCGACATCGGTGAGCGGGGCTCGGGGGTCGCGATCGTGGAGTCGGTGGAGGAGGCGCGGGCCTACTTCGCGGCGGCGGAGGGCGACCTGATTCTCCAGCAGTTTGCCCCGGGGCGGGAGTTCGGCGTCTTCTACACCCGGATGCCCGGCGCCGAGTCGGGGAGCATCTTCGCGATCACCGACAAGCGGTTCCTGACGCTCACCGGCGACGGACAGCGCACCCTGGAGGAGCTGATCCTCGCCGACGACCGCGCGGTCTGCATGGCGCCGCACCATTTCCGCCGGCACGCCGCGCGGCTGGGGGACATCCTCCCCGCGGGCGAGGTCTTCACCCTCGTCGAGGTGGGCACCCACGCCCGGGGCGCGCTCTTCCTCGACGGCGCATGGGTGAAGACCCCGGCGCTCGAGGCGGCGATCGACCGGGTGAGCCGGAGCTATGCGGGGTTCTGGTTCGGGCGCTACGACATCCGGACCGAGGACGTCGAGGCATTCCAGCGGGGCGAGAACTTCACGGTGGTGGAGCTCAACGGCGCGACCGCCGAGGCGACGAGTATCTACGACCCGAAGAACTCGCTGCGCACGGCGTACCGGACGCTCTTCGCGCAGTGGCGGCTGCTGTTCGACATTGCGGCGGCGAATGTGGCGCGGGGCGCGAAGCCGGCGACGCTGCGGGAGATCGCGGGCCTGATGCGGCGGCACCGCGCGGCACTGCGGACCCGGGGCTAGGTCAGTCGGGGACCCAGAACCCTTCGGGGCAGTTGCGGCGGACGAAGGCCTCGCCCGAGGGCGTGAAGGGGCGGCGCCAGCCGAAGGAGGTCAGCGGCTGCTCCACCCGGGCGGCGGCGAGATCGAGGATCTTCTTGGCCAGCCCGCGATGCTGCTGGGTCGGGTGCACCCAGATCCCCTCGACGGTCCAGGAGGTCATCGGCGCCACCCCGGTGGCGGGGCGGCGCTCGGCGTCGAAATCATCCCACGACCACCAGCCCCAGCGGGGCCGGGGCCGCAGCACCGCGAGGCCGACGGCAAGGCCGTTCTCGCGTGCGATGAAGACCCGGGTTTCCGACTCGGCGCCGGCCACGGTGTAGGCCGGATCGTGGAACGGCGTGTCCCGCATCGCCCGCACCGCGACCTGCTCGGCGGCGACCTTGAGGGCCGCGCTCGAGTCCTGCCGGACCTCGATCACCTCGGCGCCCTCCCAGTGGGCCACGACCTGCTCGCCCGGCGTCTGGGGGAGCGGGATGGCATCGAGCTGGGCGGCGGTGTTGGACACGGGAACTCCGGAATCAGGGCAGGCCGAATGACTGAAGGAATATTAAGGACCCGACCCGCTCCCTACCAGCCGACGAACGCGCCATGCTCCTGATGGATCGCACCAACCTGATGGTCCCGGGGTACTCCCATGTGCTCTCCAGCCGGAACGACATCGGCGAGCTGGAGGAGCTCCGGATCCGGGTGGGCGCGCCGCCGCGGGCGCTGCACCTCAAGCAGGGGCGGCCGCACCTCGACCTGAAGCTGGAACCGAGGGAGCGGGCGCTGGTCGATCCTGCTGTCCGGGTCTTCGAGTCGACCAAGGACCTGCTGGCCTTCTGGAACGCCTGTCAGGCGCGGCGCTAGAAGCGGGCGGGGCTGAACGGCGTGAGGTCGAGCGGGCCGGCCTCACCCTGGAGCGACCCGGCGACGACCGCGCCGATGGCACTGGCGAACTTGAACCCGTGGCCGGAGCAGGGACTGGCGAGGTAGACCCGCGGCTCCTCCGGATGGGGCCCGAGCAGGAAGTGATGGTCCGGCGTGTTGGTGTAGAGGCAGACCGCGCTCTCACGCAGCGCGCCGGGCGCGTCGGGAATGGCGCGGGCGAGGAGCTCGCGGATGGTGGCGACGTCATCCGCCTGCACCGTGCGCTCCACCTGGTCGGGCGAGACCCGCGCACCCTCGTGATGAATCGCGGTCTTGAAGCCGAAGCCGTGATCGGGAATCCCGTAGAACATCCGCCCCGGCGCATGCTCCCAGATGAACACCGGGCAGCGCGCCGCGGCAAAAGCGCCGGCGTTGCGGAGCGGGGTGAACCAGTACATCACCTGGCGCTCGATCTCGAGCGGCAGGGCGCCGGCAGGAAGGAGCGAGGGCAGCCAGGGGCCGGCGGCGAACACCACCCGGCCCGCCTCGAGCGGACCGGCGCCGGTCTCGAGCCGGATCGCGTCGCCCCGCCTCGACCAGCCGGTGACCCGCACCCCGGTCCGGATCTCCGCGCCCTTCCGCGCCGCCAGCTCCAGGCAGGCGGTCACGCAGGCCTCGGGATCGAGAAACCCCGCCCGCGGCTCCGCGACACCCACATCCGCATCGCTCACCGCAAAGACCGGGAACCGCTTCCGGACCTCGGCGGCCGTCAGCATTTCGTGCGGCAGCCCGTGGGTCACGGCGCTGGTGCGGGCGCCTTCGACCAGCGTGCTTCCCCGCGGGCCGATCATCACGCCGCCCGTCACCGTGAGCAGGTGCCGTCCGCTCTCCCGCGCGAGCCGCTCCCACTCCCGGTAGGCTCGCTGCACCAGCGGGACGTAGACGGGCGATTCGTAGTAGGCCTCGCGGATGACGCGCGAGCGGCCGTGGGTGCTGCCGAGGGTGTGGGGGGGAGCGTACTGGTCGAGGCCGACGGCGGAGATGCCGCGGGATGCGAGCGCCTCGAGGATGGCACTGCCGGCCGCGCCCAGCCCGACCACGGCGACGTCGGCGCGGGGCACGGGTCAGCTCCCCGCGTGACGCCGGCGGTCGAGCAGGAAGCGCTGTTCTTCCATGATGGCGCGGAGCGGGATGCCGGCGTCGAGCCGGGCCGCGATCTCGCCGTCGTTGAGCCGGAGGATGGTGCCGCGAACCTCGACGGTCTCGCCCCGGCGGAAGCGCACCGTGCCCTGCACCTCGAAGCCCACGTCGGGCGGCACCGCGTCGCCGAGCCGAAAGCGGATCCCCCGTTCGCAGAGATCCACCACCTCGAAGGTGTGGCCCTGCACCAGCAGCTTGGGCCGCAGGGTGGTGGGATAGGTGATCCGGTAGTACTCCCGGTTGTGCACCCAGCTCATGGCGCGCCTACCAGAGGAGACCGGCCCGGCGCGGCGCCGCGGCGCCCATCGGCAGCGGCCGGGCGAGCTCGTCGGCCCCGTCCTCGAGGAGCACCGCCGCCTCGGCGCCGGAGACCCGGAGCACCCGGCCCGCCACTTCCACCCGCCGCTGGGCCGGGAGGAGCAGCGTCCCCCGCAGCACGTCGCCGATGGTCACCTGCACCTCGGACGTGCTCCGGAACCGGATCCCGTCAGGCGAGAGGTCGACCACCTCATAGGACCGCGCCCCGGTTTCCAGGAGGGGCGCGGGGCGTCCGCTGAAGGTGAGACGCGCGTGGCGGCGGGGCTGGTCCATCATGGGGCAGCCGGGTTCCTCGGTGCGAGGGTGGTGGCGTTTCCGCTGAGTATCGTGCGGCGGTCGTCCGGGCTCAGCTCCAGCAGGTCGAGCCGGGCGAGGGGGGTCTCCGCCAGGCGGAGGGGCTGGCCGCTCCCGAAAAGGAAGCGGCTTGCGCCCATGGTGGCAAGCAGCAGCGCCAGGTGCTCCTCGGGCGGCCCCCAGACCCAGGTGATGTCCCACCAGATCCGTCCCGCTTCCTCCGGGGTGGCGCCGTAGTGCACCTGCTCGATGAACTCGCGTTCGGCGTGAGTGATCACGAAACGGGTGCGGGGATGCGCCCGCACCCAGCTTCGCACCGTCGCCGGCGAGAGTTCAGGCGCGACATCAAGGGGATGCCGCCCGCGACCGTCCTCGAGCCGCACCGCGGCCTGGAGCGGCACACCCAGGTCGCCGGCGGCCGCGATCAGGGCGAGCATCTCGCCGCCCGCCGGCGCGAGCCCGAGACAGCCGGGGTCGGCGCGGACGGCGGGGGCGTTGGCGGCCCTGGCCGCGGCCAGGTCGTGCTCCCAGCGCGGCAGGCCGGGATGCACCACCGGCACCGGGCGGAAGGCGCGGTGCTTCGCGGCGGTCTCGTAGAGGAAGCCGTTCCCCTCGCCGGGGTCCTTCCAGAAGAGCGAGGGGAGATGGGTGACCCACGCCTCGGTTACGCCCACGCGCGCCATCGCCGCGAGGACCGCCTCGGGTGACGTCCCCGGCACCCGGCGCCAGGGATAGGCGCCGATGAAGACGTTCACGTCGATCATGCGAACGCTCCCGGCGGGAAGATCCGGCCGGCGTTCTGCCAGGTGACCTGCGCGAGCTCCGCCTTCGAGAGGATGGTCTGGAGATAGCGGAGCTTGGCGTAGCCGGTGCAGAGGGTGGCATCGGCTCCCCAGAGACAGCGCTCCGCGCCGACCGCGGCGACGCAGGCCTCGAGCATTCCGCCGTCGACGCCGCTGCCGGAGAGATCGATGACCACGTTGGGGTGATCGCGCAGCACGCGCAGGGTATGGAGCCAGTCCCCCCCGCCGCCGATGTGGGCCAGGATGAAGGTGACCTCGCGATGCCGCGCAGCGAGGCGGCAGAGCTCGACGCCGTCGGAGGCTTCCTGGCCGCCCCAGTCACGCCGGCGGTGCTGCCAGATGTGGTGCAGCACCGGGAGCCGGTGCGCCCGCGCCGCCTCGATCACCGGATCGAGCAGCGGGTCATCACAGCGGCGGCTGGCAGCGAGCTTGAGCCCGATCATCCCCTGCTCCGCCCCGCGCTGGATTTCCTGCACCGCGTGGCCGGTGTAGTTGGGATTCACGGTGACGTAGCACCGGATGCGGTCGGGATGCTGCTGCTGGAGGTCGCGCTGGGCCTGGTTGCCGTAGGTGATGTCGGCGGCGGAGGGGAAGTAGGTGGGCGAGTACCGCCCCCAGGTGCCGAGGATGGAGCTGACGTGCCAGGTGATACCCATGCGGTCGCCCCAGCGGAGCCGGGAAGCATTGTATTCCCGCCAGTCATTGCGGGGACCGCGTTCATGGAAGAAGTGGGCGTGGACGTCGACGAGCATGCGGGGAAGATGGGGCGGGTCGGGGGAAGGCGGCAAGGCGGCTAGGCGGCTAGTGGTCAAATCGTGGGGATACTGATCGTCGGCGTAGCCCGCGACCGGGCGTGCGGACTTCGCTTTTCACCGAGATCACTAGCCGCCTAGCCGCCTCGCCGCCCCTACTCCGCCCCCGCGACCCGCACTCCCTCCGCGACCTTGTCGCTCGGATGCAGGATTACCTGGTCTCCCTCACTCAGCCCCTTGAGCACCTCGGCTTCCGACACGCCCCGGTGCCCCACCTCGACCGGTGTGAGCCGGGCCCGGCCGCCCTCGATCCGGTACACCCCCCAGCCGCCCTCGCTCCCCTGCCGGATCAGGGCACTCAGCGGCACCCGCAGCACCTTGGCGCCCTGCCAGATCACCACCCGCACCTCGACCCGGAAGCGGTCGCCCAGCCGGTCGGAGCGCTCGATGAAATCGCCGAGGATGTTGACCCGCTGCTCCTCGACGCCGAGCGCGCTCACCTTGGTGAAGCCCGAGGGCTCCACCGTGCGGAGCCGCGCCTTGAGGGGATGATCGCCACCCCACGATTCCACCAGGATGGTGTCGCCGGGGGAGACCTGCACCGCGTCCGCCGACAGGAGATCGGAGATGATCTCGATGCTGGCGGGGTTGCCCACTTCCATGATCGGCGCGCCGGCGGCCACCACCCGCTCGCTCTCCTCCACCACCTTGAGGACCCGGCCGGCGACCGGGGTGCGCACGGCAAAGCGTGCCCCGGCCGCCGGGCCGGTCGCCGCGATCAGCGCGGCCTTGGCGGTCTCGACGTCGTGGCCCGCCGCCTGGGTGCGGAAGTCGGCCGCTTCCATCTCCCGCCCGCTGGTGATCTCGGCCAGCTCGAGCCGCTCCCGCTCCTCCGGCGCCACCAGCCCGTTGGCGAACAGGGTCTCACCCCGCTGCCGGAGCCGGCCCGCCTGGGCCAGCGCGGCGCGGGCCGCCACCAGCCCCGCCTGCGCCACCCGTTCGGCGTCCTCGGCGGAGCGGATCCGGGTGCGTGCCTGCTCCAGCGCCCGTCCGTCGAGCGGCGCCGGCTCGAGATACGCCACGATCTCGCCGGCCTTCACCACGTCGCCCGCGCGGAACGCGGGACGGATCAACCGCCCCAGCACCGGCGCCGACACGGTGTAGCGGTCCCGCACCCGGGTCTGCCCCTCGGCGTCGACCGTCACCAGCAGCGGACCCACCGTCACCCGGCCCGCATCCACCGCGAGGTGCCGGGGACGAAAGGCGAGGATCAGCAGGGCCACGATCGCCAGCACGCCGATCACACTGAGCACGGTCTTCGATTTC
The DNA here is from genome assembly GCA_046327735.1 of Gemmatimonadales bacterium. Classification (GTDB taxonomy): domain Bacteria; phylum Gemmatimonadota; class Gemmatimonadetes; order Gemmatimonadales; family GWC2-71-9; genus JADJOM01. The sequence continues at coordinate 66,388 of JAXLXZ010000003.1, read as the reverse complement.
ACGCGGGGCATGGAGCTACTCCCGGGTCTTGAGCACGCCCACCAGGTCGAGCCGGTTGACCCGGCGCCGCACCAGGAGCGTGGTGGCCAGCGCCGCGACGACCACCACGCCGCAGGCAAAGAGAAAACTCCGGCCGCTCAGCACCAGCGGCAGCCGGTAGGTATCGGTATCGTACGCCCTCGTGATCAGCGAGCAGAGCAGGTAGCCCATCGCGCTCCCGATCGGGAGCGCCACGAGCGTGAGGATCCCCTGCTCGCCGAAGAGCACCAGGGCCACCTCGCCCCGGGTGAAGCCCAGCACCCGGAGGCTCGCCAGTTCGCGGGCCCGCTCCGAGAGGGTCACCCGCATGCCGTTGTAGATGACGGCGATGGCGATGATGCAGGCGAAGGTGAGGGTGATGCGGGTGGAGATCCGCATGCTCCCCGCGAGGGTCTCGTTGAAGCTCTCCAGCGTGGCGGCCCGCGACGAGACACCCGCCACCGCCGGCAGCGCCTTGAGCCGCTGGTAGAGGGCGGCCTCCCGCGCCTCATCGACGGAGAGCAGCGCGCCCGAGATCGTGGGACCTTCCTCCATCAGCGCGTTGAGCGCCGGCAGCCGCAGGTAGGCCCCGAGCCCGATCAGTTCATCCACCAGCCCCGCCACCACCACCGTGCGCACCGGCCTCCGCCCCTCGAGAATCTCGACGGTGAGCGTGTCGCCGGGGCGCACGTGGAGGATCTCGCCCAGCTTCTGGGTCAGGAGCACGCCGCCATCCGGCACCGCCACCCGGGTGAGGCTCGCGTCGAGCAGGCGGCGGAGGGTGCCGTCTTCCGGGAGCCCCTGGAGCCCGATGCGATAGAGATACTGTCCGTGATGAATCCGGGCGGGGACCGAGCGGAACGGCTCGACGCCGAGGACGCCCGGCACCGAGCCGAGCTCGAAGCGGGCCCGGGCGCCGCGCGGCTCGGTGAAGGTGACCGTCGCATCCTGCCGCTGGGCCAGCCGGAAGGAGACGTTGGCCATGTAGTCGACGGCATCGAAGAAGTACCGTCCCACCAGCAGCAGGGCGACCGCCACCGCGATGCCGATCATGCTGAGCCCCGCGCGCACCGGGCGGCGGGCCAGGCTCCGCGCCACCATCCGCAGGGCGGGACCCGCCTGCGCCAGGAGACCCAGCCGGTCGAGCAGCCCGCGGCGCGCGGCGGGCGGCGCCTCGGGCCGCATCGCTTCCGCCGGCGGCAACCGGAACGCCCGCCGGGTGGCGCCCATCGTGCCGATCACCGCGCTGATCACGCTCACCAGCACCGCGGTGACCAGCACCCGCAGGGTGATGACGTGCCGCAGCACCGGGAAGCGGTAGAACTGGGCGAAGACATCCGCCACCTTGGCGCCCGACCACGCGCCCAGGGCGCACCCCGCCACCGAGCCGAGGATCACCGGCACCAGCCCGATGGCGAGGTAGTGATACGCGATGCGGTGATTGCGGTAGCCGAAGGCCTTGAGCACCGCGAGCTGGTCGCGCTGCATCCCCACCAGCCGGGCGAGCACCACGTTGAGCAGGAAGGCCGCGACGCCGAGGAAGATGTAGCCGATCACCACGCCGCTCACCGCGTGCTGCCGGATTTCGTCGCTCAGGAAGCGGTGGGAGATCTGGTCCTCGCGGTCGAAGGCGCCCAGCCCCCCGTACGACTCCAGCAGCGCGTCCACCCGCGCGATGACCTCGGCGGTGTCGGCGCCGGGCATGAGCGAGAAGGTGGCGTCGTTGAACGCGCCGTCCATGTTGAGCGCGGGGCCAAGCTCCGCGCGATTCAGCCAGAAGACCCCGAAGCGCCGCTTGTCGGGGAAGATGGCCCCGGCCGGCACCTCGTAGACGAACTCGGGCGAGAGCCCGATCCCCACGATCCGGAACTCGCGCCAGCGGCCGTTCACCAGCGCGCCGAGCGCGTTCCCCACCTGGAGGTGGTTGGCCTGCGCAAAGGCCTCGCTCACCATGATTTCGTCACCCCGGCCCGGCGCCACCCACCGTCCGCTCCGCAGGTGCACGTCGTTGAGCAGCGGCCGGCCGCGCTCCGGCACCGAGACGAGATGGCCCGAGGCCGGCTCGTTCAGGCCCGGCACGTCGACCAGCACCTGGGTCACGACCCGCGTCTCCGCCTGCGCGACCCCCGGAATCGCCCGGAACTTCGCGATCAGCGGATCGGGGGCGCGGCGCAGGTGGACGAAGACATCGGCGAACCGGTCCTCGGCGTAGTACGCCTCCCGCGAGGCGAGGAGCGAGTCGTGCATCCCCCGCATCGTCACCATCGAGGCGATCCCGCACGCCACCACCGCGGCCACCGAGAGGATCTGGCCGCGCAGGTGCCACACGTCCCGGATCCCCTTCCGGGCGAGCGCGCTCACCATGTGAGCTCCGAGGGCGCGGCCCGGCGCGCGTTCCGGTCGATCCCCACGATCTGCCCGCTCCGCATCCGGATGACGCGGTCGGCCATCGCGGCGATGGCGGCGTTGTGGGTGATGATGACGGTGGTGGTGCCGAGCTGCTCGTTGCAGCGCTGCAGCACCTCGAGCACCTTCACCCCGGTCTCGTAATCGAGCGCGCCGGTGGGCTCGTCGCAGAGCAATACGTCGGGCTGCTTCGCGATCGCCCGGGCAATGGCGACCCGCTGCTGCTCGCCGCCGGAGAGCTGCGAGGGAAAGTGGTTGAGCCGGTCGCCCAGCCCCACCAGCCGCAGCGCGTCCTCCGGCTTCATCGGCCGCTCGGCGATGTCGGTGACCAGCGCGACATTCTCCGCCGCGGTGAGGCTCGGGATCAGGTTGTAGAACTGGAAGACGAAGCCGACATGCTCCCGCCGGAAGCGGGTGAGCGAGGCGTCGTCCTTGACGGTGAGGTCGTGGTCGAGGAAGCGAACCCGGCCGCTGCTGGGGGCGTCGAGCCCGCCGAGGATGTTGAGGAGGGTGGACTTGCCGGATCCGGAGGGACCGAGCAGCACGGCGAACTCGCCCCGGTAGAGCTCGAGGTCGACGCCCCGGAGGGCGGTGACCTCCACCTCGCCCATCCGGTAGACCTTCGACAGTCCTTCGGCCTGAAAGACCGCCTCCGTTACGACACGCGATGCCGCCATAGCGGCCAAGCTACGGGCCGCGAGGGTCGCCCCGCTTGAACCACGGATGAAGCAGGCTTCATCCGCCTTCGAGCACCACCTCCTGGCAGGCCTGTTCCAGCAGCTCGAGCCCCTGCGCGATGAGTGCCGGGGTATGCGCCAGCGAGACGAAGTTGTACGCGCCCCGTTTCCAGAGCAGCCCCCGCTCCGCCGCGGCTCGCGCCACCAGCGCGCCCCGGTCCTCGTTGATGAAGCGGAGGTAGCACATCTCCGGGATGCCGGCGACCTCCGCTTCGAGCGCGGGATGCCGGAGGGCGAGGGCGGTGAGCCCGTCGCGGAGCCGGGTCCCCGCCTGGGAAAGCTGGGCGGGCACGTTGTCGCGCACCATCACCTCGATGGTCGCCTGGGCGGCGGCCAGGCTCACCATCTCGGTGGCGAGGGTCGAGGAGATCCAGGTTCGCCGCGCGGCTTCCATGACTTCGCGCTTGCCCCCGACCGCCGCGAGCGGAAAGCCGTTCGCGAGCGCCTTGCCCAGCACCACCAGGTCGGGATCGATGCCATAGCGTCCCGCCGCACCGGCCAGCCCGAGCCGGAATCCGGTCTTGATCTCGTCGAGCACCAGCAGCGCGCCCGCCTTCCGGGTTTCCTCCCGGAGCACCGCGAGCCATTCGGCGGGCGGCGTCTTCTCGATCACCGGCTCGATCACCACCGCCGCCAGCCTGTCGCCCAGCAGCCGGATCATGGAACGGGCCCGCTCGCTGTCGCCGAAGGGAATCGTCTCGGAGAGCGCAAAGGTCGAGGCGGGGACGCCTTCGGTCTGGGGGGGCTGGCACCAGTCGAGCCAGCCATGATAGCCGCAGCGCAGCACGAACTCGCGCCCGGTGGCAGCGCGGGCGAGCCGCACCGCCGCCGCGACCGCTTCGGCGCCAGTCTTGAGGAAGCGGGTGCGCTCCATCCACGGCATCAGCTGCGCCAGCCGCTCCGCGACCAGTTCCTCGGATTCCGGCGGCAGCGGCCCGACCACGCCGGCGTTGATCGCGGCATGGGCCGCACGGCCGACGTCGGGATGGGCATAGCCCAGTGCCACCGCACCCAGCGCCATGATGAAGTCGAGATAGCGGCGCCCCTCGCCATCCCACACGTCGGCGCCGGCGGCGCGGGTGAGACGCACCGGCAGGCCCCGCGGTGCGCCGGCGCCGAAGATGGCCTCGGGGCGCTTGCTGCCGGTCGAGGTGAACCCGGGGATTCTCATTCGAGCACCAGCCATCCGGTTCGCTCGGGCGTGCCGCGATCGCCGCGGAGGTAGACCCAGCCACCACCGCCGGTCCACACCAGCTGCCCTGCGCGGCGGAGCCGGCCGGGCCGCATCTCGTTCACCTGCACGTCGAAGGCGATCTCGCCATCGGTGCGGGCCGGAGGCCACCCCGGCAGAGTGATCGCCGCGGTGAGGGTGTATCCCTCGCCGCTACGGCGCCAGGCACCGCGCACCGCGGAGCCCTCGGCGCTGCCTTCGACCGTGTGCGAGAGCAGCGCCTCGCTGCCGGCATCGGGAGAAATGACCCAGGCGTAGCGCAGGCCGTCGGGCAGCCGGAGCTGGAGCTGCAGCCCGTCGGAGTGGATGAGGTCCGGCTCGTTGTCGAGCTGGAGCGGCGCCGACCCGGCCGCGCGGAAGACCGGCTCGGGCTGCACCACATCGGCGGCGACATACAGCGCGGACTCGTCCCAGCCGAGGTGGATGCGGGCGGAGAGGGCGTCACCGCCGGGATAGGGTTCCTCGCTCCGGCGGTACTGGTCGTCGTGATCGAGCGCGATCGCCGGCGGACCGAAGCCCGCCAGCGTGCCGTCGAGCGCCGGCGGGGAAAGCAGGTGCGACGCCCCCGCCACCGGCGGGGTGAACCGCGCCTCGTCGAAGCGGGCGACGCTCGGAAGGTCGAGCGCGGGGATGACCCGCCGGGCACCCCGCAGCGCGACCTTGCCCTCGCCATCCTCGACGTCCCACCCTTCGCTGGTCTGCCGGTGCATCACGGAGCCTCCCTGGGTCTCGACCGCAATCTGGGAGGGGCCGAACTCGACCGCCGTGATCTCCGGCCCGGCCCAGCGGAGCACGGTGGCGAAGCGGACGTAGCGCCCCCGGGACCGCCGCAGGAGGAAGGGGCGAAGCTCGGTGTCGCCGGGCCGTCCCGGCGCCAGGCCGCGCCAGATCTCGCCGCCGCCATCGAAGACGAGATCGAGGTGACGGTCCTCGAACGTCGCGCGGAACCGCACCGGCCCATCGGCGGCGGGCACGTAGCGCTCGGCGTTCTGGACGAACTCCTCGCCCAGGTCGCCCGGCTCCCAGCGGCCGACGGTGGGCGGAACGAGCTTGCCGAGCGGGTGCCACGCCAGCTCGGCGGTGTGTTCCTCTTCGGCGGCGAACTCGACGATGTCGGCCAGCTGGTTCGCGCCGGCTACCACCGTGCGGGTCCAGCGGTCGAAGCTCCCCCGTACCCAGGCCCAGCGCCCCTTCTCCTCGAACATGTCGGCCCGGGCATCCTGGTACTCGGGCTGGGAGGCGTGCTCGAGCCGCGGGGCGTTGTGCGCCAGGGTGGAGCGGTACCAGAAGAGGTCGCGGGAGACGTAGCTACCGGTACCGGGGTCGGCCAGCCAGTGGGTCCCGCCGGCGTGCAGCGTGAGATGCAGGCGATCGGGGTGTCCATGCCCGCCGCCGTAGGGGCCGCATTCGACGCTGGCGTAGTGGCTTGGGCCCCGGAGGATCGCGAGGCCCTGGGCGCCTAACAGGACGCTGCCGGGCTTCCAGGCATCGGCGTCGCCGGGCAGCCCCGGCAGCATGGCGCAGAGCATCCACCAGGAGAGCGCGGCCCGGGAGCGCGACTCCGGCGCCCGCTCCCCCGCCTCGTGGAGCCAGCTGTCGAACTGCTGGGCCGGCGGCGCGGGGAGGGCGTAGAGGGCGTGCAGCCAGCTGCCGAGCGCGCTGGCGTCGGCATCGTCGCCCCCGGACACCAGCCCCGCGATCCCCGCCTCCCAGAGCTCGAGGTACATCGGCTGCGCCAGCGAGACGCCGAAGCGCGAGTCCTTCCGGGCGGGAAACTCCCCGGTGGGGAGCGCGGTCAGCGCCGGCGCCTGGAGCGCCAGCGCGATCTTCGCGCGGCTCGCCTCGTCCTGGAAGAATTCCATCCCCGCCTGCCGGGCCCACGCCGCGCCCACCAGCAGGCCGCGCAGCGCGAAGAGGTGGTAGTTCTCCCCCTCGTACCAGAGGCCGTCGCCCCGGAAGCCGTCGACCAGGTGCCCCACGAGGCCGCGCGGGCCGGTGATGGACCGCGCCGCCAGCTCCTCGTCGCCGAACCAGACGGCCGCGGCGGCGAGGGCGGCGTTGTGCCAGGTCTGCCGGTTGGAGAGCCCCTCGTCGAACTCGCCGATCAGGTTGGCGGCTTCTTCCACCACCTGGCTCACCGCGTCCTCGTTCTCCTCCCCGAGCCTCCCCGCTTCGCGGAGCGCAAAGGCGGCGGCGAGGTAGTTGGTGAGCCACACCGACTCGAGGTAGGTCGACGAAAAGAGCCGCGAGGGACCCAGCACGTTGTCCCGGTTGGGCAGCTCGACGTAGCGGTCCCGGTAGGCGAGCAGCTGGGCGCCGGCCCAGTCGATCAGCGCCTCGTCATCGGCGAGGAGCCCGACGATCGCCGCCTCGGCGATCCGCTCGGCGTACCAGAGATGCTGGTGCCAGGCCCAGCGCCAATCGTGCCGCTCCCCGCGGTACTCCCGGCCACAGCGACCGCAGCGGTGCACCGACGGGCTCCACGGATCGAACGTCAGCAGGCTCCGGTCCTCGGGGCAGACCCCGCCGTCGGCGGTGAGCATCCCCTTGATCGCCGGCAGCACCGGGCCGCGGCGCACGACCTCGCGGGCGCGCGCCAGCAGCCGCTCCTGCAGTTCCCGCAGCTCGGGCGCCCCGGCGATGACCTCCCGCCGGAGTTCCAGTTCATCGAACGTCAGCACCAGGTCACTCCGGTCGAAGACCAGCGGGTGGGCAGCAGCGTGGCACCGGCCGACCCGGCCGCGCGCCGCACCGCCTCGACATCGCCACCCGCGAGAAAGAACATGCACCCGCCGGCGCCGGCACCGGCGGCCTTGCCCCCGAGCGCGCCGGCGGCGCGCACCGCCGACTCGAGCGCCAGCATCTCCGCCGTCGCCATCCCGGCGTCGAGCCGCTGCTGCGCCGCCCAGTTGGCGGAGAGGAGGCGCGCGGTGTCCTCGAGGTCGGCGCCGGTGAGCGCGCGGGCCATGGCGCCGGCGAGACTCGCCAGCTCCCGGAGGGCACCGGTGACCCCCGCATCGCCCCGCTGGTACGCGCCCATCACCCGCGCGATCGTATCGCCCGAGACCCGCGAGCGCCCGGTGTAGCAGATCACGATGCGCCGCTCGAGTTCGGCCAGGAAGGCGGGGTCGAGGGTGAGCGGCTCGATCCCCACCACGTCACCCTGGAAGGTGAAGCGGTTGAACCCGCCCATGGCCGCGCTGTACTGGTCCTGCCGCCCGCCGGGCAGTCCCGCCTCGCGTGCCTCCAGCTCGAAGCCGAGCGCGCCGAGTTCCTCGGGGGGATAGTCGTCCCCCCGCGCGGCCGCGAGCGCGGCGAGGAGCGCCACGTCCATCGCGCCGGAGCTGCCGAGCCCGCTGCCAGGCGGCACGTCGGAGCGGGTGCGGAGCGTGCCGGCGCCCGGTGGCAGCATGCGGAGCGCGGCGCGGTGCAGCACCAGCCCTTCGTTGCGATCGAGATCGGCGGGCGTGGCGATCCGGTCGGCCTGGTTGAGATCCTCGGCCAGCATCAGCAGTCCCGACTTTCCCGGCTCGAACTCGGCATGGGCCCGGAGCCCGATCGCGGCCGACACCACCGCGCCGCCCTCGCGCTCGGAGAAGGGCGCGACGTCGGTCCAGCCGCCGGCGAAGTCGAGCCGCACCGGGGCGGAGGCGCGGAAGAGCCGGGGCTCGCTCATGGCCGGAGCCGCCACTGGCTGACGGTCGCCAGCTCGCCGCGCAGCCCGAGTTGCACCCCCTCGAGCCGGCGGTTGATGCCCTGCACGCCCCGCGCATGATAGAGGAAAGCCACCGGCATCTCGTCCTGGTAGAACTGGAGCAGTTCGGGTACGCGCGGGTGCGGCGGAAGGGGAATGCCCGCCAGCCGCGCGAGCGGTTCAAGGTAGCCGAGTCCGAGGTCGCCGGGAGTACCGAGGACGGCGGCGTCGAAGTCGTGGGCGGTGTAGACCCGGTCGAGAAAGGCGGAGAGCTCGAGCTGGCGGATGGTGACGGTAATGCCGCGGGGGGCGAGCTGGGCCTGGATCATCTGCTCGAGGGCGGCTTCGCCGCTGCCCACGGTCAGAAGTTCGAAGGAAAGACGTTCCTCGTTCCTCGTTCCTCGTTCCTCGTTGGATTGGACACTGCTTCCGCCCCTCGCCAGCGCGGCACCGTTGCCGCCGCCTTCTGGAACGACCCAGCTGTTACGAGGAACGAGGAACGAGGAACGAGGAACGGACAACTCAGGCGGCACCGGACCATCCGCGGGCGTGGCGTACCCATACGCAAACCCCTCGACCAGCGCGCTCCGGTCGAGCCCCTCGCTCACCCGTCGCCGCGCTGAGCGGTCGTTGAATGGCGCCCGCCGGGCGTTGAACACGATCCCGTTGGTGAACAGCACCGGGTAGCTCCGCACCACGATCGCGGGATTTTCCTTCGCGAAGCTGGCGTAGGCGGGCTGCAGGGCGGCGAAGTCGAGTTCCCCCGACGTGAGCGCCGCGAGCTTCGTCATCGGCTCGTCCACCACCGCGATCACCAGCCGGTCGAGCTGGGGCGGGCCGCCCAGCGCCGCGGGATACTCCGGGTTCCGCTCGAACACCCAGCGGCGATTCGGCTGGTGTGCCACGAACCGGAACGGTCCATTCCCGACCGGGGTGGTGTTCCACGCCGCCTGGCGGAGCCGCGCCGGCTCGGTCCCCTCGAGCAGGTGCGCCGGCAGAATCGCGAGATCGGTCAGCACGTCGGGCATCCGGCCCGGCGCCGTTCGCCATCCCAGCACCACGGTCGAGTCGTCCTCGGCGCGGATCTCTGTCAGCGAGGCCAGGTCGTTCTGCCGGGGATAGCCGGTGGCGGGATTGCGGCCCTGCTCCAGGGTCCAGGTCACGTCATGCGCCGTCGTGGGTGCGCCATCGTGCCATCTGAGGCCGGGATACAGATGCAGGGTGAGCCGGGTGCTGTCGCCCGACCACTCCCACCGCCGGGCGAGTGCCGGCTCGACCTGCATGAGCGAGTCGTAGCGCACCAGGGTGGTGAGGAGAACGTAGCGCTGCACCTGCCGGGCGAGCGGGTGCACCGTGAACAGCGGATTGATGCTCTGGAGATCGGCGCCGGAGGCGTACATCACCGTGGCGCCCCGGCGGTGGGCCTCGTTGCCGCAGGCGGCGAGGGCCAGGAGGACGAGCGGCAGCAGGCGGCGGCGCATGGGCCAAAGGTGCCGGCCCGGCGGCGCACGGGGAAGAGGCGGAGCGGCACCCTTCTCCCCCGCCCGTGACCGCTCCACATTCTGGCATGCCCGCACGTCTCCTCACCCGGCTCCTGGCCGGTGCCGGCGTGGTGCTCGGCGTGGTGACGCTCACCTTCGTCCTGCTCCACCTCGCCCCCGGCGATCCTGCCGTGCACCTCGCCGGTCCGGCCGCCACGCCGGCGCAGGTGGCCGCGCTCCGGCACGAACTGGGGCTCGACCATGCGCTGCCGCGCCAGTTCGGCGAGTGGCTCCTCCGGGCCGCCGGCGGCGACTGGGGCCGGAGCGTAGCCACCGGGCGTCCCGTGGCCCGGATGCTCCTCGAGGCCTGGCCCGCGACCGCGCTCCTCGTCCTCACTTCGCTCGGCGCGAGCTATCTCCTGGCGATCGTCCTCGGACTCTGGCAGGTGCAGAGCCGCCGCGCGATCGATACCACCGTGAGCACCGCGTCGGTCACCCTCTTCGCGATGCCCGGCTACTGGCTCGCGGTGCTCCTCGTCTGGCTCTTCGCCTACCAGCTCCGCTGGCTTCCCGCCTTTGGCGCGCAGGGACTCGACGCCGATTTCCTGGCGCCCGGCGCCCGCCTGCTCGACCGCCTGCGCCACCTCGCCCTCCCCTGCCTCACCCTCACGCTGATCGGCGTCGGGGGTGCGCTCCGCTTCATCCGGGGCGCGCTCCTCGACGTGCGGGGCGAGGCCTTCGTGACCGCCGCCCGCGCCCGGGGACTGACCCCCGACGCCATCTCCCGGCGCTATCTCCTCGCCAACGCGCTGGGGCCGGTGGTGACGCTGCTCGGCCTCTCGCTGCCGGCGGTGTTCTCCGGCGCGATCTTCGTCGAGGGGATCTTCGCCTGGCCGGGCGTCGGACAGGTGCTGATCCAGGGCGTCGCCGCCCGCGACTATCCGGTGGTGATGGCGGCCGCGACCGTGAGCGCCCTGCTGGTGGTGGCCGGGAACATCCTCGCCGACCTGCTGCGCACGCTGGTGGACCCGAGGCTCCGCGATGCCTGACCTCGCCCGCGCGCTCTGGGCCGACCGCCGCGGCCGGGTGGGACTCGCCCTGCTGGGGCTCATCGTGCTGCTCGCCACGCTCGCCCCGTGGGTCACCACCTTCGAGCCCAACGCGCAGGGCGACGTCGTAGCCACCCGGTTCAAGGCCCCGCTCGCGAGTGACCCCGGCGGCGCGCTGCATCTCCTCGGCACCGATCGCTTCGGGCGGGATGTCTGGACCCGGCTGGTCTACGGCGCCCGCGTCTCGCTCGCGACCGGGCTCGCGTCCACCGCGATCGCCGTGGTCATCGGGCTCCTGGTGGGCGCCGCCGCCGGCGTCTGGCGCGGGCCGCTCGGGAGCGCGCTCCTCGCCGTCACCGATTTCGCGCTGGCACTGCCCCGCGTCGTCCTGCTGCTGATCCTCGCCGCCCTCTGGCCCCCCTCCGGGTCCCTGGTGGTGGTGGTACTCGGCCTCACCGGGTGGATGAGCATCGCCCGGCTGGTGTACGGCGAGACCGCGACCCTCATGGCCCGCCCGTTCACCCGCGCCGCCGAGGCGCTGGGTGCCTCCCGCCGGCGGGTGGCGTGGCGGCACATCGTCCCCAACGTCTGGACCCCGGTGACCGTGGCCGCGGCGCTCGGCGTGGGGAACGCGATCACGCTGGAGGCGGGCCTCTCGTTTCTCGGCCTGGGGGTGCAACCGCCGGCGCCGTCGTGGGGCAACATGATCGCCTCGGGCCGCGATACGCTCATCAATGCGCCCTGGGTGGCGATCGCGCCCGGTGTCGCGCTGGTCGTGGTGGTGGTGGCCTGCACCCTGGTGGGTGATGCGCTCCGTGATCGGCTCGCAGGAGCCGACGGGGTACGCCCGCTCGAAAGCCCGTGAACTGATGACCGACGAGGAACGGGGAACGAGGAACGCGGAACGGCTGGTCCGTTCGCTCAGCATGGACACCGACCTCACCGTCCCCATGCTCCTCCGCCGGGCGCGGGCGCACTTCGACGACAAGCGGGTCGTCACGCGCCGGCCCGACGGCACGATGGTGCGCACCACCTGGGCCGCCACTCTCGAGCGCGCCGACCGGCTCTCCGCGGTGCTCCAGCAGCTCGGGGTGCGTCCCGGCGAGCCGGTCGCCACCCTCTGCTGGAATCACGAGCGGCACCTGCAGGCCTACGCCGCGGTGTCCGCCATCGGGGCGGTGCTGCACACCCTGAACCTGCGGCTTCATCCCGATGAGCTGGCCTGGATCGCGAATGACGCCGGCGACCGCATCGTGCTGGTGGACGAGGAACTGCTTCCGCTGCTCGAGAGCTTCCGCGCCCGCACCCTGGTCGAGCAGGTCATCGTCCTCCGCACCACCGGCGCCACGCTCCCGCCCGGCACACTCGACTATGACGCGCTGCTGGAGCAGCACGGGCATGCCGAGCCGCCGGCAGCGGACCTGGACGAGCGTGCCGCCGCGGCGATGTGCTACACCTCCGGCACCACCGGCCGCTCGAAGGGCGTGGTCTATTCCCACCGGGCCCTGGTGCTGCACTCGCTGATGATCGCGACCGCCGACGTGTTCGGGCTCCGCGAGCGCGACGTGATCCTCCCCGCGGTCTCGATGTTCCACGCCAACGCCTGGGGACTCCCCTACGCCGCGCCGATGGTGGGCGCGGACCTGGTGCTCCCGGGCCGTCAGCTCGATGCCGCGACCCTCCTTCACCTCCTCACCAGCGAGCGGGTGACCTTCACCGCCGGCGTCCCCACCGTCTGGCTGCCGCTCCTCGAGCTCCTCGACGCCGCCCCGGGCCGGCACGACCTCTCGGCCCTGCGGAAGCTGGTGGTCGGCGGCGCGGCGCTCCCCGAGGCGCTGCTGCGCGGCCTGGTCGAGCGGCACCGGATCCCGGCGGAACACTCGTGGGGGATGACCGAACTCGCCCCGGTCGGCACGCTCTCGGGCCTGCCGTCGCGGCTCGACGACGCGACACCCGGACGCCGGACCAGCGTCGCGCTGCGCCAGGGCACCCCTGCCCCGCTCCTCGAGATCCGGGCTCGCAGTGACAGCGGGCTCATTCCCTGGGACGATGTGGCAGTCGGCGAGCTCGAGGTGCGCGGCCCCATCGTCTCGTCCGGGTATCACAACCTGGCCGATACCGACGGCCGCTTCACCGAGGACGGCTGGTTCCGGACCGGTGACGTCGTCTCGATCGATCGCTTCGGCTCGATCCAGATCCGGGACCGCGCCAAGGACCTGGTCAAGTCGGGCGGCGAGTGGATCAGCTCGGTGGCGCTGGAGAACCGGCTGATGAATCACCCCGCGGTGCTCGAGGCGGCGGTGGTGGCGGTGCCGCACCCCACCTGGCTGGAGCGGCCCCTCGCCGCGGTGGTGCTCCGCCCCGGGCAGGCCGCCACGGTGGAGGCGCTGCAGCGCTGGATCGAGGAGGTGTTCCCCCGCTGGTGGATTCCGGAGGCGGTCGTCTTCATCGACGCCATTCCCCGCACCAGCACCGGCAAGTTCCAGAAGACGGTGCTCCGCGATCGCTTCGCCGGGCACTACCGCGACTCGCACCCGGCGTCGCCGCCCCCGTGAACCCGCTCCTGGATCTCGCCGCCCGGCCGGTGATCGGCCACCGGGGCGCCGCGGCGTACGCCCCCGAGAACACCCTCGCCTCCTTCCGGCTGGGACTCGAACTCGGCGCCGACGCCCTCGAGTTCGACCTCCGGCGCTCGAAGGACGGAATCGCGGTCGTGATGCACGACCCGACCCTCGATCGCACCACCGATCGCACCGGGTCCGTCGCGGCGTACACCGCCGCCGAGCTGGCCGCCGTGGATGCGGGGTATCGCTTCGATGCCCACGGGGATGGGGAGTTCGGGTTCCGGGGCCAGGGCATCGGGGTGCCGACACTGCGGGAGGTCATCACCACCTTCCCGGGCGTGCCCCTCCTGATCGAGATCAAGGAGCCCGAGGTCCAGGAAGCGGTGGCGCGCGACCTCCTCGATCTCGGCGCCGCCGACCGGGCCGTCGTGGCCGGCGACGACTGGCGCGCGCTCACCGCCTTCGAGGCGGCCCCCTTTCACCGGGGCGCCTCACGACGGGACATCACCCGGCTCAAGTTCGGCTGGGGCGCTCCCGCCTCGTCCTGCCGGCTCTTCGCCGTGCCCGATCAGTACTTCGGGCTCCCGGTCCCATCCCGGGGCTTCGTCTCCGCCGCGCACCGCCGCAACAGCACCGTGCACGTCTGGACGGTGGACAGTGCCCGCGCGGCGCTCGCGCTCTGGCGCCGGGGCGCGAACGGGATCGTCACCAACGCTCCCGACGTCATCCGCGGGGCGCTGCGCAGTGGGCTGATGGGCTAGTGGGCTGGTGGGCTGGTGGGCTGGTGGGGTGGTGTGGGGCCCGGCACCAAGGCACATCCTGGATGCGTTGCCCAAGCCCACTAGCCCACTAGCCTACTAGCCCACTTCTATTCGGCATGACCAACCAACTGGACCTGGAAACCCTCCCGCTGCTCGGGGAGGCGCTCCGGCGGCTCGAGGCGGGGTTCGCCGATCTTCCTCCCGCGTCGGCCGCGGCGCCGGACATGACCCGCCTCGCCGAGGTACTGGCCGCCACCGCGGACCGGCTGCGCGACAACTACCCGTACTGGCATCCGCTCTATGCCGGCCAGATGCTCAAGCCGCCCCACCCGGTGGCCCGCCTGGCGTACGCCCTCGCGCTCTGGATCAACCCCAACAATCACGCGCTCGACGGCGGACGGGCCAGCTCCGCGATGGAGCTCGAGGCGGTGGCGGAACTCGCCCGGATGGTCGGCTGGAAGGAACATCTCGGCCACCTCACCGCCGGCGGGACGATGGCGAACCTCGAGGCCCTCTGGGTGGCGGGGCAGCTCCGCCCCGGCAAGGCGGTGGTCGCCTCGGCCCAGGCCCACTACACCCACGCGCGGATCAGCGCGGTCCTCGGCCTCCCCTTCCAGACGGTCCCCGCCGATCGCGAGGGCCGCATGGACCTCGGCGCCCTCGAGCAGCGGCTGCTCCGCGAGGAGATCGGCACCGTCGTCGCCACGATCGGGACCACCGGGCTCGGCGTGGTCGATCCCCTGCCGGAGCTGCTGCGGCTGCAGCAACGCTACGGCTTCCGGATCCACTGCGATGCGGCGTATGGAGGGTACTTCGGGCTGGCGTCCTCGCTCGGACCGGCCACGCGCGCCGCCTACGACGCGCTCCACCAGGCCGACTCGATCGTCATCGATCCCCACAAGCACGGCCTCCAGCCCTACGGCTGCGGCTCGGTGCTCTTCCGCGATCCCACGGTCGGCCGTTTCTACCGGCACGACTCCCCCTACACCTACTTCACCTCCGCTGAACTGCACCTCGGCGAGATCAGCCTGGAGTGCTCCCGTCCCGGCGCCGCCGCGGTCGCGCTCTGGGCCACCCAGCGCCTGCTGCCCCTGGTGCCGGGGGGAGAGTTCGGGGCGATGCTCGACCGGGGACGGGCCGCCGCGCTGGCCCTCCATGCGCATCTCGCGCGCGACCCGCGCTTCATCACGCCGTTCGTGCCGGAACTCGACATCCTCGTCTGGGCCGTCGCCGCGCCGAGCGCCGGTGAGGCCAGCGCAAAGGCGCGCGCCCTCTTCTCGCGCGCGGCGGAACTCGGACTCCACCTCGCCCTCATCGATCTTCCCCTGGGAATGGTCGACCCGGACGGGACGCGCTTCAGCGCCGACCGGGAGACGGTCACCTGCCTGCGATCAGTGCTGATGAAGCCGGAGCACGCGGCCTGGGTGGATCGGATCTGGGGGATTGTGGGTGACGCGGCGGGGTGAGCGGTGAGCGGTGAGCGGTGAGCGGTGAGCGGTGAGCGGTGAGCGGTGAGCGGTGAGCGGTGAGCGGTGAGCGGTGAGCGGGCCGAAGGTAGCCGGGCGAGGCGCGACGGACCGGGGGATTCCCGGAGCGGAACGTATGCGCCCTCTCTTTACACGGACGCCAGCTCTGACGCCGAGCGCATCAGTTCCGCGGAGGGAATCCCCCGGGACGCCGCGCCGATTCAGGTCCGCGAAGGGGATCCCCCGGTCCGCCGCGCCGATCCTACCGGCCGGCCACCGCCATGCACTCGATCTCCACCCGCGCGCCCAGCGCCAGGCCGCTCCCCGCGATCGTCGACCGCGCCGGCGGCTTCTCCCCGAACACCTTGGCATACTCCGCGTTCATCGCCTCGTAGTCCTTGATGTCCGCCAGGAACACGGTGCACTTGAACACCCGGTCGAGCGAACTCCCCGCGGCCTCGAGCACCGTCCGGATGTTCGCCAGCGTCTGGCGCGTCTCCGGCCCGATCCCGCCCGGCACCAGGGTCCGCGTTCCCATCGTGTTCCCGAGCTGCCCGGAGAGGTAGATGATGTTCCCTACCTTCACCGCCGGCGAGAACGGCAGCCCCGCCACCGCGCCGGGAACGTTCAGGATCTCCTTCTCCTGCGCCGCCAGCGGCGCACTCAGCACCAGCAGCGACAACACGACCAATCGCATAAAGCCTCGTTGTGGTGGAAGCCGGCATTTTCTACCGCAAAGCCCGCGAACTGATTTCCGCAGATTGCGGACTCACCCGCTCAGCAGACCCAGTTGCACCGAGACCGTCACGATCTCCCTCGGCCCCGCTTCGAACGCCACCCTCGCCCCGTCCTCCGACGACACCGCCAGCGTTCCGAGTTCGGTCCCGTCCGCGCGAGTCCGCATCGCCCGCCGAACCGGGGCGCCGAACAGCCACGCACCGGCCACCGCCACCTCGCGGGTATTGAAGCAGCGGAGCACCAGGGTGCCCGGCGTCTCGCCCGCCACACAACTCGAGAACACCAGGCCGTCCCCGGTGAGCTCCACCGCCGGCACCGGCGGGAGCGGCAGCCCGGTCGCGTCCCGTTCCCAGACCGCGAGCGGCGGCACGAACAGCTCTTCCCAGAGCTGCTCCAGCCGCTCGGGAGCCTGGAGGTCCGCTTCGCTGATCGGCGCGATCCCCAGCTCGACGACGTCGCGGCCAAGGCACTGCGCCAGCGGCGTCGGCGTGGGCCACCCGGCGTGTCCCGGCCGGGTCGCCAGGCCGCTCTTCGACAGCTCGCCCACCGAGCGGAGCAGGGTCACCACCAGGTCGCCCCCGGCGGTCCACTCGTATTCGAAGCACCCGGGAGCGAACAGGGCGAGCCCGCACTCCTTCCTCGCGGCCGCCACCCATCGATGCGCCGGCGCCGTCGGCACCACCGACTCGCGCGGGCTCCGCACCGGCTTCACCACGCCCCGCTCCACCCACCCGAACGCTGCGCCCGCGCGGCAGCGGCCCCGGCGAAGCCCGGTCGGAACGCGAAGGCGGAGCCGGTGATCGCACCCCTGGTTCTCGAACTCGAGGCGCACCCGCAGCGCGCCCTGGTCACCCACCAGCTCCATCGTCGTCTCGCACGCCACCCGGCCCTTGAGCCGGTCACGGCCGCCGGACACCGGAAGCGAGCTGCCCCACCGGAGCGCGGCCACCAGTGGTCCTGCCGCCACCACCTCCGGCCGCGTGGCGCCCCGGGGCACGCTCACCGTCGCGCCGCGCACCGGGCAGAAGCTGTAGCTGTCGCCCTGGTCCGGCTCGCTCTCCAGCCGGAGCAACCCGCCATAGCGCATCCCCGAGACCGGCTCCTCCAGCTCGACCGTCCCGGTCCGCTCCACCGTCGCCACCATGCGCGCGTTCCAGACCCGTCTCGGGCCCGCCGCGACGAACTCCTCCATCGGCTCCGCCGGATCCTGCACCGGCTCGAAGAGCCGGAGTGTCATCCCCGGGAGGCTCCGCGGCAGCGGCAGGGCGAAGCGCACCCGCTCCACCTCGTCCTGGTCGGGGTAGTGCCGCGGCGCGTCCCGCCGCTCCAGTCCCGGCGTCAGCGAGAGCAGTTGCGGCGCCACCGTGAGCCCGCTCGAGATCTCCCGCAGCGCGAAGGGCGCGAACCCCCGGCCCTTCCGCGGCGCCCGCGAGCCCGGCGGCCCCACCAGCACGTCGCGCACGAAGAAGCTCCCCTCGGCGATGACTACGCCGCCCCGGGCCCGCACCGCGCCGTTCCAGAGGGCGAGCCGCGCGCCCTGGCTCACCCCATCCCGCATCAGGTCCTGGTCCTGCCCCATCAGCCGAGCCACCGCGGATCGCTTCACCTCGCTGGCCCCGGCCTGGGCATCGTCGAACCGGACCTCCACCGCCCGCGCCACCAGGTCGCTGGCGCACCCGCAGATGGCGTCGTGAAAGTGGGAGTCGACCACCTCGCTCCACGCCTGTCGCAACACCGCCCGCGCGGTCCCCTCCGGGTCGCCCGCCAGCGCCGCCAGCGGCTCCGCTTCCCGCGTCAGCTGCAGCTCGAGTAGGGCATTCCTCCGCTTGAGCGGCGCCCGCGTCGCGATCGTCCCCTGCAGCGTCCAGGTGTAGCCGTAGGACCAGCGGAACTCGCCGTCGAGCTCCGCCAGTCCATCCGCCTCCCGCTCTGCCGCCTCGAAGAACGTCGCGAGCCGCGAGAGCCGGAACTCGGCGGTCCGGTCCACCCGCTGGAGTCGCGCCGCCAGCTCACCCAGGTCCGCGGGCGCCGCGTGGTGATCCGCGCCCACGAAGACCGCCACCTGCCGCGTCGCCGCCCGCGGCAGCACCGCCGCGGACACCCGTTCCCACGCCGCCCCGAGATGGGCGTCGTCGACCAGGAGGTTGCTGCCGATTTCGTAGCCGTCGGGCGGGAGGTGATACACCAGCACCCGCGAACCATCGGGCCCGCGCCACCACGCGAGGTCGCGGTCCGCGGTCGCCTCGCTCCCCAGGCCCCGCCACACCACCGCGAAGCGGAGCCCGTACTGGGCGCCGAGCGACGGCAGGATCGCCGGGTGTCCGAAGGCATCCGGGGAATAGAGCACCGGCAGGCGCCCCCCCAGCGCCTCCGCCGCCTCGGCGCCGAGGGCGAGGTTGCGCAGCAGCGACTCTCCCGAGGGAATCTGCTCGTCGGCCAGGATCCGCCAGGGGCCGGTGTCGATCCGTCCCTCGCGCACCAGCCGCGCGATGCGGCCCCGCTGCTCCGGCCGCAGGGCCAGGTAGTCCTCCAGCAGCGCGGTCTGCCCGTCGAGCAGGAAGCCGGGAATCCGCGGGTCGCGCTCCAGCTGGTCGGCCAGGGCATCGACCATCGCGACCAGTCGCGCGCGGAACCCGCCCAGTGGCAGGTACCACTCGCGGTCCCAGTGGGTGTGCGGAATCAGGTGGATGACCGGGCGTGCCACTACAGTGCGCCCCGCCGCTTGAGCGTGTTGTACTGCTCCACCACCGCCGCGCTCGCCCCCGCCGGCGGGACGTCGAGCACCAGGATGCCCCGGCTCCGCATGTCCGCGAGCGCTTCCTCGCGCGACTGGAGCAGCTCCTCGGCGGCTGCCCGCTCGAACGCGTCCGCCGCCCGCTCCGGCCGCCGGACCGACAGCCGCTCGAGCGACGGGTCACGGAGCGCCACCGCCAGCGGCAGGTGCCGGGGACGGAGCGTGCCCACCTGCGCCACCAGCGCCTCGCTCGCCGTCCGGTCGATCACGTCGGTGAACAGCACCGTCAGGGCCCGCTTCCGGTTGCGCGCGGCCAGCAGCGCAAAGGCCGCCGGGTAGTCCGGTTCCACCAGCTTGCCCTCGATCGACGCCAGCGCCTCGAGCACCGCCCGGAGCGCCCGCCTCCCCCGCGCCGGCGGGATGAACTGCTGCACCTCGTCCGCAAAGACCATGAGCCCGATGTTGTCGTCGTGCTCCTCCGCGCTGTGCGCGAGGTGCAGCGCCGCTTCGACCACCGACTCGAGCCGCGAGCGCCCGTCGACTTCCGCCGTGAGCATCCGGCCGGCGTCGATCACGATCAGCACCTGCTGGCGCCGCTCGTCCTCGTACTGCCGCGCCATCACCTTGCCCCGCCGCGCCGTCGCCTTCCAGTCGATGGTCCGGGTGTCTTCGCCCGGCACCCATTCCTTGAGGCTCTCGAACAGCCGCCCCTCGCCCAGCCGGCGCACGTTCCGGAACCCCGCCTCCCGCCGCCGCTGCGTCTGGGTCGGCAGCGAGCGGAGCGACGCCCCCACCAGGCTGGGATAGACCGTCGCCGTCCACGGCGCCTCGCGCGTCACCTGCCGCCACACCAAACCCCACGGTCCCAGGATCCGGAGCGAGAGCCGCCCCCCCGGCGACTTCCCCCGCTCGGTCGGCAGGACCGCGATGTCCTCCCGCAGCGTCGCCCCCGGGGCGATGGTGAGGACCCGTTCGGTCGTGCCGCCCCCCGCGGTCACCGGCCGCAGCACCCGGGGAAATTCCTCCCGCACCCACACCCGCAGCCGCCGGGCGAGTGGCTGGCTCCAGCGGTACGAGATCGTCAGCGCCCGCCCCACCGAGAACGCCGCCGGCGGCTCCCGGACCACCACGACCTCGCGCGCATCGAGCGACCCGATCCGCATCCCGTCCACCACCGCCGCGAGCAGCCAGCCGAGGTCCAGCGCCGCCAGCAGCCCCGCGGCCCCGGGCCACCAGAGGCCCAGGAGCGCGAGCGGCGCGAGCAGCGCCGCGCCGGCGAACCACCGGGTGGAGGGGAGGTAGATCCAGTCGCGGAGTCTCACCGCGGCGCCTCGATCCGCTCGAGGATGGTCCGGAGCGCGGCGTCGGGGGTGACCCCCTCGAGCTCGAGTTCCGGCGCCACCGCGATCCGGTGCCGCAGCACCGGCGCCGCCAGCCGCTTCACGTCGTCGGGAATCACGTAATCGCGCCCGTCGAGCAGCGCCGCCGCCTGGGCCACCTTGAGGAGCGCCACGCTGGCCCGGGGCGACGCCCCGAGCGTGAGCGCCGGCGCATCGCGGGTGGCCCGCACCAGCGAGGTGATGTACCCCACCAGGGTCGGCTCCACCCGCACCCGCCGGGTCGCGTCGCGGAGCGCGGCCAGCCCCGCCGCGTCGAGGACCCGGGTGATGCCATAGCTCGCCGGCTCCGCCGCCTCGAACCCCTCCAGCACCCGCGTGAGCACCCCGCGCTCCGAGGCCTCGTCGGGGTAGCCGAGGAGGCACTTCACCAGGAACCGGTCGAGCTCCGCTTCCGGCAGCGGATAGGTGCCCTCGAACTCGATCGGGTTCTGGGTCGCGAAGACCGTGAAGCTCTGGGAGAGCGCGTGACTGGTCCCGTCCACCGTCACGTGCCGCTCCTGCATCGCCTCGAGCAGCGCCGCCTGGGTCTTGGCCGGGGCCCGGTTGATCTCGTCGCCCAGCACCAGGTCGCCGAAGAGCGGGCCGGCGCGGAAGCTGAACCCGCCCTGCGGCGTGAGCAGGTTGACGCCGGTGATGTCGCTCGGCATCAGGTCGGGGGTGAACTGGATCCGCCGGAAGGTGAGCCCGAGCGCCTCGCTCAGGGTCCGCACCAGCAGGGTCTTGGCGGTGCCGGGCGCGCCCTCGAAGAGCACGTGGCCCCGCGCCATCAGCGCGAGCACCGTTTCGCGGAGCACCGCTTCCTGGCCCAGGATCACCCGGCCCAGCTGCTCCACCAGCCCGCGCGCGACCTCGGCATGCCGGCCGGTTTCCTCGCTCGTCAGGGGCGCAATTCCTCCCACACATCCTCCACGGCGTTGGCGGCCCGCAGCACGCCCTCGGGCGGCTGTCCCGGCCTGGTCAGGGATTGGAGTGCCGCGGCCGCTTCCCTGGCCCGCGGACTCCGGACATTCTGCGACAACCGCTCCACCCACTCGCGCCAGTCGGCGCGGCTCCGCTGCCCCGCCGGCATCAGCCGGCGCCGGAGCCCGCGCACCACCGCGCCGATCGCGACATCGTGCCCCTTCGCCGCCGCCAGCGCCGTCGCGAGCGCCCGCACGTGCTCGAGCGGCGAGCGGCGCTTCCGGCTGATCACCCGGCGCACCGGCCCGAAGCGGATCGCGCCGCTCAGCAGCAGCAGCACCCCCACCAGCGCCAGCTGCCACGCCGCCCACCCGAACGGCGAGCGCAGGCTCCAGTCGAGCGTCGCCTCGGCCAGCGAACCGCCGGACGAAAAGCCCTGGTGTCCCTCGTCGAAGATCACCCGCTGGTACCGCTCCCGGAGCAGGCCCAGCACCCAGGGCCCCGCCGCGGTTTCCCGGAGCGCCCGGTTGCGGAGCAGCGTCGCGTCGGCGAACAGCAGCACCGCGCGGTCCGGCACCTGGTAGCGCAGCCGGAGCGCGAGCGCCCGCCCCGAGCGGCTCGTCAGGAGGGTGTCGACCCGCACCGGGACCGGCACGGTGCAGGACTGCACCGCGGCATCCTCGAGGCGGCTCGAGTCGGTGACCACCGAATCCGACGCCGCCAGCACCGCGCCCAGCTCGGGCCACTCCCCCGGCTCGCGCACCGCGGCGCTGTCGCGCGACCGCAGGTCCGGCTGGTACCCGAAGCAGGCCATCGCCTCCTCGCTCCCGGTGCCCGCGAGCAGGAGGTCGGTCCCGCCGGGCGAGCTGTACCAGTCGAGCAGCTGGCGGCCCTCCCCCGACGAGAGCGGCAGCGCCGGGTCGATCACCGCGAACAGCGTCCGCCCGCTGGAATCCGCCGGCGCGAGCTTGCGGTAGGACTGCCGCGCCCGCTCCACCTGCACCCCGAGCTGCGGCAGCGCCTCGGCCAGGCCGCGGGCCCCGCGGGGCCCGGACAGGTAGGACGAGGCCCGCGGATCGACCTGGTCCGGCCGGCTCCGCTGCTGGCCCACCCCGGCGGCCAGCGCCACCAGCGCGCCCAGCGAGAGCAGCGCGAGCGCGACCTCAGTGCGCGGCCGCATAGCGCTCCGCCCGGGCCTCGTGGTGCCAGCGGCTGAAATCCTCCGGCCCGCACGACTGCCCCGCAAAGGCGTAGCCGTACAAGGCCTGCACCAGCCCGCGGAAGCTCGCGCGCGCCGGGGCGTCCCCCTTCACCTCGAGACTGTATTCGTAGGGAGTCTTGCTGGGATGAAACGCGACCGCGCCGCGCTGGTCCAGCTCCAGCACCAGGCCCAGGAAGTCGGCCTGCATCGCCTCGGGGTAGCGGCCCTCACGCGCCAGCCGCGCCGCCTCGCGCCGGTACCACGCCGCCCCGTGGATCTCCGGCGACCGGCTGCCGCTCCCCGGGTCCGCCGGCGCGCTCGCCGCCTTGAGGGTCTGGGTCATCACGTACACCGCGTGCACCACGATCGCCACCAGCACCGCGGTGAGCAGCCAGATCAGGGCCCAGTAGGCGTCGGGGGAGGCCTGCTCCAGTCCCCCCAGCCAGTCGACCAGCGCCCGCCACCACCGTCCGATGAACGCGAACGGGTTCTTCGGCTCCACCCACTCGTACGCCCGGTTGCTGAAGACTCGGTCGAGGACGGCGCGCAGCGAGTCGGAAGGCGCGGCCTGGAGCATCACGCCCGGGAGAGCCCCGCGGCCAGGACCTCGAGGTCGAACGCCTCCTTGCGCACCCGGAGGTCGTAGTAGGCGATGGTCACGACGCAGTAGAGGAGCGGATAGATGAGCACCTGGAGCAGCGACGCGATGACGACCGTCATAATCACGGTGGCCGAGGGTTCCATCGACATGGTGGCGGGATTGAACCCGCTGGCGATGGCGTAGCCGCTGAGCGCGACCACCGGCAGGAAGAGCAGGATGAAGGTGATGAGCAGCGCGCCGAAGATCTTGAGCCGGTGCCCCTTGGTGAGGTTCCACGAGCGGCCCATCGCGGCGATCGCCCCCGGCAGCCGCTCGATGATCAGCGCCGGGCTCGCCAGCGCCAGCCCCGTCACCACGAAGCCCGCGAGCACGATCGCCGCGATGATCCCCGCCGGCACCATCACGAGCGCCGCCGACCGGCCGGCCACCGCGCCCAGCGCCGCCAGGATCCCGACCGGCACGGCGATGATGACCGCGGCCACCACCGTCACCAGCCAGGTGAGCACCCCCACCACGATCAGCGGCAACACGAACGGCGACGCCCGCCGGAACGCTTCCGAGGCGGGCAGCGTCTTCCCCAGGTAGCGCTCCGAGATGATGAACGTCGAGGCGCCCACCGCAACCGCGCCCAGGACCACCGTCAGCCCGAAGATCAGGAAATTCAGGTAGACCAGCCGGTTGCCGGCCGACTGGAGATAGACCGAGATGATGATCGGCACGATCCGCGTCGCCACCGAGACCAGCAGCAGCGGCACGAACTGCGCCCGGTACATGCCGAAGGACACGTCGAGAATCTCGCCCATCGAGAGCGGACGAAGCACGGCACCGGCCATGGAGGCGTTCTCCGGGGAGGATGCTGTAATGTGCCCTTCGCCCCGGAGGTTGGGAAGTGAACCGCCGGCGCCCTTACATTACGCTCGCCCTCTCCGCGCGAGCCGTCATGGCCATTACCGATTTCCGCCAGCATCTCGAGGTCGAGACCCCGGAGCACGTCGTCCTCGACTACGAGATCGCGGGGATCGGGTCGCGCGGGCTCGCCTCCCTGATCGATCACGCCCTGCTGTTCGTCTGGATCCTCGCAATGTCCACGGTCATCGCCCGCTTCACCCCCTCCGGCGGCGGTGAGTGGCTCTCGGCGATCATGGTGCTCTTCGGCTTCATCTCCCTCTGGTCCTACTTCACGTTCTTCGAGGGACTCCGGGCCGGCCAGACCCCGGGCAAGCGCTGGCTGGGCATCCGGGTGGTGCAGGACACCGGGCACGCGCTCACCCTCGGCTCCGCCGTGGCCCGCAATCTCCTCCGCGTCGCCGACTTCCTCCCGCTGGGGTACCTCCTCGGCGGGGTCTTCGTCGCCATCCACCCGCGCGGCAAGCGCCTCGGCGACATCGTTGCCGCCACCGTGGTGGTGCGCGACCAGCCGCAGGAAGCCCCCCAGGTCACGCCCCACGTCGCGGACGAGGCGGCCGAGAGCGCCGGCGCGCCCGAACTGAGTGACGAGGAGTTCCACTTCCTCCGGGAGTTCGCCGAGCGCGCCGCCCAGCTCACCCCCCAGAGTCGCGCCCGGGTCGCGGGCCACCTCGCCGAGCGGCTCGCCCCGCGCTACCCCAACCGGGTCGCCGATACCGAGCGTTTTCTCTCGACGCTGTACCAGGACGAACTCGCCCGCCGGCGCGGCCGCTTCGCCGCGCGGAGCCGCCCCGCTGGAGGCGGCGCGACCGGGGGCGGTGCCGTGGCCGAGCGGCTGGTGGCGCGGAAGTCGGCGCGCTGGGAGGAATTCCAGGCGATGGCCGATCGCGCCGCCCGCCAGGGCCTCGACAGCTTCGCCGCCGCCGAGCTCCCCGACTTCGCCGCCCGCTATCGCGAGGTCGCCGCCGACCTCGCGCGCGCGCGCACCTACCGCGCCGCGCCCAATGTCCTCTCCCGGCTGGAGCGGCTGGTCGCCGCCGGGCACAACACCCTCTATCGCGACGAGCGCCGCACCGGCCAGCGCGCCTGGCAGTTCCTCCTCCGGGAGTGCCCCGCCGGGATCATCGAGGCCCGCCGCGCCGTGCTGCTCGCCTTCCTGCTGTTTGCCCTGCCCGCGCTCGGGGGGTACGTCCTCCTTCGGGAACAGCCGGCGCTGGCGCAGGAGGTCCTTCCCGAGACGATGCTCGAGCGGGCCGAAGCGGGCCACGCCCGTCAGCTCGAAGGCAAGGGCTACGTCGAGGAGGCGGCGGAGAAGCGCCCCCTCATGGCCAGCTACATCATGACCAACAACATCCGGGTGGCCTTCTCCTGCTTCGCCGGCGGCATCTTCGCCGGGGTCGGTTCGCTGGTGCTGCTGGCCTTCAACGGCCTCTCGATCGGCGCCATCAGCGGGCACTTCGCCAACGTGGGCCTGCTCGGCTATCTGTGGACCTTCGTCATCGGGCACGGGGTGCTGGAGCTCTTCGCCATCTGGGTCGCCGGCGCCGCCGGGTTCCTCCTGGGGAAGGCCTTCATCAGCCCGGGCGAGCTCTCAAGGGGCGAGGCACTGGCGCTGGCGGGCCGCCTGGCCATGCGCATGATCGGGGCGGTGGTGGTCCTGCTGGTGATCGCGGGGCTGATCGAGGGATTCGTCTCGGCGAGCGGCGAGCCGCTGGCCTTCCGGCTGGCGGTGAGCGGGGCGAGCGTCGTCTTCCTGCTGGCCTACCTGGCGAACGGCTGGGCCTGGCTGCGGCGTCGGCCAGAACAATCAGTGTGAGAAGGACTCGGGATGACAGAAAGTGTCTGTCATTCCGAGCGCAGCGAGGAATCCCTGATCTTCCGTAGACAATCTCCGGACGACCTCAGCTCTCCCGCAGGATCCCTCGCATCCGCACGGCCAGTGCCTCGATCTCCCGGAGACTGCTCAGGGTCTCCGCGTCGAGCCGGGCCTCGTTGAGGAGCAGCAACTGGGTCTCGGCCAGCAGGGCGGAGAGGGGATTGGACAGGTCGTGGCGCAGCTTGTGGAACCGTTCGCTCTCGGACGTCACGATGGGATCCTGGCGGAGGGGGGCAGTTCTGGCGCCGGGTGTCGCACAGAATATATCACGGAGCCGCAACGTGGAGGGGGCGATGGACGAGGAGTTCATGATTTCCGACGATCCCGCCCGGCTCGACCCGGTCGCCATCCACGACTACCTGAGCCGCTCCTACTGGGCCCCGCTGGAGACGGTGCGGCGGTCGCTCGCCGGGTCCCTCTGCTTCGGGGTCTATCGGGGCGACCGGCAGGTGGGCTTTGCCCGGGTGATCACCGACCGGGCCACCTACGCCTACCTCTGCGACGTCTACATCCTCGAGGAGTACCAGGGCCGGGGCCTGGGCAGCCGGCTGATGCGGGAGGTGATGGCCCACCCCGACCTCCAGGGGCTCCGGCGCTTCTCCCTGGTCACCCGGGATGCCCACGACCTCTATCAGCCCTTCGGCTTCCGCCCGGTGGCGGAACCCGGTCGCCACATGGAGATCGTCCGGCCGGGGATCTACCGCGGCGGGGCGGGCGGTGGCGGGGTGGGGTCGTGACGCCTCCGGACGCACCCTTGACGCTGGTTCCCGCCAACTCTATATATGAAAAGCTCCCTGTACCCTTGAGACCTCGCCCAGCAGCCTCTCATCCAGCACAATTGGCGCACCCACCGGCTCCCGAGCCGGTTGATCAATTCCGACCAAGACAACTCATTTGCCCGCCCCTAAGGCTCGCCCTCCGGTAGACCGGAGACCAACTCCTGAACGGAGTTCGACTGAGCGGAGTACCACGCCCGTGGATATTGCCGAGCTCAAACAGAAGTCCGTCGCCGAGCTGCACGCTCTCGCCGAGCAGCTCAACATCCAGAATTACTCCGGCCTCCGGAAACAGGACCTCATCTTCCGCATCGAGCAGACCCTGCTCGATCAGGATACGGTCATCCGGGGTGAAGGGGTGCTGGAAATCCTGCCCGAAGGGTACGGGTTCCTCCGCAGCCAGGACTGGAACTACCTCTACGGCCCCGACGACATCTACGTCTCGCCCAGCCAGATCAAGCGGTTCGACCTGCGCACCGGCGACACGGTCATGGGCCAGGTCCGGCCCCCCAAGGAAGGCGAGCGCTACCTCGCCCTGCTCAAGGTGGAGCAGGTCAACTACGAGGAGCCGGAGAAGACCAAGCACCGGATCGCCTTCGACAACCTCAAGCCGCGCTACCCCGACCAGCGGATCACCCTGGAGCGGAAGACCACCAGCGATCTCTCGATGCGCGTGGTCGACCTGCTCTCGCCGATCGGCAAGGGACAGCGCGGCCTGATCGTGGCGCCGCCCAAGGCCGGCAAGACGATCCTGATGCAGAAGCTGGCCAACGCCATCAGCGAGAACCACCCCGAGGTGGTGCTCATCGTCCTGCTGATCGACGAGCGGCCGGAAGAAGTCACCGACATGCAGGAGAACGTGAAGGCGGAGGTCATCTCCTCCACCTTCGACGAGCCGGCCGACCGCCACGTCCAGGTCGCCGACATGGTCATCGAGAAGTCGAAGCGCCTGGTCGAGCATGGCCGCGACGTGGTGATCCTGCTCGACTCGATCACCCGCCTCGCCCGCGCCCACAACGTGGTGGTGCCGCACTCCGGCAAGATCCTGTCGGGCGGTGTCGACGCCAACGCGCTCCAGAAGCCCAAGCGGTTCTTCGGCGCCGCCCGCAACATCGACGGCGGCGGCTCCCTCACCATCATCGCCACCGCGCTGATCGACACCGGCAGCCGCATGGACGAGGTGATCTTCGAGGAGTTCAAGGGCACCGGCAACATGGAACTGGTGCTCGACCGGCGCCTCGCCGACCGCCGCATCTACCCCGCCATCGACATCCAGCGGACCAGCACCCGCAAGGAAGAGCTCCTCATGGACAAGGACGAGCTCAACCGGGTGTACCTGCTCCGGAACTTCCTCGCCGACATGCCGCCGGTGGAGGCGCTGGAGTTCCTGCTCGAGCGCATGAAGCGGACGAAGACCAACAAGGAATTCTTCGCGACCATGGCGCAGTAGCAGCGCAGGACAGCGGCGAACAGGAACGAGGCGGCCGGGGTCTCCGGCCGCCTCGTTTGCTTTCCTGCCGTTTTGCCGCCTTGCCGCTTTGCCGCCTGCCCACTTCTTCACCGTCAGGGTGACCGCCCTCACTGCCAAATCGCTTACTTTTGAGCCATGTCCATCCCCATGAGCGGCCGGATCATCGCGATCGACTGGGGTGAGGTGCGCCTGGGCCTGGCCCTCTCCGACGAGGGGCAGATCCTCGCCTCCCCGATCGGCACGCTCACCCGCCGGGCGGGAAAGCGCTTCCCCATGCCGGCCTTCCTGGAGACCCTCGAGGCACATCACCCTGTCGGGATCGTGGTGGGACTCCCCCTCACCCCCGAGGGCGGCGAAGCCGAGTCGGCCGCCGCCGCGCGCGAGCTGGCCGACGCGGTTGGCCGGCGCAGCGGGCTTCCGGTGGCGCTGACCGACGAGCGGATGACCACCGCACGGGTGCTCTCGACCATCCGGGCCCAGGGCGGCTCGACCCGGGGACGGAAGGAAGACGTCGACGCGCACGCGGCGGCGGTGCTCCTCCAGGGATTCCTGGATCAGCGACGGGGGAGTTCGCTGTGAAAGCCATCCTCCAGTGGGTTCGTTCCTCGTTCCTCGTTGCCCTGCTCGCGGCCCTGACGCTTGCCTGTTCAGCGCCCGGCAACGGCGAGAAAGTCAGGATCACGATTCCGCCAGGCGCGACCTTCAGTGCGGTGACCGACACCCTCGTCGCCCACGACCTCGTCGCCTCGCGCTTCTGGTTCAACCTGCTCGCCCGGGTGCGCCGCACCGATCGCTCCGCCAAGGCCGGCATCTACGATCTCCCCACCGGCGCGAGCCCCTGGGCCCTCCTCACCGCTATCGAGCGCGGCCGGGTGGCGATGGTGAAGTTCACCGCCCCCGAGGGCCTCACCCTCGCCGACCTCGCCGACCTGGCCGCCGAGCGGCTCGGCCTCCCGCGCGACTCGATCATCACCGCTGCCGCCCTGCGGGCCCGGGTCAACCGGGTTGCGCCCGATGCGCCGACCCTCGAAGGGTATCTCCTCCCCGAGACCTACAACCTTCCGGTCCCGGTGACGGCCACGTCCCTGGTCGATGCGATGGTGGAGGAGTTCCAGCGGAAGTGGAATCCGGCGTGGGACCGGCGGCTCGATTCGCTGCGCCTGACCCGCACCCAGGTCCTGGCACTCGCGAGCATCGTGGAAGGGGAAGCCCGCCATGACGACGAGCGCCCGATCATCGCCGCGGTCTACAGCAATCGCCTGCGGCTGGGGATGCCGCTCCAGGCCGACCCGACGGTGCAGTACGCCATCCAGGTGGCCACCGGAGAACGGAAGAAGCGGCTCTACTTCAAGGACTACGAGTTCCCCTCACCCTACAACACCTATCTCAACCCCGGACTCCCTCCCGGCCCGGTGAACTCGCCCGGCCTCAAGAGCATCGAGGCGGCGCTCTACCCCGCCGACGTGCCTTATCTCTACTTCGTCGCCGGCCCCGACGGGCACCACGTCTTCACCAAGAGCCTGATCGAGCACAACCGCGCCATTGGCGACGTCCGCCGGAAGATGCGGGGGAAGTAGCGATCACCCCACCGAGTATCTCCGGGCCTGAGCCGCGACGTCGTCACCCCCGAGAATTCCCGAGACAACCGCGATGCCCGCTCCGCCCGCGGCCATGACATCGGCCCGATCCTCCGGTCGGATGGCTCCGATCGCGATGCAGGGCTTCCCTCCCGCAACTCTCACGACCGCCTGAAATCCCTCGACCCCGATCGCGGCCCCCGCGTCGGCCTTGGTGCTCGTCACCCGCCACGGGCCCACGCCCCAGTAGTCGGCCCCCTCGTTGCCGGCCACCTCGGCGGGACTTCCCACCGACGCGCCGATGATCGCCCCGGGCGGCAGGAGCCGGCGGGCCAGGGCCACCGGGAGATCGTCCGGCCCGAGGTGCACCCCGCATCCCGCGACCGCCGCCACGTCGGGCCGGTCATTCACCAGGACCGGCACCGGCAGCGCCTCCCGGAGCCGGATGGCCAGGGCCGTGAGTTCGCGGGCGCTGGCCTCCTTGAGCCGGAGCTGCACCGCCGTCACGCCCCCCGCCACCGCCGCCCGGGCCACCGCCACCGGGTCCCGGCCGGCCAGCAGCCGGTCGTCGGTGACCAGCATGAGTCGCAGATGTTGCGCTAGATTGTTGCCCATGCCCGACCAGACCTCCCACCGGATCCAGGGAATCCGCGGCGCCACCACCGTCGCCGCCAACGATGCCCAGCAGATTCTCGAGGCGACCGACGAGCTGCTGCGGAATCTGCACGAGGCCAACGGCCTCGCGCCCGACGACATCGTGAGCGCGCTCTTCACCATGACGAGCGACCTCGATGCCGCCTTTCCCGCCCGGGCCGCCGAAGTCTACGGCTGGAATATCGTCGCGATCCTCCATTCCACCGAGATCCCGGTGCCCGGCTCCCTTCCCCGCTGCATCCGGCTCCTGGTCCACGCCTACACCCCGCGGAGCCGGCAGGAGATCCGGCACGTCTACCTGCGCGGCGCGACCGTGCTCCGGCCCGACCGGGCCCGGGAGCAGTGACCACGCTTCCGGTCGCCCGCGTCACCCCGAAGGGCGCCGACCGCTGGACCCGCGGGCATCCCTGGATCTACCGCACCGACGTCACCGACGCTCCCGACACCGCCGGCGTCGTCCGGGTCACCGACCGGCGCGGCAAGTTCCTCGGTGTCGCGCTGTACTCGCCGAAATCCGAGATCCGCCTCCGGCTGCTCTCCCGTGACGATCTCCTCCCCGACGCCGACTGGTGGCGAACCCGCCTCGCCGCCTGTATCGCCCGGCGGAGCGCGATCGACGCCACCGCCTGCCGGCTGGTGCACGGCGAAGGCGATGGGCTCCCCTCCCTCGTGGTCGACCGCTACGACCGCTGGCTGGTGGTGCAGCTCCTCTCCGCCGGCCTCGAGACCATGCGCGCCGACATCCTCGGCGCCATCATGGGGCTGGTGAACCCGGAGGGGATCCTGCTCCGCAACGACGTCGGCGTGCGCCGCTTCGAGGGCCTCAAGGAAAACGTCGAGCTGGCGATGGGGAGCGTGCCCGAGCAGGTCGAGGTGCGCGAAGGCACGGTCCGCTATCTCGCCGCCCCCTGGACCGGCCAGAAGACCGGCGCCTTCCTCGACCAGCGCCCCAACCGGATGCTGGCCGCGGCGCTCACCCCGCCCGGCGGCACCGCCCTCGACTGCTTCACCTACCACGGCAGCTTCGCGCTCCACCTCGCCACCCGGGCGGGACAGGTCACCGCCCTCGACGTCAGTGCCGAGGCGCTGGCCCGCGGCCGGGAGAACGCGGCCCGGAACGGCTTTGGCAATCTCGACTGGGTCGAGGACGACGCCTTCGATTTCCTGCGCCGCGCGGAGCGCGAACGCCGCCGCTTCGACACCGTGGTCCTCGATCCGCCCGCCTTCGCCAAGAACCGCTCCGCGCTCCCCCAGGCCATCCGCGGCTACAAGGAGATCAACCTCCGCGGCATGCGGCTGCTCAATCCCGGCGGAACCCTCATCACCGCCTCCTGCTCGTTCCACCTCCGGCGCGATGCGTTCATGGAGATGCTGGCCGACGCCGCCGCCGACAGCGGCCGCCGGCTCACGCTCACCCACATCCTCGGTCAGGGTGAAGACCACCCGGAGATCATCACCATTCCGGAGACCGGGTATCTCAAGGGAGCGGTGCTGCGGGCGGACGGGTAGGCGGTCAGGCGGTAAGGCGGTCAGGCGGTCAGGCGGTCAGGCGGTGTGAAGCTCGCAAAGGCGAGGCGCGGCGGACCGGGGGATTCCCGGAGCGGAACGTATGCGCCCTCTCTTCACATGGACGCCAGCCCCGTCGCCGAGCGCATCAGTTCCGCAGAGGGAATCCTCTGGTTCGCCGCGCCGATTCAGTTCCGCGGAGGGAGTCTCCCGGGCCACCGCGCCGATCCTCCCGAAACTCGGGACTCGGAACCCGGAACTCGGAACTTCTTTCCCCGCCCCAACCCCTTGCCCCGTTGACACTTCCACCCCTCCAAGGCGACCTTGCAAGGGTAGCCCGGCCACGGGCGCCATCCCTGGCTCGAAAGAGGCTCGCTCCGCCCGCATGCTCACCGCCCTGCAGCTCCAGCAGCAGCGCAAACGTCGTACGCTGCCGTCGCTCAAGCAGCAGTACCACGAGTACATCCTGCAGCGGATCGAGGCCTACAAGAACAGCCTCTCCCGCCGGGAGCTGCTCGAGCTGGGTGATGAGGCCGTCGCCGAGATGGAAGCGGCGCAGGGCGATCAGTTCCTGCTCACCGAAGTGCTCGTCACCGACTGGGTCGACCGCCTCATCCACAAGCGCCTCAGTCTCCAGCCCTACAGCCGCTGGTCCAAGCACTTCAAGCAGCTCCGGAGCGCGCAGCGCGAGCCCACCCGCTGGGGCATCGAGCGCCGTTCCCCCATCGCCAAGTTGCTCCCCCGGCTCGAGTCGGGCGACACCGCCCTCACCATCGGCGCCGACGCCGCCGCGATCGCCTGCCTCCTCGCCGCCCACGACGTCGAGGTGGTCTTCACCGCGAGCGACATGACCCTGGTGGACCAGGTCGAGTCCCGGGTCGCCGAGGAAGCGCTCGGCCACTACTGCACCACCTACGTCTCGCCGACCGGGGATTTTCCCCCCGAGCTCCCCGCCCAGGTGAACATCATCGTGATCGACACCGCCACCCTGGGCCACGAGACCTCGACCCGCCGGCGCGAGGTCCTGGAGCGGCTGATGCAGCGGACCGTCGCGGGCGGGGTCCACATCCTGGTGCCCAGCGAGCACGCGCTGGCCCCGGAGGCCTACCTGTCACACTACGCCGAGTGGACCCGCGAGGACGCCCCCGAGAAGCGGCGCCCCGCCCGGTCCCTCGGCCTCATGCTGGGCAAGCCGCCGGAGCCCCCGCCGGTCCGCACCTCGCTCGAAAACCGTCCGATCACGGCGTGAGCATGCTGCTCCGCAATCTCCGCTACCTCGAGGCCCTCGCCCGGGAGCAGCACTTTGCCCGCGCGGCCAAGGCCTGTGACGTTACCCAGCCCACCCTCTCCGCCGGCATCAAGCAGCTGGAGGAGGAGCTGGGCCTCCTGATCGTGCAGCGGGGCCAGCGCTTTCACGGGCTCACCCCCGAGGGAATGCGCGTAGTCGAGTGGACCCGACGGATCCTCGCCGACGTCGAGAGCCTGGAGCAGGAAGCCAGCGAGCTCCGCGCCGGCCTGGTGGGACGGCTCCGCATCGGCGCCATCCCGGTGGCGCTCCCGATGGTCTCGCAGCTCACCGCCCCCTTCGCCGCGCGCCACCCGCAGGTCTCCATCACGATCACCTCGCTGACCTCGATGGAGATCCAGCGCGGCCTCGACGACTTCACCCTCGATGCCGGGGTCACCTACCTCGACAACGAACCCCTCTCCCACGTGCGGACCCTCCCGCTCTACCGGGAGCGGTTCCACCTCTTTGCCCCGGCCGACGCGCCCTTCGCCAGCAAGGAGGTCGCCACCTGGAAGGAAGCCGCGACCCTGCCGCTCTGCCTGCTCACCCCCGACATGCAGAACCGCCGGATCGTGAACGGGCTCCTCGCCCAGCACGGCGTCTCGCCCCAGGCGATGATCGAGACCAACTCGGTGCTCACGCTCTGGGCCCACATCCGCACCGGGAAGTGGGCCACCATCCTGCCACATCCGTTTCTCGATCTGCTGGGAGTGCCGGAAGGCGCGAAGGTGCTGCCGCTCGAGGGAGAGGGGTTCACCATCGGCGTGGTGGTCCCCGATCGCGAGCCGATGACCCCCTCGGCCCGGGAGCTGCTCGCGGTGGCCGGGAGCATCCAGATTCCCGGCGCCGGCGACGGCGACCGGCCCCGCAAGGGCCGCTAGCCGGCGACCACCCGCCCGGCGTGGGTGTAG
Source organism: Gemmatimonadales bacterium (assembly GCA_046327735.1). Taxonomy (GTDB): domain Bacteria; phylum Gemmatimonadota; class Gemmatimonadetes; order Gemmatimonadales; family GWC2-71-9; genus JADJOM01. The sequence goes on along the minus strand of JAXLXZ010000003.1, from coordinate 32,442 downwards.
ACGGTGTGGCGCCCCGGCCGGGCGAACCCCACCAGCGTGAGTCCCGCCTGTTCCGCCACCCGTACCGCCATGCCGGTCGGCCCGCTCACCGCCGCCAGCAGCCCCGCCCCGAGCACCGTGGTCTTCTGCACCATCTCGAAGCTGGCCCGGCTGGTGACCACCACGAAGCCACTGTCGGGCCGTGTGCCCGCCCGCGCCAGCGCCCCGATCAGCTTGTCGAGCGCGTTGTGCCGGCCCACGTCTTCGCGCACCAGCGTCACGTCCCCGGCCAGCGTGGCCCAGCCCGCGGCGTGCACCGCGCCCGCGGCCCGGTTGAGTTCCTGCCGTCCGGCGATTTCTGCCATCGCCCGCTGGATCGCGCTGGCCGGGACCACCGGCTCCTTCGGCACGGCGTGCAGCTGCTTCACGACCGCGGCAATGCTGTCGCTCCCGCAGATGCCGCAGCCGGTCCGGCCGGTGAGCTTCCGGGTGCGTGACGCGATCTCCGCCTCGCATGCCGCCGCCACCGTGAGCTGGACCTCGATCCCCTGGCCATAGGCCACCACCTTCGCCTCCGTGAGGTCGGCCGGGGTCCGGATCAGCTCCTCGGTCAGGCTGAATCCGAGCGCAAAGTCCTCGAGATCGGCCGGGGTGCACATCATCACGACATGCGGGATCCCGTTATACACCAGCGCGACCGGAACCTCTTCCGCCACCTGCTCGTCACTCTCCCGGGGCGTGCCCTCCTCCCAGCGGACGGCGCGGTGCCCCAGCAGCGGCTTGGCGTACCCCAGCCGCAGCAGGCCGAGCGGATCGCGCATCTGTTCCAGGTTGCTCCCCACGGGCGACCTCGTGAAAAGAGTCACAAGCAGAATACACCCTCGACACCGCGTCCACCGGGGTCATAGGACCTACCTATCGCTCCATCGCCTTATCCGATTTGCACTTAAGGAAAGGCGAGGAAAGATTTTGTAGGGCCCGCCGATACTGAATCCTGGACACCATGCCCTTCGACCTCGAACCCCAATTCCCCGCTCCCCTCGCTCGCGCGTCGCGCGTGCGGGTGCTCGGGTTTGTGGGCTCGAGCGGCAGCGGCAAGACCACGCTCCTGGAGCAGGTGATTCCGCAGCTCGAGGCGAAGGGTATCAGGATCGGCGTGCTCAAGCACGCGCACCACGGCTTCGACATGGATCGGCCCGGCAAGGACAGCTACCGCGCCCGCGAAGCCGGTGCCCGACAGGTGCTGGTCGCCTCCGCAAAGCGCTGGGTCCTGCTGAGCGAAGTGCCCGAGCCTGCCGCCGAGCCCGACTTCCGCGCCATGCTGGCGCGATTCGACGTGAGCCAGGTCGACCTGATCATCGCCGAGGGATTCTCCGGTGAGGCGTACCCCAAGATCGAAGTCTATCGCCCCGATCACGAGCAGCCGCCCCGATGCTGGCCGCACGACCCCAACGTGATCGCCGTCGCGAGCGACGTTCCTCCGGCGGTCGTTCCTCCCGTCGTGGCCCTCGACCTCAATCGCCCCGAGCTGGTGGCCTCCTTCATCGCCGAGCGGCTCCCGCTGCTCGACCCGATCGAGCTCTGTCATGACTGCTGAAGCGAACGCCCGCCCGGCGTGGACCGGCCAGGTGGCCACCGTCCTGCAGACCCACAAGGACCGCCCCGGCGCCCTCCTCCCGATCCTGCACGCCATCCAGGAGACGCTCGGCTACGTCCCCGACGAGGCGGTGCCGGTGATCGCCGAGGAGCTGCACCTCTCCCGGGCGGAAGTCCACGGCGTCGTCACCTTCTACCACGAGTTCCGGGACCACCCGCCGGGCCGCCACGTCCTCAAGATCTGCGAGGCCGAGTCGTGCCAGGCCCTCGGGGCGGAGCACCTGGTCGAGCACGTGAAGGGGAAGCTCGGCTGCGGGATGCACGAGACCTCCCCCGACGGCGCGGTGACGCTCGAGCCGGTCTACTGCCTCGGCAACTGCGCCCTCTCCCCCGCCCTCCTCTGCGATGGGGAGGTCATGGGCCGGGTCACGAAGGAAAAGCTCGACGCCCTCCTCGCCGAGCTGCGGAGGCCCGCGTGACCCGGATCTTCGTCTCCCGCGACTCCGGCGCGCTCTCGATGGGCGCGGAGAAGGTGGCGATGGCGATCGCCACCGAGGCCGTCACCCGGAACCAGCCGGTCACCGTCGTGCGCAACGGCTCGCGCGGACTCTACTGGCTGGAGCCGCTGGTCGAGGTCGAGACCCCCGCCGGCCGGCTCGCCTACGGGCCGGTGACGCCGAAGGATGTTCCCGCGCTCTTCCAGGCCGGCTTCCTCACCGGCGGCAAGCACGCCCTCTCGCTCGGCAAGGTCGAGGAGATTCCCTACTTCGCGAAGCAGGAGCGGCTCACCTTCGCCCGCGTCGGCCTGACCGATCCGGTCTCCATCGCCGACTACGAAGCGAACAGCGGTTTCAAGGGCCTGCGGAACGCGCTCAACCTGGGCGCCGCGCAGATCGTGGAGCAGGTGACCAGCTCCGGCCTCCGCGGCCGGGGCGGCGCCGCCTTCCCCACCGGGATCAAGTGGAAGACGGTCCTCGGCACCCAGGCAAAGCAGAAGTACATCGTCTGCAACGCCGACGAGGGTGACAGCGGCACCTTCTCCGACCGGATGATCATGGAGGGCGACCCGCTGGTGCTGGTGGAGGGGATGACCATCGCCGGCATCGCCGTCGGTGCCACCCAGGGCTACATCTACTGCCGCTCCGAGTATCCCCACGCCGTCGCCGCGCTGAACGAGGCCATCCGCAACGCCTACGCCGCCGGCTATCTCGGCGCCAGCGTGCTGGGGAGCGGGAAGCGCTTCGATCTCGAGGTGCGGGTCGGCGCCGGCGCCTATATCTGCGGCGAGGAAACCGCGCTGCTGGAGAGCCTCGAGGGCCGCCGCGGCATGGTGCGCTACAAGCCGCCCCTTCCGGCCATCGAGGGGCTCTTCGGGCTCCCCACCGTCATCAACAACGTCATCTCCCTCGCCTCGGTCCCGATCATCCTGGACAAGGGGGGCGAGTTCTACCGCGATTACGGCGTGGGCCGCTCCCGCGGCACCCTGCCCATCCAGCTGGCCGGCAATCTCAAGTACGGCGGCCTGGTGGAGAAGGCGTTCGGGGTGACCGTGCGCGAGCTGCTGTACGACTACGGCGGTGGCTCCCTGACCGGTCGCCCGATCCGCGCGGTGCAGATCGGCGGCCCCCTCGGCGCCTACCTGCCCGAGAAGCAGTTCGACACCCCGCTCGACTACGAGGCCTTCGTCGCCATCAACGCGATGGTGGGCCACGGCGGTATCGTCGCCTTCGACGACACCGTCGACATGGCGAAGATGGCCCGCTGGGCCATGGAGTTCTGCGCCATCGAATCGTGCGGCAAGTGCACTCCCTGCCGGATCGGCTCGACCCGCGGGGTGGAGGTGATCGACCGGATCGTCGCCAACACCCGGCGGCCGGAAAACGTCGAGCTGCTGCGCGACCTCTGTGACACCATGCTGAGCGGCTCGCTCTGCGCCCTCGGGGGGATGACCCCCTACCCGGTGCTCAGCGCGCTGAATCATTTCCCCGAGGACTTCGCATGACCGCCATCCACGACATCGACTTCGGCACCCCGGCCTCGCTCGCGACCGAGCAGGTGACCCTGACCATCGACGGGATCCCGGTCACGGTCCCCGCGGGCACCTCGGTCATGCGGGCCGCGGCCGAGGCCGGCATCACGGTGCCGAAGCTCTGCGCCACCGACTCGCTCGAGCCGTTCGGCTCCTGTCGCCTCTGCCTGGTCGAGATCGAGGGCCGCCGCGGCACCCCGGCCTCCTGCACCACGCCGGCCGAGGCGGGGATGAAGGTCACCACCCAGAACGGCAAGCTCGCGAAGCTCCGCCGCGGGGTGATGGAGCTCTACATCTCCGACCACCCGCTCGACTGCCTCACCTGCGCCGCCAACGGCGACTGCGAGCTCCAGGACACCGCCGGCGCCGTGGGCCTTCGGGAGGTGCGCTACGGCTACGACGGCGAGAATCACCTCAAGGCGAAGAAGGACACCAGCAATCCCTACTTCACCTTCGACGCCAGCAAGTGCATCGTCTGCTCCCGCTGCGTCCGCGCCTGCGAGGAGGTCCAGGGCACCTTCGCGCTCACCATCGACGGCCGGGGCTTCGACTCGAAGGTCTCCCCGGGCCAGATGGAAGCCTTCATGGAGTCGGAGTGCGTGAGCTGCGGCGCCTGCGTGCAGGCCTGTCCCACCGCCACGCTGATGGAGAACTCGGTCATCGAGGCGGGCACCCCGGAGCGCGAGGTGATCACCACCTGCGCCTACTGCGGCGTGGGCTGCAGCTTCAAGGCCGAGATGCGCGGCGCCGAGGTGGTGCGGATGACGCCCAACAAGGACGGGCATGCCAATCACGGGCACAGCTGCGTGAAGGGCCGCTTCGCCTGGGGCTACGCCACCCACAAGGACCGGATCACCAAGCCGATGATCCGGAAGTCCATCACCGACCCCTGGAAGGAAGTCTCCTGGGACGAGGCGATCGGCTACGCCGCCAGCGAGTTCAAGCGAATCCAGGCGAAGTACGGGCCGGACTCGGTCGGCGCCATCAACTCCTCCCGCTGCACCAACGAAGAGACCTACCTGGTCCAGAAGCTGGTGCGCGCCGGGTTCGGCAACAACAACATCGACACCTGCGCCCGGGTCTGTCACTCGCCCACCGGTTACGGCCTCAAGCAGACCATGGGCGAGTCGGCCGGCACCCAGACCTTCGACTCGGTGCAGCACTGCGACGTCATCTTCGTCATCGGTGCCAACCCGACCGACGGCCACCCGGTCTTCGCCAGCCACATGAAGCGGCGGCTGCGCGAGGGCGCCAGGCTCATCGTGGCCGACCCCCGGAAGATCGACCTGGTGGAAGGCCCCCACGTGCAGGCCGACTACCACCTCAAGCTCCGCCCCGGCACCAACGTCGCGCTGATCACCGCCATCGCCCACGCGGTTGTCACCGAGGGACTGGTCAACGAGCCCTTCGCCCGCGAGCACTGCGAGGTCGAGAGCTTCGAGCAGTGGAAGACCTTCGTCTCCCGGCCGGAGAACTCCCCCGAGGCGATGGCGCCGATCACCGGCGTGCCGGCAGAGGAGATCCGCGGCGCCGCCCGGCTCTACGCCACCGGTGGCAACGCGGCCATCTACTACGGCCTCGGCGTCACCGAGCACAGCCAGGGCTCGACCATGGTGCTGGGCATCGCCAACCTCGCCATGGCCACCGGCAACATCGGCCGCGAGGGCGTGGGGGTGAACCCGCTCCGGGGCCAGAACAACGTGCAGGGCTCCTGCGACATGGGCTCCTTCCCGCACGAGTTCCCCGGCTACCGGCACGTGCTGGAAGACGACACCCGGGCCCTCTTCGAGGGCGCCTGGGGCCGCACCCTGGAGCGCGAGCCGGGACTCCGGATTCCCAACATGTTCGAGGCCGCCCTCGAGGGCAGCTTCAAGGGTCTCTACTGCTTCGGCGAGGACATCGCCCAGTCCGACCCCAACACCCAGCACGTCACCGCCTCGCTCACCGCGATGGAGTGCATCATCGTCCAGGACCTCTTCCTGAACGAGACGGCGAAGTTCGCCCACATCTTCTTCCCCGGCTCGTCGTTCCTGGAGAAGAACGGGACCTTCACCAACGCCGAGCGCCGGATCTCCCCGGTCCGGAAGGCGATGCCCCCGCTGGGCGGCAAGGAGGACTGGGAAATCACGGTGGCCTTCTCGGAGGCCCTCGGCTACCCGATGCGCTACACCCACCCGTCCGAGATCATGGACGAGATCGCCCGGCTCACCCCGACCTTCCACGGCGTCAGCTTCGAGAAGATCGACCGGCTGGGCAGCATCCAGTGGCCCTGCAACGACGAGGCGCCCGAGGGCACCCCGACCATGCACCACGACGGCCACTTTGTCCGCGGCAAGGGGAAGTTCTTCGTCACCGAGTACATCCCCACCGCGGAGAAGGTGAATGCCCGCTTCCCGCTGATCCTCACCACCGGGCGCATCCTCTCGCAGTACAACGTGGGCGCGCAGACCCGCCGCACCGCCAACGTCGACTGGCACGAGGAGGACATGCTGGAGATCCACCCACACGATGCCGAGGATCGCGGCATCAAGGACGGCGAGTGGGTCGGGATCGTGAGCCGCGCCGGCGAGACGACGCTCCGCGCCCGGATCTCCGAACGGGTGCAGCCGGGGGTGGTCTACACGACCTTCCACCACCCCGAGTCGGGCGCCAACGTGATCACCACCGAGAGTTCCGACTGGGCCACCAACTGCCCCGAGTACAAGGTCACCGCGGTGCAGGTGCAGCCGGTGTTCCACACCTCCGCCTGGCAGGATCGCTTCCGCAAGTTCACCGAGGAGCAGCTCGCGCTGCTCGGCAAGCAGCAGTAAGGGAGACCCCGGTGGATATCCATCACCTCGTCGAGATGGCCAACCAGATCGGGCAGTTCCACCGCTCGTTCCCCAATCATGCCGAGGCCCTGAAGGGCACGGCGATGCACATCCGGCGCAGCTGGGATCCCCGGATGCGCCGGGCGCTGCTCGACCATATCGCCGCCGGCGGCGCGGGCCTCGAGCCGATCGTCCTCGAGGCGGTGGCGGCCTATGTGACCGAGCTGACGCCCACCGAGAAGGCGTCCAGCGCCACGTAGGGCTGGCGGCCGCCGCGACACGCGAGGGACCGGTGCCCGGGGCATCGGTCCCTCGAACTTTTTCGGGGCGCCGCCGTATGCTCCCCCACCTTCACCGTCCGGAGCCGGATCATGCGTGCCGCCCTGCTGCTCGTCCCCGTCCTCGCCCTCGCCCTCGCCCGGCCCGCGGTGGCCCAGCGCTCCGCCGATGAGGCCGCGGTGCTCGCCACCGTGCAGGATCTCTTCCGCGGCATGAAGACGAAGGACACCGCCCTCATGCGCTCGATCTTCGAGCCCGGCGCCCGGCTGACCGGGATGCGTACCCGCGCCGACGGCAGCCAGGTGCTGCAGGTCATCTCCGCCGACCAGTTCATCCAGTTCGTGGCGAAGGACCAGCGGGCCGACTGGACCGAGCGCGCCTTCGACCCGGAGGTGCGGATCGAGGGCACCCTGGCCCAGGTCTGGGCCGCCTACGACTTCCACTTCGGCACCACCTTCAGTCACTGCGGCGTCGATGCCGTGCAGCTCCTCAAGCGGAACGGCAGGTGGGTCATCGTGGCGATCGCCGACACCTTCCAGCGCGAGGGCTGCCCCGACCGCGGCAGCCCCTGACCCGGGCCCGGCTGCACACCGGGCCCCGGCGCGTTAGCTTTCCCGCCCGTCGTACCGGGTACCATCCACCCCCCAGCTCCCAGCGAATGCGCGCCCTCGTCAAGACCGCCGCCGGCCCAGGCATGGAAGTCCGCGATGTTCCCATGCCCGCATATGGCCCGAGCGACGTGCTCATCCGGGTTCATCATGCCGGCGTCTGCGGCACCGACCTGCACATCTGGGAGTGGGACGCGTGGGCCAGCGGCCGGCTCAAGCCGCCGGTGGTCATCGGCCACGAGTTCGCCGGCGAAATCGTCGAGCTGGGCGCCGAGGCCCGCGCGGAAGGGCTGCTTGCCCTGGGCGACAAGGTCACCGCCGAGGGTCACATCGTCTGCGGGCACTGCCTCCCCTGCCGTACCGGGGACGCGCACGTCTGCCGCCGCACCCGCATCATCGGGGTGGACCGCGACGGCGCCTTCGCCGAGTACATCGCGATGCCCGCCTCCAACGTCATGAAGCTGGACGGGATTCCCACCGAGATCGGCGCGATCATGGATCCCACCGGCAACGCGGTGCACACCGTGCTCGAGGGCGGCAACGTGCCCGGAAGCGCGGTGCTGGTGCTGGGCTGCGGCCCGATCGGCTGCTTTGCGGTGGGGGTGGCGCGCGCCGCCGGCGCCTCGCTCGTCATCGCGAGTGACTACAACCCGATGCGGCTCGAGCTGGCGAAGAAGATGGGGGCCCACGTGACCCTCAACCCCGCCACGGACGATGTCGTCGCCCGGGCGCGGGAACTCACCGGCGGTGAGGGAGTCGACCTGGTCTGCGAGATGAGCGGCCACCCAGCCGGCCACCAGACCGCCTTCAGCGCCGCCCGACTCGGCGGCCGGGTGAACTTCCTGGGCACCCCCAGCAAGACCACCGAGGTCAGCTTCGCCCGGGACGTGATCTTCAAGGGACTCACGCTCTACGGGGTCACCGGGCGGCGGATGTACGACACCTGGCAGCAGATGTTCCGCCTGCTCCGCGCCGGCCAGTTCGACCCGCGCCCCGTGATCACCCACCGCTTCCGGCTGGAGCAGATCGCCGAGGCCATCCAGGTGATCAAGGACGGACAGGCGGGGAAGGTGATCCTCGAGGTTGCGTGACGACACTGCGTGAGCGGTAAGCAGTGAGCAGTAGGCGGGGCCCGACAATCGGGTAGTTCCCGCTTACCGCTCACCGCTCACCGCTCACCTTCCTACGACCGCTCACCCCACATCGTACTATGGCTTCGCTCCAGTCCCGCCTCGAGACCGAACTCCGGCAGTTCAAGGAACAGGGCGTCTACAAGCGCCTCCTCTACCTCGACAGCCCCCAGGCGCCCCGGGTGAAGATGGAAGGCAAGGGCGACGTCATCGTCCTCTCCTCCAACAACTATCTCGGCCTCTGCGACGTCCCCGAGCTGATCGAGGCGGGCAAGACCGCGCTCGACCGGTTCGGGATCGGCACCGCGTCGGTCCGCTTCATCTGCGGCACCTTCACCGTGCACCGCGCCCTGGAGCAGGCCTGCGCCCGGCTGGTGGGCACCGCCAGCTCGCTCAGCTTTGTCTCCTGCTGGAACGCCAACGAGGCGGTCCCCGGCACCCTGCTCGGCGAGGATGACATCGTCATCAGCGACCAGCTCAACCACGCCTCGATCATCGACGGGATCCGCCTCGCCAAGGCGATCACCAAGTGCCAGACCGGGGTCTACAAGCACGCCGACCTCACCGACCTGCGCGAGAAGCTGGTGGCCGCGAAGGACCGCCGGGTCCGGATGGTGATCACCGACGGCGTCTTCTCGATGGAAGGGGCCATCGCGAAGCTCCCCGACCTGCTGGAGGTCTGCCGGAAGCACGACGCCATCCTCGTGGTGGACGACAGTCATGCCACCGGGGTCCTGGGCAAGACCGGGCGGGGCACCGCCGAGCACTTCGGGATGGTGGGCGAGATCGACATCATCACCTCGACCCTGGGCAAGGCCCTGGGCGGAGCCGCGGGCGGGTTCGTGGCGGCCAGCGCGGCAGTTTGCGACTACCTCACGCAACGCGCACGGCCCCAGCTTTTCTCCAATGCCCTGCCCCCAACCGTCGCGGCGACGGCGCTGGCCAGCGTCGAGTATCTCGAAAAGCACCCCGAACGGGTGGAGCAGCTCCGCGCCAATACCAGCTATTTCCGGGAGCAGCTCCTCGCCCGCGGATTCAAGCCGCTCCCCGGGGAAACCCCCATTGTCCCTGTAATCGTGGGCGAAACCGCCAAGGCCATCGAGATGAGCAACCTGCTGCTGGAGGAGGGGCTCTTCGTCACCGGGTTCGGCTTCCCGGTGGTCCCGCAGGGCCAGGCCCGGGTCCGCTGCCAGGTCTCCGCGGCGCATACCCGGGACGATCTGGACCGGGCTTTGCACGCCATGACCAAGGTGGGGCAACGCCTCGGTCTGATCTGACCCGTCTATTTTCGGCTTATCTTCGGATACGCTCTGGGTTCTTGCTCGATCGGGGCACTTCAAGTAGTTTGGTAGCTCGCCGATACAAGCAGATGTAGCTCAAGCCCTTCGGGGCCCAACGCACCCTCAGTGGAGGCATTCCGATGCGCATGCTAGGCCGCACCGCCATGGTGCTCGGACTGGCTTGCCTGGCTCAGGCGCCGTCGCTTTCGGCTCAGTCGATTATCGGGTTCGACTCGTTCAAGTGGTACGTCGGGGCTCAGGGTGGTGTCACCATCTTCGAGACCACGAGACAGACCCGCGGCGGGATCTTCACCGCCGGCGGTCACATGCTCGTCACCGCCCGGCGCACTGGCCTTCTCCTCTCCGTCGAAGAGGGGATCAAGAAGGACCAGCTCAGCTCCTATCCCGACGCCACAGCGCTCAATGGCTCGCGGAACGTCAGCTTCAATGACATCCGCAAGTACTCGGTGAGCATCCTGGCCTTCCCCTTCAAGACCATCGCCCAGCCGTATCTCGGCATCGGGTTCGGTATCCTGCAGACCGTCAAGGAATACCCGACGGTTGCCGGGTTGACCCCGACCCAGGCCGAAGCGGTCCGGAGCACGGCGCACCAGCAGGGGAGCAGCACCTTCGCCAGCTTCACTGGCGGCGTGCAGATCCGGGTCTCCCAGTTCGCGGTCTTCGGACAGTATCAGATCACCACCGCGCCAAGTTCCGGACACCTGCTCACCGGCCCGACCCACGCCCTCACCGCCGGTCTCCGGGTCAGCCTCGGCAGCTCGCGGGAAGACGAAGTCGGCCACTAACTCGGCCGCAGTAACCAAAGAGAACGGGCGGGTCCACCAGGACCCGCCCGTTTCCTTCTTCCCCGCTCACCGCTTACGGCTCACGCTTTCCCGACACGAAGCCCGATCCCCGCACCAGGAACCGGAGCGGCCACTCCGCCGCCTTGGTGATTCCGATCCGGGGCGTCGTCACGATCTCGAACGAGCCGGATGTCGCCAGCGGGAGGCGCACCACTGCCTGCGAGGCCGGCATCAGGACGCCGTCGAGCCGCGCTCGCGTGATGCCGAGCGCCTGGCAGAGCCGCCCCGGCCCCGCGCCCAGGAGCCGCGGCTGCTGCAGCCCCCGCCGCCGGGCCATCGCGCCCACTCCCTCCAGCGGTTCGATGGCGCGAAGCAGGACCGCCCCACCCCGCCCCGGTTCCCCGGCGACCAGGTTGGCGCACCAGTGCATGCCGTAGGAGAGGTAGACGTACCAGGTGGCGGGTGGGAGATACAGCGAGGCGTTCTGGGCGTGTCGCCGATGGCGGTAGGCGTGGGAGGCGGGATCCTCGGCGCCGAGGTACGCCTCGACCTCCACAATCCGCCCGACCGTACGACACCCGCGGAAGGTGGTCTCGAGCTCGGCGCCAAGCAGCTCGCGTGCGACGGTCTCCACGTCCCGCTCGAAAAACGCGACGGGCAGCGTGGCTGCCCGTCGGGACCGCTTCATCTCAGCCCTCGGCCTTCTTCTTGGCCCTGGGCCGCGAGGCCTTCTTTTTCGGCGCGGCTTCCTTTGCAGGCGCCTCGGGCTCGGCCGGTGCGGCCGGCTTGGCCGCCTTCTTCCGGCCCCGGGCCGGCTTCTCCGGCTCGGCCGCGGGCTCGTCGTCGAGGCTGACGACCCCGACCATCGCAATCGCGGACGGCGCTCCCGGGAGGCGGGAACCGCGGCGGAACCGGATTCCGCCCCGGCTCGTGTCACCCACCGCGACGGCCGCGGGCGCGCCGTTGCCGGCCGGCTCTTCGGCTGCCGCGCTCCGGGGCGCGGCCGACGGCTCGACGCCCCGGCCGGTCACCTCGAACTCGTCGTCGCCCACCTTGCGCACGTCCGCCACCTCGGCATCGTGCGCCTGGCGGAGGAGGCGGTGGAACCGCGAGGCCTCGAGCATGGCATCCTCGCGCCCGAGCAGCGCCGACATCCGGAGCCGGAGCGCTTCATGGCCCACCGGGCTGGGCAGCTCACCGAGGGCGCGGCGCATCAGGTCGAACGCCCGCGCCAGGGTCAGCTCCTCGCGCTCCTGCCGCCGCGGCGTCTCGCTCTTCCGCTCCTCGGCCGGCGCGGCGGCCGGGGTCTCGCCCTTCTCCTCCCGCTCGCGGCCACGGCCGCGACCGCGGCCACGGCTGCGGCGTCCACCGCGATCCTCCCGCGGGGGGCGGGACTCGGCGGCCGCGGGGGCGGCGGGGGTGGCGGGGGCCGCCGCGACGGCGCCGTTGCTGCCACCCTCCGCGGGCGCCACCTCGTACTGCCCGTTGTCCATCCGGGTGATCTTGATGTGGCCCTTGTGCCCGGCCTCCATCACGAACTTGCTGAAGCGGCTGTAGCCCGCGTTCTTCTCGTCGAAGTTCGGGTCGATCTGCTGCATCACCTGCTTCAGGCGATCGGAGCGCATCACGTCGCCGTCGCGCACCATCTGCGCGACCGCTTCCTTCACCAGCACCCAGGGATCCTTCTGGGTGGAGGGGACCTCGGTCTCCTTGGTGAGGCCGGCGAGGTCGGAGTAGGAGTAGTACTCGTCGCAGTTCTGGATCAGCAGGTCGCTCGCGCTCTCCCGGATCCCCACCCCGATCACGTACTTGCCGTACTCCTTCAGCTTGATCACCAGCATCGAGAAGTCGCTGTCGCCCGAGAGCAGGATGAAGGTCCCGATCTCGGGGCGGGTGAACACCAGCTCCATCGCGTCGATGGCGAGGCGGATGTCCGTCGCGTTCTTCTTGTTGTTGCCGAAGGCGGGGGCGAAGATGAGGTCGATCGAGGACTCGGACAGCGGCACGATGTACTGGTGATACCGGCGCCAGTCGGCATAGGCGCGGGAGACCGCGACCTTGCCCTTGATGATGTCGCTGTTGAGGAGGTGCTTGAGTTCCTTGGTGAGGTCGGAGCGGATGCCCAGCGTGACGTTGTCGAAGTCGATCAGGAGGGCGGCGTTGGGCGCGTGCACCGGGGGTTCCCCGGAGCGGAGGTGTCGCAGGTGCGGTGTGGTCACAGGTTTGGAAAACTCCGTACCCGCCTCGTGCGCCGCGCGGCTGACAAGCCCGGACCCGGTGCCGGGAAGTCATGCGTGAGCGGTGCGTCGGGGGCGGGCACTGACTCGGAAAATTGGTGCGGCGGTCCCATTGACCGTCGCCGTGGCGTTGCGGAAGCCTCGTGCCTTCCTGCGATCACACGACGTTGAGCCGGTGAGGTCCTTCCCGCGCTGCGGCACCGGGTAGCCCGCGTGCGGGAAGGAGGAAGGCAGGACGACCTGCCGGAAGCCGCCGAAAATCTATGTCGGGGAACGAGATACGGGTAGGGGACGGACCGCTCAGGTCCGTTCCCGGGCGAGCGGCAGGTCCAGGACGAAGTAGAACCGGGTGCCATCTCCCTTGGTCTCGACCTGGAGGGTCGAGCGCATCGCCTCGACCAGCTTGCGGCAGATCGAGAGCCCGAGGCCCGCGCCGGAGAAGGCGTATTCGCCCTGTTTCTGGCGGCGGCGGAACGGCTCGAACAGGGTGAGCAGAGCCTGCGGCGGGATGCCCCGCCCAGTGTCCCGCACGGAGAAGACCACCACGTTGCCGTCGCCCGCGTCGGCCCGGAGCTCCACGACCCCCTCGGAGGTGAACTTGAGGGCGTTGGTGGTCAGGTTGAGGAGCACCCGGGAGAGCGCCACCGGGTAGCCCACCCGGAAGTCGGGGACCGCCATCTCCATCTTGACCTGGAGCCCCTTCTCTTCCGCGATCGGCTGCACGATGTCGCGGACCGACTCGAAGATGTCCGCGATCGAGAACGGCAGGGGGTCGAGGTCGACCAGCCGGTCGCCGCCGCGGGCCAGCTCGATGACGTCGCTCGCGAGCGAGGAGAGGCCGAACGCCGCCGAGTAGATCAGCCCGAGCTGGCGCTCCTGCACCGCGTTGATGGGGCCGCTCCGGGCCCGCTGCAGGGTCTCCGCGAGGAACAGGATCGAGGTGAGCGGGGACCGGAGATCGTGGGCAACCTCGACCACCAGCTCCATCCCGTCCGGCCCGGAGAGCCGGTCGGCGAAGTGCTGGGCCCAGTCGGGTTCCAGCGCCCGGGCGATGTGCTCCAGGTTGTCGAGCAGGCTGAGCAGCTGGCCGGCATCGGGGCGGGGCGAGAGCTTCGCGGCCTCCTGCACGATGGCCCGCCGGACCAGGTCCAGCAGCCGGCGCACCAGCACCGTCCGGGGCAGCTCGAGGCTCCGGCTTCCTTCGAGAAGAAGCGCGTCGCGCAGCAGGCCCAGGTGGCTGGTCACTTCCTCGCGCGACGGAGCGTCCTCCGCCACGTGCTGCCACTCGGTCTCGACCTTGGCCAGCGCCCGCTCCACCACGTCCCAGAGGGCAGCCGGCAGCGCGGGGGCGGCGGGCTCCCTGGGAGATACGACGGCAATCTGGTTCATACGTCGGTTTGCCCGGCGCCTTCGTCGCGCTGGAAGTTGTGCTTGTCCATCAGCCGGTAGAGCGTGGTGCGGTCGATGTTCGCCAGCCGGGCCGCCTTCGACATGTTACCACCCGCCCGGCCGACCAGGCGGGTCAGGTACTCCTTCTCGAACTGCGCCACGACCCGGTCCTTGGCGGGATGATACGCCTCGTCCAGCACCGGGGCCGGCACCGCGCCCTCACCCGGCATGTCCGGGCCGCTGTCGTCGTAGATCGGGATGTCGTTCGGCTGGATCACCTGGTCCGGTTCCGCCAGCACCGCCACGTGCTCGATCACGTTCTGGAGCTCCCGCACGTTGCCCCGCCACGGGCGGCTCCGCAGGAAGGTCACCGCCGCCTCGGAGAGGCGCGGGGTCCGGTCGCTGAGCTGGCGATGCCGCTGCCAGTAGAGGCTCAGGAAGTGGTTCGCGAGGAGGGGAATGTCCTCCAGCCGCTTGCGCAGCGGCGGCAGCTTGATCGGCACCACCCGGAGCCGGTAGAACAGGTCGCCGCGGAGGATGCCCTGGTTCACCGCCTCCTGGGGGTCGCGATTGGTCGCCGCGATGTAGCGGACATCGACCACCGCGTCCTGCGACTCGCTCCCCACCCGCCGCACCACCCCGTCCTGCAGCACCCGGAGCAGCTTGGCCTGGAGCGGCATCGACATCTCGGTCAGCTCGTCCAGGAAGAAGGTCCCGCCGTTCGCCGTCTCGAGCAGCCCCGGCTTGTCGCGGTCGGCGCCGGTGAAGGCGCCCTTGCGGTGGCCGAAGAGTTCCGACTCGAGCAGCTGTTCCGGCAGGGCGGCGCAGTTGATGGCGACCAGGTTCCGGTTCGCGCGCCGGCTGTGCTGGTGGATGAACTGGGCGATCACTTCCTTGCCGGTGCCGCTCTCGCCGGAGATGAAGACCGAGGCGTCGGTCGCGGCCACCTTGCGGGCGAGATCGACCGCCTTGCGGAAGGTGGGGGAGATGCCGATCAGCGAGATCTTGTCGCTGTGGCCCCCCTGCTTGGCCAGCTGGAGCTTGAGGTCCCGGGTCTCCCGCGCCACCATCACCGCGTGCGACGCCCGCCCGATGAGCACCTGCAGGTGGGTCGCCGAGAACGGCTTGGGCAGGTAGTCCCAGGCGCCGTGCCGGAGCGCCTCGATGCTGCTCGCGACGCTCGGGTTCCCGGTCATTACCACCACGATGGTTTCCTTCTGGGTCTCGAGCGCCGCCTTGAGGATCTCGATCCCCGAGATCTGCGACATGTACAGGTCGACCAGGATGATGTCGAACTTCCGGCGCCGCACCGTCTCCAGCGCCTCCTCCCCCCGGCCCACCGTCGTCACGCTGAATCCGTCGCCCTGGAGCACCGTGGCGCAGCTCTCCCGGAGCGTCCGCTCGTCATCGATGATCGCGATGCGGATGGAGCTCTTGACCTCGTCGGGAATGGCCAGCGGATCCCGCTCGTTCAGCGGTCCGCGATTCCCCGGTGCTCCGTCGGCGGATGTGGTACCCATACTGACCCCACGAGATTCGGCGTATGTTCGGACAACTGGTGTGGTCGCCGCCCTGCGGCGACCCGGCACCACCCCGAAGCGCAAGAAACGTGTCGCACGCCCTACAGAACGTTGGCCGGCTCCAACAATATGATGTATCTCCCCTACATACCAGCACTTGGCTGCTCTCGCCCCGTTGGACCGGTGGGACAAACCGGCTTCCTGGGGGAGCTTGACGCCCCCATCTTTTGCAACAAAGTCTTTGGAACCAAAGCATTTGGTACGGCCATCTCCGCCCCCCGAGCCGCCCCCGACGCGGTACTATCCTTGCTCAGGGATGCGGGGGTGAATTTCCTCTGGTTGTCGTCTCTTTCCCGGGTGCCCAGCACCGAGCCACATGTCCGGTAACCTCCTGCCGCCACTCGAGCCCAGTCCTGGTGCCCCCTACATGGGCGGGACGGCGCTGACCACACCGGACCCGCTCGCCGGCCGGCTCGGTCCGGCGTCGACGGAGGACGAGGGCAGCCTTCCGATGCACCGCATCTTCGCGGCGCTCAAGCGGTACAAGTGGCTGATCATCGCGGTCGCGCTGTGCGGCACCTCGCTGGGCGTGATGGCCACCCGGTTCCTCAAGAAGGAGTACCAGGCCGACGCGACCATCTGGGTCGCGAGTGCGCCGAGCACCTCGGGACCGGTGCGCGGGCAGGAGGTCCTGGGCACCCAGGGCTGGTCCGACCTGGCCAAGTCGTTCACGGTGCTGGACGCGGTGGTGCAGCAGGAGCGGCTCTACGTGAAGTCCACCGAGACCGTGCCCTTCGACAGCTTCGCGGTGGTGGATCCGGTGCCGGTGGGGCAGTACCTGCTGGAGGTGAGCCCGGACAAGAAGCGCTACGTCCTCAAGACCGCCAAGGACTCGGTGCTGGAGCAGGGCCAGGTCGGTGACTCGGTGGGCCTTGCCCTCGGGATGCGCTGGCGGCCCTCGGCTGCCCAGCTCAATCCCGGCCAGCTCCGCTTCTCCGTGACCACGCCGCGTCAGGCCGCCGGGCTGCTCGCCCGCGACCTGCGCGTCGACCTGCCGCGCGACGGCAACTTCATGCGGCTGTCGCTGGTCGATGAGAACCCCGGCCGCGCCGCCCGGTCGCTCAACGCGATCGTGGACAACTTCGTCCTCGCCGCCACCGACCTGAAGGCCTACAAGCTGCGCGAGACCTCGCGCATTCTCGAGGAGCAGCTCAACTCCGTCGGCCGCGACCTGCGCAACGCCGACGGCCGCCTGGAGAGCTACAAGACCCAGATCATCACCCTGCCCTCGGAGGCGACCCCCATCGCCCCCGGGCTCCAGATGACCCAGCCCACGGTCATCAGCAAGTATTTCGACGAGAAGATCACCGTCGATCGGGTGACGCGTGAGCGGGAGGCGCTGGTGCAGGCCCAGCAGGACGCGCTCGCCGGGACCCTCAATCCGGCCGCGCTCCAGCTCATCGACGTGGTCCGCCGCTCCCCCGAACTCCTGGCCGCGCTGCAGGAACTCACCTCGGCCGAGACCGAGCTCCGCGCCCGGCTGATCCACTACACCGAGCAGGCCAAGCAGGTGCAGGACGTCCAGGCCCGGATCAACGAGCTCCGCAGCACCGTGATTCCGGAGCAGATCCGGCTGACCCTGGCCGCCATCGATGCCCAGCTGGGCGAGCTGCAGGCCCACCTGGCCACCGCCTCCCGGGAACTGCAGTCGATCCCCACCCGGATGATCACCGAGCAGCGGCTCGAGCGTGAGCGGCAGAGCCTGGTGTCGATCTACACCGACCTGCAGAGCCGGTATCAGGCCGCCCGCCTCGCCGAGGCGACCGCGATTCCCGACGTGAAGACCCTGGACCGGGCCATCCAGCCGACGCTGCCCACCAAGAACCGCCGTCCGCAGGTGATCATCGTCGCGTTCATGGCGAGCATCGCCGCGGGCCTGGGCCTGGCGATCCTGCTGGACCGCATCGACAAGCGGGTGCAGTACCCGGAGCAGGTCAGCGAGTCGCTGGGCCTGGCCATCCTGGGCGCGATCCCCGCGCTCAAGCGCAGCCGCAAGGGTGACCTCTCGCCTGACCAGACCGCCCAGTTCATCGAGGCGTTCCGGACGGTCCGGGTCAACCTGGCCCACGCGTTCGGCCCCAACCCGGTCTGCCTGACGGTCTCCAGCCCCAGCGCCGGCGACGGCAAGTCCCTGGTTTCGTCCAACCTCGCCGTCAGCTTCGCTTCCGCCGGGTACCAGACCGTGCTGCTCGACGGCGACATCCGCCGGGGCGAGCTGCACCGGATGTTCGGCACCGACCGCCGCCCCGGCCTGCTCGATTACCTCCAGGGCGAGGCCACCCTCGAGCAGATCATCCGGCCCACGCAGCAGCCCGGCCTGTGGGTGGTGCCGTGCGGCACCCGCCGGCAGCACGGTCCCGAGCTGCTCGGGTCGGGGGCGATGCAGCGGCTGCTGGAGCAGCTGCGGATGCGCTTCAACGCGGTGGTGGTCGACAGCCCCCCGCTCGGCGCCGGCGTGGATCCCTTCGTCCTGGGCGCCGCTACCGGCCACCTGCTCCTGGTGGTGCGCTCCGGCGAGACCGACCGGCACCTCGCCGAGGCGAAGCTCAGCCTCGTCGATCGCCTCCCGATCCATGTGCTGGGCGCCGTGCTGAACGACGTCCGGGCGACCGGGGCGTATCGGTACTACAGCTATCTGTACGGGTACACGTCAGAGGAGGAAGTTCACCAGCTCACTGGAGAGACGTCGGGCCAGGTGTAGGACGGCCCGACGCGCGGCATCACGCCGGGGCGGGAATGTCTTCGAAGGCGAGGACGCGCCCGTCCCCGGGGTGGTCGAGGCGGTAGCGGAGCGCGGCGGTCGCGCGGTCCATCAGGACGGCGGGCTCGAGGGTCGAGGCCCGCAGGTCGGCCACGGCGGAGTAGCCCGCCGCCAGCACCGGCGCCTCGGCCGGCTTTTCCTTCCGCAAGGCACTGTCCAGCCGGTCCACCAGCTTCAGCGCACCCGCCTTCTCCGTCTCCGGCGCCACGACCAGGTACTCCGACCCGCCGAGGTACGCGATCGCGTCCGAGGAGCGACCGAACGCGCGCAGCAGTTCGCCCAGCCGCGTCGGGGTCGCCGAGGCCTCCACCCCCGAGGGCGCCATCGAGAGGGCGATGCAGGCCAGCGCCTTCCCGTGACGGTACGCCTCCGAGCCGATCTCCCGGACCCGGTGAGCCAGCCCGCGGACGGTGTAGAGCCCGCTGTCGTGGTCCAGCATGGCCAGCTCGCGCAGCCCGTCGGCCTCGAGCTTCACGTCGAGGAAGGTCTGCAGGCGGGCCAGGAGCGCCTCGCCATCGAGCGGCTGGCCGTAGAACTCCCAGGCGCCAGCAGCGTAGGCCTCGAGCCGCTGTACCCGGCCGGACGGGCCGGCGGTCGTGATAATGATGGGCGTCGTCTTGCCGATCCGCGGGTCGGCGCGAAGCTCCCGGCAGATGTCGAAGCCATGCAGGTCGGGGAGCTGCGCATCCAGGATGATCAGGTCGGGTCGCGCGGCCCGGGCGCGCTCCAGCACCTGCCGCCCGGTATAAGCCCGAATCACCGAGTACCCCTGCGGCGACAGGATGCTGTCCAGCGAACGCGCGGACCACTCCTGATCGTTCGCGATCAGGACCACGATGACTCGGGAGCGCTCAGGTGTCTGCGGCATCAGGATCGTCGGGTTTCGGTGTCCCTTGAAGCGTCGGTCCCACGAAAACAGTGCGGCGACGCTGCTACATGCTGCAACCGAGGTCCCCCGGCGGCAGAATGGACTCCCGCCAGGACCAACCAGCCAACCAGCTTGCAGAACAATGACTTAGCAGACCAAGCGATGCGACCGGCAGGATAGAACACTGCCCCGGAACGCCCGGGCTTCGATCTTGATGATGCAAGTGTCGTGAAAGGGCAGTTACTACTCACGACATTCTGAGATTCCGGCCACGCAGTACGCGTGCGCCGCACTGGTCAAGACACCGCAATGCCGACAGATTACCCGAACTCTCCCCGTCAGGACCCTGCGCTGCCGGTTCTCCGGACCGAGCATCTGCAACGCCTGGCCCGGTTTGCCCTCACCGACGACGTGCCGTCGCCGTGGGGCAAGCGCCATCCCCCGGAGGGCCAAGCGCCCGGAGTTCGCGAATGAACGTGCGTCAGTCGGCAATCGTGCTGGTCCTGCTGAGTCTCCCCTTCGGCCGGGCGGCCGCCCAGGACGACCCCAGCCGGGCCCTGGCCACCCGGGCAGACCTCCAGGCCATCCTGAGCAGCGGGATGAACGGCAAGGAGAAGCTCACCGATCGTGCGCGCCGCGACATCGAGGAGCGCCTGACAAGGGGCGACTTCCAGGTCGGCGACCGCCTGATCATCCGGGTCAGCGGCGACAGCACCTTCCGGGGTGACACGCTGATGGTCCGCACCGGTCCCGAAGTTCTGCTTCCCAGCATGCCTCCCCTGGCGCTGACCGGCGTGCTCCGCTCGGAGCTGCAGGAGAAGGCGCGCGTCCATATCGCCAACTACATCCGCGACCCGCAGGTGCAGGCCACGGCGCTGGTGCGCTTCGGGGTGCTCGGCAGCGTCGTCCGTCCCGGCTACTACAGCGTCGGCCCCGAGAAGCCGCTCAGCGAAGCGCTCATGGCGGCCGGCGGCCTGAGCGCCGACGCCGACCTCAAGAAGGTCGCGATTTCACGCGACGGCACGGAGCGGTTCTCCGCCAAGCAGGTCCGCCAGGCGATGGCCCAGGGGATCTCGCTCGACCAGATGGGCATCGAGGGGGGCGATGAGCTGAGCATCGGTCGCCGGGGCTCAGGCTTCGGGGCAACCGTCCCGATCATCACCGGCATCGCCAGCATCGGCATTGCCATCGTCGCCCTGATCATCACCCAGAACTGAGGCGCGAAGGGGGGGCGCTCCGCCCCCCTGAACTGTTACTTGCGCATCTGAGAATTTCGCACCACTGCGGATGATGCTGCGACCATACTGCGGAGTCGCTGCTACACTCGTTCCCCCAACCCAATACCCTCGCTCCATTCCCCGCCTCGCAAGCCTCTGTGGCGCGCGGTAGTTCGGCCCAAAACCCCCTCAAACCGACCTCGAAGTGATAATGTAAGTCGCATTTAGGTAACGACTTACAGTCAGATGTAGCGTCATGAGTCAACCCACCAGCCAGCGCGACCAGTCATGAAAACCCGGATGGCAACATCTGGTGTGGGTCTTGCTCGAGGGGGGTCGCGAGCAGTCGGATAGCCGTAGCTCCCATAGACAAGTGATCAGCCCAATGAGCGCGCTCCCGAACTACAGCAGCACGGCAGTCTTCGATCGCCCCCGCTTCCGGACTTCAGGGTCTTCGGCCCGGCTTCGGCTGGTCGAGGCACCTCATCGCAGCGTGGCGCATGTGGCTCCCGAGCTCTCGGTGGCCCACGAAGCGATCCGCCGGGCGGTGAATGTCGTGGTGGCCTGCATCGGTCTGGTGCTCGCCGCGCCGATCATGCTGATCGTGGCGCTGGCGGTGAAGGTGACCTCCCGGGGCCCGGTCATCTACACCCAGGTCCGGATCGGCCAGGATCGCCGTCGCCGTGGTGGCCAGGCCGGCGCGCCCCGCCGGGCCAACAACCTGGGCGGGAAGCCGTTCCGGATCTTCAAGTTCCGGACGATGCGGGTGGATGCGGAGAAGGCCAGCGGCGCGGTGTGGGCCACCAAGAATGATCCCCGGGTCACCCCGATCGGCCGGATCCTGCGCAAGTACCGCCTCGACGAACTGCCCCAGCTCTTCAACGTGATCCTCGGCGACATGAACATCGTCGGCCCGCGCCCCGAGCGCCCGGTGATCTTCCAGGAGCTGCGCGAGACCATCAACGGCTACGAGTACCGCCAGCTGGCCCGCCCCGGCATCACCGGGCTGGCCCAGGTGAGCCAGAACTACGACACCAACGTCGAGGACGTGAAGCGCAAGGTGCAGTTCGACCTGACCTACATCCGCGAGCAGAGCCTGGTCGAGGATGTGCGGATCATGGCGCTGACCGTCCCGGTGGTGCTCTTCGGCAAGGGCGGCTGGTAAGCCACTCGGCAGCGCAGCACAAGAAAGCGAGGCCGTCACCCACCGGGTGACGGCCTCGTTCGTTTGCCTGGGGCCGCTACGCCGTCCGGCGGGTCGGCTCCCAGATGGAGTTGGACTCGCCCCGGAGCGCCTTGGTCCAGGCCAGGAAGCCGGCGAGGTGCGTCGCGAACACGAACCCGCAGGTAGTGACCAGCTTCGGGAGCCGGCGCCCTTCCGGGCCCCACAGCGCCACCGCGCCGAGACCGCAGCCCACCGCGGCCAGGACCAGGCCGGCCAGGGCAACGCGGCTCTGCAGGGCGAGAAGCGCCAGTCCCACCAGGGCGAAGGGCGCGGTCAGGAAGACCAGCCAGCGGATGAGCTTGTGGGACCAGAGCATCCAGGCGAACGACCCGTAGCGGAACGGGTTCAGCAGGTGGCGCTTGTACCAGAGGGTCTGGAGTCCGCGGGCCATGGTGCGCGCCTTCCGGCGGTACTCCCGCTGGAGCGAGGCGGTCCGCGGCACCAGGCACACCGCCGCGTCGACCGAGACCGCCCGGAAGCCGTTCTCCCGCGCGACCAGCGCGCTGGCGAAGTCGCGGGAGAGCTCCGGCGGCAGGGTGGTGCGGTGGAGCTGCTGCCGGATGGCGTAGAAGCAGCCGCTGGCGCCCACGATCGAGCCGACCCGCGTCTCCAGCGAGCGAACCCACATCTCGTAGCCCACGTACCCCGACTCGCCGGCGTTGGCTTCCGCCGTGATGTCGCTGACGCTCACGTCCCGTCCCGACGCCACCCCGATGGTGGGATCCTGGAAGACCCGGATGAGCGGTTTCAGGGCATCGGGGAGGATCCGGATTGTGGCGTCGGTGTTGACCACGATCGAACCGCGGAGTCGAGGCAACACCGCGTTCTCCGCGGCGGTCTTCCCGGAGCGCTGGGGCATGCGGAACAATTCGACCCCGCGGTCCTGGTACTCCGAGACAATCTGGTCCGTCCCATCCGAAGATGCGTCAGAAATAACCACGATCTGGCGACGATCTGACGGATAGTCCAGCGCAAGCAGGCTCTCCACCGTCCGCCGGATGTTCCGTTCCTCGTTGTAGGCCGGGACAACAATGCTGATCTCGGGCCATTCTGGCGGATCGCTCCATTCGCGCGGAGCGGACCCGAAGCGGCTCAAGATTCGCAGGAAACCCGGATACCCCAGGTACGCCCATCCCATCAGGACGACGGGCAGGAGCAGCAGCACGAGGGCGATGATCTGGCTCATGAAGTCTCGTCGGCTCGGAAAGTCGAACGTTGGTCGAAGGAGAAACACCCCGATGTCATCGGCCCGGCGGTTCCTGCGGCAGGTGCTCGGCAAGGTCCACCTTCACGTCACCCGGACCCCGCCCGACACGCTCGGCACCTACCTGTCCCAGCTGTTCCAGCGGTTCCACATCGATTGCGTGCTCGATGTCGGGGCACACTTCGGCGAATACGGCCGCTTCCTGCGCGGCATCGGGTTCGCCGGCCTCATCATCTCGGTCGAACCGGTCGAAGCCAATTTCGAGCGGCTGGAACGCGAGGCCCGGGGCGACGGCCACTGGGCGGTGCATCATCTCGCGCTCGGCGCCACGGACGGCGTCAGCGAGATCAACGTGACCGAGGGGACCGACTTCACCTCGTTCCTGACCCCCACCGCCTACTCCACCGCCGAGTTCCCCGGCTCGAGCCGGGTCGTCCGCCGGGAGCGGGTCCCGGTGCAGCGGCTCGATCGCTTCATCGGCGACTGCCTCGGCGGCGCGCCCAGCCCGAGCCTCTACCTCAAGCTCGACACCCAGGGCTACGACCTCGAGGTGCTGCGCGGCGCCGAAGGCTGCCTGCACCGGATCGTGGCGCTCCAGTCCGAGGTCTCGGTCAAACCGATCTACGAAGGCCAGCCGTCGCTCACCGAGGCCCTCGCGCGCCTTGGCACGCTGGGGTTCGAGGTCGGTGGACTCTACCCGGTCACGCGCGACCATGCCGGCCGGGTCGTCGAGTTCGACTGCGTGGCCCTCCGCACCGGCTAGCGGGCTCACCCGCCGGTGAGGCGCTGGTACAGGTCGAGATGACGATCGATCCACGGCTCGGCGGCATAGTGAACCCGGAGCCGTTCGGCGGCCTGACCGGCGCGGCGCTTCGCGTCGGCCGGGTCGGCCAGCGCCGCGTGCATGGCACCGGCCAGCGCGTCCGGCGACTCGGGCGCGACCAGCCAGGCCGCGTCCTCACCCACCACATCGGGCACCCCGCCGACCGCCGTCGTCACGACGGGCACACCGGCCGCCATCGCCTCGAAGAGCGCGATGGGAGTGCCCTCCGTCCGGGAACTCAGCACGTAGACATCGAAGGCGGCCATCACCCGCCCCGCCGAGGGGAGGATGCCGTGCCAGGTCAGGCGATCCTCGATCCCGAGCGCTCTGGCCCGCGCCTCGAGCGCGGCTCGCTCCGCGCCGTCGCCCACCACCGAGAAGCGCACGCCCGGCTCCCGCAGCCGGGCCGCGGCCTCCAGGAACACGTCCCCGCCCTTCTCGGGAGAGAGCCGGCCCACCCAGCCGATCACCCGGTCGCCTGGCGTGAGACCGAGCAGCTGGCGCGCTGCGGCGCGGTCGAGCGGGGGCGCGGTGGGGCTCCAGGCGTTGGGGAGCAGCTCCACCCTGGACGCCGGGATGCCGCTCCGCTGCAGCCGGGCCTCGAGCAGGCGGGAGACCGCGATCACCGCATCGTATCCACGATAGGCGCGGAGCTGCAGCTGTTCGTAGAGGCGGTTCTTCCAGTCGCCACCGGTGAAGCCGTGCACGGTGGAGACCCGGCGCGCGCGCGCGCGCGCCGCCCATCCCCCCAGCACGTCGGCCCGGTAGCCATGGGAATGGAAGATGTCGGGCCGGAACTCCTGGACCCGGGCCCGGTGGCCGGCCCATTCGCCCCGGTAGGAGCGGCGGCCCAGCCGGTTCACCAGCACCGTCACTCCCGCCTCCCGGAGCGCCACCACACTGGGCGGCTCGGGGGCACCCTCTCCCAGGACCGCGGTCACCGCCAGGTCCACTCCCCGGCGGGCCAGCCCGATCCCGAGCACCTGCACCACGCTTTCGAGGCCCCCCGCCGCTCCCGGGGTGAACGCCTGCAGCACCCGCAGGGGACGGCTCAGTTGAGGCTCACCGAATCGAGCACCGGCGCCGGCAGCGTGGCATCGATGGATGCGAGGAAGCTCGCCAGCGTCCGGGCCACCAGGCGGGACCCCGCCTCGGTGAAGTGCACGTCGTCGTAGAACCAGCGGGTGTCGTGCGGGATCGCGGCCGCGAGATCGAGGCACTGCAGCTGGCGGCGGGCACAGACATCGAGCAGCGCGGCGTTGTACCGGCCCATCGCGGTGCTCAGCGCCGGGAGGTCGAAGTAGTCATGGCCTCCCTCGACCTGGAATTCCCCGGTGCCTCCCATCCAGAGAAGCTTCTTCGCCGAGTCGGGCAGCGTCGGGGCCCAGAGCACCGGCTGGGTCATCAGCACCAGCTTGAGCTGGCGGGCCTGGGCGAGGTCGGCGAGCTGCTCCAGGTTCCGGGTGTATTCCACCAGCGCGGGCCCGAGATCGGGCAGCGAGTCGAGCAGCTTCGCAGCGCGCCGGTGGGAGCGCCAGACCTCGTAGTTCCGTCCCTCGGGGTCCTGCACCAGGCTGGTGGAGTTCATGCGGATCCGGGCCCGCTTGGCGAGCTGCCAGAGCGCGGTGGCCTTGTACCAGGGAGCGTCCGCCGAGAGCAGGAACTCGGTCCCGGGGCGATGGAACGGGCCCGGGACCACCGCGAAGGTGCGGGAGAGCTGGACCCGCTCCGCCAGGGAGTCGGTCACCGGCTCGGGGGCATGGTAGCTGTAGCCCTGCTTGAGCGCGGAGGTCAGGTCGTTGATCCCCACCATGATCACCACCCGGTCGAGCCGGGGGAGCTGGGGGACGAAGTACTTCATCTCGACCACGTGATCGCGGGAGGTGAGGCCCGAGCGACCCACGTTGCCGACCCAGACCTTCTCGCCGGAGGCGGTGGCCGGAATCGCCTTGCCGACGAGCGCGGTCCACGTCTCGGGCTGGTCGAGCATGGCGCACTCGGTGGTGCTGCCCCCGACGGCAAGAATCCGGTACTCGCTCCCGTCCGGCCCGAAATCGGGGCCCCGGATCCCGAACTGGTTGGTATCGAAGTGGGCGGTGTCGCGAACCCCCGGCACGAACTCCGGGAGCGGGGCGAAGAACCGCTTGCTGTTCGCGAGGTGCACGAGGTAGAGCTTGCTCCCGGGCAGGACCTGCCGCAGCACCAGTTCCACGACCGCGAGGGTGCCGATGGTGACCCCCGCGAGGAGTGCCACGGCAAGCAGCCTGGCCTGCCACCCACCTCTGGACATGCCCCCTCCGCTTGTGCCTGTCATTCGTTGATTGCCACCGGAGAAGCCCTGAACCGGGCCGTCCCCGTCCTGCGAGTGGTGTGCCACCTGCGAGGTGGTGGGGGGGCGGGTGCCGGTGCCGCACCGGGGTGCCCCAGGGTGGCGCCGGCGCGACAGCCTTGTGGGGGCCCGCCGCCGATCTGTGGCCCCGGACCGTCGAAATCCCCCATTCCGGGGATCTCTGCAACGGTTTGGGAGCGCTCCTTGTCGGAAGCGGAAGAATGATGGATCTTCACAAATGGCATAGGCTTTGCTGAGCGGGGGATGCACTTCAAAGTACACCCGAGAACAGGACATCTCTACGATGCAGGATCTCGTCGCTGAGCGGGACTTCTACGACAAGCTGTTCGCCGAAAAGCCGGAGAACGAGCACATCACGGCCGGCTATGAGGAGCTGCACGACCTCGCCTTCGCCCAGAAGCCCAAGGGCATCGTGCTCGACCTCGGTTGCGGCACGGGGGGTCATGCGATCCACCTGGCCCGCCGGGGCTTCGACGTCATCGCGGTGGACCTCACCCTGGGCGGAGTAAAAGGTGCCCGGGAGCGGCTGCGCCGCGAGGGGTTCAAGGGCCGGTTCTTCGTGGCCGATGCGGAGCGCCTGCCGCTGCGCGATGGGGCCATCGACACCACCTGGACCTCGCTCCTGCTGCATCACTTCCCGCGGCTGGACAAGCTGCCGGGAGAGCTCGCCCGGATCACCAAGCGCCGGGTCATCGCGTTCGAGCCGAACGCGCTGAATCCCCTGAGCTGGTTCGCCTTCAATATCGTGAACCCGATCTGGGGGCTCTCCTCCACCACCAAGAACCAGCGGGCGCTCTTCCCCGACTCGCTCAAGCGCACCTTCTCCGGGGTGGGCCTCAACGCGTCGTCCCTGACCTTCGTGCACCGGCCCTGGGCCGACGGCGTCGGCCTCATGGCGATGATCCGCAAGGTGTACACGGGGCTGACCGGCTGGTTTCCGCTGTCCCGCAAGGCCAACAAGTTCCTCATCATCTTCGACAAGCCGGGCGCATGACCCTCACCCGGGTCTCGCCCGGATCCCGGCAGTCCCCCGCGGCGGGCGAGGCGGCCGGAGCAGGTCCGGCGGTCCGCCCGCCGTGGGTGATCTTCGGGGATGATTGGGGACGGCACGTCTCCACCATGCAGCATCTCTTCCGGACGATGGTCGGCGACGACCCGATCGTCTGGGTGAACAGCTACGGGCATCGCCTGCCGCAGCTGACGCTGTATGACCTCGGCCGGGCGGCGCGGAAGATCCAGCGGATGCTCCGCCCGGAGCCGCCGGCCGCGGTGACCGGCCCGGTCCCGAGCCGGATCGTGCACCCGAAGGCGCTCCCCTGGCACAATCTCCAGGTGGTGCAGGCATTCAACGAGCGCTCGCTCCTGCGGGACATCCGCCGCGCGCTGGCGGCGGTCTCCCCGGGGGTGGCGCCGTATTTCGTGACCGGCACACCGATGACCCCCGGCATCGTGGGCCAGCTGGGGGAGCAGGCGGCGATCTACTTCTGCATGGACGACTACGCCGAGCTGCCCAACGTCACCGGCAACATGATCCGCCCGCTGGAGGAGAAGCTCCTCACCGTGGTCGATGGCGTGGTCGCCACCGCCCGGGTGCTGGTGGAGAAGAAGGTGCCCCGGAGCGGCCGGGTGCAGTACCTCCCCCAGGGCGTCAACTACGAGCACTTCTCGGAGCCCCGGCCGGTGCCGGCCGACCTGGCGCACCTGCCCCGGCCGATCATCGGCTTTGCCGGCGGCGTGAGCGCCGCCTGCGACATCGACCTGCTCCTCGGCCTGGCCGACGCCAACCCCACCGGCACCGTGGCGCTGGTGGGCCCGGTCAGCATCGACACCACCCGTCTCACCCGGCCCAACCTGGTGCTGCTGGGGAACCGCCCCTACGCCGAGCTGCCGGCCTACGTGCAGGGGTTCGACGTCGGCATCATCCCCTACATCCTGAACGACTGGACCCGCGCCGTCGATCCGCTCAAGCTGCTCGAGTATCTCGCCGCGGGGATCCCGGTGGTGAGCACCGAGCTGCCCGAGGTCCTCAAGTACCGGGACGTGGTGCACGTGGCCCGGAGCAACGACGACTTCATCGGCGCGGTGCGCCGGGCGCTCGCGGGCGAGGGCGCCACGCGCAGCGTCCGCCAGGCCCTCGCGCTGGAGAACACCTGGAACCGGCGGGGCGAAACGCTGCGGACCTTCGTGACCCAGATCGCCCGGGAACGGCAGGGCCAGCGGTGAGCGGCCTCAAGGCCACCCTGCTCCGCACCCTGAGCCTGCCCGGGGCCAAGACCTCGCTCTCGCCGTTCCGGCGGGGCCAGGCCGCGATCTTCATGCTGCACCGCTTTCACGCGCCGGACCTGGGCGTGGAGGGACACGATCCCGCCCTGCTCCGCCGCACCCTCGCCCACCTGCGCCGCAACAAGTACGAGATCGCGCCGCTGGGCGAGATCTTCCGGCGGCTCGCGGGCGACGGTCCCCCGCTTCGCGGCGCGGTCGGCTTCACCATCGACGACGGCTACCTCGACCACGCCCAGGTCGCCGCCCCGCTGTTCGCCGAGTTCGACGCGCCGGTGACGACCTTCGTGACCACCGGCTTCCTCGACCGGAAGGTGTGGTTCTGGTGGGACCAGCTGGAGTGGATCTTCCGGCAGACCCGGCGCCGCGAGGTCGGCCTGACCATCGGCACTGCCCGGGTGGAGTATCGCTGGAGCACCGACGCCGAGCGGGATCATCACCTCGCCGACGTCACCGCCCGGGTCAAGGAGATCCCCAACGGGGAGAAGCTCAGCGCCATCCAGCAGCTGGCCCAGGCGCTCGAGACCGACCTCCCCGACCAGGCCCCCACGCCCCGCTACCAGGCGATGACGTGGGATGACCTCCGCCGCTGTGAACAGGGCGGGATGAGCTTCGGCCCGCATACCGTCACCCACCCGGTGCTGAGCCGGACGGACGACGCCCAGTCGGAGCACGAGCTGCGTGAGGGCTGGCGCCGGCTGAGCCAGGAAGCGCGCCAGCCGGTCCCGGTGTTCTGCTATCCCAACGGACGGTACCAGGACTTCAGCGACCGGGAAGTGCGGACGCTCCGCGATACCGGCATGCTCGGCGCCGTGGTGGGCATTTCCGGCTACGCTTCCGCCCGTCGCTTCCACGCCTCCCCGGCGGCGCCCTTCGGCGTGCAGCGGTTCCCCTACCCCGAGGACCTGGGCCACTTCCTCCAGGTCGTGACCGGGCTCGAGCGGGTGAAGACGATCGTGCGGGAGCGGTCATGGGACTGACCGAGTGGCTGGTGGGCCGCGTCGCCCGCTGGAAGAACCAGTTCGACGAGTACCGCCTGGCCCGCCGCTGGCGCACCCTCCAGGCGATGGGCATGCACATCGGCCAGGACGTCTGGCTGCCGGGCACCACCGCGATCGACACCGCCCATTGCTACCTGATCAGCATCGGGGATCACTGCGGCTTCGGGGACCACTGCCTGATCCTGGCCCACGACGCCCAGATGGACGAGTTCCTCGATGCCGCGCGGATCGGG
The DNA here is from genome assembly GCA_046327735.1 of Gemmatimonadales bacterium. Taxonomy (GTDB): domain Bacteria; phylum Gemmatimonadota; class Gemmatimonadetes; order Gemmatimonadales; family GWC2-71-9; genus JADJOM01. Next base: position 2,757 of record JAXLXZ010000003.1, on the reverse strand, counting down.
CGGGTGATCATTCACCCCTCCTCCCACATCGGCGCCCGGACCGTCATCCTCGCCGGGGTCGAGATCGGGCCCCGCACGATCGTAGGCGCCAACTCGGTGGTGAGCCGCTCGCTCCCGCCCGACACGGTCTGCGCCGGCAATCCCGCCAAGGTGATCTGCACCCTGGACGAGTACCTCGCCAAGCACCGCGCCCGGCTCGAACGGATGCGCACCTTCGAGTACATGCAGTACGACATGAAGTACCTCACCCCCGAACGGCGGGCCGAGGTCATCGCCGCGGTGGCGAAGGAGGACGCGTACATGGTGGGGGGCCGCTCGGCCGAGCTCCGCGGCGAAGGCGGCACGCCTCGCACCGCGACCTGAGCGGCACCGTGAACCTCCACCGCGGACGCTGACCGATGTGCGGAATCGTTGGGGTCATCCATCGGGATCCGGCCCGCCCGGTCCCGGCCGAGCTCCTGCGGCGGATGTGCGATGCCATCCGGCATCGCGGCCCCGATGACGAGGGGATCTTCACCGGGGAGAACGTCGGCCTCGGGATGCGCCGCCTCAGCATCATCGACCTCGCCGGCGGGCACCAGCCGATCTTCAACGAGGACGAGACCAAGGTCATCGTCTTCAACGGGGAGATCTACAACTACCGGGAGCTGCGCGCGCGGCTCCTCGCCAGCGGGTCCCACACCCTCCGCACCGTCAGCGACACCGAGAGCGTCCTCCACCTGTACGAGGACCTCGGGGCGCGCTGCGTGGATCCGCTCCGCGGCATGTTCGGCTTCGCGATCTGGGACCGGACCCGCCGGCACCTCCTGGTCGCCCGCGACCGCTTCGGCATCAAGCCGATCTACTACATCGAGGCTCCCTGGGGGCTGGCCTTCGCCTCCGAGCTCAAGGCGCTGCATGCCGTCGGCATGACCGGCGGCGAGCTCGACTGGGAAGCGCTCGACATGTACTTCCAGATCGGCTACATCCCGGCGCCCAGCAGCCCGTATACGAAGGTCCGCAAGCTTCCTCCCGGGCACACCCTCGAGTGGCAGGACGGCACGGTCACGATCCGGCAGTACTGGGATCTCCCCCGCACCCAGACGGCCACGCCGGCGCAGGTGGCGGAGCGGGTGCTCGACTGGTTCGACCAGTCGGTCGCGGCTCACATGATCGCCGACGTCCCGGTGGCCGCCTTCCTGAGCGGCGGCCTCGATTCCTCGGCGGTGGTGGCCAGCATGGCCCGCACCGGCGAGCATCCCCACGCCTTCACCGCCCGCTACACCGGGTCGAGCGCGGAGAAGGCCGACGAATCGGGGCTCGCGACCCTGCTCGCGAAGCGCTACGGCGCGGAGCTCGAGATCGTGGACGTGAGCCCGGGCCTCCAGGGCCTGCTGGAGCCGATCGTGCGGGCCCTGGATGAACCCCAGGCCGACGAGTCATCGGTCCCGAGCTGGCTCATCTCCCAGGCGGTCGCCCGGAAGTACAAGGTGGCCCTGGTGGGCACCGGCGGCGACGAGCTGTTCGCCGGCTACCGGCGGCACCTCGGCCTCCTGGTGGGCGAGCTGTACCACCAGGTGCCGGCGCCGCTGCGGAGCGGGCTCTCCCGGCTCGCCTCGATGCTGCCGGAGCCCCGCGACGCCTCCCTGGGACGGGACCGCCTCAAGCGTTTCCTGCGCACCAGCGCCGGCGAGCTGCCCTCGCGCTACCTCGGCTACCTGAGCCGGCTTCCGGAGGACGTCAGGCCCGGCCTCTACGCCAGCTCGACCGGGGCGCGCATCAGCGGCAATCCCGCGGGCCGGCACTTCGACCAGGTCTACCGGGCCGGCGGCTCGCCGCATGGCCTGCGCGCCGCGCTCTATCTCGACTACAAGACCTATCTCCCCGACGACATCCTGATGCTGAGCGACCGCATCAGCATGGCGCATTCGCTCGAGGTCCGGGTGCCTTTCGTCGACCACGAGCTGGTGGAGCAGATCTTCCCGCTCCCCGATTCGCTCAAGGTCAGCGTGCGCCGTCCCAAGCCGCTGCTGCGGGAGGCGCTCAAGGACCGCCTGCCGCAGGAGCACTTCCAGGCGCCCAAGCGGGGCTTCGTCGGGCCCACCGCCGCCTGGATCCGGGGCGAGCTCCGCCCGGTGATCGAGGACGAGCTGAGCAGCGCCCGCCTCGGGCGGCTCGGCTTCTTCGATCCGAAGACGATTTCCAGGCTGATGGATGAGCACTTCGGGGGGCGGCAGAACCGCGAAGGAATCCTCTGGGGCCTGCTCTGCTTCTCCACCTGGCACCGGCTGTACCAGGAAGGACCGGCGATCGCGCCTTACGATCCGCGCTGAGCTCCCGCCGTGACCGATGGGTCCGCGCCCTTCCGTTCGATGAAGGGCGCCGCGGCCGCAACGAACTCCTCCGCAATCTTCGCATTCCCCGCCGGCACCAGGTGACAATCGTCGAGAAAGAGATCGAGCGTGAACTGGTGCGGGACATACGCGACCGGTGCGCCCGCGCGGCTGAGCGAGTCGGTCACGTGCTGGAGCCGGCGGTCGAGCTCATCCCGGTAGCGCTGGGTGGCGCTGTCGCTGCCGACCCAGTAGGTGCGGTCGGAGGTCAGCTCGTGGTGCCCCGGAATGCCCAGCGATGACGGCGGGGTGGACAGCAGCAGGGGAACGCCCTTGCCGGCGGTGATCCCCGCGACCCGCTCGACGTTGCGCTGGAAATAGTCGGCGGCCTCGGGATAGACCCCGACCTTCTCCGGGCCTCGCGGAACCGCCCGGTTGCCGAGAC
>JAXLXZ010000029.1:0-35583 GCA_046327735.1 Gemmatimonadales bacterium | reverse complement strand
CCATGGCGCCGAGGCCGCGCACATCGCCGATGACCGGGTACTTCTGCTGCCACGCGAGGAACCGGCGGCGGATCGCCTCGCCGATGGCCGCACCCCGGGCCGCGATGTTCTCGGTCTCCATCACGTCGAGCACCGCCAGCGCCGCCGCGCAGGCGAGCGGGTTCCCGCCGTAGGTCCCGCCCAGCCCGCCGGGCTGCGCCGCGTCCAGCACGTCGGCCCGGCCGGTCACGGCCGCGAGGGGGAGGCCGCCGGCCAGCGACTTGGCGGTGGTGATCAGGTCGGGCACCAGGCCGTAGTGCTCGCAGGCGAAGAGCTTCCCGGTGCGCCCGAATCCGGTCTGGATCTCGTCCGCGATGAAGAGGATCCCGTGATCCTTCGCGAACTGCGCCAGCGCCTGCACGTACTCGACCGGGGCGGGGATGAACCCGCCCTCGCCCACCTCGAGCTCCATGATGATCGCGGCCACCGAGCCGGGATCGACGATGCCCGCAAAGAGCTGATCGAGATAGGTCCGGCTCGCCATGCCACAGCTGCCGCCCTGCCGCCCTGCCGCCCTGCCGCCGCACTCACACCGATAGCAGTACGGAAACGGAATCCGGTACACCTCCGGCGCGAACGGCCCGAACCCCTGCTTGTAGGGATTCACCTTGGCCGTCAGCGTCATCCCCATGTACGTCCGGCCGTGGAAGCCGTGCTCGAAACAGACGATCGCCTGGCGCCCGGTGAAGCGCCGCGCTGCCTTGATCGCGTTCTCCACCGCCTCGGCCCCGCTGTTCACGAAGAACGACTTCTTGGCGTGGGTCCCCGGCGTCACCCGGTTGAGCCGCTCCGCCAGCTCGATGTACGGCTCGTACATCGAGACCGGGAAGCAGACGTGGGTGAAGTGGTCCAGCTGGTCGCGCACCGCCTGCACCACCCGCGGGTGCCGGTGCCCGGCGTTCACCACCCCGATGCCGCCGCCGAAGTCGATCAGCCGGTTCCCGTCGGCGTCGGTGATGACCGCGTTCTCCGCCTGCACCACGGCGATGGGGGTGGTGGCAGGGACGCCGCGCGGCACCGCCTGCTGCCGGCGCGCCGTGAGGGCCTGGCTCTTCGGGCCGGGAATGGAAGTCACCAGCTGGATGACGCGGGACATGCGAACGACTCCGGAAGAAGTGCGGAGGAGTAATCTGCCGGGAAAACGGGAGGGACGCGAGGAGGGGGGCCGGTGAACCCCGGCCCGGGTGGTCAGGGCTCGAAGGCGCGCTGCACCGCGCGGACCAGGTCGGCGGGGAGGTAGGGCTTCTGGATGAACCCGACCAGCCCGTCCCGGTTGCGGGTATCGCCGGTGGCCTCGGCGCTGTAGCCGCTCGAGAGCAGCACCTTGATCGCGGGCCAGCAGTCGTGCATCAGCGCGAAGGTCTCCTCGCCGTTGAGCTCCGGCATGGTGAGGTCGAGGAGCACGAGCCCCACCTGCGCGTGCTCGGTCTTGAGCACCTCCAGCGCCGCCCGCCCGCTCTCCGCCTGCAGCACCCGGTAGCCGGCCCGCTCCAGGGTGCGGCGGGTGACGTTCCGGACCATCGCCTCGTCGTCCACCACGAGCACCGTGCGCCGGGTCGCGGGCTCGGGATGCACGCCGTTGGCCTGGGGGCGGGTCACCGCGTGGTCGGCGGCGGGAAGATACACCCGCACCGAGGTCCCCTTCCCGGGTGCCGTGGTGACCCGGATCGTTCCCAGGTGCCCCCGGACGATGCCGAGCACCGCGGGGAGCCCGAGGCCGCGGCCCTGGAACTTGGTGGTGAAGAAGGGATCGAAGATGTGGCGCGAGGTCCCTTCGTCCATGCCCGGTCCATCGTCAGCCACTTCGAGCAGGAAGTAGGGCCCGCTGGCGAGCCGTATGCCGGTGAGCGGCTGCTCCAGGTCGGCCTCGGTGAGCGTCACCCTGGCGGTGCGCAGCGTGATCGAGCCGCGGTTGTTGCCGATCGCGTCGGCGGCATTGGTCAGGAGGTTCAGGACCACCTGCCGGAGCTGCCCCGCGTCGCCTTCGCACATGCCGAGGTCGCGCTGGAGATCCCACGCCACCGAGATGGTGGGCGAGAGCGCGGGGAGCATCATGCGGGCGGACTCCTCCACCATCCGGGAGAGATCGACCCGCTCGACCAGGAACTTCCCCTTGCCGGAGTAGGCGAGCAGCTGGCGCGTGAGGTCGGCGGCGCGGCGGGCCGCCGCCTCGATTTCCCGGATGGGGTCCTGCAGCGGCGAATCGCCCGGCACCTCGCCGAGGGCCAGCGCGGCATTGCCCAGGATGCCCATCAGCAGGTTGTTGAAGTCGTGGGCGATCCCGCCGGCCAGCACCCCCAGGCTCTCGAGCCGCTGGGTCTCGAGCAGGCGGGCCTCGGTCTCCCGCAGCCGCTCGGCCGCCGCCTTCCGGTCGGTGATGTCGACGACGTAGCCGTGGGTGTGGGTCACCGCGCCGCCGGAGTTCCGCACCGGGATGGTGAACTCGTGCACCCAGCGGTAGGTCCCGTCGGGGCGACGGACCCGGTACTCCTGTTCGTAGTGACTCTGGCGCCGGGCGAGGAAGGCTTCCTCTTCCGCGATCACGCGGGCCTGGTCCTCGGGGTGCACCAGCGAGGCGTACGGCACCCCGGCCACCAGGTGGGCCGGGTCCCACCCCAGCACGGTCTGCACGTTGGGCGAGACATACTCGGCCGGCCAACCCTCCTGGTGCCGCCACTTGAAGACGACGGTGGGTCCGCCGACGAAGAGGCCGCGCTCCGCCTCGAGCGTGTCGACCATGCGCTGGCGGTCGATCGCAAAGGCGGCGTGGGCCGCGACCGCGCGGGCCAGCTGAACCAGGTCGGGGGAGAAGGCGCGCGGCTGGTCATAGTACATCATGAACTTGCCGATCGTCCCGCCGCCGGCCACCAGCGGCACGAACGCCATCGCGCGGATCCCTTCCGCCAGCATGATCTCCCGGTAGTCGGCGAGACTCGCGTCCCTGGCGACGTCGGTCACCAGGATCGGGAGCGGCTCCGGTTCGCCCGGCATCCAGGGGGTGTGCCCCTCGACTGCCTGACGATAGCCGTCGGAGAGGCCGTCCCACGCCTTGAAGCGGAGCTTCCCGTCCGGGTCGAACAGCAGGACGGAGGCCCGGGACGCCTCGAGGACCCGGATCACGGTCCAGAGGGCTTCCCGGCAGATCTGCTCCACGGTCGATGCGCGGCTCATCGCCAGCGTCATTTCGCCGACGGCGGTCAGTCGCTCGAGCACGATCCAACCTCAAACATTGAACAGGGAGACCAGAGAGGGGTGGCGCCGGTGCAGCCTGCTACTGTGAGGCACCGCCGACCCGGCAGAAATGTACAGGTTCTGTAGCCACACGACAGGGGACCCCCCGATTGCTTCCCTCAGGGCGCGGTGTAGGTTATCCGGCTGGCGCTCAGGCTCTACCGTGAAGCCTTCCTCACATCCCTGTCCAGCCCTGATCCGGACCCGGCTCCCCGACCGGGCCGTTCGGGCTTTCACCTCGCGAGGTTGTGCACCCATGTCACTCATTCGTGCAGGCAGTCTGGTGCTTCCGGCGTCCCTGGTGCTCCTGGCCGGGTGCGGCGGCGGCGAGAAGGCGGCAACCACTCCCCAGGCCGCAGCGCAAAAGATCACAATCGCGGCGACCAGCGACGCCCGGGCCGATGCGGCCACCTACCTGGCCAAGCTCTGCCCCAAGCCGATCGGCGGCGAGCTCAATTTCATGGTGTGGGAGGGGTACACCGACACGCTCTTCACCAAGCCGTTCGAGACCGCCTGCGGCGTGAAGGTGAACGCCACCTACATGGGCTCGAGCGACGACCTGGTGGCCAAGCTCCGGGCCGGCGGGGCCGAGACGATCGACCTGGTCTCCCCCTCGTCCGACGCGGTCACCGCGATCATCGAGGCGGGGCTGTCCCAGCCGCTCGACCTCAAGCGGATCCCGAGCTACGGCGACCTGATGCAGAGCTTCCGCGACCTCAAGGTCGCCCGGAAGGACTCGGCGGTGTACGGGCTGCCCTGGGCGTTCGGGCCCAACCCGCTGATCTTCGACACCACCAAGGTGAAGCCCGCGCCCACGAGCTGGGCCGAGCTCTGGGACAAGAAGTACAAGGGCAAGCTGTCGCTGCAGGATGACATCGCCACGCTCTACATGGTGGCACAGGTGCTGGGCCTCGACGACCCGGCCGACCCGAGCAAGCTCTACAACCTCTCGGACGAGGATCTCGCGAAGGTCAAGGCGAAGATGCTCGAGCTCAAGCCCAACGTGCGGAAGTACTGGGTCACCGCGGGCGACATGACCCAGCTGTTCCAGTCGGGCGAGATCGTGGCGGGCGAGGGGTGGCCGCTCATGACCAGCCAGCTCCGCAGCGCCAAGTTCCCCGCCGGCGAAGTGATTCCCAGCGAGGGCACCACCGCGTGGGCCGATCACTGGGTGATGACCAAGGGCGCCCGCAACCTCGACGCGGCCTACGCCTGGCTCGAGTATGCGGCCCAGCCGTTCACCCAGAAGCTCATGAGCGACGTGACCGCGTACAACGTGGCCAACCCCGCCGCGAAGAGCTACATGACCCCCGAGGCGGCGGCGCTCCAGAAGGACATCGCCGACTACGGCCCGAAGGTGAACTTCTGGCAGTGGGGCTCGAAGCGCGACAAGTACCAGGAGATCTGGAACGAAGTGAAGGCCGCCAAATGAACGAACGGCGCTAGCCGTTCGCTCATCCCGAGCACAGCGAGGGATCCCTGCCCTGGTCGGCAGGAAAAGCAGGGGTTCCTCGTCGCTTCGCTCCTCGGAATGACAGAATACCGTCCCCGGCCCTGACCTTCGCATGCCCACTCCCCTCCTCCAGCTCACCCACCTCACCAAGCGCTTCCCCAACGGGGCGGTCGCGGTGGACGACATCTCCCTCGAGGTGGCGGCGGGGGAATTCCTCACGCTGCTGGGCGCCTCCGGATCGGGGAAGACCACCACCCTCCGAATGATCGCGGGGTTCGAGCACCCCACCAGCGGCGACATCCTGATGGACGGGCGGCCCCTCACCCTGCTGCCGCCGTTCAAGCGGGAGCTCAACACCGTCTTCCAGCAGTACGCGCTCTTCCCCCACATGAGCGTGCGCGACAACGTCGGCTACGGCCTGCGGATGCGGAGAGTGGCCAGGGCGGAGATCGCGACCCGCGTCGCCGAGGCGCTGGAGATGGTCCAGCTGGGCCCGTTCGGCGACCGGGCGCCGCGACAGCTCTCCGGCGGGCAGCAGCAGCGGGTGGCGCTGGCGCGGGCGCTGGTGAACCGCCCCCGGGTCCTGCTCCTCGACGAACCGCTCGGCGCCCTCGACCTCAAGCTCCGCAAGGAGATGCAGCTCGAGCTCAAGCACCTCAACCGGCAGCTCGGCATCACCTTCCTGTACGTGACGCACGACCAGGAGGAGGCGCTCACGATGTCCGACCGGATTGCGCTCATGCGCAACGGGCGGATCGAGCAGCTCTCGGCGCCGAGGGAGATGTACGAGCAGCCGGCGTCGCGCTATGTCGCCGACTTCATCGGGGAAACCAACCTGCTGAGCGGGAAGACGGCGAAGACCTGGATCGCGATCCGGCCGGAGCACATCCGGCCGGCCGCCGCGAACGACGGCCCGGTGCGGCTCGAGGTCACGGTCAAGGACGTGGTGTTCACCGGCGCTGTCACCCGGGTACATACGCAGACCGGGCAGGGAGAGCCGCTGGTGCTGCACTGGCCGGTGGGGGCGCCTTCACCCGCGGCGGAGTCGCGCCTCACCGTCACCTGGGACGAGGAGCGGGCGACCAGTGTCGGGGAGTGAGCTGGCGCAGGTCACCTGGCTCGACCGGCTCCGGGTCAACACCCGGCTCCGCACCCTGGTGGGCGCGGCGCTCCCGGTCGGCTGGGTCACGGTCCTGCTGCTGCTGCCCTACCTGTTCCTCTTCGCCCATTCGTTCTTCCGGCTCAAGGGCGGCCAGCTCACCCACGAGCTGACGCTGGAGAACTACGGCCGACTCTTCGGGACGGCGCTCTACCCCCAGACCATCCTCTTCTCCGCCGGGATCGCGATCCGGGTCACGCTCTGCTCGCTGCTGCTGGCGTATCCCCTCGCGTACCTGCTGGCCTTCAAGGTGACCCGGCACCGGAACCTGCTCTACATGGCGGTGATCATCCCGCTGTGGGTCAGCTACCTGGTGCGGGCCTATGCCTGGAAGATCATCCTCGGCCAGGAAGGGATCCTCAACGGCTTCCTGCTGTCGATCGGGGTGATTCACGAGCCGCTGACGGTGCTGCTCTACAGCAAGTGGGCGGTGATGCTGGCGCTGGTCCACATCTACACGCCGTTCACCCTCATGCCGATCTACGCGGTGCTCGAGGCGATTCCCCCCGCGTACAAGGAGGCGAGCCAGGACCTCTACGCCAGCCGCTGGGCCACCTTCCGCAACGTGGTCCTGCCGCTCTCGCTGCCGGGCGTCGTGGCGGGGTGCACCTTCGCCTTCGTGCTGAGCATGGGGGATTTCATCGCGCCGCAGCTCCTGGGCGGGAACGACAGCGCGCTGATGGTCTCCAACCTGGTGGTGAGCCTCTTCGGGGTGGCGTTCAACTGGCCGCTGGGCGCCGCGATCTCGGTGGTGATGCTCTGCATGACCATGGTCCTGCTCACGATCGCGCGGGGGATCGAGGACCGGATGAACTACGGCGGTCAGGCGGCCGGGCGGTCAGGCGGTCAGGGCTCCACCGTCGGTCGGGGCTCCTTGCATACATGACCAGCCCACTGACCGCCCGGCCGGCTGACCGCCTGACCGCCTCGCTCTGGGTGGTCGGCACGCTGGTCTTCCTGTTCATCTACCTGCCGCTCGCGGTGGTGGTGCTCTACGCCTTCCACGACGCGAACATCGTGGCCTGGCCCTTTCATCCCTTCACCACCCGCTGGTTCGCGGCGCTGCTCGACGACCGCGGCTTGCTCGAGGCGGCGGGGGCGAGCCTCAAGCTGGCCCTCCTCGCCACGCTCATCGCGCTGGGTGTCGGCGTCCCGGGAGCCTTCGCGCTCGACCGGCTCCAGTTCCCGGGGAAGGCGGCGTTCGAGCGGCTGGTGCTCCTGCCGCTCATCCTGCCGGGGGTCATCACCGGCGTCGCCCTGCTGACGTTCTTCTCGTTCGTCGGGCTCTCGCTCTCGAGCGGCTTCCCGATCGTGCCGGGGTGGCCGGTGGTGCTGGGGCATGGCGCCGCGCTCACCTCGGTGGTGGTGACTCAGGTCTATGCCCGGCTCCGGCGCTTCGACCGGGTCCTCGAGGAGGCGAGCCAGGATCTCTACGCCAGCGAGTGGTCGACCTTCTGGCACGTGACGCTCCCGGTGATCCGCTCGGCGGTGCTCGGGAGCGCCCTGCTGGTGTTCACGCTGAGCCTGGACGAGATCGCGGTGACCTTCTTCCTCATCGGGCGGCAGAACACCATCCCGCTCCAGATCTGGGGCTTGCTCCGGCGGGGGATCACGCCGGAGGTGAACGCCGCGGCGACGATCATCTTCGCGCTCTCGGTGGCCGTCATCGTGCTGTGGGCCCGCCTTACGCGTGAGGCTTCAGACTGACAGGATTTGGGGATGTTGATGGATCTGGGGATTACCGGCCTGGATTGACCAGGCGGCGGCACTGGAGACTGGAACTGCCGAAGTTGAGTACGAGCCCTCGGGGCAGTCCACTCGCTTTCAAGTAGTTGATTGTCTGTGCAGCCACCCATCCACTCAACGCTGGTAGTGCCTTCAATTCGACAACGACTTCGTCATAGCAGATGAGGTCCAGGCGGAATAGGCAGGCGAGTTTCTGCCGTTTGTAGAAGACGGGTTGTACCACCTCCGTGCGAAACGGTATCCCAAGGCAGTCCAGTTCGAGCAACATGGCATTCCGGTAGACGGCCTCGAGAAATCCCCCACCGAACTCACGATGGACCTCCATCGCCGCGCCGATGATGGCGAAGGTCTGAGGGTCCCGCAGCTTCTGAGGCGGCATCCGCCATTGTAGCCCGCGCCGTCGGTGGTCGCATACCGATTCGGCCGCACGGTGGACCAATCGCACGCCTCACACCGAGACAAATCCTCCAATCCATGGAAATCCCCAAATCCTGTTCCCGGGTTGCGGAGACGCGGAATGCGCGGTAGCATAGCCCCCGCCTTTCCATCCCCCTGAGGCCATGCCGGACACCAGGACCCGCACCAGCCGCACCCACGCCCGAGCTCCCGAGCTCCTGGGCGAACGGCGGTATGACCCCACCCGCTTCGCCTCCCGGGCCGAGTACCGGGCCGCTCGGGCAGCGCTCTGGGCGGGATTCATCAAGGCGGGCGCAACGCTGGCGGAGGTGGCGGGCGCGGCGGGACTGTCGGTGCAGACCGTCAGGCGGATCCTGCGGCAGGAAGGGTATCTCACCCCGAAGCGAACCCGGCATCATCCCGCGAGCGATCCGCTCGCGGTCCTCCGGGCACTGCGGCATCCCTCGGCCTCGTCGCTCGGCGCCACCGCGAAGCTGGCGGGCGTGCCGGTCGGCTCCGCCCGGCGGATCCTCAAGAGCCTCCTGCTCGAGAGCGCCGCCAAGCGACTCTGGCGCGCCCGGACCACCCGCGCCGCACGGCGCAAGCGTCGCGAACGCGCCAGGATGTCCCGCGGCTAGCGTCCCGTCCCGCTCCAGCCCAGCCGTTCCGAGACCCGCGCCGTCGCCTGACGGAGCAGGCGGCCCGCCCGGAGCCGCGCCTCGGCCTTGAGCCGCGATGCCGGGCCGCCGATGCTGATCGCCGCGACCACCTGGCCCAGGTGGTTCCGCACCGCCGCCCCCACGGCGACGAAGTCCGGCTCCAGTTCTCCCACCACCATGGCCTGACCCTGCTCGGTGACGCGGGCCAGCTCCGCATCGAGCGCGGCGCGTGACGTGATCGTCCGCTCGGTGAAGCGGCGGAGCGGCGCCTCCGCCTTGAGCTGGGCCGCCTGCGCCGGCTCCAGGTCGCCCGCGCGCGCCGCCGCCAGGAGCACCTTGCCGGTGGAGGTGGTGTGGGCCGGCCAGCGGGTCCCGATCGAGGGCGTGGTGCCGAGGAGGTGCTGCCCGTGCGCTTCGTCGAGGATGAGGGTCTCGCCGGCGTGGAGCACCTCGAGACTCGCCGTCTCGCCGGTCTCGCGGGCCAGCCACTCGAGCTCGGGACGGGCGGCGGAGAGCACCGTGGTGGCACGACCGGCCCGGGCGCCCAGCTCGATCGCGGCGGTGCCGAGGCGGTAGGCGCCGGCCGGACCGGTGCGGGCGATGTAGCCGGCAAGCTCGAGCGCGCTCAGGATCCGGAGCGCGGTCGGCTTGCTCAGCCCCTGGGCCTTGGCCACCTCGGCGAGGGTCCAGTTGGGACGCTGGTCGGTGAAGCCACCGAGGATGGCGAGGGCGCGCCAGACTGCCTGCGCGCCCTGGGGCGCGGCGGCCCGGCCGCGGGGACGCAGGGCGGTGGCCACCTCAGCCGCCGTGCCCGATCGCCTGGAGATAGTAGCGATCGAACGAGGCGGGGATCGACTCGCGATGCAGGTAGGGTCCCGGGCGGTAGCCGCGGGTGGAGATGCCCTGCTGGCTCAGCTCGCAGACATGCCAGTCCTGCCGGTTGGTCATGTCCCAGAACTCCACCCCGTCGTCGATGTTGAACGTCTTGCCTGCCAGCGTGTCCGGATGGAAGAGCCAGGCGCAGGTGATGCTGGTCTCGTCCACCGCGCGGGGCCAGAGGATGTGGTACATCACGTAGTCGGGGTGGAGACTCAGCAGCATGTTGGGCATGAGCGAGTAGTAGTACACCCGGCCGTGATCTTCCTTCGGGATCATGCTGCTCACCGGCAGGCCGCAGACCTTGCCCGACATCGTCATGCTGCCGCTGGTGTCGTTCAGGTCCATGTAGCCGCCCAGGAACGGGCCCTCGGTGAGGTCGTTCCCGCCGGCCACCGGCGGCGTCAGCTTGGTCAACTCCGGATGCACCAGGGCGCAGTGGTAGCACTCGGAGTAGTTCTGGACGATCAGCTTCCAGTTGGCCTTGACGGTGTACTCGATGCTCCGGCCGAGCTTGAGCTCGCCGGTGCCGAAGCGGGCAAAGCGGTTCCACACCGGGGCCATGTAGCGCTCGAACGGCTCCGGATTCGGCGAGAGGTTCAGGAAGACGAAACCTTCCCAGAGACCCACGGCCACGGGGCGGAGCGGCCAGTCGGCCTTGGAGAACCCGTCCAGGTCACTGGTGGATGGGGCGCCTACCAGCTTCCCGTCGAGCGCGTAGGTCCAGGCGTGGTAGGGGCACTGGAGGGTCTCGGAGAACTGGCCCTGGTGCTCCTCGCAGAGCCGGCTGCCGCGGTGGGCGCAGGTGTTGTAGAAGGCCCGGATCACGCCGCCCCGGTCGCGCAGCACGATGATGCTCTGGCCCGCGACGTCGGCCACGAAGTACTGGCCCGGCGCGCTCACCCGCTCGGCCCGGTCGACCGCCACCCAGCCGTCGAGGAGCAGCCGTTCCTGCTCCTGGGCCAGGATGGCGGGGTCGGTGAAGTAGGCCTGCGGCAGGGTCCGCTGGCCATCGCTGCTCAGCTTGCGGGGGACGTAGTTGACCGCGGTCATGGGGCACTCCTCGCGCGCGACGGGCGGGTCTTCCCAAATCGAGACCGGCGCACCAGATTATGAAACGCCGTTCCACATAGTGGAATGAAGTTGGGCCTCCGGGAGAGCGGCGTCAAGAGGCGGGGGGCTGTTAGCTATTAGCTGTTAGCTATTAGCACCTGCAGTCGGATCCACTCCTCCGTGCAGCTCACGTACCCGGCCTGGCCACCACGCTGACAGCACGTAACAGCTAACAGCTAACAGCTAATAGCTAACAGCTAAAAGGCTCCTCCAATGTCCAGCCCTACCTACGACGCAATCATCATCGGCGCCGGCCACAACGGCCTCGTCACCGCCGCCTACCTCGCCCGCGCCGGCCGCAAGGTCCTGGTGCTCGAGCGGCGGGAGCTGGTGGGCGGCTGCGCCGTCACCGAGGAGCTCTGGCCCGGCTTCAAGGTCTCCACCGCGAGCTACGTCAACAGCCTCTTCCGGCCCGAGATCATCCGCGACCTCGAGCTCAAGCGCCACGGCTTCGCGATGCTCCCCCGGAGCCCGTCGAGCTTCACCCCCTTCCCCGACGGCCGCTACCTCCTGATGGGGCCGGACAAGGACCTCACCCATCGCGAGGTCTCCAAGTTCTCGAAGAAGGACGCGGAGAACCTGCCGAAGTACGAGGCGATGCTGGAGCGGGTGGCCGACTTCCTCGAGCCGACCCTGGTGCAGACCCCGCCCAACCCCTGGTCGATGAAGCCCGGCAACCTGATCGAGCTCCTCAAGCTCGGCCTCGGCTTCCGGAAGCTGGGCACCGATGGGCAGAAGGCGATCGAGATCCTCACCGGCGCGGCCAACCCGATCCTCGACCGCTGGTTCGAGTCGGAGGAGGTCAAGGCGACCATCGCGACCGACGCGATCATCGGCGCCTTTGCGACGCCCTCGATGCCGGGAACGGCGTACGTGCTCTTCCATCACGTGATGGGTGAGTGTGACGGGGTGCGGGGCGTGTGGGGCTACGTGCGGGGCGGGATGGGCGGGCTCTCGAACGCCATCGCCAGCGCGGCGAAGGAGAAGGGGGCGGAGATCCGCACCAACGCGTCGGTGGCGCGGATTCTTACCAAGGACGGCCAGGCGGTCGGCGTGGCACTCAAGGACGGCACCGAGATCCGGGCGAAGAAGGTCATCTCCTGCCTCGACGCCAACGTCACCTTCCTGCGCCTCATGGATGCGAAGGAGCTGCCCACCGACTTCGCCGACTCGGTGCGGCACCTGGATTACGCCAGCGGGAGCGCCAAGATCAACCTGGCGCTCTCCGAGGTGCCCGACTTCACCTGCCTCCCCGGCAACACCCCGGGCCCGCAGCACCGCGGGACGATTCACCTCTGCCCGACCCGCGAGTACATCGAAAAGGCCTTCGACTGCGCCAAGTACGGCTACATCTCGGAGAACCCGATCATCGAGGCGACCATCCCCTCGTCGCTCGACGACACCGTGGCGCCCAAGGGCAAGCACGTGATGTCGATGTTCACCCAGTACTTCCCCTACAAGCTCGCGCCCGATGCGGGGACGCTGGAGGAGAACAAGAAGAAGTACGCCGAGCGGTGTATCGACATCATGACGGAGTATGCGCCGAACTTCCGGAAGGCCGTGATCGACTACCAGGTGCTGGCGCCGCAGGATCTGGAGGAGCGGTTCGGGCTCACCGGCGGGAACATCATGCAGGGGACGATGTCGCTCTCGTCGCTGTCGTTCATGCGGCCGGTGCCAGGCTATGCCGACTACCGGACGCCGGTGCGGGGGCTCTATCTCTGCGGCGCCGCGACCCATCCGGGTGGCGGGGTGATGGGGGCGTGCGGGTACAACGCGGCTCGCGAGATCCTCAAGGACGGCTGAGGAGACTCGCTACACGACGGTCGGCAGGCTGACCACCGAGGAACGGCCCTGCCGACCTGCCCGTCATCGAAGCCGATGTGCAGGGTCCGCCGGCGATGGTCAGGGAATCAGGACGGGTGAGAGCTGGTCTCCCTGCACCCCGATCCCCAACTGACCCCGCCGGTTCTCTCCCCAGCACCAGGCGCTCCCGGCCGCATCCAGCGCACAGACGTGGACTTCCCAGGCGATCACCCGGTTGAAGGTATGATTGCCGTCCACCCCGACCGGCAGGGGTGACATCGCGGGTGCGTTTGCCCTGCCAAGGATCCCGGAGAAGTTGGTCCCCCAGCACACTGTCTCCAGCGACACGGTCACACCGCAGGCGGCGAGTTTCGCGAGGGCCAGGCTGGTGAACGGACCGGCGGCGATGTGCACCGGCACCAGGGCGTCGGTCGCGAGGCCGTCACCGAGCTGCCCGTTCTGTCCCAGCCCCCAGCACCAGCCATCGCCCTGGGCCGTGAGTCCGCAGACATCCACGCCCCTGCTGTTGGCGGCGATCTTCGCGAAGTGATGGCCACCGGACACCGGGCCCGGATCGTCCCGGGATCCCGGTGTGCCATCGCCAAGCGGGCCTCTGCCCCAGCACCACGCCGTACTGTCGGCCGCCACGCCGCAGGCGCCATCCCCGGTCACGATGAACTGCCGGAAATTGTGGTTCCCTGCCGGCGGGGTTGGCTGGGTCCGGGGGTCGCGGGTGCTGTCGCCGACCTCACCGGAGCGATTGGGTCCCCAGCAGTAGCCCTGCCCGCTGCGGCTGACTCCGCACCAGGTCACTCCGTTGCCACTCAGGGACGCCCAGGGCGTGCCGCTCCCGAGCGGAACCGGTGGCTGCCCGGCGCTCCAGCACCAGGCCTCGTCGGAGGTGGTGAGCCCGCAGGACGCCCCCGACACCAGCTCCCGGTAGACGCGGCCATCACTGATGCGCGTGGGACTGGGTCCCCAGTCCGGGCCCCAGCACCACACCTGACCCGCGGCCGTGCGGCCGCAGGTGGATTCTCCCCCGCCGAGCTCGACGAACACGAGTCCGCCCGAGACCGGTGTCGGCGTCTCCCGCAGCGCCGTCTCCCCGATACCGATCTCCAGCGAACTGTTGTCGCCCCAGCAGTAGGTCAGGCCGGTGATGGTCCTGCCGCAGGTATGGAAGAACCCGGTCGCGATTGAGCTGAAGCGGAGGTTGCCGTCGACCTCTCCCGGTGTATCGGTCGCTCCGCTGCTCCGCCCGACCTGACCGGAGCGATTGTCGCCCCAGCAGTAGCCCCGATCGTCGTGGGTGATGCCGCAGATATAGGCGAAGCCGGCGCTGAGCGCCTTGAACCGTGCCGTCGTATTGACCGCGACGGGGGTGAGGTCGAAACGGTTGAAGCCCCGGCCCCAGCAGAACGCCCGCCCATCCGCGGTGAGGGCGCAGGTCTGGTCGATGCCGGCCGAAATGTGAAAGAAGCGCTGCGGCGTCTGGACCCGCGCCGGGACGAGGCTGGTGCTCACGGTGCCGACTCCGAGCGCTCCGCCACCGCCGTTGCCCCAGCACCAGGCCACACCGTCGACCGTGATGCCGCACGCGTGGGAGTTGCCGGCGGAGACCTCCAGGAACCGCTGGTCGCCGGCGATCGGTCCGGGAAAATTGCTGGGCAGCCCGCTGCCGTTCCCGAGCGCGATGCCGTTCCCCCCGGCACACTGGATCCGCGCCGCCACATCCACCGCGCAGGTGAAGTCCGCCCCGACATCGACCTGATCCCAGCTGCGATCACTCAGGAAGAACTGGGGAAACGGGGTCGAGTACCCTCCGCCCAGTCCCCAGCAGCTTACCTGACCCTCGTTCCTGGCACAGGTGTGGTAGACCCCGGCGGAGATACTGGCGAGGCCGGCGAGGCCGGTCGTTGCCCCCGGCACCGATCGCGCCGTGAAGGTGCCGTCGCCCAGCTGGCCCTGGGCGTTCTGGCCCCAGCACTGGGCGTCACCCGAGGTGGTGATCCGACAGGAGAAGTTCATTCCGGCCGCCACCTCGGGGGGCGCGGCCCGCCGGTACCCGAATGCGATCACGCTGCGCGCGGGCAGACTGCCGCTGGTCAGCGCGAGGGTGTCCTCGCCGGGCAGGGAATCCACCCGCCAGTCGAGGGCCGCGATCCCGGTGGAGTCGGTGGTCAGGGACAGCGCCCCGGGCGTCCCGTTGCCGCGTCCGGCCGTGACCTGCACGACCGAGGCAGGCACGGGGTTGCCGAGCGCATCGCGGACCGAGACTCGCAGCGGCAGCTCGAGGGCGCTGCCGGCCGGCGCGGCCTGGCTGTCGCCCTCCACGGCGACCACGAGTGGCGCGCCAGGCGCCGCGGTCGCGCTGAACCTCACCGAATCGAGGCCATTCACAACGGCGAAGCTCTGGTACTGTCCGGCGACCGGGGGGAGTGTCCAGCGGGTGGCGGCCCGACCGAGGGCGTCGGACTCGACCTCGTCCGGGGTGAGGGTTCCCGGACCATGAAACCTGACCAGGACATGTGGGAGGGGTCTCCCGGAGGAGGAGCGCACCTGCACGGTCAACGCGGTATCCAGCGGCGTGCCGACAATACCCGATTGCGTCCCTCCCATGACCAGAGCCATGCTGATCGGCACCGGTGGATCGGAGGTGAGATCGCTATCGCATGCGGTGGCAACACAGCAGAGCGCGAGCCCTGTCAGGCTGCCCCAAACGGGGATGCGCAATCGCATGGTCCAGGGTGTTGAGGGATGACAGGGAGACGCCCGCCGTCCCCCTGAACGGCACATTGCCGTTCCCTTCCGGACGGCTAGAATAGTGCGATCCCCCTTCTCGAGCGAGCACGATCGTGACGACGTACCAGATGTTCATCGACGGCAAGTTCGTCAACGCCAAGAGCGGCAAGACCTTCAACGTCTACGACCCGGCCACCGAGCAGGTCATCGCCACCTGCCCCGCGGGCGAAGCGGCCGACGTCGCCCTGGCCGCGGAAGCCGCCAAGCGGGCCTTCTACGGCGGGTGGCGGGGCACCAGCGCCCAGGAACGCGGCCGGATCCTGCTCCGCATCGCCGACCGGATCCGCGCCCGGCGCGACGAGCTGGCCCGGATCGAGACCCTCAACTCGGGGAAGCCGATCGTCGAGTCCGAGTTCGACATGGACGACTGCGTCACCTGCTTCGAGTACTACGGCGGGCTTGCCACCAAGATCAACGGCGAGGTGATCCAGGTTCCCACCAACGCGCTGGTCATGGCGGTGAAGGAGCCGATGGGGGTCGCCGGCCAGATCATTCCCTGGAACTACCCGCTCGCGATGGCGGCGTGGAAGCTGGGCCCGGCGATCGCGGCCGGCTGCACCGTGGTCATCAAGCCGGCGGAACAGACGCCGCTCACCCTGCTCGAGCTGGCGAAGGACTTCGAGGCCTGCGGGCTCCCGCCCGGCGTGATCAACGTGGTGACCGGAATGGGGCCGGAGTGTGGCGGGCCGATCGTCACGCACCCCGACATCCGGAAGGTGGCCTTCACCGGCTCGGCCGAGGTCGGGAAGCTGATCATGCGGAACGCCGCCGATCAGCTCAAGCGGGTGTCGCTCGAGCTGGGCGGCAAGTCGCCGAACATCTTCTTCGCCGATTCCGACTTCGAAGCCGCGGTGGATGGCGCCCTCTTCGGGGTGTTCATCAACCAGGGGGAAGTCTGCTCGGCGGGGAGCCGCGTCCTGGTGCAGCAGGAGATCTACAAGCGGTTCGTGGAGGCGTGTGCCGCCAAGGCGAAGACCATCAAGGTCGGGCCGGGCATCGAGCGGGAGACCAAGATGGGCCCGCTGGTCAGCGCCGACCAGCGCGACCGGGTGAAGACCTATCTCGAGGTCGGCAAGAAGGAGGCGAAGGTGGCGGCCGGCGGTGGCATCCCGAAGCAGTTCAGCAAGGGGTGGTACGTGGAGCCGACGATCTTCTACGACGTGGACAACAGCGCCCGGATCGCGCAGGAAGAGATCTTCGGCCCGGTGATGAGCGTGATCCCGTTCAAGGACGAGGCCGACGCGCTGCGCATCGCCAACGCGACGCCCTACGGCCTCGCGGCGGCGGTGTGGACCCGCGACATCTTCAAGGCGTTCCGCGTCGTCAAGCAGCTGGAAGCCGGCATCGTGTGGGTGAACCACATGCAGCCGACGATGCTCGAGGCGCCGTGGGGTGGCTACAAGATGTCCGGCTTCGGCCGGGAGCTGGGCCACTGGGGCGTCGAGGAGTATCTCGAGACCAAGCAGGTGTACGTGAATCTCGACGAGACGCCGATTGCGTGGTACTGAACTGCAGCTGGTAGCTGTTAGCCGTTAGCCGTTAGCCGTTAGCCGTTAGCCGTTAGCCGTTAGCCGTTACGATGCAACGCGCCCCTCCCTGCGCGCGCAAGGAGGGGCGCTATCTATACCAGCAGGCTAAAGGCCAACGGCTAATGGCTAACGGCCTCTAGCTCACCTTCACCTGGATCTCCCGGGCCTTCGCCTTCTCGGCCTTCGGGATCGCGATGGTCAGCACGCCGTGCTCGAAGGTGGCGGCGACCCGATCGGGATCCAGGGTGTTGGGCAGGGTGAACGAGCGCTCGAAGGCGCCGTAGCTCCGCTCATAGCGATGCACCCGGCTGTGCTCCTCCACCAGCTGCTTCTTCTCCCCGCGGATCGTCAGGGTGTAGTTCTCGAGCGTGATCTTCACGTCCTCGGGCTTGAGGCCCGGGAGCTCGAGCACAACCTTGAGCCCCTCGCTGTCCTCCATGATGTCGGTCGCGGGCACCCACCCGGTGGCGGGCTCGGAGCCATTGGCAAAGGGCCACGCGGTGAAGGCCTGGTCCAGCATCTGGTTCAGGCGGCGAACATCGGCGAGGGGGGTACGGCGGGTGATCATCAGCGACATGGTTGCCTCCAGACAGAAGGTGCTATGCGTTCAGTTGACGAAACCGGCTCTGTCGCCGGGACGCGGGGGAGGAACGCAGCCGGCGTGCCGTGCCAAAGCGGGGGTTTTCGGTCAGAGTGACAGCGGCGGGGAGGCGGCTCCGACAGGGAGGCGGCCGGAGTGACAGGGGGTGTTCAGGGTCGCGACAGGTCGCGGTTCAGGGACTGGGCCGCCCGGTCGAGGACTGCCAGGTCGGCAACCTTCGACATGGCGAGGTCCGCCAGGACCCGGTGGGTGGACCGGTCGGGCGGCAGGTCGACCAGGTGGGCATAGTCGACGGGGGGCCC
Organism: Gemmatimonadales bacterium; assembly: GCA_046327735.1. Lineage (GTDB taxonomy): Bacteria > Gemmatimonadota > Gemmatimonadetes > Gemmatimonadales > GWC2-71-9 > JADJOM01. The sequence goes on along the minus strand of JAXLXZ010000029.1, from coordinate 17,871 downwards.
GAACCAGAGCCGGACCCGCTCCCCGCCCCGCCAGCGGCGGCTCACGATCTCCGGGAGGTTGTTACCCAGGCCCGCGATGAAGGCCGGCACCACCTGGGGGCGGGCCTCGTGCATCAGCCGGCCGATCCCGGGCTGGGTAGGCAGGAAGGAATAAGGATCGGTTCCCTTGTTCCGGGTCCCTTCCGGATGGAACCCGATGAGCCGTCCCGGCCCTTCCCGGGCAAGGTCGCCGAGGTGGGTCAGCGCCCACTGGTCGAAGCGGCGGCAGCGGGGCTCGTGAAAGAAGGGCGGGTACATCGACCACCAGGCCGCGATGCCGTTGAGCAGCAGCCCACCGACGGTCTGGTAGTAGTAGCGGCCCCGGACCGGGAAGCAGGTCGACCGCCAGCCGGGGAGCCGGCGGAAGAGGGTGCTCATCGCCACGTAGAGGTCGAAGAAACTCCGGTGATTGGCGATCAGGATCACCGGACGGTCGCGGGTGGTGGCGCTAACATGGTCGAGCCCGTGTACCTCGAGCAGCGGACCGAGCGCGGCCTCGATCCAGCGGGCACCGATCTGCCGCTCGCCCCAGAACCAGAAGCGCTGCCACGCCCCGCGCTGCATCCGCCCCACCAGGCGCACGGCAAAGCGCTCGAAGGGGGTCAGGGCGTCGAGAGGCGGGGGAGGCCGCATGGGGTCGGAAATTCGCTGGCCCGTGAGTGGGGGACCGTGACAGTATACTTGTGGAAGAACAGGATCGTGACTCCACACCGGGGGCGGACGGATGACGAGCTGGCGGGAGCGGTGGCGTGGCCTGGTGGCGCTGGGGCCGGCGCTGGCGCTGGGGGCGCGGGACCGGGTCGTGGTGGAGCGGCTGCCGCCGTTCACCTCCCGGGTACTCCACGAAGAGCGCACCATCGACGTGTACCTGCCCCACGGGTATCGCACCAACGGCGCGACCACCTATCCCGTCCTCTACCTGAATGACGGCCAGGACATGACGGTGGTCGACCTGCTCGGCACCCTCGACTCGCTCCAGGAGCACGGGGCGATGCGGCCCACCCTCGTGGTGGCCATCCACGCCACCGACCGGGTGCAGGACTACGGCACCGCCGGCGTGCCGAACGCCCAGGGCCTCGGCGCCCGCGCCGACAAGTACGAGCAGTTCCTGCTGGGCGAGCTGATGCCGGCGATCGACGCCCGCTACCGGATCCAGCATGGCCCCGCGGCCACGGCCATCGGCGGGTGGTCGCTGGGCGGGCTCTCCGCCTTCGACCTGGCGTGGCGCCACCCGGAGATCTTCGGCGAGGTGGGGGTCTTCTCCGGCTCGTTCTGGTGGCGCACCAACGACTCGACCACCACGACCAAGCAGTCCTCCCGGATCATGCACAAGCGGGTGCGGGAGACCCCCGGCCATCCGCCGCTCCGCATGTGGTTCGAGACCGGGCTCCAGGACGAAGCGGCCGATCGCGACGGCGATGGCGTGATCGACGCGATCCAGGACACCGAGGAGCTGCTGGGCGAACTGGCACGCAAGGGCTATCGCCGAGGACCGGACATGGTGCACCTGACGGTCGAGGGGCGGCACGACCTGCCCACCTGGAAACGGCTGCTCCCCGAGTTCCTCACCTGGGCCTTCCCGCCGGAGACGCGGGCCGACTGATGGCGGCCTCCCGGCTTCTCCTCGTCGGCGCCGGCCTTCCGCACCTCGTGGTCCTCGAGGCGCTGGGCCGGCATCGCGCCGCCGGGGCGGAGGTGACGCTGGTGGCCCGCGAGCCGGTGATCGCGCATCCGGGCATGGTCCCGGGGTATCTCGCGGGGCGCTATGCCCTCGAGGACCTGCGTGTCGATCTCGCCGAAGCCGCCGCCGCGGCGGGCGCGACCTTCGTGCGGGGCGAGATCGCCACGCTCGACGCCGCCAGCCGCACCGGCGCCACCACCGACGGCGTGGCACTCGCCTGGGACATCGCCTCGATTGCGCAGCCGGCGGGAACGGCGGGCGACGGGCGGCCGGGTCACGCGCATTCGGCCGCGACGTTCAGCGGGATTGCCGAACTGGCGGAGGCGCTCGACCGGCTGGCCGGCGCCCCGGGGCCGGAGCCGCGACGGATCGTCATCATCGGCGCGGGCGAGTCGGGCGTGGAGCTGGCCCTCGCCATCCGCGCCCGCCTCGACCGGAAGGGCGCGGGCGATGTGATGATCACGATGCTCGAGAGCCGGAGCGAGCTCTTCGGCGGCCGGATGCAGGCCTGGGCCGACCGGATCGAGCAGGTGCTGGCGGAGCGGGACGTCATGCTGCGGCTGGGGACCGGCGCCGGCGAGATCGGCGCCGACTTCGTGCGGCTGAGCGATGGCCGGGTGCAACCGGCCGACCTCGTGGTTTCGGTTCCGGCGCCTTCGCCCTGGCCGCCGGCGAAGGCCGCCGGACTCCCGGTGGACCACCACGGCTTTCTCCTGCTCGACGACACCCTCCAATTGCAGGGCCAGCCGGCGCTCTTCGGCGCGGGCCCCGGGTCCGCGCTGCTGGCCGCGCCCAGGGCGCCGATGCCCGCCGCGGCCCAGCTGCGCATGGGCCGGGTGCTTGCCCGGAACCTCGGGCAGGCGCTGTCCGGTCACGACCCGACCCACCGCTTCCGGGTGCGGGAGCGCGAACTCACCCTCCTCGATGCCGGCGATGGCCGCGCGGTACTCCTGGGCGGACCGGTCGCGACCGTGTCGCGCTGGGCGCTCCGCTACAAGCAGCTCGGCGACCGGCGCCTGGTCACCCGCCTCCGCTCCGGCCGTCCCCGGGGAAACCCTCCTTCTACGCAACCGTAGGGCCCTGCCGGACGTCTTACCTCACAGCACCCTGCATTGCAGATTGGCACATCCCGTAGATCCCGGGTACCATAGGAAGCTCTTCCCCGTCCTCACCAGGGAGCCTGATCCGTGGAACGTCGTGATTTTCTCCAGCTCAGCGGGGCCGCGGCCGGCACCCTGCTGATCCCCCGCTGGGATCCGTTCGCCCGCCCGTGGTCGGGGAGCCTGACCCCGATTCCCACCGCCGACAAGAAGCAGCTCGCCAACATCGCGCTCGACACCGCGAAGGCGCACGGCGCCACCTACGCCGACGTGCGCATCGCGCGCCAGCTCAACCAGTTCATCAACGGCCGCGAGACCAAGATCCAGAACGTCACCAACACCGAGTCGTTCGGGGTCGGGATCCGGGTCATCGCCAACGGCACCTGGGGCTTCGCCTCCACCCAGGATGTCACCGCCGACGGGGTGAAGCGCGCCGCGGAGCAGGCGGTCGCGATCGCCAAGGCCAACGCCCGGCTCCAGACCGAGCCGGTGACGCTGGCGCCGCAGCGGGGCTATGGCGACGTCACCTGGAAGACCCCGATCGAGAAGAACGCCTTCGACATCTCCATCAAGGAGAAGGCCGATCTCCTCGCCGCGGTGGGCGACGCGGCACTCAAGGCCGGGGCGAGCTTCATCTTCACCGGCCTTTTCCTCGTCAACGAGCAGAAGTATTTCGCCTCGACCGACGGGAGCTACATCGACCAGGACGTGCACCGCACCTGGCCCCAGTTCCAGGTGACGGTGGTGGACAAGGCCAGCGGGAAGTTCGAGACCCGCGACGCGCTCTCCGCCCCGGTGGGCATGGGCTGGGAGTACCTCTCGGGCCGGCCGGTCGACAAGATCAAGACCCCCGCGGGCGCGCTGGTCTACCGGAACACCTACGACATGCTGGAGGACGCGCGGCTCGCGGCCCAGCAGACCAAGGAGAAGCAGGCGGCCAAGTCGGTGGAGGCGGGCAAGTGGGACCTGGTGCTCGACCCGACCCACATCTGGCTGACCATCCACGAATCGGTGGGCCACCCGCTCGAGCTCGACCGGGTGCTGGGCTACGAGGCCAACTACGCCGGCACCAGCTTCGCGACGCTCGACAAGTGGAAGTCGAAGTCGTTCAAGTACGGCAGCCCGCTGGTGAACTTCGTCGCCGACAAGGTGCAGACCGGTTCGCTCGGGGCGGTGGGCTACGACGACGAAGGGGTCAAGACGAAGGAGTGGGACCTGGTGAAGGAGGGGATCCTGGTGAACTACCAGGCGATCCGCGACCAGGTGCACATCCTCGGGCAGACCGAGTCGCACGGGTGCTGCTACTCCGACTCGTGGAGTGACGTGCAGTTCCAGCGGATGCCCAATGTCTCGCTCCGGGCCGGCACGAAGGCGCAGACCCCGGCGGACCTCATCGCGGGCGTCGAGAAGGGCATCTTCATCGTGGGAGACGGGTCGTACTCGATCGACCAGCAGCGGTACAACTTCCAGTTCGGCGGCCAGCTCTTCTACGAGATCCGCAAGGGCAAGATCGTGGGGATGCTGCGGGACGTGGCCTACCAGTCGAACACCCAGGAATTCTGGAACGCGGTCGCGGCCATCGCGGACAAGCGGGATTACCGGCTCAACGGCTCCTTCTTCGACGGCAAGGGCCAGCCGGGCCAGATCAGCGCGGTGTCCCACGGCGCCGCGACCACCCGGGTGAACGGCGTCAACGTCATCAACACCGCGCGGAAGATCGGATAACCCCCATGCCTCCTCTCAACGAAGCACAGGCCCGTGAGCTGATGAGCCGGGCCCTCAAGCTCTCGAAGGCCGAGGCCTGCGAGATCAACATCGGCGGGAACAGCGGCGGGAACATCCGCTATGCCCGCAACAGCGTCTCGACGGCGGGCGCCACCGAGGACAGCCAGTTCGTGGCCCAGTCCTTCTTCGGCAAGCGGAGCGGCACCGCGACCGCCAACCAGTTCGACGACGCCACCATCGAGCGGACCATCCGGCAGTCGGAGGAGCTCGCCCGGCTCGCGCCGGAGGATCCCGAGGCGATGATGCCGCTCGGGCCCCAGACCTACACCCCGGTGCCGGCCGCGTTCAGCGACAACACCGCCGGGATCACCCCGGAGTACCGGGCGAAGGTGGCGGAGGCAAGCATCGGTCCCGCGAAGGAAGCGGGGTGCGTGGCCGCCGGGTTCCTCCAGGACAACGCCGGGTGGAGCGCGATGGCGAACAGCGCCGGCCTCTTCGCCTATCACCGGCAGACCGGGGTCAACTTCTCCGTGACCATGCGGACGGAAGACGGCACCGGCTCGGGGTATGTGGAGCGGGACTACAACGACGTGGGCAAGTTCGACAGCGGCGCGTCGTCCCGGATCGCCACCCAGAAGGCGGCCGCCTCGCGCGAAGCCAAGGCGATCGAGCCGGGGAAGTACACCGTCATCCTCGAGCCGACGGCGGCGGTCGAGCTGATCCAGCCGCTGGTCTTCAGCCTCGGTGCCCGGCAGGCCGACGAGGGGCGGAGCCCGCTGTCGAAGGCGGGCGGCGGCACCCGCCTGGGGGAGAAGCTGGTCGACGAGGCGGTGACCATCACCTCCGATCCGAACAACGCCGACGCGCCGGGCTCGCCCTGGGCCGGCGACGGACGGCCCTTCGTGCCGACCACCTGGATCGAGAAGGGGGTGGTGAAGAACCTCTTCTACTCCCGCTACTGGGCGGAGAAGCAGGGCAAGCCGGCGACCAACTTCCCGGCCAACATCCTCATGGCGGGCGGGAGTGCCTCGCTCGAGGAGCTGATCAAGGACACCGCGCGGGGCGTGCTGGTGACGCGGTTCTGGTACATCCGCTTCGTGGACCCGCAGACGCTGCTCCTGACCGGCCTCACCCGGGACGGGACGTTCTACATCGAGAACGGGCAGATCAAGCACGCGATCAAGAACTTCCGGTTCAACGAGTCGCCGATCATCATGCTCAACAACGTGGATGCCCTCGGCAAGCCGGAGCGGGCACAGGGCGGCATGATCCCCCCGATGCGGGTGCGGGACTTCACCTTTACGTCGCTCTCGGACGCGGTGTAGGGGCGGACAGGCGGTCAGGCGGACAGGCGGTCAGTGGCAGTGAACTCCGACGATGCTGCAAGCCGGCGTCGAACGGAGTGACTCCAGCGATCCCCTGACCGCCCGACCGCCTGACCGCCTGTCCGCCTATGCCCCGGTTCACCTTCACCCGCCTGCAGTACACCTCCGGCGACTGGGATGTGGACCAGCGGATGCCGGCCAACCTGCTGCACTCGCTGGTGGAGTACACCACGATCGAGGTCGACCCGCGGGAGCGGGTGGTGCCGCTGGCGAGCGCGGACGTCTTCGACGCCCGCTTCGGGTACATCGCGGGGCACCGGCTGGTGCAGTTCACCGGGGCGGAGCGGGCCAACTTCGAGCGGTTCGTGCGCGGGGGCGGGTTCGTGCTGGCGGACGACTGCAACCACGACATCGACGGTCTCTTCGCGCGGAGCTTCGAGAGCCAGATGGCGGCGATCTTCGGCCCCGACGCGCTCCGGAAGATCCCCAACAACCACGAGCTCTACCGGGCGGTGTTCCCCTTCTCCGACGGCCCGCCGACCACCGGGCTGGAGCTGAACGGCTGGGGGGACGACCTGGTGCACGACTATCTCAAGGCGATCGAGATCGACGGCCGGATCGCGGTGCTGTACAGCAACAAGGACTATGGCTGCGAGTGGGACTACGATTTCCGGAACAAGCGATTCCTGGCCGAGGACAATACGAAGTTCGGGGTGAACATCGTCATGTATGCGATGACGGCGTAACACGGAACCGGATGAAAGACCTGACGCGATGACAGCAATCGAAGGCGAACGCGAAGTGGAAGCGACGGTCGAACGGCTCGGCGCCCTCCGCCAGGAGGTCGCGCGGGTCATCGTCGGCCAGGAACGGGTGGTCGAGGAGCTGCTCCTCGCGGTGCTGGCCGGCGGCCATGCCCTGCTCGAGGGCGTCCCCGGGCTCGCCAAGACCCTCCTGGTCCGCACCCTCGCCGAGTCGACCGATCTCTCGTTCCGGCGGATCCAGTTCACCCCCGACCTCATGCCGTCCGACATTCTCGGCACCGAGGTCCTGGAGGAAGAGCACGCCACCGGCCGCCGCTTCTTCAAGTTCAACCGCGGGCCGGTCTTCACCCAGGTGCTCCTGGCCGACGAGATCAACCGCACCCCACCCAAGACCCAGGCGGCGCTGCTCGAGGCGATGCAGGAGTACGCCGTGACCTACGGCGGGACCACCTACCCGCTCGAGCGGCCCTTCTTCGTCCTCGCCACCCAGAACCCGATCGAGCAGACCGGCACCTATCCCCTGCCCGAGGCCCAGCTCGACCGCTTTCTCCTCTACATCCGGGTGGGCTACCCCGGGCTGGAGGAGGAGCGCGAGGTCCTGGCCCGCACCACCGGCCTCGCCAGCGCGCCGGTGCGGTCGGTGGCCGGCGCCGCGGACATCATCGCTGCCCAGCGGCTGGTGCGCGAGGTCGCGATCGGAGACCCGCTGGTGGACTACGTGGCCCGCGTGGTGCGCGCCTCCCGCCCCGAGGGCACCGACGTCGCCTACGTGCGCGAGTGGGTGCGCTGGGGCGCCGGCCCACGGGCCGGCCAGTCGATGATCCTCGCGGCCAAGGCGCGGGCGCTCCTCGCCGGGCGCTTTGCCGTGACGCTCGACGACCTCAAGGCGGTGGCGCCCCCGGTGCTCCGCCACCGGGTACTGGTGAACTTCCGCGCCGAAGGCGAGGGTCTCACCGCCGACCAGGTCACCCGCGTCCTGCTGGAGCAGGTGTCCGCGCCGAGGAGCCCGCTGGCGTGAGCGAGGCCGCGCTCAGCTATCGGTTCGTCACCGCCAGCACCCTGGCGCTGGTCCGGGACCTCGAGCTGGCGGCGCGCATGGTGGTGGACGGGATGATGCTGGGACGGCACACCAGCCGGCAGGCGGGCGCCGGACTCGAGTTCAGCCAGTATCGCAGCTACCAGCCGGGCGACGATCTCCGCCGGCTCGACTGGAAGCTGCTGGCGCGCTCCGGCCGCCATTTCGTGCGCGAGGCCGAGACCGAGACCAGCGTCACGGTGCGGATCCTGCTCGATGCGACCGGATCGATGGCGCACGAGGAGGAGGGCGTCAGCAAGCTCGACTATGCCCGCTACCTCGCCGCCGCGCTGGCGCTGCTGGCACACCGGCAGGGCGATGCCGTCGGGCTCTACACCCTGAGCGATGGCCGGGCCATGACGCTCCGCCCCCGGCGGGAGCCGAGTCACCTGCACCGGCTGCTGCACGAACTGGAGCGGGTACAGCCCGCGGGACGCTGGCCGGTCTGGTCGGCACTGGAGCGGGCACTCACCCCCGATGCCGCTCGCGGCATCACCGTCTTCCTGGGCGACTTCCACGAGCGGAGCGATGAGATCCGGGCCGCGGTGAAGCGGCTGGCCGGAGCGCGCCACGAGGTGATCTGCTTCCAGGTCCTCGGCGACACCGAGCGCGCCTTCGGGTACCGCGGCACCGTCACGCTCGAAGAGCTGGAGACCGGCCGCCGCCTCGACCTGGTCGGCGAGCAGGCGCGCGACACCGCGGTCCGGCAGTTCGAGGCGCAGCTCCACACCCTCCGCTACGCCGTCGAGGAGAACGGCGCCGCGCTGGTGCCCTGCCTCCTCGCCCAGCCCTTCGAGACCCCGCTCCGCGAATATCTCGCGCGTCGCTCGCGTCACCCCTGAGTCCCGTGTTCGCCGCTCCACTCTGGCTGGTCGGGCTCGCGACCCTCGCCATCCCCCTCATCCTCCACTTCTGGAGCCGCCGCCCCCGGCAGGTGATCCGGGTCGGTTCGCTCCGCCATGTGGAGGGCCTGGCCGAGACCCGGTCGTGGTCGGCGCGAATCACCGAGCCGCTGCTGCTGCTGGTGCGGCTGCTGCTGCTGGCGACCGTGGTGGTGGCGCTCGCCGGGCCGAAGCTCGGCGGGGCGGTGCTCGAGGGGCGTACCAGCCAGCTGGTGGTGGTCGAGCCGGCGCTGATTCGCGACTCGGCGCTCGTCGCCGCCGACCCCCTGCTCGATTCGCTGGCCCGGTCCCGCACGCCGGTGCGACTGCTCGCGCCGGGACTCCCGAAGATCCAGCTCGACGGCCGCGGTGGGGCGCGCGCCACCGCGACCGGGGTTCCCCCGGCGGGCTCACTGTGGGATCACCTGCTTGCCGCCGACCGGCTGGTCGCGCCCGGTGGCAGGATGCTCGTCATTGCCCGGCCGCGCGTCGCCGCGCTCGGCGGTCGCCGCCCGGCGCTGCACGCACAGATCGACTGGCACGTGCCGGCCGACCCACCCACCGCCCGCTGGCGAGCCGCCCGCTGGCCCCTCTCTCCTGACAGCGTGGTCGAGATCCAGGGCACCGGCGGAGCTCACGAGACCCGCTACCAGCTGCGGGTGGCGCCGGTACCCTGCATCGACTGCCCCGTGCCGGCCCGGGTGTCCATCCTGGTGGCGGGCGAGGACTCCGCGACCCGCCGGCGCCTGCATCTCGCCGCGCTGGCCGTGGGATCGCTCCTCGGCCAGGCCGTCGAGCCGGCCGCGACCGCCGCGGACGCGGACCTCGTGGTGGCAGCGGGCGCGGTGGATGCGGACCCGGGCCGCGCGCCGGTCCTGTCGATCTCGCCGGCGGTGGCGGCCAGCGCCGCCCTGGCCGATACCCTCCTCGCGCACTGGCCCGGCAATCCACTGGCGAGCGACACCGCCGACCTGAGGCAGGTCTCGCTGGCGCAGGCCATGCCGGCGCTGCGTATCGACGAGCGCTTCGAGGAGCGGAATGCCCGCCTCCCGCTCCTGCTGCTGGCGCTGATGCTCTTCGCGGTCGAGCGGTGGCTCGCCACCCGGCCCCGGCGGAGGTCCGCGTGACCGCGGCGGCCATCGCGCTGGAGCAGCTCGCCGGCCGCTACCGGCTGACGCGGGCGGCGAGCCGGGTGGGCATCGGTCTCGCGTCGGGGGTCGCGCTCGCCGGTCTCCTGCATCATGCCGGTGCCGGCACGCCGGGATCGATCGCGGGTCTCGCCACCGGATTCTCCCTCGGCCTCTTCGCCGCGTGGGCGGGGGAGCGCCGGCGACCGGTGACGGCAGGGCTGCTCGCGCAGCACCTCGACCGGGCGCTGCCGGAGATGGAGGAGAGTGCCTCCCTGCTGGTGAGCCACGTTCCCGGCGCCGGCCTCGCGGCTCTGCAGCGGCAGCGGGTCGAGCGGCGGTTCGATGCGGTGCGGGCCCGCGCGGCACTGCCCAGGCATGAGCAGCGCCGCGCCCTCCGGCTCGGGCTGCCGCTCCTCGCCGCCGGGGCGGCGCTCTTCGCCGTCCCGCCCGCGACCCGGAGCGTGGGCTGGATCGAGGGCAACAGCGAGGACGGCGCGACGCTCACCCTCAAGACGCTCGCGGTCGAGATCACTCCCCCAGCCTACACCGGGCTCCCTCCGCACGACGCGGCGGGAAGCGACCTCGAGGCGGAAGAAGGCGCCACGCTCCGCTGGCGGCTCCTGGCAGCAGGCCCCGTGCAGCATGCCCGGCTGCTCTTCTCAAACGGCGATACCGTCGCCCTGGCGCTGGCTCCCGGCGGCGCGTACGAGGCCACCAGCCGGGCCGAGCGCTCCACCCTCTTCCGGGTGCAGCTCAACGGCGCCGATTCGCTGGCGCTCACCTCCGACGACTACCGTCTCGCCGTCCGGCCCGACCGGCCTCCACTCCTGACGGTAGTGCGACCGGAGCCGCGCACCGTGGTCGACCCGAAGCGGCTCCCGCCAGTCGAGGTGGAAGTGCTCGCGAACGACGACTACGGCGTCGCCGCGGTGGCCATGGCGGCCACGATCGCGAGTGGGCGGGGAGAGGCGGTGCGCTTCCGCCGGCTCCGGCTTCCCTTCACCTCGCGCACCCCGCGCGCCGGCCATGGCGAGCTGCTCCGCGCCACCCTCGACCTCCGGGGACTCGGTCTCGGGGCGGGCGACGAGCTCTACTTCGATGTCGAGGCGACCGACCGGCGTACCCCGGTCCCCAACCGGGCCCACTCCGAGACGATGTTCATCAGCATCCGCGACTCCGCCGAGGCGGCGACGGCCGATGTTGCGAAGCTCGCGCTGGGTGCGCAGCCCGAGTACTTCCGGAGCCAGCGCCAGCTGATCATCGATACCGAGAAGCTCCTCAACGAGCAGCCGCGGATCTCCCGCGCCGACTTCCAGGAGCGCTCCAACGAGCTCGGCATGGACCAGGGACTGCTGCGCCTCCGGTACGGGCAGTTTCTCGGGGAGGAGTTCGAGGAGCAGCGCGAGTCGATGGGCGGACGGGAGCATGCGGCCCAGCAGGACGCACCACCCGACAAGCGGGAGGCCCCGAAGGCGGGCGACGAGGTCCCGGACAAGCAGCCCGGCGAAGACACGAAGAAGGCGGCGGCGAAGAAGGGCACCGAGGGCCTCGAGCACCGGCACGACGACGCCGAGAATGCGACGCTCCTCGGCCGGTCGGTCAAAGACAAGCTGCGCGAGGCGGTGGGGGCCATGTGGCAGGCGGAGCTCCGGCTCCGGACCCATGAGCCGCGTGCCGCGCTGCCGTCGATGTACCAGGCGCTCGAGCTGATCAAGCAGGTGCAGCAGGACGCCCGGGTCTACGTGCAGCGGGTGGGCTTCGACCCGCCGCCGATCGACGTCGGTCGCCTGCGGCTCTCGGGGAAGCTCAAGGATATCGCCGACCGGCGGCTCGCCGGCGGCGCGACCGCGCGCGACACCCTGCCGGCGACACGGCGGGCGCTGGCGCTGCTGACACCGGCGGCGCCCGGGACCGGGGACGACAGCCTGCCGCAGGCCCTCAGCGCCGCGGGACAGGAGCTGGCGGTGCTCGCGGTGGACGATGCCACCCTGCTGCCGCTGCTCCGGGACCTGCGCCAGCTGGCCGACTCGCTGCGCTGCCTCCCCTGCCAGGCCCGGGTCCGCGCCGGGCTCTGGCGCGCCCTCCCGCCGGCGGAACCTCGCGCCTCGGCGGAGCCGGCCCATGACTCGCCGCTGGCGCGCCGGTACGGCGCCCTGCTCCGGAGCGGCCGCAAGTGAAGCCGTGGCTCATCCCGGTGCTGCTGGCGGCGGGTGGACTCGTCTGGCTCGAGTTCCGCCGGCCGAACCCGCGTCACCTGGCCCTGCGGATCACGGCGGTGCTGGTGGCTGTCGCGGCGTTCGTGGTCCTCCTCTCGCTTCGCCCCGGAGGGCGGAGCATCACGATTCTCACTCCCGGTGCGCCGATCGCCGCCCGCTCCCGCGATGCGGTCACGCTCGACCAGGTGCAGACCCTCGGGAACGCCGCGGCCACCGGGCGTCCGGTCCGGCTCGTGGGATGGGGGCTTCTGCCACACGAGTGGCCCGACAGCGCTGCGGTGACCACGTTCGAGCCGGCGGAGCTGCCGGCGGGCATCGTGACGCTGGATGCGCCGGGTGAGGTGGCGGTGGGCGAACCGCTGATCGTGCGTGGCCGGGTGCACGGCGCCGGACGAGCCACGATGCTCCTGCTGGAGGATCCGGCCGGGGTGCGTGACTCGACCCAGGTGAGCGACAGCGCCGACGGCTTCCTCCTGCGCGACCGGCCGAAGGCGGCGGGCCCCGTCGAGTACCGGCTGCGTCTCCGGCGCACCGGCGCGCCCGAGATCGTCGAGACGCTCGCCGTCGCGGTGCGGCCGGCGACGATGCCGGGTCTCCTGGTGCTCGACGCCTCGCCCAGCTTCGAGACCGCCACGCTCAAGCGCTGGCTCGCCGAGCGCGGCGCCGCCGTCACGGTACGAACCCGCATCAGCCGCGAGCGCTATCGCACCGAGATCCTCAACGGCTCGGCGGAGGTGGCCGGACTGACCGAGCGGGCACTTTCGCGTTTCGATGCGGTGCTCGCGGACGGCGGCACGCTCGCTGCCCTCGGGCCCGCCGAGCGGAGCGCCCTCGAGCGGCAGGTGCGCGAGCGCGGTCTCGGCCTGCTCGTCACCGCCGATGCCCCGGCGCTGCTCGGGCGTGGCGCGGGCGGTGTGCTTGGGGGATTTGCCGTCGAGGCTCGATCGGAGGGAGCGGGGGCACGGCGACTGGTGCGGCCGGCGTGGTCCGAGGCGCCCCGGCGATCCCGTACCGGCATCGATGCCGAACCGGCGAGCCTCACCGCTGGCGAACGGCTGATCCAGGACCAGCTGGGCGGCGGGCTCGCGGCAACCAGGAATGCCGGCGCGGGCCGGGTCGCGGTGACGCTGCTCCGGAGCCCCTCGCGCTGGCTGCTCGAGAACGAACCCGATCTCTACAGCGCGTACTGGTACACGTTGCTGGGTGCGGTCACGCGCGATACCCTCACCCGTATCGCGCTGTCGGGCGACGGTCCGCTCCGGGTGGATCACCCGGTTCGCATCACCATCGACCAGCCGATCCCCGATTCAGCGGCGCCCTTCCTCGCCGTGCGGGCGCCCGATGGGCGGAGCGACACCCTCGCCCTGGCGCAGAGTCCGTTCGATCCCGCCCAGTGGAGTGGCAGCTACTGGCCCCATGCCACGGGCTGGCACTCGGCGGTGCTCCGCGGGCGCGAGGTTCCCTTCCGGGTGACGACTCCTGGCGAGTGGGCCGGCCTCGACGCGAGCGCGCGGCTCGCCGCCACGATGCCGCGCCTGGCCGGGATGACGGCCACGGCCGGGCTGGCGGCCCCTGGCCGGGCCTGGCTCACCCCGCTGGCGTTTCTTGCCCTCCTGCTGGCGCTGACCTGGCTCTGGCTCGAAGGACGCCGCGCCGGATAATCGCCGTATGATCTGCCCGGCTCACGGCATTCAGGGATGTGAGCCACCCGAGTCTCAGCCTGCCCCAGGCACCGCCTCTGACACACGCCTCGCTGATTCCGCAGCTTCGGGATGGCGACCCGACGGCACTCGCCATCGTCTACCGGCGGCACGCGCCGGGGCTGCTGGCGCTGGCCTTCCGGCTGACCCAATCGGTGCCGGACGCCGAGGACATCGTCCAGGACCTCTTCGTCGGCCTGCCGGAAGCGCTGCGAGCCTACCGGGAGGAAGGTCGCTTCGAGGCCTGGCTCCGGCGGGTGGTGGTTCGGCTGGCGCTGATGCGCCTCCGCCGGACCCGCCGCAAGCAGGAAATCACCCTGGACGACGCGAGCCTGCCGCCGGCGGCTCCATTCGACCCCAGCGGCGATGTCCATCTCTCGCAGGCGCTCGAGCGGCTCGACGCCGAAGAGCGGACACTCATCGTTCTGCGCGTGGTCGAGGGCTATTCCCACGGGGAGATCGCCGCGCTCCTCGGGATCCGCCCCGGCGCGGCGCAGGTGCGCTATCACCGCGCCCTCACGCGACTCAAGTCCCTGGTGGAACTCCCATGAACGAGCTCGAACTCGAACGGCGCGTCCGCGACCTCTTCCGGACGGGCCCGGTCCCCACACCCTCGGAGCAGCAGATGCAGACGATCCTCGCGCGACGGCTCGCGGGGGAGCGGATGACGCTTCCCCTGGATCCTTCCACCCTCGACCGCCGGCTGGTTCGCAGCCTGCTGGTCACCGCGGCCGCGGCCTGCATCCTGTTGCTGCTACCGATCGTCTCCAGCCGGAACCCGGGAAGCGGGCAGGACGAGGCTACCCCGGGCGGGCGGGAGAACCTGGTGAACTCGCTCTACGCCCAGGCCAGCGACCATCCCACCTTTCCCATCATTCGAGCCACGCGCCCGCTCCCGCGTGGTTCCTGGCGCTATGCCCTGGTCGACGAGGACTCGCCCGGCGACACGGCGTCCGCATGGCGGCAGGACCTCTCTACCGCTCGCTATGAGGGGCAGGAGCGGTACGTCTGGTACTACGGAAAGGGGGGCCGCCTCACCGATACGCTCTGGCTCGACCAGGAATCCCTCCGGCCGGTCGCCCGCGTCTCAGCGACGGCCGTCGGCACCCAGGTGACCCAGATCTTCCAGGACGCGAGCGTGCTCAACGGAGTGCGGACCGCCGCTGGCATGACCGAGTGGCGCTCGGTGCCGCTCGATTCACTGGGACCCCGCCTGATCGGCGGGGGGCGGCTCCAGGCGGACTTCTATGACACGCCCGGCGTCATCGCGCTGTGGCGCCCGCAGCTCGCCGCCACCCTGGGCGCGGCGGAACTCGCCATCGGCTGGCGGGGGAGCATGGAGGCGATCTCCGCCCCGATGGGCATGGCGATCCACTTCTGGCTCAACCTGGAAGTCGTCGGCGAGGACACCGTCACGGTGCCAGCGGGGAGGTTCGCCACCTGGAAGCTCCAGGTGGGGAAGCAGCCGGGATACTATGCGTGGGTGAGCAAGGACCGGCAGTGGCTCGTCCAGCTCGGGACCGCGAACGGCGGAGGGGGAGAGCGCCAAGTGCTGCTCCAGGGTCGTGAGAACGACCGGTGACAGCACCGATGACGGGAGGACTCCGCTGGAGAGCCCTCCCGTCCCGTTCGTGAGTTACTTCACCTGCCAGACCTCGACGGTGTTCTGGGTGAAGAGCGGGATCGCAATCAGACCGCGGGTCTGATCGACGCCGAAATCGGCCGGCGAGGTGACGCCGGTGGCGACCTTGGTATTGCCGGTCGCGCCCACCTTGAAGACGCTCGAATCGGCCCAGCTCGTCACCAGCAGGTCCCCACCGACAATCTCCACACCATCCTGACTGCCGGGGCCGGTGCCCACGGTATCGACCTTCTGCACCCCCGGCTTCCACCCGAGCAGCGCCGTCCCGCCAAAGGGCACCACGATGAAGCGGCTGTTGGCTTCGTCCCAGGTGATGCCGTTGGGCCGGTTCAGCCAGTCGCCGGTGGCGACCATCTTGGCGGTGCGGCCGCTGAGGCCGAAGATCTTGTCGGGACCGGGATGGGTCGGGTTGCCCTTGTCGTCGAAGCCGAGACCCGAGTCGGTGATGTAGATGACGCCGCCGGGGCCGGTCGCCACGTCGTTCAGGAAGGTCGCCTGCTTGCCCAGTTCGATGCTCGCGACCGGCTTGCCGTTGGTGATGTCGAAGGCGCGGATCGCGTCGATGTCGGCAACCCAGAGGGTGTCACCCACCAGCGCGAGGCCCTTGGGGCCGTTGAGCGTGACGCCGTCCCGGCCACCCTGGATGAAGTGCAGGCTGTCGACCGCGCCGTCGCGGTTCACCCGGCTGATGAAGCCGTTGCCGTCCCTGGCGACCGGGGAGCCGTTGATGTTGCTGACGAACCAGGCGTTCGCCTTGGCCGACCAGATCACCGACTCGGGGGTGCTGAACCCCGCGATCGAGGCCACCTTGTGGGGGGCGGGGGGCGGCGTGGTGGCGGCGGTGTCGGGGGCCGGTGTCTCCTTCTTGGCGCAGCCCAGGGCGAGGACGAGGGCGGCGAGGGAGGCAGCAGCGGTCTGCTTCACGGGTGCGGATCCTTGTTGAGGGATGAACTGCCGAACAGGAAGCCCGGAATGTATTCGGGCCCCGGAGCGATGTCATGCCTGTAAGGTCTGGCCCGGTTCGCGGATTGTATGTGACATGAGCCTCCCTCTCCGTCATGCGGATGCCGAGGTCCCCGACGCGGTGCTGGCCGCCGCGGCGGCGGGGGGCGACTCGGACGCCCTCGGCGCGCTCTACTTCCGGCATGCCGGCGGGCTGGGGCGGCTGGCGTGGCGGCTCCTGGGGAATCGGAGCGAGGCGGAGGATGTGGTGCAGGACCTCTTTGCCCGGCTGCCGGAGTCGCTCGGCAGCTATAGAGAAGCGGGACGGCTCGACGGGTGGTTGCGCCGGCTGGCGGTGAACCTGGCGCTCAAGCGGCTCCGGTCGTCGCGGACACGGCGGGAGCTTCCGCTGGAGCGGGGCGTGCTGGTCGGCGCGGGCCGGCAGGATGGGGAGTCGATCGAGGTGCGGCGGGCCGTGGAGGCGCTGCCGATCGACCAGCGGGCGGTGGTGGTGCTGAAGGTGGTGGAGGGGTACAGCCACGAGGAGATCGCGGAGATTCTCGGGATCAGCCGCGGCGCCTCGGAGGTGCGCCTGAGCCGGGCGATGAAGCGGCTGCGGGAGGAGCTGGAGCCATGAGCACACGGGATGAGCTGGAGGAGCGGATCCGCGCGGCGTACGCCGCCGAGGAGCACCGCCCCTCGGACGAGGAGCTTGCACGTATCCGCGCGCGGCAGGCGGAGCTGACGGCGACGGAGAAGGTGCGGTCACTCCGGCCGGTCTGGATCGCCGCGGCAGCGGTGCTGGTCTTGGGGGTTGGCGGTACGCTCGCGCTCGTGGCCCGGCGGCCGAAGACTCGGAATCCAGCGGCCGCGCTCGCGGCCGACGCGCTCCTCCCCTCGGCCCTGATGGCCCAGGGAGCCTCGTTCCCGTCGTTTCCGGTGGTGACTTCGAGCCGAGAGATCCGGCCGGGAGAAATGCAGTACGCTTTCCTCGCCGAAGGCCATGCCTTCACCGATTCCACCCCTGTCATGCGGAGCCGGCTCGAGCATTCCGATTGGAAGGGGGAGGCTGCGTGGCTGCTGCTCGGTGGACCGACGGGCGACCAGCCCCCAAGGTGGCGTGACTCAGCCTGGTTCGACACCCTGCAGGTGCGACAGCTGGCCCGCTCGATCAGCGTCTACAAGAGCAATGCCAGGATTGTCGAGGAGTTCCGGGAGCACGACGTACTTCGCGGGTACATCACCGAGCACGGAACCAGTTGGAACGTGCTCAGCAAGGAAGGGGACAGCCAGGATGGGTCGGGGGGAATGGTGCTGCGGAGTGATGCGCTCAACCTTGCGCTCCGCCGGGCTCCGATCGACCGGGACTGGAAGGGCAGCATCGCGCTCGTGGTCTGGCCGTACTACAAAAAGCTGGAACAGCAGTGGTACGACTTGTCGGTCATCGGAGAGGAGAGAGTTGCTGTTCCTGCAGGAACCTTCGATTGCTGGAAGATCCAGCTGGGCCCGAAACCGGCCCGGGAGGAAGGCATCTTCTTCTGGGTAACCAGGGACAAACAGTGGATCGCACAGTGGGGCGCCATCAACCAGCACGGCATGGGCTTCCGCATGGTCCTGGTCAAGGCCACGGAAGAGTAGGGGGCCGGTCACC
>JAXLXZ010000028.1:0-38671 GCA_046327735.1 Gemmatimonadales bacterium | reverse complement strand
TCTACTCCACCGGCCACGTGGCCCGGCCGAGTAGATCCCTCGTCGCGTGCGCTCCTCGGGATGACAGCGCACTTGTTCTTCCGGCTTTGTGATGCAAAGCACTTGACGGCACCCGCTCCACTCGGTACACTCCACCCATGCCCGACCCGATCCCCTTCCGCCCCCGCGCCGCCGACCCGGCGCCCCCCGGCCCCCGGCCGGTTGAGGGAGCGGACGAGGTCCCCGAGCTGCCCATCTCCGCCCGGGCCATCGAGAACATCCGTTTCATCCGCGACACCATGGAGCGGGCCGGCTCCTTCACCGCGGTGCCGGGGTGGGGCGGGGTGGGGATGGGGGTGACGGCGCTGCTCGCCGCGCTGATCGCGAGCCGCCAGCCCACCATCGAGCGCTGGATGCTGGCGTGGGTGGCGGAGGGGTGGCTCGCCTTTGCCATCGGCGGCCTCGCCATGGTGCGAAAGGCCGCGGCCGGCGGCACGCCGATCGGCTCCAAGCCCGGCCGCCGCTTCGTGCTGGCCTACACCCCGCCGGTGCTGGTGGGCGCCCTGATGACGGTGGTGCTCTACCGGGCGGGGCTCACCGTGCTCCTCCCCGGGACCTGGCTCCTGCTCTACGGGACGGCGGTGGTGACCGGGGGCGCACTGTCGGTGCCGGTGGTGCCGGTGATGGGCGCCTGCTTCATGCTGCTGGGCGGGGTCGCCCTCTTCACGCCCGCCGCCTGGGGCAACCTGCTCATGGCCCTCGGCTTCGGCGGGATTCACATCGGGTTCGGGACCTGGATTGCCCGGAGGTACGGTGGCTAAGTCGAACGCGGCAAAGAAGACGGCCTCGCCGAAGCACGCCGCCGAACCGCTCAAGGGCGTGGCCGGCGGCCGGGCGGCGCTCGCCCCCGACCTCGACCGGGTGATTCACGAGCGGCTCCGGCTCGCGATCGTGAGCGTGCTGGCGGTGAACGACACCCTGAGCTTCAACGAGCTCAAGCAGATGCTCGAGACCACCGACGGCAACCTCAGCGTGCACGCCCGGAAGCTGGAGGAGGCGGGGTACATCGCCTGCCTCAAGTCGTTCGAGGGCCGCATCCCCCGCACGGAGTACCGCCTGACCGCGCCCGGCCGCAAGGCGCTGGAACGCTATCTCGAACACATGGAAGCGCTGATCCGGGCGACCCGCCGCTAGGCGGGCGCCCCGCGGCGAACGACCCCTTTTTTTTGACCTGAGGCTTTGTGATGCAAAGCACTTCGCTCCACGTCGCCATCATCATGGACGGCAACGGCCGCTGGGCCACCCGCCAGGGCTATCCCCGCGCCCACGGTCACGAGGCCGGCGCCGAGTCGGTGCGCCGGGTGGTGCGCGCCGCCGCCGACCAGGGGGTGGGGATCCTCACGCTCTACGCCTTCTCGAGCGACAACTGGCGCCGCCCCCAGTCCGAGGTCGACGCCCTGATGCGGCTCTTCCTCGACCACTTCCGGCGGGAGGCCGGGGAGTGCCGCGCGCGCGGGGTGCGGCTCAGCGTCCTCGGCCGGCGGGACCGGCTCTCCCTCCCGCTCCGCGCCGCAATCGGCGCAGCGGAGCGCGCCACCCGCGACGGGCGCACCCTCTGGCTCCGGATCGCGCTCGACTACTCCGCCCGGGACCAGCTCCTCCGCGCGGCGCGCCGGCTGGCGGGCCAGAACGTCACCCGCGACCGCTTCCAGGCCGAGCTGGGCCACGTGCAGCACGACCGGCGCCCGGCCCCCGATGTCGACCTCCTGATCCGCACCGGCGGGGAACGGCGGCTGAGCGACTTCCTCCTGTGGGAGGCGGCGTACGCCGAGCTGCATTTCAGCGAGGTGGCGTGGCCCGACTTCGGCGAACAGGACCTCGCGCTCGCGCTGGCCGACTTCCGCTCCCGCCACCGCCGCTTCGGCGGGCTGGACCCGCTCGAGGGCGACCGCGATGCGGCGGTGTGACGTCCTGGTGGTCGGGGCCGGGCTCGCCGGGCTCTGGACCGCGCGGCGCCTCGCGTCAGCGGGGCTCCACGTGGTGCTGGCCGACGGGCGCGCCTCGGTCGACCAGCAGATCCGGACCACCGGGATCTTCGTGCGGCGCACGCTGGAGGATTTCCAGTTTCCCGAGGGCGTCTTCGGGCCGGAGGTGCGCGACGTGGTGCTCTACTCGCCCGCCCGCCGTACCCTCCGGCTCACCTCGCCTCACATGGAGTTCCGGGTGGGGCGCATGGGGCTGCTCTATCGCCGCCTGCTCGAGGAGGCGCGTGAGGCCGGCGCGGAGTGGTGGCCGCGGACCCGCTGCCGGGGAATCGGCGCGGGGGAGGAGCCGGTGGTGCGGCTCAGCGGACGGGGACCGTCGGCGATCCGGCCGCGGTTCATCATCGGCGCCGACGGCGCCCGGTCGCGGGTGGCGGGGTGGCTGGGGCTCGACCAGAACCGGGAGTGGATCGCCGGCGTCGAGGAGGTCTATCGCGGCGTCCCGCTCGAGGGACCGCCGGTCTTCCATTGCCTGCTCTCGAGCGAGCTCGCGCCCGGGTATCTCGCCTGGATGGTGCATGATGGCGAAGAGGTGCACATCGGGGTGGGCGGGTACGCCGACCGGTTCGACCCGGCCCGGGCGCTGGCGCGGCTCAAGGCGGAGCCGCCGGTGGCGGTGGACTGGAGCCGTGCGACGATGGTGGAGCGGCGCGGGGGGCTGATCCCGGTGGGCGGCGTGCTGCCGCGGATCGCGAACCGGCGCGGGCTCCTGGTGGGGGATGCCGCGGGGGCGGTCTCGCCGCTGACCGCGGGTGGGCTGGATCCCTGCGTGCGGCTCTCGGATCTCGCCGCGCGGGTGACGGTCGAGCTGCTGGCGGGGGGCGGGGAGGCCGCGCTCGCGCCCTACGCGGGGAACCAGTTCCGGCGGAAGTTCGCGAGCCGACTCGCGCTCCGCCGCATGCTGGCGGGGCTCGACCACCCGCTCCTGCTCGAGGCGGCCACGGCGGTGCTCAGGGTGCCGCCGTTCCGGGTGGTGGCGGAGAAGATCTTCTTCGGGCGGGGGTCGTTCCCGGATGTCCCGGCGTGGTCAGGGGATTTGACCGGACAACCGCGGATTGAACCGGCTGTTAATGGGAACTCGTTGTCTGAAGCGGTCCGAATCCCCGAATCCATTGAAATCCCCTGATCATGTAATGCTGTCAGGGTCTCGGCACCGCCGGATACGCGAAGGCCGAGAACTGATCGGTCGTCAGGAAGCCCTGTCCCCAGGTCGCGTCCAGGTCGCTGAGCAGGTGCGCGTTCACCACCTGCTCCGCGGTCTTCCCCTCGGCCCGGGCCCGCGCGAAGCGGAGCCGCACGGTGGCCATCATGTCACGGAAAGCCCGCAGCTGCGCCTTGTTCCCGAGGGGCCCGTGACCGGGGATGATCTTTGTCTGGTCGTCCGAGAGGGCCAGGATGGTGTCCGCCGCGGCGATCATCCCGTCGACCGTGCCGCCGCTCTCGTAATCGATGAAGGGATAGAACCCGTTGAAGAACGTATCGCCCGCGTGAATGACGTTCGCCTTCCGCCAGTGAATGATCGCATCGCCATCGGTGTGCGCATTCTTTGCGTGGACGATGTCGACGGTGTCGCCGTTGAGGTACAGCGTCATCGTCTCGGTGAAGGTGATCACCGGGAGGGCCACGGGCGGCGCCGCCGGCACCGTCTCGTTGAACGACTTCATCACCTGCTCCCGGCTCATCCGCTGCCGGACGTTGTCCTGGGCCACGATGATCGCCCCCGCGCCGCCCAGCACCGCGTTGCCGCCGGTGTGGTCCCCGTGCCAGTGGGTATTGATCAGGAACCGCACCGGGCCGGTCGCCACCTTGCCGACCGCCTCCCGGAGCCTGGCCGCGTTGGGCTCGAAGTCGTCATCGACCAGGTATACCCCGTCCTTCCCCGAGGCGACCGCCACGTTTCCCCCTGCACCGCGGAGCATGTACAGCCCGTCAGCTACACGCTGGCGGCTGAAGGTGACCGAGTCCGGGTTCTGGGCCGCCAGGGGCAGGGCTCCGGCCAGCAGGGCGAGCGTGAGTGGAAGCACGGGACGGGGCATGGATGCTCCAGGGGATCGGGAGAATGGGGTCCGCTAATCTACGGATTCCCCCTCCGATGACCAGAGTCGCGGGCCACCGCTAGATTGCGCGCGTGACGGTCTATCTATCGAGGCGGCGGTTCCTCGCCGCCGCTGGAGTGGGGCTCGCCGGCATGACGGGCGGGGCGGGCTACGCCTTCGGCCTCGAACCGCATCACGTCACGCTCACCCCGCACGACGTGCCGGTGGAGGACCTGCCGCCCGCGCTCGACGGGCTCCGCATCCTCCAGGTGAGCGATGTCCACCTGCATGACGGCCTCCATCTCGCCGCCCGCAAGACGATGGATCTCGTCGCCGAGGCCGCCCCCGACATCACGCTGCTCACCGGCGACCTGATCGAGAAGCAGAGCCAGCTTCGCGACCTCAAGCCCTTCGTGGAAGCGGTGCGCGGCCGGCTCGGGACGCTGGCGGTGATCGGGAACTGGGAGTACGCGGCCGGCGTCACCGCGGCGCGGTTTGCCCGGACCCTCGAGGCCGGCGGCGCGGAGCTGCTCTGCAACAGCACCCGGGTGCTCGGGGCGGGGGAGCGCCAGCTGGCGGTGGTGGGCCTCGACGATCCCCGGGCCGGCAAGGCGGAGCCGGCGCGGGCCCTGGCCGGGCTTCCTTCGGGCATTCCCGCCCTGTGGACCTACCACGCGCCCGGCTTCACCGACACCCTATCGACGGATCGGTTCCCGCGCCCCACCTTTATCGCCACGGGGCACACCCACGGCGGCCAGATCCGTTTTCCCCTGGTCCCGCCGCTGACGCCGCCCGGCAGCGGGCGGTTCGTCGCCGGGTGGTACCGTGACACTTTCGCGCCGCTGTTCGTCTCCCGTGGCGTCGGGACCACCGCGGTCCGGGCCCGGTTTCTCTGTCCCCCCGAACTGCCGATCTTCACCCTGCGAAGGGACCTGAGCCATGCGTCATCCGCTGGTGCTGGCGGGCCTGGTGTGCGGCAGCCTTCTCGCGGGGTGCGGTGACGGTGGTGGCAACGGCCCCAGCCCGGCCGGCGTGCCGGTGCGCATGGTCTCCGCCGGCTCGGACAATTCCTGCGCGGTCGATAACGACGACCAGGTCTGGTGCTGGGGCGCGGGCGACGTGGGGCAGCTCGGCAACGGCACCCTGGCCGACTCGCGGGAGCCGCTCCCGGTCGCGGGGGGAATCACGGCCGCGGTGGTGAGCACGGGGGAATTTCACGCCTGCGCCCTGACGCCGGCCGGCGAAGCGTGGTGCTGGGGCACCAACTTCACCGGCGTTCTCGGCACCGGCGCCGCCACCGGCCGGGAGCCGCTGCCGCTCGCGGTGACGGGCGGGCACGTCTTCCGGGCCATCGCCGCGGGCGGGGGCCAGACCTGCGCCCTCGATACCGATGCCAGGGCGTGGTGCTGGGGCCAGGGGGAATTCGGGGCGCTGGGCGCCGGCGACACCCTCGACAACTACACCCCGGTGGCGGTGCAGGGCGGCCTCACCTTCCTCACCATCAGCAGCGGCTCGGCCCACACCTGCGGCGTTACCACCACCAACGATGCGTACTGCTGGGGCAGCGGGTGGCGGGGCCAGCTGGGCCACGGCGACACCCTCGATGCCAGCGTGCCGGTCCCGGTGGCGGGGGGACACAAGTTCGCCGACGTGCACGCCGGCGCCTATCACACCTGCGGGCTCGACCTGAGCGGCACCGCCTGGTGCTGGGGCAACAACGCCTTCTCCGAGCTCGGCAACGGCCAGGCCGTCAGCGCCGCGGTGCGCGAGCCGGTGGCGGTCGGCGGGACCCACACCTTCACCACCATCTCGGTCGGACGGTTCCACGCCTGCGGCATCACGGCCGCCCAGGACGCCTGGTGCTGGGGCCAGGCCCAGTACGGCAAGCTCGGCAACGACGACATCTTCCCCCGCTCCAACCCGGTGCTGGTCCTCGGCGCCCACAAATGGAAAACCATCGCGCCGGCGCAGAATCACACCTGCGCCACCGACATCAAGGGCGTACTCTATTGCTGGGGGAGAAACAGTATCGGGCAGCTGGGCAACAACCAGCGCGGTGACGCGCTCGTGCCCGTGCCGGTGGCGCCCCTGGTGGCGGGGACCGGCTCCTAGGCGACGCCGGGGGTCACGGCGGCCGCTTGTCGATGCCGAGGCCGTTGTGCAGGGCGCACTGGGCGAACGAGTAGGCGTTCTGCATGTGCAGGTTGAAGTCCAGCTGGGCGTACTTGAGCTTTCGCGGGTTGACCGCGGTCCCGAACGAGTCCTCGATGGGCCAGCCGTCGGGGGCCGGCTGTTCGGAGGCGGCATGCGAGCAGGACGCGTCGGCGAAGTGTCCCCCCTCGTGAATCAGGACCGCGGCGCGCATGTTGGGGTTGGCGTTGTGGAAGTCGCGGCCGATGGTGATGAACTGGCCGGGGATGTTGATGCCGCCGAGCGGCCCCAACGCCTTGTCGGGGACGCCGGGATTCCCCATGACCCGGGAACTGCCCGGGCCGATGGCGTTGAGGACGCGTTCGATCTTCAGGAACAGCGTCTTGATTTTCTGGAGCCGGTCTCTGGCCACTGCCTCGCTTACCGTGGGGATGTTGACCTTGAAGTGGGTCTCGATCGACGCGAAGAACGCGATGTCGGCAGGGGAGTAAGGGCCGGAGGGAATGATCCGCCCCTCGATCTGGCCGATTTTGGTCAGGGTCGCCGCAACCCAGGACTTGGCGAGCGGCAGGCTGGCGTCCTTCTCCGCCAGGAGCGAGAAGCCGGTCACCACGTCCGCCGGGGCAGCCGGGCCCCCGCCGACCGCGAAGGACAGCATCAGGTGGCTTGAGCCCTCGTTCGGAGACGGCCGGACGTTCTCCCGGGGTCCAGGCGGGAAGTAGCACCGTGGGATACGCCCGCTGCTGCCCTGTTCGGCGGCCAGCAGCTCCTTGTCGAGCCGGTCGATCGTCATCCGGCCGACGATGTTGTCCGCCTGCGTTTGATAGGCGCGGTTGATGATGCTCCGTTGCTTCTTGTAGGCGAGTACCGCCGCCGCGGTCGCGGGACCGTAGCTCCCATCAGGGGCGATGGCCGCCTGGTCCAGCTGGATCAGCGCCAGCTGGATCTTCCGCACGTGCTCTCCGCTCGCCCCGGGCACGATATGCGCCTGGTCCGAAACGGCGGCAGCCTCGAGCTTCGGATCGTTGCGGAACAGCTGCGATTGCAGCGCCATCGGAGCCTCCCTTCCACCCGCCGAACGGTACTCGGAGCCTGTCTTCCCCCAAGTAACGCAGCGGAGGTGGAGGTCCTCTCAGTGTGAGGCGGCCCCGGCCGGGGGTAGAGGGGACTACTCCCTGGGCAGCTCCTGCTTGAGCTCCAGCAGAACGCGGGTCGCCTCCTGGCTGGCGCGGGTTCCCTTGTGCTGGTTCGCGAAGCGAGCCAGCTCCACCATGAGCCGGTCCTTCCGTCCCGTCTTCCGGTACAGCTCCATCAGCAGGTTGGTCGCGAGCCGCTCCTCCCTGGGCGTGGGCTGGCCCTGCCGGATCTCCAGGTAGAGCCGCTCCGCCTCGTCCGGCCGGTCGAGATGGCGGAGGCACAGGTCGGCGAGCTTGATGCGGGCGAGGTGGTCGCGCGGCTTGGCCACCAGGTGGTCGCGCCAGGCCTCGGCCGCGTCGGCATACCGGCCCCGAACCTCCAGCGCCTCGAAGCGCGAGTGAGCCGGGTCGGGAGGAAGGTTGCCTCCCGCCAGCACCATCTTGGTGAACCCCTCCGCGACCGTCGACATCATCCAGAACTGGATCGCGCAGTAGATGTAGACGACCGGGAAGTTGAGGATGGCGAGCACGAACAGCGTCCCCGGCCCGATCCAGCCGCGGCTCCAGGCCAGCGCCTCACCCACGAAGAGCAGGGGGATGATGTACATCCCGGTCCGGAAGAGGAGCTTGTAGAACTGGGCCCGGTCCCCGGAGTGGAAATCCGGCAGCCTGTCGGTCATGGCGCCCCCGCCTTCGTCGACGTGTTCCCCATCCTTCCCAGATCGGCCAGCAGCGCGTCGGGCTTGAGCGGCCGGCCGAGAAACTCCTCCAGCACGGTGCGGCTGGGGCGCTCCTGGCCCCAGCGGTAGAGCCGCGCTGACAACCAGGGATACTGCCCCGGCGCCGCCGGCGCAAACGGGTGGCCCAGCGCGGCGGCCCGGGCCCGGATGTCGGCGGTGATGAACGCGCCGAAGGCGTAGTTGATGAGGTAGCCGGGGGCGTCGATGAGCTGGCCCCGCATCGCCCACCAGGACCACTCGGGATGCGGTACGATGCCGAGCCAGTGGCTGGTGATGTTGCTCCAGAGCTGGTTCGGGTCGCTGACGGGCGACCGGTGAATGCGGATCTCGAACAGCGCCCAGGCCATGTCCATCATGATGCCGCTGTAGCGTGCCCGGAGCGACGTGGCGAGCGTGGCGCTGTCCCCGAGGAAGCGCGCCTGCCAGGCGGGCTCGTACAGCTCCATCGCCGGGACATCGGCGAGCGCTTCGGTGAAGGTGTCGTTGTCGGGCCAGTCGGCAAAGGCCGAGCGGGTACGGATCCCGGCGATGTGGATGCCGTGCCCGGTCTCGTGCAGCAGCTCGGCGAGGTTGTCGAAGCCGCCGTCGAGGTAGCTGGTGAAGACCCACGGCTCGGTGAGCGCCCAGCCGCCCTCGGGGCCACCCCGGAGCCGCGCACCGAAGTCGGTGAAGGCCACCGGGTCCTTCCCACTGCGTGGCAGCAGGTCGTAGTGGATGTGCAGCGAGTCGGGGTCGGCGCCGAGCGCCGCGTAGAACTCGCGATTCACCCGCTCCAGGTCGGCGATGTGGGGAATGCGCGGGGAGAGCCGGCGGCTCGCGGCGCCCATCGCGTAGTACCAGTCCCACGGCTCCAGCAGGGTGTCGGGCTGGGTGGCGCGCCAGGCATCCAGGGCCCGCGTGAGCCACCGCTCCAGCTCGTCGGGGGCCAGGCCGAAGGCCGGCGCCTTCTGGTCGATGGGCGAACCGGTGCTGCTCCAGGCGGCGTGGCGCTTGTCCACGAGCCGCCGGTAGGGGCTGGTGGTGTCGTTCGAGCCGTTCACGCTCCGCCACACCGGCTGGAGCGAAAGAAAGAGCCGGCGCCGCAAGGCGGCGTCCGGCTCCCGTCCAAGCCTCCCGAGAATGGCGAGGCGATTGAGCGTGTCGTTCCCGACCACGATGCGGCCCGCGGCGGCGCCATAGACGGCGTAGATGCTGTCGCTCAGCGCCGCCACCGGATCGGGGCTGGCGCCGCTCCCGGGCTCACCTCCCGCGAGACCCGCATCCCACGCGGTCCGCATCGCGCCGACCATCCGGCGGGGGTCGGCCGGGAGCGTCGTGGTATCGACCCGGGCCAGGCGCGCCGCGAAGTCCTTCCGGGCATCCTCGAGCAGGCGGCCCACCTGCTGGCGCGCTACGCCACCGGGGGTGGTGTCGCGCCCGAGCGAAGTCAGCAAGCGCGCCTGGTCGTCCCAATAGCGAACCCGGTCATACGCCTGTTCCAGCGATACGAGAGGACTCGCGGGAGCAGGGGCGCCGCGGGGGTGACAGCCCGCGGCCAGCAGCAGGGCACAGGTCCAGGCCGCTCCCCTGGCTGTCCTGTGCCCCAACCTCACGGCTGCGGCACCAGGTCTTCGGTCATGGGCCGGACCGCACCCACGTCCCCGGTGTTGCCGTCCCACCACCACTGCTTCGGCAGCGGGCGCGCCCGCGGGTACACCTCGTCGAGGGTGTTGCCGTCGTAGAGCCGCCCGTTCTTCATCACGTAGCGGATGGTGTTGGTGTTGTGAATGTCCTCGAGCGGATTGCCGTCGAGCACGATCAGGTCGGCGAGCTTGCCGCTCTCGAGGGAGCCGAGATCGTTGCCGAAGCCGATCGCCTGGGCGCCGAAGATGGTGCCGACCCGCAGGACGTCATGCGGCTTCATCCCGCCCGCCGCCATCGCCCAGAGTTCCCAGTGGTCGCCCAGGCCGTCCATCTGGCCGTGGCCCCCCAGCCCGACGCGTCCCCCAGCCTCCACGATCTTCTTCGCCCCCTCGGCGATGCGGGCAAAGACGTACTGGTTCTCCCGGAACCAGGGCCGCCGCTCGGCGCGGTTGTCGATCTCGGCGTGGGGAATGAACCGGCGCACCTTGGGCATGTCGTGGATGTCGTACTTCTCGTAGAAGTAGTTCTCGCTCCACGGCCCGCCGTAGCTCACCAGCAGGGTCGGGGTATAGGTGATCCCCGACTTCGCGTACAGCTCCACCGCGTCCTTGAAGAGCGGCATGATCGGGAGCGAGTGCTCGTGCCCCGGGTAGCCGTCCATCGCCACCGTCAGGTTCATCTTGAAGTCGAGCCCGCCCTCGATGGTGGGCATCAGCTTCTGCTGCTGCGCCGCCATGATCACCCACTGGCGCTGCTTCCGGTTGCCCGCCATGTACTGCTTGATGGTGTTGGTGCGGTAGAACTCGCTGTAGCGCTTGAGCGAATTCTGCACTTCCTCGAGCGAGGTGAAGGGCTCCTCGATGTAGGGGCCGAAGACGCCCGGGCCGGTGTGGTAGATCCGGGGACCGATGAGGTCGCCGGCGTCCACCTGGTCGGCGTAGGTCAGCACGTCGGTGGTGCTGGTCTGCGGGTCACGCGTGGTCGTCACGCCCCAGGCGAGGTTGGCGAGGTACTTCCACACCTGCGGCTGGTGTACCCCCCACGCCGGCCAGGGGTGGGCGTGGATGTCGACGAAGCCGGGGATGACGGTCTTGCCGGCGAGGTCGATGGTCCTGGCACCCGCGGGGGCCGAACAGGCACCCGCCGCGCCCACGCAGGTGATCCGGTTCTCGCTCACGACCAGGGAGCCGTTCTCGATCACCTCGTCACCCTTCATCGTGATGATCCGGGCGCCGGTGAAGAGCACCGCGCCCTTGGGCACGTCGCGCCCGACCTTGATGACGAGGTTGAGCCGGTCGGCGGTGTAGGCGGGGAGCTTGTTGAGCGAATCGACCCGCGCCTTGAAGGCCGAGTCGGCCTTGGCGCCGAGCTGCTTGACGCTGTCGCTGCGGGCGGAGTCGGCCGAGACCTTGAGGGCCGTGGCCGAATCGGCCGCCGGGATCCGGTAGCGGAAGAAGCTCCGGCCCAGCGACCAGGTGACGCTCTTCCCGTCGCTCCCCCAGCCGATGAAGTCGCCGCCGATGCTCGTCAGGCGGCGGGCGGGGAAGAGGGCGCTCTTCGGGTCGGCGATGCTGATGGTGAGCGGCCGCTGCCCGGTCTTGGGGAGGTCGACGAGGTAGACGTAGTTGTTCACCAGCGCCACCACCCGCTGGCTGTCGGGCGCCATCAGGATCTCGTCGGCGCTGTTGGGCTCGGCCCCGGGAGAGTTGATGGTGAAGCCGGTGACCTTGATGTGGCTGATCCGGTCGGTGCCGTCATAGCGCATCGAGACGAGGCCATCGCCCGGGTCGTAGATATAGATCCGTGCGGGGTCGCGGGAGAAGTGCGGCCGGCCGCCGGGGTTCACCGGCGAGATCCGGGTGACCGCGCCACCCTTCGCGGGGAGCCAGACCAGCTCGTAGCCGGGCCCGAACCCCTCGTTGACCCGGGCACTCCGCGAGCCACGCAGCGCCACGATCCGGTCGCCGGCCGGCGACCAGGCCGGGAACTGATAGAAGGCGGGCTCGGTGGTCAGGCGGGTGGGATTGCCGCCGGTCGCGCTGACGCTGCGGATATCGCCCCCCAGGTTCCCCCAGGTGATGTAGGCGATGCTCTTTCCGTCGGGCGACCAGGCGGGATGCTGCTCCCGCACCGTGTCGCTGGTGAGGCGCTTCGGGGTGCCGCCGGGATACTCCATCACGTAGAGCCGGTCGAGCGCACTCAGCACCAGCCGCTTCCCGTCGGGCGAGAGCGCCGCGTCACGCACCTGGCGGAGCTCGATGTCGCCGGTCTCGACCGGGGTATCGAAGTGCACCAGCGGGCCCAGCTCGAGCTTCACCTGGGCGGTGAAGGGGATCTCGGTGCCGCTGCCGCTGGCCAGGTCGACCTTCCAGATCTTCCCATTCCAGGTGGTGACGAAGGCCTTGCTGTCGGGGGTGAACGAGCTGCCGGGCATCAGGTCGCGGGTGAAGCGCGATTCCTGGTCGTCGCGCTGCACCGGGTACCTGAGCCAGCGCTCGTCGCCGTTGGTCAGGTCGCGGAGCCGGAGGCCGGTCTCCGCGTCATGCCGCACCCCGTACACCAGCCACCGGCCGTCGGGGGAGAGGACGGGGCGCATCGCGCTGCCGTAGATGTCGGTCTGGGGGAAGATCCGCCCGGTCTCGCGGTCGTAGATCGCGAGCTGCCACTGGGAGATGTCGATGTTGTAGCCGAAGCCGCCGCGCTTGCGGGCGTACCAGAGGTAGCGCCCGTCCTTGCCGAAGGCGGCGCCGAGGGAGTTGATGTTGCTGCCCCGGCCGCTCCCCTGCGCGCCGGCGCCCTTGTCGTCCTTGGTGAGGCTCAGCCCCGGGCCGCCGTCCTTGTGGAAGAGCCAGAGCGCGTAGCTGCTCCCGAGGGGGGCGTTGGTCCGCGACGCGACGATGTAGTTGCCGTCGGGGGTCCACTCGGGCGAGGCGTAGAGATTGTTGTCGCCCTTGGTGACCTGGGTGGTGCGGCCGCCGTCGGCGGTGATGCGCCAGACGTTCTCGCCCCCGTCGCGGTCGCTCAGGAAGGCGATGTCCTTCCCGTCGGGCGACCAGCGCGGCTGGGAGTCGAAGGCGGGCCCATGGGTGAGCGCCGTCGCGCGGCCCCCGCCGATCGGCATGGTGTAGAGGTCGCCCATCAGCTCGAACACCAGCATCCGCCCGTCGGGCGAGACGTCCAGCGAGATCCAGGTGCCTTCGCTGGTTTCGTACTCGACGGTGCGGGTGGTGGTGAGGGGAAGGGAATCGACCTTCTTCTTGCCGGTGTCGGCGGAGAACGCGGTGACGAGGGCCAGCGCGCTGGCGATGAGCATTGCTACTCCGGTTTGATGTGCGGGGAGATCAGGGATTCCTCGCTGCGCTCGGAATGACAGACTTGCGTCGTCATTCTGTCATTCCGAGCACAGCGAGGAATCCCTGATCTTCCTGTCAAAGAACCCTGCGGTTTCGACTGCCTACTCCACGCCCGCCAAGTTGAAGATCGTGCGGAAGGCGCGGAAGACCTCACGGAAATCCTCGTAGCGCGCCAGCACGGTGCGCGGCCCCGTCCGGGCGATTCCCGGTGCCATGGCGGCGTGATCGGCGTGCACGGTGCTCGAGAAATCGACTTCGATGGTCACCGGGCTCGGCACCACGAAGCGCTTGGCCCGGGCCACTCCATTGCGCCGGGTGTCTTCCACCACTTCCCGCATCGAATCGCGGATGAGCGAGCGGGCGGTGTCGGGAGAGAGGTGGCGGGCGGCATGGCGGCTCACCGCCTCCTTCACCGCGATGGTCTGCACCCGGTCGCCGAGCAGGGCGCGGGCCTCGAGCCCCACCGCCTTGTCGCCGGTCACCAGCGCGACCGGCACCCCGAAGGTGCCGGCCAGCGCGGCGTTGACCCCCACCTCGCCGACCGAGATGCCGTTGAGCCGCACGTCCATGATGCGGTCGGTGTAGGTGTGATCCAGGATCGCGTTCTCGGTGCCGGCCTTGGCGTGATACCCGATGAACGCGGCGAGGTCCCACCCCGCCTCGATCCCTTCCATCATCGACCAGGTCTTCGGTCCCCCCGACAGCAGCTCCGCCCCCGGATGCAGCTCCTCGGCGAGGAGGTTGCGCATGCTCCAGTGGCTGTCGTTCACCAGGACCCGGGTGGCGCCCCCCGCGAGCGCGCCCTCGATGGCGGCGTTGGCCTCGAGCGTCATGAGCCGCCGGAACCGGCCGTACTCGCCAGCGCATCGGGGATCGACCGGGTTGGTCTGGTCCTCGTGCACCACACCGGCGATGCCTTCCATGTCGATCGAGAGATAGACGCGCATGATCCCTGGGGCGGCGAAGGGGGACTAAGGAAGGGGCTAACAGTACGGCGCAGAGCCCGGGCGCACTAGGGCCGCGACACCGGGGGAGGCGGCGTGAAACCTTGACGCTACGATGTCCGTCGTACATCTTACGACAGCCATCGTACTCAAGGACGCCCCGTGCCCGCACTGCCGACCGCGCCAACCCCCGCCGAACTCCAGCTCCTCCGGGTCCTCTGGAACCGGGGCCCGAGCACCGTCCGGGAGGTGCATGACGCACTCTATGCCGGAACCGAGACCGGCTACACCACCACGCTCAAGCTGATGCAGAACCTGCTGGCCAAGCACCTCGTGAAGCGCGACGAGGGCCAGCGGCAGCACATCTACTCCGCCGTGGCCCGCGAGGACGACACCCTCCAGGGGGTGGTGCGCGGGCTCATCGACCGGGCATTCGAGGGCTCGGCGGCCGCGCTGGCGATGCACGCGCTCGAGGCCAAGCCGGCCACCGCCGCGGAGCTGGCCGAGCTCAAGGACCTGATCCGCCGGCTGGAACGGCAGGGGAACAAGTGATCGACGCGACCGGCACCACCACCCTTCTCGCCCGCGCCCTGGTGCACTCGCTCTGGGGCGGCGCGGTGGTGGGCACGGTCGCGTGGCTCCTGCTCCGCGCCGTGCGGCGGAGCGCTGCGGGCGCCGAGCTCGAATGCCGGATCGCTGGAGCGGGCGCGATGCTGGTGGCGCTCCTTCCGTGGCTCACCCTGGCCGCGACCTCGCTGCTCTGGGCGGTCGGGGAGCCGGAGCTGCCGGCTGGTGCCGCGGCAACTGCGCCCGGCGTTCAGCCGGCCGCCGTGCTTCGCCTGATGCAGCAGGCGCTGACCTTCGACGTGGCCCGTACCGTCCTGGTGGTCTGGGCGACGGGGGCGCTGCTGGTAGTGGTGCGGATCGCCGGCGGCGCCTGGTGGCTGCGGCGGCGGCTCCTCCGCGAGAGCCGGGTGGTGCGGTCTGCCGGCGTCGCCGAGCTGGCCTCGCGCGCTGGACTCCGGCGTGTCCCGATCGTCCGCGAGTGGCCGGCGGCCCGGAGTCCGTTCGTGACCGGATGGCGCACGCCGGTGCTGGTCCTGCCGCCCGGGCTCGAGTGCCTGCTCGGGCCCGACGAGTGGGCCAGCCTCCTGCTCCACGAATTCGCTCACGTCGCCCGGCGCGACCTGGTCCACAACGCGCTGCTCCGGCTGCTCGGCGCGATCGCGTGGTACCAGGCGCCGTTCTGGTGGCTGCTCCGGGAGCTCGACCGCGCCCGGGAGCGCTCCTGCGACGATCGCGCCGTCGCGACGATGGGCATCGGCCTGCCGCTGGCGCGGGCGCTGGTCCTCCTCGAGGAGCGCCGGGGCGGCGCGCTCGGCCTCGCGATGGCGGGCACCGGGGGGGACTTCGGGGCGCGGGTCCGCCGGATTCTCTCGGGTGGTGCCGGGCGGGCGGGGTCGGCCTCCCGCGGTGGTGCCTCGCAACTGGCGCTGCTCCTCCTCGCCACGGGCAGCACCCTGCTCCTCGCCGGCCGTGCGGAGGGAGAGGTGCGGCACTGGATCAGCGGTGTGCACGCCATCATCCAGGCCAGCGACCCCGCCGGTCCCTTCACCGTGGAGCTCCAGGGCGACCGGCTGGTCGCCGCGACCATCGGTGGTGCGACGATCCCACCAAACCGGATCGTGCAGCAGGGCGCGCGCGTCTCGCTGCTCGACGAGGCCGGCCTCCCACAACTCACCCTCCGGGTCGAAGCACCCGGCGGGATCTCCTGGACGCCGCGCTCGCCCAGACGTCCCTGACCCTTCTCCAGTTCGAGGTAGTCATGCATTCGCTGCGACGCCGTCTGGCGCAGCGCGGGCTCGGTCTCTGCCTGCTGCTGCTCACCTTCACCGGCACCCCGGGCGCGGCCCAGTCGGCCGATACCACCGGCGCCGCCGGTGCCATCCGCGACTATCTCGCGGCCGCCGCCGCGGACCATGGCCGGCTCTGGGGCCACTCGCTGGCCGGGCCGATGATCCTGGTCGACCCGGCGACCCGGCAGGCCTTTGCCTCGGAGCAGCCGCCCGGGGGCGAGTTCTCCCGGCGCGACGGGCTCTGGGAGGGGGTGCTCCCGGCGGGAATCCCGCTTGCCAACTTCGCGCTCACATGGTCGGGGCGGCGCTGGGCGATGGTGCTGCTGCCGCTCTCCCGCGAGCGCTTCCTGGCGCTCGAACTCCTGCTGCACGAGGCCTATCACGGGGTGCAGGACACCCTCGGCCTCGGGAGGATGGACCTGCTCAACCCGCACCTGGATGAACGGGAGGGGCGCTACTGGCTCCGGCTGGAGCTGCGGGCGCTGGCCGCGGCGCTGGAGACGACGGGCAAGGTGCGCCGGGAGGCGGCGGGTGACGCGATGCGCTTCCGGGCGGTGCGCCTGGCCCGCTACCCCGGCGCCGACTCCCTCGAAGAGTCGCTCGAGGTGGCGGAGGGTCTCGCCGAATACACCGGCACGCGGGTGGCGCTTTCATACCTGCGGATGCCCGCCAGCCGGGCGGCCCGGATGACGCGCGACTTCGAGGGGCGGAAGACCTACGTGCGCTCGTTAGGCTACGGCACCGGCCCGGGGCTCGGGTTGCTGCTCGACGAGTACCGGCCGGGGTGGCGCGCCCGGGTGAAGGCAAGCGGGCCGGCCGCACAGCTGGCCGAGGTGCTGCACATCGCCATGAACGACACCGTGGGTATTGCGGACAGGGCGGCCCGCTACGGGAGTGCGGCGCTCGCCGCGGAGGAGAATGCCCGCGCGGCGGCGCGGGAGCGGCAGCTGGCGGCGTATCGCGCCGCGCTGATCGACGGGCCGGTGCTCGTGCTGCGGCAGCAGGGAGTGCAGCGGGCGTTCAACCCGAACGAACTGATTCCCCTCGGCGCCGACGGGACCATCTATCCCACCGGAACGTTCAGTGCCAAGTGGGGCTCGCTGGAGGTGGAGCAGGGTGGGGCGCTGCTGGCGGCCGATTTCTCGATGCTGCGCCTGCCGGCGCCCGCTTCGGCGGTGGCACCGGGAGACTCGGTGGTGAAGGGCGCCGGCTGGACCCTCACGCTCGCGAGCGGATGGAAGGTCATAGCGGGGCAGCGGACGGGGGACTGGGAGGTGGTGGCGAAGTAGGTCGCAGGAAAAGCAGGGATTCCTCGGTCGCTCTGCGACCTCGGAATGACAGACCTGCTTGCCTATCCACGCCTCCTTGGGATGACAGCGTTGGCTGCCGAGCGGCACCCAACGCTGTCATTCCGAGCGCAGCGAGGAATCCCTGATCTGCTACGCGAGGAACCTACTCCTTCGCCTTTTCCTTCCGCAGCAGCGCCTCGCGCACCGTCACCCACGGAATCTGGTAGTACTCGGTCGCGACGCCGGTGGCGCCCGAATAGTTGGCTCCGGCTGGACTGGTGCCGCCGAACCCGGCCTGTCCCAGCGTGATCGTGTTGCCGGTACGGATCAGGCTGTCCCCGCCGATCTGCACGATGCCGACCGAGGGGCCGCCACCGCCGCCACCGCCGGGCCCGCCATTGCCGCCCTTGCCGCCGTTCCCGCCGGCCGCGCCTTCGCCGATCTCATGGGCTTCGTACCGCTGCCAGTCGCCGCCGAGCCCACCGGCGCCGCCCTTGCCGCCCGAGCCCGCCGCGCCGCCGGGCCCGCCGTTCCCGGTGGTGATGGCGTTGTTGGTCACGACGGTGCCGGTGCCGTCGAAGACGACGATGGCGAGGGATCCGCCACCACCGTACCCGCCGCCACCACCCTGTCCACTTCCACCACCGCCGCCACCGCCGCCGCCGCCGTTGCCGGCGCCATCGGTCACCGCGCCACCGTACTGCGAACCACCACCTCCGCCACCGCCGC
This sequence comes from Gemmatimonadales bacterium, assembly GCA_046327735.1. Lineage (GTDB taxonomy): Bacteria > Gemmatimonadota > Gemmatimonadetes > Gemmatimonadales > GWC2-71-9 > JADJOM01. The sequence continues at coordinate 20,793 of JAXLXZ010000028.1, read as the reverse complement.
CACCATTCCCCGGTACGCCGGGACGGCCGCTCGAGCCATCGGCGGGGAGGTAGCCGAAGGTCGGGTGGATCAGGCCGAGCTCTGTTCCGGGTGCTCCGGGGATTCCCGCGGGGCCATCATTGCCCTTCCCGCCGACAGTCCCGTCCCCGCCCGGGTCACCAGCACCGCCCGCCAGACCGGCGCGGCCGCCCGGCTTACCAAAGCCACTATCGCCATTCTGCCCAGCCTGTTCCTCCCACCCACCAGCTCCCCCGTGCCCGCCAGTGTGGGGCCAGCCCAGCCCGCCCGCGCCGCCGTCACCGGGCGGGTTGTCGTCTTCACGGCCTGCGCCGCCCTGGAGCCCGGCGAGCCCATCACGGCCCGCCCACCCGGCCAGGCCTTCCTTGCCGCTGGTGCCGTCACCCACGTCAATGGTGTTGCCGTTCACCCGAACGTTGCTGGTCCCGCTCAACCAGATGCCGATCGAGCTGCGGTCTTCCTCCGCGCCGTCGTCGATCCCGCTGGCGCTCCGGATGGCGAGTCCGTCGATCTCCAGGTCCGACACGTCGGTGCCGACGACCGCCTTGCGACCGCCATCGATGATCGTGGGATGGGCGACCGGATCACGCACCCAGGTGGTGCGGCTGAACCCGCCATAGAGGCTCACGCCGCTTCCCAGGGTGATCGTTCCGGTGTAGGTCCCCTCTGCGATATACAGGTCGGTGCCGTTCCCGACCGCCGCGGCGGTCTGGATCGCCCGCTGCAGCGTGCGGAGCGGCCAGGCCGGCGTCCCGGGGTTGGTGTCCCAGCCGGTCCGGCTCACGAAGAGCGCCCGGTCGCTGAACTTCACCACCACCACGGTGAGCGTGTCGGGTGGGCTCAGGGCGTCTCCGTTGCCCACCCGGAGCTCGAACGCCACGCTGGTCACCGAGTCCGGCGCGGTGAACCCGGGGAGTTCACCATCCATGGTGCCGTGTCCGCCGGTCACGTCGGGGCCGGCCACCTGCCGCCAGTGACAGGTGAGGCCACTCTGCCCGCAGCTGGCGGAGCCGTCCATGGTCACATAGGTGCCGGCGGAAGCCAGCAGCGCCGGTCCCGCATTCACCACATCCGGCACGTCCGGGGGCGAGGTGCTGTCATTGCATGCCATGAGGGAGATCAGCCCCACGGCGGCCCCCACGAGTGCAACCCTTGTCAGACGAGACATCGTATCCTCCTGGGCCGCCTGCGCCTCAGAACTTGTACTTCCGCATGAGGTTGTCCTCGAGATACCGCCGCTGTTCGGCGGTCAGCGTGGTCGGGAAGGCCAGGAACTCGGCAATCGAGACCGACGCGTCGGGCACCGACTGCACATTCCCGATCCGCGCCCCGAGGAAGTCCTGCAGCGCCGAGGTGGTGGCGGGATTCCACGCGGCCTGCTCGCCGTCGATGTAGACCGCCATCCCTCGCAGCTGGCTGAACTCGAGGGTGTAGAGGTGGAACTGTTCCGGATACGGGATCCGGTCGGTGGCCACGCCGAGGCCGTAGTGATTCAGGCCGAAGGTGTAGGGGTCGGTCAGCGGATTGCTCCGCTGGGCGAAGCCGGCCACCAGCATGCGATTGGGGAGGAGGGTCGTGCCGCTCAGGAAGTTGAATCCGTAGACCGGATTGAGCTGGAAGCTCGCCACCATCGAGATGGTGTAATCGGTCCCGCCGAACTCGCTCCCCACGAACCGCATCCAGGCGCCGTAGCCGAACCGGGCCGCCGGCATCTGGCCGTTCACGGCGAGCTTGATCCGCTGCGGCTTCTGGGAATCCACCGACACGGCGTGATCGACGTAGGCGTCGTTGCCCGACTCCGAGAGGTCGTGCCAGACGGTGAACCGCCCGGTGGCCGGGGTGGCCGCCTGGGCCAGCGCGGTGTCATCGGCCGCGAGCCAGAGGATCGGGGTGCCGAAGGTCTCCATGATCGGCCGGCAGTCGCGCACGTCGTACTGGGTGTTGAGGCCCACCTTCACGATCTTCTCCGGGTGCCGGACACTGCGCACCACGTAGGAGATCGGGATCCCGGTCTTGATGCTCCCGCCCTCGGCCAGGAAGCTCTTCAGCGAATCGAAGCTGGTGGTGACGGCGCGGAGCGCCTGGTTGGCATCGCCACCCAGGGCGTAGGCGGTCACGTGCAGGCTGTCGAGCTTGTCGACGTACCGCACCTTGGTGGTATCGTCGAACTTCCCGAGCGCGCCGCTGAAGGAGAGGTTGATCGACGCCGCGATGCTGTCGGCGCTCTGGGTCGACTCGATCAGCAGGTAGAAGATCCGCCCGAAGGTGACCGAGGAGATGAACGTCGCCGGGTTGCCCGAGCCGATGTAGGGGGACAGCTCCTCCGGCTTGACCCCGTCGGCAAAGAGCTGCTCCGGCGAGGTGGGGAGTTCGAAGGCGACGGTGTAGAACGCCTGGTTGAGCTTGACCAGGAACTTGTTGTGATTGCGGCGGGTGTTCACGTCCACCGACAGCCCGCCCTTCATCTTCCAGAGGCTGTACGCTTCCCAGCTCATGTTGGTCGCGACCGAGAGCTGCCGCTCGGAGGCCACCCGCTCGGTGGCGAAGTTGAACCGGGCCGGGAGGTTCCCCGGGTTGGTGCCGATGATGTCGTTGGCCGCATCGTAGATGCTGCCGAGCGACACGACCTCGACGGTGCGGCTCACGCCGGTGGTGGCGCCGTTATTGAGGGTCACCACGATCCGGCCACCGCCCCGGCGCACCGGGATCGGGTCGGGCGTGGCGTGGGTGAGCGTCTTCCCCTGGAGCAGGTTGCCGGGGAAGATCACTTCGGAGTTGGGGTCGTAGAGCGGGAACTCCTCCGGGGCCTTGCTCACGTCATAGGTGCGGGTGACGCAGGACCAGTTCTCGTTCCCGCGGAGCTCGGTACTGGTGGTGGAGTCGAGGACGACGTTGTGGTCCACCGTCTCCGGGAGGTCGCCGCCGCTGGCAATGACCTCCTCGAAGGTGGCGGGCTTGCTGGGGCTGGTGCCGCTGTCGTCGCCGCAGGCCTCGATCGCGGTCATGGCGCAACCGGCGAGGATGGCGGCGAGCAGGCGGCGCCCGTGCAGGGTGCCGGACATGGTCATGCTCCTCCTCCCGGGGGAAGGATCCCGGGGCAGGGTGTACTGCGACTCCGTTGGTCGGGGGATACGGGACCTGCGGGTGGGACATGCATCGGGACCACTCGCTCGAAAGCGACGCCCCGTGAGCGCAACGACCGTCAGTGCATCATCGCCCTGCCAGGGGCGGCTGTGGCCGCATGACCACAGTCGACTCTATGGTAGCATGGCGGGGCTGAGGAGGGGGTGAAGCTGGCGGGAAAGGGGGAATGCCGGGTGGGAGGTTCCCTAACAAGCAGCCGGGCGCTACACCAGCATTCCCCTCATCATCGTCACCGCGCGGCCCGCCAGCAGCACGCGGTCGCCGGCGACGGTGGTCCGGACCATGCCACCCCGCGCCGATGCCTGATACCCGGTCAGGGTGTCGCGTCCGGTCTTCACCCGCCAGTACGGCGCCAGGGCGCAGTGGGCGGAACCGGTGACGGGATCTTCAGGAACCCCGGAGCCGGGAGCGAAGAAGCGGGAAACGAAGTCGTAGGGTCGTCCGGTGTCCGCCACTGAGGTCACGATGACGCCGCGCACCGGGAGTTTGGCGAGGGTGCCGTGATCCGGGGTGAGGGCGCGGACCTCCGCCTCGGATGCCACTTCAACCATATAGTCGTACACGTTCTTCCCGGTCCAGCGGGGCTGCGTCACGCCCAGCGCGGTCAGGACCTCGGGCGGCACCGCCTGCGCACTGGCGACCCGGGCGGGGAAGTCGAGCTCGATCAGGTCGCCCCGGGGCCGGGCCAGGAGCACCCCGCTCCGGGTGTGGAACCGCGCCGTCTCGCTGCGGGCGAGGTATCCCTGCTGCCAGAGCACGTGCGCGCTCGCCAGGGTGGCGTGGCCGCAGAGGTCGACTTCGACGGTGGGGGTGAACCAGCGGAGCGAGAAGCCGTCCTCCTTCGGGTACAGGAAGGCGGTCTCTGCCAGGTTCATCTCCCGCGCCACCAGCTTCATCCAGGCGTCCTCGGCGGGGGCGGACATGACGCAGACAGCCGCGGGGTTACCGCTGAAGGGCTGGTCGGCAAAGGCGTCGACGACGGTGATCGGCTGGGGCATTGATGCGGTGGATGTGGTCGATTGTAAACTGCGAATCACGAAGAGCACGAAGGCACGAAGAGCACGAAGGAAGACTCAGGCAGTTATCACAGGCGTGTCTTCGTGGTCTTCGTGCCTTCGTGCTCTTCGTGAATTGCTGTTGCTGTTGTGCGTACCAGGGACGGATGCTCAGCCGCCAGCGACGATCGCCTCGGCTTCGATCTCCACCAGCATCGCCGGGTCGATCAGCTTTCGTACTTCAACCATCGACGTGGCGGGGCGGATGTCGCGGAAGTACTCCCCGTGCGCCCGGCCGATCGCCTCCCACTGGCTGATATCGGTGACGAAGATCCGGGTGCGCACCACGTCCCTGAGGCTCGCCCCCGCGTCGGCCAGCGCCCGCTCGATGATCCGGAGGCACTGGAGCGCCTGGTTGTAGGGATCGCCGGGGGCGAAGACCCCGCCGTCCGCCGCGACCGGCGCGGTCCCGGAGACGTGCACCGTGTTGCCCACCCGCACCGCCCGGCTGTAGCCCACCACCGGTTCCCACTTCGCCCCGCTCGAGATGTTCTGTCGCATGGCCATACCTTAAGGCCACGGGCTGGCGCGGGCAACGTGCCCGCGTGCCGGTTCGGTAGCGCGAAGGTCACCGGCCGTTAGATTGGCGCGCATGACCCCCCGCCCCCTGCTCCCGCTCCTGTGTCTCCTCGCGGTCACCCCGGCCCACGCGCAGCAGTTCACCGTCGCCGATTCCTCCTGGGACTCCGAGACCCTCGGCAACCACCGCGCGGTGCTCCGGGTCGACACCCCCGGCCGCTTCGCCACCGTGACCATCCCGTGGCGCCGGCCCGACCGGTCACCCGAGACCAGGGAACTCTTCGTCGTCGCGGCGAACGGGCAGCGGGTCGGCAACGTGGTGCGCCGCGCCATCTCGCAGGAGCGGGGCGAGCTCGCCTTCGAGCCGGTCGCGGGCCCGGGGCGGTACTTCGTCTACTACCTCCCCTACAAGTCGGGGGGACGGTCGAACTATCCCAACGTCACCTACCTGCCGGTGACCAGCTCCGCCGACAGCAGCTGGCTCCGCGCCCTGGCCGGCTCGGCCGCTCCCGCGGCGACCGTCGAACGCTTCGAGGCGGTCGACTCCCTCAACGCCTTTGCGCCGATGCAGGTCATCGCCACCGGCGCCGAGGTCGAGGCGCTGCTCCAGGTGCACAGCGGGGCCGCGTTCCTGGTGTTCCCGGAAGACCGGATGCATCCCATCCGGATGCACGACCAGCTGCCGCTGCGGTGGATCGAGCGAGGCCCGGCGACCACCTTTGCCGATACCGCCCGGCGGGGCGAGTCGTTCGCCTTCCAGCTGGGCGTGTACGCCCGGCGCGACCTCAAGGACGTCACGGTCACCTTCAGCGACCTTCGCTCTCCCGGCGGGGTCATCGCCAGCAACCGGCTCTCCTCACTCAACAACGGCGGCACCGGCTGGGATGGCCAGCCCTTCCGGGCAAAGGTGGACGTCGCGCGCGGGGCGGTGCAGCCGATGTGGTGCCTCGCCGACGTGCCGGCGAAGACCCGGCCGGGGGCCTACCACGGTACCGCGACCATCCGGGCCGGCGGAGTCGCGCCGGTCACGGTGCGGCTCACCCTCGTGGTCAGCGCCGACTCGGTGGCCGACCACGGTGTGGACGAGCCGTGGAAGCTCACCCGCCTGGGGTGGCTCAACTCCACCCGGGGCCAGCAGAACGATGTCATCGCCCCGTACACACCCATCGCGGTGAAGGGGCGCACCCTCGGCATCCTCGGGCGGAGCATCACGCTCGGCGAGGACGGGCTGCCGGCGGGCATCGAGAGCTACTTCACTCCGGAGATGACCGGGATCGGCGCCACCGCCACGCCGGTGCTCGCCGCGCCGGTACGGCTGACCGTGGTGCCCGAGGGCAGCGCCGCGCGGACGCGGGCGAGCAGCCCGCTCCGCTTCACCCGGCGCGAGCCGGGCACCGTCTCCTGGGTCGCGACCACCGACGGCGGGGCGTGGGGTCTCCAGGTTCGCGGGACCCTCGAATTCGATGGCTACCTGCGCTACGAGGTCCTGCTCCGGGCCCGGACGCAGGTCGCCCTGTCGGATGTGGCGCTCGAACTTCCCTACGCGCCGGCCGCCGCCACCTGGGCGCTCGGCCTCGGGCTCAAGGGACAGAAGCGGCCCGCGTCCTTCGACTGGCAGTGGGATGTCGCAAAGAAGAACCAGGACGGCGCCTGGCTCGGCGGGGTGAACGCCGGCCTGCAGTTCTCGCTCCGGGACGAGCATTACGTCCGGCCGCTCAACACCAACTTCTATCTCCAGAAGCCGCTGCTCCTCCCGGTGTCCTGGGGGAATGGGGGCGCGGGGCGCATCACCGTCCGGGAGGAGCCCGGCATGGTGCGGGTCCGGGCAACCAGCGGCCCGCGCACGCTGGCCGCTGGCGACTCGCTCCGCTTCGACATCCGCATGCTGGTCACCCCGTTCCACCCGCTCGATCCCGAGGCGCAGTGGAGCGAGCGCTTCTACCACAAGTACTCCCCGCTCGACACGATCGTCGCCACCGGTGCCACGGTGGTGAACATCCATCACGCCAACGCGATCAACCCGTACATCAACTACCCCTTCATCGCCCACCGGGAGATGAAGGCGTACATCGACGAGGCGCACCGCCGCCACCTGCGGGTCAAGATCTACGACACGGTGCGGGAGCTCTCCAACCGCAGCTACGAGATGTACGCCCTCCGCTCGCTCGGCCACGAGATCTTCTCGCCGGGGAAGGGGGGCGGCTACTCCTGGCTGCAGGAGCACCTCGAGGGCGACTACATCGCCGCCTGGTTCGTGCCCGAACTCAAGGATGCCGCGGTCGTCAACAGCGGGATGAGCCGCTGGCACAACTACTACATCGAGGGGATCAACTGGCTGGTGCACCACGTCGGGATCGACGGGCTCTACCTCGACGACGTGGCTTTCGACCGCACCACCATGAAGCGGGTGCGGCGGATGCTCCGGCAGGACGGGCATCCCGGCATCCTCGACCTGCACTCGGCCAACCAGTACAACCCCCGCGACGGGTTCATCAACAGCGCCATGCTCTACATGGAGCTGTTCCCCTACCTCGACCGGCTCTGGTTCGGGGAGTACTTCGACTACGAGAAGAATGACGCCGACTTCTACCTGACCGAGGTGAGCGGCGTGCCGTTCGGCCTGATGGGCGAGATGCTCGAAGGGGGCGGCAATCCCTGGCGCGGGATGGTGTTCGGGATGACCAACCGGCTTCCCTGGTCGGCGGAGGCCGATCCGCGCCCGCTCTGGAAGCTGTGGGATGACTTCGGCCTCCAGGGCTCGACGCTGCTGGGCTGGTGGGCGCCGAGCGTGCCGGTGCGAACCGGGCGGGACGACGTGAAGGCGACGGTGTTCAAGCGGGAGGGCCGCGCGATGGTCGCGATCGCGAGTTGGGCGCCGGAGACGGTGACGATCATGCCGGAGGTCGACTGGGCCGCGCTCGGGCTCGACCCCGATCGGACCACGGTCGTCGCGCCGGAGATCGCGGGGCTCCAGGATGTGAGGAGCCTGCGGATGAGCGATGGGCTCACCATCGCACCGGGGAAGGGCATCATCCTGGTGCTCCAGTGACGGCGCTCCGACTGGCGGCGCTCGCCCTCCTCCTGGCGCTGAGCGCTCCCGCCGCGGCCCAGACCCGGCCCCGTACGGCCCGGATCCGGGAGTACGTCGACACCTTCACCACCTACCCCTTCTCCGACCCCGACCCGATCCCCGCGGTGGGCCGCATCTACCCCTACTTCCGCTTCGACGGGTTCACCGAGACCGGGCGGCGGCAGGCGTGGAAGGTGGTCGAGCTGGAGAACGACTACATCCGGCTCATCATCCTCCCCGAGATCGGCGGCAAGATCTGGGGCGCCATCGAGAAGAAGACCGGCCGTCCGTTCATCTACTTCAACCATGTGGTCAAGTTCCGAGACATCGCGATGCGCGGACCGTGGACCAGCGGCGGGATCGAGGCGAACTACGGCATCCTGGGTCACACCCCCAACGTCAGCACGCCGGTGGACTACGCCATCCGCCGCAACGCCGACGGCAGCATCAGCTGCATCACCGGGGCGCTCGACCTGCTGACGATGACCAGCTGGCGGCTCGAGACCCGCCTCGCCCCCGATCAGGCCTACTTCACCACCCGCTCCACCTGGCACAACGGCTCGGCCCTGGAGCAGCCCTACTACACCTGGATGACCGCCGGCATCCCGACCCGCGGGAACCTCGAGTACGTCTTTCCCGGGTCCGCCTGGATCGGGCACGACGGCGAGCCCGGCACCTGGCCGCTCAACCAGGCGCGGGGGCGGGACATCCGCTGGTACGAGCGCAACGACTTCGGCCCCTACAAGTCGTACCATGTGCTGAATGGCGCCGGCGACTTCTTCGGCGGCTACTGGCACGACTTCGATCTCGGGATGGCGCGGGTGGCCCCGCGCGACGAGAAGCCGGGGCAGAAGATCTGGATCTGGGGTCTCTCCCGACAGGGGATGATCTGGGAGAACCTGCTCACCGACAGCGACGGCCAGTACAGCGAGCTCCAGTCGGGGCGGCTCTTCAACCAGTCGGCGGAGGGGAGCACCTTCACGCCCTTCAAGCATCGCGGCTTCACGCCCCACCGCACCGATCGGTGGACCGAGCGGTGGATGCCGGTGGTCGGCACGAAGGGATTCGTGGTGGCGAGCGCCGCCGGAGCGCTCAACGTCACGGTGGTCGGCGACCGCCTCGCGCTGGCGCTTTCCCCCGCCGAGCCGATCGCCGATTCACTGGTGGTCTCGGGGCGGGGCCGCATCCTCGCGGCGCGCCGCATCGTCCGGGCGCCGCTGGCACCGTGGAGCGACACGATCGCGCTGGCGGGCATCGACCCGCGTGAGCTCCGCATCACGCTCGGGCGAGACCGGCTGGTGTGGGAGATCGATTCCGCCCAGCGCACCCTCGACCGGCCTCTCGCGCTCCCGAAGGAGTTCGACTGGTCGAGTGCCTACGGGCTCTGGACCCGGGGCAAGGAGCTGATCCGCGAGCGGGAATACCTCCGTGCCGTGCCGGTGCTCGACAGCGCCCTCGCGAAGGATCCGTTCTTCGCTCCCGCCCTCACCGATCGTGCCGCGCTCGCCTACCGAGCCATGCAGTACCCCGAGGCGCGCGCCTTTGCCCGCCGGGCCCTCGCCATCGACACCTACGACGGCGCCGCGAACTACTACTACGGGCTCGCCAGCCGACGGCTCGACCGCCCCACGGACGCGCGGGACGGCTTCGAGATCGCCTCCCAGAGCTATGAGTGGCGCGCGGCGGCGTACGCCGAGCTGGCGAAGCTGGCGCTGGTTATTGGCGAGGAACGGCGGGCCGCGGACTACGCCGCCAAGCTGCTGGCCGAGCAGCCCGGCGACCTCGACGCGCTCGGCGTGCGCCTCGTGATCGCGCGGCGGCGGGGCGATGCCGCGCTGCGCGCCGCGGCGCTTCGCGCCATCGACGAGGTGGATCCTCTCAGCCCCCTCGCCCGCTTCGAGCGGCTCCTTGCTGGCGGCGCCCGCGATCCCGGGGCGACCCTGCTCCATGCCCTCAAGGGCGAGATGCCCGAGCAGCAGCTCTTCGAACTCGCCAGCTGGTATCTCGGCTGTGGCGAGCGCGATGCAGCGCTCCGCCTGCTCGTGGGGGTGGGCGAGCACCCGGAGGCGCTCTACTGGCGCGCTCTCCTCGAGCCGGAGCAGGCCGCCGGGCTACGTGCCCGCGCTGACGCTCTCTCCCCGGTGCGCGTCCTTCCTTTCCGGCCGGAGATTCTCGACGCCATCGCCGCCGCCCAGGCCGGGGCTCCCACCATCTGGCAGCGTAGCTGGTACCTCGCGCTCGGCCAGTGGCACGCCGGCAATCTCGAGGTGGCGGGGCGTCTCCTGGCCGGGGTGGGCGACCGTCCCGAGTACGCCCCGCTCTATGCCGCGCGCGCGGCCTTTCCCGGTCGCACCGCGCCAGAGCGCCGTGCCGACCTGGAGCGTGCCGCCCAGCTCGATCCGGGGCAGTGGCGTTACGGCCGGTTGCTGGTCGAGGAACTGCTCCGGGCAAAGGACCCGGCCGGTGCGGTCGCCGTGGCGGCCCGTTATCGCACTGCCTTCCCGGAGAACTACATCCTCGGCCTGGGTCTGGCCCGCGCCTTCCTCGCGGCCGGCCGCTATCGCGACGCCGACGCCACGCTCGCGACGCTGCACATCATCCCCTTCGAGGGCTCAGCCGAGGGACATGTGGCGTACCGGGAGGCGAAGCTGATGCTGGCGGTCGACGCGATGCGGGGAAGCCGCTGGGACGAGGCCGCCGAGCTGATCGCCGCGGCGCGGGAATGGCCCGAGCGGCTCGGGGCCGGCGCGCCCTATCCGGCCGATGTCGACACCCGCTGTGAAGAGTTGCTGGAGGCCGACCTCGCGCGCCGGCGCGGCAGTGACAGCGAGACCGCCCGGGCCGCGCGGGAGCGGCTCGGGGCGTGGGCGCTGCAGGCTGGAGGCGTGGACGGGCGGGTGCTCGCGGCGTGGCGAGCGCTGCCCTAGCGCGGGAAGGGTTACGCGGCGGTGGCGCTGTCGCCGGCCGGCGGACCGCCAAGGTCGGGAGGGGGAACCGGCGCCGGTGCGGTGAAGACCTGCTGCGGCTGCGCCGCCGCTTCCGCCGCGGCCTGGGCGGCGGCACGCTCCGCCTCGGCCGCCGCGGCCTTCTCGGCCCGGAAACGCTTGAGCAGCGGATCGAGATGCTTCTCGATCCGCGCGAAGGTCTGCACCAGGTCGAACGGCTTGAGCAGGTAGTCAGCCACCTGCAGGTCCTTCACCTGCCCCAGCAGCTCCCGGTCCTTGCTGGCCGACGTCACGATCATCGGGATGTGCCGCCAGGCCTCGCTCGCCCGGACCTGCCGCATGAACGTCACCCCGTCCATCACCGGCATCAGCAGGTCGCAGAAGATCAGCGCCGGGGTGAACTCGGCCAGCTGGTTGAGCGCGACCTGGCCATCCTCGGCCTCGCGCATGTCGATCTCGGGAAAGCGCGAGAGCAGCCGCCGCAGGACCCGCCGGCTGAGCGGCTCGTCGTCGATGATCAGGACGATCATGCGCGGCCGTCCGGTTCCGGCGCCAGCGGCAGGAGCCGCCGCACCGCGCCGGTGAGTTCGGCAAGGTCGTAGGGCTTGGGGAGATACGCGTCGGGCGTGGCCGCGTTGGCCGGCGGCGTGCTGTCCTCCTGGGTATAGCCGCTCGTCAGGATCACCGGGAGCGCCGGCTCCCGCCGCTTGAGCTCACCCAGCACATCCCAGCCGGACATCCCCGGCATCTTCACGTCCAGCACCACGAGATCGTACACCGCGGCGGGATCGCCGTGGAGGCGGAGCGCCTCCAGGCCGTCGCGCGCCTCGGTCACGGTGTAGCCGCAGAGCCCCAGCGCCTGGCGCAGCGGTCGGCGGACGGAGGCCTCGTCGTCCACCAGCAGGATGTTGCCCCGGCCGCTCCCCGGCTCGATGGCCCGGGCGCCGATGGTCTCGCCCACGACCTCGTGGGTGCGGGGGAGGTAGATCTGGAAGAGGCTTCCCGCGCCGGGCGCGCTCTCCACGGTGATGCCGCCCTCGTGGTGGCGCAGGGTGGTGTAGGCGGTGGCAAGCCCGAGGCCCGAGCCGCGGCCCGCTTCCTTGGTGGTGAAGAACGGCTCGAAGATCCGGGGGAGCACCTCGGGGGGAATCCCCTCGCCGGTGTCGCGCACCTCGATCCGCACGAACTCCCGGCTCGCGATCGCGGCGGGCGCGCCCCAGGCGCCGGCGGCGGCGCGAGCGGTGGCGAGGGTCAGCACCCCGCCGGCCGGCATCGCCTCGATGGCGTTGTGGCCCAGGCTCACCAGCAGGTCGGTGAGCTGCTCCAGGTCGGCGCGGATGCGCCAGTCGCCATGGTCGAGGCGGGTGACCAGCGAGATCCGCGGGTCGAGGTCGCGGCGCAGCACCTGGCTCGCCTCCTCGACGATCCTGGCCGGGTCGATCGGCTTGCGGATCCCCGGCGAGGGGCGCGCAAAATTCAGCAGCCGCCGCACCAGCCGGGCGGCGCCCCGGGTCGCCTCCCGCACGTCCATCAGCTCGCGGGGCGGCACCCGGTCCTGGCTGATGATGCGGAGCCGGGCGGCCTCGATGCTGCCGCTGATGGCGGCGAGGGCATTGTTGAAGTCGTTGGCGATGCCGGCGGCGAGGGTCGCCACCGCGCTCATCTTGGCCGATTCCTGGCGCTGGAGCAGGTCGAAGTCGCGGTTCGCCGTCGGGGTGACCGTCACCACCCAGCGTCCCGGCGCGGTGCCGCCGGAGAGCGGCGCGGCGGTGACGTCGCAGTCGAATTCCTGGGCATCGAGGGTCCGGCCGCGGGCGCCGGCCCAGCGCTCCGGGCCGTTCACCCGCCCGTTACGGAGCCAGCTACCCAGCCCGCCCTGGTCCGCGAGCGTCACCAGCCGGTCGAGCCCGGTGCTCCGCAGCTGCTCGGCGGCGCGGGCGAAGAGCCGCTCGGCGGCGGGATTGGCGTCGCGCACCATGCCGAGGGGATCGATCACCAGCACGGCGTCGGGAAGCGCGGCGACGATCGCGCGGTCGGCCGGGTTCGCCCCGGGAGCGTCCATGGCCGGCATCGGATAGGGATCGAGGCGGAGTTCGGGGCGGAACGGGGGGCGCATCGGGATCAGGCGAGGGCCCGGCGGGCCCCGGCGCCATCCTGCTGGCCGAGGGAGCGGAGCACCTTGATGAGTTCGGCGAGCTCGTACGGCTTCTGCAGGGCGGGGCAGCCGCTGAGCTTGAGGAACTGCTGCGACTCCTCCCGCAGGGTGTCGCCACTGGTGAAGACCACCCGCGAGGTCATCGCGGGGAACTCGCTCCGGATCCGCTCGAAGAACTGTTCACCCGACAGCCCGGGCATGCGGAGGTCGGAGAGCACCACATCGAAGCGCGCCTGGCGGAGCGCCTCGAGGGCCGCCTCGCCGCCGGCGGCCTCGGTCACCGAGAAGCCGGAGCGGCGGAGGAGGCGGCTGATGCTCCGGCGCACGCCGGCTTCGTCGTCCACCAGGAGCACGCGGAAGAGCCCGCTGTCGTTGATCTGCACCGAGGGCGGCAGCTCCAGCGTCACCGGCGCGATCGGGACGCTCCCGCCGCCGTTCCCGAAGCCGCCGATGCCGACGGTCTCCACCGGGCGCTCGGTGGCGCTGAGCGAGGGGAGCTCGATGGTGAACACCGCGCCGCCGCCCTCCCGGTCGGAGACCGCGATCGCCCCGCCGTGCGCGTGGATGATCTCGGCCGAGATCGAGAGGCCCAGCCCGGTGCCCTTGCCGGCGGGCTTGGTGGTGTAGAACGGCTGGAAGATCTGGTCGCGGATCTCGTGCGGCACGCCCGGGCCGTCATCCTCGACCACCAGCCGGATCCGGTCGGGACCGACGGGGACGAGCGCGATCCGGACGGTGCCGTAGCCGCGGGTGGCGGTGATGGCCTGCTGGGCGTTGATGACGAGATTGAGCAGCACCTGCTGCAGCTGGTTGGCGTCGCCGCGGAGCCGGCTCCAGAGGGGGTAGCCCTCGAAGGGATCGAACATCGGCGACTGGAGCGCCACGTTGTGGAGCTTGAGGTGGTGGCGGGCGAGGGTCACCGTGCGCCGCACCACGTCGGCCATCGAGCAGATGCACCACTCCGGGGGATGCTGCCGGGCGGAGGCGAGCAGCCCGTGCACGATCTCGCCGGCGCGGCGCGCCTCGGCCAGGATGAGCTCGAGATCCTCGCGCAGCTGGCGGAGCGGCACGCCCTGGGCGAGCAGCTCGGCCGGGGCGGGGGAGGTGGCATTCCGGGGCCAGAAGGCGAGGATCGCCTGGGCGCTGGCCACGATGGTGGCGAGCGGATTGGAGAGCTCGTGCGCCACCGACGACGCCATCTGCCCGATCAGCGCCAGCTTGTCGCGCTGGACCGAGTCGGTCAGGGACGTACGGGCGGCCTCGGGCGCGTCAGTGCCCGCTGGCGCGTGCGGCAGGGTCGGCGTGACCATTCCGGGCTCCCTCGAAGGTCGCGTCGACCATGCTCTGGTCGGCCCGGGAGTGCGACATGGTCGCATCCGGGTTGAAGGCCAGGTGGGCCGAGCCGCTGGACGACTCGAAGGCACGAAGCAGCTCGTCGCGCACCGGCGCCTCGACGTTCTGGTCGAACATCGCCGCGACCGCCGCGACCCGCGCTTCGAGCTCGAGGAGGGAATGGGTCACCCCGGCGAGCTGCTGCGCGGTGATGTCCTGGAACTGGAGATGGTTGTAGAGCGCGCTCACCTCGTCGCGGAGCTGCTGGAAGCCCGCGGCGCTGGCCTGCTGGTTGGCCTGCTGCTCGAGGGAGTTCACCAGCTCGATGGACCGGTCGAGCCCGTTCATCAGCTCGAGGGTGGCGCTCTCGGTGGTGGTGGTGACGTTGCTCAGGCGGTTCTGGGTGTCCCGGATGCGCTCGACGGCATGCGCCTCGATCGCCTCGCGGGTGAGGCGGATCCCGCCGAGGATCTCGCTGATCTCGGCGTGCGCGCGCAGCAGGATCCCGGGCAGCTGCCCGAGGTGCGGCTGGGCCGCGAGCTTGGCGGCGATCCGGGGCACCTTGCCCAGGGTCGGCCACAGCTCCCGGTACTGCTTCAGTTCTTCGAGGAGCTCCTGCGTGAGACCGAGCGTGCTCTCGAGCTCGTCCGCGAGCGCTCGGACCAGGGCGACGTCCATGACACCCTCCCGGGACTCAGGCGGAGCCGACGGAGAGGATCTGGTCGATCTTCTCCTTCAGCACCTGCGGCGTGAACGGCTTCAGGATGTAGCTCGAGACGCCGGCCTCGACCGCCTGCATGATGTCTTCCTTCACGCTGCGGGTGGTCACCATCAGGATCGGCGTCTTGGCGTGCTGGGGATTGCCACGCAGGCCCTTCACGAAGTCGAGCCCGCCCATCACCGGCATGTTCCAGTCGGTGATGACGAGCTCGATACTCGCGTCACACTTGGCCAGCGCGTCGCTGCCGTCGCCCGCTTCCACCACGTTCTCGTACCCGATGCTCTTCAGGGCGTTCACCACGATCCGGCGCATGGTGGCGGAATCGTCGACGACAAGGCACTTCATGGTTCTGCTCCGTGACTCAGGGTGCTCAGGCGACCGGGCCTGGCCCGGTCAGGTCATCCTTGACTCGCTCGGCCACCCGGTCCAGCACCTGGGGACTGTCGTAGTACCCGCTGGTGAGCCGCTTGAGAATCTCCTGCAACCGTTCCGCGCTGAGCCCGGAGGCGCTGGTCGCGCCGGACGCGCCGGCCGCCTTGGCCCGGGCCGAGAGCTGCACCGAATCGTCGGCGCCGTCGCCCTCGCGTGTCTCCGGCGCCACCCGCTTGAACTGCCCCGAGACCCGCGCCGACGCACTGTTGCTGCCGGCCTGGTCGATGCGGGCGTTGCCCGCGGGGGTGGCGCTGCCAGACTTCATGGGATCGATGGACATGGTCATTCCTTGCTCTAGGACTGTCGGCCCCTTCGGGACCGGACTTGAGCGATTCGCTCGCCCGACGTTGCCTTACTCCGACTCGCTCTTCGCCGCCTGCTCCCGGAAGGCCATCTCCCGGAGCTGCCGGAAATCGAGCTGCAGGTTCTCGCCCTGCTGCTGGCTCTTCGCTGCGAGCTGACGGGCCTGGTCGGACACCACCACCGCATCCTTCGGCGCAAAGGCGGTCGAACTGGCCCGGGAGTCCGCAGCCTCCGCCTGGGACGGCACGTGGCGGCTCTGCGCCACCACCTGCTCCGCACCGTGCGACTGGACTGGTTGTACCGACATACGTTCCTCCGGGATAGAAAGGCCCTGCTACCGGTCACTATCGTCCGGGTGCGGCAAAACTTGAGGGAAGGAATCGCCGGTTTCGGGAGTGCACCGGCAGCGGGGTGAAGGCGGCATGAATTTCCGGGCCAAATGACCGAGAATCGGTCATCCGGCCCGGTGCGGCCCTCTAGAGCGTGGCAACCTGCTGGGCGGGGACCTCGGAGACCATCACCGCCGCCTGTTCCCAGGCGCCGTGCAGCTCGGTGATCATCTGGATCAGCCGTTCCAGGCGCTTGGCGTCCTGGTGCCGGTCGACCGCCATCGTTTCATCCATCATCCAGACATACAGGCTGGCGAGGTTGGCGGCGATGTCGCCACCCAGCTCGAAGTCGAGCGTGCAGAGCAGCTCTCCGATGATCTCGCGGGCGCGGGTCAGCATGCGACTCCGCTGCTCGATGTCCTTTTCCTCCAGCCGGCGGGCCGCCACGCGGAGCGAGGCGAGGATCTGGCCGTAGAGGAACACCACCCGGCGGGCGGGGGTCATCGAGTTGACGTCGTTCTGCTGATACCGGGTGGTCGCGGCGTAGCTCACGGGCAACCTCATGATGAAGACGGGACTCTGGAGCGGTCCAGCTTCCTTCACTATCGGCAGATTTGCGGCTGACAAGAGAGCGGGACAGCTGCGCCTGTCACCCGCGGCGGTCGAGCGAGGATTCCCCCGCCGGCGCGCCCGCGTACCGGCGCCGCTGGATGATCCGACCCTGGAGCTCGGCTATGTCGTGCATCACCCGCCGCTGTTCCGCCGAGAGCGAGTTGGCCAGTTCGTCGCAGGCGGCGCGGATCTGCTCCAGCTGCGCCACCGACATGAGATCCTCCGACCGGGCCAGCTCGCGGGCGCTGTCGTCGATGCGCGCCAGCGCCTCGTCGAGCGGCTCCTGGGCCCCGGCCCGGGCGAGGTCGGCCACCGCGCTGAAGAGGCGGGCCTGCTCCACCGGGGCGGCGGGGTCGAAGGGGGGGCGGGAGCCGGCGTGGCGCGGCATCAGCTGTTCTTGGTGTTCGCGTTGAGCATCGCGGTGATGCTGCTGGAGCTGTTCTGCAGCTTGGCGATCGCCGTTTCCATCGTGGCGAACTGCTTGAGCAGGCTCTCCCGCCGCCGGTCCATCCGGGCATCGATCTGGAGCGCCCGGTCCTCCAGGTCCTTCTGCAGCTTGGTGAGCGAGGCCTTCTTCAGGTCGAGTGTCCCGACGTTGGCGTCGAGCCAGCTGTCGAGTGAGCGCTGCATCTGCGCACCCATGCCGAGGGTCACGCTGGTGGTGCCCATGTCCCCGGTGGTGCTGCCGGCGTAGGTGAGGGTGAGGCCCTCCACCACGGTGCCGGTGCCCCCCACCAGCGTACGACCGGTGCCGGTGGCCACGTTCCCGCCGATCGTCCCCTGCACATCGAGCCCGTGCACCGTGCCGGCGGCGAGGCCAAGCTGGGCGCTGCCGTCGGCGCCGCCGGCGGTGTAGGCGATCGTGAAGCCGGGGGAGGAGCCGTAGTCCTTGGCGTTGATCGCGATCTGGCCCGAGGCGTTGGTGGCGGTCAGCTGCATCGCCGGGCGGCCGGTCACGGTGGTGCTGCTCGCCCCGAAGGCGAGCGTGCCGCCGCCCTCGTTGTTGGCGGTGAGCGAGAGCGCCAGCGACGACTTCCGGGTTACCGCATCCTCCACCACGATCTGGCCGTTCACCACGCTCACGCTGGCGCTGGTGCCGTAGTCGTTCTGGATCTGCCGTACCAGGTCGCCCACCGTCTGGGTGCCCGGCGAGGTGATGGTGAAGGTGTCGTTGAAGCTCGAGCCGTCGGGCCGGGTGCCGCTGAAGGCGATCGTGTCCTTCGAGGCGATGTTCGGGTTGGTCCCGCCGGCCAGCCGGAGCGAGGCCAGCGTGGTCGACGCCGTCATCGGGATGGTGCCACCCACGTCGGCGAAGAGGGTCGACGAGGCGGTGACCTTCTGCCGGGCCGCGGCGGCGAAGGCGGTGTTGAGCGCCGAGACGATGTCGCCGGCCGACATGCCGTTGGCGAGTGAGACGGTGGTCGTGGCCCCGGTGCTCAGGTCGGTCACGGTCATCGTGTCGGGGGTACCGTCGTCGGCGTACGTTCCGCTGAAGCCGGTGCCGGTGAGGGTCCCCTGGGTTGCGGCCTGGGTGATGTTCACCCCGTAGGTGCCGGCCGCGGTCTTGGAGCCGGAGCTCACGTAGGTCACCTGGCTGTTGGAGGTGCTCCCCCGCTGGCTGAACAGGGTCCGCACGTCCTCGAGCCGGGTCTTGAAGGCGGTGTCGAACTTGGTCGTGTCGAGGGTGAGCTTCCCGTCGGAGCCCACGCTCACGCCCGCCATGGCCGCGGTCGAGAGATCGGCCGGGGCGCCGCCGACGGTGCCGAGGAGTTCCCGGGCCAGCGTCGACTTGACCGTGGTGAGGATCTGGTCGGCGAAGAGCGCCGGCGCCGCCTTGCCGGTGGCGGGCGGGGTCTGCTGCGTCTTCACGAAATCGACCAGCTTGTTCCAGGCATCGACAAAGCCCTGCATCGACGCCTTCGCGGCGTCGCTCGAATGCTCGATCGTCAGGTTGGTGACCGCGCCGGCTTCCTCGGCCACCAGGTTCAGGGTGACGCCGGTGATGACGTCGGTGATCGTGTTGCCCGCCCGGGTCATCGCCACGCCGTCGACCGTGAATTCCGCGTCCCGGCCGGCCACCAGCACCGCCGAGTTCTGGATCACGTTGCTGCCGTCGGTCAGGCCCAGGGCCTGGGGGGCGCCACCCGAGACGTTGGCCAGGGTCATGCCGGCCGCGCCGGTGGTGTCACTGGTGAGCACCAGCCGGTAGTGGGTCGCGTCGATCTGGAGAATCGAGGCCGACACCTTGGTCGCGGCGGCCCCGCTGTCGAGCGCGTTGATCTTGTCGCGGAGCGTGAGGAGGGTGTCGCTCGCCTCCACGTTCACGGTCGCGCCGTTGAGGGTGAAGCTGCCCGCGCTCAGTCCCAGCGCGGACGTGGTGCTGCCAAAGGTGGTGGAACCGAGCTTCTGGGCCCGGGCCAGCCTGGTGACGCCGACCTGGTAGGTGCCGGCGGCACTCGAGACGTTGCCGCTCGCGGTGATGAGCGGGCGGGTGCCGCTCACGGCGGCGATGCTGGCGGAGACGGCGTTGAAGGCATCGCCGGTCCGCATGTCCTTCACCGTCGACTGGAGCGCGGTGAGGAGAGTCTTGTACTGGTCGAACGCGGTCGCCTGGTCCTTGTAGGTCTGCTCCTGCGCCCGCAGGTTCACGGCCGGCTTGCTCTCGTTGGTGATGATCTGGTCGATCAGCGAGCGGTAATCCACCCCGCTGATCAGCCCCGAGATCGCGCCCGCTGGAGATGTCGTTGCCATGTCACCCCACCCCTTCTGCTATGACGATCCCCCGAAGGCCGGTGGTTTGGCCTTCGAGGGTGAGTCGTCCGTTCACGTCGGAACCAGCTCCGGAACTACTGGAGGAGCTTGAGGACGGTCTGCGGCGCCTGGTTGGCCTGCGCCAGCATCGCGGTACCGGCCTGCTGCAGGATCTGGTTCTTGGTGAAGACCGTCATTTCGAACGCCATGTCGGCGTCACGAATCACGGACTCCGCTGCGGCGGTGTTCTGCACCAGGTTCGCCACGTTGGCCGAGGCGTAGTCGATACGGCTCTGCGCCGCGCCAACGGTACCGATCGCGGTGCCGACCTTGGCCAGGGCGGTGTCGATCCGGGCCAGCGCGGTCTGCGCGTTGGCGGCGGAGGTGAGGGCGGACGCGAGGTTGAACGCGCCACCGTTGTTCAGATCGAGGCCGGTCGCCTGCTGGGTGCGCAGGTCGATACCGTTCACCGACACGAGGTCGCTCGACCCGTAGTTGCCGCTGCTGCTGACCATGAACGAACCGCTCGCGCCGGCGGTGACAACCACGGTCAGGCCGTTGAGGCCCGCCGCGCCGGCCCAGCCGGCGTTACCGTCGACGGTGATGCCGAAGTTCGAGAACACCACGCTGGAGCGCGCCGTCGCCGAGATGCCGGTGACGATCTGCGCCACGCTGTCGGACGACCGGGTCAGGGTCGCCGCGGCAGCCGCGGAGGCGAAGGTGTAGGTGCCCACCGCCGTGCCGTTCAGCTTGATGTCAGCCGCGTTGCCCGCCGCCGTGGTCCAGGCGGTGGAGTTCGTCTTGTCGAGACCCGACCCGAACCCGCCGTTGGTGAGGGCGGTGCCGTTGTACGTGGTGGTCGCGGCAATACGATCGATTTCGGACACGAGGCTGTCGAACTCCGCCTGCAGCTTCGGGGCTTCCTGGCCGATGTTGGCCGAGTTCGCCTGCGAAGCCAGTTCCTTCATACGGTCGAGAATCGTCGCCACGGTGTTCAGGGCGCCGTCGGCGACCTGAAGCATGGAGTTCGCCTGGCTCGCGTTCCGCTGCGCCTGCTGCAGCGAACGGACGTCGGAACGGAGCTTGTTGGCGATGGCGAGACCGGCCGCATCGTCCGCCGAACGATTGATCCGGAAGCCGCTGGACAGCTTCGCGATCGACTTCTCCAACATGCCCGAGGTAGCAGAGAGGTTCTTGTAGGCGTTGTTGGCGGCGGTGTTGGTCTGAATGCGGGACATCGTGAAGTCTCCTGGACCTGCACATACCGGAGCGTCCCTGCTCCGCACTTCGAGGAAACGGCCCTGAGTGGCCGTTGGAAATGCTATCGGCGGGGCGGGGTGGAACTTGAGCCGGGGGCGGGCGGGGTTGCCGGGTGGAGGGGGGCGGAAGTTGCCGGGAGGCGGGTAG
>JAXLXZ010000027.1:0-38752 GCA_046327735.1 Gemmatimonadales bacterium | reverse complement strand
AGCGATTCTCCCGAGACGAACGGCATCACGAACCAGGGGGCGCCGTCCGCCTCACCCGCCTGCAGGACTGGAACGATGTGGGGGTGCTGAAGGTGGGCGGCGAGGAGAATTTCTCGCCGGAACCGCTCGGTACTCAGGCCCTCGGCCAGGTCGCGCGGCAGGATCTTGAGGACGACCTTCCGGCCCAGTGTCGCATCTTCGGCCAGGAACACGCGTGACATCCCGCCGCCCGCAAGCTCGCGTTCGAGGCGAATGCCCGGAGGCAGGTGGGCCGCCAGCGGCGGATCGGAGGTGTGCTCGTTCAGGGGGGCCGCCTCCCGGCGTCTCAGTGCTTCTGGTTGAGACGGCTGAAGCGGCCGAAGGGTTGCAGCGGCGGGCGTTCAGGGCTTGAAGGTGCGCACCAGCCAGTCCGCGAGGGTATCAAGCACCGACGCCGGAAGCGCGGCGTCCTTGATTTCGGTGTATTCGCTGGGCGAGCCGTCCTTCGGCGCCACCAGGAAGAGGTGGTTGAGCCCGGGGAAGACCTTCACCGTCACCCGGCGATTCCCGCCGCTCCTGATCGCGCGGCCGAGCGAGTCGGCCTGGCCGGCGGAGACCTGCCGGTCGAGCGCGCCCTGGAGGATGAGCACCGGCTGCTTCACCTTCCGCGCCGTCGGGAGCGGGTCGTAGTGGTAGAACCACTGGAACCACGCGCCGGCGGCGGCGGAGTCCGCAGTCACCGAGGAATCGGCGCTCACCAGCGCCCTGGCCCGCGCATCGGCCGAGAGCGAGGTATCGGTCAGCACCTGCCAGCGCGCCTGGTCCTTGAGCACCAGGCTTCCCACCTTCGCCGGCCCCGCCATCACCACCACACCCTGAATTCTCGGATCCTCGGCCGCGACCATCGGGCCGATCATGCCGCCTTCGCTGTGCCCCACCAGCAGGATGCGCGCGGCATTGATGCCGGTCTGGGTGCGGAGCCACGCCACCTGCGCCTTCGTGTCGTTTGCCAGGTCGACGGTGGTCGCGATCTTCGGATCGCCGCCGCTCTCGTCCTTGCCGCGGTCATCGCAGCGGAGTGTCGCGTAGCCGATCGTGGCGAGCCGTTCCGCCACCTGGCGGAAGGGACGGTACCCGGGCACCAGCGGCCAGAGTTCCTCGTCCCGGCTCTGGAGCCCGGAGCCGGTGATCGTGATTGCGGCGGGGAAGGGGCGCTTCCCCGCCTTCGGCTCGGTGAGGGTGCAGCCGAGGGAGAAGGTGTCGCCGACCGCGGGGGTCACCGGGACGCGCACGTCACGGGCGGTGTAGTTGGCCCCGGCGGGGGCGCTGTAGTCCGGCCGCGGCCGCGCCATCCCGGTCAGGGCGGGAAGATTCTGCCCCGCGGGCGTGAAGACCGCGCGGGCCTTCTGCGCCGGGATCTCGAGCCAGCTGACCCGTCCCGCGCTGTCGTGCACGATGATCTCGATTGCGCCGAGGCGGATGCGGGCGGTGTCGCCACTGAACGTGACCGGCGCGGGGAGGATCGTGTCGGCGCCCGCCATCAGGAGCCGCCAGGTGGTGTCCTTCCCGGCGGCGCGGGTCACCAGCCAGGCCAGGCTCGCCACCGACTGCGGGGGCATCACCAGGTCGAAGGCGCCGGGCCGCACCCGGCCCGGTGGCGCCTTGGGGAGGTCGCTGGCGATGTCGACCGAATCGCCCCGGCTCGTCGCCTTGTAGCCGCCGAGGAGGGTGTCGCCGGCGGCGTTGTGGAGCGACAGGGTAAACCCGGTGAAGCGGCCCGATGGATCCCGCCGGTTGGCGCTCTCCACGTTCAGGTTGATCAGCGGGATCACCACCGACTGGCGCACCAGCGTGTCGGACCAGCTGAACCACTCCCGGCCGATCTCGCTTTTCGCCTGGTAGATGCGGAAGGTGCCCTCGAGCGCGGGAACCTGCGCGGCGAGGGCACCGGGGATGAGGCAGAGCGCTGCGACGAGGGGACGCATGACGAATGGTACTCCGCCCGCGGGGCGCGTACCAGCGCTCATCGCGCGCCCGCGGCGTTGGCGTAGAGGGCGAGGTAGCCGCAGCGGGAACAGCGGTGGGCCGAGACCGGGAGCTGCTGCCGCCCCCGGATGGCGAGGCCCATCCAGAAGGATTTCTCCGGCGCACCCTCGACCCACTTGGTGGTGCCGCGGGCGTGGTGGTCCATCTCGAGGAGAAATCCCTCCTGGAGGCCGATGCTGCACTGGGGACAGGTCGGGGCTGCCATGCGCACTCCTATTCCACGGTATCGGCCGGGCCACCCTGGGCCGGGAGCCGGCCGGCGTCCTTCAGGGCGCGGCGGAGCGCGAACTCGATCTGCCCGTTGAGCGAGCGGAGCTCGTCCGACGCCCAGCGCTGCAGGGCGTCGTAGAGCTCCGGGTCGATCCTGAGCAGGAAAGCCTTGCGCTCCGCCACGGTCGGCTCAGTAGATGGTGCCGGCGTTGACCACGGGCTGGGTCGACTGCTCGGAACAGAGCACCACCATCAGGTTGCTGACCATCGTCGCCTTGCGCTCCTCGTCGAGGTTGACGATCTGCTTTTTCGAGAGGTGCTCGAGGGCGAGCTCGACCATCCCCACCGCGCCCTCCACGATCTTCTGCCGCGCCGCGATGACGGCGGTGGCCTGCTGGCGGCGGAGCATGACGCCCGCGATCTCCGGGGCGTAGGCCAGGTGGCTGACACGGGCCTCCAGCACCTTCACGCCCGCCTTGGCCAGCCGCTCCTGGATCTCCTGCCCGAGCTTCTCCGCCACTTCCTGGGTGTTCACCGAGAGGGACTTCTGGCCCTCTTCATGGGCGTCGTAGGGATACTGGTTGGCCAGTCCCCGGAGCGCCGACTCCGACTGGACCCGCACGTACTCCTCGTAGTTGTCCACCTCGAAGAGCGCTTCGGCGGTGTCGGTCACCTGCCAGACCACGACCGCGGCGATCTCGATCGGGTTGGAGTTGTGGTCATTCACCTTGAGCTTGGTGGTCTCGAAGTTCCGCACCCGGAGGGAGACCGCCTTCTTGGTGAGGAAGGGGTTGGCCCACCAGAGCCCCTGCTCCTTGATGGTGCCCTTGTACTCGCCGAAGAGCAGCAGCGCCTTGGCCTGGTTGGGCTGCACGGTGATCAGGCCGGCCCAGAGGATGGCGAGCACCATCAGCCCGGCCACCGAGACGGCGACCTGCTGCGGATTGTCGGTCCTCCCGCCGTTGACGATGCTCAGGAGCGCCACGACCGTGAGGACGAGGAGAATGGTGAGCATCAGACCGCCAGAGGTCGCCTTGCGCTGGATTTCCCGGATCACTGCTTTACCCTCAGGGTAAGTGGTATCGCAATGATATCACTTTGCAATCCCATGTCAAGGAGATGGCGGCCTCGCCCCGGGGTCGGGGGCCGGTGGATAGACGTAAGTTGATTTCTGGCAGTGGATTAGCTGGGAAGGACCTGGGGGTGAAGCGTTGCCGGAGAGGCCTCCGAACCCATACGGGGGAATATCAGCGCTCGGGGTGGTGAGGGAGGCATCGTTCCTACACCGGCGTGGGATACACCGCGAAGGCGTGGGCGCTCCTCGCCGAGAGCGCCGCGAAAATGATGCGGGTCTTCCTCGAGGCGGGTGATCAGCCGAAGCGGCCGGCCACCTGAACCCTTCCCAGCAGCGCGGCGCGTTTTCCTGGAGCCGCGCTGCGCTGGGGGGACGAGTCTCTGAGCCGTGGGTGGCCGGGCGGGGGCCCCCCCGATCTCAATCTCCGGGCTGCGGCGGCAGGGCTGTCATCCTCTGAACGCGAACCGGTGCGCTAGAGTGCGACCTTCCGCCGCACCATCTCGATGTCCCGCACCGGCCGCACCTCGATACTTCCGGTCTCGGCCCACGGGAACCCCTTCGCAATCTCCAGCGCCTCCTCCATGCTGTCGGCCTCGATCAGGTTGAAGCCGCCCAGGACTTCCTTCGCTTCGGAGAAGGGCCCGTCGGTGATCACCGTGCGGCCGGCACGCACCCGGATCGTCTTCGCCGTCGGCGCGTCCTCCAGCATCTGGGAGCCGTGCAGCGCCCCCTCCGCCTTCAACGCATCGGCCTTGGCGAGGCAGTCACGCATCTGGCTGTTGAACTCTTCCGCGGGAAGCGCGCCGAGGAGGGCGGGGTCGTTGTAGATCAGGGTGATGAACTTCACGGTGGGTTCTCGGGTGCAGTGTGACGGATCGATCGGTGATGCTGCGCGTGGCAAGCTAAGCGGGGACGCCAGGAAGGGGGCAAGCGGCACAGCCGCGCCGGCGTTCGCTAGCGGAGCCAGGTGTCCAGGTTCTCCTTCACGAACGCATCGTCGGTCAGGTCGGGGTAGGCGGCCAGCACCCGGTCGATCTCCTCGCGCTGTCCCGGCGACAGCCCCTCCTCCGGATCGAGGCACCAGGTCCCCTCCAGGAGCCCCTGGCGCCGGAGCACCTCGTGGATCCCCGCGATGCATCCCCGGAAGCCGTGGGCTGCGTCGAAGAGTGCGGCGTTCGCGTCGGTGAGCGCGCCGGCGTGCCGGAACCAGGCGGGATCGACCGGCGCATCGGGGAGCCGGCGGATCGCGTGCAGCATCTCCACCGCCCGGCGGGTCCACACCGCCCACTGGCCCAGCAGTCCCCCCACCATCCGCCGCTCACCACCGGGAAAGCGAAAGCGGGAGAGGAGGTCCATCACGATGTTGTCATCGTTGCCGGTATAGAGCGCGATGTCGTGCCGGCCGCTGTCGGCGACGGCGCGGATGACGTCGAGGGTCTGGTAGCGATTGAAGGGCGCGATCTTGATTCCGATGACGTCGGGGATCTCGGCGAAGGCGCGCCAGAAGCTGTAGGGGAGGGGCCGGCCGCCGACCGCGGGCTGGAGGTAGAAGCCGAAGACCGGGAGGGTATTCGCCACCTCCCGGCAGTGGCTCAGGATCTCGGACTCCGGGGCATCGTGCCAGGCGCCGAGGGACAGCAGCACCGCGTCGTAGCCGAGCCGGGCGGCGAGCTCGGTTTCCTGCACCGCCTGCGGGGTGCGGCCCAGGGCTCCGGCAATACGCACGAAGGGCCGGGGCCGGGCCTTGAGCTCGGCGGCCACGGTGTCGGCGGCGAGGGCGAGCACCGGCTCGAGCAGCCCCCGCTCCCGGATGCCGAACTGGGTGGTGTGCACCCCGACCGCGATGCCCCCGGCGCCGGCGGCGAGGTAGTAGCGCGTGAGCGCACGCTGCCGCCGCTCGTCGAGCCGGCGTTCCTCGGTGAGCGCCAGCGGATGCGCGGGGATGACCTGGCCGGCCAGGAGATGGCTGCGAAGGGGGCTCATGCGGACCGGGTCCGGAACGCGGGGGCTTGCGTGCGACTGCTGTTAGGCATCATTCAAGGTACACCAGACCCGGGAAGATGGTCCGACCCGCGCCCGTTCGGCGCGGTGCTTCCGGGTGAGCGGGCAGGGCCGCCTTCCTGGTGCACTACCATTCCGATCCACGGAGACATGCGATGCGGTCCAGGTCACGCTGGTGGTCGATTCGCCTCACGGGCGCCGTTGCCGGCGCGCTCCTCCTCGTCGCCGCGCGCCGCGCCGATGATCCCGCGCTGCTCGGCTACTCCGCCGCCGCCGCCCGGCAGGAGCTCGACTGGGAGCGCCGGATGCGGGACCTCCCCAGCACCGACACCCTGCGGGAGACGATGCGCCGGCTCTCGGCCCGGCCGCACCACGTCGGGTCGGCCTACGACAAGGATAATGCGGAGTGGATCCGGGCCCGTTTCGAGGCCTGGGGCTGGGACGCGAAGATCGAGCGATTCGACGTCCTCTTTCCCACCCCGAAGGAGCGGGTGGTGGAGCTGGTGGGACCGACCAGGTATCGCGCGAAGCTGGCGGAGCCCCCGGTGCCGGGCGACCCGACCTCCAGCCAGCAGGCGGAGCAGCTGCCGACCTACAACGCCTACTCGATCGACGGCGACGTGACCGCCCCGCTGGTCTTCGTGAACTACGGCATCCCCGCCGACTACGAGGAGCTGGAGCGGCTCGGCGTGTCGGTGAAGGGCGCCATCGTCATTGCGAAGTACGGCCAGTCGTGGCGCGGCATCAAACCCAAGGTCGCGGCGGAGCACGGCGCGGTGGGGTGTATCATCTACTCCGATCCGGCGGACGACGGGTACCACGCGGGCGAGGTGTTTCCCGACGGGCCCTACCGCCCCGCCGACGGGGTCCAGCGCGGCAGCGTGATGGACATGCCGCTCCATCCCGGCGATCCGCTCACGCCCGGCGAAGGCGCCACGCCGGGCACGGCCCGCCTGGCCCGCGACGCGGCGAAGACGCTCACCAGGATCCCGGTGCTGCCGATCAGCTACCGCGACGCTCAGCCCCTCCTCGCCGCCATCACCGGCCGGGTCGCGCCGGGTTCGTGGACCGGCGGCCTGCCGATCACCTATCACGTCGGTCCCGGCGCCGCGAAGGTGCACCTCAAGCTCGCCTTCAATTGGGACACGAAGCCGGTCTACGACGTGATCGCGACGCTCACGGGCTCGGCGGCGCCCGACGAGTGGATCGTGCGGGGGAATCATCACGACGGGTGGGTGAACGGGGCGGAGGACCCGATTTCGGGCCAGATCGCCCTGCTCGAGGAGGCGCGGGCGCTGGGCCAGCTCGCCCGCCAGGGGTGGAAGCCGCGGCGCACGATCGTCTACGCTGCGTGGGACGGCGAAGAGGAGGGGCTGCTCGGCTCCACCGAGTGGGCCGAGGCACATGCGAAGGAGCTGGGGCAGAAGGCGGTCGTCTACATCAACACCGACGGGAACGGGCGCGGGTATCTCGGGATGGGCGGCTCGCACACGCTCGAGCGGTTCATGAACGATGTGGCGCGTGACATCCCCGATCCCGAGACCGGACTCAGTGCGTGGAAGCGTGCCCAGCTCGCCGCGATCCGGAACGGTGGGCCGGACGATCGCCAACGCGCCCGGCAGTCGCTCCTCCGCCTCGATCCGCTCGGCTCTGGCTCCGACTTCTCCCCCTTCCTGCAGCACCTCGGCGTGGCCTCGCTCAATCTCGGGTACGGCGGGGAGGACGACGGCGGGATCTACCACTCCATCTACGACGACTTCTTCTGGTACACCCACTTCAGCGATACCAGTTTCGTCTACGGCAAGGTGCTGTCCCAGACGGTGGGGACGGCGGTGATGCGGCTCGCCGGCGCGGAGGTGCTGCCGCTCCACTTCACCGGGCTGGCGCAGAACCTCTCGACCTACGCCACCGAGGTGCAGAAGCTGCTCGACGACCGGCGCAGCGCGTTCGAGGAGCGGAACCGCCAGCTCGACGAAGGGGTCTTCGCGGCGACCAGCGATCCGCGCCGGCCGACCCAGGCGCCGCCCCGCGAAGTGGTGCCGCCCCACCTCAACTGGGCGCCGCTCCAGAATGCGATCGATTCGCTGACGCGGAGCGCGGCCCGGTACGATTCCCTCGCGAGTGCGGTCACCCGCACGGGCGGCGGCGCCTTTGCCCGGGCCGCTGAGGCGGGACTCAACGCCCGGCTGATCGCGAGCGAGCGGCGGCTGACAAATCCGGAGGGGCTGCCGGGGCGGTCGTGGTACCAGCACCTGGTGTACGCGCCGGGGTTCTACACCGGCTATGGGGTGAAGACGCTGCCGGGGGTGCGCGAGGCGATCGAGCAGAAGGACTACGCGCTGGCGGACAAGGAGATCGGGCGGCTGGCGGTGGTGCTGACGACCGAGGCCGCGCTGGTGGGCGACGCGGCGGGGCTGCTGGAGCAGGCGTCGAAGTAAGGTCGGCGCGGCGTCCCGGGGGATCCCCTCCGGGGCGCGTCGCCCGCCGCGCCTCACCTCACCTTCGCCAAGCCCACTAGCCCACTAGCCCACTAGCCCACTCGCCCACTCGCCCACTTCTAATACCTCCCCTCCCGTTCCTCGAACTTCGTCGGCTTGCCCAGCAGCCGCCCGCCGCGCTCCAGCCATGCCGCGGTCCAGTCGATCAGGGTGGCGAGAGGAACGGTCGCCGGACCGAACCAATCCATGGACCGGGCGGCATTGCTGAGCAGCGCATCCGCGGCCTCGCTGCCGGTGAAGACCGGCGTCTTTCCGAAGCGCTGCCCGAACGCCTCCGCGATGGACCGGATCGAGAGCGTCTCGCTCCCGGTGACATTCAGGATCTCCGCCGGCGCGGCGGTGCGGGCCAGGCACTGGAGCGCCCGCGCATTCGCATCGCCCTGCCAGATGACGTTGGCGTGTCCCATCGCGAGCGGCACCGGCTCGCCGGCCAGGACCCGCCGGCCGGTGTCGACCAGTACGCCATAGCGCATCTCGACGGCGTAGTTGAGCCGGAAGAGGAGGGCGGGGGTGCCACGGGTGAGGGCGTAGTGCTGGAAGATCCGCTCGCGTGCGAGGCAGCTCATGGCGTACTCGCCGATCGGCGCGACGGCCGTGGATTCGGTGGCGCCGCCGCTCGTGACCGGTGTGAGCGGATAGACGTTCCCGGTCGAGAACACCACCGTCCGCCGCCCGGCCCAGCGCTCCGCCACGAAGGCGGGGAGCGCCGCATTCATGGCCCACGTGGTGGCAGGATCGCCGTGGGTGCCGAACTTCTGCCCCGCCATGAAGACGAGGTTCGGCGCGTCCGGCAGCCGCGCGAGCTCGGCGGGATTCACGAGGTCGGCCCGGATCGCCTCGATGCCCGCGGCCTGGAGCCGCTCCGCCACGCCCGGCTCCCCGAAACGGGAGACGGCGATGACGCGGTCCTTCCGCCCCAGCTGGTCCAGCGCCCGCCGGGCCATGCGGGCGAGCGTCGGGCCCATCTTCCCGCCGGCGCCGAGGACCAGGATGTCGCCCGGCGTCCTCGCGAGGTCGTCGAGGAGGGCCGGGGTGGGGCGGGAGAGGAGCTCGTCGAGCTCGGCTTCGGTGGTTGGGGCGTGCATGTCTGTCATCCGCGCGTCCTCTCAAGAAAATCAGGGATCCCTCGCGTCGCTCGGGATGACAGAACCGGCTGCTGGCGGCAACCATGTCTGTCATCCCGAGGGAGCGAAAGCGACCGAGGGATCCCTGCTTTCTCGAAAGAAAATCAGGGATCCCTCGCTTTGCTCGGACGACAGACCTTCGTCGAGGCCTATCCCCGCATCGCCATCGGCACGAACTCCCGCTCCGGCGAGCCGATGTAGACCTGCCGCGGCCGGGAGATCTTCTGGTCCTTGTCGCGCAGCATCTCCTCCCACTGCGCCACCCAGCCGGGCAGGCGGCCCAGCGCGAAGAGGACGGTGAAGTAGTCGGTCGGGTACCCCATCGCCTGGTAGATCAGCCCGGAGTAGAAGTCCACGTTGGGGTAGAGCTTCCGCTTGATGAAGTACTCGTCCTGGAGCGCGATCCGCTCCAGCTCCAGCGCGATCTCGAGCTTGGGGTTGAGCCCGGTCTGCTCGAAGACGTCGTAGGCCACCTTCTTGATCAGCTTGGCGCGCGGGTCGTACGACTTGTAGACCCGGTGACCGAAGCCCATCAGCCGGTCGCCCCCCTCCTTCACTTCCTTGATGAAGCCCGGGATCTGCGACTTGTCGCCGATCTGGTCGAGCATCTGGAGCACCGCCTCGTTGGCGCCCCCGTGGAGCGGGCCGTACAGGGCCGCGATCCCGGCGGAGACCGCCGAGAACGGATCGACGTGCGAGGAGCCGACGCTCCGGACCGCGCTGGTGGAGCAGTTCTGCTCGTGGTCGGCGTGCAGGATCAGCAGGATCTCGAGCGCCCGCTGGAGCACCGGGTTGGGCTCGTGCTTCCCGCCGATCTCGAAGGTCATGTTCACGTAGTTCCCGATGTAGCTCAGGTCGTTCCGCGGGAACACGTAGGGGAGGCCGCGCGAGTGCCGGAAGGCGAACGCCGCGATGGTCGGGATCTTGGCGATGAGCCGCACCCGCTGGAGGTGCCGGCTCTTCGCGTCCTCGATGTGCTTGGCGTCGGGATAGAAGGTCGAGAGGGCCCCGACCGCGCCGAGCAGCATGCCCATGGGGTGCGCGTCGTAGCGGAAGCCCTCGAGGAACTTGATGACGTTGGTGTGGACGTAGGTGTGGTACTTCACCTCCTCCTCCCAGGTGTCGAGCTGGGCCCGGGTGGGGAGCTCGCCCTCGAACAGGAGGTAGGCGGTCTCGAGGAAGCTGGCCTTTTCGGCCAGCTGTTCGATCGGGTATCCCCGGTAGCGCAGGATGCCCTTGTCGCCGTCGATGAAGGTGATGGCGCTCCGGCAGCTCGCGGTGTTCAGGAAGGCCGGGTCGTAGGTCATGAGGCCGAAATCGTCCTCGGCCGTCTTGATCTGGCGGAGATCCACCGCCTTGATGGTGCCGTCGGCCACCGGGATTTCGTAGGACTTCCCGGTGCGATTGTCGGTAATGGTCAGGGTATCCTTGGACACTGAGCGCTCCTCGGAGGCAGGCCGGACGTGGGAGCGCAAAGATAGCCGCCGACCGGCGGAGGGGGGAAGCCACTCCGCCGGCCGGCGTGAATTCTCCTGAACGTCAATTCACGTGGTCGATCACCAGCCGGGCGAGCCCCGCGAAGTCCCCGTCGAAGTGGTGTCCGCCCTGCAGTTGCACCGTCTGCGCCAGCCCCGCGGGGAGGTCGGGGCAGAGGGTGTCGCCTTCCTTTGTCCCCCAGACACAGAGCATCGGGCGTCCCGCCAGCTTCTTCACCTCCGCGCCGAGGTCGTAGGCGGCGCCCCGCCGGGAGTTGATCCAGTCGGTGACCCGGAATTCGAGGTCGGCCCGGTGCTCGATGCCGAGGAACGCCATCAGCTTCACCTGGTCGAGCAGCGCGGGGGAAAGCCGCGTGGCCATGATGGGGAGGACATCGGCGCCGCGGGAATACCCGACCAGGACCACCCCGCTCCGGTGGAACGCCTCCTGGTAGTGCTGGATGATGCGGGCGAGGTCGGCGGCGCTCTGCTCCGGGGTGCGCTTCTGCCAGAAGTACTGGAGCGAGTTGAACCCGACGGTCGGCACGCCCGCCTTCACCAGTTCCTGGCCGATCTGCTTGTCGATGCTCGCCCAGCCCCCGTCGCCCGAGAGTACCAGGGCAAACCAGTCCTTCGTCGGTCCCGCCGGCATCGGCAACTCCACCAGCGGGAGATCGGCCACCGCCTCCGCCGGCATCGGTCCGGGCGCGATGGTGTCGGTCATGCTGGCGACGGCGTGGGTGAACTGCGGGGCCCAGTTGGCGGTTTCGGAGAAGCCGTGCCCCACGTGGGCCAGCTGCACGAACTGCGCGCCGGGCACCTGTCCGGTGAACGCCGAGGCGGAGTCGACCGGCCAGACCTGGTCGAGCACGCCATGGAGGACGATGAACTTCCCCGGCAGGTGGGGCACCGGGCGCACCCTGCGCCCCGCGCCTTTCGCCGCCGGCACCGTGGTCAGCCCGTTCCGGTCGCAGAGCGCGGTACGGGTCGGAATCGTGGGATCCCAGCCCAGCGCCACCGCCCCCAGGAAGGTGTTCTCCGGGGCCTGTGCCAGTGTCGCGTACGCCGCGCCCGCTCCCGAGGAGTAGCCCACCAGGAAGGGGACCTGGTAGTGCGCCAGGCCGAGGGTCTTCTGGGCGTACTGGCTCAGCGACTCGAGGTCTGCCGCGAGATAGGTGCAGCTGGCGGAGCCGGCATCGACCGCCTTGAAGTACGCCGGCGTGTCGACGCCGAGGACCAGCGTCCCCGCGTTCGCCAGCAGGCGGGCCATGTCGACCACCCCCTGGTTCCACCCCCCGTCGCCGGAAAAGAAGAGCGCGGTGCGGGTGGGTGGCGCGGCCGGTCGGTAGACCGCGACCGTGCCGAACTTCGCGAAGTGGAGCGCGGTGTCGGTCGGTACTGGTGCCAGGCCGGTGACGGCGGCAAGCAGCAGGGCGGTGATCATTTCGCGAACACTCCGGTGAAGCCGCCGGCGATCAGGGCGGCGATGTCGGTGAGGATGAACGGCAGGGCGAGCCCGCCGGGCGAGGCGAGGTAGCGGGGCTCCCAGACCGGGTCGAAACGCGCCTTGTATTCCCGGAGCCCGCGGAAGTGGTAGAAGTTCTCGCCGTGGTGAAAGACGAAGGCGCCGAGCCGGTGCCAGAGCGGCGCCAGCGTGCGGGTCCCCAGTCCCGAGAGCGGCGCCATGCCGAGGTTGAACCAGCGATAGCCCTCCGCCCGGCCCCAGAGCATCAGCTGCACGAAGAGGTAGGTCATCACGTTGGCGGGCGCGGCGGCGGTGTAGCGCATGAGGTCGACCGTCAGCTCTTCCCGGGCGCCGGTGGTCCACAGCGTCGCGAACGCGACCACCTCGCCGTCGAGCCACACCAGGGCGAGCGGAAAACGGCGGAGGTAGTCGGCAGAGAAGCGGCCCAGCGAGAAGCCCTTCTCCCGGGTGCGCCGGCTGGCCAGCCAGTCGTTGGAGACCCGCTCCAGCTCGGCGAGGTACTGGTCGCTGGCGCCGGCCGGCAGGATCTCCACCCGGCACCCGGCCTTCTCGCAGGCGTTCTTCCAGCGTCGCAGGCTCGCGCGCGCCTTGCCCTCGAGATTGAAGGTCGTGAGCGGGACCCGGGCCTCCTCGCCCAGCTTGAGGAGCGTGAGGCCCTGCTCCAGGTAGAGCGGCAGCCGGTGGCGGCTCACCTCGTAGAACACCGGCCACCCGCCATGCTGGTCGCAGAGCTCGCGGAAGCGCCAGCCGAGGTCGGCAAACTCCCGCTCGTCGCCCACCGGGTCACCCAGCGCCACCCAGCTCCGCCCCCGCACCGCGTACATGAGGAAGGAGCGGCCCGAGTCGCTGAACAGGATCTGCTTGTCGCCGAGGAGGGCGAGGTTGGCCTGGCTCTGGGTGGTGCCGGCGATGACCGGCAGGGTGCGCTCGAGCGCCGGGGCGTCGGGCGCGGTGCCCCGGTGCGGGGCAGGGCGGAGGAGCCGCACCAGCGCCAGGGCGAGTGCGACTGCCGCCGCGCCGACGGTGGCGCGCAGGAAGCGGGGCGCGTCGGCGCCGAACTCGAACTGCCACCAGAGTTCGTCCGAATACTCCACGTGCCGGTAGGCGAAGAACCCGAGCCAGATGCTCGCCCCCAGCGCCACCGCCACCGCCGCGATCCACCCGGCGGTCCACCGCTCCGCCCAGAGCGACGCGCGGCGGTAGAACCGCTGCCGCGCGGGGAGGAGGCAGCCGAGGGTCACGAGCGCGAGCGTCGCTTCTTCGTAGTCGAGGCCCTTGAGGAGCGAGGTCGCGACCGCCACGACCAGCAGGATCGCGGTGAGCTGCCAGGCATCGCGGAGCCGGCGGACCAGCCCGTACGCGAGGAGCAGGAGCGCCATGCCGATGACGCTCGCCGCGAAGTGCGACGCCTCCAGCACCGGGAGCGGGACGAACTCGGCCAGCAGCCGGAGCCGCCACCCGACGGTCGGGGTGGCGCCGCTCACCAGCAGCACCGCGCCGGTGGTGAAGACCGCGACCGCGATGAGCGGTGCGGTAAACGCCGCCACCAGCCGGCGGGCGGCCCGCGACACGGTGCCGATCCGCTCGCGGTGGCGCAGCGCCTCGTGGCCCGCGAGCAGCGCCGTCGCCAGGAGGAGCGGGCCGAAATAGTAGAACAGCCGGAACGCCACCAGCGCCCCGGCCAGCGCCGCGGTCGGCACCCTGCCGTGGGTGAGGAGCAGCAGTGCGCCCTCGAAGACGCCCAGCCCGCCGGGGACGTGACTTGCCAGCCCGAGCGCCTGGGCCACGACGAAGATCCCGGCAAAGGCGGGGAAGGAGGGCGCGGTCCCCGCGGGCAGCAGGACGTAGAGCACCGCCGCCGCCGCCAGCCAGTCGAGCGCGCTGGCCCCGAGCTGCCCGAGCGCCAGCGCCGGGGCGGGCGGTTCGAAGCGCCAGCCGCGGACCCGGAGCGGCGGGCCCTGGCGCACGCACCAGCCGAGATACGCCCCCACCAGCACCAGCGCGGTGACCCCGGAGCCGAACGCCGCCGCCGGCGGAAGGTGGAGGAGCGGCGCGATGGCCGACGGCTCGAGCACCAGCGCGAGGCCCGCGACCGTGAGGACACCCAGCCAGAGCGTCGTGGCGGTGAAGCCGATGATCCGCGCGATCAGCGTCGTGGGCAGCCCCCACGCGGTGTAGAGCCGGCTGCGGACCGACGCGCCGGTGAGCATCGCGAGGCCCACGCTGTTGCTGAGCGCAAAGGCGATGAACGAAGCGAGCCCGGTCCGCCGGTAGCGGAGTGGGTGCCGCACATAGTGGAGTGCGAGGACGTCGTAGCCGGTCAGGGCGACATAGGCCACCCCCGTGAACCCGGCTGCGAGCGCCAGCTGCCCGGGAGACAACGACAGAATGGCGCGCCACAGTGTCCCGTAGCTCTCCT
The DNA here is from genome assembly GCA_046327735.1 of Gemmatimonadales bacterium. Lineage (GTDB taxonomy): Bacteria > Gemmatimonadota > Gemmatimonadetes > Gemmatimonadales > GWC2-71-9 > JADJOM01. The sequence goes on along the minus strand of JAXLXZ010000027.1, from coordinate 24,439 downwards.
GGGCCAGCGCCCGATGCACCGCCCCGAGGGCCGCGACGAACACCAGCGCCCCCAGCACCGGGGCCAGGCGGGCGAACCGTCCCCCCCGCGTGGTGGCGGCCGGCGAGCCGGGGCCTTCTTGCGCAGCGGCAAGAGGTTGCGCCTCCACCTCCGGGCCCCTGGGCTGCACCGTGGCCGGCATGACCACCTCCCGCTCGGGTTTCCTCCGGCGTTCTCCCCTGCGGAACGCGCCGTCGCCGGACAACGCACCCGGTGTGCCAGCGGCCGGGGAGGTGAGTCACGGCACCAATCCCGACGTTCTACGGGGTGTATTGCGGGTGAACCGTCAACTTCTCGGAGCCGGATACTGGCGGGAGGTCGGAATGCGGCGTGGACAGGTGCTCTGCTTGGGTGTGGCCCTCGGCGTGGTGGCGGCGTGCGGGGGAGACGACAGTGCGGGGCCGCCGAAGGGGGGCAACGTCTCGCTGGATGCCGGGGCAGCGGTTCACGACTCGGTGACCGTCGCGGGCAAGGTCCTGACGGCGACCTCCCACGGCGTCACCTACACCCTCACCATCCCTGCCGGGGCGGTGAAGGTGCCCACCCTGATCACCATGACGCCGGTGACCGGGATCGGTTCGATCCATGTGACCGAACTGGTGGGGGCGGTCGACCTCCAGCCGCAGGGCCTGGTCCTGGGCCGGCCGGCGCAACTCCGCATCGCCTCGCCCCTCGCCGCTCCCCCCGGCGGCAACGTCGGTGTGGCCTTCAACTATGAGGGGGATGCCGACACCCTGGCCCTGCTCCTCCCGGCCGACTCCGGCGGGGTGGTGACGCTTGCCGTGCCGCACTTCAGTGGCGCGGGGTACGCCTTCGGCACGATCGGGATGATCGACCAGTTTCTTCCTGCTCCCGGAACGACCACCCAGCCCAACGAGCCGTTCGTCGACTCGATGTACGAGCTGTCACTGCGAAGTCCCCGGGACTTTCTCGCGGAGCAGAACCTCATGCGGTCCTGGTTCACCACCCTGATCCTGCCGGAGCTCCAGGGTGCGATCACCGAGACCAAGCTGCTCGAGGCGATCAGTGAGTTCGACTACTGGCGGCAGGTGGTGACGCCGGGTCACCTCATCCCCGACGATCCGCTCTTCGCCGCGGAGCGGGCGCAATTCTCGACGGCCGCGCTGCCCCGGCTGCAGGAGGCGATCTCGGCTGACAACACGACCTGCCGTAACCAGCGGGACATCGAGTTTGCCAACAACGTCCTCTACTGGCAGACCGTCGCGGAGGACCTGGGACTCGCCACCGAGGCGAATGCCCTCGACCGGGCGACCGTTCTCGGCGACCTCTGCATCCACGTGCTGATCACCGATTCGACCTACCCGAACCCGGTGCAGCCACAGCAGAACGCCTCGCTCGACCTGCTCGCCGGACTCAAGTATGGCTCCGACCCCAGCCTGGACAACATGCGCTTCATCTGGCGGCTGGACATCGCCGGCTCCACCGCCGACGGGACGGTCCAGGGGCCGAGCGCGGCGGATGGCAGCTTCACGCACGTGATCACCCCGAGCGGCCAGGGTGCGCTGGTGGTGACGGTCTCGGCCTGCCTCTTCGCCGCCGAGGTGCCGTACGCGGATGTGTGCGCCCGGGGGGACCTGGTGCGGAATTTCGAATGCGCGATCGTGCATGCCGGCGACATCACCATCCACGACAGTATCGACGTTGCCCAGGCGCGGAATATCAGGGAGATCCAGGGGCGCCTCGTCATCCAGAACAGCGCCGACCTGGTGATGAACTTCCCCTGTCTCCGGAACGTCGTGCAGGTTACGGCTCTCGGGTCGGGCCCGGGCATCCTGAACCTCTCGGCGCTCGACGCGGTGCAGGGGATTCCGGCGCAGGGGCTCTGCTGCGGCTCGATCGATCTCCAGGGCACCGGGCTCCGGCTGGTCAGTCTCCCGGTCCTGACCGCGGTGGGCCAAAACCTCGGCATCCGGAACAGCCCGCAGCTGACCACGATCCTGCTCGGGGCCCCCCACGTGGTGGAGACCATGGCGATCACCGGAAACGCGGCCCTGACCAGCCTCACGATCGGTGCGGCCCACATCGACCAGACCCTGAGCCTCAGCAACAACGACGCGCTGACCTCGCTGGGGGGGATCTCGTCGACCGTCGTGGTGGGTCAGATCCTGGCGATCGAGGGCAACGCCGGCTTCACCGACGCGGATGCGACCGCGTTTGCCGACCGGATCGGCTTCCACGGGACCAGGTTCATCGACACCAACGGCCCCTGAGACCCCGGGTGGCCGCCAGACGGTCCGGCGTGATACCTTCTGGCGGCCATGTCCTCCCTCCCGCTTCTCGATCGCGCACGCGGCGCGCTGCTCGGCCATGCCGTCGGCAATGCACTCGGTGTGCCAACCGAATTCCTGGGGACACCCGCCGCGATTCGGGACCGCTTCGGCGGCGAGGTTCATGACATCATCCGGCAGGATTCGGCCGAGTCGCCCTATGACGACGATCTTGCCCTCACGCTGATTCTTGCCGAGGAACTGCTCGAACCCGAAGTCGATCTCCGCCGCCTGGCACTGCGCTGGGCCGAGTGGGGAGAAAAGGATGGACGGGGGATCGGGCTCTGGACCCGCCGGGCACTGCAGCACATCAAGCAGCACGACGCGCCACCCTCGAGCACCGGCGGCCAGGCGGGGAATGGCACCGTCTCACGCTGCCTGCCGATCGCGCTCCGCTCCCTCGGGTCGACCCAGAACCTGGTGAGCGGGTCGTATCACACCGCCATCCTCACCCATCCCGATGAGCGCTGCGCCTGGGGAGCGGTGGCGGTGAATGTCGCGGCGGCCGCCTTCCTCTCCGGGAGGCGGGATTTCATCGGCGACGTGCTCGAGATCCTGCGGAACAACAACGCCCCCGAGGAACTCCGGGAGGCGGTGGGCCGGGTGCCGCTTGAGAAGCGGGAGGACCTCCCGATCAACGGACCGTCGGCGGGGTACGTAATACATGCAGTCGAGATCGGGCTCTGGTTCGCCTACCACGAACCCGACCTCGAGCGCGGCCTCATCTGGCTGGCGAATGCCGGCGGCGATACCGATACCAACGCGGCGGTGGCGGGCGGCCTCATGGGCGCCCGCGACGGCGAGAAGGCGATCCCTGCCCGCTGGCTCCATGCGATCCCCGACGTGACCCGGATCCGCCGCCTTGCCGAGCGGCTGGTCGGAGGGTAACTCAGACCCGGTGGTGCGCCGTCGCCCTGCTCACGTCTCGCGTCGTACTTCTCACTCCTCACTTCTCACCCTGACTCTCATGCGCCGACCCCTCGTCCTCCTCAGCCTCCTCGCCGCCACCCCGCTCGCGGCCCAGCAGTACGCCGTCGACACCGCGGGCAGCGGCGCGATCATCGCCCAGGCGACGCAGCACTCGGAGGTGATGAAGAACCTCCAGTACCTCGCCGACATGATCGGGCCCCGGCTCACCGGGTCGCCCGCCATGAAGAAGTCCAACGACTGGACCGCCGAGCGCTTCAAGGCGTACGGGCTCGCCGCGCACCTCGAGTCGTGGAACTTCGGGGTCACCTGGGAGCGGGGACCCGCCTCCTTCCGCATCACCGCGCCCTTCGAGCGCGGCCTGGTGGGGCACAGCTGGGCGTGGACCGCCGGCACCGGCAAGGTGGTGAGCGGCCCGGTGGTGCGGGTGGACGTCAGCAACGCCGACAGCATCGCCGCCTACGCCGGCCGGATCAAAGGCGCCTGGCTCATCACCCGGCCCGGGGCCCAGATCTGGAATCCCGACGGACCGGCGATGACCGCCGCCGATTCGCAGGCCATGCAGGAGAACCGCCGGCGCGCCTTTGCCGGTGGCCCGCCGCAGGACACCTCGGAAGCGGCCCGGAAGGCGCGCCAGCAGTTCAACGTCGACCGGCCCTACCTGCTCAAGAAGGCCGGCGCCCTGGGGCTCCTCACCGACGGCGGCAAAGAGCAGGGCCTCATGAACATGAGCGGCTCGCCCAACAGCGTGTCGCCGCTGCCGAACGTGGTCATCGCCCACGAGGACTATGCGATGTTCGAGCGGCTCATCGCCAGCGGCGTCACCCCGCGCCTCGAGGGCCGGGTCGACAACAAGCTGGGCAAGACCCCGGTCGACCAGTGGAACACCGTCGCCGAGATCAAGGGCACCGACCTCCCCGGTCAGGTGGTGATCCTGGGCGCGCACCTCGACAGCTGGGACCTCGGCACCGGCGTGACCGACAACGGCACCGGCTCGATGGTGGTGCTCGAGGCGGCCCGCGCGATCATCCAGTCGGGCCTCAAGCCCCGCCGCACCATCCGGTTCATCCTCTTCAGCGGTGAGGAAGAGGGGCTGCTCGGGTCCCGGGCCTACGCCGCCCAGCACGCCGCCGAGGCCGACAGCATCCAGGCGGTCCTGGTGCTCGACAATGGCACCGGCATGATCAAGGGACAGGCGCTGCAGGGACGGAACGAGTTCGAGCAGCTCTGGAAGGACCTGCTGGCGCCCGTCAACAAGCTGGGTGCCACCGACGTGCGGCAGGCGAACAAGGGGGGCACCGACCACCTCTCGTTCATCCCCTACGGCGTGCCCGGGTTCAACTTCGACCAGGAATCCCGCGGCTACAATCACACCCACCACTCGCAGGTGGATACCTACGACCACGCCGTTCCCGCCGACCTGGTCCAGGCGTCCGCGGTGATGGCGGTGACCGCCTGGGAGCTGGCCAACCTCCCGGTCCTCCTCCCGCGGGGGAACCGGACGCCGGTCACGCCGCCCGCCGTGGGACGGCCGTCGCCGGGGGTGGCGCGCTGAGCGGGAAGTTGCGAAGGGGAGTACGCCGGAAGTGAGAAGACTCGGGTGGGCGGATCGTACATAGTGGTGCGTGGTTCATGCGATCCTCTCACCCTCTTCCGAGCGTCATCTCATGTCTGCACGCAGAACCTGGCGATCCCTCACCACCGGGGTCATGCTGGCCGGGGCAGTGCCCGGCCTCTTGAATTGCAGCGACAGTAACACCGGCAGCGGCCCCTCCGCGCCGGACATCCAGGACTTAATCCTCGGCATCACCGATAGCAGCGGGACGGTGACCGCCGTGCATCACACCGGCACCCCGCCGGCTGTACCCTCGATCACGTCAAGAACGAGAACATCACCTACGCCGCGCCGCCCTCCGGGAACTACAAGGTGCGGGTCGACTACTACGACGCCTGCGGGGTGCCGGCCACCAACTACGTGGTGACGGTGCGGCGGAAGGGCCATCGGGGGTGGACATCACCACCTTCGCCTATCCGTAACGGCGCGAGTCTGGTGTGTGGGCCGCTCGCCACGTTCACTGTGAAGGTGGCGGGCGGCGGGGCGAGGGCGGGTACCTAAGTGCATGGATCGCAGGGCCTTGATGGGGCGTCGCAATTCCGACTCACTGGCCCCGCTCTTGCTCATGACCCTGCGATCCCGCCATCGGGTTCGCGACTGACTGCTGGCGCGCTTCGAAGAAAAACCGATACGGAGCGCGAGCGTTGTCCTGCGCCCGGCGAATGATTAGATAAGGGCTCGCATTTGAATACAATTTTGCGGCCACGGCGATTTGCCCCCAACAGCCGATTGGATAATGAGCGAACCGACCGCTGACCTCCCGCTTGTAAGCATCATCATCCCCGCCTACAACGCGGCGGCGACCCTGGGTGAGGCGATCGACAGCGCCCTCGCCCAGCGCTACCCCCGGGTGGAAGTCCTGGTGGTGGACGACGGCTCGTCCGACCGCACTCCCGAGGTCCTGCGGAGCTACGGCGACCGGATCCGCTGGGTCCGGAAGGACAACGGGGGGCTCCCCGCCGCGCGGAACACCGGGCATCTCCATACCCAGGGCGAGCTGATTGCCTGGCTCGATGCCGACGACCGGGCCCATCCCGACCGCATCGCCCTCCAGGTCGAGCTGCTCCGGCAGCAGCCCGAGCTGGTTCTGGTCTGCTCCGACTTCTCCGCCTTCCGCGATTCCGGCCCCGTCGCCGACAGGTTTGCCGCCACCTACTACGGCCAGATCGCGGAACGGGCTGACGGGATCAACGAGATCTACCCGACCCGGGGCTACTTCACCCCGGCGCATGCCGAGTGGCTGCAGGAACGCTGGGTGGGGGTGTCGTACGTGCGGGGGCGGGTCGAGAAGGACATGGTGTGGGGGAATTTCGTGCATCCGCCCACGGTCCTCTTCCGGCGGACGCTGCTCGAACATGTCGGCGAGCTCGACCGCAGCGCTGCCCCGGAGTCCGACTGGGAGTTCTTCATCCGGGTGAGCCGCCAGGGCGAGATCGCCCACATCGACCAGCCGCTGCTCGAGTACCGGCTCTCGCCGGGCCAGATGTCGGCGGCCCGGAACGTCAAGGCGTCACTGCTGAGTCACGCCTACGTGCTCCGCAAGCATGTGCCCCAGGATCCCCACCGGCTGCCGCCGTCGGTCCGCCAGCTCTGGCGTAAGCACCACGGGTTTCTCTATGCCCGGCTGGCGCGCGTCGAGGCGGAGACGAACAGCCTGACGGCCCTCGGCTACCTCTTCCTGGCCGCGGCCCATCGTCATCCGCCCCACTCGCTGGCGGCGGTGCTGGTGCTGATCGTGTTGCCGGTGTGGGCGGCCCGCGCGATGCTGGCCGGGCGCCGCAGGGTCAAGCGGTGGCTGGGACAGGCCGGGCCGGCGCACGCGCCGCTGCTGGTGCTCTGGTGCCTGTTCCAGCCGGCGGAGTGGTTGCCCGCGCTGTTCTAACGAGGTCCTACCGGCTGCCGGATCCCTCCACCGGCAGCCGCACCACGCAGGTCGTCAGGAACCCGCCTCGCACGTTGTAGACCGTCTTCACCTCGATCCATTTTGGCGACAGCACCCGCGCCAGGTCCTCGGCCATCTTCCCGGTGGCGTGCTCCTGGAAAATCCCCACGTTGCGGTAGCTGGTGACGTAGTACTTGAGGCTCTTGAGTTCGATGCACTTGCCCGCCGGCACGTAGCGGATGACCAGCTTCGCGAAATCGGGGAGCCCGCTGTAGGGACAGACCGCGCTGAATTCGTCGGTCTCGGTCACGATCTCCTGTTCCGGGCCGGCGTACTCGAAGGTCTCCAGTACCGCGATGTCGACCTGCTCCGGGCCGACAAACGCCAGGGTCCGTCCTTCCGCGATTGCCACGTTCCGCTCCTTTCACCTGCAGCTTCATTCCTGTGGTACTTCAGTCGCCCGGCATTCTAGCACCGTTGCCGGCATTTATGAACGGCGGGGCTGGGGAAACTGACTAACACAGATGAACACACAGATGAGTCTGGATGGATTCCGTGGACGGGTGGGGGGCGATGTTCTCCTCGGCTCGCTGAGTTCGTGAATGAGATTTGTTGTCACAAACTCTGCAAGCAACTACCCGCATACTGATAGACGGCGCGCAGATTCGATGGCCTGTCCCTGACGGGGAATCCATCCAGCCCCATCTGTGTCCATCTGTGTTAGTCAGTTACGGGCTTAGCGTCAGTCACGGACTCCGTGGCCCAAGAGCGGCGAGCCGGGCCCGCGCCTCCTCGAGCCCGGGACGAAGCTCCGGATCGGCGTTACCCCACAGCCGCACCACCCGACGGTAGGCCCGCACCGCGGCGGCGGTGTCGCCCAGCCGCTCCCGGAGCCGGCCCTCGCGCAGCGCCCCCGGCGCGACGTAGGGCAGGGTGGTGAGCGAGAGGGAGCCGGCATTCTGGTAGAGGTTGGCGGCGAACTCCGGCCGGCGCCCCTCCAGCGCCTCGGCCCGCACGAAGTGATCCCACGGCCGCGACCAGAAGGCGGAGAGCTGCTGGTTGCCCGCTTCCGCCCCTTCCCAGCTCGTCTCCAGGATCGCGAGCGCGCCCGCGGTGTCGCGGGGGAGGAGCGCCCATGCCGCGAGGCTCGCCGAGAGCGAGGGCATGATGCGGGTCAGCGAATCGGGCTGGGTCCGCCAGCTCGCCCCGAAGCCGGGGGCGACTGGCTGGCCCGACTCGAGCCCGAGCAGCCGCGCGAGGTAGTCGCGCAGCAGCGGCTCGCGGGCTCGCTCGAGATCGAACCAGAAGAGGAAGGTCCGCTTGACCGGCCCGAGCGGCGCGCTCCGGAGCCGGACGCGCATCGCCTGCCGCCCGCTGTCCGCCACGCTGGCCGGGAGCCACGGCGCCAGCCAGAGCATCGCCTCGCTCGTCGCCGCCGACACCGGCTCCAGCTGCCGGGCGAGCGCCAGCGACTGCAGCGCCTCGCGCAGCCGTCCCTGGGCCAGGGCCACGTGCGCGAGCTGCTCCCGCGCGAAGGCCTGCACCTCGGTCGGGTGGCCCGGCTCGGTCAGGCGGGCCAGGCAGAGCGCCGCGACATCCAGCCGCCCGAGTGCCACGGCCTCGGTCTCCGCCAGCTGCATCATCCCCCACTCGTTGTCGGCGGGGAGCGCCGCGACCCGGGCGGCGAGGCCGGCGGTATCGCCCCGGAGCTGCGCCAGCATCAGCCGCGTCGCGGCGGTGGTGTCCCGCTGGTAGACCGCGGAGCGGGTGAGGAGGTCGAGCGCCTCGTCCCACCGCTCCTCGCTGGCCGGAAGTTCCCAGAGATGCGCGTGCGGCCGCCAGTCGGTCGGGTCGGCGCGCATCGCCTGTTCCCAGAGCGCCGTCGCCTCCAGCGGCGAGCGTCCCCGGGTGCGATTGTGATGCTGCAGCACCTCCGCCAGGCCGATCGTCGCCTCCACGTTCCCCGGCGAGATCGCCAGCACCTGCCGGAAGCGTCCCTCGGCGTCATCGGCCCGGCCGTTGGCAAAGGCGGCCCACCCCTGCAGCAGGAGCAGCTCGTGCGGGAGCAGGGACCGCGCCCGCCCCACCGCGGTGTCGGCCATCGGGCCGGAGCGGTCGGCCAGGAAGTACCAGGCGTTGATCCGCGAGAGCGCGTGCCACGTCGCGGCGAGGGAACGGTCGCGCCGCCCCGCCTGCCAGAAGGCCTGCGCCGCCGGCTCCATGTCGGCGTGCCGCGCCAGCCGGAGGCCGGTGAAGTACGACTGCAGCGCCGGCACCGAGGTGCTCTGTGCCGCCGAGAGCTCGAAGGGGACGGTGCCGAGCTGGTTGGGGAAGAGCCGGGCCGCGAGCCGGGCGGAGAGCTCGGGGAGCGTTTCGGGGAGGCCGTCGACCATCGCGGTCGACACCGGCGCGCGATCGCCCGCGGCGCGGCGCACCGCCCCGCGGATCCGGAGCCCGCCGCTGCTCACCTCGACCCGCGTCTCCAGCACCAGCGTCGGCCCGCGCTTCGCCGCCGGCGCCGCTTCGTCCAGCACCTGCGGCTCGATCACGACGAGGCCGGGCGCGTGGATCAGTGCCAGGGCCAGGGCGTCCACCGCCAGCCGGTCCCACTCCCGCGAGGCGCTGTCGGCCTGGCCCGCCCAGGGTACGATGGCGAGCCGCTCGCGCCCGTCGCCGGTCGCCCCGCGCCGGCTCCACCACACCAGGGCGACGGCCAGCAGCACCACTGCCGTGAGCGCCGCCAGCAGCGGCGAGCGTCCCGGGCGCGCCGGGCTCATCCGCTCCTGGTGATAGCTGAGCGCCGCCGTTGCCGCCGAGCTGCGCGGGGCGCGCCGCTTGAGCGCGGTGAGCGCCACGGCATGCAGTTCCCCCCGCCGCACCGGCGAGAGCCCCTCGTACACCGTGCGGCGGAGCGCCTCGTGGGTGAACTCCACCCGGTCGGCCGCCTCGGGGCTGGTTCGCAGCAGCCGCCGGGCCAGCAGCGCGCTCAGCGCCGTGTCGAGCTGGTCGCTGTCGAACCCGGTGAGCTCCAGCAGCAGGGCCACGTCGGCGTTGCGCGCCAGCACCGCCGCCGCCTGCAGGGTCCGCAGGGCGTCGGGAGGCAGTTCCCGGAGCCGGGAGGCCATCGTCTCGGTGAACGAGGTCGGCAGCGGCAGGGGCACGCCCGGCGGGGGGAGTGTCGCGGTCCAGGTGCCGTCGGGTGCGGGCGCGATGATGCCCCGGTCGGCCAGCGTCGTGGCGAGCTCCACCGCCGCCATCGGGTTGCCGCCGGTTTCCGCCAGGATTCGCCGCGCCAGCGCGGTGCGATCCTCCGGCCGGAACTCCGCCATCGAGGCCAGCGCCCGCTCGAGATCGTCCTGGTCGAGCGAGCCGAGCCGCACCCGGTAGAGCTGGCCCACCGCCGAGGGGCGCCGCTCCAGCTCCCGGAGCCCGATCACCTCGGGTGACGCCGTGAGCACCACCAGCACCCCGCCCACCGGCCGGCGGAGCAGCGACTCCAGCAGCTCGCGGCTCGGCTTGTCGGCGAGGTGCACATCATCCGCCGCCACCACGATCCGCGTCTCGGCCGCGGCCTCGGCCAGCACCCGCGCGACCGACTCCTGCAGGTCGTCGGCCTTGCCCGGTGGCAGCTGGGGGAAGCGCTCCGCGAACTCGGGAACCGCCTGGGCAAGCGCCCGGAGCGTGGCGGCGGGTGCCGCGGCCACGCCGGCTGCCCCGGCGAGTGGCGCCAGCAGGTGGCGCGCGAGGAGCAGCGGGCGATCCCGCTCGGCGTCGAAGGCGCGGCCCCGGAGCACCAGGAGCCGCTCGTCCCGCCGCTTGGTCCAGCGGAGGAACTCCTCCAGCAGCCGGCTCTTCCCGCTGCCGTCCTCGCCCTCGATGAGCGCGAGCCCCGGGCTGCCCCGCTGCACCCGTTCCCACAGCCCGGTGAGGATCGCGAAATCGGCCTCGCGCGCCACCATGTCGGGGGTGAGGAGCGCCATGCCGCCGGGGTGCGCCGCGGATTTTGGCGTGCCGATCTGCTTGAGCCCCTCGACACGGGCCCGCGCGGCTTCGTCCAGCGGCAGGTGGCCGGCCCAGGCTTCCGCATGCGCGAGCGCCTCGGCCCACGCGCCCCGCGACTCCGCCTCCCGGACCAGCGCCTCCCCCACCCAGGCCCGCCGCCGGCGCAGCTGGGCCCGCTCCCCCTCGATCCAGCTCCGCAGCTCCTCGCCCGCGGTGAGCTCCGCGCCGTCCAGGAAATCGCCCCCCCAGGCCGCGACGGCCGGTCCCAGCTCGCCGTCCTCGACCAGCCGCTCGAATGCGGTCGCATCCAGCTCCACGCTGCCGGGCAGCAGCCGGACCTCCCGGTCGCTCACCTCGAGCGCATCGCCCAGCACCGTCCGGAGCTCCACCAGCGCCTGCCGAAGGGACTGCCGTCCCCGCGATTCATCGGCCTCGGGCCAGAACAGCGTCGCCAGCTCTCCCCGCGACGCGCTCCGCCCTTCCCGGCGGGCCAGCCAGGTGAGAAGGGTGAGGAGCTTTCGGCGTCCCAGAAGAACCGGCTGTTCATCCTGGAGGCACGAAAGCGGTCCCAGCGCGGTGAGCCGGAAGGTCGGTGTCAAATGCTTTAATGAAAAGAGTTTGACGGGCCGCTTGACGGAGGCTTGCTACCCCTCAGGTAACATGTCTCCCGTATGAGCTCACCGCAACAGCCAGACAGCACGCCCCCGGGTCAGCCGGGTGGGTCAGGGTACTTCATCGTCCGGGTTCGGCGGATCTCCGGGGCGCACCCGGGGGAGGTCTCCGGGGTGGTTGAACGCCTGGGGACGGGAGAGAAGCGGGAATTCCGGAGCAGCGCAGAACTCGCCCAGGTGGTCTCGGACTGGGCGGAGTGAACACTCGGGTCAGGGACCAGGAGGAGATACCGATGCAGACCGATCAGCTCTCACGGGATCTGGAACGGACGCTGGGCCGCTTTGGCGTGATGGTGCGCGCCGTGGGACGGCGGAGCGGACTCGATGAAGCCGATCTCGATGAGCTGATGCAGGCTGTCCGGGTGCGGCTGTGGCGCGCCCTGGGGCGGGAGGGGGCCCTGCCGGTGGTGACCTCGTCCTACGTCTACCAGACCGCCACGAGCGCGGTGGTCGACATCATCCGCTCGCGCCGGGCGGCCCGCTACGTCAACAGCGACAACCTGCGGGTACTGGAGAATCACACCGACCCGGCCCGGCCCGATGCGGCGCTCGAGGAGCACGAGGCCACCAGCCGGATCTTCCGGGTCATCGACCAGCTGCCCGCCGACCGCCGGGCCGCGGTCCGGCTCCACCTCCGCGGCTACCGGCGGGAGGAGATTGCGCGGATGCTCCAGTGGAGCGGCACCCGCACGCGCAATCTCCTCTACCGTGGGCTGCAGGACACCCGCCGCCGCCTCACCCAGCTGGGCCTCGCCCCCGGGCTCTCGCCGGTGCGCGACGCGGTGCGGCAGCGGACCGTCGCCTAGGCCTTGATGGCGATGGTCTCGAGATACATCGCCGGGACGGCGATGGCCCCCGCGCCACCCCGCCGGTCGTAGCGGCGCACCACGTCCTCGAGGTCCTCACTGAGCCGGCGCTGGCCCGCCTCGTCCATCGCGGCGTAGGCCTTGAGCGTCGGGCCGTAGTACAGCCGGAAGAACTCCACGTACTCCGCCGGCGAGCGGAACCGGAAGGTGTAGGTGCGCGGCTGCACCAGCAGCGCGCTCACCCCGGTGCCGAACAGCTCGCGGAGCCGGGCTTCGGTGCCCCACTCCATCGGCGAGCGCAGCCCCGCGGGCGGCGCCACGTGGCGCGACATCGCCCGGAACATCTCCCCGATGAAGCCGTCCGGGGTCCAGGAGGCGAGCGCGATCGTCCCCTGCGGCCGCGTCACCCGCAGCAGCTCCCGCGCGGCGGCCGCCTGGTCCGGCGCGAACATCACTCCGAACACCGACAACACCGCGTCGAAGGTCTCGTCCCCGAAGGGCAGCGCCTCGGCGTCGCCCTCCTCGAACAGGACCGGCAGCCCCTCCGCGGTCGCGCGGATGCGGCCCCGGTCGAGCAGGGCGGGGACGTAGTCGACCCCGATCGCCTCGGCGCCGGAGCGCGCGGCGGCGAGGGTCGCGTTACCGGTGCCGCAGGCCACGTCCAGCACCCGGCTCCCGGCCTGGAGGTCGGCCGCGTCGCACAGCCGCTCGGCGACGATGGGGATTCGTGCGGCGACCGCGGCGTAATCGCCACTCGCCCAGGTGAGCTGCTGGCGGCGCTTGATGGCGCCGAGATCGATCGGGGGAGCGCTGATGGCAGTCATGGAACAATCCTCGTCAGGAGTAAGGGGCTCTCCTCGGGATGCGCGGGCCCCGGCCCGGTCCCGCCATCGGGCAGGTAGGGTGCGGGCCGGTCGGGCAGGGTGCCGGGTGAGGGGTGTCACACGCCCCCCGGCTGGCGGCGGGGACGTTGCGGGGCAACGGGTTAGGCGGCCGGCAGGGGGCGGTACGGGCGTTGCCGGATAGAGGGCATTCCCTCATCAGCGAGTGCCCCATGCGTGTCCTGGCTCACACCCTCATGCTGGTCGCGCTGTCGGCCGCTCCGGTCGCGGCGCAGGCCCTGGCCCCCGAAACCGGCGGCGGCATCGGCGAGATCAAGGACGGTGGCGGCGCCTCCGGGCTGGTGCTGGGGCAGACGACCCTCACCGAGGTCCGTCAGCTCTACGCGAGCCGCCGGCTCCAGGAGCCGCTGGCCAATGCCCGCGCCGCCCGGCCGCTCACCCCGGCGCCGCGCTGGACCATGGGGAGCGCCACCATCTCACCGCGTTACCGGGTCGACGGCGCCGACGGCTACTACACCCTTTACTTCGACGCCGCCGAGCGGCTGGTGCTGGCGGTGAACGAGCAGCCGAAGGAGCAGCTCTCCCGGGAGGACTTCCAGCGTCGCTATCCCCAGGCGAAGCTCGCCCGGCATGCGGCCCAGGCGTTCATCCTGGAAGTGCCCCTCTCCGAGTGCGTCACGCTGAGCGCGATGTTCGCCGGCAGCGGCCACACCCTGCTCCAGGCCGGCTACGGCTACACCTGCGACACCGCCCGGCGCGTGGCGGCCCGGGTGCCCTGACGGAACCCCGCTTGCGAGTGGCCTGACGGACGCGCAGATTCTCCCGCAGGCCGCTGCGAGCGGCCTACGGTCCGCGTGAAGGGCCCCAGGCCCACTCGCCTCGTGGTGCACAACTCGACCTTCTTCCTGCCCGTCTGACCGCGGACCTCGGGCGCTGTCCAGGAAGGAAGGTTCCCCATGGCCACGCCGCTCCCGGCGCGACCGAGCCTCGACTGGCTCCGCCGCCGCGCCAAGCTCCTCCTCAAAGATCTCCGCCGCACCCGTCCCTCGGCCACGCTCGCCGAGGCGCAACTCGCGCTCGCCCGTGAGCACGGGCAGCCAAGCTGGCGCGCGCTCGTCGCCGAAGTCGAGGCCCGCCTCGCCGCCGGCGCTGTCCGCGCCAGCTCGGCGAAGTCCCTCTCCGAAGAGGCTGTCGCCGCGTTTCTCAGGACCGTCGGCTCAGGCAATCTCGCCGCCTCACGGGCGCTCCTCACGGATGAGCCGGCGCTGGTGAACGCCGTCGGCCCCCATCCGTTCTGGGGCGGCCGCTGCCAGGCACTGCACGTCGCCGTCGAGACCGGACGCAAGCCGATGGTCGAACTTCTTCTTCGCGCCGGCGCCGATCCGAATGGGACCAACGATGACTACATGCACTGGTCTCCGCTGATGGCGGCCCTCGGCGACAAGAAGGCCCCCATTCGACGCCTGCTCCTCCGGCGGGGGGCTCGCATCGGGCTGGTCGAGTCGCTCATGCTGGGCGATGATCGCACTGCCCTCCGGCTCCTCAAGCCGGGACGGAGTGCCTTCCCGAAGCAGGTGCCCAACGATGGCTCGCTCCTGATGTTTGCCCGGACGCCGCGAGCCATCGACCGGCTGCTCCAGCTGGGCGTTTCCCTGGAGCAGCGGGATCGCTGGGGAGCATCGCCCATCGAGGCGCTGAGCCGTCTGGGCAAGGCTGGCCGGGACCTGGTGCGACATCTCGCCGCGCGGGGAGTCGAGGCATCGCCGGCCGAGTACGCCCGCATGGGCGACCGCGCCACGCTGGCCCGGCTCGCCAAGGCCGATCCCGCCGTGCTCCGGGATGAGGCGGTGATGATGGGCGCGGTCGACTTCCGCCACCACGCCCTGGTGCGCTGGCTCCTCTCGCAGGGAGCCAATCCCGACGCCCGGGCCACCGCGCAGTCGCAGCATACCGCGCTCCACTCGGCGGCCTGGAACGGCGACCTCGCGATGGTCAAGCTGCTCGCTGCCGGCGGTGCCGACCTCGCCAGCCGCGACCGGCAATACGACGCCACCCCGGAGGGCTGGGCCGAGACCTCGATCGAGGTGACCGGCAATGTGAAGTGCCGGGCGGTGGCGGAGTGGCTGGCGCGAAAGGCGAGAGGCCAGGGGGACCCGTACGGGGACGTGCCTGCACCGAGGAAGGTGTGGATGCCGATCATGGAGGCGGCGTTCAACGGCGACTCCCCCCAGGTGAGGACGCTGCTGGCGAAGGGGGCCGATCCCAACGTCCTCTCCAACTCCACCTTCCGCCATCGCCCGCTGCACCGGGCCATCGAGCACAAGAAGACCGCACCGAAGCATCGGGGACACGAGGAAGTGGTGCGCGAGCTGCTTGCCGCCGGCGCTGACCCGATGAAGCGGGCGCTGCTGACCCGCCTCACCGCGCTCGCCCTCGCCGCCTGTGACGAGCCGCGCTTCGTTCCGCTGCTCCTGCCGAAGGTGGGGGAGCTCGACCTCTTCCACGCCGCCGCCGTGCTCGATCTGGCGCGAGTCCGCGAGCTCCTCGCCGGCGGCGCCGATGTCCGTGCCACCGATATCAACACCATGGCGCCGATCCATTACCTCGCGGCGTCGCGGATGTTCACCCTCTCATCGGATCACCGGATTGCCCAGCTGCGGATCGCCGAGATGCTCCTCGCCGCCGGTGCCGACGTGAACGCGAAGCACGCCTACGCCGACAGCGAGTGGAGCCTGACCCCGCTGTATCACGCCTGCGGCTACCAGGACAATCCCGGGCTGGCGGAGTGGCTGCTGGACCACGGTGCCAGCGCCGCCGATGGCGAGTCGGTGTACCACGCGGCGGACGAAGGGCACGAGGGAGCGCTGGCGGCGCTGGCGCGGAAGGTTCCGAAGGGCACCCTCTCCGCGGAGGCCACCTACGCCCTCACCGGCCTCCTCAAGTGGGGACGGACCCGCGCCGTACCGTGGCTCCTGGCGCACGGTGCCGATCCCAACGCGCTGCATCCCACCAGCGGCGACGCCGCGCTCCACGCCGCCGCCCGCGCCGGTACCGGCGCAGCCACCATTCAGCTCCTGCTTGAGCGCGGTGCCAGGAAGGATCTCAAGAACAAGGAGGGTAGGACTCCGAAGGAAGTCGCCAGGGACGCGGGCAACGCCAGGACCGCCACTCTGCTCTAGCTCTCTTCAGTTGAAGAAATGAAACCGCCGGCGGGGTAACCCGCCGGCGGCAACGAGGAACGCGGAACGAGGAACGAGGAACGAACTACTCCGTCGCCTTGACGATCCCATCCTCCAGCCAGAGCAGCTTGCCGTCGAGCACCTGACGTGCCGTCGCGTAGGTCGCATCGTCCGCGTTGGTCCACACGTCGGCGAACTTCTGGGCCACCCGGAGCTCCGCCTGCCGCGCGAAGGTATCGGCCAGCACCTCGGGGCCGCGCTCCGACGGGTTCTTCTTGAGCATCGCGTGGGCCCGGGAGCACGCCGCCGAGATCGCCAGCAGTTCCGCCCCGATCTCCACCAGCCGCCCCAGCACCGCCTGCTTCTTCTCCAGTTTCGGCCCGAAGCGGATCATACAGTGGAACAGCGTCCGCCCCAGCTTCCGGCTCGACCGCTCCACGAACCGCATGTGCTTCGCCAGCCGGCCGAACTCGCCGTAGCCCAGCCACCCCTTGAAGGGGAGCCAGAGCTTGGGATACCAGGTGCCATAGAACAGCGCCGACTTCATCAGCGCGTTCATCTTCTGCGACCCGGTCGACTTCGGGTCGATCAGCGCCCCCGCCACCTTGAGGTGGGTGTCCACCGCCTCGCGGGCGATGAAGAGCCGCATGATCTCGGAGCTGCCCTCGAAGATCAGGTTGATCCGGAAGTCGCGGAGCATCCGCTCCACCGGCTCCGGCCGCTCGCCCCGGGACCGGAGCGAGTCGGCGGTCTCGTAGCCGCGGCCGCCCTTGATCTGGAGGGTGTCGTCGACGATCCGCCACCCGATCTCGGTGTTGTACATCTTGGCGATCGCCGCTTCGAGCCGGATGTCCCGGTTCCCCGCGTCGGCCATGAGGCTGGCCAGGTCGCTGATCGCCTCCATCGCGAAGGTCTCCGCCGCCATCCGCCCGATCTTCTGGGCGATGGCGTCGTGCTTCCCGACCGGCTGGCCCCACTGGACCCGCTCATTGCCCCACCGCCGCACGATCTCGAGGCACTTCTTGGCCCCGGCCACGCAGGACGCCGGCAGCGTGAGCCGCCCGGTATTGAGCGTCACCAGCGCGAGCTTGAGGCCCTTCCCCTCGCCCCAGATCACGTTCTCGACCGGGACCTTCACGTTGGTGAAGCGGATGACGCCGTTCTCGATCCCCTTGAGTCCCATGAAGTGGAGCCGCTGCACCACCTCGACCCCCGGCCAGTTCGTCTCCACCACGAACGCCGTGATCTTCTTCCCGGTGGTCCGCGCCATCACCACCAGCAGCTCCGCCACGGTGCCGTTGGTGCACCAGAGCTTCTCGCCATTCAGGATGTAATGGCTGCCGTCGGCCGAGAGCTCGGCGTGGGTCGAGAGGCCGGCGGGGTCGGAGCCGACGTTCGGCTCGGTGAGTGCGAAGGCGCTGATCGCGCCCTTGGCGAGCCGGGGGAGGTACTTCTTCTTCTGCTCCGGGGTGCCGAACATCTTGAGCGGCCCCGGCACGCCGATCGACTGGGCCGCGGAGAGGAGCGCCGTCATGCTCCCGTCCTGGCTGGTCACCAGCCCGATCGCCTTGGTGTACATCAGCTGGGACAGTCCCAGGCCGCCGTACTCGCTCGCGATCTTGATCCCGAACGCCCCCATCTCGCGGAGCCCCTGCACCACGTCGGCGGGGATCTTCCCCTCCCGGTCGATCTTGTCGCTGTCGACCCGGGTCCGCATGAACTGCTCCAGCTTCTCCATGAACGGCCGGGCCCGTTCCACGTCCTCGGCCGAGGGCTCGGGGAAGGGATGGATCAGGCTCAGGTCGAAGTTCCCTTCGAAGAGCTCACGGACGAAGCTCGGCGCTTCCCACGTGGTCTCGCGGGCGGCCTCGGCGACTTCGCGCGCCTCCTTCTCGGTGGCGAGCGGCGTCTGCGGCTTCGTCTCGGGGGGCATTACCTGGGTCATAGCATCCTCTCAGATGTCGTACACGAGTCTGTCATTCCGGGCGCGACAAGGACTTCTGTCATTCCGAGCCCAACAGGACGTCTGTCATTCCGAGCGCGACAAGGACCTCTGTCATTCCGGGCGCGACAAGGACTTCTGTCATTCCGAGCGTAGCGAGGAATCCCTGCTTTTCCCCGCGGATTCCTGTCCTCTCAACCGTCCCCGCACACCCTGCACCACCAGGTTCACCACGTGACGCCGGCGCTCCTCCCGGTATTCCGGGGTCGCGGGGTCGATACCAAGCCCGCGGAACACCGTCGGCCCGTGCACCACGTGGAACCACGACAGCGCGAGCATGCTCACCAGCAGCTGCTCCGCCTCGGCCCGGTCGGCGGGGTCGAGCGCCAGCTCGCTCACGATGGCGCCGAGCGCCTCCTGGGTTGCTTCCAGGTGCGGTGGCAGCGTCTTCAGGTGCACCGCGCCGGAGAGGGCTTCCCGCTCCAGCAGCCGGACGAAGTGCGGGTTGTCGCTGATGAAGTCGAAGTACTCGCCCACCGCACCCGCCAGCACCACGTCCGGCGACTCCTGGCTCGCGAGCGCCCGCTCCCGTCCACTCCGCACCGCCACCCGGACCCGCTCGAGGCAGCGCTCCAGCACCGCCCGGTAGAGCTGTTCCTTCGAGCCGAAGAAGTAGCCCGGGGTGCCCCGGCTGACCCCGGCTGCCGCCCCGACCTCGGTCAGGCTGGTCGACTCATAACCCCGGTCGGCGAAGAGGCGTTCCGCCGCGTCCAGCACCGCTTCCCGGGTCCGGGCCGCGTTGCGCTCCTTTTCGTGAGCCGGGGCAGGGGCGTGATCGAGGGACAGGGGCGCTCCCCTATAAAGGATCGGAAAGCCGGGCTGAAATTCAGTCTTGCTTTACGTTCAGCAAGTTATGAAGCGGTACCGGGGTGGTCAAGGTTCCCTGAGGGTCGGGTTTACCGCCCTGCCCAGGGCGGAACCGCCTACTCCGGGAACTCGGTCGAGGGATCGATCCCCTTGTCCTTGGCGAACTTGGCGAATCGGTACAGCAGGTAGGAGCGGTGCAGTGCGAGGACCCCCGGAAGGAGCCACGCGGCGGTGTCCCATCCCGGGCCGAGCAGCAGGGTCGACCCCACACCGAGTCCGAGCAGGGCCACCCCCAGCTGGGCGTAGAGCCGGGCCGGGGACAGCTCCACGGAGCCGGAGAGCGAGTAGGTCGGACTCTTGAGGCCGATCACCCCGGTCAGGACCAGGAGCGTGCCGCCCGCGACCAGGACGGTGTCCCGCACCGGGCTTGGCGTGTAGTCGGTGGCGGAGACGAAGCCGAGGACCACGAACACGGCCCCGATGGCGAGGATGATGCTGAGGAAGAAGCGACTCGACCCCGGCGGGTTCGGTCGCGTCAGGCGGTCCATGGTAAAGCGCTTTCCCGGGTGACGCCTAACAACATGCGACAGGCTGGCGAACGGTTGACGGTGAGTAACTTAATGGGATGCCCGCGCGACGCTCCGTCCTGGCCGCATTCCTCCTCCTCACCTGCCGCCCCCTGCTGGCACAGGGGCGTCCGCTGCCGCCGCCGGCACAGCGCCAGGCCGCGGGGACCGTCGCGAGCCCCGCCGCCGGCGGGCCGGTGGGCTACTACCTCTACCGCCCCGCCGGCGTGCCGCAGGACTCGACGACCCGGCTTCCGCTCCTGGTCTTTCTGCACGGCATCGGGGAACGCGGCAACGGGACCACCGAACTCAGCCGGATCCTCAAGTTCGGCCCGCCGAAGCTGATCGAGCAGGGGCGCGACTATCCGTTCCTGGTTCTCTCGCCCCAGCTTCCCACGCGCTTCGATCATTGGCCCGTCGGCCTGGTGCACGACCTGATCCGCGAGGCCCGCCGTACGCTCCCGGTCGATACCGGCCGCATCTACATCACCGGGCTCAGCGACGGCGGGGATGCGGCGTGGAACTACGCGATTGCCCACCCCGAGGTGCCCGCCGCGATCGTCCCGATCGCCGCCGAGGCGCCCACCGCCGGGATCTGCGCCATGCGCGATGTCGCGGTCTGGGCCTTTCATGGTGAACTCGACAAGGACACGAAGGTGGGCGCGGAGCAGAAACTGGTGAACGCGGTGAACGCCTGCGCTCCCTCCCCCAGTGAACCTGCCCGGCTCACGGTCTACGCCGGAGCCGGGCATCTGGTCTGGACCCGCACCTATGCGGGGAGCGACAGCGTCGACATCTACGCCTGGCTGCTGGCCCATCATCGTTGAACGGACTGGACGGTGTTCCAGGCAATTCCTACCTTTCGCCTGTTCCTTCTTCAATCCCACGTGGCGCAGGGATGCGCCACGGCGCCGGACTGAACCGCTCTGGGCGTTCGGGCTCGGCGGTTCGTGTGGTCGCTCGGCAATAGGAGTGTCCGGTGACTGACGGCCGCACCGAACTGAACCGCCATCTGGCGGGTCGCTACACCGTCGAGCGCGAGTTCGGCCGTGGCGGCATGGCCGTCGTCTACCTCGCCACCGATCTCCGCCACGGCCGCAAGGTCGCCCTCAAGCTGCTGCACGACCACGTCGGTGCGGTGCTCGGCCCCGAGCGGTTTCTCCGCGAGGTGCGGGTCGCGGCCCAGCTCTCCCATCCCGGCATCCTCACCGTGCTCGACTCCGGGCAGATCGACGGCGAGGGGCAGGGGCGGACGCGCTGGTGGTACACCATGCCCTTTGTTGCGGGAGAATCGCTGCGGGACCGACTTCGCCGGGAACAGCAGCTCCCCCTCGGCGATGTGCGGCGGCTGGGCCGCGAGGTGGCCGAGGCGCTCGACTTCGCCCATCGGCAGGGGGTCATTCACCGCGACGTGAAGCCGGAGAACATTCTCCTGAGCGAGGGCCATGCGCTCCTCGCCGACTTCGGCATCGCCAAGGCGGTGGAGCCGGAAGGGGGTCGGCTCACCGAGACCGGTCTCGTGCTCGGGACCGCGGCCTACATGAGTCCGGAGCAGGGGACGGGCGACAAGAACATCGATGGACGCACCGACATCTACGCCCTGGGGTGTGTGCTGTACGAGGCGCTCGCGGGGGAGCCTCCCTTCACGGGGCCGACGGCGCAGGCGATTCTCGCGCGCTCCCTGACCGAGCGGCCCCGCTCCCTCACCCAGGTGCGCGAGCCTGCCGGGGCATTCGACAGCGTCGTCACCCGGGCCATGGCCATGGCGCCAGCCGATCGGTATCCGACCGCGGGAGCGATGGCGCGCGCGCTCGACGAACTGCCGCTGGTGACACCGCCCGCTCCGGCTGCCGCGCGCACGCTGCGGCCCGCAGGTTCCGGAAAGCTCGTCGGACTTGGTGTGGGAGGACTCGCACTGCTCGCCGCACTCGGCTGGTGGGGCTGGAGGTCAGCCCGGGGGCATGCCGACGCGTCGCCCGGTGCCCAGAATGCCGCGGCGCCACTCCGGGTCGCGGTGCTGCCGCTCCGGAGCCTCGGCAAGGCCGAGACCCAGTACTTCGCGGATGGGGTGACAGCAGCACTCCGCAACGCGCTCGCGACGGTGCAGGGCGTCGAGGTCATCGCGGGGACGAGTGCCGATCCGTACCGCGATTCCCTCCCGAACGCGGTGCACGCGGCGCTGGGCGCCGACTATCTCCTCCGCGGCACGGTGCAGTGGAGCGGGGAACTGGTGAGCGGGGCGCGGGTGCAGGTCATCCCCGAGCTGCTCGACCTGCGCGACGGCGCCAACGCGCTCCGGGCGCAGGCGCCCGTCGATGTTGCCCTCGGGGACCTCTTTGCCGCCCAGGGTGAGATCGCGAGGCGACTGGTCGATTCGCTCGGCGTCCGGCTCGGGGCCGAGGCGGCCACCCGCCTCGCTGATGCGCCGACCCGCAACCTCGAAGCGTACCAGGCATACCTTCAGGACGACTTCCAGCGGGCCGTGGCGCTCGATTCCACTTTCGGAGTGGCCTGGGCGCTGCTCAGCATGGACCTGACATCCCAGTACTTCAGCGAGCAGCGCGCCGCGACCAAGGAGGCGTCGCGGACGGCCCTGGCCCACGCGGTGCAATATGCCCCCACGGCCTGGCAGACGCTCCGCTCCGAGGGCTTTTACCGGCGCAATGTCGCACGCGATTACGATGGTGCGATCGAGCGGATGACCTCCGCCAAGGCCCGCTCTCCCGGCAATGCTTCGGTAGCCCACCACCTCGCGGCGACGCTCTGGATCGGCGGGCGGTTCCCCGAGGCCCTGGCCGAGGCAGAGCGCGCTGCCGCGCTCGATCCCCGCAATGAGAACGCGCTCGCGCGGCTTGGCCGTCTGGAGATGTGGCTGCGTGACTACTCCTCTGCCAGCCGCGACATCGGCCGCGCGCTCGCACTGGACCGGGGCGGCAGGTCCCTCGCACTGGGCGATACAGTCTGGCTCACCGTGGCGTCGGGAAACACCGCCGCCATACCGGCGATCCTCGCGCCACTCCGTCCTGACGCCATCGACTACCACATCATCGAGATCCAGCGGGATCGCGGGGTCGGATGGGCGCTGGATGGCGCCCAGCGGCGCATGGCCATCAACGCGCTCCGGAAGGGCGGCCTGCCGGGTGAACAGGTGCTGCTTGCCGAGGCCATGGATGCGTGGCTGGCGGGGCAGCCTGCTTCAGCCCGCCGAGCGTCCGACTCGGCCACGGCCCTGCTGGTCCTCCGCCTCGAGGAGCAGCCCCGCGAACCGGCGCTCTGGGCCAAGTATGCACTCGCCACCGCGCTCGGCAGCCACCCGGAACGCGTGAAGGCCCGGGTCGACTCGGCCCGGGCCTTCTCGGACGTTTCGGTAAATCACTTCGAGGGCGCCTACTGGACCATCTGGCTCGCCGAAGCCGCAGCCATGGCCGGCGAAAAGGAGCAGGCTCTCGGGCTCATTCGCCGGCTGCTCGAGACTCCCGGCCTGCTCACCCCGGCCTGGCTTCGCATCGATCCCTGGTTCGCGTCACTTCGCCAGGATCCCGCATTCCGGAAGCTCGCCGGGCTCTAGGTCCAGCCTCTTCCGCTCCGGCCTCCCCCTTCTTTTCCCTTCTACCTCACGCCCGCCGGCTCCGGCTCCGGCGCCGGCATCGTCGGCTTCGCCTCGGCGACCGGCGCGCTCGGCGTCGTGTTCGGCACCACCTTCTTGAAGAGCGGGCGGAACCGCTCCCACCCGGCGATCAGCTGCCGCGCCCGGGCGCTGCCGGTGCGCTCCTGGTGCTCGTGCACCAGCTTGAGGAGCATCGCCTCTTCCTCCTCGGTGCACCTGTCCACCCGGACCATGTCCATGTTCACGTGGCTGGTGAACTCCCCGCTCTCGTCGAGGACGAAGGCGGTGCCGTTCGACATCCCCGCCGCGAAGTTCCGGCCCACCGCCCCGAGCACCACCACCAGTCCGCCGGTCATGTACTCGCAGCAGTGGTTGCCCGCGCCTTCGATGACCGCCGTCGCCCCCGAGTTCCGGACCGCGAACCGGCTCGCCGCCTGGCCCGCCGCGAAGAGCCGGCCGCCCGTGGCACCGTAGAGGCAGGTGTTGCCGAGGATGGTGTTCTCGTGGGTGTTGTTGCCGTACCCCGCCTGGCGGAACGGCCGGATGCTGATCTCGCCGCCCGAGAGACCCTTGCCGACGTAGTCGTTGGCTTCGCCCTCGAGCTCGAGGTGCATCCCGTGCACCGCGAAGGCGCCGAAACTCTGGCCTGCGCTCCCCCGGAAACGGAGGCGCAGGTGCCCGTCGGGGAGGCCGGCATCGCCGTGCCGGAGCGCGATGGCACCCGCCACCCGTGCGCCCACCGTGAGGTGATGGGTGCGGATGTCGTAGAGCCCGGAGAAGGGGAGCCCCTGCTCGATGTGGCCGGTGCACTCCTCCAGGATCTCGTCGTCGAGGTAGACGACGCCGGGCCGGTCGTTCCGCGCGATGGTCCGCTTGAGCGCGGTGCCCGGCCCCGGCTCGGCCGGCGTGAGCAGCATCGAGAGATCGAGCATCTGGGCCCGCGGCACCTCGGGGCGCTCCACCCGCTCCAGCAGGTCGGTCCGGCCGATGATCTCGTCGAGACTCCGCGCCCCGATCGAGGCGAGGATCTCGCGCACCTGCTCCGCCACGAAGCTGAAGTAGGTGACCACCTGTTCCGGTGTCCCCTTGAACTTGGCCCGGAGATCGGGGCGCTGGGTCGCCACCCCGGTGGGACAGGTATTCAGGTGACACTGCCGCGCCATGGCGCACCCGATGGCCACCAGCGGCGCGGTGCCGAAGCCGTAC
>JAXLXZ010000026.1:0-39295 GCA_046327735.1 Gemmatimonadales bacterium | reverse complement strand
GCTGCACGGCGACAAGATCCAGGTGGGGAGTCACGAGCTCTTCGTGCACGACCCCCGCCGCAGCGGCAGCACCCAGTTCGTGAGCGCGGGCGACGTTGCAAAGATGGTCGCCGCCACCGCGAAGCCGGGCGCCGCTCCCAAGCCGCCCACCGCCGCCACCGGCGGCCGGCTGGTCTGCCTGACAGATGGCCGGGAATACACCATCGGCTCGGCGCCGCTGGTGATCGGGCGCGAGGCGGGCTGTGACATCGTCGTTCCCAACAAGGATGTCTCCCGCCGTCACGCCGAGATCTTCGCCTCTCCGCAGGGCTACGTCCTCGTCGACAGCTCCACCAACGGCACCTTCGTGAACGCCGAGCGGGTCGAGGCCCAGCGGGTCCTGGCCCGGGCCGACGTGATCCGGATCGGCGATCACGAATTCCGCTTCTACGCCGACCGCGTCGCCGACGTCGCCTCGCTGGTGAATGCTCCGCCGCTCCAGCCGCCGCCGGCCCCTGCTCCCGCCCCGCCGGCCGCCCCGGTCTTCACCCCGCCGCCGGCGCCGCCTGCGCCTCCGGCCGCGGGTGCCGCTGAGCGTCTCTCGCATACCAGCTTCGGCATGGCCCCGGCCCAGCCGCCGGGCCCGGCGGCTCCGCCGCCTGCGCCGGCAGCTGAGCCCCCGAAGGCCGCCGCGGCCCGCGGCCCGGCCGCGACGCCCGCGCTCGCCACGTTTCTGGTCCGCAGTGGCCAGCTCAAGGGCCAGCGCCTGACGGTGCGGGTGCCGGTGGTGAACATCGGACGGGCGGAGTACAACGACCTGGTCGTCCCCGATGACAGCGTGAGCGGCGCGCACGCCAAGCTGCAGCGCCGCGAAGGGGTGTGGGTGCTGGTGGACAACGACTCGACCAACGGGACCTGGGTCGACGGCGAGCGGGTGGTCGGCGAGACGATGCTCGGGCCCGGCGCGGTAGTCCGCTTCGGCGAGGTCTCGGCGATGTTCGAGCCCACCGACGACCACCTCGGCACCGGCTCCGGGTCAGGGACGAAGGTCATGGGCGCGCTCAAGACCTCGTCGCCCGCGGCTCCCGCTCCGCCGCCCCCGGCGCCGGTGATCCCGCCGTCGCAGGTGGCGATGTCGTCCGCGCCGGGGCTGCCGCCGCTGGCGGAGCCGAACTACGGGGGCGCCACGCCCTCGCAGGCGCGGCCCGCGATGGAGGCACCCGGCGGTCCGCCGATCCCCGGGGTGCAGAGCACCTCGCGCCGGCCGATGGTGGTCACGGCGCCGGAGAAGCAGGGGATGCCCAAGTGGATCATCCCGCTGGTCGTGGTGGTGGTACTCGGCGCCGTCGCGGCTTTCCTGCTCACCCGGTAACGGATACTCGTGCGCTTCTCCTGCGCGGCACGCACCGATACCGGGATCGTCCGGTCGGGCAACGAAGACAACTACCTCATGCTGGCCGACCGCGGCGTCTTCGTCGTGGCGGACGGGATGGGTGGGCACGCGGCCGGCGAGGTCGCGAGTGAAATGGCGGTGCGGATCATCTCGCGCGAGCTGGGCAGCATGCGCGGGCTCACCGACGACCAGGCGGGGGAGCGGATCCGCAACTCGATCATCGAGGCCAACTCGGCGATCTTCGACCGCACCCTGACCGAGCACGACAAGCGCGGGATGGGCACCACCACCACGGTGCTGATCCTGATGCCGCACCGGTACCTGATCGGCCAGGTGGGCGACAGCCGGGCGTATCTCCTGCGCGACGGGCGGCTGCTCCAGGTCACCAAGGACCACTCCTACGTGCAGGAGCAGGTCGACCTCGGGCTCCTCACCCCGGAGCAGGCGCGGGTCCATCCCTACAGCAACGTGATCACCCGCTGCATCGGCGCGAACGCCGAGGTGGTGCCCGATCTCTACTTCGGGCACCTGCGGCCGGGCGACGTCCTGCTGCTCGCGTCCGACGGGCTGACGGGGATGCTGGAGGACGAGCAGCTGGCCCAGATTCTCTCGGGCGAGGGCGGCCCGCAGCAGTGGGTCGACAAGCTCATCAACGAGGCCAACCGCCGGGGCGGTCTCGACAACATCACGGCGATCATCGTCCGGATCGAGCCGGACGTGGTGGCCGAAGTCACCAACCCCATCGGGCACCCGGCGCAATCGCGCTGATTGAAACAGGGTCTCGCGCCCTCCCGTAGACCGGCCATGCGCCTCGCGAACATGGCTTCCATCGGGATCGGGTTCGAGACCCTTCGTTCCAACCCCCTCCGCACCGTCCTCTCGACCCTCGGCGTCATCATCGGCGTCGCCTCGCTCGTGGCCATCCTGGCGCTGGGCGACGGCATGGAACGCTTCGGCCGCGAGGAGATCGAGCGGACCACCGACGTGCAGACCGTGGCGCTGGAACCGCAGTTCAGCGAGGAGATCGACGGCCAGTCGGTGCCGCGGAGCGACTACCCGGTCTTCACCACCGCCGATGCCGACGAGCTGCGCCGGCTGGCGGACATCGCCGGCGTCTCGCTCACCCTCCAGGGGACGGCCGTGGCCGAGGGGCCGGGGCGGAACCGCCGGCCGGTGACCATCGTCGCGACGCTCGCCGACAACGCCATCTTCCAGAAGCTCGAGTTTTCCGAGGGGCGCTACTTCACCGAGGTGGAGGGGGAGCGGAACGCGCCGGTGGCGGTGCTCTCCAACAAGCTGGCGAAGGAGCTGAGTCCCGGCGGTGAGCCGTCGCAGATGCTCGGCGTGCTGGTCCGGCTGAACGGGGAGCCCCGGCGGGTGATCGGCATCCTGAACGCGTTCCGGGGCGAGCGGGCCCGGCTGGCGTACGTCCCGATCCGCGCCGCGCGCAGCCTGCTGCCGCCGGGCGCACGGCCCCGCGCGCCCTCGCTCTTCCTCAAGGCCACGAGCGTCGAGCGGGTGCCGGCGCTGCAGGCCCAGGGGGAAGACTGGCTGGCGCGGCGCTACGGACGCTGGGAAGGACGGGTCAAGGTCGAGACCAGCGCGGCGCGGCTGGAGCAGGTGCGCCGGGGGATGAACACCTTCAAGCTCTTCCTGGGCGCGATCACCGGGATCTCGCTGGTCGTGGGCGGGATCGGGATCATGAACGTGCTGCTCGCCTCGGTGACGGAGCGGACCCGCGAGATCGGCGTGCGCAAGGCGATCGGGGCGCGGGCGCAGGACGTCCTGCTGCAGTTCCTCTCGGAATCGGTCGCGATTTCGGGGCTGGGGAGTGCGATCGGCGTGGTGCTGGGGGTCGCGGCGGCGCACGGGATCACCGCGCTGGTGCGGGCGCAGACCGAGGCGAAGATGTACGCGGCGTTCTCGGGGGAGAGCCTGCTGGTGGTGGTGCTGGCCGCGCTGTTCGTGGGGGTGGCGTTCGGGATCTACCCGGCGCTTCGCGCTTCAAGGCTTTCGCCGATCGATGCGATTCGCCACGAGTGAGTTTGTCTTGCCTTCTCGTGGAGCAAACTGACTAACACAGATGTACACAGATGGGTCGGGATGGATTCCATGTGCGGGCTGGTCCCGGCGAGGAGTCATTCCTGTAGAATGTGATAGGGTGTGAGTTGTTGTTGTTA
Organism: Gemmatimonadales bacterium; assembly: GCA_046327735.1. Classification (GTDB taxonomy): domain Bacteria; phylum Gemmatimonadota; class Gemmatimonadetes; order Gemmatimonadales; family GWC2-71-9; genus JADJOM01. Next base: position 35,743 of record JAXLXZ010000026.1, on the reverse strand, counting down.
ACAAATCACCATCGACCTACCCGGCGAGGCCACCAGAGCATCGCACGCTGGACTTGCATGGGGCCATCTCGACCCATCTGCTGTTATCTGTGTTAGTCAGTTAAGCCCTTCAGAAATCGTTGCCTTCAGAACATCCCGTCGGCGATCGCCGCCAGTTCCTCTTCCCGTCGCCAGGCCCAGCGCAGGATCGTCAGCTCGCCGCGGAGCGCTCGCTGCTCCTCGGTCTCGTGCAGCGCCATTTCCAGCGCCAGCCGCGCCTCGGGGTGCAGGCTCACCAGGGTGCGCGCGACGTTGTCGAGCGGGGCGCGGACCAGCCGGGAGCGGGCGAACTTGTGCAGCGCCTGTGAGGGCCCCCCAACCGCCTGGATCCACCCCACCGCCGCCTGCACCATCCGCGGGTCGCCACCGAGCGGATTGAGGTTGGGGAGGATGAGGGCGGCCGCGGTACGGCCGTCTTCGCCAGTGAGCAGCGCGCGGGGTTCGCCGGCGGCGGTGTACTCGACCCGGGCCCCGTCCGGGGCGTCTTCCGGCTCGCAGCCGACCCACATCGCCCACTGTTCCGATTCATCCTCCGCCCGGATCAGCTCGGCGTGCTGGATCTGCTCCTCCCCGAGAGGGAGGTTGCCACCCTGCCGGAGCGGGACCGCGACGGCCGGCCGGCGGCGGCGCTGGTGCATCAGGAAGGCGGCTGCGCCCGCCCAGGCGAGGGCACCGACCGTCCCGACCGAAGCGGCGATGACGGTGCCGGCGGCGACCGCGCCGGGAAAGGCGAGGGCGCGCACGACCTTGCGGGGCCCGCTCAGGAGCCGGCGGCGGAGGAGCTGGTCGCCGTAGCGCCAGGCGGCGAACTCGGGGAGGACCGGGGAGCCGATCCGGATCAGGTCGACCCCGCTCGGGAGGCGGGCCAGCCCGATCTCCCGGGTGCAGAGCCGCACCGTGCAGTCACGGAAGCGGCGCTCGCACTCCTCGATGGCTTCCCAGCGGTCTTCGGCGGGGGTCAGGTTCCAGCGGGCACAGGCGCGGCAGACGATCCAGAGCCGGCCCTGCCGTTCGTCGAAGGCGAGGCGGCGGCCCTGCTGGCAGTGCTCGATGTCCGGGTTGGATTCGAGCGGGGCGTTGCAGAAGAAACAGGTGGAGACCACGGCGGGCTCCCGGGGGCGACACCCTAACAATGGGGACGCCCCTGGAATCCGGCAAGCCTCACATGACGCTATCCCTGCCGGCTCAGCCAGTCGCCGAGGAGCGCTATGACCGCTGGATTGAACGACTGGCTCGTCACCCCCTGGCCGACCAGGGCAAAGCTCGCGGCCTGATCGGGCACCCGCTGGAAATAGTGGTCGGTTTCCGGCAGGCTCACGGCGGTCGCGCGGCCGGGATGCGCCTGGTTCACGATGGCCGCGATCTCCTCGTGATCGTGCCAGCCGCTGATGAAATCGGCCGCGGGGGAGATGGCGAGGACGCGGGTGTCGACCGCGGCCCAGGCCTTCCGGAGGTCGAGGGCGGCAACCTGCTGCACGTAGCGATCGCTCGCGGGGTACTGCATGTAGCCGGCGCATTCGGGGCGGTCGGCGAGGATGCGGGCGCGGTCTTCCCGCTCGAGGAGGAGCCGCTGCATGCAGGCGCGCTTGGTCTCGACCGCGCGCTCCAGCTCGGGCCCGTTCGCGCCGCCGAGGGTCAGCTGGCGGCGGGTGTTCTCGAGCTCGTAGTCGAACCAGGGCTGCACGACGCTCGCCATCGCGATGACGCCCCGGACCGGCACCCTGGCGGCGACGAGCGGATCGGCGACGCCCCCGATGCTGTGCCCGAACAGGTAGATGCGGGAGGAGTCGACGTAGGGAAGGGCACGGAGATACCGCGCCCCGGCGATGTACCCGGCGAGTTCCTGCTCGAAGTCCTGGGTGGGGCAGTCGCCTTCGCTGTCGCCGATGCCGCTCTTCTCGACCCGCATGGTGACGTAGCCGCGGGCGGTGAGTCCCTGGAGGATCTGGAGGTAGGCATCGGGAGCGGCGAGCGGGTTATCGACCGAGTAGCAGCCGATCCCGCCGATCAGCATCACCGCCGGCGCGAGGGCGGAGCGAACCGGCTGGGTGATGATCACCCGGTGCCGGGCGCCTGCGGGTCCCACCGCGGCGTAGGTCACGGTGTATCCCTCCCCCTGCTCGCGGGGAAGTTCCGCCAGGGTGAGGGTTCGCGTGATGAGCGAGTCGCCGCGGCGCAGTTCGACGGGGAGTGGGGCACCGGTGCGCTGCCGGCGCAGCAGCGCCAGGAACTGGGGCACGCCGGTCACCGGTTGCTGGTTGAGCCGCAGGATGACATCGCCCTGGGTGAGCGCGACACTGGCGGGAGAGCCGGGCAGGACCCTGATGACCTGGATGCCGGGATGCGCCGAGTCCTGCGGGGCGGGGACCGGGCCCACCTGGGCGCCGAAGTAGGGCCGGCGGGGCAAGCCACCGTCCTGCTGGGCTTCGGCGGCGGGGACCCTGGCGACGATGAGCAGGCTGGACAACAGCAGCGGGGCGAGGCGGGACATCACAGCTCCGGAGCATGCGGAGCTGGCACCGACGGGGAGGCTAGTGGAGAAGTTTCCCGCCCAGTGCGAGCTGCGCCTCCAGCTCCGTCGCGGTGAGACCGACCAGCTCGCGGGCGGCGGTGAGATCGCGGGTGACCGGGGTGGCGGTGAAGACCCGCAGCCGGCGGGCGCTCTGGTAGAGCTCCTCGGCTACGCGGGGGAGGCCGAACTGCCCGGTGCGTCCCTCGCCGGTGAGGCGCTCGAAGCCGCCGCCGCGCACCCGGAGCGGGAGGTTCACCGAGAGCATGGTGGGGTTGCTGGGGAAATCGAAGAGCAATTCCCCGGGGCGGAGACCGGCCTCGACGGCGAGCCGGTCTTCCACCCGCTCCAGGAGATCGGGGCGGGTGCGGGTCCAGGGGTCGCGCTCCACCGGGGTGTCGCTGGCGGCCAGGTCGAGGGCCCGCTTGAAGAGCCGGCGGCCGTGCACGGCGCGCGCGAGGCCGGTCGGGTCGGCGGCGAAGAGCCGTTCGGTCAGCACGTCGTCGGTCGCGTCGGCGACGGCCTCCGCGGTCAGGGTGCCGGACGCGACGGCGGCGCGGACCGCCCGCTTGAACATGCAGGTGGCACTGCGCACCGCGTGGTGCCAGTAGACATTCCGGTACATCTGGTACTTGGCGAAGAGCAGGGACTCGAGGGCGCTGATCCCCTTCTCGTGCACCCCGATCTCCAGCCGGCCGGGCTCCACCTCAATCAGGGTGAGCGAGGCGAGAAGCCGGTCGACATCGACGGCGCCGTAGGGCACGCCGCACATCCGGGCGTCGCGGCTCAGGTAGTCGATCTTGTCGAGATCCTGCGAGCCGGAGATGAGGCCCTTGAGCGGGCTCGGGCTGTGGCCGGTGATGAACTGCCCGATGCGATGGGCCAGGTCGGGGACGCCGACCTTGGCGAGTTCACTCGCCAGCGGTTCCCTGCCGAGGCGGGCGACGCCCAGCTTCTCGTGATGGGGGAAGCCGGCTTCCTCGAGGGCGTGGGAGAAGGGATAGTGGCCGATGTCGTGGAGCAGCGCCGCGAGCCGGGCGGCCATGCAGTCGGCCTCGTCCACCTGGCGCAGCTCGCCCCGCTCCTCGAGGGCGGCGAGGGCCCGCCGGGTCAGGTGATAGGCGCCGAGGGCGTGCTCGAAGCGGGTGTGGGTGGCGCCGGGATAGACGAGGAAGGCGTGGCCGAGCTGGCGGACGTAGCGGAGGCGCTGCATGGGCGCCGTGTCGAGCAGGAGGCTCGCCGGCCCGTCGAGACGGATGTTGTCCCAGAGCGGGTCGCGGATGACTTCGAAGTCGCCCATGGGGGGGAATTAGGGGATGGCTGGGAGGGAAGGCAAGGGGCGATTAGCCGTTAGCCATTAGCCGTTAGCCATTAGCTCGTTCCATGCAAAGCGACCCTCCTTGCTCAAGGCCAGGAGGGTCGTATTGCATCCTACGGCTAACGGCTAACGGCTAACGGCTAACGGCTAACGGCTAACGGCTAACGGCTAACGGCTTACTCATCCTCCTCCGTCTCGTGCGCCAGCTTCCACTCTTCCGCTGACCGCCAGAGACTGGAGAGCACCAGTTCGCGCATCAGGATGAACTCCTTGGGCAGCCGGTCGTAGAGCCGCTCGAAGAGCTCCTGGTGGGAGAGCACCTCGGTCTTCCAGGCCTCGCGCGGAACCGACATCAGGTCGCGGAAGGTCTCCGGGCCGAAATCCTCGAGGCCCTTCCAGTCCATCTCCTCGTACTTGGGCATCCAGCCGAGGGGGCTTTCGGTGGCGCCGGCGCGGCCGCGGATCCGGTTGAAGACCCACTTGAGGACGCGGAGGTTCTGGCTGTAGCCGGGCCAGATGAAGTTCCCGTCGGCATCCTTGCGGAACCAGTTGACGCAGAAGATCCGGGGCGGGTCGGCGATCTGGCGGCCCATCTGGAGCCAGTGATTCCAGTAGTCGCCCATGTGGTAGCCGCAGAAGGGCAGCATCGACATCGGGTCGCGGCGCACCTGGCCGATCGCCCCGGTGGCGGCGGCGGTGGTCTCGGAGCCGATCGTCGCGGCGAGGTACACGCCGAAGTTCCAGTTCACCGCCTGGTAGACCAGCGGCACCAGCGAGGCGCGGCGGCCGCCGAAGAGGAAGGCGCTGATCGGCACACCGGCAGGGCTCTCCCACTCCGGATCCATCGAAGGGCACTGGGAGGCCGGGGCGGTGAAGCGGGCGTTGGGATGGGCCGCCTTGCGACCGCAGGCCGGGGTCCAGTGCTGCCCGGTCCAGTCGGTGAGCTCGCTCGGGGCGTGGTCGGTCATCCCCTCCCACCAGACGTCGCCGTCGGCGGTCAGGGCCACGTTGGTGAAGATCGTGTTGGCCTTGATCGTCGCCATCGCGGTCGGGTTCGACTTCATCGAGGTGCCCGGCGCCACGCCGAAGAAGCCGGCCTCGGGATTGATCGCATGGAGCCGGCCGTCGGGACCGGGCCGGATCCAGGCGATGTCGTCACCCACCGTGGTGACGGTCCACCCCTCGCAGCCCTTGGGCGGGAGGAGCATGGCGAGGTTGGTCTTGCCGCAGGCGCTGGGGAAGCCGGCGGCGATGTAGCGCTTCTCCCCCTCCGGGCTCTTGAGGCCGAGGATGAGCATGTGCTCGGCCATCCACCCTTCGTCGCGGGCCATGACCGAGGCGATGCGGAGCGCGAAGCACTTCTTGCCGAGGAGGGCGTTGCCGCCGTAGCCGGAGCCGTAGGACCAGATGCTCCGCTCGTCGGGGAAGTGGACGATGTACTTCTCGTCGTGATTGCTGGGCCAGGGGACGTCCTTCTCGCCGGGGTGGAGCGGCTTCCCGACCGAGTGGACGCAGGGGATGAACTCGCCGTTGCCGAGGACCTCGAGGGCCCGCTTCCCCATGCGGGTCATGATCCGCATGCTGACGACGACGTAGGGGGAGTCGGTCAGCTCGACGCCGATCTGGGAGAGGGGCGAGCCGAGGGGGCCCATGCTGAAGGGGATCACGTACATCGTGCGGCCGCGCATGGCGCCGGTGAACACCCGCTTCAGGGTGGTGCGCATCTCCCGCGGATCGACCCAGTTGTTGGTCGGTCCGGCATCCTGGCGCCGCTGGCTGCAGATGAAGGTGCGGTCCTCGACGCGGGCGACGTCGCTCGGGTCGGAGAGCGCGAGGAAGCTGTTGGGGCGCTTGGCAGGATTGAGACGGCGGAGGGTGCCGGAGGCGACCATCTGCTCGAGGAGCAGGGTGTTTTCCTCGTCGGACCCGTCACACCAATGGATATTCGCGGGGGTCGTGAGCGCGGCGATCTCGTTGACCCAGGCCTTGAGTCGGTCGTTCGTGACCCAGGAGGGGCACGCGGAGGTCTGCGCCCGCGGCTCGGCGGTGGCGGTCATGCCGTTACGCTCCATATGGTTGGCACGAGCGCCGGCCGACTGGCCCGGACAGCGACAGGTGCGGGCCGGGAAATTTCGATAGCGGGATAGGTGGAATCAATGACTCGGGGGAAAATCGGGTAATTATGCATGCGGGTGCAGGATCTATGTGGGGGAGGGGGGCTGTTAGCTGTTAGCTATTAGCAGGTCCATGCGAAGCGACCCTCCGTGCCTTGAGCAGGGAGGGCCGTTTCGCATCGTTCCGGCTAACTGCTAACAGCTAATAGCTAACAGCTCCTACGGCCGCACCGGCACCATCGTCGGCTTGAAGTGATAGGCCTTGAGGATGGTGGTGATGTCGTTGTCGGTCGGGGCCGAGGCGGTGGGCACCGCGAACATGATGTTGGTGGAGTCCTTCGAGTGCTGGAACAGCCCCATCGTGTGTCCCAGTTCGTGGGTGGCCACGGTGTTGAGGCAGTCCTCGAGTCCCGGGTCGCCGGGGATGGAGACGTAGACGTAGGCGTGGACCGGGACCTTGAGCTGGTGCCGGGTGGCGGCGGTGTCCACGTCGGTGGCACCGACGCAGGCCTGGGCCAGGGCGAAGTGCAGCGACGGCGTCTGGGGCGGCGGCTGGATCGCGCGGACGATGACGTCGGCGGTGGCCGAGTCGCTGACGATCTTCGCGTCCCACTCGCTGTAGATGAACGCGGCCTTCCAGGCCTTGATCGCGTCACTGACGTGGCCGGGGAGCCCGTCCTGGTTCTCGACCCAGACCTTCACCGGCAGGGAACTCCGGGGCCAGTGGAAGCTGAGCGTATCCTGGAAGGTGCTGCCGGCGCTGTCGTAGTTGACCAGGAGCCGCCAGTCGTAGCCGGCGTTGGTCCGGGTCGGGGAGACGATGTCGCTGCAGGCCACGGCGGCGACCAGCGCGAGCGTGGCCGAGACGGCCAGGGGAGCGGGGCGGATCATCGGGTATACTCGATCGCAAGGCCGAGACCGAGGCGGTGCACGTCCTGCGTGCGGGAGAAGCCCAGGGTCCGGAGTTCGTCGGTGGAGAAGCGCTGGTACTCGTAGCGGAGCCGGGCGACGGCGCCGACCTTCCCCTTCGTGACGATGGGGTAGTCGCTGCCGAGGCTCAGCGAGAGGAGCAGCGGGCCCCCCTGCCGGAAGATCCCTTCCTTGTCGGCGAGATACTTCACGAGTCCCGCGCCGAAGCGGTAGCGGAGCTTCCGGATCATGGGCCCGTCGACGCCGAGGTTGAAGGCCAGGGTCTTGTACTTGACCCCGTCATAGGCGGCGAAGCCCTGTTCCTTGATCCGGGTTTTCCCGAAGCCGAGCGCCACTTCGATGCCGGCGTGCTCACGGGCGGAGACAGGAAGGGCGGCACCGAGGGTCACCGTGGGCGCGATGCCCTGGGTGACGTCGATGTCCTGGAAGATGCGGTCGGTGGCGAGCTTGGTCCCCCCCATGGCGCCAATCCCGAACGAATACCGGGTCTGGGCCGCGAGCGGGGACGCGAGGAGGGCCACCAGGGCCAGCGTGTGGGTCAGGGATCGCATGGGGGTGGATTATGCCGGTCAGGGCGTGACGGGTCAACGTTGGGGACGCCTGGATGCCCGGGCGTACGCACGCAGCCGCCGGAGCATCCGGCGGTCGAGGGTGACTTCATCGTCTCCTTTGGGAGTCTCGATCAGGCGGATGACATGGTCGAAGCGGGGGTCGGTCATGATCCTCCGGAACGGCTCCGGGCCCAGCGACCCCTCACCGATCAGCTCATGCCGGTCGCGCCGGGAGGCGAACGGAGTCTTCGAATCGTTGAGGTGCATGCAGCGGAGGTGGGCGAGGCCGATCACCCGGTCCCACTGTTCCCACACCTCGTCGAAGCGGCGGACGAGATCGTACCCTGCCGCATACAGGTGGCAGGTGTCGGCGCAGAACCCCACCCGGGTTCGGGTCGGTTCGGGGATGCGGGCCCGGAGCTCGGCCAGCTCCTCGAAGCTGCTGCCGAGCGCGGTCCCGGTGCCGGCGGTGGTCTCCATAAGTACCATGACCTGGCCGGGGACGGCCTCGAGGCAGCGGGCATAATTGGCCGCGTTTCGGGCGAGACCGCGGTCCCGGTCATCCATGTAGTTGCCCGGGTGCGACACCACATAGGGGATTCCGAGGAACTCACATCGCCGGAGCTCGGCGGTGAAAGACGCGACGGAGCGCTTACTTAGCGTGGCATCAGGAGTTGCGAGGTTGATCAGGTACGAATCGTGCGCCGTCGCGGCCTGGATTCCGGTGCGGGTCATCGCCGACTGGAAGGCTTCCCGGGTTTCTTCGTCAATCGCGGGCTCCCGCCATTGATTCGGGGTCTTGGTGAACAGCTGCAGCGCGGTGGCGCCGATGGCCGCCGCGCGTGCTGGCGCGCGGTCTACACCCCCCTGGGATGATACGTGTGCTCCGAGTAACAGCATCCGATTTTTCCTTGACAGTCCGGTGCGGCTTCATACGTTCCCGGCGCTCCAGCCGATCGTGACCCTGTGACCGACCTGATTGCCCCCCGACGGATTCTCCTCCTGGGCGACGCCATGGCGCGACCCGAGGGTCTCGAGCGCGCGCTCGCGCGCGGGGGCTACCACCTGCTCGAGGCCGAGCGGCTTTCGCTGGAACAGCAGGCCGCGCCTCCCGACCTGGTGCTGCTGACGGCGGTGCGGGCCGACCAGCGGCTGGAGCAGGCGCTCACGACACTGTCGGGTGAGGCGTGGCGCGCCATTCCGCGGGTGGTGCTGCTCGGCGACCGGCAGCCCGAGGGGGCGTACCAGGCGCTGACGATGGGCGCCGACGATGCCATGGCCGCGCCGATCCACCTCCCCGAACTGATGGCCCGCATCGGGGCCCGGCTCCGGCCGGTCAGCGCCAACGGCGACCGGACCCAGGCGTGGCGGCAGGAGCTGATGTTCGACATCCTCGAGGAGATGTCCTCGGCGATCCGCTCCGATGCCATCGTGGAGACACTGGTGCGCCGCGTGGGCGTGGCGCTCGAGGTCTCCCGCTGTTCCTTCCTGCTGGCCTCCCCGTGGGACCGCTATGGCCGGGTGGTGGCGATGCTGGAGCAGCCCGGCACCCGCGACCTCCGGGTGGACCTCTACCGCTATCCCGAGATCCGCGAGGCGCTTCGCACCGAGAAGACGGTCTTCGTGCCCGACCTGGAGCGGCACCCCTTCTTCGAGGAGCTGCGCCCGCTCTGGAAGGATCTCGGCGTCAGCGCCGACGTGCGGAGCGTGGCGGTGATCCCGGTGAGCCTCCAGGGCCGCCCCGCCGGCGTCTTCCTGCTCCGCACCCGGCGGGAGGATCCGCCGCTCAGCCAGGACCAGCTCAATTTTGCCGAACGGCTCCTCAAGGCGACGGCGCGGCTGCTCGAGAACGAGGAGCGGCGGGCCGGCGCGGCGCGGCGGCAGGCGAGCACCCTCGCGACCGACGTGCTCACCGGGGTCGGCACCCTCGAGGCGCTCGACCGCCGGGTGCAGGAGGAATTTCACCGGGCCCGGCGCTACGCCCTCACCTTCAGCGTGGTGCTGCTCGACGTCGACCAGCTCCGCCGCTACAACGAGCGGTTCGGGAACCAGGTGGGCGACCGGGTGATGGCCGAGCTGGGCCGGGTGCTGGCGCGGGAGATCCGGGCGCCGGACTTCGTGGGGCGCTACGGCGGTGACGAGTTCGCGCTGGTGCTGCCGGAGACCGACGTGCCGGGGGCGCGGGCCTCGATCGGCCGGGTGCGGGCCCGGATCGGGGCGCACGATTTTCCCGAGATCGCGCCGGGGGAGCGGCCAGCGATGTCAGCGGGGATCGTCACCTTCCCGCATCCGGCGGTGCAGGGCAGCCAGGACCTGTTCACGCTGGCCGAAGCCGCGCTGATGCGCGGAAAGGCGCAGAGCGACGTTCGCATCGGCACTGCCGATTCTGTCGCGGCTTGAGTCTGGTCTTGGGGCCGAGGCGGGAGGGGACGGGGGTCTCCGGCGCTGTAGCTCCTCGGCATTCATCCGGCGCAGGATTGGTGAGGGAGCTAACGCGCCTCCGACCCCCGCCCCCTCCCGCCTCGGCCCCTCCCCAGCAACCGCAACGGAATCGAGGTGTGGCTTTAGTGTGAACGTCGCTTTGCGCCGACCGCTTGGCTCACGACCTTGTTCTAGCCGCCTAGCCGCCTAGCCGCCGCTTTCCCGCTCACCGCTCACGCTGTTCCCTCTCACTTCTCACTTCTCACCGTCTCCTCTTCAGCCAGTCCGACGGATCCAGCGCGATGCCCCGCTCCCCGCGAATCTCGAAGTACAGATGCGGCCCCTCATCGGTGTTCTGCCCGCCAACGCTGCCGATGACCTGGCCCTTCGCCACCTGGGCGTTGAGCGCCACCTTGGTCTCGTTGAGGTGGGTGTAGACCGAGCGGTAGCCGTTGCCGTGCGCCAGGATCACCGTCAGGCCGTAGGTGCCGAGGTTCTGCACCAGCTCCACGTTGCCCGCCTCGACCGCCTTGACCGGCGTGCCCACTTCGGCGCCGATGGCGACGCCGTTGTGGCGGATGAGGGCGCCGGAGGCGAGCCGCTCGGGGCCGTAGTTGAAGATGATCGAGCCTTCGACCGGCCAGTCGAGCTTGCCGATGTCGGCGGTGGTGAGGGTGCCGGGGGTGTTGGGCGTCGCGGCGCCGGCAGGACGGCGGGCGCGGGCCCGGGCCTCGAGGTTGGCGAGGAGGTCGTTGAGCCGGGACTCGTCCCGCTGCACCGCGGAGAGCTGCTGCTCGGTGGTGCGGGCGGAGCGGCGGGCCTCCTTGAGGCGGTTGGCGCGCTCCTCCATGAGCCGGCCGTAGCGGACCAGCTCGGCCTCCCGCTCTTCCTTGCTGTGATCGAGCTGGGAGCGGACCTGGATGATCTCCCGCCGCCGCCGCTCCACCTGCCGGGCAAGCTTCTCGACGTCGGCGACGAGCGCCTTGTCCTGGGCCGACTGGAGGTAGAGGTACTTGTAGCGGGAGAGGAGATCGCCGAAGCTCTGGGCCGCGACCAGCACCTCGAAGGTGTAGAGGGTGCCGCGCTTGTAGATCTCCGCCAGCCGTCGGGTGAGCACGGCCTTCTTCTCGGCGAGGTTGTCCTGGGTCAGGACCAGGTCGGCGCTCGACTGGTCGACATGGCCGTTGAGCCCGCCGATCTGGGTGTCGAGTTCGTTGACGATGCGGTTGGTGGTCTGCCGCTGGCGCTCGAGGTTCTCGACTTCGGCGCCGAGGTCGTGCACCTGGCTCTGGAGCCGGTTGCGCTCCTGCTCCAGCCGGGCGCGTTCGCGGCGGACTTCCTCGAGGCGGCGGCGGGAGTCGTCGAGGTCCTGCTGGGCGGACAGGCGGGCAGGCGGGAAGGCGGTCAGCAGACCCGTGAGGACGAGCAGGCCGGCGAGCACACCACGCTTCTGAACGGGCCACCTACTGACCGCCCGTCCGCCCGTCCGCCTGACCGCCCCCGCCTCAGACATTCCTCAAATGCCTCCCCACGCTCACCAGGCTGCCTCCCAGCCCGATCGCCACGCCGAAGATCATCCCCATGACGATCTGGCTGTTGCGCAGGAAGACGATGCCGCTGGTGGCGAGCTCGATCTGCCCGCGGAAGAGGAGATAGGTCCCGTAGCTCAGCCCGATCGCGACCAGCCCGCCGAGAAAGCCCTTGATGGCGCCCTCGAGGAGGAAGGGGCCGCGGATGAAGCCGTTGGTCGCGCCCACCAGCCGCATGATGGTGATCTCGCGGGCGCGCTGCAGCACCGTGATCCGGATGGTGACGCCGATGATGACCACCGCGACGGCGGCGAAGGCGAGCCCGATGGTCAGTCCCACCACGCCGGCGATGTTGCGCAGCCGGTCGAGCTTCTCGATCCACTCACGCCCGTAGCGGATGTCGTCGATGAAGCCGTAGCCGCGCAGCCGGTCCGCCACCGCCGAGGTGTGCTCCGCGTCGCGGAAGCCTTCCTTGAGCTGGATCTCCAGTGAGGCGGGGAGCGGGTTCACCGAGAGGTCGCGATAGGCGTCGCGGAACTCCACCAGTTCGGCCCGGGCGCGCTTGAGCGCCTCCTCCTCGCTGACGAAGGTGACCCGCTGCACCTCCGGGAAGGCGGCGATGTCCTGCGAGGCCTGGGCGATAGTCTCGGCCGGGGTACCCCGGAGGAGGTAGGCCACCACCTCGACCCGCTGCTCCACGATGCGGAGCGCCTCGCGCAGGTTCACCGCCACCAGGGCAAAGAGCCCGACGGCGTAGAGCGAGAAGCCGATCGTGGTGATGGACAGGCCGGAGAGGAGCGGGGCCCGGCGGAAGGCGAGAAGCGCCTCCCGGAAGAGAAGTCTCACAGGCTGTCCTCCGCGCTGGAGGAATCGTCCTGGCCGCTGTCGAACACGACGGCCCCGTCACGCATCTCGACGTTCCGGTAGGTGGTCTGCTTGACCAGGTCGAGGTCGTGGGTCGCCATGACTACGCAGGTGCCGCTGGCGTTGATCTCCCGGATCAGCTGGAAGACGCCGCGGGTGGCGCGTTCGTCGAGGTTCCCGGTCGGCTCGTCGGCGAGGAGGATGGTCGGGTCGTTGATCAGGGCGCGGGCGATGGCGACCCGCTGCTGCTCGCCGCCGGAGAGTTCCTGGGGATAGGCGTGCGCCTTGGCGGCGAGGCCCACCTGGGTCAGGGCCCGCATCACCCGGGCGGGGATGGCATCGGGCCGGGCGCCGGTCACCTCGAGGGCGAAGGCGATGTTCTCCTCGGCAGTGCGATCCTCGAGCAGCCGGAAGTCCTGGAAGACGATGCCGAGCCGGCGGCGGAGCCGGGGCAGCTCGGCGGGCGCGAGGTTGCTCACGTTGAAGCCGGAGACCCGCACATCGCCGTGGCTCGGCCGGAGCGCCCCGTACATCAGCTTGAGCATGGTCGACTTCCCGGCGCCGGAGTGTCCGGTCAGGAAGACGAACTCACCCTTCGCGATGTGGAGGGACACGTCCTTCAGGGCGACGCCCTTGGCGTATTCCTTGGTGACGTGATGGAAGCGAATCACGGGGGGAAGATAGGGCGGCCTGACGGCAGTGTAAAGCGTTGGGAGGCCTGCCGTTCCGCGTTCCTCGTTCCTCGTTCCTCGTGGGGGTTTTCGCGGCGCGCACGGGAGCGTCACGTGGCGCAGTTCAACGAGGAACGAGGAACCAGGAACGAGGAACGTCTCTATCCGAGCGCTTGTTCGAGATCCGCGATGATGTCCTCCGCGTTCTCGATCCCGCAGCTCAGGCGGACAAAGCCGTCGGGAATCCCCAGCTTGGCCCGCTCCGAGTCGGAGAGCTTCCGGTGGGAGGTGAGGCGCGGCTCGGAGATCAGGCTCTCGACCCCCGCGAGGCTGGGGGCATGGCGGACCAGCTTGAGCTTCTTGAGGAACTTCTCGGTGGCGCGGGTGCCGCCCTTGAGCTCGAGCCCCACCATGCCGCCGAAGCCGTCGAGGACCTGGGCGGCGTAGGCGTGGTCGGGATGGGAGGAAAGGCCGGGGTAGTGCACCCGGGTGATCGCCTCGCGGTTCTCGGCCCAGCGCGCCACCGCCATCCCGTTCACGTTGTGGCGCTGCATCCGCACGTCGAGGGTGCGGAGGCCCCGCTCCACCAGCCAGGCGGCATGCGGGTCGATGGCCTGGCCCCAGAGGGTCATGAGCCGGGTCACCTCCTCCACGATGCTGCTGGTCCCCGCCACCGCCCCGGCGATCACGTCGCTGTGGCCGTTGAGGTACTTGGTGGCGCTGGTGATGACGATGTCGACGCCATGCTCGAGCGGGCGGTAGTTGATCGGGCTCGCGAAGGTGCTGTCCATGAGCAGCGCGAGCCCGCTGTCCCGGGCGATCTGCGCCATGGGGGTGAGGTCCACTACCCGCATCAGCGGATTGGTGGGCGACTCGACGAAGATGGCCCGGGTGCTCTTGCGGACCGAGCGGCGCCAGAGCCGGGGCTGGTCGGGCTGCACGTAGGTGACGTCGATGCCGAGCCGGGCGAACTCCTCGTCGAAGAGCCGGCGGGTGCCGCCGTAGATCCAGCTGCTGGAGATCAGGTGATCACCGGGGCGGAGCACCGCGAGGTGGGCGAGGGCGGTGGCGCCCATGCCGCTGGCGACGAAGATCGCGGCCTCGGCGCCTTCGAGGAGGGCGTACTTCGCGGCCAGCCCGAGCTGGTTCGGGTTGTTTCCGTACCGCGAGTACATGATCTCCTCGTCCGAGCCGACCGGGTTCTGGAACGTGCTGCTCTGGACGATGGGAGGGACAACCGGCGTCCAGTCGGGCTGGCGGGAGGGGACGCCGTGAATGGCGAGGGTGGAAAGGCCGATCTTCCGCTTCATCGGGATGCCGTCAGGAAGTGGGTGGCTCCGCGGTGAGGGGCACGCGGTACCCCGCGGGCGAGGCGAGGATGAGCCGGAGGCGGAGCAGGGTGGCCAGCGCGTCGGCGGCCCGCTCCGGGGGCCAGCCGGTCAGGCGTGCGACACCATCGGTGTCGGCCGGGCCGTGCTGCTGCAGGGTGAAGAACGTGGTGCGCAGGTCGGGCGATGCGCGGCCGACGATGCGGGCCGTGCCGAGCTCGGAGTCGTGCACCAGGGCGGCGATATCGTGGTGCTCGAGGACATGCTCGATGGCCTCGAGCTGTTCCTCCCGGAGCCCCTGGAGCACGATGGCGGTGTCGCAGCCGGGCTCGAGGAGCAGCTTGGCGATCACTTCGTCGGCGCAGCTGAAGTCGACCAGCCCGACCTCGGAGAAGTCGAGCAGGGCGAGGGCGGTGTGCTGCACCGTGAGCCGCCGCTGGATGCTGGTGCGCACCGCCCGCCCGGTGGGCCGGGTGACGAGGTCGCAGTAGGGCCCCGAGACCGTCTCGCGGAGGAGCTGCTCGACCCGAATCGTCTGTGTCATCCGGCCGCGGGCTCCTGGGCGGGAATCACGATCTGCAGCTGGGCGCCCGGGAAGGACGCGAGGTGCTCGGTCATCGGCGGTTCGTCATCCCAGTCGGGGACAATCGCAATGCGGGCGGTGCCGCTCCGGATGGAGAGCTTGCCGCTCCAGCGTCCCAGGTAGCGCTTGATGCCGGCGATCCCCTGGCCCCGGCCCGGGTCACGGAACCGGCTCACGTTCTGGATCACCGCCGCCTCGAGGGCCGCGCCATCGCCCCAGCGGTCACCGAAGCGGCGCGCCTGGGTGGACTCGAGCGAGCGGCGGAACCCGACCCCCGCGTCGCTCACCGCGATGACGACGACCCGCTTCCCGAGGCGCTTGCGGAAGGTGTAGGCGTGCACCGACACCCAGCCGCCGGTTCCGGCATGCTCCACAATATTCTGACATGCCTCCGAAAGTGCCATGGCGAATCCCATCGTCGCCTTGGCGTCGATCCCGAGCTCGTGGGTGAGAATGCGGGCGGCGCCCGCCTGGATCTTCCCCACCACCGCGTGGACGTCCTCGGAGGCGCGCACCGGCGTCACGTCGAGGAGGACGTCGCTGTGCTCGTCGGGCTTGAGCTTCGGCACCTTGCCGTGGAGCTCGAAGAGCTCGGCGGCGTGGGCGAAGAAGCCGGTCCGGGCCCAGTAGCGGCGGACATCGTCGGAGGCGGGCACCGTGAAATCGGGACGGGGCCCGCCGGCTTCCTTGATGGCCTGGCCGGCGGTGAGCATCGCCACCAGCCCGTAGGGCGAGGCCCACTGGGCCGGACGGGCGTCGAAGACGGTGCGATCGGTGAGGGGGCCGGCGGAGAACGAGGCGGCGAACTGCTCGAAGCTCCGGTCGTCGAACGACGCCGGGATCTCGATGACCCGGCTCACGCGTGGGCCTCCGCCGGGACCAGTTCCCCCTTGAGGAGCCGGCCGAGCGCGGTGGCGCCGCGGAGGGTGGCGTTCCGGGCGCCGAGGGCCTGGGCCCGCGCGAGGGCGGTCTCGACCGGGTCGCCGGCGGCGAGCCGGGCACAGAGGCTCGCACCGAAGACGTCGCCGCAGCCGGTCGGGTCGATGGCGTCGACGACGGGCGCCGGCAGGAGCGCGGTGCGAATCGCGGCGGTGGCCGGAGCGGCAGCGGTCTTCCGCCATCCCTCGTAGCCCGGCGCGGCGAAGTAGACCACGCCCCGGGCGCCGAGGGTGACGACGAGGAGCTTCACCCCGGCCGCCATCGCCATCGCCGCCAGCGCCATCGGGTCAGGGGCGAACTGCGCCATCTCGTCCTCGTTCATCTGGATGACATCGAAACAGCGGAGCCATGCCGCGGGATCGGCGAGGGGCTCGAGCCGGCGCACCCCGTCCTGCGGCATGCCGAAGAGCAGGGAATGCATGTCGGCGTAGATCGGCCCGGGGTACGCCTGGCGGAGCGCCTGGGCGGTGCCCAGCTCCATCTCGAAGCCGGAAATGAAATTGAGGTAGAGCGCGTCGAGGTCGCGCACCATTGGCCCGAGCTCGCCCCAGGTCCACCCCGGTACTCCCCCCGACATCCGCTCGCAGCGCCGCTCCGCCGACTGGTAGCGGAGGGTGACCCGGTTGTTGGGCACCGGGACTTCGACGCACCGCCCGCCGGGCACCAGGTGACTCAGCGTCCGGAGCAGCGCCGCCGCTTCGGCGGTGAGGTCGCTCCCGACCTTGATGAGCGGGACGATCTGCCAGCCGGGATCGAGCGCCGCCTCGAGGCCGCCGAGGGCGTAGGCGATCCCGCCCCACTCCTCGACCGGCGGGGCGGCGGGGTCGCGGCCGTAGATGATGTCCCAGACGAGGGAGCCGACGATACCGAGCTTGGGCATCTAGCGGTGCGGGGTCCGGTGATTCGTTCCTCGTTCCTCGTTCCTCGTTCCTCGTTGGTGAGTGGGTGCGTTCGAAGACGTACCAAACTTCCCGAGGCCCCACGAGGAACGAGGAACGAGGAACGCGGAACGGCAGTTCACACGATCCCCGCTTCCCGCTGTTCGATGAACGCCCGCGCGGCCCCGTACACCCCCGCCACCCCCGTCAGCTTCCCCGGCACGATCCGGCAGACCTGCACCGCCGGCTTGAAGGCGCGGCGGGAGACTTCGCGCGTGAGCGGGACGAAGAGCCGGTCGCCGGCCAGGGTGACACCGCCGACGATGACGACCGCTTCGGGGTTGAAGATGTTGATGAGCGACGCCACGGCCGCGCCGAGGAACTTGGCGGTCTCGTTCACCACCTCGAGGGCGAGGGGATCCTCGGCCTGGGCGGCCTGGTACACGGTCTGCGCCGTGATCTTCCGGAGGTCGCCGCCGACATACGAGGGGAGGCTCGATTCGGCCCCGCTCTCCAGCGCCTCCACCGCGCGGAGCGCGATGTTGGGGCCCGAGGCGTAGGCCTCGACGCAGCCGTAGTTGCCGCACTTGCAGCGCCGGCCGTTGGCGTCGATGGTCATGTGGCCCACCTCGCCGGCGATATCGGAGGCGCCGTGATAGAGCTTCCCGTCGATGATGATCCCGCCGCCGATCCCGGTCCCGATGGTGAAGCCGAGGGCGATCTTGGTGCCCTGGGCCGCGCCCTGCCACCACTCGCCCAGGATGGCGCAGTTGGCGTCGTTGTCGAGCGCGGTGACCAGCCCGAGCCCCTCCTTGAGCCGGGCGCGGAGCGGCATGTTCACCCACCCGAGGTTCGGGGTGAGGAGGACGATGCCGGAGCGGGTGTCGAGCGGGCCCGGCGCGCCCACACCGATCCCGATCACCTCGGCGCCCGGCACCTGCTGCCGAAGCTCCGCCATGCTCTCCTTCGCACCCTGGATGATGCGGCGGACCACCGCGTCGGGGCCCTCCTCCGCGCTGGTGGGGAGCGAACGCACGCCGTGGATGGCCGACCCATCCTCGGCCACGCAGCCGGAGACGATATTGGTGCCGCCCAGGTCGATGCCGACGATGAATCGCATGTGAGCGCGGGGAAGGGGAGCCGGGAAGCTGCTGTCGGGTGAAAAGTAGGTCGGCGGGGAGTTCTAAACTAGCCGTTCCTCGTTCCTCGTTCCTCGTTCCTCGAGGCCTGGTCGAGAAGGCGAGTTGCGGCGTCGAGTACCGGCCTTGCCTCGAGCTCCCGCATGCAGCGGTGGTGCCCCAGGGGGCAGCGGGTATGGCCGTGGGGCGAGCAGGGCCGGCAGGGAAGCGCGGGGTGGGCGATGACGGCGCCCAGCGGGGCCGGCGGCTCGAAGCCGGGAGCCGGGCCGGTGGGTCCGGCGACGCAGAGGACCGGTCTCCCGAGTGCGGCGGCGAGGTGGAGCGCGACGGAGTCGTTGCTGATGACGAGGGCGGCGCGCTCGACCAGGGCGGCCGACTCGGCCAGCGACAGCTCGCCGGCCGCACTCCGGGCCGCCGGCGCAACGGCGAGGATCGCCTGGGCCAGCTCGCGATCGCCCGGGCCACCGATCACCACCACGGGATGGGGCAGCATGGTGGCGAGCGCCGGGAAGCCGGGCCAGCGCTTGGTGGCCCAGCGGGCCCCCGGGGCGAGCACGATGAACGGCCCGGCGACGCTGCTGGCCTGGAGCCACTGCGCGGCGCGTTCGCGTGCGGTGGCGGGGAGGGAGAGCCAGGGCGCTGCCGGCATCGTGGCGCCGGGGAGAAGCGCGAGGAGCCGCTCGGTCTCGTGCGCCGAGTCCGGCCGCGCGACGGTGCTTGTATGGAAATGGCCGGCGAGGCCGCCCTGGAACCCGATGCGTTCGGGCACCGGGATGCTGCGGGCGAGCAGCGCGGATCGCAGCGAGCGGTGCGGGAGCAGGGCGCGCTGGTAGCCGCGGCCGCGGAGGATGCCGAGGATGCGGTGAAAGCCGGCGAGGCCGCGATCGGCGCCGCGCTTGTCGTAGGGAATCGCCTGGCGGACCGCGGGATGTTCCGCGAGGAGCGGGACGGACTCGGGGGTGACGAGGACGTCGACCGGGCCGTGACGCTCCGCCAGCCGCTGGATCAGGGCAAGGGTGAGAACAACGTCGCCGAGATACGCGGTCTGGATGACAAGCGTTCCGCGTTCCTCGTTCCTCGTTCCTCGTTGGAGTTCCATGTCACCCATGATCCGGCGAGGCGGATGCCATACACCACGAGGAACGCGGAACGAGGAACGAGGAACGGCTACTCGACCTGGAGGACCGCCAGGAACGCCTCCTGCGGAATCTCCACCTGGCCCAGCTGCTTCATCTTCTTCTTGCCTTCCTTCTGCTTCTCCAGGAGCTTCCGCTTCCGGGTGATGTCGCCGCCGTAGCACTTGGCGAGCACGTCCTTGCGGAGCGCGGAGATGGTCTCGCGGGCGATGATCTTGTTCCCGATCGCCGCCTGGATCGCCACGATGAACAGCTGCCTCGGGATCAGCTCCTTGAGCTTCTCGGCGATCTTCCGGCCGTACTCGTAGGCCTTCTCCTTGTGGATGATCACGCTGAAGGCGTCGACCGTCTCGCCGTTGATCAGCATGTCGAGCCGGACCAGGTCGCTCTCGCGGTAACCGGCCAGCTCGTAGTCCATGGCGGCGTAGCCGCGGGAGATGCCCTTGAGCTTGTCGTAGAAGTCGAGCACGATCTCGCCCAGCGGGAAGTCGAAGTCGAACTCGACCCGGGTGGTGTCGAGGTACTTCATCCCGTTGTACACGCCCCGCCGGTCGGTCCCCAGCTTCATGATCCCGCCGATGTACTCCGAGGGCGCCATGATGCGCGCCTTCACGTACGGCTCCTCGATCCGCGAGATGGTGGCGGGGTCGGGCAGCTTGGTGGGATTCTCCAGCAGCATCATCGTCCCGTCGGTCAGGTAGACGTAGTACTCCACCGTCGGGACCGTGGTGATGAGATCGAGGTTGAACTCCCGCTCGAGCCGCTCGGCGATGATCTCCATGTGCAGCAGGCCGAGGAAGCCGCAGCGGAACCCGAAGCCGAGGGCGGTGCTGGTCTCCGGCTCGTACTGGAGGGAGGCGTCGTTGAGCTTGAGCTTGGCCAGGGCGTCGCGGAGCGGCTCGTACTGCTCCGAGTCGGTCGGGTAGAGCCCGGCGAACACCATCGGCTTCACGTCGCGGTAGCCGGGGAGCAGGTCGCGGGCGCGCTCGGTGGCGTCGAAGATCGTGTCGCCGGCGCGGGTGTCACCCACGCTCCGGGTGTTGGCGACGACGTAGCCGACCTCGCCCGCCTCGAGGAACTGGGTGGGCCGCTGGCCCAGCTGGAGGTAGCCCACCTCGTCCACGGTGTAGACGTCGTCGGGATGGGAGCCGAAGGCGATCTCCATCCCGGTGCGGAGGGTCCCGTCGACCACCCGGATGCTGGGGATCGCGCCGCGGTAGCGGTCGAAGTACGAATCGAAAATCAGGGCGCGAAGGGGCGCATCGGGCTTCCCCGCCGGCGGCGGCACCTTGCGCACCACTTCCTCGAGCAGGTCGGGGACGCCGGTCCCTTCCTTGGCGCTGACCGAGAGGATCTCCTCCCGCTTCGACCCGATCAGGTCCATGATCTCCTTGGCGCGGCGCTCGGGCTCGGCGCCGGGGAGGTCGATCTTGTTGAGGACCGGGATGATCTCGAGCCCGGCGTCGAGCGCCAGGAAGAGATTGGAGAGGGTCTGCGCCTGCACGCCCTGGGAGGCGTCGACCACGAGAATGGCGCCTTCGCAGGCCGCGAGGGAGCGGGAAACCTCGTAGGTGAAGTCGACGTGACCGGGGGTGTCGATCAGGTTGAGCTCGTACTCCTGGCCGTCCCTGGCGGTGTACGACATGCGGACGGCGTTGAGCTTGATGGTGATGCCCCGCTCACGCTCCAGGTCCATCGTGTCGAGCAGCTGCTCCCGCATGAGGCGCTTCTCGACCGCACCGGTGGCCTCGATGAGGCGATCGGCGAGGGTGCTCTTGCCGTGGTCGATGTGCGCGACGATGCAGAAGTTGCGAATCCGGGCTTGCTTCATAGGCGAGCAATATAGCCGGGACGGCAAGTTGATGTGGGGGAAGAAGTTCCGGGTTCCGAGTTCCGAGGGCCACGCGTCAGGTCGCGTCGTTACGGACGGGAGAGCTGGAGTGCTCGGCCGCAAGGGAGAACTCGGAACCATTACCTTCCCCGCCCATGTCTTCTCGCCGCTCCCTCTACATCTCGATGGTCGCGGTCGTCATCTTCTGGGGCGGGAACTACTCCTTCACCAAGATGGCCTTTGCCGACCTCCCGCCGCTCGCCTTCACGGCGGTGCGATTCACGGTCGGCTCCGTCATCCTCTTCGTCCTGCTGCGGCGGTTGGAGCCCGAGGGCACGACGCCGCGCGAGCTCTGGGGCCGGCTGATTCTCCTCGGCGTCATCGGCAACACCCTCTACCAACTCTGCTTCGTGCTGGGCCTGGCGCGGACCTCGGCCACCAACACCGCGCTGATCCTGAGCGCGATGCCGACGGTGCTGACGGTGGCCGCCGGCGCCCTCGGCCTGGAGACGATCCTCACGCGGCAGCGCTGGGCGCTGGCGATGGCGACGGTCGGGGTCCTGGTGGTCATTGCGGCGCGGGGATTCGCGGCCCATCCGGGAGACTGGGTGGGCGATGCCCTGATCCTCGCGGGGGTGGGATGCTGGACCGCCTACTCGGTGGGGATCCGCCAGCTCCGCGGCGCGGTCTCGGCGCTCCGGCTCACGGCGGTCACCATGATCACGGGCACGCCGGGACTGGTGCTGATGGGGATTCCGAGCCTGCTCGGGGTGCACTGGGCCGCGGTGCCGGCCAGGGCGTGGGGCGGGCTGGCCTACTCGACCTTCCTCTCGCTGGTGGCGAGCTACATACTGTGGAGCCGCGCGGTGCAGGTGCTGGGCCCCTCCCGGGCCGCCCTCTTCACCTGCCTGACGCCGCTCTTCGCGAGTCTCTTCGCGATGGGGATCCTGGGGGAGCGGCCCACGCTCGCCCACCTGGTGGGCGGCGGGCTCATCATCGGCGGGGTGCTGCTGGGGAACGTGCTCCCGGCGGCGCGCACCGCCGGCAGCACCTGAACCAGTCAGGGGGACACATGCGGGTCGTGACCGACAACGAAGCCAATACCTGGATCTGCCTGGAACTCCCGGTCGCACGGGGCCAGGAGCAGGCCAGCGAGGTGGAGGTCGAATGCAACTCCGGGGCGGAGCGGGCGGTGGTGCGGGTGCCGCGCGACTGGGAGTCGCTCCCCGACACCGACTTCGCCCGCCGGATCCTCAGCTCGCTGGGGCGCTGACTCAGCCCGCCGCGCCCAGCTCCTCCAGCCGCGCCATCGCGCGGCGCAGGTGGGGGATGACGATACTGCCCCCCACCACCAGCCCCACCGAGAAGATCTCCAGGAACTCCTCCCGGGTCGTGCCCTCCTCGTGGCAGCGGATGACGTGGTAGGTGATGCAGTCATCGCAGCGCAGCACGAGGCTCGAGACCAGTCCCAGCATCTCCTTCGTCTTGGTGCCCAGCGCCCCCGGCTCGTAGCAGCGGTGGTCGAGGGCAAAGAAGCGGTTGATGGTGAGGTTGTTCGCGCCGAGGATGATGTCGTTCATCTTCGAGCGGAAGGCGTTGAAGTCGGCGATGGTGTCGGCGGCCATGGTGTGGTCGGCTGGAGTCGAGAGCGGGAGAACCTGCCTGAAGATTAACGGGCAGTGAGCATCCGGCGCTTCCCGGTGCGTCACTGGGGAGAGGGAGGCCCGGCGGGTGCCGGAGCCGCCTGACACGCCGGGGGGCCGGATGCGACATCGTGACATGTGGGTCGTAGGGGTCGGGCTGGTCGCCGCCTGCAGCAGCGGCACCGAGAGCAACAATGGCAGCGGTCCCACCCTCAAGGTGCTTCCGCCCGATACCACGATCGCGGTGTTCGGCACCGTCCCCTACCAGCTGGTCGCGACCGACGAGAACGGGGACACGATCGCCCCGCCGGCGGTGGTCTGGACCGCCCGGGACAGCGGCATCGCGGGGATCGCCCAGGACGGCACCGCCACCGGCCGGGCCGCCGGGTCGACCACCATCGTGGCGAGGACCGCGGGCGGCGACAGCGCGACCGCACGACTCACGGTCGCCAGCGGGGCCGCGCCCTGCTACGGGATTGCCGCGGCCCGGACGTTCACCGGTTCGGTGCAATGGGGCTTCAAGGCCGTGGATCAGCTGGGTGAGAGCGGCTTCCGGCTGACCGCCGATGACAACGGCAACGTCAACGCCGAGATGCCGATCACCGCGTCGGGCCCATCGGTGTACCAGTGGGCCGGCCCGCTGGGGGGGACCAGCAGCGCTTCGGTGTTCCAGCGGCGCACCGACCAGGGCAATGTGGTCGCGACCTATACCAGTACCACCGGGATCATCCTGCCCCAGCCCCCGCTGGGCCTCCCCACGCTCAGCCTGACCGTCAACCTGCAGAGCTGCACCTGGCGTGTCGTCACCGCGGCATCGGTGGCCACACTGCTGACCGAGAATGGCAACCAGACCAGCGCAGTGGACCTGGTCGCCGAGATCCAGTTCGCGGGCGCTGTCCCGTCCGACTGGCGGACCAGCGGGATCCACCGTGCCAACGGCGTGATGATGGCGAATACGCTGGTCTACATGGCGACCCACCAGAACCAGGACGTGCTGGCCCCGCTGGGCTATGCACCGGACCTCTTCGGTCCGAACCCCGCAGCAGTGGAGTCGAGCGGCGGGTTCAGTATCAGCTTCATCGAGTAGTATCTCGGGCACTGGCAGGCAACGCGACGAGGGGTGGGGGTGTTCCTCGAACACCCCCACCCCTCGCCGCCTTGCCGCTTTGCCGCCTTGCCGCCTTACGACGCCGCGTCCTTCTTGGTCACGATCTTCTCGTAGCTGTCCGGGTTCCACTTCGGCCGCGCCGGGTTGTTCGCCACGTCCTGGCCGAGGTAGAAGAGCAGCTGGAGAATGCGGCTCATCTTGTCGGTGTCGATCTTGTCGGGGCTGTCGCTCACCTGGTGGTAGTCCGGGTGGGTCCCGTTGAAGAAGAACAGGATCGGCACGCCGTTCTTGGCGAAGTTGTAGTGGTCGGAGCGGAAGTAGAAATTCTCCTCCGGCCAGCGGTCGTCGATCGGCACCATGTTGAGGTTCTTGTGCTCCGCGCCGACCCGGTTGAGGGTGGCGCCGAGGTCGCTGTGCTCCTTGCCGATCGCCACGATGGTGTCGGGCCAGTTGCGGCCGATCATGTCGATGTTGAGGTCGGCGACGACCTGGGAGAGCGGCACGGTGGGGTTGGAGGTGAAGTAGCTGCTGCCGTAGAGCCCCTTCTCCTCGCCGCTCACGGTGATGAACAGGATCGACCGCTTGGGCCGGGCCCCCTTCCGGCTGAACGCCTCCGCCAGCTCCACCACGCCCACGGTGCCCGAGCCGTCGTCATCGGCGCCGTTGCAGATGCTGTCGGCGCCCACCGCGCGACAGCCGCCGGTGCCGTTCGGCCCGGCGACCCCCACGTGGTCCATGTGGGCGGAGAAGACCACGTACTCGCTCTTGAGCTTGGGGTCGGTGCCCTCGAGGATGCCGATGGTGTTGGGGGCGGTGGCGCTCGACAGCACCTCGTCCTTGAGCCCCACACCGATGGTCAGGTCGGGCACCGCCCGGGTCACCATCGTGCCGGAGGCGCGGATCTCCTCGGGCCGGATGCCCGCCTCGGCCAGGATGTCGCCCAGGATCCGCTGGTGCACTTCCATCACCGGCGGGATCGCATCGGACAGCCCGTCCACGCCGGAACGGGTCGGCGGCGTGTTCGCCACCATCCGGGCAAAGGTGGCCGAATCGCGGTTGCTGATGGTCACGACGGCGAGCGCCCCGCCACCCGCGAGATTCTGGAGGGTGCTCAGGGTCGACTGCGGCAGCGGCTTGCCGTAGTCGAGCACCAGCAGCACCGCCTTGCCCCGCACATCCACCTTCTTGATGTCGTCCGCGGTCCAGGCGCCGCCGATCACGACGGCGGGGGCCATGATCTCCTTGGCCGGCACGGTCCCGAAGGAGAAGCGCGCGTCCCTGGTGAATTCGGCGTGCAGGTGCTTGCCGTGGATCATGAACCCGACGTGGGAGTTGGCCACGTCGAGCCGGCGGCGGGAGATGGTGTAGCGCTGGAACCAGGTGCCGTTCTCGCCGCCGGGCTTGAGGCCGAACTTCTTGAACTGGTCGGCCACGTACTGGGCGGTCTTGTCGAGCCCGGGGCTCGGGGTGTCCCGGCCCTGCATCGAGTCGTCGGCGATGGTGAAGATCCGCTGCTTGATGTCGGCCGGGGTGATGGTGGCGGCCGCCGACGTGAGGGCGGGCGCGGTCTGGGCCTGGGTCAGCGCGGGGACAAGCGATACCCCGACCCCCAGAAGGAGCGCGGGGAGGAATGACGAGTGGAGACGCATCTCGGGTCCTGAGAAGGGTGAGGGAATTCGGGTGCCGGCAAAGATAAGCGCCCGGCCGTGTGCTACGGACGGGCGCTGGAAGGGGTTTCGGGACTACGGCTTGCGGCGCCGGAGCTCGGGGCCGCCCCCGTTGCTGCCCCCGCCGCTGCTGCGCGGCTCGGCGCGGCGCTCGGGGGGCGGCGACTGCCGCGGCTCGGCGCGCGGGGCGGAGCGGGGTTCGCTGCGGGGCTCGGCCCGCGGCTGGCTGCGCGGTTCGTTGCGCGGCTCGCTCCGGGGCTCGTTGCGCGGCTGGCTCCGGGGCTCGCTCCGCGGCTGGCTGCGATCGGTGGAGCCGCGGTCCTGCCGCTCGACCGCGGGAGGATTGTCGCTGCGCTCGACGGCCCGGCGTCCGCGCCGCTCGCTGCCGTAGGTCTCGCCGCCGCTCTGATCCCGGCGGGGCTGCTCGCGGCCCTGGTCGTCGAGGGTGCGGGTCTCGGGGCGGTCCTCGCGCAGGCGGTCGCTCTCCCGCGGGGCACCGGCACCCGGCGCGGGCTGGTCACCGCCGGCGTTGTCGGGGCGGTTGCCGTTGCCGGTGGGCCGACGGCGCGGCTCACCATTGTTGCCCGGCTGGCCGTTGTCGGGCCGGCCGCCGTTGTCGGGCCGGGTCTCCGGCGGGCGCGAGCCGTCATCGGTCCGGCGGCGCGGCTCGCTCGACGGGCTGCTGCCAGGGGACGCACCGCGGGGCGCATCGTCGGCGCGGCGGCGGGGCGAGACCGGCGCCGGGATGGAACCGCGGCCGCCGACGTCGGCGCTGGTGCGACGTACCGGCTCGTCATAGCGGGGCCGCTTGGCCACGCGGGTGACGTAGTCGTTGCGCGGATCGCTGTCCTTGAAGACGTAGCGGGGACCGGGGCGGTAGGGCCGGCCGGTGTACACGCCGCGATAGCGCCGGTACGGGTAGTAGTACCAGTCGTCGTAGATCACGATCTGGAAGCGCGAGCAGTAGGAGCTGTACGGATCCCAGTAGCGCCAGCTCGCGTAGGTGTGGCAGTCGTAGCAGACGAAGCGGGGATAGTCGTAGTGCCGCTCGACGTCGTAACTCGCAACGTCGTAGTCGTAGTCGTCCTCGGTCGCGATCTTCTCGGCCAGGTCGGAGACCGCCACGTAGGGATCGCCCCGGACCCGCCCGTCGGAGACGCTGCGATAGTCCCAGTGATCGCCGCGGACGATGTCGTCGTAGCGGAACTCGTCACCGGAGGCGATGGCGAAGATGTAGCCCACGCCGGGATAGTCGTCGACGTTGAACGCCTCGTCGCGATCGCGGCCCAGGACCTCGAAGGTCTTCCCGCCGCGGGCGAAGTTGTCTTCCCAGGGGTCGATCGGAAACAGGACCCGCATCCGTCCGTCGGTATCGATGCGGATCACGGTCACGTAGGCGTCCCGGTCGGCCTTGAAGTAGACCCGGGCATTGTCGCCCCGCTCATAGGGATCGTCGCGGTTCACCCAGACGCTGATGCGGGGGCGATCCTGGCCGCCCTGGGCGCGGAGCCACGTCGCAATTACCGACGTCGGCTGTGCCGGCGCAGGGTCGCGACCGGGAAGCGGAAGGGCCGACAGGGCGGCCAGGGCCAGATGCAGGGCGGCGGACATAGCGACCTCCGGGAATACCACAGAGTGGACACCGTGCGGAAGTGCAGGGGGTGTGCCAGTGGGAGGTGCTGAGGCAAGTGTTTGCGAGGAAGCAACTTAGGCGGCAGGGCGGCAAAGCGGCAAGGCGGTTCGTTGTCCGGCAGTGGTGACAGGGTAGTCTCGCGTTGACTTCACTCCTCTCTTTCCGGTACGTTCTGCCCCGATGTCCACCTCCGCGCCGGCTGCCCATCCCCGACTCGATCTCCTGGATCCCCGAGAGGCCTCCCGCCTCGCGGGGCTCGAATTGCTGACCGAAGGGGTCGTCGAAGGCTTCCTGACCGGGCTGCACCGCTCGCCGCGGCGGGGATTCTCGGTGGAATTCGCCGAGCACCGGATGTACCAGCCGGGGGATGAGCTTCGCTACGTCGACTGGAAGCTGCTGGGCCGCAAGGACCGGCTCTACGTGAAGCAGTATGAGGAAGAGACCAACCTCCGGGCGATGCTGGTGACCGACGTGAGCCGCTCGATGGCGTGGAGCGGCAACCCGGAGCTGGTGCTCTCGAAGCTGGCCTACGTGCAGCGGCTCACCGCGGCGCTTGCGATGCTGCTGCTCCGCCAGCGGGACGCCACCGGGCTCATCGCCTTCGACGAGGGGGTCCGTGCCATCGTGCCGGCGCGGGCCCGGACCTCGCACTGGTACCAGCTGCTCGACACGCTCCGCGGACTCACCCCGGGGCAGGGCACCGCGGCGGAGCCGGCGCTCCGCCGGGTGGTGGACCTGCTGCGGCGCCGGGGTCTCGTGGTCTTCATTTCCGACCTCTTGCTCGAGCGGGAGCTTGCGCTCCGCGCGCTCAAGTTCCTCCGCCATCGTGGCCACCAGGTGATCGTGCTCCACATCATGGACCCGGCGGAGCTCGACCTCGGCGGCCCAGCCGAGGCGCGCTTCGAGGATCCCGAGACCGGCACCGGCGTCACGCTCCGCCCGAAGGACTGGGCCCAGGCGTACCGCGAGACGGTGACCGGGGTGGTCAGCGCCTGGCGCCGCGCCTGCCGCACCAGTGGGATCATGTATCACCAGATCACCACCGACACGCCGTTCGGCCACGCGCTCCGCCGGGTGGTCGCCCGTCCCGCCGGGATCGCCTGATGGGGTTCCTGGCGCCGTGGGTGCTCGCGGCGCTGCCGCTCGCGCTGGTCCCGGTGATCCTCCACCTGATCCAGCGGCGCGATCCGCCCACCGTCGAATTTCCCGCGGTGCGCTACCTGGTCCAGGTCACCGAGGAACACCAGCGCCGCCTCCGGCTGCGGCACCTGCTGCTCCTCATCGTCCGCACCCTGCTCATCATCCTGCTCATCGTCGCGGCGGCGGGACCGTCGGCGCCGCTCCAGAACGCGGCGAGTCACGGGCCCAGCGCACTGGTGGTGATCCTCGACGATTCTCCCTCGAGTGGCGTGGTGGTGCGCGGGACGCCGCGGCTCAGCGAGCTCCGCACCGCCGCGAGCCGGGTGCTCGCGGAGGGGACCGCGGCGGATGCGCTCTGGCTGCTGACCAGCGACGGCGTTGTCCGGCGCGGCTCGGCGGAGGTCCTCAAGCAGGCGGTGGACAGCGTGCAGCCGGGCGCGCGGCGGATGGACCTGGGCCAGGCGGTGACGCTGGCGGCCGAGGTGCTCAGGAGCGACCGGCGTCCCGGCGGGATCGTGGTGTTGTCGGACCTCCAGGCGAGCGCGCTGTCGGCGGCGCGGGTGACTGTGCCGCTCCTGGTGGCCCATCCCGCCGACGATGATGTGCCGGTGAACCAGGGCGTCGCCGCGGTGGAGCCGGGGGCGCAGCCGTGGACGCCGGAGGGGGGTGCGGTCACCGTGCGGGTGGTGGGCGACTCGGGTTCGCCCGCCCCGGTCTCGGTGGCGCTGGGCGACCGGCCCGCGCGCCAGGCGCTGGTGCCATCGGGCGGCGGGGCGGGATTCACGCTCGGGCCGGCGGTGCCGGGGTGGTGGACGGTGCGCGCGTCGAAGGCCCCCGATGAGCTGCGGGCCGACGACGACCGTACCGCGCTGGTGCGGGTGGCACCGGTGGCGCAGGTCGCCTGGGATCCGGCCGACCGCTATCTCTCGGCCGCGAGCGACGTGCTGGTGTCGAGCGGACGGATGCGGCGGGGGAACGAGATTTCGCTGGGGACGCTGGGCGGCGGCCCGTCGATCGTGGCGCCGCCGGCCGACCCGGCCGCGGTGGGTGCGCTCAACCGGGCGCTGGAGCGGCGCGGCCTCGGGTGGCGCTACGGCAACCTGGTCGAGACGCCGGCGGTGAGCGACAGCGGGGCGCTGCTCGGGCGGGTCGCGATCAGCAAGCGGTACCAGCTCACCCCGGCGCGGGCGAGTGCGGCTCCCGGCGCGCTGATCACGGCGGGGGGCGCCCCGTGGGTGGTGCGGGACGGGAACGTGGTGCTGCTGGGGAGCCGCATCGACCCGGCGTGGACCGCGCTGCCGCTGGGCGCGGGCTTCCTGCCGCTTCTGGACGCGATGGTGAATCGCTTTGCCCGGGGGCAGGTCGCGTCGCTGACGGGGACGCCGGGCGACCCGGTGCTGCTCCCCGACCTGGTGACGGAAGTCGTGCAGGGGGAGCGGCGCTGGAGGGTCGAGGGCGGGGCGGCGTTCCGGCCGCCGGCGGTGGGAGGCTACTTCCTCCTGGCCGGCCGGGACACGGTCGGGGCGCTGGCGGTTGCGCTGGACCCGCGGGAGTCGTTACTCTCGCCCGCCCCCCGCGGGACCGTGACCGCTCTCTGGCCCGGTGCCCGGGTGGTGTCGCTCGAGGATGCCGCGGGTGCGGCGTTCGCTGGGGCGGGTCGCGCGAGTCTCGCCGGACCGCTGCTGTGGCTGGTACTGGTCCTGGGCTGCCTGGAGGTCGCCCTGGCCAGCGGTGTTCGCAGGAGTACATGACGCTCAAGCTGCTGCTGGACGCGTTCGAACGAACGCCAATTGCGTTTGATCTCAAAGACAGGCTGCCGGAACGGGGACAGCAGCTGGCCATCGCAGGACTGGCCGGCTCGAGTCCCGCGGTCCTGGCGGCGTGGCTGGTGCGTGCATTTCCCCGCCGCCTCCTCACCGTGGTCGCCACCACGCCGGCCGACGCCGAGCGCTGGCTCACCGACCTGGGACACCTCACCGACGAGACGATCGCCCTCTACCCCCAGCGGGAAGCGCTGGGCGAGGAGGAGCCGCATTACGAGATCGCGGGGGAGCGGGCGGAGACGCTGGCGGCGCTGCTCGAGGGGCGGCTTCGGATTCTCGTCACCACGGCCCGTGCGTCGCAGGAAAGAACCCGTGTGCCGGCGCGGCTTCGGGACTCGACGCTGCGGATTGCGCCGGGACGTTCCTCGTTCCTCGTTCCTCGTTCCTCGAACACCGACGGACGTTCTGGAGCGTCGCTGAGTGGTCTCGCTGATGCTCTGGAAGCGATGGGCTACAAGAAGGTCCCGATCGTTACCGAAGTCGCCGAATTCAGCGTGCGCGGTGGCATCGTGGACGTGTACGGATTCGGCATGGCCGCCCCGGCACGGCTCGAATGGTGGGGCGACGATCTGGAATCGATACGCTCGTTCGATCTCACCACCCAGCGTTCCGGCGATGCCATCGACGAACTGACCATCCTCCCCATCCGCTCCGCAAAGTCGGCCGGCACCGACGCCAACGAGGAACGAGGAACGAGGAACGAGGAACGATCCTCCCTCCTCGAACTCCTCCCCAGCGACACCCTCATCCTCGAAGACCTCCCCCTCGCCAACAGCGAAGAGGTGGGCCGGTCGTGGAAGGAAGCGGCGCATCATCTCGAGGTGGCGCGGCGGCTGGGGGAAGAGGTCTCCGCCCGGGAGGATCTCTTCGAGGCGCCGCCGGTGTGGGAGAAGCGGATCGTGGCGTTCCCGCGGCTCGCGCTCCGGGTGGAGCAGGGCGACCTCAACGCCGGCTTCTTCCCCCCCGAGCGGGTGGAGCGCGATCTCCGCCGGCTCCGGAGCATGCTCACCGCCGACCAGCCGACCCTCATTCTCTGCGACAACGAGGGGCAGCTCGAGCGGCTCGACGAGCTGCTGAGCGAGGGGAGCGGGCGGGCCAGCGCGACGCTCGCGATCGGGGCACTCGACGGCGGCTTCGTGATGCGGAGCCTCCGGGTCCTGACCGATCACGAGATCTTCCGGCGGGCGCGGCGGCTCCGGCGGGCGCGGCGTTACCGGCAGGCGGCGCCGGGGGCGGCCACCGGGCAGCTCCAGCCGGGTGACTACGTCGTCCACCTCGATCACGGCATCGGGATCTACCGCGGGATCGCGACGATCACGGTGGGCGAGGCGACGCTGGAGGTGGCGATCGTCGAGTACGAGGGGGGCGACCGGCTCAACGTCCCGCTCTACCGGCTCGACCAGCTGGAGCGCTACCGCGCCGCCGGCGAGGATGGCGACCAGCCGCCGCCCCGGCTCCACAAGCTGGGCGGCACCTCCTGGCAGAAGGTCCGCGACAAGACCCGCCAGGCCATCAAGGAGATGGCCTCGGAGCTGCTCGACCTCTACGCCCGCCGCAAGGTGAGCGCGGGCTACGCCTTCCCCCCCGACACCAAGTGGCAGCGCGAGCTCGAGTCGAGCTTCCTCTATGAGGATACGCCGGACCAGCGGAAGGCCACCGAGACGGTGAAGAAGGCGATGGAGCAGCCGATCCCGATGGACCTGCTGCTGGTGGGCGACGTGGGCTACGGCAAGACCGAGATCGCGGTGCGGGCCGCCTTCAAGGCGGTGCAGGGCGGCAAGCAGGTGGCGGTGCTGGTGCCGACCACGATTCTCGCGGACCAGCACGCCCGCACCTTCACCGAGCGGCTGGCCGATTTCCCGGTGAAGGTCGAGGTGCTGTCGCGCTTCCGGACCGCGAAGGAGCAGAAGCAGGCGCTCGAGCGGCTCGCCACCGGCGAGATCGACATCATCATCGGCACCCACCGGCTGCTCTCGCCCGACGTCACCTTCAAGGAGCTGGGGCTGCTGGTGGTGGACGAGGAGCACCGCTTCGGGGTCAAGCACAAGGAGCGGCTCAAGACCCTCCGCCTCACGGTCGACGTCCTCACGCTCACCGCCACGCCGATTCCCCGCACCCTGCACCTCTCGCTCGCGGGACTCCGCGACCTGGTGCTGATCGAAACGCCGCCACGCGACCGCTCCCCGATCCTCACCTTCGTGGAGCCGTGGGACGACGGGCTCCTCGACGAGGCCTTTGCCCGGGAGCTGGACCGGGGCGGGCAGGTGTTCGTGGTCCACAACCGGATCGAGACGATCGAGACGATCGCCGCGCGGATCCGGTCCCTGGCGCCGCGGGCCCAGGTGGCGGTGGGGCACGGGCAGATGGCGGGGGACGAGCTGGAAGAGGTGATGCGGCGGTTCGTGTCGAACGAGGTGCAGATCCTCGTCTCCACCATGATCGTGGAGTCGGGGCTCGACGTCCCCAACGCCAACACCATGGTGGTGCACGACGCCCACCGCTTCGGGCTGGCGCAGCTCTACCAGCTGCGCGGCCGGGTGGGCCGGAGCCACCGGCGGGCGTACTGCTACCTGCTGGTGCCGGACCTGATCGACCAGGACGCCGAGGAACGCTTGCGGGTGCTGGAGCATCATACCGAGCTGGGGGCCGGCTATCGCATCGCGCTCAAGGACCTCGAGCTGCGGGGCGCGGGCAACCTGCTGGGCGCGGAGCAGTCGGGGCACGCCCACGCGGTCGGCTTCGACCTCTACCTCCGCTGGCTGGAGGAGACGGTCAAGGCGCTGCGGGGCCAGGGGAAGGGCGAACAGCCCCAGCCGCCGGAGGTGGTGCTCGACCGGCCGGCGACGCTGTCGGACAGTTACGTGGCCGACGACGCGGTGAAGCTGGACTTCTACCGGCGACTGGCGCGGGCCGTCACGTCCAGCGACATTGAACCCCTCCGTGACGAGCTGCGGGAACGGTTCGGGCCCCTGCCCGACAGCGCGGAAACGCTGCTCGACATGGCGCGCCTCAGGGTGATCGGCGCGGAGCTCGGTCTGCAGCACCTGCTGGTGCGGGGCGACGAGGCTCGCCTCACCTTCCGGGAAGGCGCGGTCCCCCGGTTCGCGGGACTGTCCGCCGCGCTCGATCATGTGCAGCTCGCGGTCGATATCCGCCGCACCGTGCCGCTCTCGCTTCGCCTGACGCGGCTCGGGGGCCAGGCGCTGGTGCCGGCGCTGGTGCGCGCCCTCGCCGCGGTGGCGGAGAAGCAGGGCACCTCGAAGCAGGATCTTACCGTCAGACAGGAGCAGTAATGCGACGCTGGGTTGCGGGTACGGCCGTGGTGCTGGCGCTGGCGAGCGGGTGCAAGGACGCGTTCCGCGCCCGTGCCGAAGTGGCGGCCGAAGCCGGTGGCCAGGAACTCTCCACCGACCGGCTGGCCTCGCTGATGGCGGGGATCAAGGGCGTGCCGATGAGCCGTGAGGCGGCCGAGTTCATCGCCGGGATGTGGGTCGACCAGACCCTCTTCGCGCAGGCGGTGGCCAAGGGCCAGGACATCACCGACTCCGCCACCTCGGCCGCGGTGCTGTGGCCGGAGCTGTCGCAGCTGATCGCGGAGCGGTGGCACGACACCCTGCTGGCGCGCCGCACCCCGATGACGCCCGCCGTCGCCGACAGCATCTACAATGCCGGCGAGCTCCGCATTCTCCAGCACATCCTGATCAAGATCGAGCCGAATTCGGAGCCGCCGGCGCGCGCCGCCGGAAAGAAGCGGGCCGAGGCGGTGCTCGCACGGGTGGCCAAGGGAGGCGATTTCGCGGCGCTCGCGAAGGAGCTGTCCGACGACCCGGCGAGCAAGCCGGACGGCGGGTACCTGCCGCCCTCGCCGCGTGGGCGCTGGGTGACCGCGTTCGACAGCGCCGGGTGGACCCTCGCGCCGGGCCAGCGCACCGGCCTGGTCGAGAGCCCCTTCGGCTACCACATCATCCGCCGTCCGCCCTCCGCCGAGGTGCAGCAGCGCTTCCTCGCCTTTGCCCGTGAACAGGTGGGGAACCAGCTCGACGCCATCTATATGGACAGTCTCGGCGCCCGGCGGGGTCTCAAGGTCGAGACTGGTGCGCCCGGCAAGATGCGCGAGGCGATGGCCGACCGGTACAAGGCGGCGCACTCGACCACCGCGCTGGCGACCTACACCGGTGGGGCGCTGACGGTGGGTGACTTCGTGCGGTGGGTGAATGCCCTCGGGCCCTCCATGGCCGCCGACCTGGCCCGCCGTCCCGACACCAGCCTGACGCGCTTCGTGCGGCTCCTGGCGCAGAACGAGCTGCTGCTCAAGCAGGCGGACAGTGCCGGCATCAAGCCGAAGCCGGAAGAGTGGAAGCAGATGCAGGCCCAGTACGCCGGCCAGGTCGATACCCTCAAGATGAGCCTCGGCCTCTCGGCAGCGGATTTCGCCGACCCGGCAATGCCGGAAGCGGACCGGGTCCGCGCCGCGAGCGTGAAGATCGAGAGCTACTGGGACGAGGTGGCGAAGGGCGGCCCCCGGCCCCGGCCGGTTCCCCCGCAGCTCGCCGGGATCCTGCGCGACAAGCTGGGCTACAAGCTGGAAACCGCCGGGCTCGAGGAGGCGGTGACGCTGGCCAAGGTGAAGAAGGCGCACAACGACTCGACCAATGCGAAGGGCGTGGCGGCCCCCACCCCGGGCGTGACCCCGGGGGCTCCGAGCGCGCCGCCCCCGTCGCTCACGCCCCAGGGACAGGCGCCTGCCGCGCCGGGAGCGCACTGATGCGTCGCACCGCGCTGGTGCTGGTGGCCCTCGCCGGGATCGCCCCGGTGCTGCTGGCGCAGGATAACGCCCAGCTCCAGGACGCCGGGCCGCCGCCGCAGTTCCGCTGCGATTCCACCGGGAGCACCGTGGACCGGGTGGTGGCGGTGGTGGGGGAGAGCGCGATCCTCTCCTCGCAGGTGGAGGAGGAGATCTTCACCCAGCGCTCCCAGAACGGCGCTCCCCCCGCGAAGAGCCAGGCCGAGTTCCTGCAGCTCTGCCGCCAGGTGGTGTCGGACCTGATCGACGCCGAGGTGCTGGTGCAGGTGGCCCAGCGCGACACCAGCATCAAGGTGGAAGAGACCGAGATCGCGCAGGGGGTCGACGAGCAGTTCCGCAACATCCGCCAGCGCTTCAAGAGCGAGGTGGACTTCCGCAACGAGCTCCGCCAGTCGGGCTTCCAGACCCCGGATGAATTCCGCCGCTGGCTGAGCGAGAGCCAGCGCAAGGCGGCGCTCCGCAACCGGCTGATCTCGAAGCTGCGCGACGACCAGAAGCTGAAGCCGGTGCAGCCGACCGAGAAGGAGATGCGGCAGTACTTCGAGCAGTACGGCGCGCAGCTGCCGGCGCGGCCGGCGACGATCGCCTTCCGCAACATCATCGTGGCGCCGAAGCCCTCGGACGACGCCCGCGAGCGGTCCCGGTCGCAGGCCGACTCGATCGTGGCCGAGCTCCGCAAAGGCGCCGACTTTGCCACCGCGGCGAAGCGCTTCTCGCAGGACCCCGCCAGCGCGGAGCAGGGGGGCGACCTCGGCTGGTTCCGGCGCGGGCAGATGGTGAAGGAGTTCGAGGCGGTGGCATTCTCCCAGCGTCCCGGCGTGGTGTCGGACCCGGTGGAGTCGCCCTTCGGCTTTCACATCATCCAGGTCACCCGCATCCAGCCGGCCGAGGTCCAGGCGCGGCACATCCTGCTGATGCCGGCGGTGACCCAGGTGAACGCCGACAGCGCCTTCCGGGTGGCCCAGTCGATTGCGACGGCGCTCAAGGCGGGCGCGTCGTTCGACTCGCTGGCCCGGCTCTACCACGACCCGGGCGAAGAGCGGGAGACCCCCGACGACGTGCCGGTGACGCAGCTGCCCGAGGAGTACAAGGCGGGGATCGGCGCGGCCGACAGCGGTTCGGTGGTGGGCCCGTTCGAGATCCGC
>JAXLXZ010000025.1:0-46501 GCA_046327735.1 Gemmatimonadales bacterium | reverse complement strand
GTTTCTGGGGTCCCTGCAGGTACCCGTTGCCGAACCAGCCCCCGGAGCCGATCGCCACCTTGGACTGGATGGCGTGGTACCCCGCCTTCTGGGGATCGACCTCGGGATTGAGGAACGTCAGCAGGCGGTTCTGCTGGTAGGGCGCCAGCTTCCGCCAGAGCGGAAGCGCGATAGCCCCCATGGCGAAGTTGGCGCCGAAGACCGCCACTCCTTCCCAGAAATACAGCCGGCCGACCCACCAGAGCAGCGACACCACCACCATCCAGCCGGCCCACGCCCAGGCGTTGAAGGCCAGCAGCAGGCTCGCCACCGGCGACGCCAGGATGAGGATCAGCACCGGCGACACCCCCGCCCAGAACAGCATCGCGAAGAGGATGCCGACGAAGACCAGGGCGCTTCCCAGGTCGGGCTGGAGCAGCACCAGCAGCGCAGGTGCCCCGGCGATCATGCAGGCCGGCACCAGATCCCGCAGGGTCTCGGGCGCCTCCCGGCGGCCGGAGAGGTGCCGGGCCAGCATCAGCAGGGTCGCCAGCTTGGCGAACTCGGCCGGCTGCCCGATGGCGTGCCCGCCGATGTAGATCCAGCTCTTGCTGCTCGCCGCCGTCCCCGCCCCGCCGCCGATCACCAGGGTCACTCCCAGGAGCAGCAGCCCCATCACGTAGACCGGGAGCGCCGCCCACTCGAGCAGCCGGGGCGAGATCCGGAAGGAGGCGTACGCCACCACCGCGCCGCCCATGATCCAGATGATCTGCCGCCGCCACGCCCCCGCCGCCGCGAAGCTGGGCACGTCGGTCTGGCCGGCGGAATACAGCACGATGACGCCGAAGAGGAGCAGGAGCCCCACGACGATCAGGAGCGGCCGGTCGGCCCCGAGGCTCCGGTTCATCGGGTGCTCACCCGGGGCGCCCCGGCCGAGTCCGGCGCCGGCGCTTCCGGTCCCGGCACGTCCGGCTGCTGGGACGGCGCGTCATCGCCCGGCAGGTTGAGCTTGGTCGGCCGCCGGCCCTCGAGGCTGTCGGGCCCGAGCAGGTAGCGGCGGATCGACCGCACCACGTAGGGAGCCACGACGGTGCCGTGCTTCCCGAACTCGAAGATCGCGCCGATGATGATTTCCGGCTTCTCCGCCGGCGCGAACCCGATGAACCAGCCGTGATCGTCGCCGTGGGGGTTCTGCGCGGTGCCGGTCTTCCCGGCCACCTTGAACTCGGAGGTCTTGCTGCGGGCGGCGGTGCCCTGTTCCACTACCGCGACCAGCGCGGTGCGCAGGCCGTTGAGCTGGTCCCGGGTGAGCTTGAGGTCGAAGCCCTCGCCGGAATCCGGCCGCACCAGGTAGGGGACCGGCGACTTCCCGGTCTCCGAGGCCAGCGCGGCATAGAACCGGACCATGTTGACCAGGGTCTGGGTGTTCTCCCCCTGGCCGATCGAGAGGTTCAGGGTGACCGCGTTACTCCACCCGCGGGTGCCGTACACCTTGTCGTAGTAGGCGGTGCTCGCCGGCCAGGTGGGCGTCACTTCATTGACCAGGTCGACCCGGGTCCGGTCCTTGAACCCCATGGTGACCCCGTCGGCCAGCATGTTGGCGAGCTGGACCCGCAGCCCGAGCTGGTAGAAGTACACGTCGCAGCTCTTGGCCACCGCGCCAATCAGGTCCAGCGAACCGTGCCCCCGGTGGTCCCAGCACTTGAAGTAGCGGTTGCCGAACTGCATCCCCCCGGTGCAGGGCACCGGCATGTGGCTGTGCAGGTCGACCAGCCCGCGGCGGAGCGCCATCGCGGCGGTCGCCAGCTTGAAGGGGGAGCCCGGCGGGTATTTCACCTGCAGCGCCCGGTTGAGGAGCGGCAGCGTGGGATCGGTGTTCAGCCGGCGCCACTCCGTGCCGGAGATCCCCCCGATGAACTCGTTGGGATCGTAGGCCGGCGTGGAGTAGAGCGCCCGGATCTCCCCCTTGGGCGTCATCGCGATCAGCGCGCCCGAGAGGTTCTTGGGCCAGATGCTGTCGACGTAGAACTGGAGATCGAGATCGATGGTGGTCCGCAGGTTCTTGCCCGGCACCGAGGGGAGCGGCGGCGCCGCGCCCTGCTCGCGCACCAGCCGGCCACGGGCATCCACCTCGATGTAGCGCATCCCGCTCGAGCCGCGGAGCGAGTCGTCGTACTCCTGCTCCAGCCCCGACCGGCCCACCACCGAGCCGAGCCGCGCGCCGGGATAGCGCTCGGCATCGAGGTCGGCCTGGTTCACCTCGCCGACATAGCCGATCAGGTGGGCCACCGCGGTGCCGCGGGGATAGAGCCGCCGCGGTTCCGACTGGATGACCAGTTCCGGCAGCACCGACCGGTGTTCCTCGAGCTTGGCCACCTGCTCCCGCGTGGCGTTACCCAGCACCAGCGCCGGCTGGTAGCGGGCCTGGAGGAAGCGGTTGACGGTCTGCTCCGCCTGGGAGCTGTCGATCGGCACGATCTCGTTGAAGCGGCGGAGGATCTGCCGGAGGGAGTCGATCGACTGGGCCAGGATCGCCACCGAGAAGCCGGGAACGGTCTCGGCGATCACCTTGCCGCTCCGGTCGTAGACGGTGCCCCGGGCCGGCTGGAGCGGCACCGGCCGCAGCCGGTTGCTCTCCGCCTTCAGCTTGTAGCGGTCGAACTGGAGGATCTGGGTGCGGAAGAAGGCGCCCGCCAGCACCAGGAACGCGACGCCGATGATCCAGCGCGCCTGGGTGGAGCGTTCACGAAGCCGGGTGGCGTGGAAGTCCTTCATGCGTCAAGGCGGATATCGAGCCACCGCTGGAAAATCAGCAGGACCATCGCCGCGGTGAGTGCGGTGGTCAGCGCCTGGAGCGGCGACCAGACGAAGAGCGCCATCGTGAGCCCGCCGGCGCCGGACCCGCTCGCCGTCAGGAGGATCGCGTTGCGGATCCAGACTCCCAGCGCGATGACCAGCCCGTTGACGAACAGATTATCCGGGAAGAATACCGCCCTGCCCCACGCCGCGAGATACCCTACCACCGTGTGGGCCAGCGCGCCGGCCCCGATCCGGGAGGGCGCCACCGCGTCGCCGGCCAGCCCGATCAGGAACCCGGCCAGGGCCGCCGCCCCGGGCCGGCTCCGGATGGCGTAGAGCAGCAGCGCCAGCATCAGGAAGTCGGGCGCCACCTGGGGCGAGCCCAGCCGGGGCCGCACGGCGAAGTGCAGCACGGCCAGCAGGCCCAGCACCATCCAGAGCCGGCTCCGGTCGGCGCGGATCTGCATCAGGGCGTCGTGTCCGGCGCGAAGGCCGGCCCCACCGGTTGGTTCTTCGGGTTGCGGAGAATCAGCACCTGGGTCGCTTCCTCGGGGTTGGCGGCGGGCTTGACCAGGTAGATCCGCTCCCAGCCGGTCTCCTCGGTGGCCTGGCCGAACACCGTGCCCACCGGGATCCCGGTGGGATAGACCCCGCCGAGGCCGGAGGTGGTCACCAGGGTGCCGAGCGGCACCGAGTCACGGATCGCCACGCCCTTGAGCTGGAGGAGCTGCTCGCTGCCGGTCACCTGCAGCGCCGGCCCGATCACGCCGAAGACCCCGCCCGGCTGGGTGAAGGCGCTGGCGCGGAACTCCGGGTTGGCCCAGGTGAGCGCCAGGCTCCGCTCCGGCTCGACATACCGCACCACGCCCAGCAGCCCCTCGGCGGAGACCACGGCGTCGAAGGGCTGGACGCCCTGCTTCGACCCGGCCGAGAGAATGAGCGTGCGCCCGTCGGTCGGGAG
This sequence comes from Gemmatimonadales bacterium, assembly GCA_046327735.1. GTDB lineage: Bacteria > Gemmatimonadota > Gemmatimonadetes > Gemmatimonadales > GWC2-71-9 > JADJOM01. Next base: position 42,762 of record JAXLXZ010000025.1, on the reverse strand, counting down.
CGACTGGTGCAGCACTTCGGCGGGAATGTAGGGAATTGTCAGGCGCTTGCCGAGACCGAGGAGGTCGCGCAGGCGCTGGTTCTCGGAGCGGAGCGAGGGGAGGAACTGCGCGGCGTTCACGGCCGAGTCGCGCTCGGAGCGGAGTCGGTCGAAGACGGCGCGGCTGGTGCGGGATTCTTCGGCCCGCTGCTGCATCCAGAGGAACGGCCGGAGCACCGACTGCCGCACCATGCCCGTCACCAGGTTGCCCCAGTCGGGCCGGACCAGCATCACCACCGAGAGCGCCACGCACAGCACGAAGAGGGCGTTGTCCCTCCGCGAGAGCGAACGGTCTGACCCGGGGGCCATTTATTTGTAGAGAACGCTCTGGTACTTCTCGTAATCGTCGAGGATCCGGCCGGAGCCGCGGACCACGCAGGTGAGCGGGTCCTCGTCGACGTGAATCGGGAGTCCGGTCTCCTGCGCCAGCAGGATGTCGAGGCCCCGGATGAGGGCGCCGCCGCCGGTCATCACGATGCCCCGGTCGACGATGTCGCTGGCGAGCTCGGGCGGGGTGATCTCGAGCGCCCGCCGCACCGCGTCGACGATCTGCTGGATCGGCTCCTGCACCGCCTCGCGAATCTCGCTCGAGTGCACCCGCACCGTCTTGGGGATGCCGGAGACGAGGTCGCGCCCCTTCACTTCCATCTCCCGCTCGTCGCCGGTCGGCGCCGCCGACCCGATCTTGATCTTGATCGCCTCGGCGGTGGGCTCGCCCACGAGCAGGTTGTAGTTCTTGCGCATGAACTGCACGATCGCCTGGTCGAGCTCGTCGCCGCCCACGCGGATCGAGGTGTCGGAGACGATGCCGCTGAGCGCGATGACCGCGATCTCGGTGGTGCCGCCGCCGATGTCGATCACCATGTTGCCGGTCGGCGTCTCCACCGGGAGCCCGACGCCGATCGCCGCCGCCATCGGCTCCGCCACCATGTCGACCTGCTTGGCGCCCGCGGTCTCGGCGCTGTCACGCACCGCGCGCCGCTCCACCTCGGTGATCCCCGAGGGTACGCACACGATGACCTTGGGCCGCACCCGGAAGACGTGCTTGTCGATGATGGTCTTGAGGAAGTAGCGCAGCATCTTCTCGGTCACGTCGAAGTCGGCGATCACGCCGTCCTTGAGCGGCCGCACCGCGAGGATGCCATCCGGCGTCCTGCCTAACATACGCTTCGCTTCGAGCCCGATGCCCTTGATCTTGCCGGTGGCTTTCTCGATCGCGACGACCGAGGGCTCGTTCAGCACGATCCCTTCGCCCTTCACGTAGATGAGGGTGTTGGCCGTACCGAGGTCCACCGCGATTTCATTCGCGGGGAGAAACGACCCGAGTTTTAGCGCATTGAACTTCATTTCGGGGCCAGGGAGATCGAATTGTGCCAAACCTAAGGGTACGGGTAAGATGGGACAAGACGCCAACTTAGAGGCGGCAAGGCGGCAAAGCGGCAGGGCGGTCGGCCGTGATCCCTGTCACCGGCCAGAACCATGACAGTGCGTGCCCGACCGCACCCCGATGCCGCCTTGCCGCCCTGCCGCCTTCAGCGCCCCGTACTCCCGAACCCGCCCTCGCCCCGGCTGGTGGGCGGCAGCACCGACACCTCCCGCCAGTTGGCCTGCTCCACCCGGGCAAAGATCAGCTGGGCCACCCGCATCCCCCGGGTGATCTCGAACGCCTCCTGGCCCAGGTTCACCAGGGCGATCATCAGCTCGCCGCGGTAGTCGGCGTCGATGGTGGCGGGGGCGTTGGGAAGGGTGATGCCGTGCTTGAGGGCGAGCCCGGACCGGGGACGGACCTGGCACTCGAACCCGATCGGGATGGCGAGGGAGAACCCGGTCCGGAAGACCCGCCGCTCCCCAGGTGCCAGCACCCCCTGGTCGGCGCTGGCGATGTCGTACCCGGCGGAGCCCGGGGTGGCGAGGGCGGGCACAGGCATGCCCTCGCCGTGGGGAAGCCGGGTGAACTGAAGGTCCAGCACCTACAGAACGCTGTCGACCGGCACCAGGGGGAGGTTGAACGCCTCCGCGACCCCCGGGTAGACCACCTTCCCCTCCACCACGTTCAGGCCAAGCTTGAGGGCCAGGTCGTCCTTGCAGGCCTTCTTCCAGCCGTCCCGGGCCAGCCGGAGCCCGTAGGACAGGGTGGCATTGGTCAGGGCCAGGGTCGAGGTCCGCGGCACCCCGCCCGGCATGTTGGCCACGGCGTAGTGCAGGATCCCGTCGACGAAGTAGGTCGGGTTCTCGTGGGTGGTCGGCTTGATGGTCTCGACGCAGCCCCCCTGGTCCACCGCCACGTCCACGATCACCGAGCCGGGCTTCATCACCTTGAGGTCCTCGCGCTTCACCAGGTGCGGGGCCTTGGCGCCCGGGAGGAGCACCGCGCCCACCACCAGGTCGGCGGTCCGGATGGCGTTCAGGATGTTGTGCCGGTTGGAGTACAGGGTGGTGACGTTGGCCGGAAGCACGTCATCGAGGTAGCGGAGCCGCTCCAGGCTGATGTCGAGGATGGTCACCCGGGCGCCGAGGCCGGCGGCCATCTTGGCCGCGTTGATCCCCACCACGCCGCCGCCGATGATCACCACCTCGCCCGGCGTGACGCCGGGGACGCCGCCCAGCAGGATCCCGCTCCCGCCGAACACCTTCTCGAGGTACTTGGCCCCCTCCTGCACCGCCATCCGGCCCGCCACCTCGGACATCGGGGTGAGCAGCGGCAGCTCGCCGTGGGCCAGCTGGACGGTCTCGTAAGCCACCGCGATCGCCTTGGATTTGATCACCGCCCTGGTGAGCTCCTCCGCCGCCGCGAAGTGGAAGTAGGTGTAGATCACCTGCCCCGCCCGCATCCGCGGCCACTCCACCGCGATCGGCTCCTTCACCTTCATGATCATCTCGGCCTTGGCCCAGACCGCGTCCGCGGTCGGCAGGATCTTCGCGCCGGCGGCGACATAGGCCTCATCGCTGAAGCCGCTGCCCAGCCCGGCGCCCTGCTCGATGTAGACCTCGTGGCCGCGGGTCACGAACGCTTCCGCACCAGCCGGCACCAGGGCCACCCGGTTCTCGTTGGTCTTGATTTCCTTCGGGACGCCGATGATCATGACGAAGTCCTGTGAAAGGGCGACGGTAAACGCTTCAAGATCCTGGAAAAAGCGTGAGCGGTGAGCGGGAACCGGGACGGCGTGAGCGGTGACTCACCGCCGGGCCCGGATGCGCTTACTGCCACGTTTGATGCCTGCACCGCACTGCTTACCCAGCTGCTGTTCCCGCTTACGCAGTTGCCGTATCCGGCCCCAGTCGCACCATCGTCTGCCGCTCCGGCGCGAAAAACTCCGCTGCCAGCGCCTGCACCTGCTCCCGGGTCACCGCGTTGATCTCGGAGAGGACCGCATCCAGCGTCCGGTAGGGGAGCTGGTGCAGGATGAAGTTGGCCAGCCGGTTCATCCGGCTCACCGGGCTCTCCAGCGAGAGCATCACCTGCCCGCGGAGCTGCTGCCGGCCCGATGCCACCTCGTCCTCCGTGAGCCCCTCCTCCGCCAGCTTCCGGTATTCCTCCCGGATCGCCGCCTCCGCCTGGTCGGCGGTGGCCGGCTGGGTGCCGACATACACCCCGGCAATCCCCGCCGAGGCGAGGAACTGCTGGTAGGCGTAGACGGCGTAGGCGAGCCCCAGTTCTTCCCGGACCCGCTGGAAGAGCCGGCTCGACATCCCGCCGCCGAAGACGTTCGTGATAATGGAGAGGGCAAAGCGCCGCGACTCGCGGTACGGGAAGGTGTCCGACCCGAAGACCAGGTGCACCTGGGCGGTGTCCCGCTCGATCCGGTGGGCCTTCCCCCGCTCCGCGGGGCGCGGCGCCACCGCCGGCTTGGCCGGTGCCGGCGCGGCATCATCCATCCACCCCTCCCGCGCCAGCAGGTCGAGTACCTGCTGGTGCTCCACCCGCCCCGCCACCGCCACGACCGCGTTGCCCGGGTAGTACCCGGACTGGTGCACCGCCTTGAGGTCCTGGGCGGAGAGCGCCCGGACGGTGTCGGGGGTGCCGAGGATCGAGTAGCCGTAGGGATGATCGGGCCAGAGCCGGTCGGCGAAGAGCTCGTAGACCAGGTCGTCGGGGGTATCCTCGACCTGGGCGATCTCCTCGAGCACGACGTTCCGCTCCAGCGCGAGGTCTTCCTCGCGCAGCAGCGGACGTCGGGTCAGGTCGGTCAGGACATCCAGGGCCCGGGAGAGATCCTCGTCGAGGACGTGGGCCTGGTAGTTGGTGTGGTCTCGGCTGGTGTAGGCATCGAGCGACCCGCCCCGCACCTCGAGCTCCAGGGCCAGCTGCCGCGCGGAGCGGCGCTCGGTGCCCTTGAATACCATGTGCTCCAGCAGATGGGAGACCCCCATCTTGCTGCGCGCCTCGTGGGCGCTGGCCGTCCTGACCCAGATCCCGGCGGCGATGGAGCGCACGCCGGGCAGCATTTCGGTCAGGACGGTCAGGCCGCTTGGCAGAACCGTCTGGTGGAGTCCCTGGTCGAGCTGGATCGTCTCCACGGGAATCGGCGTCCTACTCCTTCGGGATGAGCGCCTTCCGGGACAGCTTCATCCGGCCCTTCTCGTCGACCTCGAGCAGCTTGACCTTCACGATGTCGCCCTTCTTCACGACATCCTCGGTCTTCTCGGTCCGGCCGTGCTGAAGCTCGCTGATGTGGAGCAGCCCCTCGACACCCGGCATGATCTCGACGAACGCGCCGAACGCGGTGGTGCTCTTCACCGGGCCTTCGTAGATCTTCCCGACTTCGGGCTCGGCCACCATCGAGGCGATCATCTGGCGGGCCTTCTCCCCCGCCTCGCCGCCCACCGCCGCGATCGTCACGAGGCCCGAGTCCTCGATGCTGATCTTGGCGCCGGTGGCGTCCTGGATGCCGCGGATGGTCTTGCCCTTCGGGCCGATGATGTCGCCGATCTTGTCCGGCTTCACCATCATGGTGATGATGCGCGGCGCATGGGGCGAGAGGTCGGCGCGCGGCTTGGCCAGCGCCTTCTCCATCTCCTTGAGGATGTGGAGCCGGCCCTTGCGGGCCTTCTCCAGCGCCTCTTCCATGATCTTGAGGTCGAGACCCTCGATCTTGATGTCCATCTGGATCGAGGTGATGCCGGCGGTGGTGCCGGCGACCTTGAAGTCCATGTCGCCCAGCGCATCCTCGCTGCCGAGGATGTCGGTCAGCACCGCGATCTTCTTCCCTTCCTTGATCAGCCCCATCGCCACGCCGGCGCAGGCGGCCTTCATCGGCACGCCGGCATCCATCAGGGCGAGCGACGACCCGCAGACGGTGGCCATCGAGGAGGAGCCGTTCGACTCGAGGATCTCCGACACCACCCGCAGGGTGTAGGGGAAGCTCTCGTAGTCGGGGAGCAGCGGCTGGATCGCCCGCTCGGCCAGGGCGCCGTGCCCGATCTCGCGGCGGCTGGTGCCGCGCACCGGCTTCACCTCACCGGTCGAGTAGGGCGGGAAGTTGTAGTGCAGCATGAACGACTTGGTCGACTCGCCGGCGGTGTCGATGCTGTCGATCCGCTGCTCGTCGTCGGCGGTGCCGAGGGTCGCGGCCACCAGCGCCTGGGTCTCGCCCCGCTGGAACATCGAGGAGCCGTGGGTCCGCGGCAGGACGCTGGTCTCGATCACGATCGGGCGGATCGTGTCGGTATCGCGGCCGTCCACCCGCTCGCCCTTCTCCAGCACCTGCGCCCGCATGACCCGGTACTCGATGTCGTCGAACAGGGCCGAGACCGCCTTGCCCGCCTCGGGGAACTCTTCGGCGCAGGCCTCCTGCACCTTCACCTTGAGCGCCTTGACGTTGGCCGCGCGAGCGTGCTTGTCCTTGGCATTGATCGCCTTGGCCACTTCCTTCTCGGCCAGGTCGGTCACCCGCTTCACCAGCGCCGGATCGATCTCATCCTTCTTCCACTCGATCTTCTCGGCCTTCACCTTGCTGGAGATCTTCTCGGCGTGCCCGAGGATCTCCTTGATCCCCTTCTGGGCCACCTTGAGCGCTTCGAGCGCCTCGGCCTCGGAGATCTGGAGCGCCCCGCCCTCGACCATCAGGATCGAGTCGGCGCTGCCGCAGACCGTGATGTCGAGCGAGGAGAACTCGAGCTGCTGGAAGGTCGGGTTGAGGATCCAGTTGCCCTCGACCCGGCCCACCCGCACGCCCGCGATCGGGCCATTCCACGGCACCGGCGAGCAGGAGAGCGCCAGCGACGCCGCGACGACGCCGAGGACGTCCGCGTCGTTCTCCTGGTCGGCGGAGAGGACGGTCACGAAGACCTGGACCTCGTTCTTGAAGCCCTCGGGGAAGAGCGGGCGGATCGAACGGTCGATCACCCGGCTCGCGAGGATTTCCTTGTCGCTCGGCCGGCCTTCCCGCTTGAGGAAGCCGCCCGGGATCTTGCCCGCGGCGTAGGTCTTCTCGCGGTATTCGACGGTGAGGGGGAAGAACGGCAGCGTCGACTGGTTGGGCGAGAGGGTGATGGCGGCGAGGACGACGGTGTCCCCGAACTGCACCCACGCCGAACCGGCGGCCTGCTTCGCCAGGCGGCCGGTCTCGAGAACCAGGCGGCGGCCGGCAAACTGCGTCTCAATCCGATGTACGCTCACGACTGTCCCTGTGCCTGAGGCCCCAATAGGTTGAAGGGCGTCCCGGCCACGATTGGCCAGGACGCCCCGAGGTACCACGCGATGTTAGTGACGAAGGCCGAGCTGGTCGATCAGCGACCGGTAGGTACCCAGGTCGTTCTTCTTCAGGTAGTTCAGCAACCGGCGACGGGTGCCGACCATCTTGAGAAGCCCGCGACGACCGTGGTGATCCTTCGGATGGGACCGGAAGTGATCGGTGAGCGAGTTGATGCGCTCGGTGAGCAGGGCAATCTGGACCTTGGCGGAACCGGTGTCCGACGCATGCACCTGCTGCTTGGCGATGACCGCCTGCTTGTCAAAACCCATGCTGCGTGTATCCTCTTGGACCTGTGTGGGCAGAGCCCACGCGACTCGTATTTGTAAGTAGCACAACAAAGTACCCGCGACCCCATTCCCGGGCAACCCCTGTCATGACTTCCTCTTCCGAGCCGGTTCCGGCCGCCCCGGAGCCGGGTGACCGGCTGGGACGCTACCTGGTGGACCAGCTCCTGGGCCAGGGGGGCTTCGCCTGGGTCTATGCCGCCACCAGGGATGATGGTAAGTCGTTCGCCATCAAGGTTTTAAAGCCGCGCTACGCGACCGACAAGGCCTTCGAGAGCCGCTTCCGCCAGGAAGCCGCCTTCGCTGCCGGACTGGTCCACCCCAACATCATCCATATCGAGGAGGTCTCCAACCCGAAGGAGGACGGTGCCCGCCACCCCTTCTTTGCCATGGACCTCTTCCCCGATACCCTCAGCGAGCGCCTCACCCGGGAGACCACCCTCCCCGAGGCCGACGTGGTCGACATCGCCACCGGCATCGCGAAGGCCCTCGCCTTTGCCCACAGCAAGGACCTGGTCCACCGCGACATCAAGCCCGACAACATCCTCCTCGCCGCCGACCAGCGCCCGGTGCTCACCGATTTCGGGATCGCGCGGGCGGTCAGCGGGTACGTCGCCGCCACCGGCTACACCATGACGATCGGGACCCCGGCCTACATCTCCCCTGAGCAGGCCCAGGGCCGCCCCTGCGATGGCCGCTCCGATCTCTACTCCCTCGGCATCCTGCTCTACCGGAGCCTCACCGGGGAGGTCCCCTTCAAGTCGCGCGACTGGTTCGAGCTGGCCCGCATGCACGTCGAGGACAAGCCCACCCTGCTGACCAAGCTCCGCCCCGGCCTCTCCCGCCGGGTGGAGCGGATCATTCTCCGGCTCCTCGCCAAGCACCCCGACGATCGCTACCCCTCGGCCGACGCCCTGCTCAACGACCTCTACGATATCGCCGCCAAGACCCGCTCGACGGACGACATCCCGATCCCCGACGCCTACGGGCGGGACAGCAAGGCCATGGAGAAGGAGAAGAAGAGCTGGTGGAAGAAGCTGGGAGGGTGAGCGGGAGGCGTGTCGCCACCTCCCGCCTTGCCGCGTTGCCGTCTTACTTCCGGAAGATCGAGTCCGACGGAATCGCCAGGGTCGTCGCCTGCGGCTCCAGGGTGTAGCGGTCGGGCCGGTCGTTCACCCGCATCACGAAGGTCGATGCAATCGAGTCGAGTTCCACACTCGCCAGCAGTTCTCCCGTCGCCCCATAGAACTTGAGCGACCGCTCCGGCGGCGCGAACTTCGCCGAATCGGCCTGGGCCGGGTTCGGGAAGCTGGTCGCGCGGAACTCGCGGAAGGTGCCGAGCCAGCGGGTCACGCGGGCGCTGTCGGCGGCCCCGCCCTTGATGAAGCTCCACGCCGTCCCCGCGCGCACCAGGGCATAGCCCTGCTTGCCGCGCTGCACTTCCACCTTCCCGATCGCCTCGGGGGTGAGGGCCAGCACCTGCTTCTCCCGCCAGTCCTCGAGCGGCTGCACCGTCAGGTCGGCGAAGGTCCCGTGCAGCAGGAACACCTGCGCCTCGCCCGCCTTGCGGACGTAGAAGCCCTCGAAATCCGGACCCCGGTTGCCGAACCAGACATCCAGCAGGGTCTTCCCCCCGCCCTGCACCGTCAGGTGCTTCCCGGTGGTGCTGTCGACGCCGAGCCGCGCGTGACTTTCGCTGCTCTGCGCCACCAGCTCGCTCCGCGCCCCGCTGTCACCCAGCGACTTGAAGAACGTCTCGACCACCTTGCCGGCCGCGGGGTGTCCGTTCACCGTCCAGGCGCCGCCCTGCCGCGTCAGCCGGATGGTGTCCTGCGGACCGACATAGGCAATGGTCTCGGCGCTGTCAGCACTCACCCGCGGCAGCGAGAAGCCCACCGGCGTGTCGGTCGACGACCGATTCAGCACCGCGAGCCCGCCCCACACGAGCACCGCCACCGCGAGGAGGAGCAGGATCCGCATCAGGACCTTGGCGCTCATGCGGCCTCCGGGGCGCGGCCACCCGCGAGCGGCTGCCAGGGGGTGAGGGCGCGCCGCCGCCGGGCGGTCAGCCGGATCAGCCCCCACACCGCCAGGAGCACCGGGATGACGGCGAGGTTGGCGTACTTCACCCCTTCCTGGAGCACCTTGCTCGAGAAGAGGAGACGCGGTGGCCGGCGATCGCGGCTGCGGATCGAGATCAGCGCCTCGTCCTGCGCCAGCCAGTCGATCGCATTGAGCGCGAAGGTCGCGTTGTCAGGCGCGCCGCCCAGATAGCGGTCGGTCGCGAACTCCATGTTGCCGACCAGCACCAGCCGGCCATGCTTCGTGGTATCCCCCGTCGTGGTCTGCACCGCCACGCCCAGCAGGCGCGGCTTGAGGTCGACCGGCGGGAAGCTCCGGGTAGGGTCGAGGTTGATGTCCCCCTCGGCCACGCCACCGGCGCGGCTCGAGGAGAGCAGCGGAATGACCGTGCCCGACCGGGTGCCGATGGTGTCGATCGAGCTCACCCAGGGGAGGAACACCTCGCTCACGCCCTCGGTGATCGGGTTGCCGGAAGTGGCACCGCGGGCCCGGACCCAGAACGGGTAGGCCTGGTACACCCCCTGCCCGCCCGGCACCGGGACCATCTGGGCGGACTGGATGTCGTAGATCAGGTCGGGGCGCACCTTCACCCCGAACGGCTTGAGGAGGCTGTTCCACACCGGCTCACGGCCGCGCGCCCGCGGGTTGGAGCCGTCGACCGGCGCGCCGGTGGTCATCACCAGCGCGCTCCCGCCCCGCTCGAAGTAGGCCTGCAGCAGCTGGGTGGCCGGGAGCGAAATGCTGTCCGGCTGCCCGGCGATGATCATCGTATGGATCGAGGTGTCGGCCAGGGTGACGACATCGTTGAGCGACACGGGGGTGACCTCGTAGCTCCGGGCCAGCTGTTCCTGCACAGTGCCCAGGGTCCGCCCCTCCTGGCCCCAGCCGTCCATCGCCACGATCAGCCCGATCTTCGGCTTCTTCGCACGGGTGATCCCGCGGATCGCCGCCGCGATCCGGTACTCGAGATCGTCGGTGCGGCGCACGAAGGGAATCGCCTCGTTGCCGTCGGCGTACTGGATCGCCAGGCCGAGGTAGCCCTCCTTCACCTGCAGCGACTGCTGGCCGACGACGTTGAACTGGACCGACTGGATGCCGAGGTTCTGCGCCTCCCGCTGCACGTCGGGGCTCTTCCCCGGGTCCTTCTCGATGAGCTTGACCTTTCCCTTGCCGGCCGAGCGCAGGTCGCCGAGGAGGTCGTCGAGGTCGCGCTTCATCAGGCCGACCTCGGCGGGAAGCTCATCCGACGCGTACACCTTGATGGTGACGATGTCCGGGAGCGATTCCACCAGCTGCCGGGTCGCCGGCGACAGCGTGTAGGCCCGGCCCGGCGTCAGGTCGATGCGCCCGCTGATGTAGCTCCCGAGCAGGTTCACCACCACCAGCAGCGAGACGAGCAGCAGCACCCCGACCCGGAGCCGCTTGAGCGGACCCTGGCCGTGGGCCAGCTTCCGCGCCATGAGCGAGCCGTAGGCCAGCACCAGGAAGATCGCGGCGAGCGAGAGGAAGTAGACCACGTCCCGCAGGTCGATGACCCCGCGGCCGATGCTGTCGAAGTGGGAGAGCACCCCCAGCCGCGCGGCGATCAGACCCAGCTGCGGCGGCAGCCCCACCACCAGCGGGTTGAGGCCCACCAGCACCAGCAGGAACATGACCGCCACCGCCACGATGAAGGCGGTGATCTGGCTGCGCGCGAGCCCCGAGGCCCACACCCCCACGCCGGCGAGTCCCGCCGCGAGCAGCGCCGCGCCGGCGTACTGCGCGATGACCGGCCCCCACGGGAGTTCGGCGCCGAGCGAAAGCCCCAGCGGAATGGGGAGCGTGCAGAGCAGCGCGAGCCAGAGGAAGAACACCGCGCCCAGGTACTTCCCGATCAGCAGCTGCCACTCGGTGATCGGCTGGGACAGCACCACCTCGAGCTGGCCGGTGCGGGTATCCTCGGCCAGGGTGCGCATCGCCACCGCCGGCACGAAGAAGAGGTAGAGCCAGGGGAGGATGTCGAGCATCGGCCGGAGGGTGGCCGAATTGGTCAGGTACGCCTGGCGGAAGAACAGGAAGCCGTTGATCACCAGGAAGACGATCAGCAGCACGTACCCCGCGGGGTTGTCGAACAGCGCCTTGAGCTCGCGCCGCGCGACCGTCAGGATGGCGCTCACTGGGCCACCTCCTCGCGCGCGGTGAGCTGGCGGAAGAGATCCTCGAGGCTCCCCGACTCCTGGTGCAGCTCGTACAGGGTCCATCCCGACTGGGCCGCGAGCCGGAAGATCTCCGGCCGGAGGTCGGCGCTCGAACTGGCCGTGAGGCGGATCTTCCGGCGCGCCGCGGTCCCGTCCTCCCCCTGGACCGCCGTGGCGGAGACCACTCCCGGCAGCGCCTTGAGCCGCTCTTCCGCGCCCGCCCCCTCCACCTCGACGGCGATGTGCACCTGCCCGCCCGCGCGGGTGAGCAGCTCGTCCATCGGGCCGTCGGCGGCGAGCTTGCCGCGGTTGATGATCAGGAGCCGGGAGCAGGTGGTCTGCACCTCGGAGAGGATGTGAGTCGAGAGCAGTACCGTGCGGTCCCGGCCGAGGTCGCCGATCAGGCGGCGGATCTCCACCCGCTGGTTCGGGTCGAGCCCCTCGGTGGGCTCGTCCAGCACGAGCAGGTCCGGCCGGTGGAGAATCGCCGCGGCGAGCCCGACCCGCTGGCGATACCCCTTCGACAGCTCGCCGATCGGGCGATGGTAGACGCCTTCGATGCCGGTGGCGACCACCGACTCGTCGGTGCCCCGCGCCAGCTCGGCCCCACCCAGCTCCCGGAGCCGGCCCACGAACTGGAGATACTCCGACACCAGCATGTCGGTGTAGAGCGGATTGTTCTCCGGCAGGTAGCCGACCCGGCGCTTGGCCTCGCGGCCGGCGTCGGCCAGCGGCACGCCGTCGAAGAGGATCGACCCGCCGTCGGGGTCGTGATACTGGGTGATCATCCGCATCGTGGTCGACTTCCCGGCGCCGTTGGGGCCGAGAAAGCCCACCACCTGCCCGCGGTCGATCGCGAACGAGACGCGATCCACGGCGGTCACCGCACCGTAGCGCTTGGTGACCGAATCAAGTGCGAGGAGTGTCATAGGTCAGCGTTGAGAGAACCCGCGGCGCCACTGGAGGGCACCGGCGGGGGACACAATGTCACTGCGGACAGGTTGTCCGTCCAGACCTGTCCATCCCGAGGTCTCGACCACCCTGGTCGCCCCTGCGGCCGTCCTGGCGCCGGGCCTTTTGCACCCGGCGTGCCAATCCGTCCCGCACCGCTGGGGAATCAGACCCCGAGCCACCGCCGGATGTCGTTGGAGAACGCGAGCACCATCAGGCAGACGATCAGGAAGAGACCGACGAGGGTCAGCCGTTCGCGCAGCTTGAGAGAGAGCGGCCGGCGGAGCACGCCTTCGGCGATCAGGAAGAGCAGCTGGCCGCCGTCCAGCACCGGAATCGGGAAGAGATTGAGGACGGCCAGATTCACCGACACCAGCGCCATGAACGAGAGGAAGGTGTCGAGCCCGAGCTTGGCGCTCTGCGCCGCCATCTGCCCGATGAGGATCGGCCCGCCCACCTCGCGGCTGGAGATCCGCGCGGTGAGCAGCCCCTGCACCGTCCGCACGATCTGGGTCGAGGCGACCAGCGTCGCCCGGGCGCCGGCGCCGAACGCGGCGCCCAGGCTCAGCGGCCGGGTGGTGACCTCGATGAACGGGCTCGCGCCGATCTTGCCCACTTTCTCGGTGACACCCTTCGCGATGGTCTCGGTCTCCTGCTCCGGCATCACGGTGATCTCGACCGGGACGCCGCCGCGCGCGACCGTGAAGGTCAGCGGCTGCCCCGCCGACGCCCGGACCCGGCTCACCACCTCGTACCACTGCGCCACCGGCTGGCCGTTGATGGCGGTGATGGTGTCCATCACCTTGAGCCCGGCCCGGTCGGCCGGCCGGCCGGAGACCACGGTGCCAAGGATCGGGCGGCGGAACGGCTGCACCGCCTGCGACGCCCGGATCCGCTCCGCCAGCGCCGCCTGGTGGATGCCCAGGCCGATCACCCGGCCATCGGCGAGGGTGATCGAGACGCTGTCGCCCGAGACCCCCTGGATTCCCATCTCGATGTCGTTCCAGGAGAAGACCGAGTCGCCGCCCACCATCACGATCCGGTCGCCCGGCTTGAGCTCACGGAGCGGCTCCGCCCCCGGCGGGAGCGAGTCGAGCACGATCCCCACCGTGGTGGTGGGCTCCAGCTGCTCCCCGTTCTTGGCGGCGAGCCAGGTGAAGACGCCGTAGGCGAAGAGCACGTTCATGGTGACGCCGGCCATGATCACGACGCACCGCTTCCAGAGCGGCTTGGCCTCGAACATCTCGTTGGCCGGCACCGGCTCGGTCGGGGCGCCACCCTCGAGGGCGCTGCTGGTCACCTCTTCTTCGGCCGTCGCCATCTTCACGTACCCGCCGAGCGGGAGCCAGCAGATGGCGTACTCGGTGTGTCCCCTGGTGAACCGCAGGAAGGGAATCGGGTTCCCCATGCCCAGGGCAAACCGGTGCACCCGGATCCCGGCCCACTTGGCGGCCAGGAAATGCCCCAGCTCGTGCACGAAGATCAGCACGCCCAGGGTGATGACCAGGGGAACAATCCAGTTGATGAACGTCACGCCAGCACCTCATTGGCACGCGCGCGGGCCCAGCGGTCCGCGGCACGGACAGTTTCCAGGTCTCGCACCGGCTCGCCCCGGTGGTGGTCCAGCACTCGTTCGATGGTCTCGGCGATCCGCCCGAAGGAGATCTTCCCCTCGAGGAACGCGGCCACCGCCACTTCATTGGCGGCGTTGAACACCGCCGGCGCGGTGCCCCCGGCCCGCCCCGCCGACACCCCGGCCCGGAAGGCGCGGAAGACATCCTCGCGCACCGGCTCGAACGTCAGCTGGCCGATGGCGACCGGGTCGAAGCGCCGCACCCCGGTGTCCGGCAGCCGCGCCGGATGGGTGAGCGCGTAGAGGATCGGCAGCTCCATCGACGGGAACCCCAGCTGCCCGATCACGCTCCCGTCGCAGAACTCCACGAAGGCGTGAACGATGCTCTGCGGGTGCACCACCACGTCCAGCGCGTCGTACGACAGCCGGAAGAGGTGGTGCGCCTCGATGATCTCGAGCGCCTTGTTGGCCAGCGTGGCGCTGTCGACCGTCACCTTGTTGCCCATCCGCCAGGTGGGATGGTTGAGCGCCTCGGCCACGGTTGCGGCGGCGATCCGGTCGGCATCCCAGCAGCGGAAGGGGCCGCCCGACGCGGTGAGGATCAGCCGCGCCACGCCTCCCTCGTGCCCGGCGATGCACTGCAGCACCGCGCTGTGCTCCGAGTCGACCGGCACCAGCTCGCCCCCGCCCGCCTCGCTCGCCGCGCGCACCAGGTCCCCCGCCATGACCAGGGTTTCCTTGTTCGCGAGGGCGACGCGCTTGCCGGCCCGGAGGGCCGCCAGCGTGGCATCGAGCCCGGCCGCGCCCACCACCGCGTTGAGGACGATGTCGGCATCGGGATGGGTGGCCGCCTCGACCAGCACCTCGGCCCCCCGCTCCGAGACGAGCGCGCTGAGCCCGGGGTTCCACTCCGCCGTCTGCCGGGCCAGCGCCTCGCGGTTGTTGAGGGCGGTGAGCGCCACCGGCCGGAACCGGTCGCGCTGGCGCGCCAGCACCGCGAGGGCGCTCTTCCCGATCGAGCCGGTGGAGCCGAGGATGGCGACGCCCTGCATCACTGCACCCCGAAGAGACGGTAGAGCGCCGCGGACACCGGGAGCACGAAGTAGAGCGAATCGAACCGGTCGAGCACGCCGCCGTGTCCCGGGATCAGGGCCGAGGAGTCCTTCACGCCGACTTCGCGCTTGTACAACGATTCAGCGAGGTCGCCCACCTGCCCGATGATACCGAGCACCAGCCCGAAGAGCAGCCCCTGCCCGAGCGGGAGCGCGATCCCCAGCCGGTCCATCACCGCCAGGTTGAGCACCGGCACGGTGACCATCGCGAAGACCACCCCGGCAATGCTCCCCGACCAGGTCTTCCCGGGGCTGATCGCGGGCCAGAGCTTCTTCCCGCCGATCGCCTTGCCGGCGAACATCGCGGCGGTGTCGCAGACCCAGGTGATCACCAGCGGGAAGAAGACCAGCCACGCCCCGGCCCACGACTGTTCCCCGTAGCGGAGATGCCGGATGGTCACCAGGAAGCAGGCGAGCCCCGCGGGATACGCCATCGCAAAGACGCTGAGCGCGCTCGTGGTCAGCGGCTTGTCGCCCGGGGCCCGCCGGGCCAGCGCGATCGTGAGCAGCCCCACCAGCCAGAGGCCGGCGTAGATCCAGCCGCTCCCCACCAGCGCGGGCTGGGTGGTGAGGGCGAGATAGACCAGCACCGGCAGCAGCGCCGCCGAGACCAGCGTGGTCCGGGTGAGGGGATCGACCCCGAGCCTGCGGCCGAAGTCGAGCAGCTCGCGGGCTCCCAGCACCGCGGCGGCGGCGGCCACGACGACCAGCGCCCAGCCGCCGTACCAGACGACCCCCAGCGCCACGGGAATGGCGATGGCGGCGAACGCGATGCGCTTGGTGAGATTGGACGCCATGAGCCGTCAGCGGTCGGCCGTCAGGCCGTCAGACGGAGACCTTGCCGAACCGCCGGTCGCGCCGCTGGTACTCCAGGACCGCGTCCCAGAGGTTGGCCCGGGTGAAGTCGGGCCAGAGCACCGGCGTGACGTAGAGCTCGGCGTAGGCGAGCTGCCAGAGGAGAAAGTTGGAGAGCCGGAGCTCGCCGGAGGTGCGGATCAGGAGGTCGGGGTCGGGAAAGGCGGCGGTGAAGAGCCGGCGGGCCATCGCCGCCTCGTCGATCTCGGCCGGGAGGAGCCGGCCGGCCTGCACCTCTTCCGCGAGGAGCCGCGCGGCCCGGGTCAGCTCGGCGCGCGCCCCGTAGGAGATGCAGATGTTGAGGGCGAGCCGGCTCCCCTCGGCGGTGTGGCGGGTGAGCCGGTCCACCGCGGCGCGGGCGCCGGGCGAGAGCCGGTCGAGCTCGCCCAGGAAGCGGACCGAGACGCCCTGCTCCTTGAGCTCCTCCATCTCCCGCGCGATGTACTCCTGCAGCAGGTCCATCAGCGCGCCGATCTCCTCGACGGGCCGCTGCCAGTTCTCCTTGCTGAAGGCAAAGAGGGTGAGGACCTCGACGCCGGCGGCCAGCGCTCCCTCGACGGCCTCGCGCACCGCCTTCATCCCCGCCTTGTGCCCGAAGGGCCGCGGCAGCGCCCGGCTCCGGGCCCAGCGCCCGTTGCCATCCATGATGATGGCGATGTGCGCGGGGATCGCGCCGTTCAGGCGGATCTGCTGCAGCCGGTCGTCCATGCCCTCAGACTTCCATGATCTCCGCCTCTTTGGCGGCGATCATCTGGTCGATCTGCTTGATGTGGTCGTCGGTGATCTTCTGGAGATCCTTCTCGCCCCGGGACTTGTCGTCCTCGGGCACCTTCTCGACCTTCTTGATCTTGGCGTGGGCGTCGCCGCGGGCGTGACGCACCGCGACCTTCCCTTCCTCACCCAGCTTGTGCATCACCTTGACCAGGTCCTTGCGGCGCTCCTCGGTGAGCGCGGGGATCGGCACCCGGATCAGGTTGCCCTGGGACGCGGGATTGAGGCCGAGGTTCGCGTCCCGGATCGCCTTCTCGATCAGCTGGCTCAGCCCCTTGTCGAAGGGCTGCACCGTCAGCATGCGCGGCTCGGGGGCGGCCACCATCGCCACCTGGTTGAGCGGCATCACGCTGCCGTAGGCGTCCACCCGCACCACGTCGAGCAGCGAGGTGGTCGCCTTGCCGGTCCGGATGCTGGAGAACTCCTTGCGGGTGTTCTCGACCGCCTTGCTCATCAACTCCCTGGCGTGCTTGAGCAGCTCGGGGATGGTGCTCATTGGACGATGGTTCCCACGGGTTCGCCGCGGAGGACCCGGTCGAGGTTCCCGGCGGTGTTCATGTTGAAGACCACGATGGGCAGCTTGTTGGTCTGGCAGAGCCCGAACGCGCTCCGGTCCATGACCTCGTACCCCTTCACCAGCGCGTCCTGGAAGGTGAGCTCGGGGATGAGGGTGGCCTTGGGGTCCTTGCGCGGGTCGGCGGTGTAGATGCCGTCCACGTTGGTCCCCTTGAGAATCACGTCCGCCTCGACCTCCAGGGCCCGGAGGACGGCGGCGGTGTCGGTGCTGAAGTACGGGTTGCCCGTGCCACCGGCAAAGATAACCAGACGCCCCTTTTCCATGTGCCGCAGGGCGCGCCGGCGGATGTACGGCTCGGCCAGCGATTCCATCCGGATGGCGGTCATGACCCGGGTCTGCACGCCCTTGCGCTCCAGGATGTCCTGGACCGCGAGGGCGTTGATGACCGTGGCCAGCATCCCCATGTAGTCGGCGGAGACGCGATCGAGGCCCTCCCGGCTCGCCGAGGTCCCGCGGAGGATGTTCCCCCCGCCCACCACGAGCGACAGCTGCACCCCGCGGGTGTGCACCGTCTTGAGCTCGTCGGCGAAGGTCTCGACCACCTTGTAGTCGAGCCCGTAGCCCTTCTCGCCGGCGAGGGCTTCGCCGGAGAGCTTGAGCAGCGCGCGGGAGTAGGCCCGCCGCATCACCCCTCCCCGACCTTGAACCGCGCCAGCCGGGTGACGGAGAGCGTCCCGCCGGCGGCCTTGGCGACCTCCTTCACGAGATCACCCACCGCCTTGCTGTCGTCCTTCACGAACGGCTGGCCGAGGAGGGTCCGCTCGGCGACGAACTTGCGCACCTTCCCGTCGACGATCTTGCCGCGGATGTTCTCCGGCTTCCCTTCCTGGGCCACCTGCTCCTCGGCGATCCGGCGCTCCCGCGCGATCACGTCGGCGGGGATGTCGGCCTCGCTCACGCCGATCGGGTCGGCGGAGGTCACGTGCAGGGCCAGGTCGCGGGCCAGGGCGGTGACGCCCTCGCCCCGGGTGCCGGCCAGCTCGACGATCGAGCCGCTCTGCCCGTTGTGGTGCAGGTAGTGCCCCACGGTCCCCTCGGCCGCGGTGAAGCGGGCCACCCGCTTGAGGGCCATCGCCTCGCCGGTCTTGCCGGAGACCTGCTTCACGGCCTCACCCACGGTGGTGCCGTTGAAGGGCTGGGCCTCGATGGCGCTGCCGGCGTGCACCCCGGTGGGGGCATGCTGGAGGGCATGCTTCGCCAGCTCGCGGGCGAGCTTCACGAAGTCGTCGCTCTTGGCGACGAAGTCGGTCTCGCTGTTGAGCTCGATCATGGCGGCGTCCTTCCCGCTGGGCGAGGCCTCGATGACGATCAGGCCCTGCGATGCGCTCCGCTCGCCGCGCTTGTCGGCCTTGGCGATCCCCTTCTTGCGGAGGATCTCCACCGCCTTGTCCATGTCGCCCTGGGCTTCCTCGAGGGCGGCCTTGCAGTCCATCATGCCCGCGCCGGTGCGGCCGCGGAGTTCGGCGACCATCTTGGCCGAGATCGG
The DNA here is from genome assembly GCA_046327735.1 of Gemmatimonadales bacterium. GTDB lineage: Bacteria > Gemmatimonadota > Gemmatimonadetes > Gemmatimonadales > GWC2-71-9 > JADJOM01. The sequence goes on along the minus strand of JAXLXZ010000025.1, from coordinate 24,160 downwards.
TTGCGTCATCGTCCTGTCCTTCATGGGTTCGCGCGGGCTCCTGGGTCCGTCCCGCATAACGAGCCGCCGTCCAGCCCGGGGGGCCAGGACGGCGGCGGTGATGCCTGATCCTGCTGACCGGTACTAGGCGTCGCCGTCGGCCGCCGCATCGGGGGACGCGCCGGGTTCGCCACCCTCTTCCTCATGCTTGAGCCGGGCCGCAATGGCCTCCGGCTTGGGCCGCCGCTTGCGCCGGGCCCGCTTCTTCCGCCGGTCGGCCTCGGGGTCGCCCTCGGACCCGCCGTCGGTGCTGTAGGTCTCCGCCTCGGCGTCTTCCACCACCTCGCGCAGCGGCGACTGGGCCCGGGCCTCGCGGATCACCTCGGCCAGGGCCGCGGTGATGAGGGAGACCGAGCGGATCGCGTCGTCGTTGCCCGGAATCGGCACGGTGATCACGTCGGGATCGGCGTTGGTGTCCACGATGGCCACCACCGGGATGCCGAGCTTGTTGGCTTCCTGGACCGCGATCTTCTCCTTCTTCGCGTCGACCACGAAGAGCGCCCCGGGGAGCCGGGACATGCTCTTGATGCCCTCGAGGTTCCGCAGGAGCTTTTCCTTCTCGCGCTCGAAGAGGAGCTTTTCCTTCTTCGTGTAGTTCTCGAACTCGCCGTCAGCCGACCCCTGCTCCAGCTCCCGCAGGCGGCGGATCTGCCGCTTGATGGTCTGGAAGTTGGTCAGCATCCCGCCCAGCCACCGCTCGGTGACCCAGAACGACCCGGCGTTCGCGGCCTCGGCCTGCACCGTGCCCTTGAGCTGCTTCTTGGTGCAGACGAACAGGACCCCTTCGCCCTTGAGGACGACGTTCTTGAGCAGTTCCTGCGCGGTGAGGATCTGCTTGAGGGTCTTCTGGAGGTCGATGATGTAGATCCCGGACCGCTCGGCGAAAATGAACCGGCGCATCTTGGGATTCCAACGGCGGGTCTGGTGGCCGAAGTGAACGCCGGCCTCGAGCAGGTCCTGCAACTGGGGCTGAGCCATCGGGGTAATGCCGTCCTTGTGTCCTGAGGGTTGTGGCGTCCGTCGCGTTCATCTCGGTGGCTGACCCCGCGCGCGGGGCACCCGGCTACCGATCCGGCGACGTGCGTGATTGGCGGCGCGCCGTGTGCGCGCCGCCGCAGGTTAACGCTTCGAGAACTGGAACCGCTTCCGGGCGCCGGCCCGGCCCGGCTTCTTCCGCTCGACCGCGCGGGGATCGCGGGTCAGCAGGCCCGAGGCCCGCAGCTTGGTCCGGTGCTGCCCGTCGGCGCTCACCAGCGCCCGGGCGATCGCGAGCCGCAGCGCGCCGGCCTGACCCGACTGGCCGCCGCCCTCGACGTGGGCCCGGACGTCGAACGCGCCCAGGGTGTCGGTCGAGGAGAACGACTGCTGGATGTGCTGCACCAGCGACGGACGGGGGAAGTAATCCCCCAGGGTCCGGCCGTTGATGTCCCACTTGCCGGTGCCAGGCGTCAGGTAGACCCGGGCCACGCTCGTCTTGCGGCGGCCCACGGCCTGCCAGCGGAATTCAGGAGCGGCGTTCATTTACTTGGCCTTCGGCGAAACAGAGTAAGGCACGGGCTGCTGCGCCGCGTGCGGATGCTGGGCTCCGGCGTAGACCTTGAGCTTGGTGCGGAGCTTCTGCTTGGTCAGCGAGTTCTTGGGCAGCATGCCGAACACCGCGTGCTCGATGACCCGCTCCGGGAACTTCCCCTCGATGAGGGTCTTCACCGGGGTGTACCGCTCGTGGCCCATGTAGCCGGTGTGACGGAAGTGGCGCTTCTGCTCGAGCTTCCGGCCGGTGAGCCGGACCTGCTCGGCGTTGATCACCACCACGAAATCGCCGCCGTCCATGTGAGGCGTGAACGTGGGCTTGTGCTTGCCGCGGATGAGCTGCGCCACCCGGCTCGCAAGGCGGCCCAGCGGGACGCCCGCCGCATCCACCACGTGCCAGCCGTGAGTGATGTCGCTCGGCTTGGCCGAAAAGGTGTTCATCGAACCCAGTGCTCCAGAGGGAATTCCGAAACGAAGACAGACTCCAAACATAGCCCCGGCAAAGGCTTTAGGTCAAGGCTCGAACTCCACCAGCAGCTGCCCCTTCTCGACCGCCTGCCCCGGCACCGCCCGGATCGCCCGGATCCGGGCCCCCGCCTTGGCCTTGAGCTCATTCTCCATCTTCATGGCCTCCAGCACGATGAGCCCCTGGCCGGCCTCCACCGACTGCCCCGGCTGGACCAGCACCCGGACCACCAGCCCGGGCATGGGGGCCTTGAGCTCGGCGGTGGCCGGCTTCACTCCGCCCCCGGTCAGGCTCCGGATGTGGCGGGTCCGCTCGTCCATGACCTCGGCGTGGAGCCGGGCCCCCTGGTACTGGAGCTCCCAGCGCCCCGCCTCGGGCCGGCTCATCACCAGGGTGAGGGACTCGCCGCCCAGCAGCAGGTGCCGGAGCGGCGTCCCGGGGACGGGGGAAAGGTGCGCCTCGGCGGGATGGCCGTCGACCTTCACCGCCCCGCCGTCCACCTCGACCGTGACCTCCCGGCCCTCGATCGTCACCAGGTACTTCATGCCACCTCCAGGACTGCCACCGTTTCCACGTGGGCCGTCTGGGGAAAAAGATCGAATGACTGGACCGCCACCGTCCGGTACCCCGCCCCGAGCAGGGCCAGGTCGCGGGCGAGCGTCGCCGGGTCGCAGGAGACGTAGACCACCCGGGCCGGCCGCCGCCGGGCAATCTCCGCCACCACCACCTTGTCCATGCCGGTGCGGGGCGGGTTGGTAATCACCAGCGCCGGATCGCTCAGGCGGCCCACGAGTTCTTCGGCCTTGCCGGCGTGCCGCCGCGCCGCTCCCGGCGCCTGGCGCTCCGCCTGCTCCACCGCCCGCCGGTCGAGCTCCACGCTCTCCACCCTCGCGCCCCGCTCGCACAGCGCCGCACTGGTCTCGCCGATGCCGGCATAGAGGTCCCACACCAGCCGGTCCCGCACGTCGCCCAGCTGTTCCACGGCCCAGGCCCGGATCGTCGCGCCCAGCGCCGGGTTCACCTGCTCGAAGACGGTGGCGGGATAGGCGTCCGTTCCTCCCGCGACCACCCGCGGCGCGCCGTCGGCGGGGTGCCACCAGACCACCCCGGGCGGGCCCAGCCGCTCACCCAGGTTCTTCCCGTCGCTCCAGGCCCGTCCGCCGGGGGTGCGCACCACCAGGTGCGGCGTGCCGGCGGGATCGAGCCGCAGCTGCAGCTGCTCCACGTCCGACGGCAGCAGGTGCAGCAGGGGCGCCAGCCGGCGCCACAGCGCCATCAGCGGCGGCGCGGCAATGTGGCAGCGCACCAGCGGGAAGACCCGGACCGGATCGTCGAAGGGGTGGAATCCCGCGAAGCGGCGCCCCGGTCCCACGGCGAGGTGCACCCGGCTCCGGTATTCCCAGTCCTGAGCAGAAGGCCGGAGCTCCGGCACCTCGACCTGGATCCGGCCGATGCGTGCCAGCGCGTCGGCCACCACCTGGCGCTTGGCCCCGCGCTGCGCCGGCACCGTGAGGTGCTGGAGCTGGCACCCGCCGCAGCGATCGTCGACGTAGTGGGGACAGCGCGGCTCGGTGCGTCCCGGTCCCGGCTCGAGCAGGCGGCCCACCTCGGCCCGGGCGAACCGCGCCTTCGATTCGACCCGGGTGAGTTCCACCAGGTCGCCGGGCGCGCTCCGGGGCACGAACACCACCCGGCCGTCCGCCATCCGCCCGACCCCATCGCCTCCTGCCGCCAGCCGGTCGATCCGTACCGCCGGCAGGGTCACCGGAGTCCCTCGAGCCGGCCGGTGCGCTTCCACGCCGAGACGCTGGCCACCGGGTCGGCGGTCACGGGACGGCGCGACTGGCGCGCCTCGTCCTCGGCAAGCGCGGCGGCCACCGCCATCGCGGTGATCCGGGCATCGTCTTTCGCCGGCTCCAGCAGGTCGGCGCGCCGGTCGAGGAACTGGGAGTCGATCTCCGAGGCCTGGAAGGCGGGGTCGTCGAGCAGGCGCAGGTGGAAGGCCTGGTTGGTCGCGACGCCGGTGAGCACCATCTCGCCGAGGGCGCGGCGCATCCGCGCGATCGCCTCGTCGCGGCTGGCGCCCCAGACGATCACCTTGGCGAGGAGCGAATCGTAGAAGAGGGTGACATCGTTGCCCTGTTCGAAGCCGCCGTCCCAGCGCACCCCGGGCCCGCCGGGAATGCGGAGATATTCGATGCGCCCGGTCGAGGGGAGAAAGCCGTTGCCCGGGTCTTCACTCGTGATGCGGCACTCGAGCGCCCAGCCCCGGGGCGTGAGGGGACGCTCCGGCAGGCTCATCTCCATCCCGCGCGCGATGCGGAGCTGCTCCCGCACCAGGTCGACGCCGTAGACCAGCTCGGTCACGGGGTGCTCCACCTGGATGCGGGTGTTCATTTCGAGGAAGTAGAAGGAGCCGTCGGCGGCCAGCAGGAACTCGCAGGTGCCGGCGCTCCGGTACCCCACCGCCTCGGCCGCGGCCACCGCCGCCTCTCCCATGCGCTGGCGCAGCGCCGGCGTCACCGCCACCGAGGGCGCCTCTTCCACCAGCTTCTGGTGCCGCCGCTGGATGGAACATTCGCGCTCGCCGAGGTGCACGGTGCGGCGGTGATCGGCGAGGACCTGGATCTCCACGTGCCGGGGCCGCTCGATGTACTTCTCGAGATACACGCTGGGGTCGCCGAAGGCCTTCTGCGCCTCGGAGGCGGCGGTGGTGAGCGCCGACTCGAGCTCGGCCGGCTGGCGCACGACCCGCATCCCCTTCCCGCCGCCACCCGCGGCCGCCTTCACCAGGATCGGGTATCCGATCTCCTCCGCCGCGTTCGCGGCCGCCTTCGCATCAGTGATTGGCAGGGTGAGTCCGGGTACGATGGGCACCTTCGCGGCCGCCATGCGGCGGCGCGCCTCGGTCTTGTCACCCATCGCGGTGATGGCCTCGGCGGGAGGACCGATGAAGACCAGCCCCGCGTCGGTCACCGCCTTCGCGAAGTGCGCCCGCTCGGCCAGGAATCCGTAGCCGGGATGCACCGCGGTCGCGCCGGAGACGCGGGCCGCCTCGAGCAGCTTGTCGACCCGGAGGTAGCTCTCGCCCGGCGCGGGGGCCCCGAGCGCCACGGCGAAATCGGCGGCGCGGACGTGCGGGGAGAGCCGGTCGGCCTCGGAGTAGACCGCGACCGCCTCGAGTCCCTCTTCATGGCAGGCGCGGATGATCCGGAGCGCAATCTCGCCCCGATTGGCCACGAGGACCCGGAAGGGCCTGGTCATCGATTGACTGGTGAGGGAACCGACCGGACGCTACCGACCGCAGATGGCGCGATCGCGAACACCGAGCGGAGACAGGAGGGAGGAGCAGAGAACCCGGTTGGAGCGCGCGGCCTCGAGATAAAGATCGGCCACCTCCCGCACCAGCCCGTCGGGGCGGGAGCGCCAGGCGCCGGTCAGCTCGATGATGCTGAGCGGGGCCGGATCGACCGTGGTCACGGGACCGGCCACCCGCACCAGCCGGAGCGGCACCAGCTGGGTGTGCGGCACCACGGTGCTGTCGACTTCGGGCGCGAGGCAGACGGGGCGCGCTTCCGCGGTCCGGGTGAGGGCCGCGGAGGCCGGCCGGACCGCGTCGATCTTGAGGGTCTCGGCCATGCGCACGCGGTAGATCGAATCGCTGTCGTAGAGGCCGGGGAGGAAGAGCACCAGGTCGGCGCGGGTCTGGCTGCGGAGCACCACGCTCCAGACGCCCACCGCCTCGAGGTCGGACCCGGTCACCAGCACCCCACCCATCGGGCAGGAGCTCACCAGGTTCCGGCCCGCTTCCATGACGTACGATGGGGCCTCGACATTGCGCGCGAGGCTGCCGGCGGCGATCGCGGCGGGCCAGCCTCCCTGCTCCAGGGCCAGGGAGGAGCGGTCGACCTCGACCATCGCCCGCAGCAGCCGGCCGGAGTCGGTCGGGAGCCGGAGCGACTCATCGAGCGCGGTGGCGGCGAGGTCGAGGAAGAGCGCTCCGGTGGGGTCGCCACTGTGCCCGTCGCCATGCCAGGACCGGCTGTCGAGCAGGTAGAAATGCCCCAGCTCGAGCCAGGCCGCGCCGTCATCGGGCGCAGTGGCCAGGTAGCGGCCCAGCATCTCGGTGGCTTCCATCCGCCCGCCGGTCCGCGCCATGGCGGCGGCGCGCGGCGCGACAGACGGGTCGACCGCCGCCTGACCGAAGAGCATGCCGGGAAGGAGGAGCGCGCCTGCAACCAGGCGCCAGGGCTGGGGGAGCATTCTGGACATCGGGTCCTAAGCTACGGCGGGGTACGGGGATGCGCTAGGGCGGCACCAGGCCGGGCCATTTCCGGGTCTCCAGTCAAACCCGGCCCCTGCCGATAGTAGCCGTCAGGCATCTTTTCAAAGGGATTCGTGTGCGTAAGAACCTGCCAGTTACCAACGTGGAACATCTCGTTGGCCCTGACGACATCATCCTCTCGACGACCGATCGTAAGGGGAAGATCACTTACATCAACGAGGATTTCGTCCGCATCAGCGGATTCGAGAGTGAGGAACTGTTAGGGGAACCTCACAATCGGGTTCGGCACCCCGACATGCCGTCCGCGGCCTTCGAAAGCCTCTGGAGCACCCTGCAGGCGGGACGCTCCTGGATCGGGATGGTGAAGAATCGCTGCAAGAACGGCGATTTCTACTGGGTCGACGCTTTTGCCACGCCCATCATGGAACGTGGGGAGCTCAAGGAATATCAGTCGGTCCGCACCAAGCCGGATCCGGAGGACATCGCCCGTGCCAGCCGGATCTACGCCAGGCTCAATGCCGGCCGCCGGCCGTTCCTCTTCCCCGGGCGGCCGCCCTCGCTCGCCACCCGGCTCCTGGGCGTCGTCGGCCTGATCGGCGTGGCAGGAGCGTGGATGCTGGCGCGTACCACCGGCCTCGGCTTCGGCACGCTGCTGACCGGTTTGCTCCCGGCCCTCGCCGCCGGTGCCGGGCTGGTGCTCTACTGTACCTGGCCGATGCGGCGGCTGGTGCGGAAGGCGCGCGAGCTGCATAGCGACGCCCTGGCCACCCATGTCTACACCGGGCGGCGCGACGACCTCGGCGAGATCGGCCTGGCGCTCAAGATGGTGGAGTCCCGCCTCCAGGCGGTGGTCGGCCGCATCCTCGACTCGGCCGGCCACGTGAGCGGGCTGGCCAACCAGACCGCGCTGGTCGTGGGCGACAGCAGCCGCTCGGTGACGGAGCTCAAGCGGGAGACCGAGACCGTGGCGGCCGCGATGCACGAGATGGCCACCTCGGTCGCGGAAGTCGCGCGCACCACCAGCGACGCGGCCGTGGCGGCCACCAGCGCCACCGATGCCGCCGCCGCCGGCCGGACCCGGGTCCACCAGGTCCAGAGCGCCATCGACTCCCTCTCGACCGAAGTGAACCGCGCCGCCGAGACGCTCCAGCGGCTGGAGAGCGAGAGCGAGCGGATCAGCATGGTGGTCAAGGTGATCCAGGACATCGCCCAGCAGACCAACCTCCTGGCCCTCAACGCCACGATCGAGGCGGCGCACGCCGGCGAGCAGGGGCGCGGCTTCGCGGTGGTGGCGGAGAGTGTCCGCGCGCTCGCGAGCCAGACCCGGGAATCGGCGCGGCAGATCGGGACGATTGTCGAAGACCTGCAGCGCTACTCACGCGACGCCGCCACCGTCATGCTGGAGGGGAGGCGCCGGGCGGAACAGACCGTGGCCGACGCGAACGAGGCCAACGCGGCCATCGGCCAGATCGACGAAGCGATCGCCCTGATCCGGGGCATGAATCTCCAGATCGCGAGCGCCGCGGAAGAGCAGAGCAGCGTCGCCGCGGACATCAGCCAGAACGTGGTGAGTATCAGCCGCCAGAGCGGCACAGTCGCCGAAGGGGCCGAGATGGTCTCGGGGACGACCGAATCGCTGGCGGGACTCTCGACCGGGCTGCAGACCCTGGTGCAGCAGTTCCGGAGACGGTAGGCGGTCAGGCGGTCAGGCGGTCAGGCGGTCAGGCGGTCAGGCGGTCAGGCGGTCAGGCGGTCAGGCGGTCAGGCGGTCAGGCGGTCAAAAGTCGAGAAAAGGGTGAGTTCCGCAAGGAACTCACCCTTTCATCGTATCACCGACCGCCCGTCCGCCCGACCGCCTTACAGCGGCAGGTTCCCATGTTTCCGCGGCGGATTCTTGTCGCGCTTGGTCGACAGGGTCGCCAGGGCATCGATGAGCCGGGGCCGGGTCTCCCGCGGATCGATGACATCGTCGAGGTATCCCCGCGCCGCCGCCTGGTAGGGATTGGCGAAGGTCTCGGTGTACTCGTTGATCCGCCGGGCGGTCTCGGCCTCGCGGTCGGCGGCCTGCTCGATCTCCTTCTTGAACAGGATCTCCACCGCGCCCTTGGGCCCCATGACCGCGATCTCGGCGGTGGGCCAGGCCAGGTTCACGTCTCCCCGGATGTGCTTCGAACTCATCACGTCGTATGCCCCGCCGTAGGCCTTCCGCGTGATCACCGTCAGCTTGGGGACCGTCGCCTCACAGTAGGCGTAGAGCAGCTTGGCGCCATGCTTGATGATGCCGCCGTGCTCCTGGGCCACGCCCGGGAGGAAGCCGGGGACGTCGACGAAGGTGACCACCGGCAGGTTGAAGCAGTCGCAGAAGCGGATGAAGCGGGCCGCCTTGAGCGAGGCGTTGATGTCGAGCACGCCGGCCAGCACCGCCGGCTGGTTGGCGATGATCCCCACCGGCCGGCCGCCCAGGCGGGCAAAGCCGGTGATGATGTTCTGGGCGTAGTCGGGCTGCACCTCGAGAAACGACTCCCGGTCGGCCACGAGCTGGAGCACCTCGTGCATGTCGTAGGGCTTGCTCGCCAGGTCGGGAATCAGGTCGAGGAGCCGCTCCTCGCGCCGGTCGGCCGGGTCGTCCGCCGGGCGGGCCGGCGGGTCGTCCAGGTTGTTGGAGGGGAGGTAGCTCATCACCGCCCGCACCGCGGCCAGCGAGGCGGGCTCGGAGTCGTGCACGAAGTGGGCGACGCCGCTCACCCCCGAGTGGGTGTCGGCCCCGCCGAGCTGATCGAAGCTCACCTCTTCGTGCGTGACCGTCTTCACGACGTTGGGGCCGGTGACGAACATGTAGCTGACGCCCCGGACCATGAAGATGAAATCGGTGATCGCCGGGCTGTAGACCGCGCCCCCCGCACAGGGGCCCAGGATGACGGAGAGCTGGGGAATCACCCCGCTCGCCAGGGTGTTCCGGAGGAAGATCTCGGCGTAGCCGCCGAGGGAGGCGACGCCCTCCTGGATCCGGGCGCCACCGGAGTCATTGAGCCCGATGACCGGCGCCCCGTTCTTGAGGGCGAGGTCCATCACCTTGCAGATCTTCTGGGCGAAGGTCTCGGAGAGGGATCCGCCGAAGACCGTGAAATCCTGGGAGAAGACGTAGACCAGCCGCCCGTCGATCCGGCCGTAGCCGGTGACGACACCGTCGCCGGGATAGACCTGGTTCTCGAGGCCGAAATCGTGGCAGCGGTGGGTGACGAAGCGGTCGAGCTCGACGAAGGACCCGGGGTCGAGCAGCAGGTCGAGCCGCTCGCGGGCGGAGAGCTTGCCCTTCTTGTGCTGCTGGGCAAGGCGCTCGGGGCCCCCGCCCTGTTCGGCCTGGGCCTGACGATGGTGCAGCTGGTCGAGAAGTTCGCGCGGGGTGGCCATGGCGCGGGAAGCTACTCGCCGCCGGGGCCCGGAACAACACGGGCGGCCCGCTGGGGCCGCCCGTCGAGACTAGAGTCGGGGCCGGTTGCTGGGGGGAGGGCCGGTCACCGGCCGCTCCTTGGTGAGCGCCCACAGCACCGCCGGCTGATTCTTGAGCCGGAGACCCGGCTTCGCCCCCCTGATGTACCAGAAGGTGAGGTCGACGGTCCCCTTCCCCTCCTCGTACTTCACGGTGTAGAGCGACGAGTCGCCCACCTGCTTGACCTTCACCGCCTGGACCCGGTGCCAGGTGTAGTCGGTGGCCCGCTCGCCGGTATGGAACACCACCGCGCTGTCGGTCACCTCGAACTTGCGGCCCTCGTGCTTGCCCTTCCCCGCCTCCCACACCCCGGCGACCGGGGTGAGCGACGCATGGCCGGAGTTGGTGAGGAGGCTGACGAGCGGCTTCACCACGAGCACCGCCACCACGACGGCGCCGCCCGCAAACATGAAGAAGCGATAGAGGCCCGGGTGGATCCCCGGCGTCCCCGACGGGGCCGCGGCGGCTTCCGCCTTGGGCTTCTCGTGGCGGCGGGCCCGGTTCGGCAGCCGCATCACGCTGTTCAGCGAGACGAAGAACTCCTTGAGCGTCCAGGCGTTCGCGAGTTCACCGTCCGCCACCGAGCGGTGCCGGTCGATGCCGGGCGTCGGCTGGGTCACGGCCGCGGAGGGATTCACCGCCGGCTGCGAGGGCTGGGTGCGGAACGGCGCGAGCAGATCGGTACTCATCGAAAGGTCCTCCGCCTCAGTAGCGGTTGGCGGCGCCAATGAAGCCGCCATCGTTGGCCCGCACCACGTCATCGAGACTCACGCCGGCATTCAGCGGGCTCGCCGTGGCGCCATCCTTCCCGTAGCTGTACAGGTCGTACGTCGTGTTCACCTGGACCCCGAACGCATCGACCCGCCCCTGCCCCGGACCGGAGAACTTCACGTACACGTAGGGATGGCCCCAGGGATCCTGGAGCGGCACACCCAGTGCCGCGAGGTTCGGCGGCAGCGAATCGCGGGTGTCGAGCGTCGACTGGATCGCCTGGATATCGCCGATCGCGCGGGCCACCTTCGCGGCGTCCGCCAGGTCGTGGTACTTCGGAATCGCAATGCTGGCGAGCCCGCTGATGATGGCGAGCACCGCAAGCAGTTCGATGATCGTCATGCCCGCCTGCCGCTTCCGCCGGGCCTGGCGCTGTGCCTCGTCCATGTTGGCTCCCTCGTGCATCGTCCCATCCCCCTGAGGGGTGAATGCCAACTGGATTTAGCAAAACCCGTGCGTGTTTCTAACCCTTATGAATACCAATGACTTAGGTGATTATCGGCAACTGCGGGGGTGAACTGAAGCCATGCACGGTGCAGGAACCGGCGGGAGGGTGAGAGCAATCCGACCCTCACCGGACCGCCGTAGACCGGGTGACCTGAAGGCCAACTCAATCACCTGGGAGGGACCTGTGCGTGTGTGGATGCTTGGTGCGATGGGAGTGGTGCTGCTGAGCTCGCCGGTGCTGGCGCAGGAGGCGCAGGCGGGACATGACATGGATGGGGACTATGCCCACCCGCATCAGACGGCCTTTTCGGAAGGGCCCCGCACCGGATGGACGGTGGGCGCGCCCCACCTCGACATCAACGGCGGGCTCTTCTTCGTGGACCGCGACCCGGAGAACACCAAGGAGGCGTTCCTGCGGCTGCACGCCCAGATGGCGCCGGGGATTCCGGGACTCGAGCTCGCGAGCGACCTGACCTTCATCCCGTCGTTCGGGGCCACGCCGACCTGGTCGGCCGTGGGCCAGATTGCACCGCTGCCCGCCAATTCGAGGCTCTACATCAGCGCCGGCGCCGGCGTCATCACCGGACACAGCGACAAGGGGGACCGGCTCCGGGGATGGTTCCAGGGCGTGGTGGCCATCCGGACGCCGCTTCATGAGATCGCGCCGTTCGTGCAGATCGGCCGGGCGACCGGCAGCGGGCAGAAAGCGGAGTTCCTGTTCGGGATTGCGCACCCGCTGGCGCCGTATCGGTTCCATCTGCCGTAAAGCGATCAGGCGGTCAGGCGGTCGGGCGGTCAGCCGACGAGAGAACGGGTGAGATCCGCGAGGACCTCACCCGTTCATCGTCAAACTGTCCGCCTGACCGCCTGCCCGCCTGCCCGCCTATTCGTCGGCCGGGCTCTCGTCGATCACCGGCCGGGTGGGCGGGATGATCGGCTCGTCGGGATACCCCACCACCGCGAGCACGATGCGGTGATGAATCGGGTCGACTTCGAGCACCTTGAGGTCGACGGCCTGGCCTTCCTTCACGGCGTCGCCGGGGTTCTCGAGGTTGGCCACGCCGAGCTGCGACATCGGGACGAAGCCCTCGATGTCGTTGCCGAGGTCGACCACCACGCCCTTGTCCATCAGGCGGGCGACGCGACCGCGCATCTCGGTACCGATCGGGTAGGTCTCGCCGATCTTGAGCCAGGGATCCTCTTCGGCCTGCTTGAGGCCGAGGGAGATCCGCTTGTTGTCGCCGTCGATGTTGAGGATGACGACGTTGACGGCATCACCCTTCTTGACGACTTCCGACAGGTCGCGGATCCCGCTTGGTGCAGGACATGTCGGAGATGTGGATCAGGCCGTCGATGCCCGGCTCGATCTCCACGAAGGCGCCGAAGGAGGTGAGGTTGCGCACCTTGCCGCTGATGCGGGTGCCCACCAGGTACTTGAGCGGCAGCACGGTCAGGGATCTGCTCGGTCTGCTTCATGCCGAGCGAGATCTTCTCCTCGCCCTCGTCAACCTTGAGGACCACGGCCTCGATGGTCTCGCCGATGGAGACGATCTTGGACGGGTGGCGGACGTTGCCGGGTCCAGCTCATCTCGGAGATGTGCGCAAGGCCTTCGATCCCCGGCTCCAGCTCCACGAAGGCGCCGTAGTTGGTGATCGAGACGACCTTGCCCTGCACCCGGGTGCCGACCGGATAGCGCTCGGCGACCTTCTGCGCCACGGGTACGGCTGCGGAGCTGCTTCATGCCCAGGCTGATGCGCTCACGCTGCCAGTCGATGTCGAGGATCTTGACCTCGACTTCCTTGCCGATGCCCACCATCTCGGTCGGGTGCGACACCCGGCCGTAGGACATGTCGGTGATGTGGGCAGGCCGTCGACGCCGCCGAGATCGATGAAGACGCGCGAAATCGGTGATGTTCTTGACGATGCCCTTCCGGACCTGGCCGACCGCAAGCTCCTTCATCAGGTGCTCGCGCTTGTGGGCCCGCTCGTTCTCCAGGATCACGCGGCGGCTGACCACGATGGTCCGCCGGCGCTTGTTGAGCTTGATGATCTTGAACTCGTAGGTCTGGCCCAGGAGCTCGTCGATGTTCGGCACCCGCCGCAGTGCGATCTGGCTGCCGGGGAGGAAGGCGTCCACGCCCATCAGGTTCACGACCACGCCACCCTTGATCTTCTTGACCAGGGTGCCCATCACCGGCTGGTCCGACTCGTGGGCGAGCTTGATCTTCTCCCACACCCGCATGAAGTCGGCCTTCTTCTTGGAGAGCACGACCGCGCCCTCCTGGTCCTCGAGGTGCTCGAGGAAGACCTCGACTTCATCGCCGGGCTTCGGCGGATCCTTGAATTCGTCGAGCGGGACGGAGCCCTCGGACTTGAACCCGACGTCGAGAATCACGGCGCTCTCGGTAATCCGGAGCACCTTCGACTTCACGATCTCACCCTCGACGATCTGGGACATCGTCCCTTCGTACATCGAGAGCATCTGCTCGTATTCGGAGTCGGAATAGTCCTCGTCGTACAGGTCCGGACGGACCTTGAGGCCGGTGGAGCGGGCGGTAATGCTGCTGGGGGACAGGGTCGAAAGATCGGAAGGCACTCGGACGCTACCTCGGGGTGGACCGCACCAAGGAAGGCTGCGGGCTGGGGTGAAGGCCCCGCACGGCCGGATTGCCGGGCTGGGGAGCCTGAAAACTTAAGGGCGAACGGGACTTAGGGCAAGATGAGGGGGTGAGCGGTGAGCGGGCCGGAGGCTCAGGACGGGCTGGACTCCGGGACAATGCCCCGGGCGCCGGCCAGGCGGATGATCTCCGCCACCTGCTGGTCGAAGCTGAGGTCGGTGCCATCGAGCGGGACCGCGTCCGCCGCCATCCGGAGCGGCGCCACGGCGCGGCGGGAGTCGGCCTCGTCGCGGGCCGCCAGGACCGCCGTTTCCCGCTCCACCTCCTCCGGCGGTGCCGGCAGGCCCCGCTGGGTAAGGCGGCGGCTGGCCCGGGTGCCGGGCGAGGCGGTCAGGTAGACCTTGAGCGCCGCGTCGGGGAACACCACCGTCCCGATATCCCGCCCGTCGACCACGACCGAGAGGCCAGCCCGCACCAGGGCGCGGAGCCGCTCGTTGACCCACTCGCGCACTTCCGGCAGCGCGGAGATGGCGGACACGAGGGCGGTGACCTCGGGGGTCCGGATCGCCTCGTCCGCGGGACGACCCTCGAGGTAGACCGCGAAGCGGCTCCCGTCATAATGCAGCCGGAGCCCGCGCTCCTCGACCGCCCGCAGGATGGCGCCGGCCGCGAGCGTGCCGCCGGGCGCGGCCCCGCAGTCCCGGATCGCCACCAGGGTCACGCCGCGGTAGAGCGCGCCGGAGTCGAGGTGGGCGAAGCCCATGGCCCCGGCCACCGCGTCGGCGGTGCTGGACTTCCCGCTCGCCGCAGGTCCATCGATCGCGATCACGTACGACGGCACGATCAGCGGCCTTTCCGGATGGCGCGGAGCATCTGGGGAAACCCGGGGAAGCTCACCGCGGCGCAGGCGAGATTGTCGACGTTGATCTTCCCCCCCGGGACGGTGCCCAGCACCGAGAAGGCCATGGCGATCCGGTGGTCGGCATGGGTCACCACCCGGCCCGCCGGCCGGTAGTCGGTGCCCTCGACGAAGAGATCGTCGCCCACGACCTCGGCCTTCCCCCCGACCGCCAGGATGTTGCTCGCGATGAGGCCGAGCCGGTCGCTCTCCTTGACCCGCAGCTCGCCGACGTCGCGAAAGATCGTGGTCCCCCGGGCGCGGGTGGCGATGGCGGCGAGCATCGGGATCTCGTCGATCAGGCCGGGAATCTCGCCGGGCGCCACCTCGGTGGCGCGGAGCGCCCCCGGGCGCACCAGCAGGTCCGCGACCGGCTCGTCGAACTCGGTCACCAGCCCGTCGATCTCCACCTGCGCGCCCATCCGCCGCAGCACCTCGATGAACCCGATGCGGGTGGGGTTCACGCACACCCCGGTGATGCGCAGCTCGCCCTGCTCCGCCAGCACCGCCGCGCCCACCGGGAACGCCGCCGAGGAGGGATCGCCCGGCACCTGCATGTCGAAGGGCACGATGCGGCCGGTCGGCTCGAAGTGCACCCAGCCCTGGTTCTCCTCCACCCGATACCCGAAGGCGCGGAGCATCCGCTCGGTGTGGTCCCGGGAGCGGCCGTGCGGCTCGCGCACCGAGACGGGGACGTTTCCGGTCACTCCCGCGAGCAGCAGGCTGCTCTTGATCTGGGCGCTCGAGACCGGCATCTCGTGACGCAGCGCCACCAGCTTCCCGCCCCGGATCGTCAGCGGCAGCGTCCCCCGCTCGTTGGTCTCCTTCACCTTCGCCCCCATCTGCTGCAGCGGCACCGTCACCCGGCGCATGGGGCGCCGGCGGAGGGAGCTGTCGCCGGTCAGGGTGGCCGAGAAGGGATGGGCCGCGAGCATGCCCAGGAGGAGGCGAGTGGTCGTCCCGGAGTTGCCGCAGTTGAGGACGTCCTCCGGTGCGCGGAGGCGGCCCCGCCCCGCGACGGTCACCATCCGCCCCTCGGTGAGCGGAGAGATCTCCGCGCCCAGCTGCCGGAGCACCCGGGCGGAGGAGCGGGCATCGAGGGAGGTGAGCATCCCGCCGACGTGGCTGGTTCCCCGGGCCAGGGCCGCAAAGAGGAGGGACCGATGGGAGAGACTCTTGTCCCCGGGAACCCGGATGGAACCACCGACCTGCATCGCGACCTCGGACGGCTGGAAGAGAGGGCCTAAGTGTAGGAGCAGCCGGGGTTTTCCTCAACCGTCCGGGGCGCTCAACTCCGCCCGGTTCCGACCGATACTCTCGGGGGAGGTGTCACCTGAGAGAGATCATGGCAGACCGGGCAGTGGTGAGCGAAGAACTGGCGGATGCGCTGGAGCAGGTCATCCGGAGAACGGGCCAGCAGCCGCGGCTCGCGCCCGCCGCGCGCGGAACGCAGCCCGGCCGGCCGCTCCTGGAGCGTCCCGACCGGGATGACCTGGTCGAGGCCTATCACGAAGTCCTCGCCGATGGGGTGAAGCCCCGGCTTCCCGCCGCGCCCTCCGCCCCGGCACGACGGTGGCCCTGGATCGCCGGCGCGGTGCTGCTGCTGGCCGCCGGGGCGGTGTGGATCCGGCAGAGCAACGCGATCGCCCGTGCGGCGGCCCCGATCGTGGTGACTCCCGAGGAGCGGAAACAGGAACTCGAGCTGGTCACGGTCGCGAACCGGATCGCCCGGTACCTGCAGGAGGAGGGGTCGCTCCCCTCGGTACTCGCGGCCGCCGGGATCGAGCTCCCGGGAATGACCTACGAGGTCCGGGGGCCGCGCGCCTTCCTGCTCGCGAGCGAGCGACAGGGCCGGAGCCTGCGGGTCACGGTGCAGGCGCCGGAACGTGGTCCGCTGGTCTTCGCCTTCGTGCGTCCCAAGCCCTGAGGAGCCGCGGTCATGCCGCGTGAATCGCGAGACAAACCCAACGCGCTCAACCAGGCGCTCGAGGAATTCCTGACCGCGGAGCAAGCGCGGCCCGCACCGGCCCCGAAACCGGCGAGCGGGGCGGCGGCGGGCGCACCCGCTGCTCCCGGCGGCACCACCCGCCTGCCCGCCAACGCAGTGCATCGCGCCTCGAAGCCGCAGGAGGAGCCGAGCCTCCGCCAGGCCTACGACAAGGTGCTGGAAGACGACGCGGCGAAGAAGGTGGTCCGCCCCGCGGCACCGCCGACGCTCTGGCAGCGGATCCGCCGCCCTGCCATCCTGTGCCTCGTCACCGTCGCCGCGATCTATGTCTGGTTCGGGGAGCCGGGGTGGCTCCAGGATTCCGAGCACGCCCGGCTGAGCATCCCGCGCACCGGAGTGAGCGCCAAGCGGCAGATGGCGGCCATCGCGCTCGAGATCGAGGACTATCACCGCAACACCGGCCGGCTCCCGGAGTCGCTGGCGGCGATGGGGCTGGACCTCGGCCACGTCCGCTACACCCCGCTCCCCGACGGCCGCTTCGAGCTCAGCGTCGGCAGCGGTCCGCACACCGCGCGCTACCGCGGCACGATCAACGGGGTCGACTCGCTGGAGGCCCATTGAACCGGCGCGGCTTCACGATCATCGAGTTGCTGACCACGGTGGCGGTCGTCGGGCTGCTCGCGGGGATCGCCACGCCGTACTATCACCGCCTCGAGAGCCGCGCGACCGCGGCGCAGGCGATCGGGGCGCTGCACGTGGTGCGCACCGCCGCCTATGCCTACAACGAGTCGAACGGCGGGTGGCCGACGACCGAACCGGTGGGCACGGTGCCGAACGGGCTGGATCGCTACCTGCCGGGGGGATTCACCTTCGACAAGCCGGGCTTCCGGATGGCGTGGCGGCGGGAGACCTGGGTGACCAACGGAGCGGAGGAAACGAGCCAGATGGTGCAGCTCGAGACCGCCGATCCCAGCGTATGCGACGCGATCGACAAGCTTCTCGGCGGCAGCACCAACATCAACCTGCTCAGCGCCTGCAACGGCAGCACCGGGCTGATCTCCCTCTACCTCGACAACTAGCGGTCCACCCCGCGGCGGAAGAAGGCGGCCCGCTCGAGCCAGCCGCGGAGCGCGTCCTTGTCGCCGCGCTCCAGGGTGGCCCGGAGGCTGGCGAGTTCTCCCTCCATCGCGCGGAGCGCGTCGCCCATCGGCGCGCGGTTCTCCAGCAGGATGTCGGCCCAGACCTCCGGCGGACTCGCGGCGAGGCGGGTGGTGTCCCGCATGCCGGTGCCGAAGGTCGCGCCCTGGAGATCGGCATTGGCCGCCAGGGCGTTGGCCAGCGCACTCGCGACCGCCTGCGGCAGGTGGCTGGTCCAGGCCAGCTGCCGGTCGTGCGCCGCGGCGTCGATCCGCACCGGGTGGCCCTGGAGGACACCGGCCCAGAAGTCGATGACCTCGCGGGCGGCGTGCTCGCCGCCGGCGCCGGAGTCACAGACGTAGACGAGGGCACCGGTCAGCAGGTCGGCGCGGGCGCCTTCCCACCCGGGGACATGGGTCCCGGCGAAGGGATGACTGCCCGCGAAACAGGCCGCGAGCCCACGCTCCTGGGCGCGGACGACCACCGGCGCCTTGAGGCTCGCCACGTCGGTGACGAGGGCGCCGGGGGCGAGGTGCGGTCCGATCTGGTCGAGGAGGCCGAGGGTGGCGGAGAGGGGGGCGGCAAGCACCACCAGGTCGGCGCCGGCGACGGCGCGAGGGACACTGTCGGCGATGTCGTGCACCGCCTGGGCCTTGAGCGCCTGGACCCCGCGGGAGCGATCCGGGTCATAGCCCACCACCCGCCCGATTCCGGCCAGCCGGGCGTGCCAGGCCAGGGACCCGCCAATGGCCCCTAAACCGAGCACCGCCAGAGAGTTGGGTCGCATACAGAATTCTCCCGGCCCAACCGATAATGAAGGGGTCAGAAAGGCTCGCGTAATTCTAACCGAACCGGACGGAGCCGGCTCGGCGCCCGGCTCACAAGGACGCGTGTGATCGAACAGGCCGCGCACTCTGCCCCCGCAAAGGACGCCTGGCTCTCCCACCTGCTGGTGGACGCCGGCCTCCTCAAGGCGACGCAGATCGAGACCCTCGGCATGGAGGGCGTTTCGATCTGGGAATCGATCACGCGCCGGGGCCTCGCCGGGGACCGGGAAATCGTCGCGGCGCTGGCGAAACACTTCCGCCTCGACAGCGCCGACCTCGCCGCCGCCGACCCGCGCGCGGCCCTCCTCGTTCCCGAATCAGTCGCCCGCAAGCACCAGGTCCTCCCGATTGCCGCCGACGACCGGCGGATCACGCTGGCCAGCGCCGACCCGCGCGACCTCGACGCCGAGCAGGCGATTGCGTTCATGACGGGACGGGAAGTGGTCTTCGCGGTGAGTTCCCCGGCGCGAGTCGCCGAGGCGATCGAGGCCATCTACCGCCCGGAGAAGAGCATCAACCGGCTGGTGGACCGGCTGGAGCCCTCCTCGGTCGAGGTGGTCGAGCTCGACGATCCGGGCGATGCCCGCGACCCGGTGCTGGATGCCCCGGTGGCGAAGCTGGTCGACGCGATGATCTCCGAGGGGGTGCGCCAGGGCGCGAGCGACATCCACGCCGAGCCGGAGGAAGGGGCCACCGTGGTCCGCTTCCGGGTCGACGGCGTGCTGCGCGAGGTGATGCGGCTGCCGGGCTCGGCCGGGGCCTCGCTGGTGCGGCGGGCCAAGGTGTTCGCGCGGCTGGACGTGACCGATCCGCTGCATCCGCAGGATGGCCGCGCGTCGATCCGGGTGGACGGCCAGCGGGTGGACCTGCGGGTGTCGACGGTGCCGATCGCGCGGCGGGGCGAGAAGGTCGTGGTCCGGATCCTCGACAAGACCAACCTGCGGGACACGATCAGCACGCTGGGGCTCTCGGAGCACGAGGTGCAGCAGTTCCAGCGACTGCTGGGGTTCCGTGAGGGGATGCTCCTGGTCACCGGGCCCACCGGCAGCGGCAAGACGACGACGCTCTACGCCGCGCTCAACCAGCTCAAGACCGGCAAGGTCAACATCGTGACCGTGGAAGACCCGGTGGAATACGACCTCCCGGGGATTTCCCAGATCCAGGTGAACGAGGCGCAGGGACTGACCTTCGCGACGTCGCTCCGCTCGGTGCTCCGGCAGGACCCGGACATCGTGCTGCTGGGCGAGATCCGCGATCCGGAGACGGCCAAGACGGCGATCCAGGCGGGCCTCTCCGGACACTTCGTGCTCTCGACGCTGCACACCAACGACGCAGTCTCCGCGGTGACCCGGCTGCGGGACCTGGGGGTCGACAGCTTCAAGGTGGCGGCGGTGCTCAAGGGCATCATCGCGCAGCGGCTGGTGCGGCGGGTGTGCGCCGAGTGCGCCACCACCGTCGGCGTGGATCGGCTTCCACCCGACGCGCGCCCGCCCGCCGGCCGGACCCAGCCGGTCGTGATCCGGGAGGCGACCGGGTGCAAGCAGTGCAACGGGAGCGGATACAAGGGCCGGCTCAGCGTGATGGAGATCATGCCGGTCGACGAGACGGTGGCGCAGCTGATCGGCCAGGACGCGCAGCCGGAGGAGATGCTCCCCGCCGCCCGGCGCCGGGGGATGCTGAGCCTCTGGGAGAGCGGGCTCGACCGGCTCTGGCAGGGGCACACCACGCTCGAAGAGCTGGTGCGGGTCCTTGGTGAGCGGGAAGTGCACCCGCCGGTGACGGACCGGGCCAGCGTCGCGGCGCCGCCGCCGGCACCGGAGCGGCCCTCGCAGGTTCCCACGGCGGTGGAAGCGGCGGTCGTCGCGGCGCAGCCCGCGAGCGGCACGCCGCGGGTCCTGCTGGCCGACGACGACCCGCAGATGCGACGGCTGGTCCGGACGGTGCTCGAACGGGAAGGCATCCAGGTGAGCGAGGCCAATGACGGACTCGACGCGCTCGACCTGGTGGCCCAGCAGCACTTCGACCTGCTGATCCTCGACCTCAGCATGCCCCGGCTCGACGGCCTCGGCGTCCTCGAGGAACTGGGCGCCCAGGTGCGCACGGCCCAGATGCCGGTGATCGTCCTGACCGCCAGCGGCGAGGAGGGCGAAGCCAGAGCGCTCGACCTCGGCGCGCAGGATTATCTTATGAAACCCGTTCGACCCACCGCCCTCACCGCCCGCGTCCGCGCCGTCCTCCGGCGGGTCCGGGCCTGACCCGGACCCACGGAGCCAGGGATGGCGACGATCCTGATTGTCGAAGACAGCCCTGACAACATGAAACTCTTCCGCACGCTGCTCACGCTGCGGAAGCACACGATCGTCGGCCTGACCAGCGGCGAGGGGCTCCTCGATACCATCGAGCAGGCCCAGCCCGCGCTGGTGCTGATGGACATCCAGCTGCCCGGGCGGGACGGCTTCGCACTGCTGGACGAGATTCGGTCCTCGCCGCACCGGGCGCTCCGGGTGGTGGCCCTCACGGCCCACGCGATGGCCGGCGACCGGGAGCGGGCCCTCGACGCGGGATTTGATGGCTATATTACAAAGCCAATCGATATTCGCAGTTTTCCGGAGCAGGTGGCCCGTGCCCTCGAAGGGGAACGCGTGACCAACTGATGTCCACGTCACAATTCGATCCACCCCCCGAACCCAAGCCGCCGCCGACCGGCGCGCCCGACCGGCGCGCCCTGCTCGCCGCCTACCAGGATGTGCTGCGGGAGGTGAAGACCCAGCCGAAGTCGCGGCGGCGCCTCCCGGTCCCCAGCCGGGCGCCGTTCTGGATCGCGGTGGTCGCCGCCATCGTCGGTCTCTCCAGCCTGCTCGTCTTCCAGCCCGCCTGGCTGTTCAACCAGCCGCCGACCGAATCGCCACAGGAGCAGGAGGCGAGCCTCCGGATCCGGATGTACGTGGAGATCGACCGGATCGCCCGGTTCAAGGACACCCACAAGAAGCTGCCGGAGTCGCTGAGCGAGGCGGGCGCGGATGGCTCGGGACTGGTCTACGAGCACCACGGCGACAGCTTCGCGCTCAGCGGGCGGAACGCCTCCCTCGAGCTGACCTACCGCTCGGGCGAGTCGCCCGACGCCTTCCTGGGCAGCAGCTACGACGTGGTGCGGGCTCGTTTCGGAAAGGGGCGGAAATGAACCGCCGCGGCTTTACGCTCGTCGAGATCGTGATGGTGATCGTGATCATCGGCCTGCTCGCGGCGATCGCGGTCTTCAAGTACATCGACCTGACCCGGACCGCGACGGCGGCGAAGATCGCCGGCGAATTCACCACGGTGCGGCTCGCCGCGTACAACTACGAGGCGGACCACAACAACCAGTGGCCGTCGGAACAGGGCGCCGGGGTGATTCCCCCGGAGTTCAACGGCTACCTCCCCGCCGGCTTCACCTTCACCATGCCGAACTACCAGCTCGACTGGGACAATCGGAGCCCGAGCCTGACGCCCTACCAGCTCGCGATCTCCATGACCACGTCGGACCTGGCGCTGGTCAACGCGCTCCGGCGCCAGCTGGGCACGCGCTCACCGTATTTCTGGGTGGGGAACCGCCTGACGTTCATCCTGATTGACCAGGACGGGAACTACTAACTGCGTGAGCGGTGAGCGGTGAAAAGTGACGTGCTGCGTGAGAAAGGGGAGCCTTCCGGCTCCCCTTCTGCTTCCCGCCCACTTTCCACTTCGCAGGTCTTCCCTGATCACTTCCCCTTCCTCTTCAGCTCCTTCTCCCACCGCTCCGCCACCTTCAGCACCTCCGGGTCGACCCGGGGGAACTGCGGGTTCATCTCCTCGAGGGTCTGTACCAGCACCTGGGCAATGAGCAGGTCGCGGGTGCGCTTGCGGTCGGCGGGCACGATGTACCAGGGCGCCCACTTCGTGCTGCACCGCTCCAGCACGTCCTCATAGGCCTCGGTGTAGTCATCCCAGCGGTCGCGCTCGGCGAGGTCGCCGACCTGGAACTTCCAGTTCTTCTGCGGGTCGTTGAGCCGGTCGACCAGGCGCTCCTGCTGCTCCTCCCTCGAGATATGGAGGAAGAACTTGAGGATCCGCACCCCGTTCTCGGAGAGCATCCGCTCGAAATCGTTGATCTGGTCGTAGCGGCGGGACCAGGCATCCTCCGGGACCAGGTTGTGGACCCGGACCACCAGGACGTCCTCGTAGTGGGAGCGGTTGAAGATCCCGATGCTCCCCTTCGGGGGAACCACCTGGTGCACCCGCCAGAGATAGTCGCGGGCCAGCTCGTATTCGGTGGGCTTCTTGAAGCTGGAGACGACGCAGCTCTGGGAGTTGAGCGGTCCGGTGACGGTGCGGATTACCCCGTCCTTGCCGGCGGTGTCGCGGCCCTGGAGCACCACCAGCAGGGCCCGGCGACTTTCGGCATAGAGCGCGGTCTGCAGCTCGGTGAGCCGCTCGAGCAGCGGCTCGACCTGGGCCTGGGCGTCGTCGCCCCGCGGCGCCTTCGGGTCGACCGCGGAGGCATCGGTGAGCTTGACCTTGGAGCCCGGCTTGACCGGCTTGAGCATGCGGCGTCCTGGAGAGGGCTGCCCTAAGGTACCGGCCGATCAGTCCTTGATGAAAGTCCCGCTCCGAAGCTCGTGAATCGCCTGGCGGATCTGCTCACTGGTGTTCATGACGATCGGGCCGTACCAGGCGACCGGCTCCTCCAGCGGCTGGCCGGAGACCAGGAGGAAGCGGAGCCCCTGCTCTCCCGCCTGCACCACCACGTCGTCGCCCCGGTCGAAGAGCACCAGGGAGCGATTGCCGGCGACCTTGCCGAGGGGGAGCTCCTCGCCGGAGGCGGTGAGCATCTCGGTCTCGACTGGCTGGGCCCCGGAGGCGTCCCGGAACCGCCCCTCGCCCTCGAAGACGTAGGCAAAGGCGTGCCGGGTCACCTCCACGGGGAGCCGGGCGCGGACACCGGCGGGCACCGCGACGTCGAGGTAGCGGGGATCGGCGGCGACGCCGTCGACCGGACCGCGCTTCCCGCCGTAGGCGCCGCACACCACCCGGACCGTGGTGCCGTTGTCCTCGATGACCTCGGGGATCTCCTTCGACTTCACGTCCTGGTAGCGGGGCGCGGTCATCTTGAGGCTCGAGGGGAGATTGGCCCAGAGCTGGAAGCCGTGCATCCGGCCGCGCGCGTCGCCGGTCGGCATCTCCTGGTGAAGAATGCCGCTCCCCGCCGTCATCCACTGCACGTCCCCCGCCCCGAGCGAGCCGCGATTGCCGAGGCTGTCGCCATGCTCCACCGAGCCGGCGAGGACGTAGGTGATGGTCTCGATCCCGCGGTGCGGATGCCAGGGGAAGCCGGCGCGATAGTCGTCGGGGTTGTCGTTGCGGAAATCGTCGAAGAGAAGGAAGGGGTCGAACTCGCCGGTATCCCCGAACCCGAAGCCGCGGCGGAGCCGCACGCCGGCGCCTTCCATGGTGGGGGTGGATTCGACGATGCGCTTCACGGGACGGATGGACATGGCTGCTCCTGGTGCATGCGCCGGCGCAGCGCCGGCCGCACCCGGATCATAATGGGAGGCGTAAGGCCGGGACTGCTTCACCGCCGAGGCTTCTCCTCCTACCTTCCGGCATGCCCCTCACAGACCCCGCGGCGGAATTCGACGTCCTGGTCCGCTCGCGCTACGGGATCATCGTCCTCGACACGCCCGACGA
>JAXLXZ010000024.1:0-51623 GCA_046327735.1 Gemmatimonadales bacterium | reverse complement strand
TGAGCCCGAAGGAGCGGGTGAGGATCTGGTAGGGTTCGTCTTGGGGAAAAGCAGGGATCCCTCGTCGCTGCGCTCCTCGGGATGACAGAGTTGGCTGCCTGGCGGCACCCAACTCTGTCATTCCGAGCGAAGCGAGGAATCCCTGCTTTTCCACTAGAAGGAGCCCGATCCTCTCACAACGCTTCGCGTTGGTTTATTCCGGAATCGCATAGTTAGGGCGACGGCAGTCAAGAGGGGGCGCGACATCGTAAGCGATGTCTTGCGCCCCCTTCGCCGAGGAGCCCACATTATGGGCATGGCCGCGCCGCTCTACTACACAGCCGACATGGTCCGGGCGATGCCGGACGACGGCAACATCTACGAAGTGGTGCACGGGGAGCTGCTGGTGAGCCCCTCCCCGCGGCCGTGGCACGAGGAAGTGGCCATCCGCCTGCTGGAATCGGTCCGAGCCTACCTGCGTACTCAGCACCTTGGCCACGCCTTCGGCTCCCGCTCCGATCTCTCCTGGGGCCTCCGCGACGTGATGGTCTCCCCCGACCTCTTCGTGATTCCCCTGGACGAAGCTCGGCGGCTCGACTGGTTCTCGCTCCGCACCGTACTCCTGGTTGCCGAGGTGCTGTCTCCCTCCTCTTCGCGCTCCGACCGGTTCGCCAAGCGCCGCCTCTACCAGGAGCAGGGCGTCCCACTGTACTGGATCATCGATCCGGAAGAACGCTACGCCGAGGTGTGGCAGCCGGGAGACGACTTTCCCCGGCAGGAGCGACAGGCGCTTCACTGGTCGCCCCAGGGCGCGACGGGGCCGTTCACCATCGAGCTGACGGATCTGTTCCGGGAAATCTGAGCGGGGCACTCCGGTTTGGTTGCCTGACGAGTGCTCTTGCGACGGCGGGTATCGGGGAGGATGTTATGCCATCCCCCCCACGCGCCGAGCGCATATGATCAGGGTCCCCCGGTTTCTCCGGCTCTCCTCCCTGTTGCTCGCGGCCGCGCCGCAGCTCGCACTCCCCACGTCATCCGACGCGCAGGTCGCCGAGGCCACCACCGTCTGGACCTTCACCGCGGGCCAGTCGATCGAATGGCTCCGGTTCCTCCCCTCGGGTCCGCTCGTCGTGAGCGCGGACGACGGTCTCCGTGCCATCGATCCCGCCACCGGCCAGGTCCTGTGGACCCGTTCGGACCTCGGCAACGTCTCCCAGGCCACCTACGAAGGCTCCCAGCAGGGCACGCCGATGAGCAGCGCGGGAGGCGGGGCGCCGGCGGCGGGGGCCACCATCCGGGTGATGGAGGAACTTCCCGGCGGGAAGCTGATGGCGATCCTGGCCGACTCCGGCGGGCGGCACAGCTGGTTCGACGTGGTCGACGTGGCCACCGGCACCACCCGCTGGAGTTCCACCGCGCTGCCGATCGGGGAGGCGCACGGCTTCCTTCCTTTTCCCGACAGCACCAGCCTGCTGGTCTACGGCCTCCTGATCGAGCCGGGGCGGAGCCGGCGGCTCTGGGCCCGGGTGGATGCCGCCTCGGGCCAGGTGCGCTGGGTGAGCGACAGCCTGCTGCTCGAGATTCCCGCCCAGTTCGATCCCACCGCCATGGCGGCGAGCACCGGAACGGTCAACGGCAACCAGCCGCTGATCGCGCTCCCCGATTCCTCCCTGCTGCTCTACTCGTCGGCCGACGGGCTGGTGCGCTTCGACTACGCCACCGGCCGGGTGCGCTGGCGGGTGCGGATGAGCAGCGCGGAACTCGCGCCGATCGGACAGGGGTACGCCCCGATGGTGGTGAGTGGCGACACGGCATACCTGCCGGCGTGGAAGTCGGTCGAGGCGGTGGACCTCACGGCGGGGCGGCGGCTCTGGGCGACGCCCGGGTTCTCGACGATGACGACCCAGCTGGTCGCGACCAAGGGCGGCATCCTGGTGCGGGGAGTGCCGAATCTCCTCGCCGGCCAGGACCCGCGGGTCATCAAGCCCTTCGCCGCGCTGGTGGACGCCGCGACTGGAAAGCCGCGCTGGAAGACCGACTGGGGCGCCCGGACCGGGGTGACACCGTTTCTCGTCGAGGGCGATGCCGCCGTGCTCGCGTCGGACAAGGGGATGCTCCGGCTGCAGCTCTCCACGGCGACCGCCGACACCGTGGGGAAGGCCGAGAAGCTGCCGGGCCGCCCCGCGGCGAGCCTGGAGCCGTGGGAGGGCGGACTGCTTCTGAGCGCGGCGCAGTCGCTCACCCTCTACGAGCCGGATGGGGCGGTGCGCTATCAGCAGGAGTATCCCGCGCCGACGATGAGCCTGGGCGGCCGGCTGCTGCGGGTGGCGCTGGGGGCGGCGGCGATTGCGGGCGGGGTGTACTACAGCGGTGGCTACCTGGCCGGCTCCGCCTTCGCGCACTACCAGTACAGCCACAGCGCGTACACGTCGGCCTACACCTACTTCGTCCTCAAGGACCACAACGGGACCGGTCCAGCCCTGGGCCGAATCGACAAGAACAACGGGAAGCTGATCGGCGTGATCGGGCTGGCGGGGGACAAGACGCCGGAGTACGTGATTTCCCAGGTCTCCGGCCAGGTCGTGATCAAGCAGGACAAGACCCTGACGGCCTGGCGCTGGTAGGCGGGGAACTCCTGTTCAGCGTGGAGCTGACGGGGCTCCCCCGGGAGACCTGACCGGCGCGCCGACGTTTCCCTCCTGATAGCGGAACCGTCCCACCAGCCGCTGGAGGTCTCCCGCCATCCGGGAGAGCTGGCCGGCGGCCTCGAGGGTCATCACCGCCCCCTGACTGGTGCCTCCCGCCGCGGTCGCCACGCCGGCGATGTTCTCCGCAATCCCCGCCGTCTCCCGCGCCGCCTCTGCCACGCTCCGGCCGATCTCCTTCGCCGTGGCGGTCTGCTCCTCCACCGCGCCCGCGATGGTGGACTGCATCAGGCTGATCCGGTCGACGATCTCCCCGAACCGCTGAATCGATTCGGTGACCCGGGCCGTGGCCTCCTGGATCGCCTCGACCCTGGCGACGATCTCACCGGTGGCATTGCCGGTGCCGTGCGCCAGCTCCTTTACCTCGGTCGCGACGACGGCGAACCCCTTGCCGGCTTCCCCCGCCCGCGCCGCCTCGATGGTGGCGTTGAGGGCGAGGAGGTTGGTCTGGCTGGCGATGGTGGAAATCACCTTGACCACCGCCCCGATCTCTCCGCTCGAACTGCCCAGGTCGCCCACGATCTGCGAGGTGCTGCGTGCGAGCGTGACGGCCTGCTGGGCGACGCTGGCCGCCTCGGTGGCACTGTTGGCGATCTCCCGGATGGAGGCGTTCATCTCCTCCGAAGCCGCCGCCACGGTCTGCACGTGGGCCGACACGCTGGTGGATCCCTGCGCGACCACGCCCGCCTGCACCGAGGTCTCCTCGGCGCTCGCGCTCAGCGTGCCGCTGGTGGCGCTGAGCTGCTCGGCCGCCTCCCCCAGCGCGACTGCCGTCTGCCCGATGCCGGCGATGCTGGCGCGCAGGTCGCCGAGGAAGCGGTTGAGGCCCTGGGCCACCTGGCCGATGGCGCCGTCACCCAGGTCGGGAACGCTCCGGGCGAGATCACCGTCCGCGGCGGCGTTGATCACCTCGAGAATCCGGTCGACGCTGGCGCGGAGCCGGTCGGCCTCCGCCCGTTCCCGCTCCGCCTGCGCCTGATCCCGGCGCCGCTCCTCCTCCTGCCGGCTCTCCTGCTGCTTCCGCTGGGCCGCCTCGGCCGCGCGCTCCCGCTCCTGCTGCTGCCGGGCCTGCTCCGCCGCTGTCCGCTCCACCTCCTCGCGGCGGGCCGCCTCGCTCCGGACCCGCTCGCCGGCCTGGCGCGCCTCCTCCGCCGATGCTTCGGCCCGCGCCATCTCGGTGCGCACATTCTCCAGCGCCCCGCGCTGCGCCACCACCGCCCGGTTGAGCGCGGTGGCCATCCGGGCAATCTCGTCGTGCCCTTCCACCGGCAACTCGTGGGTCAGGTCGCCCCCGGCGACCGCCTCGAGCACCTCCACGGTGCGCCCGACCCGCCGGGTGACGCCGCGGGTGACCCAGAGCGCGATCCAGGCGCCGCCGGCCCCAAGCCCGAGCGTAGCCAGGACGCTCAGGAGCAGCAGCAGCTGGCTCCGGCGCCGGAGCGCCGCGGCCCGGGTGCCCACCTCGTCGGTGAGCCGGTCGTTGACCTGCTTGATGAGACCGATCCGGCGAGTGGCCGTCTCGAACCAGGCTGCCCCGTCGGCGCCGGTGAGCGCGCCATTGCCGCCATTGGCCAGCACCAGCGCTCGCACCCGCGCGGCCTCCTCGATGTCCGGACCGCGCACGGTCCGGGTATAGAGCTGCTGGTCCTGCTCGGTGGCCCCCTCGAAGAAGAGGCGCAGGTAGGCATCCTGGAGGTACACCGCCGAGAGGAAGGTCTCGAATTCGTGCCGGTCCTGAAAACGGCCGCGGGTGAGCGCGCCGGCCACGGTCACCCGTTCCAGCCCCGCCCGCTCCTTGAAGTGGAGCAGGTCGTTGTAGGCGGAGAGCAGCCGGGTGAGTTCCCGGTCGTCGGAAAGCGAGGGGAGCTGGGCCACCACGCCGAGGAAGCTCTCGTTCATGGTGGTGTAGTAGCGGGATGCCGCCGGGGGGTCGAGCCGGAGCGAATCGATTGCGGAGCGCTGGGCGCCGAGCTGGCGGTAGTAGCGGGTGAGCACCGAGTCGAGCCGGCCCCGGAAGGCGGGCTCGAAGTGATCGAGCGGGAGGTCGGCCAGGGCCTGGTCGAGGACGGTCACCTGCGAATCGGTGGCGAGCCGCTGGGCGGCGAGCTGCTCACGGAATTGCCTGCCCCCGCTCGCCAGGAACATCCCCGAGCGTCCCCGCTCCCGCGCGGTCTGGTGCACGAAGCTGCTGATCGCAAAGGCGAAGTGGGAGACCCGCTCGAGATCGCCGGCGTTCCGCGCGGTCGCCGCCTTCTCCCGCACGTAGGAGCCGGCGAAGAGGGTGACGCCGGCCATCGGCAGCACCAGCATCAGCGCGAGCTTCCGGCCGATCGTGAGATTCCTGAACATGCGATGACGCTCCAGGCGACTCAGCGCCGGTGGCTGAGCTCGAGGTAGACGTAGCTGGCGGAACGGCCCGACGGATAGCTGGCCCCCACCACCTCCCCGCCGAAGGCGCGGGCGGCGTACGCCGTGATGGTGGTATGGGGAGAGAGCCGGAGGTCGGCGCTCACATCGAGGAGGCGGGCCAGCGCGAGGGCACCACCCGAGCCGCGCCCCGCGTACCCGAACACCTTCTCGTCGAACGCGCCCCCGCCGGAGTACCAGAGATCGGTGCGCCGGGTGAGCCGGAGCACGTGGACATCGCTCCGGAGCGACAGGGCAGGGTGCGGCGAGAGCCTGAGTGAGGCGAAGGCCTCCGTCAGGTTCATGAGGTTGTAGAACGGGAAGCGGGCATACGGCCGGGGTGTCGGCAGCAGCTGGAAGAAGGTGCCGTGGGTGCCGTCGGCGGCGTCCTTGTCTCCGCTCGACTGGAACACCCCGAGGCGGATCCAGGGATTCCGGACCGATGTCCCCGGGCGATACCCCACTTCGGCGGCCGCCGCCCAGGCCCGATGCCGGAGCCGGCCCCAGTCACCCGATTGCCACGCACCCCAGAGGAGAAGGTCGGCCCGGCCGCCGGCGGCAGGCCCGGACGCCAGGTAGTGGCCTCCCAGGGTGGTGATCCGGATCCGCTCGCGGTCAGCGGTGCGGATCGCCGCCGGACGGTTGTCGGTCTTGCCGACGTCGCGCCGGTCGGCGTAGTACGAACCGAAGAGCCGGGCCTCGTCATGGGCCGCGCCATGCACCAGGTGGGGCGGGCGCACCCAGGAGCCGTAGAGCAGGTCCACCGGCAGCTCCGGCATCCCGTTCAGCTGGAAGACGCCCGCGGTGGGACGAGTCGCCATGAACGTCAGCGTGCCGCCACCGAGCGGGCCGGAGAGGTCGCCCCCGTCGAAGCTGCGGCCCACGGGAGAAAATCCGAAGCTGCCGATCAATCGCTCGGCGACACGCTCCTGGCGGATGGCGAGCAGGGTCGGATCGGCGGGCAGCGCTTCCTTGCCCTCGCCGAACTCGAAACGCCCGGCCCGGAACCACCATGGCCGGGCGCCACCGCTCTTCACCCTGGCGTAGCCCTGCTTGAGGAAGAGGTCGGTGCTGCTGTTGCCGTTGGTGGCCCGGGCGGTTCCGCCGAAGCCGAGCTGTCCGCCAGGGGCCGGTGCCACGGCATCGGTGGGAACGCCGATCAGGAAGGGTGCCTCACCCTCGGCCTGCACTTCGAAGGCGCGCCACCCGGCCGCCACGCCGAAGCGGAGGTACCCCGAGCCAAGCGGGTAGCTGCCATCGGACGGTGCCGCGGCGGGGAACCAGTTCCACCCTTCGCCGCGCAGCCGGGCGGAACCGATGGCCCGGATCCAATGATCGGGTGTGGGTGAGGCGTGCTGGGCGGCGGCCGGTGTCGCCATTGCCGCAAGCAGCGAACAGATCAGGGCCCGGGCTGGCTTCACGTGGCCTCCCAGTGAGCGGTGCCGACAACAGGGGTGCTGCCTCGATTGTCGGCAACGGGCACCGGGAGTTGACGAGCCGCTGGGCGATCTCTGGCCTGTTATGTTGGCTTCATGCGAACCATAGAGTTCCGGGGGCTGATTTCGCTCCTGATCGCGATGTTGACAGGCACGCTCGCAATGGCGCAGAGTCCTCTGTCAGGCATCAGCGGGGCCGCGCGCTACTCCGCCGAGCACTCCGGCGATGCGGTGCTGGTCTTCCGGCATGACTCGCTGGTGCTGGAGGAGTACCAGAACGGGTTCGATGGCAAGTCTTCGCATCAGCTCGCCAGTGGCACCAAGGCCTTCACCTGCGTTCTCGCGGGGCTGGCGCAGGGCGATGGGCTCCTGACGCTCGACGAGCGGGTCGAGCGGACCTTTCCCGAGTTCGCCTCGGACTCGGCGCTGAGCCGGCTCACCATCCGCCAGTTGCTCAACCTCACCAGCGGGCTCGAGGCGGACGCCTCGGGGCGGCTGGCGGTCGCGTCGAAGCCGGGGCAGCGATTCGCCTACGGCGGAACCAGCTTCGCGCTCTTCGGCGTGGTGCTGGCGCGAAAGCTCAAGGGTGAGGACCTGCTGGCGTACCTGACGCGCCGGGTGTTTATGCCAATTGGCATAACCGTTGGGGAATGGCAGCGGGATGACTCGGGGGCGCCGGGGCTGGCGAGCGGTGCCGCGCTCTCGGCGAAGGACTGGGGCGCCTTCGGCCTGCTGCTGCTGCACCGGGGTGCCTGGCGGGGAAAACAGCTGGTAGCGAGGGCGGCGATGGAGGAGTGCGGTCGGGGATCGGCGGCGAACCCGGGGTATGGGCTGGGGCTCTGGCTCAACGCCGCGCGGCCGTCACAGCCGGCGCCGGCGGGAGTGGAACGGGCGAGCTCAAAGGACCACATGGTCGATGCCGCGGACCTGCCGCAGGATCTCTGGATGGCCGCGGGGGCGGGAGGGCAGCGGCTCTACATCCTGCCGTCACAGGGACTGGTCGTTGTGCGGTTCGGGCACAACACCGGGCCGGATTACCGGGACGATGTGTTTCTGAGGACGCTGCTGGGGAGGTAGAGGTCGTCTAGGAGAGGACCTCGTCGCTGGCTCCGGGTCTGCAGGAAGAGCAGGGATCCCTCGTCGCTGTGCTCCTCGGGATGACAGAGTTGGCTGCCTGGCGGCACCCAACTCTGTCATTCCGAGCGAAGCGAGGAATCCCTGCTTTTCCATGCGAAGGGGCCTGTCCCCTCACTACCCTTCGCGCTCACGCTATGCACTGCGACTCCGGGGAAAGCAAAGCGGCCGCCCGGACGGACGGCCGCTTCGCTGGTGAGCGGACGCGCTACTTGAGCGCGATGCGGATCCCTGCCGTCACCGGAGCGAAGGCGAGGTCGGGCCCGCTGTCGAACACGTTCACATACCGCGCCTGCACGAAGAACCCCACCTTGCTGGTGCCGACGTAGGCGACGCCCACACCCCCATCGATGGCGATCTTGGTCCTGGTGGTGCTGGACCCGCTGGTCGGCTTGGCCTCGACATCCGTGACACCGCCGCCTGCCATCACGTACGGACGGAACGCGCCCTCGGTCCGCAGGTCGAGTCGTCCCTCGAGCAGTGCCGCGAACATCTGGAACTTGCCGCCACCGCCCTCGAACTTGTTCTGGGCGAAGAGCGCCGTCGCCTGCACGCCGAACGGGTCGCCCGCGGGGAACCAGGTGATGGTGCCGAGGGCGTGCCAGCCGGTCTTCGCGGCGTTGCCGAAATCACCGGTCGGGACCGTGATTCCGCCGCCCAGAGAGAGTTCGGCTCGCTGCTGGGCCGCCAGGGTGCCGGCGGCGGCACCGAGCAGGGCGAGTGTGAGGATTAGGTGTCTGCGCATAGTACCCCCTTTGTTGGTACTGCCTGACACAGCGCAGTATGTCACGGAGGGGCTGAAACGACGGTGAAACCGCACTGATACTTTCTGCCGTCGGCGCGTGCGGCCCCGGAAGGGTGCATTCCGCGGGGCGCACGGAGGAAGACCGGACGGAAATACCGGGCGGCAGCGATGGGGATTGGTTCACCCCTCCCAACGGCGCCAACACCTCCGCCCCTGCACCCATTTCCCAGGCAAGGGAGAGAGCGCCAGAATGCCCGAGTGCTGGGGAGGTAGGGGTCGTCTGCAGGAAGAGCAGGGATCCCTCGTCGCTGCGCTCCTCGGGATGACAGAATTCGTCGTCATGCAGGCGGGAAGCGAGGAATCCCTGATCTTCCCTAGACTCCCTGCTCCCCCTCCGCGCTCGCCCAGTCGAAGGCGCGCTCCGCGCCCATGAGGCGCCAATGGGCCGGATACACCAGCCGCTGCCAGTCGAGCGGCTCCGCCAGCGGCTGCGGCGCCGCCGCGATCGCCAGCGCGGCCATGACGTCCCGCTTCTGCTCCGGCCCCAGCGCTCCCGGCTCGATCGATGTCATCAACACCGTCCCGCTCCGCGCCAGCAGGTCGAGCCACTGCCGGATGAGCGGCCACGACTGCTCCTTGAGCACGCCGACGCAGTCGGGATCGGCGCCGTAGAAGGTGCCGTGCTGCGCGGCCCGGAAGGCGAGGGAGTTGATGCCCATCCGCCGGGTGCGGCCCCAGTCGGAGCCGCTGGAGTCGTCGCCGATCCGGTAGACCTCGAAGCGCCCCGCCGAGAGATGGCTGACGGTGTTGCAGCCGATCACGATGGCGTCACCGGCCGCCTGCCGGATGGTGGCGTAGAAGGCGTCGATGACCTCGGCCGTGGTCCGGCCATTCCCCTCCGCGAAACGCCACCCGCCCCTGGTGAGCGCGGCGCCCATCTGGAAACCCCAGCGGCCGAAGATGTCCCAGGTGGAGTAGTCGTGCTTGATGAGATCGTAGCCCCATCCGGCGATGCGAGCGATGTCGTCATGCACCTTCTGCATGACGGCGGGGACGGTGGGATCGAGCACGCTGCGATCGCGGCTCATCCGCAGGGTGTCGGGCGCGTCGTGGTGGGCCAGGAGGGGGCGACACCAGATGCCCGGCCGGGCGCCGGCCTTCCGGATGTCGGCCGTGAGGGCCGCCATGTCGGGGAAGTTCTCGTTCCCCTTGTCCCAGTAGCCGTTGCCGTCGTCGCTGGTGACCCGCCCCGGCTGCCACCCGTCGTCGATGACGGCGAAGGGACGATTCGCGCCCGTGGGCGAGAGCTCGACGATCCGCTTCGCATCGACCCGCACCGATTCCGCGCTGTTCTTCCCGTAGGCCCAGTACCAGTCGTTGTGGCCGTAGACCGGCGCCGCCGGCATGCGGGGCGCGGGACAGAGCGCCTTGCAGAAGGCGCGGAGCGCGGCAAAGGGTGACACACCCGGAGCGCCGGCCCGGGAGACGACCTCGCAGACATCGAGGGTGCGCTTCCCCAGCTCGAGCCCCACGCCGCCGCTCCGGACGTCGGCCCACAGCGTGATGCCATGAGCGTCGACCTGCCAGGCGCACATCGCCTTCGGGCCGGTGCGCACGCCGTAACCGTGGGTGCGGGCTCCGTCGTGCACGGCGCAGTACCAGGGCATGAGCCGGTCGGGGACGAGGCCGCGCCACTCGAGTTCACCGTAGCCCCGCTCCCAGGCGTCGCCCATGACCCGCACGCTGTCGGGGATGGTGGCGTGCCAGCGGAGCTTGAGGCGGAGCAGGGATGGAAGTGACGTCGTGAGCCGCACCGTCTGGGCGCTGCTCCCCGCGATGTAGCCGATCTCCGACTGGGCGTCGCTCCAGCGACCCTCGCCCTGGCGGGGCAGGGTGCGGAGACCGGTGTCGGTCTGCAGCGCGACCAGGTCCGGGGCCCGGCGCAGGTCCACGAAGGACGCCGCGCCAGTGTCGTCCCGCGATACCATCGAAGAGGCCGCGCTCGGCGGGAGGGAGAGCGCCGCCGAGGTGGCGGCCGCCTGCTGCAGGAAGGTGCGACGCGAGGTCATGCTACAGCACTCCTTTCGGAACCACCCTTCTCGTCAGTGCCCGGGCCCGCTTCTTCATGTCGGCGAGGTGGTCGGGGTTGGAGGCCAGCGTGGCTTCCCACGAATTCTCCGCCTGGAACTCCCGCTCCATCCCCGCCTGCACCCGCCCGGCGATCTCCTTCGACCGGATGATGGTGATGCACTCGGTGTTCAGGTTGGCGCTGCGGGGATCGAAGTTGAAGGTGCCGATCACCGTGATCTCTCCGTCCACCACCATCGATTTCGCATGCAGGCCGAAGACCGGCATGTGGGCGCTGTCGGCCTGGAGCGCCCCGGTCATCATGGTCATCCGCTCGGCGGCGTCGGGGCGGAACTCGAAGACCCGCGCCCCGGTCTCGAGCAGCGCCTTCCGGTCGCGCTGATAGCCGCTGAAGGCCTCGAGGTTGTCGGTCGAGGCGAGGCTGTTGGTGAGGATGCGGACGGCGACGCCGCGCCTGACCGCGTCACGCAGCAGCGCCCGGCTTTCGTCGGTGGTGACGAGATAGGGAGACTGGATGTCGATCGAGTGTTTCGACTCCCGGACCAGCTGTTCCAGCGCCGTCAGCGTTGCGCCCCCGCCGCCGAGCCCCTTTGAGCCATCGTTCTTGCCCGGGGGATCGCTGATGAACTGCACGTTGTCGAGCCAGGCGAGGGCGCCACTCTGCTGGATCTGCTGGAAGGCGACCGGAATCTGGCTCAGCCGCTCGCGGATCTGGGGCCAGTAGTTGGCGGGATTGCAGGCGTACTGATGCAGCCCCTCGAGGCGCTGCCGGCTCTCCGCCCTGGCCGAGTCGCTCGAGACCAGGGCGCTGACCGGCTGGCTCAGCGGGCTGGTCCAGAACTGGTCGAAGGAGCCCTGGATCTGCCCCACGATGCCACCGAGGAGGAGGACGTCGCGGTCGCGGAAATTGTACTCGTGATCGTAGGCGAAGTACTCGTCGGCGATGTTGCGGCCCCCGGTGATGGTGACCATGCCGTCGACGGTGAAGGTCTTGTTGTGCATCCGCTGGTTGATGCCGCGGAAGTCGGTGAGGATGTTGACCAGCTTGCCCGGAAGACTCTTCCCGATGTGGATGTTGGGGTTGTAGATCCGGATCTCGAGGTTGGGATGGGCGTCGAGGGCGATGAGCTCCTCGCCGTCGGCCTCGAGGAGCAGGTCGTCGACCAGGACCCGGACCCGCACGCCCCGGTCGGCGGCGCGCACCAGGTAGTCGGCGCCGATCTTCCCGACGTTGTCGGCGGAGAAGATGAAGTACTGGACGTCGATGGTATGCTCGGCGTTCTCGCTGAGCCAGCCGCGGGCAAGCATCGCCTCGTCCCCGTCTTCCAGGACGTAGACGCCGGTCTTCGTGGCCATCAGCGAGTCGAGGGGATGAAGCTGCCGGGCGAGGCTCACGGTGGTGTCGCGGTGGAGGTCGGCGCAGAAGTCGGTCTGCGCGACGGGGGGGAGAACCGCTGCTTCCTTCTCGCTGGTGCAGGCGAGGAGGATCGGCAGGAGAAGCAGGGCTGTCGGGAGTGCGGAGGTACGAGGCATTGCGGGGAAATCTACCAATTCTGTCATCCCGAGGGAGCCGGGCAAGGGTGTCATCCCGAGGAGCGCAGCGACGAGGGATCTACTTTCCCGGGCCAGGAGGCTGGGCAATCTGGATTCCTCGCCACTGCGTGGCTCGGAATGACAGTGCCTTCTGGCCGCTTTGCCGCCCTGCTGCTTCTTACGGCTTCCGCTTTGCCGCCGCCACCAGGCTGTCGGCCCGGCGGTTCGCCTCCGACACGATGTCGGCCGCCTTCTTGTCGCTCTGCTTCCGCACCTTGTCGGCCACCGGCTTGGCGGCGGCCTTGAGGATCGGGTTGGAAGCCTTCGCCTCGATGGAGTCGGCGGAACGGTACCCCTCCCGCTTCACCTTGGCCGCCAGCGACTCCGCCTCCTGCTTGAGCTGCGCAGCCCGCTGCTCCGCCTCGGCCACGAGCCGGGCCGCCGCGGTGTCGACCTTCGACGTCACCGCCTCCTTCACCGCCTCCTTGGCGCCCTCGCTGGCAGAAGAGGCCAGCGAGCCGGCGCCGACCGAGACGCTGGGGCTGGTGACCGTCCCGCCGAGCTTGATGCCGAGCGGGATTTCGGCGGCGGTACCGAGGTTCACCCCGGCCTGGTTCGCCTTGCCGAGGAGCCCGCTGATCGCCTCGCCGGCGCCGCCACCCAGCAGCGACCGGGGCACCTTGAGGTTGAGGTCGTACTGGAGCGACTGATCGAGCCCGTTGGAACCGGAGATGGTGACCGCGGTGGGACCGAGGTTCACCGTGAAGGGGTTCACGAAGAGGCGCCCTTCGCGGATCGCAAAGGCTCCCTTGAGCGCGTCCATCGTCGGGTTGTTGAAGAAGGCCAGCTTGGTCACGTCGGCCACCTTCGCGAAGGCGGGGAAGTCCTTCACCAGGAGCCGCGAGGTCTGGAACGACCCCTTCCCGTCGAGACCAGGGAAGAGCGGCAGCATGTTCCTGCCGAGGGCGCCCGCCAGCCGGAGGTCGGTGCTCACCTCGCCGGTGGCATACTTCGCGACCGGCGCCAGCATCTGCACCGTGGTGAAGGCCTTGAACGCCTGGGGGATGTCCACCTTCGTCATCATGAAGCCGACGTCGAAGGTGGGCTTGGTGGTGTCGGTGGTCTCGTAGTACCCGGTCAGCGCGATCTGGCCGCCCAGCGTGTTCATCCGGAAATCCTGGAGGGTCACCCGCTGGTCCTTGATGCGGAGGCGGCCCTTCGCGTCCCGCATGGTGAGCTTGTCGTAGAGCAGCTCGCCCACGGTGGCGTTGAGGTCGAAATCGATCCGGGGCGGCACCGGGATGACCGAGAGGGCGCTGGTGTCCTTCGACATCCACTCGGTGAGGTTGAAGCGCCGGCTCTCGACGGTGGCGGAACCCTTGAGGGTGTCCCGCTCCATCGCGAAGCCGAGAAGGTTGAGCAGCCTGCCGGAGGCCTTGATGTCGCTGCTGCCGATGGTGGCGTCGAAGCTCCGGAGCTCCGCCGCCTCGGGGGCGAGCCTGAGCGAGGCCTGCCGGATGGCGACCTCCTTCGGCAGCTGCTTCCCCTTGAGCACCAGGTTGCCGACGTCGATCGTGCCGCTCGCGGCGACCCGGTCATAACGCTTCTGCTTCACCGCCGACAACCGGGCCCGCACCGCGGCGTCGGCGGCGAGGATGCCGCTCACCTGGTCGAACCCTTCCATCTTCACCGTCCTGCTGACATCGGCGAGGTCGACCCGCCCGCTCACACTGGCGTCGACATCGGGATCGGAGATCGGGGTGCGGAGCAGCATCCGTGCGTCGACCGGGTTGGCCCCGATGCGGACGTGGAATTTCTCCAGGTTCACGGTGGTGCTGTCGAGCGTCCCGCCGGGGTTGGAGACGGCGAGCCGCACCGCGATGTCCCGCGCCGGCAACGGAAGGTCGGGATACTGGAAGGCGGCGCTGTCGACCGCGACGTTGAGCGCGAGGGCGGGGAAGATGCTGTCGCCATAGTCGCCCTTGACCTTGCCGCTCACCGCCATGGTGCCCGCGGTCTTGACCTTGTCGAAGTCACGGGCGTAGACCACCGGCACCAGCGAGAGGATGTCGCGGAATTTCGTGCTGGGGGCGTTGAACTGGAGATCGAGTCCGAGGTTCTTCCCGCCGGTCGCCACCGTGCCGGCCACGCCGAGCCGGAGGTCGTTGAGCGTCAGCTCGGTGTTCTTGAGGGCGTAGACCTTCTTCGCCAGGTCGGCGGCGGCGTCGACGTTGAAGCCCACCCGCACCCGGTTGAGGTAGGGCACGCCCGCGAACGTCACGCTGACGGTATCGGCCGTGGCGCTGGTCTGGACGCTCGCGCGGTCGCCGCCGAAATCCCCGCTCAGCGACTGGTTGTAGCCCCGGACCGTTGCCAGCACCTTGCTCTGCCGGTTGTCGAAGGTGAACGCCCCGTCGCTGATGGCGAACTTCCTCAGGCTCACGTCCATCGCCTTGCCCGTGCTGGTCTCGGCGCCGGCGCTCGGCCTGGTGATGTCCCAGTTGGCGCTGCCGTCCTCGAGGGCGAGGAGCGAGATCCGCGGCTGGTCCAGCTCCACCGCCCGGATGACGATCGGCTTCCCCGAGAGCGCGGCGCCGATGGCGCTGCCCAGGTCCACCACGACGCGGAGGTGGCGCACCGCGGCCAGGGTGTCGGCCTCGAACTTCCCGGTGCCGACCGTGGTGAGGTCGTCCAGGGTGAGGGTCAGGTTGGGGAAGTGGCGGAAGAAGCTGAGCCCGAGGTCGCTCCAGTTGACCCGGGCGTTGAGCTTCTCGTTGATGGCCGTCTTCGCCTTGGCCTCGATGGGCCCCTTGAGCAGGAGGGGGAGGACCAGGAGCAGGACGAAAAGCAGGACCAGCACTCCCCCGACAATGGCCAGGAGACGGTTGGGTCGTTTCATGGGAGCCTCAGCCACGTGGCGCGGTCGGGACCGGCGCGGCGGGAGGTCGCCGGCGCAGGGTCCCGCGGTCGTCCCGGAAGGTGTCCCGGGACGGCGGAGAATCCAAGCGCCCGCTACTGTGCCGGCCGCTTCGGCTAGGGGGAGGGGGGCAGCGCCTTGAGCCGGGCCTGGAAATCGTGGAAGGCGGGGTCGTCTTTCTGCAGGCCGGAGAGCTGGCTGGCGGCCTACCTCGGGTGAAGTGTCCGAGGGCATTGTTTCATGAGGGCTTCGCCGGAAGCAGGGATGTTCGTCACGCGCCCTACGGACCTACCTCTGCGGTAGGGGTCAGAAACTGCTTATCACGAAGCGCACGAAGAACACGAAGCCACGAAGAACTGCGGTGATGTTTTGTTCTTGCTTCGAAACGCCCTTCGTGCTCTTCGTGACTTCGTGGCCTTCGTGATTCGCTGTTGCAGTTGCCTTTCCAGCGAAAATCTCAGGCGCGCTTGCGGGCCGGTGTCCCGCCCCACTGCCGTCCCCATGCTCTCCGGAACTGCTGGTCCGAGGAGAATCCCGCGTCGAGCGCCGCGCGGGTGACGCTCGCACCCGCCGCCAGCGATTGCTTCGCCCGCTCGAGCCGGATGGCCCGCAGGTAGTTGAGGGGCGAGAGGCCGGCGTGCTCCTGGAAGAGCCGGAGCAGGTGCCGCTCGGTGGTGTGCCCTACCGCCGCCAGCGCCGCCATGTCCCACGGATCCTGCGGCCGGCCGAGGATCGCCTCCTGCACCCGGTGCACAATGGGATGAAGGTGCCGGCGGTGCACCAGCCAGGGGGACGCCTGGGGATCATCCGGGGTGCGCCGGACGTACATCACCATGTCCTCCGCCACGGCGGCCGCGAGCGCCTCACCGCATTCCTCCGCGATCAGGTGCAGTGCCAGGTCGATCCCGCTGGTGATGCCGGCGCTGGTGGCGATGGAGCCGTCGACCACGAAGACCCGGTCTGCCGCCACTCGCGCGGTCGGCGCCTTTGCCCGCAGCTCGTCGAGCAGGTCGTGGTGCGTGGTGCAGCGTCGGCCGCCGAGGAGCCCCGCGGAGGCGGCGAGGAGGGCGCCGGAACAGACGGTGACGAGGCGATGCTCCGTCTCGCCCCGGAACCGGTCGCCCATCCCCCTGAGCCACTCGGTGATCGCGACGATCTCCCCTGAGACCACGCCCAGCCAGGCGCTCGGCCGGCCGGAGACGATCACCCAGGTGGGACGGACCATCTCCTCCGGCAGCGGCTCCAGCCCCGCGACCGTGAGCCCGACCGACGTGACGGTGCCGGACGCCGGGCCCACGAACCGGAGCCGGAACCGGTGCGGCAACCCCAGCAGCTCACGATGCGCGTTCGCGAGCCGGAACGCCTCCGCCGGACCGGCGAGGTCGAGCAGCAGCGCCCGGGGCGGGACGACGAAGAGAAGATCGATCTGGTCGATCGGGGCGATCATGGGTCCGGCGCCTGTCCGATTGTGCCTGAAGGTTGTCGTTTCGTGGCGGGCTCCGCAGATCCCGAGTTCCTAGCTTGGCTCGTCCTCAATCCCCCAGAGCCAGCGCCCATGCACCGCCTGAGAATCCTGTTCATCCTCCTTGCCTTCACTACGTCACCCATCGCCGCGCAATCCCCAAATCCTGTCAAGCCGGGCAACGACTTCTTCACCTACGCCAACCGCGACTGGCTCTCGGCGAATCCGCTGCCGGCCGGCACCGAGCGGTGGACGGCACGGAGCGAGATCAACGCGAAGGTGCGGGAGCAGCTCACCCGCCTCTACGACAGCGCGGCGGTCGCTCCCGCCGGCTCCCTGGCCCGCAAGGTCGCCGATTTCCGCACGGCCTGGCTCAACCAGGCGGCGATCGAGGGGAAGGGGCTTCGCCCGGTGCGCGCGCTGCTCGACAGCATCGAGCGGCTCCATGACAAGGCGGCACTGACCCGCTTCCTCGGCGCCGACATGCTCGCCGACGTCGACCCGCTGGGGTGGGGCGTCTACCGCTCCGCGCACCTGCTGGGTCTCGCGGTCCAGCCGAGCATCCATGGCGAGATCGCGCCGGTGCCGTTCCTGCTGCAGGGGGGACTGGGCCTGGGCGATCGCGAGCAGTATCTCGACCCGGAGCGGGAGTCTCTCCGGCAAGCCTATCAACAGTACGTCGCGCGGCTCCTCGGGCTGGCCGGATTCGGCCATGCAATCGAGCGGGCCCACGGCGTCATGGCGCTCGAGCTGGCGCTGGCCCGCACCCAGGCGACCGCGGAGGCCTCCGCCCGCGACCGCAACGCCGACACGGTGTGGACCCGGGCCGATTTCGCCCGTCGCGCCCCCGGCCTGGACTGGCCCGCGTTCCTCGGCGCGGCCGGCCTCGCCGCGCAGGACTCGTTCGGGGTCTGGCAGCCGGGTGCGGTGACCGGGGTGGCGGCGCTGGTATCGTCCGCATCGGTCGAGAGCTGGAAGGACTATCTCCGCTTCCACGCGCTGCACGATCGGGTCGACCTCCTTCCCCGCGCCTTCGGCGAGGCGGCGGAGACACTGCGGCGGGCACGGCCGGGCGCAGCGCCGTCGGCACCGAGCCGGGTGGATCGGGCGGCGCAGGAGACCGAGGCGGCGCTGGGCACCGCGGTGGGCCAGCTCTACGCCGAGCGGTACTTCCCGCCGGCGGAGAAGGCGCGGCTCCAGGCGATCGTTGCCAACGTCATCGAGGCATTCCGGAAACGGGTGGCCGCGGCGAGCTGGATGTCGCCCGAGACCCGCGCCACGGCGCTGGCGAAAGTCGGGAGCGTCTACTTCGGGGTGGGGTACCCGGAGCGGTGGGAGGACTGGTCCGACCTGGTGATCCGGGCCGACGACCCGGTGGGGAACTTCGACCGGATCCGGGCGCGGAGTTACCGCCGGGCGCTGGTGGCGGCGGGACGCAAGGTGAACACGACCGAGTGGTGGATGCCGGCGCACCGGGTCGGGGCGATCCTGATGTTCCAGCTCAACAGCTACAACTTCCCCGCGGCGCTGCTCCAGCCGCCCAAGTACGATCCCGCCGCCTCCGATGCCGCCAACTACGGCGCGATCGGCGCGATCGTGG
This sequence comes from Gemmatimonadales bacterium, assembly GCA_046327735.1. GTDB lineage: Bacteria > Gemmatimonadota > Gemmatimonadetes > Gemmatimonadales > GWC2-71-9 > JADJOM01. The sequence continues at coordinate 33,618 of JAXLXZ010000024.1, read as the reverse complement.
GCCACGAGGTGAGTCACTACGTCGACCTGCTCGGCATGGAGTACGACGCGCGGCTCCGGATGCAGCGCTGGTGGACGCCGGAGGACTCGACCCGGTTCCAGACGGCAGCGGCTCCGCTCATGCGGCAGGTCGGCACCTATGAGCCGGTGCCTGGGGTCCACGTCAACTCGACGGTCACCGAGGTGGAGGACGTCGCCGACCTCGCCGGGCTGATGGCGGCCTTCGATGCCTACCGCGCCACCCTCGGCGGCCGCGCCTCGGACCCGGCGTACGTGAAGCAGCAGGATCGCGAGTTCTTCCTGGGGTTCGCGCGGAGCTGGCGGAGCCGCTACAGCGAGACGGCGCTCCGCACCCAGCTCGCGAGCGACAACCACACCCCCGATCGGTTCCGGATCGCCACGGTGCGGAACCTGGATGCGTGGTACGACGCCTTCGATGTGATGCCGGGGGACAGCCTGTACCTGGAGAAGGGGGAGCGGGTGAAGGTGTGGTGAGTGGGCTAGTGGGCTAGTGGGCCAGGGGTAGAGTTCTGAAGAGTTTCCAACAGCACAATCACGAAGAACACGAAGGACACGAAGTCACGAAGACTTTTCAGTTCTTCGTGCTCTTCGTGACTTCGTGTTCTTCGTGATTCGCAGTTGCGGTTCAGGAAGCGTCCGCCGCGAGGGCCAGGGCACCGAGCACCCCTGCCCGGGCACCCAGGCCGGGGGTGACGATGTAGCGGTCGATGTTGCCGAGCAGGGCTGGCGCCTGGATGTACCCATTGAGCAGGGTCGCAACTTCCTCGCGGATCCACGGCAGGATGCGCCCGTCGCCGATGACCCCGCCGCCGAGGATGATCCGCTCGGGGGAGAGGGTACAGATGTAGTTCGCGAGCGCCAGCGCCAGGTAGTGCGCCTCCAGCCGCCACCCGGCGTGATCCGCCGGCAGCTGTTCCGCCGGCCGGCCCCAGCGCGCCTCCATCGCGGGGCCGCTCGCGAGTCCCTCGAGACAATCGCCGTGGAAGGGGCAGTTGCCGGGATAGGCGTCGTCGGCGCGCTGGCGCGGGATCCGGATGTGGCCCATCTCCGGATGCACCAGCCCATGCATCAACTTGCCCTCGAGCAGCCCGCCCCCGCCGATGCCGGTGCCGACGGTGAGATAGATGAAGGAGGCGAGCCCCTGCGCCGCTCCCCACCGTCCCTCCGCCAGCGCCGCGCCGTTCACGTCGGTGTCGAACCCCACCGGCACCTTGAGCGCCCGGCTCACCTCCGCCACCACCGGAACGTTGGCCCACCCCGGCTTGGGAGTGGAGGTGATGCACCCGTAGCTCGGCGACTGGCGATTCAGGTCGATCGGCCCGAAGCTGGCGATCCCGACCGCGGCGAGCGGGCCGTGCCGCTCCTGCTCCCCGGCGAGAAAGGCGATCGACCGGGAGAGCGTCTCCGCCGGCGTCGTGGTCGGAAAGCGCGACTCGGCGCGGATATCGTCGGGCCCGGTCCCCACCAGGCAGACGAACTTGGTGCCGCCCGCCTCGATGGCGCCGTGGAGCCGCTTCACCGGAGTTCCCGCATCGTGACGACCATCCCGGGCACATCGCCCAGTGGCGCCACGCTCGTGAGCGGCGCGGTGGGATAGAATCGCTCGGTCACCACCTGCTCGCCGTCGTTGACGAAGATCTCCACCACCGATCGATCGTAGAGTACCCGGAGCGTCAGGGTATCGCCCGGCCATCGGATCGCACCGCCGTGTCGCCCTCCGTACTTACCGCTGGTCTCGCCGACGCGGGCGCGGCTCCGGTCGACAAAGACGGCCAGCGGCTCGCTGGTGACGCCAAGGGTCACCGCTTCGCCCCGGGCATTGAAGAGCCGCAGCCCCGCTTCCCGCCACGTCCCTCTCGGCACCTGCAGTGAGAACTCGGCCGCGCCCGGCAGCCGGGTGGGTCCGGCGATCGTCAAAGCCGTCCGGCTCCGCCGCGCCGCCAGCTCCCGCACCGGCCGCTGCACCAGCCGGAGCCCGTCGGGGGTTCGCCGGAGCGTCACTTCCCGCGGCATCGACTGCCCGCCCCGCCAGGCCACGGTCGGCTCCTCGTTGGCGTACTCCCAGTTGCTGATCCAGCCGATCCAGATCCGTCGCCCGTCGCTCGCCGGAATGTCGGAGTACGAGGTGGTAGCGTAGAAGTCCTTCCCGTAGTCGACCCAGAGGGTCAGGCTGTCGGGATTGTCGTTCACGAACCGGGTGCCGTCGAAGTCGCCCACGAAATACTGGCCCCCCGAGCCACCGGCATAGCCGCCGGGATTGATGTCGACGTCGAGCACCCAGCGGGTCTTCCCCGGCTCCCCCTCGACCGGGAGCTCGAAGAGGTCGGGGCACTCCCACACGCCGCCGGTCGCGGCCGCGGGACCGAAATCGCTGAGGGTCTCCCAGTGCGTGAGGTCGCGGGAGCCGAAGAGCCGAACCTTGTGCTGGTCGGCGAGCACGGTCACCATGACCCACCGCCGGGTGGGCTCGTGCCAGATGACCTTCGGGTCGCGGAAGTTCTCGAGGCCGAGGTCGATGACCGGGTTGCCCCGGTACCTGGTCCAGGTCCGCCCGCGGTCATTGCTGTAGGCGAGGTTCTGGGTCTGCTTGCCGAGCCCGTGACCGGTGTAGATGGCGACCAGGCAGGAGCTGTCGCCCTGGCGCGCGGTGCAGAAGCCGCTGGTGTTGTGGCGGTCGACCACCGCGCTGCCGGAGAAAATCATGATCCCGTCAGCCTCACGCAGCGCCACCGGGAGGTGGGTCCAGGTGAGGAGATCCCGGCTCACCGCGTGGGCCCAGCTCATGTGGCCCCAGACCTGGCCGAACGGGTTGTACTGGTAGAAGAGGTGATACTCCCCCTGGTAGTAGACCAGCCCGTTCGGGTCGTTCATGAAGTTCCGGGCGGGCGTGAAATGGAGCGCCGGCCGCAGGTACGCGGTCGATTGCGCCTGCGCCGCCACGAGGGGCAGGGCCGCCGCGACCACCAGCGCCGTCAGCCAGGAGCGGGGCCTCATTCGATCCCCAGCGTCCGCTGGATCTGTTCCAGCGAAACGCCCTTCGTCTCGGGGAGGAATAAGAGCACCAGGACGAACTGCAGCACCATCATCGCCGCGAAGAAACCGAACGCCGCCGCCCCCGAGGCCTCGGCGATGACCGGGAAGGTCCATCCCACCACCGCCGCCCAGAACCAGTGAGTGAAGCTGCCCAGCGCCTGGCCCCGCGCCCGCACCCGGTTGGGGAAGATCTCGCTGATGTACACCCAGATGACCGAGCCCTGCGAGAAGGCGAAGAAGGCGATGTACCCGATGAGGCTCGCCAGCACGATGGCGCCCCCCGCGCCGGTGGCGAAGGCCCAGGCCGCGGCCCCGAGACAGACGGCGAGCCCCGCCGCCCCGATCAGGAGGAGGCGCTTGCGCCCATATCGGTCGATGACCGTCATCGCGATCATCGTGAAGACCAGGTTGGTGAGGCCGATGATGACCGACTGGAGCAGTGCGCTGGTCCGCTCCGCTCCCGCCATCCGAAAGATGTCGGTGGTGTAGTAGATGAGGGCGTTGATGCCGGCGAGCTGGTTGAACGAGGCCACCATGACTGCGAGAAGGATCGGCTTCCGGTACTTGGCCTGGAAGAGCGACTCCGTCGCCGAGACCGACTCCTCGTGCAGCGAGTCGGCGATCTCCCGCACCAGCGCCTCCGGCTCGGCGTTGCCCATCTCCCGCAGGATCGTGGCCGCCTCGTCCCGCCGCTGCTGCTTGACCAGCCAGCGGGGGCTCTCGGGAATCGTGGTGATCAGCAGCAGGAAGAGGGCGGAGGGAACCACCTGGATGCCCAGCATGTAGCGCCACGCGAGCGACTCGGGCCCGCCCACCAGCTGCGCCACGACGTAGTTGGAGAGATAGGCCACCAGGATGCCGGCAACCACGTTGAACTGGCTCAGCGCCACCAGCCTTCCGCGGATGGCCGGCGGCGAGATTTCCGCGATGTAGAGCGGCGCCACCACCGACGCCGCTCCCACGCCGATCCCGCCGAGGAACCGGGCGATCACCAGCGCCGGCCAGCTCCACGCCAGCCCGCTGGCCAGCGATGCGACCACGTAGATCAGCGCCACCCCGGTGAGAATCGGCCGGCGGCCCAGCCGCTCGGCTGGGGGTCCGGCGCTCAGCGAGCCGATGATGGTGCCGACCAGCGCGCTCGCCACCGTGGTGCCCAGCTGCCCGCTGTCGAGCGAGAAGTGGAGCCGCAGCGCCTCGGTGGTACCCGAGATGACGGCGGTGTCGAATCCGAAGAGGAACGAGCCGAGCGCGGCAATAGCCGCACTGCCGACCAACCGACGGGTGCCGACGGCCATGGACAGGTCCTGCTTGGCGTGTGGGGTGGCCCAAGATGCGTCTCGACGGGGAGACCCACAAGGCCGAGCCAGCGCCGCAGAGTCGGCGCGGCCGGCCCGGGGGATCCCCTCCGCAGAACTGAATCGGCGCGGCGTCCCGGAGGATCCCCTCGCAGAACTGAATCGGCGCGGCGTCCCGGAGGATCCCCTCCGCAGAACTGACGGGCCCTGATAGTGCTACCGACGATGAATAGCACTGGGCCCGTACGTTCTGCTCCGGGAATCCCCCGGTCCGCCGCGCCTCGCCTTACCTTAGCGCGCCGCCTAGCCGCCTCACTCCCCCCTGAGCGCCACCGCCGGGTCCACCCGCACTGCCCGCCGCGCCGGCACCCACGCCGCCACCAGGGCGACCGCGATCAGCCCAGCGCCTACCACCGCGAAGGTGAGCGGATCGAGCCGGCTCACGCCGAAGAGGAGGCTCTGCATCGCACGGGTGGCCGCCGCCGCTCCCGCGAGCCCCAGCACCACGCCGAGGAGCGTGAGGCCGAGTCCCTGCCAGAGCACCATCCGGATCACCGAGAGCCGCCCCGCGCCGAGCGCCATGCGCACCCCGATCTCCCGGGTGCGCTGGCTGACCGAGTAGCTCACCACCCCGTAGAGCCCGATCGCCGCGAGCAGCAGCGCCAGCCCCGCAAAGCCCGCAAAGAGGAGCATCGTGAAGCGCGGGCCCTGCAGCACCTCGTCGAGCAGGTCGCTTGCCGCGTTCACCTCGGTGATCGCCAGCGCTCCAGCGGTCGCGCCCACCTCGGCACGGACCTGCCGGGTGATCGACGCGCGGTCGCCGCGCGACCGGACCAGGAGGTAACTCCCGCCCGGCTCGCCATCCCGCTCGCTGATCGGCGAGTAGGTCTGCAGCGAATCGAAGGACTGCTGCCGCCCCGGGATCCGGATGTCGCTCACCACCCCGATCACCGTGAGCCATTCCCCCCGCTCGCCCAGCCGGAAGCGCTTGCCCACGGCGTCCTCACCCGGCCAGAAGCGGCGGGCCATCCCCTCGTTGATCAGGGTCTCGTGGGTGTCGGACCGGGGCTCGAAGGTGCGGCCCGCCACCAGCGACACGCCGAGCGCGGCGAAGTACCCCGGCGACACCGCGCTGTAGCCGACCAGCCGGGGTCGCTCCTCCGGGTTGAGGCTCTTGCCCTCGACCTCGAGTTCGCCAAAGGCGACGCCCATCCGGGGCGGCACCCCGCTCGAGAGCGCGACCCCCTCGACGCCCGGAATTGCGCGCACCCGCTCCGCCAGCTCGCGCCGGATTTCCGGGAGCGCGGGGTTCGGCTTCGCGCTGCTCTCCTCGCCCAGCGCCGCCGGCGGAGCGATGGTGAACGCCGTGACGCCCTCCGCACTGAAGCCTGGCTGCACCTGCTGCATCCGCACCAGGGTGCGCACCAGGAGGCCCGCCCCCACCAGCAGGGTCACCGAGAGCGCCACCTCCAGCACCACCAGCGCCGACCGGAGTCGCCGGGGCGACCGGGCGCTGGTGCCGGCCAGTCCGCGGATCGAGCCGCCCGCCTGGCGGTCGGTCGAGAGCAGCGCCGGCGCCAGTCCGAAGACGAGGCCGGTGACCAGCGTGAGCCCCAGGCTCCAGAGCAGCGCCACCGGCTGGAGCCGGACATCGTCCAGCTGATCGAGGGAGGAAGGCCGGACCACCCGGAGCAGGTCGAGCCCGCGGGCGGCGAGGAAGATGCCGAGCGCCCCGCCGAGAAGCGCCAGCAGGGTGCTCTCGGTGAGGAGCTGCCGCACCAGCCGTCCACGGCCCGCGCCCAGTGCGGTGCGGATGGCGAATTCGTGTGAGCGGGTGGCGGCCCGGGCCAGCAGCAGGTTGGCAACGTTGGCGCAGGCGATGAGCAGCACCACGCCGACGACGCCGAACAGGACCAGCAGGCCCTGCCGGAGCGGGCCGGCCAGGAATTCCTGGGGGCGCAGTGCCTTGCCGGTGAAAGCCATCGAGTTCGGCTTGTCCTTCCAGTACGCCGTCTCGATGCTCCCGAGTTCCGCGGTGGCCTGCTCCGGCGTCACCCCCGGCCGGAGCCGCGCGACGGCCTGGCGGCGCGTCTCGGCGGTGCCGGGGGGAAGTGGCAGCCAGAGCTGCGAGGCCGGACCGCCACCCATGGAGGGGATCGTGAAGTCGGTCGGCATCACCCCGATCACGGTGTACGGCTTGCCGTCGATCTCGAGCGTCTCGCCCAGGGCGTTCGTCCGGCCCCCGAAGCGCCGCTGCCAGAGCCCATGCCCCAGCACCACGACGTGCGGCCCGTTCGAGACCAGCTCCTCCGGCGCGAAATACCGCCCCAGCGGCAGCGTGGCGCCGAGAAAGGAGGGGAGCCCGCCGCTGGCGAGCACCGCGCTCATCCGCTCCGGTTCGCTGCTGCCCGACAGCGTCACCGTCCGCTCGTCGTACGCCTCGATGCCCTCGAGGGTCCGGGACTTGGCGCGCCAGATGTCCACGACCTCCCGCGCCGGGGTCACCATGATGCCGCTCTTCTCGCTGGTCTCGAGCAGCGCCACCAGCCGGTCGCCGCCGGGGAAGGGGAGCGGGTTGAGGAGAAGCCGGTGCACCGCGCTGAAGATCGCGGTGTTGGCCCCGACGCCGAGGCCGATGGTGAGAACCGCGATGAGGGTGAACCCCGGCGCGCGCAGCAGCTGGCGCAGCGCGAAGCGGAGGTCCTGCCCCCAGCCGGTGCGCCAGTCGCGCCGCCGCTCCTGCCGGGCGCGCCCCCGGTCCACCGCGCGGCAGTAGGCCCGCGCGTCGGCCAGGTTGCCGAAGCGGCGGAGCGCTTCCTCGCGGGCCGCCGCCGGGGTCATCCCCTTCGCGACCTGCTCCGCGATCCGCTGCTCCAGGTGGAACTGCAGTTCTTCGTCGAGGTCGGCGTCGATCTCCGCGGGAGCGCGCCAGGGCAGGATGCTCATCGGTGCCTCCTCAGGCCGCGCCCAGCACGCCGCTCACCGCCGCGACGTACGCGTTCCAGGTACTGGTCTCGGCCCGGAGTTCCTTCCGGCCGTGCGGGGTCAGGCGATAGAAGCGGGCCCGCCGGTTGTTCTCGCTGACGCCCCACTCCGCCGCGACCGCGCCTGCCGCCTCCAGCCGGTGGAGCGCCTTGTAGAGGGCCGCGTCCTCGATCTCGAACACCCCGCCGCTCCGCTGCTCGATCTCCTTGGCGATGGTGTAGCCGTGAGCCGGCTGCCACGAGAGGATCTTGAGCACCAGCACATCCAGAGTGCCGTGCATGAGGTCGGTCGGCTGACGGGCCATGGCTTTCCCCTAACCTGGTTAGTGGAAGGCAACCTAGGGTCCGCCCGCCAGCCCGTCAATAGCCGCCCGGTCCTACGCCTCCTTCCGCCGCCGGGGCAGCACCGGCCGGTCCCACGGCACCGGTTTCTCCAGCTGGGCCTTCGCCCCCAGCGCGAGCGGGGTCTGCTCATAGCCCAGCCGGTGGAGCTTGGTCGTCACCTGCTCGGCCACCTGCTTGAAGCTCAGCGTCTTTCCCTCCCGGATCGCCTGGGCGAGGCAGTAGGTGAAGGCGCCGTAGCTGGTCGAGCCGTGCCGGTACTCATAGGAATACTCCGACTCCTGACAGGCCTCGAGCAGGAGCGGGAGGTACGGGCCCTTATGGCCCAGCGCCTTGCGGGTCCGGAGATACTCCGCCCGCGGCAGCCGCCGGAGCCGCGCCGCCCGGCCCAGCTTGTGGGTCGCGCCGTCGGCCCCGATCAGGTCGCGCCAGTTCTTCACCTGCTTGAGGCTGCGGTTGATCATCGGGAAGTCGCGCGCCACCCACATCTGCTCCTCCTTGCTCCAGCGGAGCGCCCGGTGGCGCACGTCGTCGGGCGGGTTGATCCCGCGCACCCTGGGCCCGCCATCGCGGGTGAGCCCGCCCGAGTGGCAGCAGTCGAAGATCGCGAGGAAGGTGGCGCCGTAGGGCAGCTGGGAGTACAGCTCGGAGAACTGCCGGTCGGTGATGCTGTGCTTCGGGGTCCAGTCGAAGTCGTGCGGCACCAGCGACTCGCTGAAGTGATCGGGCTCCTCGTTGGGGCCGTAGGCCGGGATCTGCGCCCCGTGCCCCGAGTAGTAGAGCACCCGCTCGTCTCCCTCCCGCACGTCGTTGAGCAGCCAGTCGACCCGCTCGAGAATCCCCTCGGTGGTGGCCCGCTCGTCCAGCACCAGCCGGATGTCATCGGCATCGTAGCCGCACTCCTGCAGCAGTGCGCTCATCAGGAAACTGTCGTTGACACACCCCTCGAGCCGGTTGGCGGGGTCGGGGTAGTTGTTGATCCCGACGATCAGCGCCTTCCGGTTGGGACCGCGCCGCCGCTCCCGCACCGGCCTGGGCGCCATGGTGAGCACCCGTGCGCGCGGCGCCGTCTCCAGCAGCGGCCGCCAGAGTCCCTCGATGGTGCTGGCGTGCCGGAGGTACCAGGTCGCCTCGTGGTTGAGCACGTCGTTGGGGACATCGAACTGGGTGTCGATCTGCTCGAAGTTCGGCGCCGAGATCCGGAGCGGGCTGGTGAAGACGTGGTCGTGCGGGTTGTAGAGATGGTACCAGTGCCTCGCCGGGACAATCGGCCCGATCCGCCCGGCAAAGAGGTCGCGCACCGCCGGGTGGCCCACCTGCGAGCCCAGCGTCACCAGCACCTTGCCGTCGAGCAGTCCCGGGTTCCGCCCGAAGGTGTCATAGGCGATGAGCGAACCGAGACTGTGCGCCAGCACCAGGTCGGCGCCGCTGTCGGCCAGCCGCTTCTCCAGCCGCGCCCGCACCGTCGAGCGGAGCCGCTCCTCGGTGCTCCACTGCGCCACCATCCCGGCGGTCCATCGCACCATCGCCGGCAGGTCGCCCAGGCCCCGCCGGGTGGTGACCCCCTCGAGCACGCTGTGCACCAGGATGCTGGCGAGGAGCCGGGTGAAGGCGAGCCCGTAGGTGATGGGGTTGAGCGGCGCATGCTCGAACAGCTCGTCGTACTCCAGGAACTCGACCGCGACCTTCGCCCCGGGATCGATGTTGGCGACCGAGCTTTCGATCGCGAGCCGCCACGACTCCCGAAAACCTTCGTCCAGCTCCGCGTGGCCGATGCCGTGCACGCAGAGCACTTTCCTGAGGGCCGCCATGATGTCTCCCGCTCAGCGGAGGGTGAAGAAGGCGCGATCGTCGGAGAGCCAGGTCACCTGCCGTTTCGGGGCGACGGATTTCTTCTTCGTCGCCGTCTTCTTCCGGCCGCCGCGCGGCGCCATCGCCCGGGCCACCGCGCTGCCCGGGGCCAGCTCCTCGTAGGTCTGGAAGTGGCCATGCTCGTAGTAGAGGTGGATCGCCTGCACCCCGAAGACCAGCGCGATCTCGCCCTCGTAGTGGATCTTCGAGCTGCTGTTCCCCTCCGACTCGGCGTTCACCTTGGCGCCCAGCGCCTCCTTGATGGCGGGGAGGTCGATCGCGACCGACTTCCCGGTCTCGTCCGCGGCGTCCACCACGAAGCTCCGGCTCTTGAGGGTCCGGGTGATGGCGTAGAGCTGGTCGTCATCCAGCATCGCCTCGGTGGCCGGCGCGCCGGGCGTGACGTGCGCGGCGTTCAGGAACCGCTCCAGCTCCACCGTCTCGATCACGTCGCTCCGGAGACCCTTGAACTCGAAGGTGACCGACGCGGCCCGCTTGTAGCTGGCGTTGATCGAGGCGTTGACCCCGAATGCCTTGAGGAAGCCGCCCAGCAGCGTGAGGCCCAGGCCGAGGGAGAGCGTGGTCTTCACGCTGCCGGAGATGTCGGCGGCGACCACGTCGTGCCGGATCTTCGGCAGGGGGACGCTGCCCGGGGTGAAGACGTTCGCGAGCGACCCCCGCTCGCTCAGGTCGTTGTTCCGCCGGGCGAAGATCTGGCCCGGGAGGATGTCCTGCCGCGGCAGGCGAACCACCGAATAGCCGTACGACTTGAGGTAGGTGAGCGCCGGATCTTTCTTTCCCATGACGCCTCCGGGCGTATGACTGCTGGATTGTGGTGCGTGGATCTCCAAACATGGGGAGCCCCGCCTCCCGCGCCAGTGTCCCAGGTCGCAACCCGTGCGTGACAGGAAACTCCCCCGTCCGGCGGCCCGTCCGGCCAGTTCCTCCACTCGCCCCCCGGGGTTTCGATGCCTCCCCTGGTTCTCCTGGTCAACGGCGCCCGCCGCGAGCTCTCCGTCGACCCGGCCATGCCGCTCCTCTGGGCCCTCCGTGATCACCTGACCCTCTTCGGCACCAAGTACGGGTGCGGGATCGGCGCCTGCGGCGCGTGCACGGTGCACCTCGATGGGGAGGCGGTCCGCTCCTGCCAGGTTCCGGTGAGCCAGGCGGTGGGACACGCAGTGACCACCATCGAGGGGCTCTCGAGCGATGCCGGCCACCCCTGCCAGGTGGCCTGGCTCGACGCCGACGTGGCCCAGTGCGGGTTCTGCCAGCCGGGGATGATCATGGAAGCCGCCTCCCTCCTCCGGCACACTCCGCCCCCCGCCGCCGACGACCTCGAGCGCGCGCTGTCCAGTCACGTCTGCCGCTGCGGGACCTACACCCGGATCCGCGCCGCGGTCGAGCAGGCGGCAACCCTGGCGCGCTCCCGCTGATGCGCCTCTCCCGCCGCACCTTTCTTGGCACCGTCGGCGCCGCCGGCCTGACGCTCGGGTTCCGCCTCGAGGAGGCCGGCGCCGCGACGCCCGCTGCCGGCTTCGCCCCCAACGCCTGGCTTCAGATTTCCCCTGATGGCTCGGTGACGATCTGGGCCACCAAGCTCGAGATGGGGCAGGGGGTCCGGACCGTTCTGCCCATGCTGGTCGCCGAGGAGCTCGGGTGTGAATGGTCTCGGGTGACTGTCGAGCAGCCCTCGCCCGGCGGGCGATTCGCCGGGGTGGAGTTCCACACCAGTGGCAGCAGCAGCGTCGAGGACAGCTGGCAGCCCTGCCGCCTGGCGGGCGCCGCGGCGCGCGAGATGCTCATCGCCGCGGCGGCGAGTCTCTGGGGGGTGAAGCCGGAGCGTTGCCGGGTGGAGAACGGGACGGTCCAGCATCCCGCCACCCAGCGCTCCCTCGGCTTCGGCCGGCTCGCGGCCCGGGCCGCCCGGCTTCCGGTCCCGAAGTCGCCCCCGCTCAAGCCCGCGTCCGCGTTCACCCTGCTCGGCAAGCCGGTGCGGCGGGTCGACGGCCCCGCCATCGTCACCGGCCAGGCGCGCTACGGCCTCGACGTGAAGCTGGCGGGGATGCTCTACGCCTCCATCGAGCGCGCCCCGACGCTGAGCGGCACCCTGGTCCGCTTCGACGATCGGGCGGCCCTGGCCGTGCCGGGCGTGCGCGCCGTGCGACGGGTGACCGCCGGCATCCATCCCGGCGTCGCGGTGCTGGCCGACGACACCTGGTCGGCGATGCGCGGGCGCGCCGCGCTGGTGGTGGAGTGGGCGGCGGGCCCCCATTCCGCCTTCGACTCGGAGCGCTACCTCGCCGGGCTGGCCACCGCCTTCGATGGCCACCGCTACCCCGTCCGGAGTGAGGGAGACGCCGATTCGGCCCTGGCCGCGGCGCGACGGCGGGTGAGCGCGACCTATCTCTACCCCTTCCAGGCCCACGCGCCGCTCGAGACGATGAACTGCACCGCGGCGCTGCGGGACGGGCGGGTCGAGCTCTGGGTGCCGAGCCAGACCGACGTGCGCACCCTCGCCGTCGCCGCGAAGGTCGCCGGGGTGGAGGTGAGCCGGGTGGTCATGCACCCGATGCTGATGGGCGGGGGATTCGGCCGGCGCCTCTTTGCCGATTTCGTGGGCGAAGCGGTGGAGCTCGCCAGGGAGATGCAGCGGCCGGTGCAGGTGCTCTGGACCCGCGAGGACGACATGCGCTTCGGCTACTACCAGCCGGCCACCGCGCAGCGTTTCGAGGCGGGGATCACCACCGACGGGAAGCTGGCCGCGGTGGTGCACCACACATCCGCCTCCGACCTGACCATCTACGACATTCATGACGGACGGAACATCTGGACCGACCCGAAGCCGGCCAGGGCCGAGAATGCCTACGCCGAGGACGAGATTCCCTGGGGCGCGCCGGACAACCCCTATGAGTTCCCGGCGCTCAAGGTCGACTGTGTCGACGTGACCAGCCCCCTCCCGGTCGGGCCGTGGCGGGCGGTGATGTATCCCGCGACCGTCTTCGGCCGGGAATCATTCATCGACGAGCTGGCGGCGGAACTGGGGAAGGACCCGGTCGAGTTCCGGCTTGAGCTGCTCCCGCCGGGTGTGAAGCAGATCAACGGACGCGGCCTCGACCGCAACCGGTTGAGGGCGGTGCTCCTCGCGGCGCGCGAGCGCTCGGGGTGGAGGACACCACTCGAACCCACCGCCGATCGCTGGAGGGGCCGGGGTGTCGCGGCGAACGTGTATCACCGCGCCACCTTCCTCGCGATGGTGGCCGAGGTGAGTGTCTCGAAGGCCGATCACGAGGTGCGGGTCGACCGGATCGTCACCGTCGCCGACCTCGGCATGGCGCTCAATCCCCTCGGCGTCGAGGGCCAGACCGAGAGCGCAATCACCTGGGGGCTCAGCGCAACGCTCGCGGGGAAGCTCAACGTGCGGAATGGCGGGGTGGTGGAGCGGAGCTACACCGACTTCCGGGTAATGACCCTCGATCGGATGCCGAGGCTGGAGACCCACATTCTTCCCAGCGACCAGCCGCCGCGAGGGTATGGAGAGCATCCGGTACCCCTGGTTGCACCGGCCGTGGCGAACGCGGTCTTCAACGCCACCGGGGCCCGGGTCCGGGAGCTGCCGATCACCCGCGATAAGCTGCTCGCGCTTCGATAGGCTGACCTTACACGTACGACCATGACAGTTGTATCACGAAGAACACGAAGCCACGAAGGTCACGAAGAACAGCAGTAGCAGCAACATTGCTCTTCGTGCTCTTCGTGGCTTCGTGCTCTTCGTGATCCGCAGTTGCAGTTAACCCGGAACCCGGAACTACTCCTCCCTGAGCACCACCGCCGGCGGCAGCCCCGAGGCCCGGCGCGCCGGCAGGTAGCTCGCCACCAGCGCCACGCTCGCGAGCAGCAGCGGCACCAGGACGAACACCGCCGGATCGAGCGGCTTCATCCCGAGGAGGAGGCTCGAGAGCAACGGCGCCGCCATCCCCGAGAGCGGCAGCCCCAGCAGCAGCCCCCACGCCGTGATGCCCATCCCTTCCCGCAGGATCATCCCCAGCACCTGCCGCCGGTCGGCGCCGAGCGCCAGCCGGATCCCGATCTCGCGGGTGCGCCGCGCCGCGGACCAGGCGATGACGCCGTAGAGTCCCGTCACCGAGAGCAACAGCCCCGCGAGGCCCAGGACCCCCGTGACCAGCGTCGCTACCCGCGCCGGCAGGAACGCGACGCCGCTCGCCTCCTCCAGCGTGCTGACCAGGATCCGCGGCGCCCCCGGGTCGGCCGCCTGCACCGCGCGCTGGAGCGCCGGCGCGATCGCCTTGACGCTGAGCCGGGTCGACAGGAGCAGGTGCTGCTGCTCGCGCCACTCCTGCGCCAGGGCGAAATACGCCAGCGCCGGCGTCTGCTCCGTGAGCGAGGCGTACTTCGCATCCCGCGCGATGCCCACGACGGTCACCATCTTTCCGTCCTTCCGGAAGCTCGCTCCCAGCGCACTCGTCCCGGGCCAGAACTGCCGCGCCATCGTCTCGTTGATCACTGCGACCGGGTCGGACGCCTCGGTGTCCTCCGGGCGGATCGGCCGGCCCGCCACCAGCGGGATCCGGAGCGCGTCGAAATAGTCGTTGCCCACCAGGATCTGCTGGATGTCGCGCTCGTGACCGTCGCTGTTGCCGGGGAGGGTGATGCCGGCCCAGCTGCCGTGAAAGTTCAGCGGGAGGATCGTGGTGGCCGACCGGCCGGTGATCCCCGGCATGCTCGCGAGCTCGGCATCGAGCTGGCGGAGGAATCGCCGCCCCTGGGCGGAATCGAATCCCCAGCTCGAGAGATCGATCGGGACGGTCAGGATCCCGCTGGTCTGGAAGCCGGGGTCCTGCTTCGTCGCGGTCAGCAGCGCCCGCCCGAGCAGGCTCGCCCCCACCAGGAGCACCAGCGACGTCGCGATCTGGGCGGCGACCAGGATCCGGCCGCCCTTGCCGCGCCGCTCCAGGATCCCGCCGCTCCCGTCCCGGAGCCGAGCGCCCAGGTCGGGTCGCACCGCCTGCCGGGTGGGAGAGAGCCCCACGATGATGCCGGTGACCAGCGCGATTCCCAGCGCGAACGCCATCACCCTCAGGTCGGGCGAGATCTCCAGCCGGATCGGGAGCTCGGTGGTGAGCGGCAGCCGCTCCAGCGCCCCGGTCGCGAGGAATGCGAAGGCCACGCCACCCGCCGCGCCCAGGGTGAAGAGCAGCACGATCTCGGTGAGGAGCTGCCGGGTGAGCCGGCCGGGCGTGCCGCCCAGCGCGGCCCGCACGGTCATCTCCCGCCGCCGCGCCACCGCCCGGGCGGAGAGGAGCCCCGCCACGTTCACGCTGGCGATGATCAGCACCAGGATCGCCGCGCCGAGCAGCAGGGCGAGGAACTGGCCCAGCGGGCCGGTGGCATCAGGTGGCAGGCCCCGGAGCGATGAGAGCACCAGGGTCTGGTACTTCCGTCCCCATTCCGGCTCGATCGAGGCCTCGGCGAGATGGCGCGCCATGGCGTTGAGTTCGCTCCGCGCTGCCGGCAGCGACGCCCCCGGCGCCAGGTGCGCCGCCATGCGAAGCCAGGCCACCGGGCGGTCGTCCAGCGCCCCCCCCGACCCGCGGATCGCCGGCTGCATGTGCAGCGGGATCCAGGCGTCGGACTCGATCGGCTCATCCATGCCGCGGAAGGCTGCGGGCGCCACGCCGATCAGGGTGTAAGGCCGGCCGTTCACCAGCAGGTCCCGGCCCACCGCACTGCTGTCGCCGCCCAGCCGGGTGCGCCAGTACCGCTCGCTCACCACGATCACCGGGTGGGTCAGCGCGGTCTGGTCTTCCTCCGGCAGGAAGAACCGTCCCAGGTACGGCCGCACGCCGAGCACCGAGAAGAGGTTGCCGCTCGCGAGCGAGCCGTAGATCACGTCCCCCGGGCCATCACCGCCCCGGAGCACCAGGGACACCTTGGACCAGGCCACCACGCCGTCGACGCTCCGGGCCTCCGACCGGATGGTCGAGTACCAGTGCCAGGAGAGGGAGGCGCCCTCGGTCCCCTCCGGATTCTTCCGCTCGATTCGCACCAGCCTGCCGGCATCGCTGGTGCCCGCCAGCGGGCGATAGACCATCGCGTTGGCGGCGCTGAAGATCGTGGTCACCGCGCCGCACCCCACTGCGATGCAGGACCAGGCGATCAGGGTGAAGATCGGCGACTTCCGGAGAGTGCGGGCACCCAGCCGGAGATCGCTCCAGAGCGACTCGAGGATTCTGTCATTCCAAGGAAGTCTGTCATTCCGAGGAACTCTGTCATGCCGAGGAAGTCTGTCATGCCGAGGAAGTCTGTCATTCCGAGCGAAGCGAGGAATCCCTGCTTCTCTTCTGGAAAGAACTCCACCCCACAACATCCCCGGAAGCAGCCGCAGCCAGTGCCCGCATAGCGCCAGGAGCCCGGCCCGCCGCGCCTCCGCCGTCTGTTCGCGATGAACCGCGAGCATCTCGGCGCCGAAGCGAAGCCGGAAGTCGAGCGGATAGAGCCGGGTGAGGAGCAGGAACACTCGGTCGGAGAAGGAGGGGCGGCTCATGTGGTGGCCCACCGGCGCATGAGGGCGCGGACCGGGTGCGAACGGGTGAGCGCGGTGAGGCGCTCCAGCTCCCGCGCCAGCACCCGCTTACCCGGGACGGTGAGCCGGTAGTACTTCCGCCGCTCCGAGCCCTCGTCGCCCTCAGGGCCGTCGGATTCGGCGATGAGTCCCTGCTCCAGCAGCCGCTTGATGACCCGGTAGAGGTTGCCGGGATCGAGCCGGATCAGGCCGTCACTCGCCGCCTCGATCGCCTTGACCAGGCCGTAGCCGTGCAGCTCCCCTTCCGCGAGGGAGAGGAGGAGGTGCAGGTCGACGGGCTTGAGAGGGAGATGTGGGTCTTCGAGGTGGTGTGCCACGGCGCCTTGGCAGTATGGTTGTTTTAACCATACGCGCCTCCTCGCCTGCAGTTTCATGCCGGCCCGCCTTGCCGCCTAGGGACACCTCCCCTCCCGCACCAGGCTCAGCTGCGCTTCGCCTTCCGCGATGTTGAATCGCATCTGCCGCCGCCATGCGAGATAGGCCGAATCCTGCGCCGGCGTCAGCACGCACATCATCTCCTGGAACATCCCGCTCTGGATCTGGCGGAGCCCCGGGAAGAGCCCCTGCATCAGGGAATCGGCCCGCGGCTGCCAGCGGTCTTTCACCGCCCGCATCCGTGCCTCCTGCTCCGGGCTCAGCCCGAAGCGCTTGAGCATCAGCGGGACACCGTTCACGAGCGGTGGCGACTTCACCGTCACCAGCCCCTCCATCGGGGGGTGGAACTGCCAGCGCTCGAGCGCGATCCCGGCGAGGACGCCGCTGGCGAAGACCGCGACGAGGATGAGCACCGGCCGCAGCAGGGTCATGGCTGGCGCTCCGGGCTGGTGGCGGGACTCATCGACTCGGCCATGCCGGCGAGCAACTCGTCCAGGTCAGGCGACCGCCCCGACTCGGCCCACGCGGCGAATGGCGCCGGAACACCCAGTCCCTCGAGCAGCGAAGGGGGATGCACCGGGAGGGCGGGGTGGTACATCAGGACGCCACTCGCCAGCACCGCGATCGTGGCCGCGGCGGCGAGGAGTGGCCTCGTCCAGCGCGCCAGCACCAGGAGCGTTCCCGTGCCCGCCGGCCGCGCGCTCCGTGCCGACATGCCATCATGCGCGATCCGGGCGACCAGCGCATCGAGGCGCGCCGGGTCGCGGGTCGGGTCGAGCGGCTCGAGGTTCACCAGCTCATCCGTCACGGTATTCCTCCAGTGCGGCCATTCCAAGGAACTCACGCAGCCGTCGCCGGGCGTTGAAGAGGTGCTGCCGGGACATCCCCACCGAGGTGCCCAGCGCCTTGGCAATCTCCTCGTGGGGCCGTTCGTCGAGGTCGTGGCGCAGCAGCACTTCCCGCTGCGCCGGGCTCAGCTGGCGGAGCCCCGCCTCGAGCCGGCCCCGGAGTTCTCGCCGCTCCACCTGGCCCGGCGCCGCCGCTTCCACAGAGGGAGCCACGGTCTCGAGGGCGGGGCCCTCGCGCACTCCCTGCCGGGCCATCAGGTTCTTCGCATGGTTGCGGGCGATGGTCCGGACCCAGGGGCCGAACCGCGACGGGTCCCGGCATTCCTCCAGCCGCTCCGCCGCCCGGACCAGGGCGTCGTGGCAGGCATCCTCCGCATCGGCGCCGCGTCCAGTCACCGCCAAGGCGACGACGTACACCGCGCGGTAGTGCCGCCGCACCAGCTGTGCCCACGCCTCCCGCTCGCCGGCGAGCACGCGTCCCACCAGCGCGGCGTCGGTCGGGTCGGTGGGAGCGGAAGCTCCCGGGACGTCGGGAAGAGGCATGGGCTCTGGAGACCAGACAGCCAGGGGGCCGGATCCGTTAGTGGCGGCACTAACGCCCGGCTGGGGCCAGCTGTCCCGTGAGGGACCCGATCGGAGAACCGCGATGAAGACCAGGCGTATCCTGCTCCAGGCTCACCTGATTCTCGGCTGCGTGGCGGCCCCGTTCCTCGCGGTCGCCGGGCTCACCGGGGCCATCCTGGTGTTCGAGGACCCGCTCAGTTTCCAGCTCGACCGCCAGCTGGTGGAAGTGGCCGGTACGGCGGCGCCGCTCACACCGGCGGAGTTGTCCAGCCGACTCGAGGGAGCGATGCCGGGGTATCGAGTCGTTTCCCTCGCGATGCCTGGCCCGCCCAACGAGGCGTGGCGGGTCCGGCTGGCCACCGTCGGGGGCGACACCCGGAATCTGCTGGTCGATCCGGGTGACGGAAGAGTGCTGGGCGATGCCAGTCGCCTCACGACGCTGGTGGGGACGATTCACCAGTTCCACACCCGCCTCCTGGTGGATGGCGGCAGCACCGTGGTCGGCTGGGCCGGGGTCATGCTGGTGATTCTCTCGCTCACCGGCCTGCTGCTCTGGTGGCCGGGCAAGATCCTGTGGGTGAAGCGCACCGCGAGTGGCCGCCGTCTGGTCTTCGAACTGCACTCGGCGCTGGGTGGCGCCACCTGGCTCTTCCTCCTCCTGCTCGGCCTGACCGGGGTGACGATCCACTGGAGCCAGCCGGTCATGTCGCTCCTGGCCGGGGCCCTGGGCGAAACCCTGCCCGGACCAGTCCCGAAGGAGGCGCCCGGCTGCGACTCGCTCAACGCCACCGTTCCCCTCGCGAGCCTGATGCAGACCGCGATGGCGGCTGCGCCGGGCGCACGGCCCAGCACCGGAATACTCGACAGCAAGGGCGGACCCGCCCGGGTGATCCTCAAGTACCCGGAGGATCACACCCCGGCTGGCCGCACCAACATCTTTCTCTCACCCTGCACCGGCGCGATCCTCGAGGCCCGGAGCAGCCGCACCGCACCCGCCGCCTTCCGCGCGGTCTCGATGTACAACCGCGAGATCCACACCGGCGACCTCTGGGGCTGGCCCACCCGCATCCTCGCGGCGCTGGTGAGTCTCAGCCTCCCGGTCATGGCGCTCACCGGGCCGCTGATCTGGTGGAACCGGAGGAGGAGGTCTGTCGTCCCGAGGGAGCCAAGCGACCGAGGGATCCCTGCTTCTTCCGTAGAAGAAGTCAGGGATCCCTCGCTGCGCTCGGGATGACAGAACTGGTCGCTTCGCAACCGACCATGTCGCAGGCAACCAACTCTGTCACCCCGAGGGAGCGAAGCGACCGAGGGACCCCTGCTTCTCCGTAGAAGAAGTCAGGGATCCCTCGCTGCGCTCGGGATGACAGAACTGGTCGTCCCGGCAATCAATTCTGTCATCCCGAGGGAGCGAAGCGACCGAGGGATCCCTGCTTTTCCGAAGACGAGGTCTGGCGACTCAGCTCCGGATCAGCTTCTCGAACCTCGGGTTCCCCCGAAGCGGCGCATACTCCGGGTCGATCCTCAACCACCCCGGCGACAGCTCCCCCGGCCGCTGGAGCAGCTCCTCGATGAGATCGAGCGCCTTCTCCTGCTCGCCCATGACGACGTAGGCTCGCGAGATCACCCGGCGAAAATAGGTGTTGCTGACCGTCTGTTCGGTGTAGGGGGCCAGGGCCAGGGCCGCCTCCGCATCCTTCAGGGCCTCCGACTTCCTGCCGAGGTACGCCTTCGCGAGGGCGGCGAACACCCGGGTCTGGACGTCCCCCGGGTTCTGCCGGAGGATCGCCTCGAACCCCTTGAGCGCGGTGTCGGCCGCGGTCCGTACCCGCTGGGCATCGCCGCGAATGTGCGAGAGCTGGGCCATCACGATGCCGAAGGTGCCCGGATCGTCGTCGAAATCCGCGGGCGTCAACTCGAGCACCGTTCGCTGCTGGGCATCGTCCAGCATCCAGCCAAGGTCCCAGTAGGTGGACATGTAGGCATACAGGGCCGGCCGCGGGATCTCCGGGGGGATTGCTTTCAGGATGGCACGCGCGGAGTCGAGTTTGCCCGCCGCGAGTTCAACCTCGATGCGGGTGTTCCGATAGGCGAGGCTCGTCGGGGCCAGGAGTACCGCCCGATCGTAGGCCACACGGGCCTCGTCGTAGCGCCGCAGGACCAGCAGGATGCCGCCCAGCACGTTGGCGGTCTGCGGTGATCGGGGGTCCAGCCGCTGGGCCTGCCGCGCATGGACGAGCGCCGAATCGAAGGCGCCCACCGCCCCGTCCAGCGTTGCCATGCTGCGGAGCACCGGGGCATTGGTCGGCTCCAGCCGGAGGGCCGTCTGGTACTCGGCCCGTGCCCCGATCAGGTCATTCCGGTTGAAGAAGACGACGCCGAGGGCCTGGTGGCCCGCGGCGAGGCGGGGATCCAGTGCCCTCGCACGCTGGGCCGCCTGCTCCGCCGCCTGCAGCAGGCTCGGCTCGGGACTCGAGTTGCCGTAGAGGCTCGCGCGCGACCGGCTAAGCTGAGCCCAGGCCAGCGCAAAGGTGGAGTCGAGGTCCACCGCACGCTGGTAGTAGCCCATCGCCTGGCGGAGCGACGCCGGGTCGGTCCCTCCCCGGGTGATGTAGATCTCTTCCCCTCGAAGGAAGGCGTCGTAGGCGGAGAGATTCTCGGTCGGCCGTGAGGCCAGCTGGCGGCTGGCGCTGTCGGCCAGCGCCACATCCATGGCACCCGCCACCTTGCCAGCGATGTCGGACTGCACCTTGAACACGTCGGTGAGCGCGGCGGTGAAGGCGTCCTGCCACCGGGTGGTCGCGCGGTTGTTGTCCAGCGCCACGAGCTCCGGCCGCACCATCACCTGCTGCTCACCCTTCGCATCCCTGGCCCACTGCACCGTCGCCACAAGCAGGTAGTCGGCTCCCAGCTCCTTCGCGATGTCCGCCTGCGATTTGGTGGTGTGCTTGTAGGACCGGGAGCTGGCCCCGGCAATCACCTGGAGTCCCGGCACGGCGCTCAACTTGCCGCGGACCGCGTCGGTGATGCCGTCGGCGAAGAACTCCTGGGCCGAGTCCCCCTGGTTCTCGAAGGGGAGCACCGCCACCACCTTCGGGCCCGTCGAGGTGGCGGCATGCCCTCCGCGCCGGAACGCGAACAGCACCCCCACGCCGATCAGGAACCCCACCAGCAGGAGGGCGAGCCCCGTCGGGACCTGGCGCTTCTTCTGCTTCTCCGCGGTGATGGCACCCACCGTTCCCGAGGGACGGGCGCCGGTGAGCGTCGCGGTCATCGTGCTGGTGAGCGCCCGCCCGAATTCGGCCGCGGTGGCGTACCGGTCGGCCGGCGTCAGCGCCATCGCCTTCGTCACCGCCTCGCCGATGGCGCGGGGCACCGAGTGGCGCACCGCCCGCACGTCCGGCACCTCGCCCCGCATCCGCTTCGCGATGATCGCCTGGGTTGTCGCCCCCGTGAACGGCGGCTCCCCGGCCAGCATCTCGTAGAGCACCGCGCCGAGGGCGTACACGTCGGTCCGCGCGTCCAGCTCCCGCTCCCCGGTCGACTGCTCCGGGCTCATGTACTGGGGCGTTCCGACCGCCATGCCCGTCTCGGTGAGGCTCTGCGCGTCGCCGCCGCCGAACGCCCGGGCAATCCCGAAGTCGGCTACCAGGGTCGAGCCGTCCGACGTCAGCAGGATGTTCTCCGGCTTGATGTCGCGGTGAATGACCCCATGCTGGTGGGCGTAGGCGAGGCCCCGGGCCGCCTCGATCGCGATCCGCACCGCGTCCTCGACCGGGAGCTGCCGTTCCCGGGTGAGACGATCCCGGAGCGATTCTCCCTCCGCATAGGGCATCGTGAACCAGAGATGCCCGGCCGCCTCGCCCGAGTCGAAGACCGTGAGGATGTGGGGATGCTGGAGCCGGGCCGCCAGCTCCACCTCGCGCCGGAACCGCTCGGGGCCGAGGGCGTGGGCCAGCTCGGGGTGCAGGACCTTCAATGCAACGGGGCGCTTGTGCTTGGTGTCCTGGGCCAGGAAGACGGTGGCCATCCCCCCACGGCCGAGCTGGCGCTCGATCGTGTAGGAAGGAAGGGCGGCCTGCAGCGACTCGCGGAGGTCGGCCAAGGACGGGTCTGGGTAGAGGACTCAGAAAACTACAGGAAGCCGGGGGAGGGGGACAGGGGCGGGCGGTCAGGCGGCAAAGCGGCAAAGCGGGCGAGCAAGTGGATGTGCGCGCCGCAAGAACCTCTGTCATCCCGAGGGAGCGAAGCGACCGAGGGATCCCTGCTTCCCTGAAGCGAAAATCAGGGATCCCTCGCTGCGCTCGGGATGACAGAACTGGTAGGCGCTGGCAACCAATTCTGTCATCCCGAGGGCGCGCAGCGACCGAGGGATCCCTGCTTTTCCTTAGGCGGTTCTACGCCGCCAGCCCGTACTTCTCCTGCAGCGCGCACGCGCTCAGCATCAGCATGAGAATCTGATCGTACGCCACCCGGCTCCCGGTATCCATCCGCGGCAGCCGGTCCAGCAGGTCGATCACCGCCCGGCGCTCGAAGAAGGGAAGGGACTCGAGCAGGTGCCCCCGCAGCGTGTCCTGCAGCAGGGTATGCAGCCGCTCCCCCGGATGGAGCGTCGCCGGGGGACTCAGGAACGGGTGCTTCTGCCGGCGATAGACCGTGTCGGTGAGCACCGGCCGGGTCGCCTCGCGAAGCACGTACTTCTCCGTCATTCCCCGGATCTTGAGCGACACCGGGAGCGTGGTGAGCACCTCGACCAGGTGATGGTCCAGGAACGGCACCCGCCCCTCGATCGAGTGCGCCATCTCCATCCGGTCGCCCAGCACACAGAGGATGTAGCCCGGCAGCGCGGTCTTGGACCAGAGATACAAGGCCTGGTTCACCGCGTCGCGCCCCGCCAGCTGGCCCCGCACGTCGAGGCTGTTGAGCAGGTGGCGATACGGCTCCTGGCTGGCGTACCGCTCGCGCATGGCCGGGGCCAGCAGCTCCTGCATCTTGAGTCCCCGCGCCGAGAAGACCTCGAACCAGGACGGCACCGTGCCGAGGATCCGGGCGACGCTGTCCATCGGGGCGCTGGCGCCATCGGCGAGCAGCAGCCCGCGTGAGACCGGATTCGATGCCTCGAGCTCGGCCAGCAGGCGCTCTGCCTCGGCCGGGTCCTGCCCCTCGCTGTTGTAGAGGAGCATGTCCCGCCGGAAATGGGCGTAGCCGCCGAGGATCTCGTCCGATCCCTCGCCGGTGAGCACCACCTTGTACCCGGCGTCGCGCACCGCCCGGCTCAGGAGGTACTTGGCTACCCCGTGGGCATTGAGGCAGAAGGTCTCGGTGTGCGCGGTGGCGTCGATGAAGTGATCGGCGAGGTCGTCCTGCCGGATGGGAATGGGATAGAACTTCGCCCCGCAGTGCGCCGCCATCTCCCGCGCGATCGGCCCCTCGTCGTACTCCGCCCGGTCGAAGCTCAGCGTGAAGGCGTGGATCGGCTCGGCGTGGTGCCGCGCCGCCAGCCCCAGCACCGCGCAGCTGTCGAGCCCGCCACTCAGGTAGCACCCCACCGGCACGTCGGCCCGGAGCCGGAGCCTCACCGCCTCGTCGAGCGCCGCGTGAAATCGCTCGATGTACTCCGCCTCGTTGCCGTTCGGGCGAATCTGCTGCGCCGCGGGGTAGTCGAAGTCCCAGTAGCAGCCGAGATGCATGTGCCCCTCGGTGGCCACGAGGTAGTGGCCGGGCGGCACCTGCCGGATGCCGTGAAACAGCGTGCGGTGCGGGCTGCCGCTGACGTCCACGCTCCGGAACACCGACTCGCTGTCCCACCGCGCCGGCACGCCGGCGGCGAAGAGGGCTTTGACTTCCGAGGCGAGGTAGAGGATCCCGTCGTGCTCGGCATAGAAGAGCGGCTTGATGCCGAAGCGGTCGCGCGCGGCAAAGAGGGTGTGGTGCGCCTCGTCCCACAGCACGAAGGCGAACTCGCCGCGGAGGTCGTGCATGCAGTGCGTGCCCATCTCCTCATAGAGATGGAGGGCGATCTCGCTGTCGCTCCGGGTCCGGAGATGATGGCCCCGCTGCTCCAGCCGACGCTGGATCGGCTCGAACCCGTAGAACTCCCCGTTCACCACGATGTGGGTCCGGTCATCCTCGCTGGCGATCGGCTGCTGCCCTCCCGCCAGGTCGATGATGCTGAGCCGGGCGTGGCCCAGCCCGACCCGGCCGTCCGGGGAGACCCAGCAGCGCTGGCCGTCGGGTCCCCGGTGGTAGAGCGCGGCAGTGGCGCGCTCGAGGGCCTGCCGGGAGACGGCACCCTGCTGGGAGAACATCGCAACGATGCCGCACATGTGGGGCTCGGACTGGGGGAATCGGAAAGGAAGTGGCCGGGAATGTACCGGTCGGTGGGAGGAGCGCCAGAAACCAGCGCTATAAGGGAAGAGGGAACCGCGGGCGGCCCTACCCCGTTAGAGAGAGGCGTCGTTTCCCATTGAAACATGGCGGTGGACTGGCCCGTAGGCCGCATGAGTGAGAGAGAACCAGCCACCAGGACCGAACAACCGAGAGGTGTACGATGTCCCCGATCGCCCCCGCACTGCTGCTGGCCAGCCTGATCGCTGCTCCCACTTCCCCCGCTGCGCCGATGGTCACCGTCCGGCAGGTCCTTACCCACCGCGCCCTCGAGGGCGAGTCGGTGCTGGTGACCGGCCGCTGCCTCGACCGCAACGCGCAGGCGGTCGCCGCCGGTTCCCGCCCGATGTCGGGCGACGTCTGGCAGCTCGAGGATCACGGCATCGCGACGTGGGTCGTCGGGAAGATGCCGAGCGGGTGCGCCGAGGGTGAGGTGACGATCCGGGCGAAGGTGGCGAAGGACTACCTGCCGAAGCTCAGCCCGGCCCGCACGGCGCGGCAGTACCTGGTTGTTGAGTAAGGCCGGGTTTCGCAGCGGGTTCCGAGTTGCTGTGAACTGCAATTCACGAAGAGCACGAAGCCACGAAGAACACGAAGAACTCCTTCGTATCTTCGTGGCCTTCGTGTCTTCGTGGTCTTCGTGATTGGCTGTTGCTGTTCACTCGGAACCCGGAACTCGGAACTGCTTCTCACGCCGGCCTGACTGTCCTCCCCGTCCGTCGCTCTCCCCTGCTGCCATCTCGCACGGCGATCCCCCCGTTCACCAGCACCGCCGAAATGCCGACCGGATAGCTGAACGGGTTCTGGTACGTCGCGGTATCGGCGATGGTGGCGGGGTCGAACACGACCACGTCCGCCGCCATCTGCTTCGCGATCCGTCCCCGGTCGCGGAGCCGGATCCGTGACGCCGGGAGGCCGCTCATCTTGTGGATCGCCTGGGCCAGCGTGATCGCCTTCCGCTCCCGCACGTAGCGCGCGATCAGTCGCGGGAACGACCCGGCGCCGCGGGGGTGCGGGCTTCCACGGTGGGTCGGCCCGTCGATTGCGAAGGCGCCGCCGTCGCTGCAGAGCATCCCCTGCGGATGGGCAAAGAGCCGGTCGAGTTCTTCCTCGCTCATCGCGAAGCCCACCATCCCCACCCCGCCGCGGCTGTTCTTGAGGAGCGCCACCGCGGTCTCGTATGGCTCCTTCCCGAGCGACGCGGCGTAGCTCCCCAGCCGCTGCCCCTCCGCCGGCTTGTCCGACTCGGCGCGGGTGCTGGCGATGAGCACGTTATCCCACCCGCCGATCAGCGCGATCTTGTCGAGCGTGTACTTCCGGATCCGGGCGTCGAGCTCGGTCGAGTCGAGCCGCGCGAGGAACGCGGCGGTGCCGCCGTCGCGCGACCAGGTGGGGAAGAGGTTGGTGAGTCCGGTCTGGTAGGCAGTGTAGGGATAGCGGTCGAACGCCGCATCGATGCCGCCCTTCCGCGCCGCGGCGATCTTCGCAAAGGCCTGGTCCAGCTTCGGCCAGTTGCGGGGGCCCTGCATCTTGAGGTGCGAGATCTGGAGCGGGCACTTCGCCCCGGTTGCCACGGCGATCGCCTCGTCGATCGACTCGAGCACCCGGTCGTCCTCGTTCCGCATGTGGGTCGCGTAGGGCAGGCGCCGCCGGGTGAGCGGCCGGCAGAGCGCGATCAGCTCCTCGGTGCTCGCGAAAGCGCCCGGGGTGTACTCCAGCCCGGTCGACGCCCCGCAGGCCCCCTGGGCCAGCGCCGTTTCCACCAGCGAGACCATCCGGGCCAGTTCGTCGGGGGTGGCGGGGCGGTCGTCTTCGCCCACGACCGACGCCCGCACGCTGCCGAGCCCGACCATCGACGCGAGATTCGCACTCGGCTGGAGCTGGTCGACCTTGGCGAAATAGCTCGTGAAGCTCTCGGTATCGCCATCATCGTCTCCCGTACTCCCCGCCTTGCTCCTCGGTGCGCGGCTCCCGCCGTCCTGCCCGGCCACGACCGTCGTCACCCCCTGGCGGATCACCGATTCCTGCCGCGGATCCTCCTCCATGCTCCCGTCGCCATGGGAATGGATGTCGATGAAGCCGGGCGCGACCGCCAGCCCCTTCGCATCGATCTCTTCCGTGCCTGCGCCGGCAACGCGGCGCGCGACCTCGACAATCCGGTCACCGGTGATCGCGATATCGCGCTCGACACCCGGGGCGCCGGTGCCGTCGAAGACGGTCCCACCCCGGATGACCAGGTCGTGGCCGCCCGAGCGCCGAATCCACGGTGCCTCGACCAGGGGCCGGAGGGCGGGGGTGAGCGATGTGGCGGCCAGCGTGGCGACGAAGGTGCGGCGGTCGGGGCGAGCGGAGGCCATGCGCGGGGCATCTCGAGTGTGGAGGCGAGTCGAGATTTGGGGGCGAGCGGGTCGAGGGTCAAGGGCCGCGACCTCGCGGCCCTCCGACCCCGCCCGGCGCGGTTATCGGATTTCCCGCACCGTCCCCTGCGCCGCGGCCAGGTTCACCCTGGCCTGGTGATACGTCGTGCGGGCATCCACCACCACATCGCGCGCCTGGTTGAGCGTCAGCGAGGCCTGGATCACGTCGCTGTTGCCGGCCACGCCGGCGCTGAACCGCTCGCGGGCCTGCTCCACTTCCTGCTCCGCCAGCCGGAGCCGCACGTCAGCCGCCGCCACCTGCTCCTTCGCCGCCGCCAGGTCGAGCATCGCCGAGCGGACATCGACTACGATCCGGTTGCGGATGTCGAGCCACTCGGCGTCGGCCTCCTGCTCCTCGGCGCGATACTGCGCGATGCGCGATTCCCGCCGGAAGCCGTCGAAGAGGGAGAAACTCACCGACACGCCGTAGCTCCGGTTGTCGAGCGTGCCGCCCGAGGTGCTCGCGGCGCTGCTGAAGAGCGAGACGGTGGGCAGCCGGTCGGCCTTGACCGCGCTGATCTGCCGCCGCGCCGCCTCGGCATAGGAGCCGGCCGCCAGCAGGTCGCCCCGCCGCTGCATCGCCGTCTCCACCGCCGCGCTCTCCTGCACCTCGTCGGCGCCGGCGCCGGGCGCGCCCAGGGTGTCGCCCAGCTGCACCCGGGTGGACACCGGCAGCGCCAGCGCGTGGACCAGCTCGAGCTCAGCCCGCGCCCGGGCGCTCCGGGCGGTGATGAGCTGCGACACGATCGACGCCAGCTGTGACTCCGCCCGGGTCACGTCCAGCGCGATCGCGGTGCCGGCCTGCAGCCGCTGCCGGGCGATGTCGAGCAGCTCCGCCGCCAGCGCCGAGTCGGCCACCCGCGCCGCCAGCCGGGCGTCGGCCCGCTGCACTTCGAGCCAGGCCAGCGCCCCGCGGCTCGCCGCCGCCTCTGACGCCGCCACTGCGCCGTGCCCGAGGGCATCGGCCTCGGTGGAGGCGGCCTTCATCCGCCGGATGGCACCGAGGTCGAGGACCTTCTGGGTCGCCTGGAGCCGCACATCCACCGTCCGGCCGGAGACCGGGCGCGGCGCGCCGCCCAGGTAGGTGCCGGTCGGCAGGCCGGAGCTCTCGGTGCCCCCGTCCACGCTGGCTTCGCTCGAGAGCTGGGGCAGCAGCTCGGCGCGGGCCTGCATGGTGCGGGCGGCGCCCTGTACCGCACGGGCGCGGGCGCCGATGACGCTCGGCGCGCGCTCCGCCGCGATCCTGGCGGCGTCGCCCAGGGTGAGCGTCGTGGTGGCCGGGGCCTGCGCGAGGGCCGCGGCGGGGAACAGGATCAGGGCCAGGGCCGGGCGCAGCGCGCGGCGGAAGATCGGGGAAGGCATCGGGTCGGTCTCCAGTATCGTGTCGGGCTTCAGGCGATCGACTGCCGGAAGCGGGTGGTTGCGAGGGTCAGCGCGGAGGCGGTGATCGCGGCCATGGCGGCGTACTGCGGCCACAGCTCCGCGAGCCCGGTGCCCTTGAGGAAGATCCCGCGCAGAATCACCAGGAAATGCCGGATCGGGTTGAGCAGCGTCGCCCACTGGAGCGGCTCCGGCATCGTCTCGATCGGCGAGAGCATGCCCGAGAGCACCACCATCGGCAGCATCATCAGGATCATCAGCATGAACGCCTCCTGCTGGGTGGTCGACACTGCCGAGATCAGCAGGCCCACCGCCAGCGCGGCGAGGAGGAAGAGCACCGCCGCGACCAGCAGCGCGAGCACACTCCCCCGGAACGGCACGTGGAAGTGCCAGAGGGTGATGCCCGCGAAGATCGAGAGGTGGAAGAGCCCGACCCCCAGGATCGGGAGCATCTTCCCGATCATGATCTCGGTGGCGCCGATCGGGCTCACCAGCAGCTGGTCGAGCGTGCCCACCTCGCGCTCCCGCACCAGGCACATGGTCGTGAGCATGAGGCAGGTCGTGAGAAGCAGCGTCCCCATGATCGCCGGGACGTTGAAGAGCCGGCTCTCGAGGCTGGGATTGAACCAGGCCCGGGCCCGGAGCTCGATCCCGCCCGGCTGGTGCAGCGCGGGGCGCGCCTTCGCGCCGAACCGCTCCGCCACCTGGGCCACGTAGCTCTGCGCCACCGTGGCCACGCTGGCGTCCGAGCCGTCGATCAGCGCCTGGACCGTGGCGCCCTTGCCGGCGCGGAGCTCCCGCGAGAAGCCCGGCGGGATGATGAGCCCGAGCACCGCCACGCCGCCGTCCAGCTCCTGCACGATCCCCGCCGGCGCGTCGACCGTCTTCAGCACGTCGAAGTAGCCCGCTGCCTGGTAGGCCTGCACGATGGCCCGGCTGTCGGCGCTCCGGTCCTGGTCGAGCACCACGGTGCGGATG
The DNA here is from genome assembly GCA_046327735.1 of Gemmatimonadales bacterium. Taxonomy (GTDB): domain Bacteria; phylum Gemmatimonadota; class Gemmatimonadetes; order Gemmatimonadales; family GWC2-71-9; genus JADJOM01. Next base: position 4,543 of record JAXLXZ010000024.1, on the reverse strand, counting down.
TGCTCGACGTCGGTGGTCGAGGCGTAGGCCAGCAGGATGAACTGCACCACTGGCGAGACCAGCAGGATCGGCTTGGCCTTGGGGTCGCGCAGGAGCTGCTTGCACTCCTTCTTGACCAGCTGCCACAGCCGCAACAACGAGAGGCGCGCCATCAGACCAGCTCCTTCCGGAACGACCGGATCGACAGGGTGACCATGGCCGCCGCGAAGAGCGTGAGGCCGAGGAGCGGCGGCCAGATGACCTCGAGGCCGATGCCCCGGAGGAAGACGCCGCGGGTGATCTCGACGAAGTAGCGGGCCGGGACCAGCCGGCTCACCCACTGGAGTACCACCGGCATGCTGGTGAGCGAGTAGAAGAACCCGGAGAGGAGGAGCGCCGGCATGTAGGTCGCGAAGATCGAGGCCTGCACCGCCAGGAGCTGCGCCTTGAGCGCCGCCGAGAGGAGGATGCCCAGCGCCAGCACCCCGCAGAGGAAGACCAGGCTCGCCACGGTGAAGAGCGCCAGGCTCCCGCGGAACGGGACGTCGAAGAGGTAGACACAGGTCGCCAGCGACATCGCCACGTCGATCAGCGCGATCCCCAGGTAGGGGAGCAGCTTGCCGATCACCAGCTCGGCCCGCCCCACCGGGGTCGCGGCCAGCTGCTCCATGGTGCCCCGCTCCCACTCCCGCGCGATCGTCAGGCTGGTGAGCATCGCCGAGATGATCGACATGATCACCGCGATCAGGCCGGGCACCACCTTGGCGGTGCTGTCGAGGGTCTCGTTGAACCAGACCCGCGACTCGGCCCGCACCGCGGGAGTCACCGTCCGCGGGCCCAGCAGCACCTTGCTGGAGAAGTTGCGGGCGATGGCGTCGGCGTAGCCCCGCGCCACGGTGGCGGTGCTGGCATCGGCGCCGTCGAGCAGCAGCTCGACCGGCGCGGCCCGCCTGGCCTTGAGGTCGGCGGCGAACTTCGGCGGGATCACCAGCGCGATCCGCGCCTTGCCGGTGAGGATCAGCGGCTCGGCCTGGTCCAGCCGGTCGAGCCGCGCCTCGAGGATGAAGTACCCCGACTGCACGAAGGCGTCGACCAGCTGGCGGCTCTCGGCGGTGCGGTCCTGGTCCAGCACCGCGAGGTGGATGTTCTCCACGTCGGTCGAGATCGCCACGCCAAAGAGGTAGAGCAGCATCGCCGGCAGCAGGAAGGCGAGCGCCAGGCTCCGGCCGTCCCGGCGGATCTGGATCCACTCCTTCCGGGCCACGGCCAGCATCCGGCCGGCGTTGAAACGGCGGTGCAGGGTGCTCATGAGATCACCGCTCCTCCCGCCCGGTTCACGGCGGCGACGAAGACATCTTCCAGGGAGGGCGCGATCGGCCCCACCCGTCCCGCCCCGAGGCCGTGGGCCGCGAGCGCGGCACGGATCTCGGTCATCGCCCGCTCCGCTTCCTTCACCACCACCCGGAGCCCGCGGCCAAAGAGGCTCGCGTCGATCACCACGTCGAGCTGGGCGATCACCGGCACCGCGCGGGCCGCGTCGGGCGTTTCCACCTTGAGGATCGGGTCGGTCATCCCGGCGCGAAGCCCGGCCGGCGTGCCGATCGACACCATCTTCCCCCGGTTCATGAAGGCGAGGCGATCGCAGAACTCCGCCTCCTCCATGTAGTGGGTGCTGACGAACACCGCGGTCCCCTGGCGGGAGAGCCGCCGGATCACGTCCCAGAACTGCCGCCGCGCCACCGGGTCGACCCCGCTGGTCGGCTCGTCGAGGAAGAGCACCGCCGGCTCGTGCAGTACCGCGCAGCCGAGCGCCAGCCGCTGCTTCCACCCGAGCGGCAGGGCGCCGGTCATCCGGCCCCGGTGCTCGCCCAGGTTCGACATCTCCAGCACCCATGCCTTTCGCGCCGCCAGCCGGGCCCCGCCGATCTCGTGCAGGCCGGCGGCGAAGTCGATGTTCTCCTCCACCGTCAGGTCGGCGTAGAGCGAGAAGAGCTGCGACATGTAGCCGATCCGGGTCTTGATCGTCTCTCCCCGGGTGGCGAGGTCGAGCCCCGCCACCGTGCCGCCCCCCGACGAAGGGCGCACCAGCCCGGTGAGCATCTTGATCGTCGTGGTCTTCCCGGCGCCGTTGGGGCCGAGGAAGCCGAACACCTCTCCCCGCGCGACCGTGAGGGTCACGCTGTCGGCGGCCACGAAGTCGCCGTAGCGGCGGGTGAGTCCCTCGATGGCCACGGCGGGCGTCGCGTCAGGCAGCATGGGCCACGCTCGTCAGGTCGATGAACACGTCCTCGAGGGAGGCCTCGAGCGGCAGCATCTCGGTCACGTCGACCCCGCTCGCCGCGAGCAGCATCGCGATCGTGGGGATCGCCTCCGGCGAGTCCATGGTGACGTGGAGGCTCTCGCCGAAGGCCGCCGCGCTCCGCACCGCCGGGTGCCCCTGGAGGAGCTCCGCCGCCTCGCGCGACTGGGCGGTCTCGAAAGCCACCAGCCTCCCGGCGAGCCGCTGCTGCAGTGCCACCGGGGTGTCGAGCGCCGCCACCCGGCCCTGCTGGAGCAGCGCCACCCGGTCGCAGCGCTCCGCCTCGTCGAGGTACGCGGTCGAGACGATCGCGGTCATTCCCCGGGCCACCATCTCGTGCACGATCAGCCAGAGCTGGCGGCGGCTGATCGGGTCGACCCCAAAGGTCGGCTCGTCGAGCAACAGTACCTCGGGCTCATGGATCAGGGCGCAGCAGAGCGAGAGCTTCTGCTTCATCCCGCCGGAGAGCTTGCCGGCGAGCCGGTCCTGGAACTGGCCCAGGTTGCTGAAGGCCCAGAGCCGCTCGAGCCGCTCGTCCCGCTGCCGGCGGGGCACCTGGTACAGCGTGGCGTAGAACTCGATGTTCTCCCGCACGGTCAGGTCGCCGTAGAGACCGAAGCGCTGCGACATGTAGGCAATCCGGTGCTTCACCCCCTCGGGATCGTGCCGCACGCTGACCCCGCTCACCCGCGCGTCGCCCGAGGTGGGGCGGAGGATCCCGGCGAGGATCCGGAGCAGCGTGGTCTTGCCGGAGCCGTCCGGGCCCACCACCCCGAACAGCTCACCCGGGTAGACCTCGAGCGAGACCTGGTCGAGCGCCGTCACGCTGCCGAACCGGTGGCCCAGGCCCTCGAGCGTCACCAGCGGCTCGACGGCGGCGAAGGAAGAGTCGCGCTGCATCACCTGGCCCCCGCGCCGCAGGCGCCGCTGTCGGTCGAGAAGGTCACGTCCGCGGGGAGGCCCGGCTTGAGGTCGACCGCGCTGTCGCCGGTGATCCGCACCCGCACCTCGTACACCAGCCGCACCCGGTCCTTGGTGGCCTGCACGTTCCGGGGGGTGAACTCCGCCACGCTCGCGATGTAGCGCACCGCGCCGGCGTAGTGACGATCGGCGTAGGCGTCGGCGCCGATGCTGGCGCACTGGCCCAGGTGCAACCGTCCCACCTCGTCGCCCGGGACGTAGACCCGCACCCACCGGTCGCTCAGGTCCTGGACGGTGAGCACCGCGTCGCCCGGCGCCACCGCCTCGCCCGGCTCCCGGTGCCGCACCGTGACGGTCCCGGCGAAGGGCGCGGTGACGACCGACTGGGAGAGCAGCGCCTCGATCCGGCCGAGCGAGGCCGAGGCCTGCCCCAGCGCGGCGCGCTGCTGCTCGATCCGCTCGGGGCGGGTGCCGGCCTGGAGGAGTCGCAGCTCTTCCTGCGCCTTGGCCACCTCGCCCTCGGAGACATCGAGCGCGGTCTGCTGGTGGTCGAACTCCTGCCGGCTGATCACCGCCCGCTCCGCCAGGTCGCGCAGCCGGTCGCGGTCGCGCTTCGCCGCGTCCCGGCGATCGGTGGCCACGGCCAGCTGCGCCTTCGCCCGCGCGATCTCTTCCTGCCGTGATCCCGCGACATACTCCGCCAGCAGCGCCTTGGCCCCGCCGACTTCGGCGGCGGCTGCCGCGCGCTGGGCCGTGAGCTCGGACTGGTCGAGCGAGGCGAGCACGGTGCCGGGCGTGACCACATCGCCTTCGCGCACCGTGATGGCGGCGAGGCGGCCCGCCTGCTGGAAGCCGAGATCGGCCTCGATGGACTCGACGGTGCCGGAGACCAGGATGGTCCCGGCGTTCCTGCCACTGGTGGCGCTCCGCCAGGCGATGACACCGCCGGTCAGCGCGATGAGGGTGGTGACGGCGACGATCTTCCTGCGCTGCTGCATCGGATGGGCTCCGGTTCGGGTTCGCCGGAGGGAAAGGCAACCGCGGGGCCACGCCGCCGCCGCGGTGGGGCAGTGGGGCCTAAAGCGTTTGTGCCGAGGGTGTTGTGAGGCGGGGAGGGGCGTGGCGGAGGGTCGCGAGGGCAGCCGCCGGCGTCACGGGATTTCGTGGGCTCGCGAAATGTCGCGACGGGAAGATCAGGTCGATGTGGGGAGGATCAGGGATTCCTCGGACGCTCTGCGTCCTCGGAATGACAGAATCGGTTGCCGTCCCGACGAACGTCTGTCATCCCTGAAGACGAAAGTCTGTCCTGAAGACGAAAGTCTGCCCTGGAGACGAAAGTCTGTC
>JAXLXZ010000023.1:0-52284 GCA_046327735.1 Gemmatimonadales bacterium | reverse complement strand
GGTCATGGGCGACGACCGGCCCTCGCAGATCGTGGTGCAGTCGCTGGTGCGGGCGATGTTCGCGGAGCAGGTGGCGCGCGAGGCGGGCTTCGGGCAGCGCTCCCCCGACTTCTTCCTGATCGGGATGCTCTCGTCGCTCGAGGTGCTGATCGGCCGGCCCATGGCCGAAATCCTCACCCAGATCCCGGTGAGCCACGAGATCCGCGACACCCTGCTCGGGCGGAGCACCACGCTGTCCCCGATCTGGGGCCTGGTGCTGGCCTACGAGCGGGCCGAATGGGACCAGGTACGCCAGCTCGCCACCCTGGCCGACGTCTCCGCGGGGCGGCTCCCCGGACTCTATCGCGACTCGGTGCAGTGGGTCGACCGGATCTACCGGGCCTAGGCCCGGTGGAGCCGGCGGCTCAGGGCGCCTTGGCCTGGTAGGCGATTTTCCCACCCACGATGGTGTAGACCGCCTTCGTTCCCACGATGCTGTCCTCCGGGACCGTCATGATGTCGCGCGAAAGCACCGTGACGTCGGCGAGCATCCCGGGCACCAGCCGGCCCTTCTCCTGCTCCTCGAACGCCGCCCAGGCGTTGCTCGCGGTGTACGCCCGCAGGGCCTCGTCGCGGGTCATCTTCTGGGCCGGATAGAACTCCGACCCGTCGGGGAGCTTGCGGCGCACCGTCGCATCGAACGACGCGATCGGGTCGGCATCCTCCACCGGGACGTCGGTCCCGTTGGTGACCACCGCGCCACTCGCGAGCAGCGTGTGCCAGACGTAGGCGCCCGCTTCCGCCCGGGCCGCGCCGAGGCGCTTGAGCACCCAGGGGCCGTCGGAGGTGGCGTGGATCCCCTGCATCGACGCGATCACGCCCAGCCTGGCGAACCGGGGCTGGTCGGCGGGGTCGAGGTGCTGGGCGTGCTCCACCCGCCAGCGCAGGTCGGTGCGTCCCCCCATCACCCGCTCGTAGACGTCGAGCACCTCGCGGTTGGCCCGGTCGCCGATGGCGTGGGTCGCCACCTGGAAGCTGTCGGCCAGCGCGATGCGGGCCCGCTCCTCCAGCACCTTCGGCGGCGTGGTGGCGAGTCCGGTGCTGGTCTTGAGGTCTTCGTACGGCTGCAGCAGCCACGCGCCGCGGGAACCGAGCGCGCCGTCGGCAACCAGCTTGATGGCCCGGACGGTGAGGAAGCCTCTCCCGAAGCCGAGCATCCGGTAGTCACGCAGCCTGGCCTTGAGGCTGTCGGTCGATTCGCCCCCGACCATCACGTAGAGCCGCACCGGGAGCTTGCCCTGCTTGGCGAGCCGGCGGAAGAAGTCGATCGTGGCGAAGGAACTTCCGGCGTCCTGGAAGCTGGTGATGCCCTTGGAGAGCACGTCCTCCCCCGCCAGTTCCACCGCCTTGAGCGCCTCCGCCTCCTGCTCCTCCGGAGTTCGCTGCGCCTGCCATTCCCCGAGCGCCTTCCGCACCAGCCCCTGCGCCGTCTCGCGCAGCACGCCGGTCGGCTCCCCGTCGGGGCCCTTGAGGATCTCACCGCCGGGCGGGTTGGGGGTGTGGCGGTCGATCCCCGCCAGCTTGAGCGCCAGCCCGTTCACCATCGCGGCGTGCCCGCTGGCGTGCACCAGGAAGACCGGGTTCTTCGGCGAGATGCTGTCGAGGCTGGCGTGCACCGGCATCCCCTCGACCGCGCCCGCCGGGGGACCATCCCACTTCTCCTGGTGCCAGCCGCGGCCCATGACCCAGGCGCCGTCCGCGATGTCCCTGGTGCTCGCGCCGACCATCGAGACGATGTCGTCCCACTTCTTCGCGCGGGTCAGGTTGAGCTGGAGCCGCGAGCGGCCCAGCCCCATGAAATGCCCGTGCCCCTCGATGAGGCCGGGAATCGCGAGTTGCCCCTTGAGGTCCACCTGGTTGGTGCGCGGGCCGACCATCGCCTCGATGGCCGAGTCGCTGCCGACCGCCATCAGCCGGTCGCCCTTGATGGCGATGGCCTGTGCCACCGGATTGGCACTGTCGAGGGTCACCACCCGCCCATGGAGCAGGACCAGGTCGGCGGGATTGGCGGGGGGTGCGGGGGTGGAGCAGGCGGAGACGAGGAGCAGCGCGGCGAGCGCGGGACGGGAGAGTCGCAGGGTCATCGCAGGGTTCGGGTATACAGTCGTCCTTCGGGGTGCTGGGCGGTTTCGAGCGCCAGCGCTGGTTCCACGCTGCCGGCGAGGCCGGTGAGCCGGCCGGCGACGTCGGCGGCGGGAGCGCCCCGGTCGAGCTCGAGCGCGAAGCTGAGCCCGCGCCCGAGCGTGAACGGCTGGTCGACCAGGGCGGCCCACGACGCCAGGGCCCCGGGGGCGCGGGCGGCGACCAGGGGAATCGCACTGGCGTCCTCGGCCGGCTGCGGCAGCACCGGGATGGAGAGCCAGGCGCCGAGTTCGCGCCATTCGTCCCAGCCGTCGAGCGCCACCAGCGCGGTAAAGTGCCAGTCGAGATCGGCGGCGAGCTGCGCGAAGGTGCGGAGCAGGTCGTGGTCGGTGGCCGGTGTCCCCTGGCTTCCCGAGAGCGGCACCCCACCCGACTCGGCGAACCACTGCCGCGCGGGGGGCAGCGTGTCGGGCTTGAAGCCGGGGAAGGCGGCGTAGCGCCTGGTGCGCTGGATCTCGCGCCGGGCCAGCGCACGCTGCGCCGGGAACTCCGCCGCTTCGGCCGCGCCCTCGAACGCCACCTCGGCGGCCAGGTAGCGGCCGGCCTGCCGGAGAACGCGGCCGCGGAGGTGGAGGGTGCCGCCGTGGGGCTCGAGCGCGAAGGCGCGGTCGAGCGCCATGAGCGCGCGGGAGAGCTCGCCGATCCGGAACGCGGCGTACCCCGCCTCGTGCCACACCAGGCCGAGATCGGGGTCGAGGCGCGCGGCGTGGTCGAGCGACTCGAGCCCGTCGCGATAGCGCCCGAGCTCGACCAGGGCGGCGCCCTTGAGCGCCGCCGGAAGCGCATCGTCGCCGAACTGCGACGTGGCCCGGTCGCTCAGCGCCAGGGCGTCGTCGTGCCGGGCGCCGTGGCGCAGCAGCTCGAAATACTCGATCCACACCTGCTTGAGATCCGGGTTGCTCGCCAGCAGCGCCTGGTACCCGCTCTCAGCCTCGGCCAGCCGCCCCTCCTGGAGGAGGCGCCGCGGCCGCGAGAGAAGCCGGTCCATCGGTGCGCCGGAGAAAACCCGGAACTGGTCGGTCGAGTACATGGGCGCGAATGTATCCGACGACGCGTAGTCCGCTAGAGGGATCGAAAGTGGGCTGGTAGGCCAGTGGGTTAGTGGGCTGGGAGAGGCAGTGGGCTAGTGGGCTCGTGGGCTAGGAATCGCGTCTGGTGACCCGGCGCTGTCGTGGCACCTTGTCCACCAGCCGCTCCCCTAGCCCACCAGCCTACTAGCCCACTAGCCCACTGTCAGTACCTTTCCCGCATGCCCACCAAAGCCCCCAAGCTCGATCAGGCCCGGCTCCTCCGCGAGCTCTCCGATTTTCTCTCCATCCCCAGCATCAGCGCCCTGCCGTCCCACGCCACCGATTGCCGCGCGGCCGCCGACTGGCTGGTGAAGGACCTCAAGCGCCTCGGCTGCCCCACGGTCGAGCTCCTCGAGGGCAATGGCCATCCCTGCGTCTGGGCCGAGAGTCCGCGGGTGGAGGGCGCGCCGACGCTGCTCATCTACGGGCACTACGACGTGCAGCCGGTCGACCCGGTGGACGAGTGGGTGTCGCCGCCGTTCGCGCCGACGGTGCGGGATGGGAAGCTCTTTGCCCGGGGCTCGGCCGACGACAAGGGCCAGGTATTCTGCCTCCTCCGCGCCTATGAGTCGGTGCTCAAGGACGGGAAGCCGCCGGTCAACGTCAACTTCATCTTCGAGGGGGAAGAGGAGTGCGGCGGGCACGTGATCGACGACGTGCTGCAGCGCGACAAGCATCGCACCGTCGCCGACGCGGCGCTGGTCTGCGACATGAGCTACTACGCCCCCGGGATCCCCGCGGTCTACACCGCGCTTCGGGGGATGTGCTACGCCGAAATCACGGTGCGCACGCTCCAGCGCGACCTGCACTCGGGGACGTACGGCGGGGTGGCGCCCAACGCCATCGAGACGCTGGCCCGGCTCCTGACCGACCTCAAGGACGAGACCGGCCGGATCCACATCCCCAAGCTCTACAAGTCGGTGAAGGCGCCGTCCAAGGCGGAACTCCGGGCCTGGAAGCGGCTCCCCTTCGACAAGAAGAAGTACCTCAAGGAAGAGGTGACCGGGAAGGCGATCACCGGGCTCAAGAAGTACTCGATCAACGAGCGTACCTGGGCGCTCCCGACCTTCGAGATCCACGGCATCAAGGGGGGCTTCGTGGGCGAGGGCGCCAAGACGGTGATCCCCGCCGCCGCGACCGCCAAGGTCAGCCTCCGCCTGGTGCCGGGTCTCGCCTTCGGGCACGTGGCCCGGTGGCTCGAGCGCGCCGCGAAGGCGGCGGCGCCCAAGTACGCCGAGGTCGACGTGAAGATCCTGCACGGTGGCGACCCGGTGGAGGTCGACACGATGCACCCCTCGTTCGCGGTGCTGGACCAGGCGTTCAAGGAAATCGCCGGGAAGCCGCCGGTGCGGGTCCGGGCCGGCGGCTCGATCCCGATCATCCCGCGCCTGGGGCAGAGCGGAGCGCCGGTGATCCTCACCGGCATCGGGCTCCCCGACGATGGGCTGCACTCCCCGAACGAGAAGCTGGATCTCTCGCAGCTGTGGGAGGGGATCGAGGTGTTCGGGAGGTTCATGGAGAAGTTTGGGGGAAAAGCGTGAGCGGTAAGCGGTGAGCGGTAAGCGGGTAAGCGGTAGCGAGAAACGAACGACCCCCTGACATCGGGGGTCGTTTTCGTTGAGTTCCCGCTCACTGCTCACTGCTCACCGCTCACGCGGTTTACCTCTCCTCCTCTTCCTCCGGCATCACCTGCTCACTGCTCGACCGCCGGCCACCGGGGTACTGATTCTCTGTCCGGGCCTGGAGTTCGTCGATGCCGAGCACCGCGCGGACCGATGCGACCACGCCGGCGACCACGTCGTCGGCCCAGTAGTCATCGGGGCGCTGGTCGTCGGGAACGTTGCGGGCGCACTGCTCGAGGTAGCTCACCGCGGTGGTGACCCACTCGCCCTGGGCGCTGGGTACGAGGGCCCAGGAGGCGGTGGACTTGAGCTCCATTTCGGTCAGCGCCGCCAGCTGCTTCTCCAGCCCCTCGGCCACGGCGGCGGAGGCCAGCCGCTTGGCCACGAGGGCAAGGATCTGGGTGCGCTCCGCTTCCTGCGGGCCGGGGAGCGGGGCGAAGAAATTCCGCTGGTCCGCCACCATCTCCCCAAGCCGGATCGTCACCGCGCGCACCTGGGGCTGCAGGGCGGGGGGCGCCTCTCGGGCCCACCCATGGGCCGCCTTGAGGATCGATTGGCAGAGCTGGTCCGCCTGGGCTTCAGGCGACCGGCGCTCGGTCGGGGCAGTCATACCATAGGATCATGCGCCAGAATGCCACGAAAGACAAGACGGGCGGCGCGAAAAGCTGCGCACCGCCCGCTCGGACTTGACAAGCCTAACCCTTCGGTCTCCCGAACTAGCGCCGGGGACCCCGGCGCATGCGGGCGGGATCGGGGCGGCCATAGCGCTCCTCCAGCCACGGCTCCCCCCGCATGTGGTAGCCGTTCTGCTCCCAGAAACCGGGATAGTCCTCGTCGAGAAACTCGAACCCGGTGACCCACTTGGCGCTTTTCCAGAAGTACAGGTGCGGTATCAGCAGCCGCACCGGCCCGCCGTGTTCGGGATCAAGATCCTCGCCATTGTGCTTGAGGGCGAGGAGGTTGCCCGGCCGGAGCAGGTCCTCGAGCGGGAGATTGGTCGTGAAGCCGTGCTCCGCGTGCACCAGCACATGGGTGACCGAGGGCTTGAGCCGCGCCGGCTCCACCAGCGCGCTCACCGGGACGCCCTCGAAGACGTTGTCGTACCGGCTCCAGCGGGTGACGCAGTGGATGTCACACAGCGTCTCCTGCCGGGGAAGCTGGAGCAGGTCGGTCCATGAGAGGGTGTACGGCTGTTCAACCTCGCCGCTCACCGCGAAGCGCCAGCGGGCGGTGTCGACCATCGGCACCGTCCCATAGTGCAGCACGGGCCACTTCTGGGTGACAATCTGTCCCGGGGGAAGGCGCTCCCGGTCGCGGGTGCGGATATCGAGGCGGTCGGTCATGATGGGGGGAACGTAATCGGGGAGGGGAGGGTTCCCGGAGGCGGGCAGGCGGTCAGTAGTTTCTCGTGTGGGCGAGTACGTCGAGCTCGGTGGACTCGGGCGCAAGATCAAATACCTGCCCCATTGCGGAGACAACGAGATCAGAAGTTCGGTGCCAAAGCTGACTCTTCATGGAATCACTGACCGCCTGACCGCCTGGCCGCCCTGCCGCCTCACCTCCCGCCTCGCCGCCTAGCCGCCTTGCCGCCTCCAGCTCCACGCTCGTCATCTCCACTCCCTGGATCCCGCACGGCACGATCACGCCGAACCCGGCAAGATCGTTGGAGACGTTGAGCGCGAAGCCGTGGGTGGTCACCCAGCGCCGCACGTGGATCCCGATGCTCGCGATCTTCCGGCCCCCGGTCCACACCCCGGTGTACCCCGGGTTCCGCTCGGCCGGGATCTCGAGCCCTGCGAGCGCCCGGATCAGCGCTTCCTCCACCTGGCGCAGGTACCAGTGCAGGTCGGGCTTGTGCTGCTGCAGGTCGAGGATCGGGTAGCCGACCAGCTGCCCCGGTCCGTGCCAGGTCACGTCGCCGCCCCGCTCCACCTCCACCACGGTGAGTCCCCGCCGCGCGAGTTCCCCGGGTGGGAGCGGCAGGCTTTCGGCTTTGGTCCCCCGGCCCAGCGTGACCGTGGGCTCGTGCTCGACGAGGAGCAGCAGGTCGCGGTCGATGGCGCCGGCGGCGCGCTGGTCACACAGCGTCCGCTGCAGCTGGTGCGCGTCGGCGTAGGGGAGGTGGCCCAGGTCGACCACCGCGAGCGGGCGGGTCATCCGGCGCGCGGCCCGGCGGCGGCCCTGGGGCGCACCAGCAGGCAGCCGATGAAGCAGAGCAGGGCGAACCCCGCCAGGCCGGCGGGGCCGATCAGGGCGTTGATCGGCCCGGTCGGCAGCATGCAGATGACGGTGAGAAACCCGGTGAGGATCGCCAGCCCGCCGCGGCGGAAGAGCGAGGGCACGCCGCGCATCAGGGCCCAGGCCACTCCGACCGCCATCCCGATCCCGGCGAAGGTCCCGCCCACCACCAGCATGAAGACCGGTCCCCCGGTCACCGCGGCGGTCGGTCCCCCGGGCACCAGCAGCCGCGAGCCCCACAGCGCCAGCGCGATCAGCCCGGTGCCGAGCAGGGTGCCGAAGGCCATCGCCCGGACCGCGACACCGACGGAGCCGGGGACGACGGCTTCACCTGAGATGGAGGTTTCGGGCACGTTCCTCGTTCCTTGTTCCTCGTTCCTCGTGCGTTTCGTTCTCCGGCAGCGTTCGATGCCCTACGCTGAAGCCAACGAGGAACGCGGAACGAGGAACGCGGAACGTCAGTTCAGATGTGCATCACCCGGCCCATGCTGTCGAGCGCCGCTTCCGCGACCGCCTCCGAGAGCGTGGGATGGGCGTGGATCGCCAGGTCCACCTCTTCCACCGTGTACTCGTTCTCCCGCGCCACCGCCAGCTCGTGGATCATCTCGGAGGCGTGCCCGCCGACGATGTGCGCGCCGAGGATCTCGCCGTACTTCTTGTCGCGGATGATCTTCACGAACCCGTCGGTCTCGTTCGACGCGCGGGCCCGGCCGTTGGCGCTGAACGGGAAGCGGCCCACCTGGTAGTCGAGCTTCTTCTCCTTGCACTGCTCCTCGGTGAGCCCGATGCTCGCCACTTCCGGGTGGCAGTAGGTCACCGAGGGGATGTTGTCGTAGCGGATCGGGTGGTGATGCTGCCCCGCGATGATCTCCGCGACGATGACCCCCTCGCGGCTCCCCTTGTGCGCCAGCATCGGGGGACCGGCCACGTCACCGATGCAGTAGACGCCCTTCGCCGTGGTCTCCAGCGTGTCGCGGTTGATCTTGACGAAGCCGCGGTCGGTGAGCTCGACGCCCGATTCCTTGAACCCCATGTTTTCGGTGTTTACCGCCCGCCCCGCCGCCATCAGCACCTTCTCCGCCTCCACCGTCTGGCTCTTCCCGCCGGCTTCGAGCGTCAGGGTGACCTTTTCCTTGCCCACTTCGGCCTTCACCACCTTGGCCCCGGCAAAGACGTCGATCCCCCGCTTCTTGTAGCTCTTGGCCACCGTATCCGAGCACTCGCCATCCTCGAGCGGCAGGATCTTGGGCAGCGCCTCGATCAGGGTGACCTTGCTCCCGAAGCTGTTGAAGATGTCGGCGAACTCGCAGCCCACCGCCCCCGCGCCGATCACCGCGATCGAGGCCGGCGCCTTCTCCAGGAACAGCGCCTCGTCCGAGCTGATCACGGTGGTCTTGTTGATCTCGAGACCGAGGGGCGGGATCCCCTTCACCCGGCTCCCGGTCGCGATCACCACCGCCTTCTTCGCCTCGTGCACCTCGGCCCCGACCTTCACCTTCTTGCCGGGCTGGAGCACGCCGTCACCCTTGAGCACGGTGACCTTGTGCTTCTTCATCAGGAACTCGACGCCCTTGGCGTTCTGCTCCGAGACCTTGCGGCTCCGCTTCATCGCGACGCCGTAGTCGGTCTTCACCTCGCCCACCTGGATCCCCAGGTCCTTCGCCTCGTGGGCGATGACCTGCGCGGTCCGGGCGCTGTACAGCAGCGCCTTGGTGGGGATGCAGCCGATGTTGACGCAGACGCCGCCCATCTTGTCCCGTTCCACCACCGCGGTGGACATCCCGAGCTGGGCGGAGCGGATCGCGCAGACATAGCCGGCGGGGCCGCCGCCGATGATGATCACGTCAAAGGTTGCCACGTCGGTCCTCGTTGCGTGAGACCAGGTTTAGAAGGCGAAGCCGGCGGTGAGCGCCAGCAGGGTGTTATGGACGTCGGACGGCTCGTTGCTGGTGTCGTCGATCGACCGGAGCCCCGGCTGGTAGCGCAGGCCCACCGTGAGCCGGCCGATGTCGACCCCGGCGCCCAGCACCAGCCCGATGTCCAGGCTCGTGAGATTGAGCCCGAGGGCCGGGTCGTCGCACTGCACCGTGGACGACTGGGTGCCGCTCCGGGCCTCGACCTCGCACTTCACCTTGAAGCCGAAGGCCGACCCGGCCACGAGGTACGGGCGAACCGGGAGTTCCTGGAGCGTGGCGCGGGCCTTGAGCAGGACGGGGACCCGGATGTAGTCCACGTTGATCCCGCCGACCACCGTGGAGCCGGGGACATCGACCCCGGTCCCTTCCTGCGAGTACAGCGCCCCGGCCTGGAAGGCCATCAGCCGGCTGATCCCCGCGGTGATCATGACGCCCGCGTGCAGGCCAGTCCGCCGGGTGGCCCCGGGTCCGGTGTCTTTGCCACCCCACGTCGCGAAGTTCACCCCGCCCACCGGGGATATGGTGACCTTGTGGTACGGGGACCGGGGCCGGTGCCTCGGCGCCGGGGTGGAGTCCTGGGCCGCGAGCGGGCCGGCCAGGATCGCGGCAAGGAAAAGTCCGGTCAGGGTCGGGTGCATGCGGTCTCCGGGATCCGGCCTACCACACCAGCGCCAGCGGGTTCTCCAGCATCTGCTTGAGCGTCTTGAGGAATGCCGCCCCGGTGGCCCCGTCGATCACCCGGTGATCACAGGACATCGTCACCCGGAGCCGCCGCCGCGGCACCACCTGCCCGTTCACCACCGCCGGCTTCTGCACGATGCTGCCCACCGCGAGGATGCCCGCCTCCGGCGGGTTGATCACCGCGGTGAACTGGTCGATGTCGAACATGCCGAGGTTGGAGACCGAGAAGGTCCCGCCGGTGTACTCCTCCGGCTTGAGCCGCCGGTCGCGCGCCCGCCCGGCCAGGTCCTTCGCCTCCGCCCCGATCTGCCGGAGCGACTTCTGGTCGGCGAAGCGGATGACGGGCGTGATGAGCCCATCCTCGACGGCGACGGCCATGCTCACGTGCACGTCGTTCCAGTAGCGGATCCGGTCGTCCTGCCACCAGGCATTGCAGGCCCGGTGCTGCTTGAGGGCGAGCGCCACCGCCTTGATCACGATGTCGTTGAACGAGACCTTCTGGTCCGGTGCGGCCTGGTTGAGCGCCTCGCGCGCCTCGGCCGACCGCTCCATGTCGATCTCGGTGGTGAGATAGAACGTCGGCACCGGCCCGATCGACTGGGTCAGCCGCTTCGCAATGGTCTTCCGGATCTGGGTGAGCGGAACGTCCTCGAACCCGGTGGAGACCGTCGGCGTCGCGGCGAAGCCCGCCGGCGCAGCCGCCGCCGCCGGCGCGTTCTCGAGATCGCGCACCACGATCCGCCCCTCGGGGCCGGAGCCCTGGACCCGCGCCAGGTCGACGCCCCGGTCGGCGGCGACCTTCCGGGCCAGCGGCGACGCCTTGAGACGGCCGCCAGCCGACGGAGCAGGTGCGGGAGCGGGTGACGGGGCTGGCGCGGTCGGTGCCGGGGCGGCAGCGGCGGCCTTCGGCGCAGGAGCAGTCGCCGGGGTGGCCGGAGCTGCCGCAGGCTTCGCCGCAGCGGCCGCCTTCGCGGGGGCCGCACCGACGAGTGCCGAGACATCCTCGCCCGCCGCACCGATCACCCCCACCACGTTCCCCACCGGCACCGTGGTGCCCGGTGCGATCGCATGCTTGAGGAGGACGCCCGCGGCCCGGGCCTGGAGGTCCATCACCGCCTTGTCGGTCTCGACTTCCGCGAGGATGTCGCCGACGGCCACGGTGTCACCCTCGTTCTTCTTCCACTCGACCAGCCGCCCCTCTTCCATCGTGGGAGAGAGGGCTTCCATGAGAACCTTGGTAGCCATTAGCCGTTAGCCTTTAGCCGTTAGCCTGTTGGTTGCATCATTGAGACCGCGCCACTGGGCCAGGGCCGTCGCGAGAGCGCTAACGGCTAACGGCTAACGGCTAACGGCCAACGTTCGCCTTACTCTACGTAGAGAACTTTCTTCACCGCGGCCACCACCTTCTCCGGCGACACCTTGGCCGCCTTCTCGAGATGCTTGTTGTAGGGCATCGGCACGTCGGCCCCGGTCACCCGCAGCACCGGCGCGTCGAGTTCGTCGAAGATCCCCTTCTGGATCTCGTCCACCACCTGGGCGCCCGCGCCGGCGAAGTACCAGCCCTCTTCCGCCACCACCGCACGGTGGGTCCGGCTCACCGAGGCGAAGATGGCCTCGAGGTCGAGCGGCCGGACGGTGCGGAGGTCGAGTACCTCCGCCTCGATCCCCTCGGCGGCCAGCTGTTCCGCCGCCTTGAGGCAGATGGCGACGGTCTTGGAGTAGCAGATCAGGGTGACGTGATCGCCGGGGCGCTTGATGTCGGCCTGGCCGATGGGGACGACGTGCTCACCCTCGGGCACCTCGCCCTTGGTGTTGTAGAGCATCTCCCCTTCCATGAACACCACCGGGTCGGGATCGCGGATGGCGCTCTTGAGGAGCCCCTTCGCGTCGGCCGGGGTGGCGGGCATGACCACCTTGAGCCCGGGGACGTGGGCGTACATCGACTCGAAGGTCTGGGAGTGCTGGGCCCCGAGCTGGAGCGCCGCGCCCGCCGGCCCGCGGAAGACGATCGACATCGGCACCTGCCCGCCCGACATGTAGCGCATCTTCGCGGCGGCGTTGATGATCTGGTCGCAGGCGAGAAGCGCGAAGTTCCAGGTCATGAACTCGATGACGGGCTTGAGTCCGATCATCGCCGCCCCGACGCCGACGCCGGCAAAGCCCAGCTCGGTGATCGGGGTATCGATGATCCGGTTGGGCCCGAACTCCTCCAGCAGCCCGCGGCTCACCTTGTAGGCGCCCTGGTAGACCCCGACCTCCTCGCCCATGAGGAAGACGTCGGGATCGCGGGCCATCTCTTCACGGAGCGCCTGGTTCAGGGCGTCACGATAAGTCAGCGTCGGCATCTTACTTCGCCTCCGTCGGCGCGTAGACGTCGGTCCAGAGTTCCTCCGGATCGGGATCGGGGCTCTGGTCGGCGAAGTCGTAGGAGTCCTGCACCTCGGCCTTCACCTCCTCGTCCATCTTCTTGAGCGCCTCGTCGTCGATCAGCCCGTCGGCCTTGAGCTTCTCGCTCCAGAGCGTGATCGGGTCGCGGAGCCGGTGCGCCTCGACCTCTTCCTTGGTGCGGTAGTGGCCGTGGATCGGGTCGGACATCGAGTGGCCCACGAAGCGGTAGGTGCGGATCTCGAGGAGGGTCGGGGCGGCAGGCCGGCGGGCGCGGACCACCGCCCGGTCCATCGCCGCCTGCACCTCGAGGAGGTCCTGCCCGTCGACCACTTCACGCGACATGTCGTAGCTCGCGGCCCGCTCGGAGATGTTCCAGGTGGCGGTGGCGCGGTCGAGCGCGGTGCCCATGCCGTAGCGGTTGTTCTCGCAGATGAAGATGCAGGGGAGCTTCCAGATGCCGGCCATGTTGAGCGCCTCATGGAAGGCGCCGTTGTTGATGGCCGCCTCGCCGAAGAAGCAGATGGCCACCTGGTCCTGCTTCCGGTACTTGATGGCGAAGCCGATGCCGGCCGCCAGCGGGATGTGCCCGCCGACGATCCCGTGCCCGCCGAGGAAGCCGAGCGAGGCGTCGAAGAGGTGCATCGAGCCGCCCTTGCCGTGGGAGCAGCCGGTGGCCTTCCCGAAGAGCTCGGCCATCACCGCCCGGGCCGACATGCCGCGGGCGAGCGCCTGGCCGTGGTCGCGGTAGGTGGTGACGATGTAGTCGTCGGGGCGGAGCTGGGAGAGGGCGCCGACCGCCACCGCTTCCTGGCCGATGTAGAGGTGGCAGAACCCGCCGATCTTGCCGAGGCTGTACGCCTCACCGGCCTTCTCCTCGAAGCGCCGGATGAGGAGCATCTGCCGGAGATAGTGGCGGTACTTCTCGGCGAGCTTGGTGTCGGCTTTGCGGGCGGACTTGGCGGTTGCCACAGGTCTGGCTCCGGTGAAAAGGCTGTTAGCTATTAGCTATTAGCTATTAGCTCTCAGGCAACGAACCTTGTGGAAAGGGCTCAGCTCGCCCACTGCGACGAGCAGCTAACAGCTAACAGCTAACGGCTAATGGCTGCTTCCGCCTGCTCCCACGCATGGTACGACGACCGGGTGAGCGGGCTCGCCTGTACGTGGGTGAACCCGAGCTCCTTCCCGATCGCGGCCAGCTCCGTGAACTCGTCCGGCGTGTAGTACCGCGCGATCGGCAGGTGCGACTCCGAGGGCCGCAGGTACTGGCCCAGGGTCAGGATGTTCACGTCGCTCCGGCGCAGGTCCCGCATGCAGGTCACCACCTCGTCCCACTCCTCCCCCATGCCGAGGATGATCCCCGACTTGGTGAGGCCCCGGGGCGAGATCCGGCGGGCATTGGCCAGCAGCGTCAGCGCCCGGTCGTAGCGCCCGCCGGGCCGGGCCAGGCGGTAGAGCCGCTCGCAGGTCTCGAGATTGTGATTGAGGATCGCCGGCTCCGCCTCGAGCACGATCTTGAGTGCCGTCTCCGATCCCTTGAAATCGGGGATCAGCACCTCGACCGTGGTCTCGGGGAGCCGCTTCCGGATCTCGGTGACGCACCCGGCGAACGACTCGGCCCCGCCGTTGGGGAGGTCATCCCGGTCCACCGAGGTGATGACCACATGGGCCAGCCCCATCCGCGCGACCGCCTCGGCGAGGCGCACCGGCTCGACCGGGTCGAAGGCCGCCGGGGTCCCGTGGGAGACGGCGCAGTAGGCGCAGTTCCGGGTGCAGACGTCGCCCAGGATCATGAAGGTGGCGGCCTTGTGCTCCCAGCACTCCCCGATGTTGGGGCAGCGGGCCTCTTCGCAGACCGTGTGCAGGCCCAGCTCCCGCATCATTCCCTTGATCCGGATGTAGCTCTCGCCGCCCGGGGCTTTGACCTTGAGCCACGAGGGTTTGCGGACCAGGGGAATGGCGTCGGATGGGGCGGGGGCGGGAGCCCCGGCCTGGGAGGGTGTGCGGGTGAGCTGGACCAGCGGTGCGGACATCGGGCCCCCGGAAGCATGGGGAATTCGTGAACGGCACCAAGGTAGTGTCGGCCCCCCGGGGGAAGCTATGGAGGGAACCGTTATTTTCAACTATTTGGTTGAATAGCGTGCAACAGAAAGGGAGGGCCGACCGCGCCCTCCCCGGGTACCGACCATCCGTCTGGGGTCTACGGTGCCGCGCAGGCCCGGCCCAGCGCCTGGGCGTCGAGCAGCACCCGCTCCGAGGCCTTCTGCTCCTCCTGAGACTCGCCCTTGGCGTTGGCGTACTGCTCGTAGGTCCGGGCCTTGATGTCCAGCGACGGCTTTCCGTCCTTGTCCACCTTCACCTGGGTGTCCAGCACGTTGTGGGTATTCCGGTAGAGCCCGCTCGAGTTCTGCTCGCTGGAGACCTTCTGAGCCACGTACCAGCGGGTCTCCTCCTTGTACTGGGTGCGGCTGTAGCCCAGGGTCTTGAGCTGGGCCTGGACGCAGGCGTAGGCCTCGTCGGCGCTGCCGCCGGCCGGGCCAGCGAAGTGCCCGTAGAGGGTGCCGGCGCAGCCGGCGGCGAGGACCAAGGCAAGGGGTGCGAGACGGCGCATCCGGACGTCCTGACGTGAAGGAGTTGGGGCGGAAGGTAGTGCGGTCCTGCCGGAAACAGAACGGCCTCCCGTGAGGGAGGCCGTTCGCGTTCCTGCAGCCAGAAGCTTAGTAGAACAGCATCAGGCCGAAGGCGCCGGTGAAGCTCTTGTTCTTCTTGGTGCCGCCCGCCGGGCTGATCTTGCTCCAGGCATAGTCACCCTCGCCCACGATCTTGAGCGACTTGGTGGCCTGGTGGTAGATGCCCGCCGAGACCAGGGTGTTCTCCAGCTTGCCGCTGCCGGAGGAGGCCTTGAGGAAGCTCGAGCCATAGCTGCCGGCGAAGGTGGTCTTGCTGTTGGCCGGGGTGAAGGTCAGCTGGCCGTAGAAGCCCATCGACTTGGTCAGGTCGCCGGTGCCGTCATCACCCGCCGCGCCGAACATCAGGGTGGTGCCGATGCCGCGGCCATAGTAGCCCGAGCCGTGCAGCCCGAAGGTGCCGGTCTTGTAGGTCACGCCGCCAGCCGCGCCGTAGGCGGTCTTGCTGCTGCCGCCGCTCGGGGCGGTCTTGCTGTTCTGGAGGGTGCCGCTGGCGAACACGGTCAGGTTGCCGCTCTTGTACGAGCCCTCGGCCTCGAGGCGCGGAATCTGGTGGGTCACGTACGGGCCGAAGGTGCTGGGATCAACCAGGCCGATGGTCAGCGACCCGGGCCGGCCGGCCGGGGTCGAGTAGCTCATCTGGGCAACGAAGTTCGGATAGATGTAGCCGAACCCGATGCGGCCCAGGGTGGTGCCGGAGGGCGCGATCCCGCCGCCGCCGACGCCGAACAGGGTCTGGTCGTTCAGGATGTTGGAGCGCTGGTAGATGCCAAGCTCCTTACCGGCGACGATGGTACCCCAGCTGCCGCCGATGGTCATGAACACCTGACGCATGTCGATCTGGGCGCCGAAGCAGTCGTGATTGCCGCCGCCGCACTGCACCTGGGGAGCGAAGCCGAACTGCACACCGAGGTCGGTGTTGCCTTCCTTGCCCTTCGCGGTGAAGGTCGCGAACGCGGGAAGGAGGCCGGTGCCGTAGTAGAAGCCCTTGTCGCCGGAGCCCACGAGGCCGCCCGGGGTGGTGCCGCTCTTCGACTGGCTCTGGTACTGCGCGAAAATGTTGACGTTGCCGGCGAACCCGAAGGTCCAGCCGTTGCTCATCTGCATCGTGAGTGCCTGAGCGTTGGCGACACTCGCCGCGCCAACCATCAGGGCCCCGAACAACAGAGCGCTGCGCTTCATGTGGTGCTCTCCTGAGAAGTGGACAGAATCGACTGCTCGCTTCAGGACTGCTGGGTCACTGCACCATCTAGAGTGCTACGGGTCGGACAAGGTGTGGGTGCTGCTCACTGCCGGTTGATTGCCGGGTCTCGGAGCCGATGGTTCACCTCCCAGAGGACGTACCACAGGGGAAGGATCCGTTGGTTTTCGTACCAGTAGAAATCGTCAACGCGTGCCCCGTAAACGGAGGGGCTGTAGGGGAACCGGAACCCAGTGCGGCTCAGACTATCGAGTGACTGGCGCAGTCCAGCGGAGTCCGCGGTCCCAGCGTTGGTGGCTTCCGCCGTAGCTGCTCCGGCCAGAAACCCCGCCAGGTAGGCCTGCTTCGCATCAGGTGAGAGCCGCTGCCAGTCCAGGCCGTTTAACCGTAGCCAGGCAGGTTCCGCTATCTCCCGAGACGGTACCAAGATACAGAGTACCGCCGTAGCCGCAACCCATATGGCCTTAATTCCCATAGATATACTCGGAATTGAGAGCCCCGACCCGATGCCGTGGAATGCCGTGTCGGACCGGGGCGCGTCAGGGACGTGTCACACTTGATTGACGTATCAAATCGTACTGCCATCGTTACTTAGCGCGACGCCTCCGTCACCGTCGGCGCCGTCGCCTCCGCGCTCACCGCCAGCCGGATCCACATCCCCGACAGGCCATGTCCCGGTACCCCGCAGAAGATACGATACACTCCCACCGGGCTCGCCTTGAACCGCACCACATCCGTTCCAAACTGGGCGATCCCTTCGCTCACCGCCTTGGTGTAGGCCCGCGGGATCGCCGGGTTGTCCGGCGCCATGTTCGGCATCGGGTTGGTATCGGCGATGACCTCGGCGCTGTGCGGCGTCCCGTCGTCGTTGACGAAGTTGAGCACCACGGTGCTGTTCTCCGGGACCGTCAGCACCAGCTCGCCATCGGTGTAGCCGTTGAAGTTGAAGGGGCTCTTGGCCCGGCCGGGCACGCCCGCGATCAGCTTGAAGGTGGCCGTCCGGGTGGTGGGGTTCCACTTGAGCCACGTGGTATCGGGCTGGGCCGTCCCGGCGCCCTGTGCGGCCAGCGCGCACGGGACCAGGGCCAGGAGGGCGAGCGAGCGCAGCACGGTGTCACGCAGGCGTTGCATCCAATACTCCCGCAAAGGAAAGGACGGGAGCGCCCGTTCGGACGCTCCCGCCTGAAAGCTACTGCGGTCCCGCGCTGGCTGCCTACTGCGCCGGCTTGGGCTTGGCCGCACCCATCATGGCGCCGTACGCCTTCGGCAGGCCGAAGACATACACCGAGTTGCCCAGCGGGTAGTTGAGCTGGAAGTTGCCGCCGCAGGCGACGGCGATGAACTGCTCGCCCTTGTACGAGAAGCTCATCGGGGCGCTGTTGCAGCCGGCGCCGCCGTTGAACTGCCAGAGCAGCTTGCCGGTGCGGCTGTCGAAGGCGTTGAAGTTGCCGTTGCCTTCACCGGTGAAGGTGAGCCCGCCGGCGGTGGCCAGCGCTCCGCCCATCATCGGCTGCGGCACCTTGTTCTGCCAGACCTTCTTGCCGGTGGCCAGGTTGATGGCGGTGTAGGTGCCCCACTGCTCTTCACCCGGGATGGCCACGAAGGCGGAGCCGAGCCAGAGGCGGCCCTTCTCCCACGGCGCGTTGTGGGTGATGTAGTTCATCGGCTGGTGGAGGCCGGCGACGAAGGCGTAGCCCAGCCGCGGATCCACCGCGATCGGCGACCACTCGGCGCCGCCGTTCGCGCCCGGGAGCATCCGGGTGCCCTGCGCGCTGGGCAGGGCGAACATGTTCTCCTGCGGGGTGAAGTTCTCGGTCTTCCGGACCAGCTTGCCGGTCGCGGCGTCGAGGACGTACACCCAGGCGGTCTTGCCGGCGTGCACCACGACCTTCTTGCCGCCGACGGTGGTCACCACCGGGGGCGAGACGGCGTCGAGGTCCCAGACGTCGTGCGGCACGGTCTGGTAGTACCACTTGGTCTTGCCGGTAGTCGCATCGATCGCGACGACGCAGTCGGTGTAGAGGTTGTCGCCCGGGCGGATGCCGCCGTCGAGGTCGGGCGACGGGTTGCCGACCGCCACGTAGATCATGTTGAGCTGCTTGTCATACGCCGGCGTCATCCAGACGCCGCCGCCGCCCCGGGTCCAGGCATCGGCATACTTGCCGCTGTCGGCCTTCTCGGCGGCCACGTTGCGGTGCAGGTCGGCGCCGTCCGCCGTGTGGGTCGGCCAGGTGCCCCACCAGCCGTTGGGCGCGACCTCGTCGAAGGTCGGGTCGCCCTTGGGGGCCGGGATCGAGTACCAGCGCCACACCTGCTCGCCGCTCACGGCGTTGTACGCGGTCACGTGGCCGCGGATGCCGTACTCACCGCCCGACACGCCGACCACGACATTGTCGCCGATGATCAGCGGGGCGTGGGTGATGCTGTAGCCGAAGGCGGGATCGGCCACCTCGATGTCCCACGCGACTTCGCCGGTCATCCGGTCGAAGGCGATCAGGCGCCCGTCGAGGGTGCCCATGTAGACGTGGGGGCCGTGCACCGCCATGCCGCGGTTGTTCGGGCCGCAGCAGTAGATCGTGGTGCCGAGCTTGTGCTCGTAGCGCCAGACCTGCTTGCCGGTGTTGAGGTCGTAGGCGATCGCCGTGTTGTAGGGCGTGGTGACGTACATCATGTTGTCGACCACGATCGGCGTGTTCTCGAAGCTGCCCAGCCGGCTGATGCCGGTCTGGAAGACCATCCGCGGGACCATCGTGCGGACGTTGACGGTGTTGATCTGCGTGAGGGTGCTGTACCGCTGGTTCCAGTCATTGCCCCCGTAGGTGGTCCAGGTGCCCTGGGCCGACAGGGAGCTGGCCATGCCGGCGACGAGCAGCATGGACAGTCCAACGCGCGCACTACGACACATGAGCAGATCTCCTGATGAGAGAGAGGAGGGAGATTGCAGCGTACGTCCGGCGAGTTCGATGGTGTCTTGGAATGCTACCAATTATTCCCGGTCTTCGGCCCCCGTCAAGGTTGCGCGAGGTCCCGGGACGATCAACGGAAGAGCAGCGACGCCTTCTTGATGGTGGTCCAGACGCCCCAGAGCATCGGGATGCCCACCGCCATCCACGCCACTGCCACAAGTACCCAGCTGCCCGCTTCGGGTTCCCCCGGTTGGTCGCTCATGCCGTCTCCTAGTGGCTGGACGCGACTTCCCGCGTCAGGTCGGTGTCACTCATGAAATAGCGGTCCGCCACCGGGCGCACCAGCAGGTTGCAAATGAAGCCACCCACCAGCAGCCCCGCGAGGATGTACATGGTGAGGCTGTATACCTCGGCCGGGGGAGTGCCGCGGGACAGCTGCCACTGCCGGATGTAGCTCACGATGGCCGGGCCAAGGAGGCCGGCAATCGACCAGGCGGTGAGGAGCCGGCCGTGGATCGCGCCTACGAACTGGGTGCCGAACATGTCGGCAAGGTAGGCGGGAATGGTGGCGAAGCCGCCGCCGTACATCGTCAGGATGAGGCAGAAGATCCCGGCGAAGAGCGCCACGCTGCCGCTCCGCCCGGCGTTGGGGATCGAGGCATAGAGCACCGTCCCCAGCGTGAAAAAGATCATGTAGGTCCGCTTCCGCCCGATGTAATCGGACATCGAGGCCCACGCGAACCGTCCAAGGATGTTGAAGAAGGAGAGCAGCGCCGCGAAGGCCGCCCCGATGGTGGCCACCTGGGCCTTCTGGTCGGCGGTGAGGTCGGCGAGGGCGCCCGGTACCCCGATGAGCCGCCCGCCGAAGATCTCCTGGATCATCGGGCTCGCAAGGCTCAGCACCCCGATGCCGGCGGAGACGTTGAGGCAGAGCACACCCCAGAGGAGCCAGAACTGGGGGGTCTTCCAGGCCACGTCCACATGGACCTGGCGGGAGGTGACCGCGGCGCTCCTGGAGGGGGCTGGCGTCCAGCCGGCGGGGCGCCAGTCCTTGGGGGGAACCCGGTAGCCGAAGGCGCCGCAGAGCATCGCCGCGAAATAGAGAGCCCCCAGCACCAGGAAGCTCTCCCACACGCCGACGGAGGTCGCCGAGGCGAAGTGCTTCATGAGCCGGTCGGCCAGCGGGGCGCCGATCATCGCGCCGCCCCCGAAGCCCATGATGGCCATGCCGGTGGCGAGGCCGCGCCGGTCGGGGAACCACTTGATGAGGGTGGAGACGGGCGAGATGTAGCCCAGCCCCAGCCCGCAGCCGCCGATGAGCCCGAGGCCGAGCCAGAGGAGCGGCAGGACGTGGAGCTTCACCCCCATGGCCGCGATCAGGAAGCCGCCGCCCCAGCAGAACGCCGCCGCGACGCCCGCCTTCCGGGGCCCGACCCGCTCGAGCCAGCGGCCGAAGATCGCCGCCGAGGAGCCGAGGACGAAGATGGCGAGCGCGAAGGTGAGGTTCACCTGGGTGATGGTCCAGTCACCCTCGACCGACTTGGTGATGCCGATGGCCTGGGTGAGCGGCTTCCAGAACACGCTCAGGCCGTACGCCATCCCGATCGAGAGATGGATCGCGAGCGCCGCCGGGGGCACCAGCCAGCGGTTGAACCGCGGGCCGGCGACGGTGCGTTCGCGGTCGAGCAGACCGGCCATGACAGCTCCTCAGCGCAGGGGTTGGGCCGAAACGGGCGAGAAGGGCACTACATTATTCTGCATGAAGGAAAAACGCCAACCGGGACCGGAGGATGTCGTGCGGCGGAGCATGTGCGGGGCGGTGATGGCGCTGGCGGTCGGGATGTCCCTGTCGGCGGTGCCGGCGCGGGCCCAGGGAGCGGCGCTTCCCGCCTGGGTCGCGGTCGACAGCGCGGGCAGGACGGTGAGCCTCGCGCTCGAGGTGCTCGGGGCCAGGGCCGGCGGCAGCGCCACGATCGCCGGGTTTGACCACGGCAAGGTCCAGGTCGTGGTGCCGGTCAACTGGACGGTGAAGTGGACCTGGGTGAACCACGACTCCGCCGCCAGCCACAGCCTGGTGGTGATGGCCGAGCGGGAGAAACTCCCCCTGGAGGGTGGCCGCCCCGCGCTCGAGAACGCGATGACCCGGGCGGTGACCGCGGGGATGAAGCCGAACCAGCGGGACGTGACGACCTTCACGGCCGACCAGTCTGGCTGGTACTGGCTCCTCTGCGGAGTGCCGGGACACGCGATCGCGGGGGAGTGGATCGGGCTCAAGGTCGACCGGGAGGCGACCGGCGTCTCGGTGAACCTGAAGTAGTCCCAGTCCGGAAGGTGGCGCGGGCCCGTCGGCGATTCGCCGGCGGGCCCGTTGGCGTTCCTGTCGGGTTTTCTGCCACTCGTCCGATTTCAGGGGTGGAGCGAGGGGCCAGCCACTTTTCCGTGAGGACCAGGACCATGCCTGCCAACCTGTCATTCGTGATTCCGGATGCGCCGATGGATTCCACGTCCGACAACATCACGAACATCAAGTACGTGATGGACAGCTACGACATGCTGAACAACGGGATCGAGGCGCTGAAGCACCTGCACGAGGCCACCACCATGCTGCGATCGACCCGGCTGGCCGAGACGGTGGCGGAGCACAGCCAGGTGGTGGGAGGCTTTGCCCGGGGCGTGACCCGGCTGGCCGCGGCGGTGGAGGTGGGGAACATCCTGCTGACCTACGTGGGCATGTGGCTCGACCTCGCCGGGGCGCATGCCGCGGCGATGGCCTCGATCACCAAGGACAGCATCCTGCGCGGGCTCAGTCACGGGGTGGTGCTGGGGGCGGACGGCAAGTCGCACAGCTACGTGGCCAGCAACTTCTGGCAGAATGGGAAACAGCATTTCCCGTTCTATCCCCATCTCGACCAGGGCGCCAAGAACCTGCACAACGTCGCGCTGGTCTCCGGCTACGCCCAGGGCAGCCGGCTCAGCACCAACCAGAAGGGCCGGCTGTACGCCGACCTCCTCGGCACCATGACCGAGGGCTCGAAGAACCTCTACTTCGGCGGGCCCGGCGGATTCGGCAACCTGGGGCACCAGACCCGCAAGGACTACTACATCGAGTGCGCCGCGCTCTTCCGCAAGCTGCACCTGCGCTAGCGCTACTCCTGCAGCAGCCGCTCGACCGTCTCCCGAAACGACCGGACCACGGCCTCGTGCTGTGCTCCGGTCGCCGGCCCGTAGAACCCCGCGTGAATCCGCCGCACCGTGCCATCCTTCCCGATGAAAATCGTGGTGGGGAAGGCGATCACGCCCTGGAGCTGGGGGAGGGCGGCGCTCACCGCGTCCTGGTCGCTGGTGCCGCCCAGGAGGATGGGGAAGGGCAGCCGGAACTTGTCGCGATAGCGGCGGACCAGCGGCGCGTCGATGGTCGTGTCGCCGATGGCCTCGAAGGCGATGCCGACGATCTCCAGCCCCTTCGGATGGAACTCGCGATACAGCGCGGCCATCGCCGGGGCGGCGTCGTGGCAGGTGGGGCACCAGCTGCCGAAGAGGTCGACCACCACCACCTTGCCCCGGAAGCGGGGATCGTCGAGTGACACCGGCCGGCCGTCGAGGTCGGGGAAGGTGAAGCGGAGCGGCGTCGCCGCGTCGGTGGTGACCACCTCGCCGGGCGGGGTGAGGTGCCGCTTGCCGGTCGAGCGGGTCGCCACGAAGGGCGTCTGGGCCCGGAGTCCCGCGTGGAAGGTGCCCCGCAGCGTGTCTCCCGCGATCCGCCCGGCCAGCAGGTAGACGTAGGAGCCGTCGAAGTGCGCGATGGCAAAGCTGTCCCCCACCGCCGTGCCCCAGAAGTGGCCGTAGTCCCCCGAATTCGAGATGATCGTTCCCTCGAGCGCGCCTTGCCGGTTGGCGAAGCGGAGCACCCGCGGCGTCGCATCGACCGAGCCCTGGAACCAGGCGTCCCAGCTTCCCTCGAGGGCACGGGGCGCCGGCCGGGTTTCCCACCGGCCGCGCGCGGCGCGGAAGGGGATGGTGCGCGGGCCGCGGCGGCCGACGTTATGGTAGCTCCCGATCAGCGAGTCGCCCGAGAGCCGGGCCGAGATGCTGGCGGCATAGTCGCCCATCTCGAAGACCAGCGAGTCGCCCTCGGCGCGGATGGCGGTGAAGGCCTGGCAATCGCTGCCATTGCAGAGCCGCCCGCGCCAGCGCGCGGCCGACCCCTCGATGGTGAGCCCGAAGCGGAGCTCCCCGCCGGCGAGGTCGAGCGCGGCGCGCCACGGGCCGGCGGGAGAAGGGGCGGTGGCCAGGAGCAGGAGTGCGGTGAGCATGGCGGAACGTCTACGGTCGCGCGGGGGCGCGCAAGCGGGAGTGCGTCAGGTCAGGGGGACGCCACGGCGCTGAAGGTGATGGAGAGCGCGCCCACCGTGGCCTTCACCGTCTGGGCCCCGATCGTGGGCCCGAGGGTCCAGGTCACCGTGGCTTCCCCGCTCGCATTGGTGACGCTGCTGGCCGCGCCGATGGTGCCGCCGCCGCTCGCCACCGTCCACTGCACGGTCAGCCCGGCCACCGGGTTGTTGAACCCGTCGAGCACCTTCACCCGCAGCGGCAGGCCCAGGGGGAAGCCGGCGGTACCGGCCTGCTCGTCGCCACCGGTCTTCTGCAGCGTCGCGGGGGCGCCGCCGGTGATGGCGACGTACTGCCGCGAGGCGCCCCCGTTGATCGAATTCAGCGACCAGTTGAACTCGTAAGTACCGGCGACGGTGTCCGCGACGTAGTCCAGCGTGGCGGTACCGTTGTCATCGGCGAAGACGTTGGCGCCGCCGCAGCCATACCCCGCGCCGTCGCTCACGGCCAGGAACACGCCGCCACAGGCGCCATGCGGCCGGACCCGGAAGAGCGCGCGGGAGATGGGCTGACCGTTGCCATCGACGATCCGCACCGAGAATCGCTGGGTGCCCCGGGGCGCGATCGACTGGGTATCGGGCGCGTTCGAGGTGATCTGGAAGGGGCCCTTGAGGACCCGCAGGTGGGCCCGGCCGAAGAGCGTCGAATCGTTGACCGCCGTTGCCGTGACCGTCTGCATCCCGGGGACGGTGGTGGGCCCCACGGTCCAGCTGTTCACGAAGCAGGTGTCGAAGCCACTCTCCGGCGGATAGCAGCCGTCAGGGCCGCCGACATTCGCCTGCTGCACCGTGGTCTGGGCGCTGGCGAGGCTGCCGCCGCCTGACACGGACCAGCGGATCGCCGTCCCGACCGGGACCGGATTGCCGAACGCGTCCTTCCACGCGCCCATGGGCCTGATCACCTGGCTGAACCCGGTGTAGACCAGCACGCTGTCGAGGTAGGTCTCGGCGGCCTGCACCACGAAGAGGGGACGTCCCGGCGCTTCGGGGGGCGGAGGCGTGCCGCCGAAGGCGGTGGCGGTGAAGGTGGTGTTCAGCGTCCCGACCGTCGCGCTGACGCTCTGCTGGCCCACCGCCGCGCCGAGGGTCCACCCGATCGTGGCCTGGCCGTTGGTGCCGGTGGTGCTCGTCGTCGCGGAGAGCGCGCCTCCCCCCGTGGCGATGGCCCAGTGCACCGTGATCGCGGGCACCGGGTTGTTGAACTGGTCCACCACCTTCACGGTGAGCGGCGTGGCGAGGGGCTGGTTCACCGTCCCGGCCTGGCCATCGCCCGCGAGGCGCGACAGGGCGGCCGGCGCATCGGGCGTCACCGTGAACTCGTGGGTGTAACTCCCCGTCGCCATGAAGGTGTTGAGCGCCCATACCAGCCGGAACGTCCCCGTGGCGCTGCCGATGTTGAGCCGGGCCGAGGCGGTGCCGTCCGCGTCGGTATAGACATCGGCGCCGGCGCACCCGAAGGCCTGGCCGGAGCTGACCAGCGTGATCGCTCCGGCGCAGCTGCCCTGCCACCGCAGCCGATAGAGCGCCCGGCGGATCGGCTGGCCCGCGCCATCGACCAGCCGGATCGTGATCTCCCGCCCCTGCGACTGCACCGGCAGCGTATCCGCCCGGAACCCGTTCCCAGTGATGCCGAACGGTCCCTGCACGATCCGCACATGCACCACGTCGGTGGCCGCGGGATTGGAGGCGAGCGTGGCGGTCACGGTCTGGACGCCGGGCGCGGCGGTCGAGCCGAGGGTCCAGTCGTTCACGAAGCAGGTGGCAACCCCGCTTTCGGGAGCGCTGCAACCGGCCGGGCCACCGCTCCCCGACTGGATGACGCTCGTCTGCGCGGAGCTCAGGCTGCCGCCGCCGGCAAGGCTCCAGTTCACCAGGGTGCCGACCGGGAGGCCCTGTCCCGCGTCGTCGACCGCGACTCCCACCGGACGCACCAGCTGGCTGAACCCGGTCAGCGCGAGGGCGCTGTCGGAGAAGGTCTGGGAACCCTGGTTCAGGTAGAGCCGGAGTCCCGCCGCCGGTGGCGGGGGTCCTGCGGAGCCGTCGATGGTCCACTCGGCGGAGGAGCCGTCGATCGATGCGGTCACCCGATTGGCGCCCACCCCGGCGGTGCTGCCGCAGGTGAAGCCGGTTTCCGCGACGCCATCGCTGCCGCTGACGGCGCTGGAAGCGCTCAGCTGGCCGTTCCCGAGCGAAACCTGGAATTGCACGGTGATGCCCGGCTCGGTTCCCCCGTCCGCGTTGTCGACCCGGACGCGGAGCGGCTCGCCCAGCGGCTGCCCCACCAGGCAGCTGCCGTTCTGCAGCGGCAGCGCCACCAGGGTGAGCGGACCGGGGCCATTGTTGCCGTCGCCATTCGAGTCACCACAGGCGGCGAGCACCACGGCGCTGGCCAGCGCCCAGGGAGCGAATCGCAGGGACGAACGGATCGATCGGGTGAGTGAGGGCGGCCGCATGTCGCGATTGGCTGCGCCCGAGAGGGCGGTGGAGAGCTATCCCGGAAAGCGTACCACGGGAGCCTAACAGGTGGGCGACGTTCCTGCCAGCAGATCTGCTAGCTGGACTGGCGGTATTGCTCCCCGGCGGTGACCGGGGCCGCGATCGTGTTGCCCGGCCAGGGCGCCGGGCAGGGGAAGACGCTGTTGTAGGCGCAGTAGGGATTGCGGGCGCGATTGAAGTCGATCCGGTAGCGCCCGCCGCCGGCGGGATCGAGCGTGACGAACCGGCCCGCCGGATAGGTGGCGCTGCCGTTGGTGGCGTCGCGGAAGAAGAGCTGGAGCTCCGCTTCGTCGTCGTCCGAACTGCCCATCCGGTAGACCCGGAGGCGCACCGGCTTGCCGGCGACCGGCACCGTCACGAATCCCGCCTCGGTCGCCTCGGTCTCGAGACCATCGGTGCCGAGGGTGCGGAACGCGCCTTTTCGCTCGGGCGGCTCGAGGGGCACCGTGGAGCTCAGCGCCGGCGCCGGCGGGTAGTACGCCGGCGCATGCGCGCCCTTCACCGGTCCGTAGACCACCAGCTGGGTTCGCCCCGCGGTTCCCGTCACCATCAGGCGGAAGCTCCCCAGCGGTACCGCGGTGTTGCGGGGAAGCGCCCGGCGCGCCTTGCCGTCGTCGAGCGTGACCGCCCCGCGCTCCTCCTTCACGAGGGTGCGTGTCACGCCGCCCAGGGGGATGTCGGCCTCGGCGGGCCCAAGCACCAGCCCCGTCCCGATCGGCTGCACCGCCACGGCGGCAAAGGGGGAGAGCGGGGCGCTGCCGAGCCAGCTGGCGAACTCCTGCCGCTCGCGCGCGAGGTCGCCCTGCTGGCCACGGAGCCGTGGCGCAGCCACGACCCCGACGAGCAGGACGACCCCGAGCAGGCGACGCATCATGAACCGAAGCTACCGACCAGGAAGGGGGTTGTGGTAGGCGCCGGCGAGCCACCCTCGGGTTCGTCGGTGATCGCGGCGGCCGCGAGGTCGACGTCGCCCGGCACCTGCACCACCGGGACCAGCGCGTGGCCCGAGTACTCGGCATTGAACGTCACCGAGGGGATCGGCTTCCCGTTCTTCGGGATGAACCAGAGCTGGTAGGTCCGCTTGTCACCCGCCGGCTGGAGCTGGAAGGCGTGGACCAGGAGCGAGCCCTTCTTCCGGTTGTAGAACAGCTGGACCACCGGCCGGGGCGTGCCCGGCTCGCCCATGCGGATCAGCTGCACATTGGGATCGAGAATGCTGTTGAGCTCGCTCTCGCGGCGGACCAGCGCCTGCGAGCGGGCGGTGAGCGAATCCTGGAGCGCCGCAAGCGACGCGCGCTGCTCGGCGAGCTCCTGCTTGAGCCGGTTCCCGGTCAGGGCGAGGCCCACCACCGCGACCAGCGAGGCCGCGAGCGCCAGCCAGGGGACCCACGCGGCCGCGGCGCGGCGCGGGGTCATGCGCAGCACCGGCTGGCTGGTGGCCCGGGCGATCACCCGGTCCTTGAGATCGGCGGGGGGACGGGCGTTGCCGGCGTTGAGGGCGAGCAGTGCCCCCACCTCGCGGTACTCCGCGACTTCCCGCTGCGCCTCCGGTGAGGTGGCGAGCAGGGCCTCGAAGGCCTTCGCGTCGGCCGGCTCGAGCGCGCCGAGGGCGTAGGCCGCGGCCAGCTCGTGCAGGTTGTCTGGGGTAGGGTGGGTCACGCGGCCCCCTCGAAGTAGTACGGCCGGAGTGCGTCGCGCAGCTTCTGCATGCCAAGCCGCATCCGCGTCTTGATGGTGCCGAGCGGCTCCTGCAAACGCTCGGCGATTTCGGACTGGGAGAGTCCTTCGTAGTAGGCCAGCTCGATCGCCTCGCGCTGCGGCGGCGAGAGCGCGCCCAGCGCGGCGGTGACGGCGCGCTTCCGCTCGTCGTCCAGCACCGCCTTGCCGGGCGAGGGAAAACCGGTGCTCATCGCCGGCGCGGTGGCGGGCTCCTCCCGCGCGGCGGCGTCGGTGATCCGCTCCCGCCGGGACTGGGACCGTACCAGGTCGAGGGCCCGGCTCCGCGTCATCATGGTGAGCCAGGCGGCGACCGATCCCCGGCCGGCGTCGAACCGCGGCGCTTCCCGCCAGGCCTGGGCAAACGCCTCCATCACCACTTCCTCGGCGTCAGCGGGCTGCCCCACCACCCGGTAGGCGACCGCGTAGAGCACCTGCCCGAAGCGATCGTACAGCAGTCCCAGCGCCTCTTCGTCGCCCTGGGCCATGCGCAGGACCAGGTCGGCGTCGCGGGGGCCCGGGGGCTGGTCCTTGACGTCACTCATCGGCCATCGGGCGGTCCGGGGAGTCGGGGTGGTCCGTGACACCTGCCTGCCGAACAGGAGTCTATCGCCCGCGGCGAAGGGGCCACAAGGCTGGGAGGGGAACCCCTCGAGGGGGAGCGCAGCAGTCATGCGGGATCCGGTGTGCGAGGTCTGGGCGACGCAACAGGGCTCGTCCGTATACGCCGCTCGGGCCGGATCGGATCAGGGGAGGGGTTTCGGGTCGTCGCCGGGGACGAACAGGAAGGTGGTGCGCTGGGAGCCGGTGCCCGCCACGACCACGTTGACCTGGTCCGTGAACAGCTCCATGTGCATCGCCTGCCGGATGCGGGCGCCATGGAGCGCGGTGAGCCCGGTCGCCCGGACCCGGAGGAGGGTGATGTCGCCCTGGACCTCCCGGCCCACCCAGGTGAGCGACACCGCGTGGCCGGCGGGATCGAGCAGCGTCACCGTGCCCCGGAGATAGCGCACCATCGCCGAGTCGTCGACGGCGCCGAGGCGGGTGCGCACCGCATGGGTGAGGTCGTCGGTGAAGGCGCGCACCTGGATGGTGACTACCCCGTGCTCCTCGACCACGTCGGTGTGGGTGGTGTGGAGCGGGTGGGCCGCGGCCAGCGCGAGGAGGGAGAGGAGCCGGAGCATGCCGCGATGCTAGCGGGGGAGGCGGGTATACGCCATCCCGGTCGCCACGAACCCGGCGAGGAGGGACACGGCGACGACCCGCCGCTCGAATCCGCGCCACCGGTCGCCGCGGATGCCAGTGGCCAGAGCCCGATCCAGGCCGGAGAGCCCGATCGCGAGCAGGGAGAGCACCATGATCTGCGCCGCCTCGATGCCGAGATTGAAGCCGACCAGCGGCACGGCGATCTGCTCGAGGAACATCGCCCGCAGGTACTCGGCGAAGCCGGCGCCGTGGATGAGGCCGAAGCTCGCCGCCGCGATCGCCCGCGTGCGCCCGGGGCCGTCGACCCGGCGCGCGAGCAGGTTGGTCGCCGCGGTGAGCACGATGGTGACCGGAATGAGGAACTCGATCCACGCGGTGGGAAGCTCCACCACCCGGGTGACCACCAGCGCCAGGGTCAGCGAGTGACCGAGGGTGAAGGCGGTGACGACCCAGAGGGCGGAGCGCCAGTCGCGAAGGCGATAGACCGCCGCGAGCGCCGCCAGGAAGAGCAGGTGATCGAGCGCGCCGAGGGACGCGACGTGGTGGAAGCCCAGGTGGGCGTAGGCCAGGAACTCGGACATGGGTTACCGGGTGCCGAAGATGGCGAGGAGTGACAGCAGGATCCCGGCGCGGTGCCCGTAGAGCAGGGGGTCGCGGGTGCCGCGGGACACCGCCGAATCGGCGAAGGCGAGGGCCTCGGCATCGCGTCCGGCCTGGTGCAGCGCCCAGGCGGCGACATCGTAGCCGTAGACGTCCTTGCGGGTGGCCAGCTCGTCGAGGGCCTTGGCGAGGACGCGATCGACCTGCCGGTGATGGTCGAGCAGGAAGAGGGCCCACCCGCGGTGATAGCTGCCGGGCTGGGTGGAGAGGGCGACCTCCATGGCCCGGGCGTACTCGTTCGACCGGGCGGAATCGCCGAGCGCGGCGTAGGCGTCGCTCAGGAGGCCGAGCGTGCCGGGCTCGAAGTTGGCGGAGAGCGCGGCCTCGCCGAACTCCACCGCCTGTCGCCAGTCCTGTTCGGCGGCGGCGAGCCGGGCGCTGGCGGCGAGGAGACGCGGGTCGCCGGGCACCAGGGCACGTCCGCGGCGGTAGCTCGCGCCGGCGAGGTCGGGGCGGCCGTTGCGCAGCGAGAGTTCGCCCAGGCGGAGGTCGAACCAGGCGAGTTGCCCGGGCGGGGTGCCGAAGGTGTGCTCGAGGGTGGCGCGGGTCGCGAGCAGGAGGTCGCGCGCCTCCCCGCTCTGGCCGTTGAGCTCGAGCCAGCGGGCGTAGCGGGGCGCAATGCCGGGCTGGGTGCGGACGAGGTCGAGCGAATGAAAGAGCGAGTCGGCGTCCTGATAACGGCCCAGCTCGAGGGCGATCTCGCCAAGGGTCGCGCGGGCGATCGGGTCGCCGGGGTCGCCATCCCGGCGCATGACGTGCCAGGCGTCGAGGAAGCGATGCTCCGCCATCTGGGCGCCGACCAGGATCTGCACCGCGTCGGCGTTGCGCCTGTGGCGGAGCTGGAGACTGACGGTTGCCAGCGACTCGGCCCGGGCGATGTCACCCGGGTCCTGCCGCTCCCGCCCCCGCGCCAGGTAGAGCGCGGCGAGGGCGGCGCGATCGCGGGCGCCATAGGGGTCGCGGGCGACGCGGGCGGTGTAGAAGGGGATGTCTGCGTCGGCGGGCAGGCGGGCAGGCGGGTAGGCGGGCAGTGAACGGTCGCTGCAGGCAGGAGCCAGAGCAATCAGCAGGAAGAAAACGTTGACTCGCATTGTGATCTCCCATCGCGATTGGGTCGCCTACCCGCCTACCCGCCTACCCGCCTACCCGCCTGCCCGCCTACCCGCCTGCCCGCCTACCCGCCTACCCGCTCAGTTCGGCGCTGCCAGGTACGGGAACGTCCCCGTCACCGGCGAATCGCTGGCCACGTGGTCGGTCGTGAGCGCCGGCGTGGTGTGAGTCGGGTCGGCACCGAACGGATCGCCGAAGACCGCCAGCAGGGCGAGGTCGACGACGTCGTCGGTCAGCTTGCGGCCGCCCCAGCCGTTGGCGAGCGGCGCCAGCCCGACCCAGTTGAGCCAGCTCGCGGTCGCCGGGTCCTTGTCGGTCTGCACGATGAGCATGTCGGGGAGCAGCACGCTCGCGAGTACGCCGACATAGCCGGAATCGCGGCCGGCGAAGGTGGTGGGCGAGTTCTTCACCAGATGGGAGAAGAGCTCGGGGCCGATCAGGGCCGCGTCCTGGTCGGGGCCGGTCGAGCCATGGGTGGGATGGCTCCGCTTGTCGAGCAGCACTTCGCTGATGAGCGGGTTCCCCAGCCGCTGGACCTGGTTGTAGGTCTGGGTCTTGAACGGATTGGTCGGGGTGGTGTCGTCGCTGCAGGCGCCGGCCACGAGGGCAAGCCCCAGCACGAGCGCCGGCGCGAGGCGGCGCAGGGAATACGTCTGCATGGGAATGGTCTCCGTGAGTGTCGTGGTCAGCGGCTGATGGTGCCCCAGATGCCGAGCTTGCCGGGCGCGCCGTTCTCGAGCATCGAGCTGGGGAGCTCGACCACGATCGACAGCACGTTGTAGCCGGCGATGTAATTCACGCCGGGGGTGCGGAAGCCGACGCTCGGCAGGGCGCAGGGCTGGCTCAGGTCACCCGAGACCGGGCGCCGGTCGGGGAGAATGCAGAAGAACGCCTCGAGATCGAGGAAGAACGGATCGTCCCGCGGACCGGCAAAGGCCTGGATCGCGCCGGCGCTGCCGAGGACAGTGTTGAAGTCGCCGGTGAGGGTGGCGGCGCCGGTGTTCACCGTGTTCATCATCGCGCCGGTCACGGTCGGGGTCGCCGGTCCGCGCACGGTGACCTGCTGCGTGCCGGGCGTCGTGCCCTTGAAGGTCACCTGGATGACCTTGTCCTCGATCGCATCGCCGTTGTTGTCGACCTTGAACTGGTAGAGCACGTTCGGGTCGAAGGCGGCGGTCGGGGTCTGGCCGGGGCTCAGGAACCCGCTGGTGTTCATCACCAGGACGATGCGCCCGGGCTGTGAGCCGGGGAACGCGTACACGTCGGTGAGGTCCATCCGGGGATTGAGTTCCACCAGCGGCGTATCCTGGTGGTCGGAGGCGGTCGCGAAGCCGACGCCACCGGCGAGCGCGCCGGCAGCGAGAAGGACGGCGGCGACCCGCTGGGTGCGCGAAAGGGCGCGCCAACGGAGCATGGGAGGTCTCCCGCGAGAGTGGGTCCGTGCGGCGCCGGCGGAGGTGCCTGTGCCGCATGCCCCGGTCTACGCTTCACGGGAACCAGCGGATGTCTTCATCTGATTCGCCGCGAGCGGCGTATGTTGGAGTCGGCAGGTCACAATCCATCCCACCTGGAGCTCGGTTCATGAGGCCCGCTGCCCGAACGCTCCTGGGTCTGCTGCTGGGTGCCATTGCCCTCCCATGGCACCTCCACGCCCAGGACACCGCCCGCACCCGTCGCGACTCCACCAAAGCCGCCCCGGTCGAGCTCTCGCCGCTCACCGTGGTGGGGCGCATCGACAACCTGATCGGCACGGCAGGCAGCGCCTCGGAGGGTCATGTCGGGGCGGAGGATCTGCGGCAGCGCCCCCTGCTCCGGGAAGGAGAACTGCTGGAGACGGTGCCGGGCGTGATCGTCACCCAGCACTCGGGCGACGGCAAAGCCAACCAGTACTTCGTGCGGGGCTTCAACCTCGACCATGGCACCGACTTCCGGACCGAGGTCGAGGGCATGCCGGTCAATGCCCCGACCCACGCGCACGGGCAGGGCTACACCGATATCAACTTCCTCATCCCCGAACTGGTCGACTACATCGACTACCGGCTGGGGGTCTATCACGCCGAGGTGGGCGACTTCGGCAGCGCGGGCGGGGCGCAGTTCCGGCTGGCGAAGACCCTGGCGCGGCCGTTCGTCACCAGCAGCGCGGGTGCGCACAATCTCAGGCGGGTGGCGGCGGGTGGAAGCTGGAAGGCCGGGTCCGGCACCCTGCTGCTGGCGGGCGAAGGGAAAGGCTACGACGGGCCGTGGCGGCTCGACGAGGATCTCCGCAAGCTGAGCGGGATGGCGCGCTACAGCTGGGAGCGAGGAGCCTCCTCGTTCTCCCTGCTTGGGCTGGCCTACCACAACCGCTGGAACTCGAGCGACCAGATTCCGCTCCGCGCCGTGACGGACGGGAGCATCTCCCGGTTCGGCAACATCGACAACTCCGACGGCGGGCATACCCAGCGCTACAGCCTCTCCGGCTCCTGGCGTCACCTGGGCGGGAACTCGGTGCAGGAGGCCGAGCTGTTCGGCATCTACTCCGACCTCGATCTCTTCTCGAACTTCTCGTTCTTCCTGGGGGACTCGATCAACGGGGACCAGTTCAACCAGCACGAGCAGCGGGTCGTGCTGGGCGGGAACGTGCGTCACACCCAGCCGGTGAGCGCGCTGGGCGTCGCGCACGTGGTCAAGCTTGGCGTCCAGGGCCGGGCTGACTTCATCAATGGGCTCGGGCTGTTCCAGACCCGGCGGCGGGAACGGATCGGCACCGTCCGGCAGGACGACATCCGGGAGACCGGCAGCGGGGTGTACCTCGAGCTGGGATCGCGCTGGGGCTCGCGTTTCCGCACCGAGCTCGGGGCCCGCGCCGACCTCTACACGTTCCACGTTGCGAGCGATCTCGCCGCCAACTCGGGTCGCCGTACCGCCGGCATCGTGAGTCCCAAGGCCTCGCTGATCGTCGCGCTGTCTCCCAGCGCCGAGGCCTACCTGAGCGGGGGGCTCGGCTTCCACAGCAACGATGCCCGCGGCACGACGATTCGCGTCGACCCCGCGACCGGCGATCCGGCGTCGCGGGTCGACCCGCTGGTCCGCTCCCGCGGGGCCGAACTCGGCGTGCGGGTGACGCCGGTGCCGCAGTGGCGCTCGACCTTCGCGCTCTGGGCGCTCAACCTGAACAGCGAACTGCTCTTTGTGGGCGACGGCGGCGCCACCGAGCCGACCAATGCGAGCCATCGCGCGGGGGTGACCTGGGCCAATTTCTACCGGCCCCTGCCGCAGCTCTCGCTCGACCTCGATGTCTCGCTCGCCCGCGCCCGGCTTACCGGGGTCGCGAAGGGGCAGGACCGGATTCCCGGGGCGCTCGAAAACGTCGTGGCTGCAGGCATCACCTGGACCGCGGAACGGCGCGGACCCTTCGCGGCGCTCCGGGTGCGGCACTTCGGGTCGTACCCGTTGAGCGAGGACAACCGGGTGCGGGCCAGATCGGCGACGATGCTCAATGCCGATGCCGGATTCCTGGTCTCCCGGATCCGGGTGACCGCGAGTGTCCTGAACCTCCTCGACTCGAAGGCGAGCGACATCCAGTATTACTACGCGTCGCGCCTGCCAGGTGAGCCGGCGGGAGGAGTCGACGACGTGCATTTTCACCCGGTCGAGCCGAGACAGCTGCGAATCACGCTGGGCTGGGGACTCTAGGAGGTCGGGATGTCACGCCGGAAGGGATTGTCGCACCAGCATCCGCATGACGACGCCATGGGCGACCCGGGGCAGGGGCAGGGACATTCGCACGAGCATGGGCACGAGCACGAGCACGAACATGCACACGAGCATGCCCACCTGCACCAGCACACCCACACTCACGTGCATCGGCACGGGGACCTGGTGCACAGCCACCCGCACGTCCACGAGCACCGGCATCCCCACGAGCATCGGCACAGCCATCTCCACCAGCATGGTGCGCATGCGACCGACCCTCGGGGGGAGCAACCGGGGCACTCCCACGCGCACGACGATCCCCGGCATGAGCACGCCCACCCGGAGCTTGAGGGTCCCGGCCACGAGATGGAGGCGCATATCCATGAGCACGACTGACGGCGGGGGCCCCGGCGTTCACGGGGGCTGAGCAAGGCGGGGCGGGGGGCCCCCCCGAGCTCAATTTCGGCGGGCGGCGAGATTCTCCGTCACCCAAACAACGCGGGCCTGCGCCAGATGACGCAGGCCCGCTTCGTCGTCGAGCGGTGCGAGCAGCCTCACCCGCCCCAGTTCCAGAAGCGTTCCGGCCGGAGCGGGGCCAGGTCCTCCATCTCCTTCTCCCCCGACAGCAGCCGGGAGATCAGCACGCCGGTGATCCCCGCGAGCAGGATCCCGTTCCGCCCGTGGGCGGTCGCGTACCAGAGGCCTTCCAGTCGCGGTTCCCGCCCGATGATTGGCAGGCCGTCGGGCGATACCGGGCGGAGCCCCGCCCAGGTCTTGAGCACCTCACCCTTCGCGAGCGAGGGGCAGAGGGCGCTCACCCGGGTGAAGATGTCGGCGAGCCCGGCGGCGGTGACCTCGGGGGTGAACCCGGCATGCTCCATCGTGCTGCCGACCACCGCCTCGCCCTCGCGCGCCGCGATGTAGCACCCCTTCCCGATCACGATGGCGGGTGCGATGCCGGTGGGCCACGCCAGCGACGCCATCTGGCCCCGGATCGGCTCGACGGTGAGGGGACGGGGGAGGCCGGCCACCTGCCCGGACCAGGCCCCGCCGGCGATGACAACATCGGGAGCGTGGTACGTCTCCTTGCCACGGACGCCGATGACCTTGTCGCCCCGCCGCTCGACCGCGACCACGGTATCCTTCACCGTGACCACGCCGAGCTTGGCGGCGTCCAGGAGGAGCGCCTCCACCAGGCGCACCGGGTGCACGGCGGCGTCGCGCGGGGCCCAGAAGGCGCCATGACTGGGACCGAGCCAGGGCCAGCGATCCTTCACTTCGCCGGCATCGAACCAGTCGCAGAGGTGCCCCTGCTGCCGCTGCCATGCGAGCTGCGAGCGGAGCTGCTGGGCGTCGGCCTCGTCCGCCGCGATCCGGGCGATGCCCTCCTGCCAGAACCCGATGTCGATCCCGGTCTGGTCCTGGAGCATGGGGGCGAGTTCGGCGAGCAGTTCCCGTCCGGCGAGGCCGAGTTCGAAGAGGGGGTCGTCGGTGTAGGCGGTGGCCTGGGCGGCGAGCATGCCGGCGGCCGCGCGCCAGCCTTCGCCGCGGTCCTCGCCCCGTTCAAAGAGGAGGACCCGTCGGCCGGTCTGGGCCAGCTCGCGGGCGCAGGAGGCGCCTACCGGGCCGCCGCCAATTACAATGACGTCAAAGGCTTGCGTCACGTCGGGACCGAGGAAACTTTCTGAAACGTCGCGCGTACTAGGTTGGCGATACTGCTATCCTGTGGAGGAAAATAGCATGTTCCGGAACCTGATCGGGTTTGCCCTGCTGGCCATCGTCGCCTGGTTCGGTCTGCAGCTCTTCTTTGGACTCTTCGGGATCGTGGTTGGGCTCTTTGCCAAGCTGCTGTGGCTGGCCTTCCTCGGCTTCCTGGTGTACCTGGTCCTGCGGGTCTTTGCCCCGGCGACCGCCGACCGGGTGAAGGAAACGATCTCGGGCAAGTCTCCGCTGTAGCCGGACCCTTCCGAATGACGACGACCCCTCGGGCAATTGCCCGGGGGGTCGCTTCGTTTCGCCTGCTGGCGGGGCTGGGCAAACTGACCAACACAGATGAACACGGATGGGTCGGGATGTGGTCCCTGGCCGGGTGGCGCACAAACAAAAACACCCCGCTCCACTTCCGGGGTGCAGACCGACGGGACCAGTCCTCTCAAGGACCGCATCCGGTTCCATCTGTGCTCATCTGTGTTAGTCCGTTTACGGGCTTGACCGGCGAAGGTCCGCGACGGCCCAGACCAGCAGCGGGAAGAGAATCTCGTGGTGCCCGGTGAGCATGATGCCGGTGCCGGCATCGCGGGTTGGGCGTTCGACCACGTTCATCCGGGGCCGGTACTGCCGGATCATGTCGAAGTCCGCGGCCAGGAACCCGGCGGGCTTCCCGTCGTTGAGGTTCCGCGCGATCGAGAGCGCCTTGAGGAACACCTCGGGGAGCACCACCGCGCTGCCGAGGTTGAGCACCACGCCCCCCTCGTGCAGGTCGGGGAGGGAGCCGGCGAGGCGGCGGAAGTCCCGGTGACTGGTGGCGCCGATGGCCGCGCCATCGGTGTCGCGGTGCTGATGAATGATCTCGGCCCCGAGCGCGGCGTGCACGGTGACCGGGACCTGGTGCTGGTGACAGGCGAGAAGCACCGAGACGTCGCGACCGGGCAGGTCGGTGCGGCCCGCCAGCGCCGCGGCCAGTCCTTCTCCCATCCCCTGCTGCTTCGCGTGGGCCGCGTTGATCGCGGCGTTCATCAGGGCGCCGGTCTCCTCCGCCATGCCGAAGGTCCCGTCCTTGAGGCCCCGCTCGACGTCCTCGCTGGTCCCGCCGAAGGCGGCGAGCTCGGCGTCGTGGATCGCCGCGGCGCCATTGAGCGCTACGTGGGTGACGACCCCTTCGCGGATCCACCCGGCGAGCAGCGGGCCGAGGCCCACCTTGATCACATGCCCGCCCACCAGCACCACTACGCCACGCCGGGCGCGACTGGCGGACGCGATCGCGGCCGCCACCGTGCGCAGGTGGTCGGCCGCGAGGACGTGCGGGAGACTGTCGAAGAAGGCGTGGAACGAGCGGTCGGCGCCGGGCGCGGTGGCGAGGAGCGTCTGGTCGACCTTGTTGGCCCGGGTGCCGATCGCCACCGTGCGAACCCGGCTGAGGTCGGGCTCGCGGTAGCGGGTCACTTGCCGGCGGCCGGCGTCACGCTTTCGAGCTGGAGCGTGACCGACCCGAAGGGGAGCTTGGCCTTGATCTGCACCGGGATCCGGCGCTCGTCGTTGGTGATCCAGAGCATCGCCTTGGAGCGCGGGGCGAAGAGCCCGTCCTCGCCCACCACCGGGTTGAGGATCACGCAGTCGGCCTTGGAGCCGTCCGGCATCTCCATCTTCTCGTGCTTGACCACGGTGATCTTCACCGGGTTCAGGTCCTTCTTGAAGTAGCGCTCGTAGGTGTAGGTCTTCCCGACTTCGAGCGGCAGGGTGCGCAGGAAGTAGAAAAAGGCCGCATCGTCGAGCGGATCGCTCACGGTGGGCTTGGTGCCGACCCGGTTCTCCTGGGTATAGAAGAGCGAGTCGGGGAAGATCTCGAAGTAGCGCTTGCGGGGCTTCCCGTTCTCCACCAGGTCCTGGTGGAAGCGGCGGGAGACCAGGTCCTGGGTGCCGGTCCAGGACTGGAGAATGTTCTTGCTCTTGTAGAACGGCGCCGACGCGTCGAGGCCGAACTCGAAGATGAACGACTCGTGGCCGCGCACGGTATCGACGCCGGTCACGCTCATCCAGGCGGTGCCGAGGCGGAGGATGCCGAGCTTCGCGGCGTACTGGAACTTCTCGCCCACCTGGAAGGGATAGGACTGCGGCGCCGGGTGCGGCACCGCGGCCTGCGCACGCGGCGCCGGGGCGGGCTTCGGGGCCGGGTTCATCATCGCGCCCGCGACCAGGGCGGCTGCCAGCAGCTTCATCGGGCCGTCTCCTCGAGTTCCGGATCCTCGGCCTTCGCGCTCGTACCCTTCGGGTCGGGACGCGCGCCGCGGATCTTCAGGTTGCCGCCGACGCGCCAGAGTTGCTTGGCGAGCGGCCAGGGATCGATGCGGCTGGGGCGCTGCCGGAGGTCGTGGCGCTCGATCACGTCGAGCGTCTCGATCCGCCGGGCATGACCCGCCACCCGCCCGATCAACTCTGCATTGGCTGCCCACCCTTCGGCGGTGAGGAGCGGCCCTTCCTTCGCCCGAAGCGCATTCTTCAGGCAGAACAGCCGGAATGCTCCATATCCGGAGACAATGTCCTTCACGCCGGACACTTGGACGCCCCGGAGCAGCCACCGGGCGTACTTTCGCACGAGCCGTGCCGACCGGCGGGGCTCACCCGCCAGGGTGGCCTGGGCCACCACCATGTCGGCGCCCGACTCGAGGCGCTTCACCATCTCGGGGAGATATTCGGGCCCGTGGGTGAAATCGGCGTGCAGCACGATGGCGGCGTCCCGCTTGGGACGGTCGGTGCGCTCCACCGCGGCGCGGAGGAGCTCTTCGAGGGTCCGGGCGTAGCCCTGGCGCTCCCCGTGCCGGATGACCGTGAGCGGCAGCGCCTTGGTGTAGGGCTCCAGGATCTCCGACGTGGCATCGCTCGAGCCGTCATCGGCGACGAGGATCTCGTACTCACGGGGGAAGGCCTGGAAGGTCTTGCGGATCTTCCAGAGCAGGAGCCCCACCGTGGGGGCTTCATCGTGGCTGGGAATGCAGAGATAGAGCATGCGTGCTTTCTAGGGTGCCGGCGCGACGGAATCATACACGTCCAGCATGGCCTCGGCCATCCTGTCGCTGCCGAAGGTTGCGGCGCGCGCGCGGCCGGCCACACGGAGCCGCTCGCGCTCGGGGGGGTCGGCGAGGAGCCGCCCCACGGCGGCGGCGAGGGCGTCGGCGTCGCCCACCGGCACGAGCACGCCAGCCTCGCCCACCGCCTCGGGAAGTCCGC
Source organism: Gemmatimonadales bacterium (assembly GCA_046327735.1). Taxonomy (GTDB): domain Bacteria; phylum Gemmatimonadota; class Gemmatimonadetes; order Gemmatimonadales; family GWC2-71-9; genus JADJOM01. Next base: position 13,202 of record JAXLXZ010000023.1, on the reverse strand, counting down.
CGGCGCGGGTGCTCACCACCGGGACGCCGAGGTGGAGGGCGTCGAGCACCGAGGTGTTGAGCCCCTCCTCACGGGAAGAGGCGATGAAGAAGTCGCCCGCAGCGATGACCCGGCGGCCGTCGTCGACCTGGCCGACCAGGTGGACCCGGCCCTCCAGCGCGAGTGCATCGAGGAGCTGCTCCAGCCGGGGGCGTTCGGGGCCTTCGCCGGCGATGACCCACTGGAGCGCGGGGCAGCGTTCCCGCAGGATGCCGGCGGCGCTCAGCAGGGTGGGGTAGTCCTTGTGGGCCACCAGCGCGCCGACCGACACCGCGAGGGGCGCCTCGGGGCGCAGGGCGAGCTGGGCCCGGAGGTCGAGCGGGGCCGGCATCGCGCGCGCGAGGGAAATGCCCGAAGGCACCACGGTGATCTTTTCCGGGGAGATCCCGCCCTGCTCGAGCACGCGGCGCACCGCCTCACTGATCGCGACGATCCTCGTGGCCCGGCGCCACAGGGCGGGCCGGCGGAGCGGGAAGTCGACCCGGCGGGTGACCACGACCGGCGCGCCGAGCCGGAGGGCGGCGAGCGAGGCGAGGGTGAGTGCGTGGGGATCGTGGGCGTGGAGCACCGGGCGGAGCGAGGAGACCCGCGCCGCGCGCATCGTGGCGAAGGCGACCCGCGGATCGAGCGCGGTTGCCCATGGGGCCGCGACGACTGGGCAGCCCGCCGCGCGAAGCTCGCGCTCGAGCCGGGTGCCGGCACCGGTCACCACCACCTGCTCGATGCCGCGAGCCGCGAGCGCTTCGGCGAGATAGAGCACCTGCCGCTGTCCTCCGCGCCACTCACGCCCGGAAGCGACATGGATCACGCGGAACGTCACACCGACGCGTCTCGCAGCAACGCGCGCAGCTCCGCCAGGCTGAACGGCTTGTGGAGGCAGGGGCGGCCGCTCGATTCGAGGAAATCCAGGGTGTCGCCGCGGACCGTGTCCCCGGTGCTGAACGCGACCCGGCGCGCGGATTCGGGCACCCTGGTCTTGAGCGCCTCGAAGAACTCCCGCCCGCCGAGCCGCGGCATGCGGAGATCCGAGATGATGAGGTCGAAGGGCTCCGCCACCGCCCGCTCGAGTCCCGCGTGCCCGTCGGTGGCGGTGACGACGGTGTGGCCCCAGGCCTCGAGGGTCGAGCGGATGTAGTGCAGGATGTGGGGCTCGTCGTCGAGCACCAGGACCGAGAGGGGCCGGACCGGCGGCGCCGGCGCCGGCTCGGGCGGTTCCTCGCGGGGCCGCACCCGGCCCGGCAGCTCGACGGTGAAGCTGCACCCGCCCTCGGCGCGGGCACTGAGCGTGATCCGGCCGCCATGCTCCTTCACGATGCCCTGGCTGATCGAGAGGCCGAGTCCGGTCCCCTGGCCTTCGGGCTTGGTGGTGAAGAACGGCTCGAACGCCTGGGCCGCGTGCTCCGGCGGCATCCCGGGACCGTCATCGCTCACCTCGATGGCGACGCCGTCCATCCAGCGGCGGGCGGCGACCCGGATGGTGCCGGGCTTCCCGGTTCCCTGGATCGCCTGGGCGGCATTCTGGATGAGGTTGACGAAGACCTGCTGGATCTGGTTCGGGTTCAGGTCAAGGGTCGGGAGGTCCGCCGGGAGAAACAGCTCGAGGGCGATGCGGTCGCCGCTCAGCTGATTGCGGAAGAGGGCGACGGTGGCCTCGAGGATCGGCTGGAGCCGGGCCACCTGCCGGCTCTCCTGCCGCCGCGCGAACGAGAGCAGGTTCTTGACGATGTTGCTGGCCCGCTCCGCCTCCTGCTGGATGACCCGGAGGGGCTCGAGAATCCGGGGCGGGACGTCCGGCGCCTCGGCCAGGAAGTCGGCGAAGCCCACCACCGAGGTCAGCGGGTTGTTGAGGTCGTGGGCCACGCCGGCGATGAGCTGGCCAATGGCCGAGAGCTTTCCCGACTGGAGGAGGCGCTCCTGCAGGAGGCGGCGGTCGGTGGTGTTCTCGAAGAGCAGCACCGCGCGGCCGGGATCGCCGGGGGAACTGCGGAAGGCGGTGACGGCGATCGACTGCTCGCCCTGCCGCAGCTCCTCTTCCCTGCCCGGGCCCGCGAGGGCGCGGGTGACCCCCTCGTGCCACTCGCGGGGCAGCACCGCCTGCCAGGGGCGGCCGGTCACGCTCACCGGCGGCAGCGAGAGCAGCTCGGTAAAGCTCCGGTTCACCCGGTCGATCCGTCCCCCGCGGTCGAGCAGGCAGAGCGCGAGACTCACCGCGTCGATCGCCTCGTCCCAGCGCTGGCGGCTCTGGTCCATCGTCTCGACCAGGCGGGAGCCTTCCAGGGCCACGCTCGCCACCGCACTCATCGCCTGGAGGGTGCGCAGGTCGGCCGGCTGGGCCTCACGGCCGAGCCGGAGTGCAATCGCACCCAGCACCGCGCGTCGCCCCAGCAGGGGAACGGCGAGGAGGGTATCGGCCGCGTCCCGGCGCATCACCGGCTGTCCCGCGAGGAGGACGTCGCTCACGGCGCTCGTCAGGGCGGCGTCGGAGGTGGCCCCGTTAGCACTCTCGGGCGCGCCCTGCTGATCGATCGAGGTCACCAGCACCGGGACTGGCCCGAAGGATGCCTTGATTTCCTGGGCCAACCGTTCGAATAGTGATACAGGACGGAGCGTACCGGTCACGGCGCGGGCAAAGGCGACCACGCTGGCCAGCGCGTCGGCCTGGGTGTCCGGGACGGGGGATGACGACTCAGCGTCGGAAGGAGACGACATGATCCTCGCGAACATGCGTGGCCGCCTGAAGGCGGGTGACCTGCAACTGGTCCTGCTGCTGCTCTCCCGCGGCTCGGCGGTGCGCCGGGCCTCGCTGGAGCAGCGGCTGGAGCGCGAAGGGCCGGACCCGCTGCTCGACGCCCCCGAGCTCCCCGAGGGCCTGCTCAAGGTGCGCACCATGCTGATGCCGAGCGAGGTGCTGTTCTTCTACGTCATGGTGCGGCATGCGCTGCTCCAGGCCGACGTGGCCGAACCGGACGTGGCCGACTACCTGGCCGCGTTGCTGCTCGAGTTCGGGCAGCGGGACCGGGCCCAGCGGGTGGACTGGAATGATGACCAGTCGCACCGCTACCTGGTGGACATCGTGAGCGACCTGGAATCGAGCAGCGGTTCCCGCCGCTTCAAGGTGCTGGCGCATCTCGGCAACTACGCGCTGTGGCTGGCCGGGCTCTTTCCCCATTATATCGAGGCGCGCCGCATCCGTCGCGGCGGACCCGACGTCACCTATTACGACTCGCTGGGTCGCCGGGGGTACGCGATGGCCTCCGACCACGAGCTCGCTGACCGCTACCAGCTGGAGCGGGTGTTCAGCACCGCCGCGGAGCGGTTCCCCACCATCCGCTCAGCGCTCAACGACCTGTCGGAGAAGGTGCTGTTTCCGGGAAGGGAGATGCACTGAGACAGGCGGCAAAGCGGCAAGGCGGCAAAGCGGCAGGGCGGGAGTCCTAGGCGGGGACGCGGCTCCGGCGGCGGCACTCCGCGACCAGCGCGGCGAAGAGCCCGTGGTCGGGCGCGACCTGGTGGTGATGGAACTCCTCGGGGTGCCACTGCACGGCGAGCAGCCAGGGGTCGCCCTCGGGTGACTCGACTCCCTCGATCTCGCCGTCGGGGGCGTGGGCGGTGACCAGGAGGCCGGGAGCGAGGTCGCGGATGGCCTGGTGATGGAAGCTGTTCACGTCGAAGCGGGTGCCGCCGAGGGCCTGGGCGAGCCGCGAGCCGGGCGTCACCTCGACGCTGTGGGTCCGGGCATCCCGGCCATGGGGCTGATTGTGCGGGAGCCCGTCAGGCTTGTCACTCGGAAGGTCCTGCCAGAGCGATCCCCCCAGCGCCACGTTGATGAGCTGAATCCCGCGACAGATGCCGAGGACAGGAAGCTGGTGCTCCCGGGCGTGCCGGTAGAGCGCCATCTCCTGGGCATCGCGCAGGGGATCGATGTTGCTCGCCACGGTCGGATGGGCGTCCTCGCCGTAATGCGCGGGATCGACATCCTCGCCACCGCTCAGCACCAGGCCATCGAGCACCGTGACGATCTCGCGGGCGAAGCGGTCGCCCAGGAGCGGCGGCAGCACCAGCGGGATGCCGCCGCCGGCGATGACCGAGCGGACGTAGGCGGCGTTGACGGTGCTCCGGTCGGCGCCGTCGTACTTCCGGGTGGTGCCGGTGATCCCGATGCGGGGCGCGCTCACTGGATGATGCTGTCGGGGAAGAGGGGACAGCGGGGATCCTCGACCTTCGCGGGATCGAGCTGGATGCCGATGAGCGGGAGCATCAGGGAGTCGACCGAGAGCTTGCCGATGAGGGGCGCGTCCTTCACCGGGTCGGACTCGTAGATCATCACGCCGCGGGCCTTCCCGGCGCGGTCGAGCACCAGGACGCCGAAGCCCGGCTTGATGGTGGGCGGGAGGTCCCCGTCGACGCCGATGACCCAGCCGCTGTCGGCGGTGCGGCCCACCACCGCGTCGAAGGCCGGTCCGACCGCCACCCGGGCCACCAGGTGGGGCGGGAGACTGGTCGGCGGATCGCCGAGGGTCTGGCCCTCGACCGCGAATTCCTGGAGCAGCATGGTGGCCCCGGCGATCGCGGTCAGGCCGCAGGCGGGGTTGCCGCCCCCCTTGGAGGGGCCGCAGGCGGCGAGCAGCGCGAGGCTGGCAAGGTACGGGAAACGGCGCATGTCCAATAAGTTAACGGCCCGGCTTCCTTGACGCCCCTCCGGGCGATCCGTACCATTCGGGCAATTCCCCACTGGGACAACCCGACGGTGTTCGAAGGGCTCAAGGCCCGGCTCGAGAAAATCCTCGCCGACCATACCGTGCCGGGGGAGCCCCGGCAGCGCGCCGCGCTCCTGCACTCCGCCCTGATCGAAGCGCGGGTGGCGCTCGCCACCATGCGGGATGCCCTTGCGGCCAGCGAGCGGCAGCTCACCAGCGAGCAGAAGCAGCTCGAGGACGCCGAGCGGCGGGGGCGGCTTGCCGCCCAGATCCCCGATCCCGAAACCGTGCAGGTGGCGGAGCAGTTCGCGACCCGGCACCGCGAGCGGGTGGGGCTTCTCGAAAAGAAGGTCTCGGTGCAGCGGGAGGAGCTGGCGCTTGCGGAGCGGGAGGTCGAGCAGATGACCACCGAGCTCAAGTCGCTCCGGAGCACCGGCGCGGCGCCGGGCGAGAAGACCGCGGCGCAGGAAGCGGCCTGGCGCGAGCTCGAGAGCATGGGCGGGGTCCGGCCCGAGACCGACGTCGAGGGCGAGCTCCTCAAGCAGCAGCTCTCCCGGCAGCAGATGGACCAGGCGGTCCAGGCCCAGCTCGATCACCTCAAGAAGAAGCTCGGGAAGTCCGAATGATCCTCCGGCTGGCGATGCGATACCGACTTCCATCCTGGTGCCTGCTCCTCGTCCCGCAGGTGCTTGCCGCGCAGCAGCAGCCGCTTTCGCCCCCCGCGCACTTCCAGAAGCTCGCCCACACCTACAGCATCGTTGCCTATGACCCCGCCACCGGCGACCTTGGCGTCGCGGTGGAGTCGAAGTTTCCGAACGTGGGTGGGATCGTGCCGTGGGGGCAGGCCGGGGTTGGCGCGGTCGCGACCCAGAGCCTGGGCAACACCGCCTACGGCGAGAAGGGGCTCGAGCTGATCGCCCAGGGTGCGACCGCCGAGGAGGCGCTTCGCATCATCATGCGGAGCGACACGATGCTGCAGGACCGGCAGGTGGGGATGGTGGATGCGCGCGGCAACTCGGCGAGCTTCACCGGGACCCGCACCTTCGACTGGGCCGGGGGCCGCGTCGGGGGCACGCCCGGCGGCACCCTGGGCGGCAAGGGCGAGGTGATCGTGGGGAAGGGCTACGCCGCTCAGGCCAACATCATGGTGTCGGACCAGACGGTGAAGAACCTGGCCGAGACCTTCGAGAAGACCAGCGGCTCGCTGGCCGACCGGCTGATGGCGGCGCTCAAGGCGGGACAGGCGGGCGGCGGCGACCGCCGGGGGATGCAGTCGGCGGCGCTCCTCGTGGTCCGGAAGAATGGCGGGTACCTCGGCGCCAACGACCGGTTCATCGACATCCGGGTGTACGACGCGAAAGACCCGATCGCCGAGCTGGAGCGACTGCTGGCGCTGCACAAGCTGCACTTCTTCCCCTCCGAGGCCGCCGACCTGGTGCCGATCACGCCGGCAATCGTCCGGCAGCTGGAGCCGATCCTCCTCCGCGAGCCGGCGGGCCAGCCGGAGAAGTGGCTCAATGCGCCGCAGGGGAAGGCCAATGATGTGTTCCTCGCCGCCCTCCGGGACTTCATGTACTGGGAGAACTACGACGTGCGGGTCCGGATGGACGGGAAGATCGACCGCGTGGTACTCGACGACATACTGCAGAAGCGGAAGTAGACCGACCGACTTCACTCACTCATACCAGGAGTCACTCTCTTGGCCACGATGACCCCTCCGAGCGCGCCGAGCGGCACGACGCCGGCCGCGGCGCCCGGATCGTCCCACGACACCGCGTTCTTCGGGCACCCGCGCGGGCTCTCCACCCTCTTCTTCACCGAGATGTGGGAGCGGTTCAGCTACTACGGGATGCGCGCCATCCTGATCCTGTTCATGACCGCGGCGGTGGCCGACGGCGGCCTCGGCTTCGATGCGAGCAAGGGCGGGCTGATCCTCGGCACCTACGCCGGCATGGTGTACCTCATGTCGGTCCCGGGCGGATGGCTGGCGGACAAGTTCCTGGGCCAGCGGCGGGCGGTGCTCTACGGCGGCATCGTGATCATGGCGGGGCACATCGCCCTGGCGGTGCCCACGGTGCCCTCGTTCTACACCGGCCTCGGCCTGGTGATCATCGGGACCGGGCTCCTCAAGGGCAACATCAGCGCGCTGGTGGGCCAGCTCTACACGCCGGAAGACCGGCGGCGCGACGCCGGGTTCTCGATCTACTACATCGGCATCAACACCGGCGCGTTCATCTCGCCGCTGGTGGTGGGGTGGCTGGCGCAGAGTCCGCAGTGGAAGGGCATCCTCGCCGGGATGGGGATTTCCCCCGAGACCAGCTGGCACTGGGGCTTCGGCGCGGCGGCGGTCGGGATGTTCTTCGGGGTGGTGCAGTACATGTTCGGGTGGAAGTACCTCGGCGACGCGGGGATGAACCCCGCCAAGCCGGCGAGCGAGGCGGAGGCCCGGGGGCACAAGCGCACCCTGGTCTTCGGCTTCCTGATCGCCGTGACGCTGGTCGGGGTGCTCTACCTGCTGGCGAAGACCGGGGCCATCACCATCACCCCGGAGCGGGTGTCGAAGACTTTCGGCACGGTGCTGGCGCTGACCCCGCTGGTGCTCTTCCCGGTGCTCTACTTCCTGGGTGACTACAGCCCGCAGGAGAAGAAGCAGCTGATCGTCATCATGGTGCTCTTCTTCGGCGCGACGGTCTTCTGGTCGGTGTTCGAGCAGGCGGCGTCGACCCTCAACCTCTTCGCCGACCGCAACACCGACCTCACCATCACGACGTCGCTCGCGGCGGTGCTCTCGCTGGCGCTGGTGGTGCCCGCCTGGCTCGCGGGGAACTGGTGGCGGAAGCTGCCGGCCAAGACGCCACTGGCGACCGGGTTCGCGCTGCTGGTGGTGGGCATGGTGGCGCTGGCGATCTACTACATGTTCACCCACACCGGCGAGCCGTTCGCGTCGAGCTACTTCCAGTCGGCCAACGCCATGTACATCGTGGTGCTGGCGCCGCTCTTCGCGACCCTCTGGGTGAAGCTGGGCGACAAGGAACCGTCGAGCCCGGCGAAGTTCGCCGTGGGGCTGCTGTTCGTCGCTCTGGGCTTCGCGATCCTGATCCTGGCCGCCAAGACCGCGATCACCGGCGTGAAGGTGAGTCCGCTCTGGCTGGTGGCGACCTACTTCCTGCACACCATCGGCGAGCTCTGCCTCTCGCCCGTCGGCCTCTCGGCCATGACCCGGCTGGCGCCGGCCCGGATCGTCGGGCTGGTGCTGGGGATCTGGTTCCTGGCCACCTCGCTCGGCAACTGGCTCGCCGGCTTCGCGTCGAGCATGTACGAGTCGATGCCGCTGCCGACGCTGTTCGGCGTGGTGACCGCGCTGACGCTGGTCGCGACGGTGATCCTGGCGGTGCTGGTGGGGCCGATGAAGAAGTTGCTGGCGAAGCGGCCGGAGTAGGCGGCACGGCGGGAAGCCAGAGGCGCCCCGGGCATGTGCTCGGGGCGCTTCTTCTTGGTGCCCGCGAAGTCCAAATCCGCGGAACTGAATCGGCGCGGCGGGTGGGGGATCGGCGCGGCGTCCCGGAGGATCCCCTCCGCGGAACTGATGCGCTCGGCGAGGGGGCTGGCGTCCATGGGAAGAGAGGGCGCATACGCTCCGCTCCGGGAATCCCCCGGTCCGCCGCGCCTCCCCTGGGCCCGCTGTCATCCCGAGCGAAGCGAGGGATCTTGCTCAGGGCAAGTAGATCCCTCGTCGCTTGCGCTCCTCGATGACAATTCGGCCCGCTCACCGCTCACCGCTCACCGCTCACCGCTCACCGCTCACGCTGTTCCCGCGGCCTATTCGCTCTTGAACACCCGGAACAGGTACCACAGCGACGGCAGCAGCACGACCGCCCCGACCCCCAGCGCGATGGAGACGAGCTTGAGGGTGATGTGCGGGGCAGCGGCATCCTGGATCGTGAGCGCCGGCGGGAGGATGAGGGGATACTGGGAGAACGCCCAGCCCCAGAGGATGCCGATCACCTGCGCGCCGGTGGCGAGCCGTGCCAGCTTGTAGCGCCTGGCGTAGAGACCCCAGAAGGCGGTGACGGCGGCGGCGCCGGTGAAGAGGTGAATCGGCAGGGCCTTGGCCGAGGTGGTCAGCCCGTGCCAGACCAGCGGGGACTCGTTCCAGGCGAGCAGCAGGGTGACGAAGGCGGTGACGAACACCGCGACGCCGGCCAGGAGGGCGCGCCGCCGGAAGTCCTCCTGGAGGTCCTGGTCCTTCGCCTCGCAGGTGAGGTACACCGCCGCGAGGAACGCGAAGAGCGACAGCGTGAATGCGCCGACGCTCGCGGGGAACGCCGAGGCCCACGGCTCCACGTAGTCGGCGACGAAGCCGGCGCCGCTGGGCTTGTCGACCTGGCCGGCCGCGATCGCGCCGAAGCCCACGCCAAGGAGCACCGGCGTGACCAGGCTCGCACTGGCGAAGACCCGGCCCCAGTAGCGCTGCTGGGTGGAGCCGTCGGCGTAGCTCCGGAAGATGAACGCCGATCCGCGCAGCACGATGCCGAGGAGGATCAGCGAGAGCGGGATGTGGAGGGCGATCGTCAGGCGGCTGAAGGCCGAGGGAAAACAGGTGAAGAGCAGGACGATGACCAGGATCAGCCAGACGTGGTTCGCTTCCCAGACCGGCGCGATGGCGTGGGCGATGAGATCGCGCTGGCGATCCTTGCGGGGCCCGGCGGCAAAGAGGTCCCACACGCCGCCGCCGAAATCGGCGCCGGCGAGGAGGACGTAGGCGGTGAGCGCCACCACCACGACGCCAGCGATGAAATCGGGCAGGGTCAGGGGCGGCATCAGCGGGCCTCCACCGCCGGCGTGGCCGGCTTGAAGGGGGAGTAGACCCGGTGCCAGTCCTGCTCCCGCGGGCTCTTGATGATCTGGCTGTAGAGCAGCCAGGCCACCACCACGCCGAGGAGAAGGTAGAGCAGGGTGAAGCCGATGAGGGTGTAGACCAGCCCAGGCATCGGGGTCACCGCCTCGCTGGTGCGAAGGACACCGTGCACGATCCACGGCTGCCGGCCCACCTCGGTGACGGTCCAGCCGGCCTCGATCGCGATGAAGCCGAAGGGGGCGCAGAAGGCGATGGCGCGGAGGAGCCAGGGATGCGCGGCGATGTCCTGCCGGCGGATCCAGGTCCACACCACCCAGAGGCCCACCAGCATCATGAGCGACCCCAGGCCCACCATGATCTGGAAGGCGATGTGGGTGACGGCCACCGGCGCCCAGTCTTCCCTCGGCACCTGGTCCAGCCCCTTCACTTCGGCGGCGAAGTCGTGCGCCACGAGGAAGGAGAGCCCCCCCGGAATCTCGAGCCCGTACTTCACCGTGCGGTTCTCCACGTCGGGCCAGCCGCCAATGAGGAGCGGCGCGTGGGTGCGGGTCTCGAAGAGCGCTTCCATCGCCGCGAGCTTGGCCGGCTGATACTCGGCGACGTTGCGGGCGCTGATGTCGCCGGAGATCGGCTGGAGCAGGGCCGCGGGCACGCCGACCACGAGAGCGATGGCGAGCGCGCGGCGGTGGAAGGCATTCATCGGCTCGCGGAGCAGCAGGAGCGCGTGGATCCCGGCGACGGCGAACCCGGTCGCGGCGTAGGCGGCGAGGGTCATGTGCAGCGCCTGCTGGAAAGCCGCGGGGCTCTGCATCGCCTTGATCGGGTCGATGCTGGTGATCTGGCCGTTGACCAGCTCGAAGCCGGTCGGCGCGTTCATGAAGGCGTTGACGAGAACGACGAAGATGCCGGAGATGGCGCCGCTCACCGCGACCAGGATGCCCGCGACCAGGTGGGCACGGGGCGGGATCCGGTTCCAGCCGTAGAGGTAGATGCCGAGGAAGATCGCCTCGGTGAAGAAGGCGAAGCCTTCGAGCGAGAAGGGGAGGCCGACCAGCGGGCCGGCCAGTTCCATGAACCGGGGCCAGAGGAGCCCGAGCTCGAAGCTCAGCACGGTGCCGGAGACGGCGCCGACCGCGAAGAGAATCGCGGTGCCCTTGCTCCAGCGCTTGGCGAGCTCGAGATCGAGGGGATCCTTCGTCCGCAGCCAGCGCTGCTCGGCGACGACCATGAGCAGCGGCATCCCGATTCCCACGATCGCGAAGATGATGTGGAAGGCGAGCGAGATCGCCATCTGGCTGCGCGCGGCGAAGAGATCGGTCATGGGTCCCGGGGAAAAAGCCTTGTGAAATTATTCACAAGGTCAGCTCGGGTCAATTCCGCGTCGAAGGTTCGTGTTCCATCGGGAGGGCATGGACCTCGTCGTCGCCGATGACGAAGAGCCGGTCGCCGGGGGCTACCTCGGGGGCGGCCCACCCGGTGAAGGAGCCGAACGCGGGGAGAATCCCGCACGCCCTCCCGAAATGAAAGCAGGGGAGCCTGAGCCGGTCGCCTCGGCCGGAGAGGCGGATCCCGGGGTGCAGGTGCCCGGCGAGGACGTAGCCGAGGTCGGAGACGCCGGGGTGATGGCGGAAGACGAACGGCGACTCGTGATGCTGGTCGAGGACGTGGAACCCGAGCCCGGGAGGAGGATCGCCGGCGGCGTAGTCATGATTGCCGCGGACCAGGATGCACTCGAGCCCGGACCAGCGGGCCCGCCAGTCATGCAGCAGCGCGAGGGTGCTGCGCGCCTGCTGGGCGGTGCGGGCATGGATCAGGTCGCCGAGCACCAGGAGCCGCCGGGCACCGGTGCGGACCAGCGCGGCGTCGAGACGGGCGAGGTCCGCCGCCGTCGTCCCGCCGGGGACGGGGATGCCGGCCGCGCGAAAACTCGCCGCCTTGCCCCAGTGGAGGTCGGCGACGATCAGTGTGCTCGTGGCGGGCCAGTATATGGCGCGCTCGGGCATCAGTTCGAGTTGTTCCCCTGCTGTCGTGATCAGCATGGTTGGGTCAACTGACTAACACAGATGAACACCGATGGGTCAGGATGCGCCCGCCGTACATTCCAGCTCGTTGGAGTCTGCGTGCCCACGCATCTCATGTTGAAAGTGGTGAACAACTCTCTGGCCCGGTTCCCCCTTACAAAGCACGGTCTGGGCAAGTGGCTTGGGAACGTACATCTCCGGCTCCCGACCGGCCTTGGGATCCATCCCGACCCATCTGTGTACATCTGTGTCAGTCAGTGACGGACTCGACCTACCGCGAAGCCAGCCGACGAATCCGGGCATTGAGCTGCTCGGTGGAAAGATGCTCGCGGTTCCGGTCGACCAGGAGCGGGAACGCCAGCGGCGAGGGCCGCTCGAGGTCCAGCACCGTGACTCGCCCCGCGCGCATTCGCTCCAGTGCGAGCCCCAGCCGGGTCTGCTCCAGCTGCCGCTCCAGGACTTCCCGCTGGGCCTGGTGGATCAGCAGGTTGCCGGGATCGTAGCGGGTGAAGACATCGTACAGCAGGCCGCTCGAGGCCTGCACCTGCCGCAGGGTCTTGGGACTTCCAGGGTATCCCGGAAACACCAGCCCCGCCACCCGTGCGATCTCCCGGAACTGCCGCCGGGCGAGCTCGACGGCATTGAGGCTCGCCAGGATATCATGCAGCAGGTGCTCGCCGGTGAGCAGCCCCTGGTCGAGCGCCTGCTCGATCGGCGCCCGGCTCGGGGAGAGCAGCTCGAACCCGTAGTCGTTCGAGGCGAAGGTGAAGGTGAGCGGCTCGAGCTGGGCGATCCGGTAGGCGAACAGCGCCGAGAGTCCCTCGTGCACCAGCCGCCCCTCGAAGGGGTAGACGAAGAGGTGCTCGCCCTCGCGGCTCGTCACCCGTTCGATCAGCAGCTCGTCCTTCGCGGGAATGCGGGAGAACTCGGCCTGGGTCTCCAGCACCGGCTTGACCGCCTGCATCTCGTCTCCCTCGAAGACCCCGAGCCGGGCTTCCTCGAGCTTGTTCCGCACCGCCACGCAGAGTTCGCTCGAGAGCGGCATCCGGGAGCCGGCCCAGCGGGGCACGGCGCCCTTGATGGACCTGGCCAGGCGGACGTACGCCGTCATGTCGCGGAGCCGCACGAATTCGAGCGGCTTGCCGGCAAAGAGGAAGCGGTCACCGGGCTTGAGCCGGGCGATGAACGACTCCTCGACACTCCCGAGCGTACCGCCGCGGAGGTAGCGCACCGTGAGCGCCGCATCGGAGACGATCGTCCCGATGGCGAGCCGGTGCCGGAAGGCGATCATCCGGCTGGGCACGGTGAGCACCCCGTCGTGCTCTTCCACCTTGTGATACTCGGGGTACGCCCGCAGCGCCTCGCCGCCGGCGGTGATGAACTGGAGCACCCAGGCGAGTTCTTCCTCGGTGAGGTCCCGGAAGCTCGCGGTGGTGCGGAACTCGGGGAGGAGCTCGTCCCGCCGGACGCCGCCGCCGAGCGCGAGGCTCACGATGTGCTGCGCCAGCAGGTCGAGCGGCCGCTCGACCCCGCGGCGCGCCTCGATGGCACCGGCGCGCAGCGCATCGCGGGCCGCGGCCACTTCCA
>JAXLXZ010000022.1:0-59771 GCA_046327735.1 Gemmatimonadales bacterium | reverse complement strand
CAGCGAGGGATCCCTGGCTTCGTCTGCAGGAACACCAGGGATTCCTCGCCGCTTCGCGGCTCGGAATACGGACGCGGGGGCGAGAACTACCGTTCTTGCCCCCGCCTCCGTATATTCTCGCCCGCGTTCTGGGGCTGTAGCTCAGCTTGGTTAGAGTGCCGCACTGTCACTGCGGAGGTCGCGGGTTCGAGCCCCGTCAGCCCCGCTCTCAGGACCGCGAACCCCGCCCAGCCTCCGGCTGGCGGGGTGTCTTGTTTCATGAGGCTGCATGACCGATCCCGGCTCCACCTACCATGTCCCGGTCCTCGCCGAGCGGGTGCTCCAGGCGGCGGGTGACGCCCGGCGGGTGGTCGACGCTACCCTGGGCGGCGGGGGCCACTCGGCACTGTTCCGGGAACGGGGGATGGAGGTCCTGGCCATCGACCGGGACCCCGACGCCCTCCGGGCGGCGCGGGCCCGGCTGGGCGAGCAGGGGATCACCTACGTCGAAGGCGCCTACGGCGACGACGAGGCACTCGAGGCCGTCGCCCGCTTCCACCCCGACTTCATCCTGATGGACCTGGGCGTCTCCTCCCACCAGCTCGACCGGGAGGAGCGGGGGTTCAGCTTCCGCCCGGGCGCCCCGCTCGACATGCGGATGGGCCAGGCGGGGGAGACCGCCGCCGACTTCCTCAACGATTCCTCCGAGCAGACCCTCCGGGCGGTCTTCGCCGACTACGGCGACGAGCCGAGGGCGGCGGCGCTGGCTCGGGAGGTGGTCCGGCGGCGGCAGAACGAGCCCTTTGCCACCAGCGACCACCTGGTCAACGCGATCCGGGGGGTGCTGGGGCCCCGGAGCGGCCCCGGTGACTTCGCCCGGCTCTTCCAGGCGGTGCGCATCGCGGTCAACGACGAGCTCGAGGGCCTCGGCCGGGCCCTCCCGGCCTTCCGCGAGGCGCTCACCCCCGGTGCCGGTGGGAGATTGGCCGTCATCAGTTATCATTCAGGAGAAGATCGGTTGGTGAAGCACAGCATGCAGGAGTGGAGCCGGAGCTGCGTGTGTCCGCCCGGCGCCCCGCTGTGCACCTGCCGGGGACGAGCGCTCGGCCGGCTCGAACCCCGCAAGCCGATCCGCCCGGACGCCAGTGAAATCGCCCACAATCCGAGAGCCCGGAGTGCCACCCTCCGCATCTTCCTCAAGGCCATTTAGAGGCAGGTTCTGGGTCATGCTGTGGCTGGTCGTGTTCCTGGTCGCCTCCGTGGTGATGCAGGCGCGCCAGAACTCGGCCATTGCCACCGCGAAGAACTACGGCAAGCTCCGCGAAGAGCGCATAGCGCTGGAGGCGGAGCGGGCGGCGCTGGAGCGCCAGATCCACATCGCCACCAGCCGCCGGGTCCTGGGCGACAAGGCGGAGAAGGATCTGGGATTGATCCAGCCGGCCGACTCGCAGTTCACCCTGTTCCCGCTCAACCTCTCCCGGCACTGATATGGCCCGCGCGACCGCCCGCATCGGCCTGATCCAGGTGGTGATCGGCCTCGGCATGATCGCGGTCCTGGCGCGCGCCGCGCAGCTCCAGCTGGTCGAGGGGGCGGAGTGGCGGGCCCGGGCGGAGGCCGCCCGCCAGGAGCGGAAGGTGCTCGTGGCCCGGCGGGGCGGGATCTACGACCGCAACGGCGTGCCGCTCGCGATCACCCAGGAGTACTTCCACATCGGCATCGCCCCCAACGAGCTGCTCGAGCCGGGCGACGATGCCCGCACCATCGCCAGGGCGCTGGGGATGCCGCTGGGCCAGGTGCAGCGGGATCTCCGGAAGAAGTGGGTACAGTACCAGGGGCCCTTCAGCGGGCTCCAGGTCCGGCCGCTCCGGCCGATCCGGGGGGTGCACCTCACCAGCGACTTCGCGCGGCACTCGCCGTCGGGGGGGCTGGCCAGCGCGGTGATCGGCACCCTCAAGCCCGACAGCGCCAACGGGGCGAGCGGCATCGAGCTGGCGCTGGACGATGTCCTCACCGGTACGCCCGGCTTCGCCATCCTGCTCAAGGACCGGGCCGGCCGCCGCTACGACAGCCCCTCCCGGCAGCAGCGGAACCCGGTGCCGGGGAAGGATGTCTTCCTCACGATCGACGCCGAGCTCCAGGAGATCGCGGAGCGGGCGCTGGACGAGGCGATGACCCGCTACGAGGCCAAGGGCGGCGACATCGTCATCCTCGATCCCCACTCGGGCGAGCTGCTGGCGCTGGCGTCGCGGGTCACCGACAACGGCAAGCTGGTCAGCACCCGTCCCACCTTCTTCACCACCCCCTTCGAGCCGGGCTCGACCGCCAAGCTCTTCACCGCGGCGGCGCTGCTCATGCGCGACCGGGTGAAGCCGACCGACGCGGTGCATGTCACCGACGGCCGGATGGTCATCCAGCTCAACAGCCGGGGGGCCACCCGGCCTATCACCGACGCGCACAAAACCAACGGCGACATCACTCTCGCCCACGCGATCAAGATCTCCAGCAACGTGGCGATGGCGATGTTCTCGAGCCGGCTCAGCAATGTCGAGCAGTTCGAGTCGCTGCGGGACTTCGGGTTCGGCGCGCCCACCGGGGTCGAGTATCCCTCGGAGGCCCGCGGCGGCCTGCGCTTCCCCGACCAGTGGGCGATCGACAGCCGGGCCAGTATCGCGATGGGGTACGAGTTCCAGGTGACGCCGGTGCAGCTCGCGACCGCGTACGCCGCGATCGCCAACGACGGGATCCTCCTGACCCCGACGCTGATCAAGGAAGTGCGCGGCCCCGAGGGCCAGACCGAGTACAGCCACCAGCCGGAGCCGGTGCGGCGGGCGGTGTCGCCCGAGGTGGCGCACACCCTGCGGGAGTACCTCAAGAGCGTGCTCGAGGAAGGGGGCACCGCCGAAGGGGCGCGACTCGCCAACTACAGCCTGGCGGGGAAGACCGGCACGGCGGTCAAGTCGCTCGGGAAGGCCGGCTACGCCAAGGACCGCTACACCGCCTCGTTCGCGGCGCTCTTTCCCGCCGACGATCCCCAGCTGGTGGTGGTCGTGAAGATCGACGACCCGGCCGGGGCCCACTTCGGCGGCGAGACGGCGGCGCCGGTGACCCGCGGCATGCTGGAAGAGGCGCTGGCCGCGCGGCAGAGCGCCATCGACCGTCTCCGGCTGGTGGAGGAGGGGGGCACCACTGAGGGGGTCGCGGCCGGCGCGCCCCAGCCGGTGGAGCGGGAGGAGCCGCCGGAACAGCGCGCCACCATCGTGCTGCCGGTGGCGAGCGTGACGCCGGCGCGGGAACGGACCCTGGTGCCGGGGGTGGCGGGGGGCTCGGTGCGGCGGGCGGCGAATGCGCTGCACCGCCGGGGTTTCCGGGTGGCGGTGTACGGGCACGGCAAGGTGCTCCGTACCACGCCGGCCGCGGGCGATTCCGCGCAGGTGGGCTCGCTGGTCTCGGTGTGGGCCGAATGACGGCCCGCCCCTTCGGCCCGCTGCTCGACGCGCTCCGCCGGGAGGGGCTCCTCCTGTCGGCGCCGGCGGAACTGCCCCCGGTCACCGGCGTCACCGCCGACAGCCGCAGCGTCAAGCCGGGCATGACCTACATCGCGGTCCGCGGCTCCCAGGCCGACGGCCACCAGTTCATCGCCGATGCGGTGAAGAAGGGCGCCGCGGTGGTGGTGCTGGAGCGGGGCGAGAGCGCCGGCGTCCCCGCGGTGCTGGTGCGCGATGGCCGGCTCGCTGCCCTCGCGCTGGGCCGGAGCTGGTACGGCGACCCGGGGCGGAAGCTCACCCTGCTCGGCGTGACCGGGACCAACGGGAAGACCACGACGACGGCGCTGGTGCGCCACCTCTTCAATGAGCGGGGCACCGCCGGGAGCATCGGGACCCTCGGTGCCTTCGACGGGGCGGGGCAGGCGGTGGAGTCGACGGCGGGCTCGCTCACGACCCCCGGGCCCATCGACCTCCAGGCTACGCTCGCGACCCTGGTGGCGCGGGGCGTCGACCACGTGGCGATGGAGACCTCGTCCCACAGCCTCGACCAGGGGCGGCTCGACGGGCTGACGTTCGCGGCTGGGATCTTCACCAACCTCACCCGCGACCATCTCGACTACCACGGCACCATGGAGGCGTACCTCGCCGCCAAGCTCCGGCTCGACGCGCTGCTCGGGCTCGACGGCTGGCAGGTGGTGAACGTCGACGACCCGGCCTGGCAGGCGCTGCCGCCCCGGAGCCGGCGGATGACCTGGGGCTTCGCGCCCCACGCGATGGTGTGCGCCCAGTCACCGGTCCTCGGCAACGCCGGAAGTACCTTCACCCTCTCCACGCCACAGGGGTCCGCCCCGATCTCGCTGCCGCTGCTGGGCGAGTTCAACATCGCCAACGCGCTGGCGGCCGCCGCCACCGCGCTCGCGCTGGGGAAGCCGCTCGGCCACGTCGTCGAGCGGCTCAACCAGGCGCCGCAGGTGCCGGGCCGGATGGAGCGGATCGCCGAGCGTCCGGCGGTGGTGCTGCGCGACTATGCCCACACCCCCGACGCGCTGGAGCGGGCGCTCCAGTCGCTCCGGCCGGTGACGCCGGGGAAGCTCATCGTCGTGTTCGGCTGCGGGGGAGAGCGGGACCGGGGCAAGCGGCCGGTGATGGGGAAGATCGCGGCGGAGCTTGCCGACCTGGCGATTGTGACGTCGGACAACCCGCGGCGGGAAGACCCTGACTTCATCATCGATGAAGTGGAGCAGGGGATGGGGACCACGCCGCACCGCCGCTTCACCGACCGGCGCGAGGCCATCGCCGCCGCGCTCGCGGCCGCGACGGGCGACGACACGGTGCTGCTCGCGGGGAAGGGGCATGAGACGTATCAGGTCATTGGCACGGAGAAGGTGGCGTTCGATGAGCGACAGATTGTGGGGGAGATACTTGGGCATGGTTGAGTCGTTCCTCGTTCCTCGTTCCTCGTTCCTCGTGCTCCGTCGCGGGCAAGCCGCGGCGAGGCTTTTCGCGCGCATGGAACGTCGAGGAACGAGGAACGAGGAACGAGGAACGGCGGTTCATGCGCTGGACTGACGCCTCCGTCCGCTCGGCACTCGGACTCTCGGGTGGCGACGAGACTCCGTATAGTGCCATCTCGACCGACACCCGCACCCTCGAACCGGGCGCGCTCTTCGTCGCGCTCCGGGGCGAGCGGTTCGACGGCCACGACCACCTCGCCAAGGCGGCGGAGATGGGCGCAACGGGGGCCGTCGTGCGCGAGGGGACCCCGGAGGTGCCGGGGCTCCGGCTCTATCACGTCGCCGATACCCTCGAGGGATACGGGCTCCTCGCGCGGGCGCGGCGGCGGGAGATCAGCGGGCCGGTCGTCGCCATCGGCGGGGCCAACGGGAAGACCAGCACCAAGGAGATGGTCGCGGCGGTGCTGCGGACGAAGTACCGGGTGCACTCGACCCCCGCGAACGACAACAACCTCGTCGGCATCCCCAAGACCATCCTGGCTGCGCCCGAGGATACCGATGCGCTGGTGATCGAGGCGGGAGCAAGCGTGCGGGGCGAGCTGGCCCGCGCCCGGCCGATCATCGAGCCGACGGTCACGGTGACCACCAACGTCGCGGTGTCGCATCTCGACGGCTTCGGCTCGCTCGAGGGGGTGCTCGAGGAGGAGCTGGACCTGATGGCCGGCGTCGAGCTCGCGATCGTGGGCACCGACCCGACCGCCCTCGCCGAGGGGGCGCGCCGGGTCGCCAAGCGGGTGATCACGGCGGGGATCATTCCCCGCGCCGACCGCTCGCCGGTCTCCGTCACCATCGACTCCACCGGCAAGCCGACGCTCACCGTCGAGGGCGCCCGGATCGCGCTGCCGCTCCTGGGCCAGCACCAGGCGGCCAACGCGATGCTGGCCTGGACCCTGGCGCAGGAGCTCCGGCTCGACCTCGCGGCCTGTGCCGACGCGCTCCGCAACCTCCGGATCCCCGGCGGCCGGGGCGAGCTGATCGAGGCGGGGGGGCTCACGATCATCAACGACAGCTACAACGCCAACCCCGCCTCCTTCCTCGCGGCGATCGCCACCGCGCGGACGATGCGGGCCGGCCGGAAGCTGGTGTTCGTGGCCGGCACGATGCGGGAGCTGGGCACCGAGGCGGCGCGCCACCATGCGGCGGTGGCGGCGGCCCTCGTGGGACTGGAGCCCGACGTCCTCGCCGCGGTGGGCGACTTCGTCCCGGCGCTGGCGCGCTACTCCGACAAGCTCAAGGGGCGGCTGATCTCCGCGCCCGACGCCACCAGCATGGGCCCGCTCCTCAAGGCCCGGCTCCAGGGTGACGAGCTGATCGTCCTCAAGGCTTCCCGGGGCGCCGCGCTCGAGCGGATCCTCCCGTTCCTCACCGGTCAGGACCATACACCGACTCACTGAGGCGCCGTGCTCTATCACCTGCTGGCTCCGCTCGGGAAGCACTTCATCCTCTTCAACCTGCTCAACTACATCAGTTTCCGGGCAGCGGGCGCGACCGTCACGGCCATCCTCATCGCCTTCATCATCGGGCCGCCGATCATCGCGCGGCTCCGGGCCCGCAAGATCGGGCAGGTGATCCGGGCCGAAGGGCCGGCCTCGCACCAGGGGAAGCGCGGCACGCCGACGATGGGCGGGGTGATCATCCTGCTGGCCACGATCGTGGCGACGCTGCTCTGGGGCCAGATCGGCAACCGCTTCCTCCTCTTCGCGGTGCTCGCGACGCTCTGGATGGGCGGGATCGGCTTCCTCGACGATTACCTCAAGATCGTGGAGGGGAAGTCCCGCGGGCTGGTGGCCAAGTGGAAGCTGGTGGGGCAGGTGAGCTTCGGCGTGGTGCTGGGGACGCTGCTGCTCTTCTTCCCGGTGGTGCCTGCCGACACCATTCCCGCGTCGGCCACCACGGTGCCGTTCTTCAAGTTCGTCATCATCACCTTCTGGCCCTGGATCTACGTCGCCTTCGTGACGACCGTGATCACCGGGAGCAGCAACGCGGTCAACCTGACCGACGGGCTCGACGGCCTCGCCGCCGGACTCTCCGCCATCGCGGCGGGCGCCTTTGCGCTCTTCGGCTACCTCTTCGGCCGGGTGGACGCCACGGCGTACCTCAACCTCTTCTACCTCCCCGGCGCCGGCGAGCTCTCGATCTTCTGCGGTGCGCTGCTCGGCGGGTGCATCGGGTTTCTCTGGTTCAACGCCCATCCGGCGCAGGTGTTCATGGGCGACACCGGGAGCCTGGCGCTGGGCGGCGCCTTCGGCACCGTGGCGATCCTGCTCAAGGCGGAGTTCCTGCTCCTGATCGTCGGCGGCGTCTTCGCCGCGGAGACGGTCTCGGTGCTGCTCCAGACCGGGGTCTACAAGTGGCACAAGCGGAGCCGCGGGAAGGAGTACGCCGACGCCCACCGGGTGTTCCGCATGGCGCCGCTGCACCATCACTTCGAGAAGCTCGGGTGGCACGAGACCACGGTGGTCACCCGGTTCTACATCCTCGGCATCTTCTGCGCGATGCTGGCCCTCGCCACCCTCAAGCTCCGATGAGCTTCGCCCGCTGGCGCGCGAGCGGCCGGGAGGCCGCGGTGGTCGGACTGGGAAAGAGCGGCACCGCCGCCGCCCTCCTGCTTCGCCGGGAGGGACTCCGGGTCTACGCCTCCGACAACGCCAAGGACCTCTCCAAGCTCCTCGGCGCCGATGCGCCGATCTGGCTCCGGCGCATGCAGGAGGCGGGGATCGACGTCCAGCTGGGCGGGCACGATCTCCAGCGGATCGGGCGGGCCGGCGTCTGTGTCATCTCCCCGGGCGTGCCCCCCACGGCGCCGCCCCTGGTGGCGGCGCGCGATGCGGCGGTGCCGGTGGTGTCGGAGCTCGACGTCGGCTACGCCGCCCTCCCCGGCGTCAAGTTCGCGGTGATAACGGGGACCAACGGCAAGACCACCACCACGGCGCTCACCGGGCACCTGCTCGAGACCGCGGGGTTCAAGGCGGTCGCGGCCGGCAACATCGGGATGCCGCTGGCGCAGGTGGCGCTCGAGGGGAAGCGGCCCGAGTGGGTGGCGCTCGAGATCTCCTCGTTCCAGCTGCACGACACCTACGACCTGGTCCCCACGATCGGCGCGACCACCAACCTCGCCCCCGATCACCTCGACCGGTACAGCTCGCTGGAGGAGTACTACGGCGACAAGGACCGGCTCTACCGGAACACGAGCATTCTCAGCTGCTGGGTCCTCAACGGCGACGATCCGGAGGTGGAGCGCCGGGCCGAGGGGAAGAAGGGGGACAAGCTCCGCTTCCGGATCGGGACCAAGGCCGACGCCTGGTACGACCGCACCACCCGGCAGCTGATGCTGGGCGACGCGGTGCTGCTGGAGCGCGACGCCTTTCCCCTCCTCGGCGAGCACAACGTCGCCAACGCCCTCTGCGCCGCGCTCATCACCCACCGGGCCGGGGGAGAGCCGAGCGCCATCGCGAGCGGGCTCACCTCCTTCCAGGCGCTGCCGCACCGGATGGAACCGGTGGGCGAGGTGAACCGGGTGCTCTGGATCAACGACTCGAAGGCCACCAACGTCGCCTCGACGATGGTGGCGGTGCAGGCGATGGAACGGCCCTTCGTCCTCCTGCTGGGCGGGCGGCACAAGGGCGAGCCCTACACCGCGCTGGCTGAGCCGGCGCGGGCGCTCTGCCGCGGCGTCATCGCCTACGGCGAGGCGCGGGACATCATCGTCAAGGATCTCGAGGGGCGTCTGCCGGTGGTGAAGAAGGGGAGCGAGTTCGCCGAGGTGCTGGCGGCGGCGGCGGAGCTGGTGCGCCCGGGCGACGCGGTGCTCCTCTCGCCCGCCTGCTCCAGCTACGACATGTTCAAGCACTATGAGGACCGCGGGGCCCAGTTCCGCGCGGCCGTGGAGCGGATGCGATGAACGCGAAGGCGGGAAAGACCACCTCGTCTCCCGTGCGGCATCCCGGGGAACTGCGCTGGGAGACCCGGCTGCTGGCGGTGGTCACCGCGACCCTGGTCGCTTTCGGGATCGCGACGGTGTACGGGGCGGGAAGCCTGGTGCGGGTGAAGGGGGGCGGGGTCGCGGGGGGCTCGTTCGCGCTGAGCCAGTTCATCGGCGCGCTCGGCGGCGGGATCCTCATGATCATCGCCTCGCGCATGGACTACCGGCGCCTCCGCCCGCTGGCCTGGCCGATCCTGATCGGGACGATCGGGCTGCTGCTCATCCCGGTGCTCCCCTTCACGCTCAGGTGGTCGCCCTACATCAACGGGGCGCGGCGCTGGATCAACTTCCCGGGCTTCTCGTTCCAGCCCTCGGAGCTCGCGCGGCTCGCGGTCATCATCTGGTGCGCCATGCTTGCCGTGAAGAAGGGCGAGCAGGTGCGGCAGTTCAAGAAGGGCCTGCTCCCGTTCCTCGTGATCCTCGGCGCCATCAGCGGGCTGATCCTGCTGCAGCCCAACATGTCGATGGCGGTGCTGGTCTCGCTCCTCGGGGGCATCGTCCTCTTCTCGGCGGGGGCCAAGATCGGCCACTTCCTGCTGCTGGGGATGACCGCCATCATCGTCGGCCTCCAGCTCATCCACAGCGCCGGCTATCGCGCCGACCGGCTCGACAAGTTCCTCCACGGCGCCGACGGCACCAGCCAGATCTACCAGTCGGTCCTCGGCTTCGGCAGCGGCAAGGCGTTCGGCGTGGGCTTCGGCCAGGGCCAGCAGAAGTTCGGCTACCTGGCCTACAGCTACTCCGACTTCGTCTTCAGCTCGGTGGGGGAGGAGTGGGGCTTCGTCGGGGTGGTGGTCATCGTCTTCCTCTTTGCCCTGTTCTGCTGGCTCGGCTTCCGGATCGCCCGGACCGCGGAAGACCCCTTCGGGCAGTACCTCGCGACCGGGCTGACGGCGGCGGTGGGGCTCACCGCGGTGATGCACATGGCGGTGACGCTGAGCCTGATGCCGACCACCGGCCTGACACTCCCGTTCATCTCCTCGGGCCGCTCCAGCCTGGTGGTCTACATGGTGGGCACCGGGATCCTGCTGAGCGTGGGGCACATGCGGGGGAAGCCGGAGAAACGGGCCGGGCGGGGGACCGCCACGGTGCCCACCGCCTGAGCGGGTGAGACGACCCGCCCCTCGCCTGCGTTTCTCGGGATGAGGGGTCGGCGCTCCGGAGGGTCCGGGACGCCCCGCACCCCGGTACCGGGGAGGGTGGCATGGGGCAGAGCATGAGCGACGATGGGGTGACCCTGCTGGCGAAGGACGAGGGATCGATCGATGGGGTGTACAACGATCCGTCCGGCTACGCGACCTTCGGGGTCGGACACCTCGTTCACGTGCAGAAGTACGGGAGCTTCCTCCTCGCCGCCGCCCAGACCAAGGATACCTGGAAGGCGAAGATCGGCACCGCCTACGGGACGGTGAAGTACCTCCAGCGCTCGGCGGTCTCGCTGGCGGACTGGAAGGACCTCCGGGCCAAGGCGGTGGAGCTCGCCGGGGTGGCCATCCTCAAGAAGACCGCCGACAAGCTGACGGACGACGACAAGAAGGGCGCGCCCGAGACGGCGGTGAAGGTCGAGGAGGGGCTGATGGCCCGCACCGTCACCGACGTGCTCAAGGAAGACCTGCCCACGTACGAGAGCTTCGTGGATGACCAGATCACCATCGACCTCACCCAGGAGGAGTTCGATGCCCTGGTCTCGCTCTGCTTCAACATCGGCACCCCGAACTTCACCAACTGCAACGTGGTGAAGAAGGTGAACGACAACAAGTGGAAGACCGGCGACAAGGTGGCCGAGCGGGAAGCGGCGATCACCGCCGTGGAGACCGCGTTCGCCGCCTGGAACAAGTCGGGCGGGCAGGTGCTGGCCGGGCTTACGACCCGGCGCGCGAACGAGTCGGCGCGATTCCTCAAGGCAGCCAGGGCGGAGGTGGCCGAGATGAAGAAGAAGCCGGTGACACCCCCGGCCGCGGCCGCCGCGGGAGGGACGAAGTGACGGTACGGGGCTGGGTCTGGGCGGGCCTGCTGCTCGCGGCCTGCAATCGCGGGGCGACGCCCGCGCCTCCGGTGGATACCA
Organism: Gemmatimonadales bacterium; assembly: GCA_046327735.1. Taxonomy (GTDB): domain Bacteria; phylum Gemmatimonadota; class Gemmatimonadetes; order Gemmatimonadales; family GWC2-71-9; genus JADJOM01. The sequence continues at coordinate 48,745 of JAXLXZ010000022.1, read as the reverse complement.
CGCGGATGACGCACGAGTCGACCCCGGCGCCGGCGATGCAGGTGCCCGCGCCCGACACCGCCGACCCCTGTGCCAGCGCCACCACCCAGCTCGCGCTGAACGCCTGCTGGGGCGAGTTGGCGAGGGTGAGCGATTCGCTGGAGGCGGCCCAGCTGCAGGTGGCCATCGAGTATCTCAAGGCCCGGAAGCAGGCCGATGCGGTCACGGCGCTCGAGGCGGCGGAGCAGGCGTGGAAGCCCTACGTCGACGCCCAGTGCAAGGCGGAGATGGCCGCGTATGCCGGCGGCTCGGCGGCGCCGATGATCGGGGCGGGGTGCCGGCGGCGGGAGAGCCGGGCCCGGATCGGGTTGCTGCGCGAGGTGTACAACTCGCCGTAACCGAACCGCCGCCATTGCTCTGCCCGGTCGCCCGCCCCGTGTGTGCCTGACGGGGCGGGCGCTCGTCCTTGAGGGTGGCCCCCACCCTGATTCCCTCATATGCCTAACGCAATGTCTCCGGTGCCGGTGAAAACGGACTACTGAGGGTGGTTATGCGTACCCGACGTCTCACCCTCGTCTCGCTCGCGGCCGCGGCCCTCGGGTGCCAGCATCCGGAGGCAGGCGGCTTTGCCCCCGCCACCCTCGAGATCGTCAGCGGGAATGACCAGGTGCGGGCCGCCGGCAAGGCGGTGCGGGAGCCGCTCGTGGTCCGGGTGCTCGATGAGGAGGGGCGGCCGGTCCCGGGCGCCGCGATCACCTTTCGGGGAACCCGTCAGGCGGTGGTATCGCCGGCGGTGGTCATCTCGGATGACCAGGGTCACGCCACGCTCTCGAGCTGGGCCCTGCGCCGGGACGGCGGTCCCGACACCCTGGTCGCGGTGACAGCGCAGGGTGATTCCGTCCGCTTCACGGCGCTGGCGCTTCGGTTCGTCGACATCGATGTGTCCGGCAACACCGCCTGCGGCCTGCTCAACGACCACTCGGCGGTGTGCTGGGGCCAGAATTTCGGCGGAGCGTTCGGGACCGGCGACACCCTGCCGCGGTCCAGTCCCATCCGGGTCGGTGGGGAGCTCCGGTTCGATGCCTTCTCCATCGGTTCCGCTGCCTGCGGTGTCACCCGCGACCACGACGTCTATTGCGCCGGGTACATCACCTACGGTCCACCGGCGCGCGAGTTCATTCCCATCGCGGCCGGAATGAAGTTCCAGTCCATAGTATCGGATGGATCCCTCTGCGCCCTCGGTGACGACCAGAAGGGCTACTGCTGGGGCGTGGGGGTGAACTCGCTGGTGGACTCTCAGTATGTCCGCAACCCCATCTCTCCGGTTCCGCTCCCTGCCAGCTCGGCACCTCCGCTCCGGCAGGTGACGGTCGCGTGGCAGAGCGCCGGCTATCCCGAGCCCGAAATCACCAGCTGCACCCTCGACGGCGAAGGCCGCGCGCGGTGCTACGACCTCTATCAGTACACCCGGCTCCGGTGGTTCCCGGACACGGCCAGGTACGAACGGATCTCCAATGGTGGCCTGTATGGATGCGGCCTCGTGTCCGGTGGAACAGTCAGGTGCTGGGGATCGGTCGGGTATCTTGGCTTCGGCGGGTTCGAGCCGGTCGACGTGCCGGTTCCCCGTGCGGTCGACCTCGAGGTTGGATACCTGCGAGCCTGTGCGGCCACGGTGCAAGCGGTGTATTGCTGGGGCAGTGGCCAGACGCTGGCTCCGGTGCCTGGTAGCGAACTGCTCGGGCTGAATCGAGTCTCCGTCAACTGGCAACATGCCTGCGGGCTCGATGCGTCCGGTCAGGCGTGGTGCTGGGGGGACAACAGCGTCGGCCAACTGGGGGACGGGAGCACCCAGTCATCGCCCGCTCCGGTCAGGGTGCAGCTGGACCTCTGAGTCCTCGCCCCTGAGTATCTTCCCCCCGTCTCTTCCCGGGCCGGGGACCCTGCCTTCCATTCTCATCGCCGGCGGCGGCACTGGCGGGCACCTGATGCCCGCGCTCGCCATCGCCACCCGACTCCGCGAACGTGCCCCGCACCTCGAGCCGGTGCTGGTGGGCGCGGAGCGCGGCATCGAAGCGCAGCTCCTGCCCACCCGTGATTTCCGCTACCACCTCCTCCCGGTCGAGCCGATCTACCGGCGGCAGTGGTGGAAGAACCTCCGCTGGCCCTTCGTGGCCGCCAGGCTCCTCAGCCGGCTCTCGACGCTCTTCGACAAGGAACAGCCGCTCGCCGTCATCGGCACCGGCGGCTACGCCTCCGGCCCCGCGGTCTGGTTCGGTACCCGGCGCCGGCTCCCGACGGCACTCCAGGAGCAGAACGCCTACCCGGGCCTCGTCACCCGGCTCCTCGCCCCTCGGGTCCGTCACATCTACCTCGGCCTCCCCGAGGCGCGCGCGCGGATCAACCCGGGGCGCAGCACCCAGGTCTTCGACACCGGAAACCCGATCCCGCCCCCCGATCCAGGCCGCCGGGCAAAGGCGCTGGCGCGTTTCGGCCTCAGCGAAGGCGGTGGGCCCATCCTCCTCATCACCGGTGGCAGCCAGGGGGCGGTCGCCATCAACCAGGCGGTGGCGGCCTGGCTCGGCACCGGCGGCAGCAGCGGCATCACAGTGATCTGGGCCACCGGGCGGGGGAGCTACCAGCAGTTTGCCCACCTGAATCGTCCCCCGGCGATCCAGGTGTACGACTTCCTCGATCCGATCGCCGATGCCTACGCCGTCGCCGACCTCGTGGTCGCCCGCGCGGGCATGATGAGTGGCGCGGAGCTCTGTGCCTGGGGCCTTCCCTCCATCCTGATCCCGCTCCCCACCGCGGCCGAGGATCACCAGCGCTACAACGCCGAGGCGCTGGCCCAGGCCGGGGCGTCGCGGATGATTCTCCAGCGCGATCTCACCCCCGAAGTGCTTGGCGCCGCAATCCGGGAGCTGCTGGGCGACCGGGCCCGGCTCGCGGCCATGCACCAGGTGGCGCTGGGGCGGGGAAAACCGGGGGCAGCCGATGAGATCGTCTCCTACCTGCTGACCCTGCTGGGCAGCTCGGGCACCTTCGCCAGCTCCGGGACCATCTCCGACTAGGAGGCTGTGCGCCGCCCGACCCGGCCGCCGTCCCCTGACGAGCGGCGGTTCCTCTCGTCGCTTCCCTCTGACAGTCAATCTTCAGTGTCGGGCACCATGCGCCTTCCTCACGCCTGCCGGTGGGTCCCACTGCTCGCGCCGGTGGTCCTGGCGGGATGCAATGATCCCGTGGGCGCGCGGGCCGGGATCGCCGGACTCCAGGTGGTCGCGGGTGACGCCCAGATCCGTGTCGCCGGGAAGCCGGTGCGGGTGCGACCCACCGTGCAGGCCGTGGACGCACGGGGCGCGGGCGTCCCCGGCATCGCGATCACGTTCGTGGCGTCACGAGGTGCGAGCGTGGAGCCCGCCGTGGTGTTCACCGATCAACAGGGGCGGGCAGCGCCGGCCGCCTGGGTGCCGCGGCCGGACGGGGTGGAGGACACCTTGCTCGCCGTCACCGAGTCGGGCGATACCGCCCGCTTCAGCGGTACGGCCCTCATCTTCACGGAAATCTCCGCCGGCATCGCCGCCAGCTGTGGCACGACCAACGTCGGCCTGGCCTTCTGCTGGGGCTTCAATGGCAACGGTCGCCTTGGCGTCGGGGACACCGTGATCCGCCTGGTGCCGGCCGTCGTGCGCGGGCCGGTGCGGTACACCAAGTTCCTCGCGGGGAACTATGGCAACTGCGGCCTGGGCCGGGATGGCCAGGCGTACTGTGCGGGGGCACTGATCCCCGTCCAGGGGATTCAGCCACCCGGCGACCTGATCCCTGCGCTCCAGCCTGGCGGGCTTCACTTCGCCGACCTGGCCCTTCCCGAGCTCGGGCCGGTGTGCGGGTTGGCGGAGGACCGGAGGATCTACTGCTGGGGAGCCACCTCAGGTCTGCCGAGGGCACCGCTCGCGATCCCGGATCAGCTGGGCTCGGGCTTTCTCGAGATTTCCGCGGCCGGAGGGTCCATCGGACTTCCCGAGTCCTCCAACCAGGTCTGCGGGATCACGCGACTCGGCGAGGTCGCCTGCTACAACCTCTGGGTTCTGGGGGGCCGAACCCAGGCGCCCTTCACGGTCGTCAACGCGGTCCAGGTGGCGGCGAGTCACCGAGGTGTCTGTACCCGCGATCCGGTCGGGGCGGTGTTGTGTCACGGTCCCTACTACCCGGTCCCCGGATCGCTCGCCATGGCCATGCCATCAGCGACCGACATCGAAGGCGGGCTGTTCACCACCTGCGCGGCAACCGTCAACGGGATCTACTGCTGGGACCTGCTCAACCCGGTGGTCACGCTGGTGCCGGGTACCTATGGAAGGGCCTGGCGCAGGGTGTCGATCGGCGACGGACACTCCTGCGCGCTCGACGACACCGGCATGCCCTGGTGTTGGGGTGAAAACGGCGCCGGCCAGCTCGGGGATGGCACCACTACCACCCGAACCACCCCCGTCCGCGCGGTCTTCGACTACTAGGCACGGGGCCCAGCCTGTCCGGCCCCAAACTCCCCCCTTCCCAGCCTCATTCCTGTCGTATTGCTTGACGCTTTCGACGCCCTCCGCCGCTTTCGCAAGTGCAGGTACGATTTTAGATTAGCTCTCCAACATGGACTTGTTCGATCCCGCCGATCCCCGACCCGTCCATTTCATGGGCATCGGCGGCGCTGGCATGAGTGCTCTCGCCCTCGTCGCCCGCCGCCGGGGGGTCGCAGTCAGCGGGTGCGACCCCGATCCATCCGGCGCCGCCGATGTTGCCCAGCTCGGTGCCACGGTCCTCGCGGGCCATGATCCCAGCCACGTCGATGGTGTGCGCGCAGTGGTCGTCACGGCGGCGGTCCCGCCGGAGCATCCCGAACTGGTGCGGGCGCGCGCGCTTGGGATTCCAGTGGTGCCGCGGAAAGAGGCGCTCGCGGGGCTGGTCCGCGCCGGCCGCGTGGTCGGGATCAGCGGGACCCACGGCAAGTCCACCACCACCGTCATGACCACCGAGGCGCTGGCGGCGGCGGGACTCGATCCCACCGGACTCGCCGGCGGCCGGGTCGAGAGCTGGGGCGGCAACGCCCGGCTCGGGGGCGACCGGATCTTCGTGGTGGAATCGGACGAGTACGACAAGGCGTTCCTCACCCTCTCGCCCTCGGTGGCGGTGGTGAACAACGTCGAGGCCGATCACCTCGAGTGCTACGGCGATGTCCCGACGCTCGAAGCGGCCTTTGCCGAGTTCGCCGGGCGGGCGGGGACGGTGCTGGGCGGGGCGGATGACCCGGGGGTGGAGCGGGTGCTTCAGGCGGTCAGGCGGTCGGGCGGTCAGGCGGTCAGGGTTTGGCGGTTTGGTCTGGCTGCCGATGCCGACCTGCGGATCGCCGAGATCGAGCAGAAGGCCGCGGGGAGCCGCGCAAAGGTGAGTCTCCCGACCGGCAAGAGTGTCACGCTCGAGCTGGGGGTGCCGGGGCTCCACAACCTCCGGAACGCCACCGCCGTGATCGGCGTGGCCCTCGCGCTCGAAGCCCCGCTCGACCCGGTGCTCGGCGCGCTGGCGAAGTACCGCGGGCTGGGCCGCCGCTTCGAGCGGCTGGGCGAGGCGAAGGGGATCGAGTTCGTCGACGACTATGCCCACCACCCGACCGAGCTGGTGGCGACGCTCTCGGCGGCGCGGCAGGCCTTCCCCGGGCGGCGGCTCATCGCGGTCTTCCAGCCGCACCTGTTCAGTCGCACGGCGCAGCATGGCGTCGCGATGGGACGGGCGCTGGCGGTGGCCGACGTGGCCATCGTGACGGAGATCTACGCCGCGCGGGAGCAGCCGCTGCCGGGCGTCACCGGGCGCACGGTGGCCGATGCGGCGAAGCAGGCGCCGACCAGCGCCGCGGTGATCTTCGAGCCCAATCGCAGCGTGGTGCGCGACCGGGTACTGGAACAGGCGAAGGCCGGCGACGTGGTCATCACCCTGGGCGCAGGCGACATCACGAAAGTGGGACGGGAACTGGTGGCATGGCTCCGAGCCGCCTGAGCAAGCCGGGTTACAAGATCCTGGGCGGGCTCGCCCTGGTGGCACTCCTCGGGTTCGGCCTGCCGCGGATGATGCGGGGGATGAGCTTCTTCCGGGTGACCCGGGTCGAGGTCCGCGGCATCCGGAACGCCCGGGCCGACGAGATCGTCAAGGCGCTGCCGGTCCCCGCGGGGATGAGCGTCTTCGGCGACCTGGCCCCGATCGAGACGGCCGCCGACTCGCTCCCGGGGTTCGAGCGGGTGAGCGTGGGCCGGAAGCTGCCAGGCACGCTGGTGGTGACGCTCCGGGAGCGGGAGCCGGTGGCGCTGGTGATGCGCCGCGGCAAGCTGGCCCTGGTGAGTGAGCTGGGCGATGTCCTGCCCTTCGACCCGACGGTGTCCGCGCCCGATCTCCCGGTGATCCGGGAGCCCGATTCGCTGGTGACGGCGCTGCTCGCGCGGGTGCGGGAGGCCGATCCGACGTTCTTCAGCAGTGTCTCCGCCGGCTGGAAGAGCGGGGACGATGTGACGCTCGAAGTGGAAGGGCAGCGCTACCTGTTCCGGCCCAATGCGCCGGCGGAGGTCATCCGAGCTGTGACGGTCGTGGCGCAGGATCTCGCGAAGAAGGAACGCCGGTGGGCCGAGCTCGATGCGCGGTTCGCCGGGCAGATCGTCGTCCGCTGGGGGAGCGCATGAGCGTCGCCCCCACGCGCCTGGTCGCGGCCCTCGATCTCGGCACCACCAGGGTGGCCGCCGTGATCGCCGAGGTGCAGGGCGACAGCCGGAGCCTGACCAGCCGGATTCTCGGCGTCGGCATGGAGAAGTGCAACGGGGTGCGCCGCGGCGTGGTGCGCGGCATCGAGGAGACCACCCGCGCCATCCAGAAGGCGATGAAGGATGCCGAGCGGATGGCCGGCGTCGAGGTGGGCTCGGTGTACTGCGGCATTGCGGGTGAGCACGTCGCGGGGCAGACCTCGACCGGGGTCGTCTCGGTCACCGGCGGCGAGATCCGCACCGGTGACGTGGCCCGGGTGAACGACGTCGCCTCGAGCGTGCCGCTCGGCAAGGATCACGAGCTGCTCCATGCCATCCCGCAGGACTACCTCGTCGACATGCAGCCGGGGATCAGCGAGCCGATCGGGATGACCGGTTCCCGCCTCGACGCGCAGGTCTATCTCGTGACGGTGCTCTCCAGCGTCCCGCAGAACCTCCGCAAGTGCGTCGAGGGGGCGGGGTACCACGTGGCGGAATTCGTGCTCGAGCCGCTGGCGGCCTCGCTGGCGGTGCTCACCCCCGACGAGCGGGAGCTGGGCTGCGCGGTGGTGGAGCTGGGTGGCGGCTCGACCAACGTGGCTATCTTCCAGGGCGGGAAGATCCGGCACACCGGGTCGCTGCTCATCTCCGGCGGGCACGTCACCAACGACATCGTGCACGGCCTGCAGGTGACCCAGCAGGACGCAGAGAAGCTCAAGGAGCGGTCGGGCGGGGCGTGGGAGGCGGTCATCCCCGACTCCGAGACGATCCAGCTCCCCGGCACGCCGGGCCAGGGCAGCCGCACCGCCCACCGCAAGGTGCTGGGGCACATCATGCGGATGCGGCTCCAGGAGACCCTGGAGTTCGCGCTCGACGAGATCACGCGGGCGGGGTATCACCAGCGGCTTCCCGCTGGCGTGGTGCTCACCGGCGGTGGGGCCCAGACCCCGGGGATCGTCGAGCTGGCGCGCGAGGTCTTCGCGATGCCGGTGCGGGTGGGGAAGCCGGGCCAGAATCTGGCCGGCCTCACCGACAGCGTCGAGTCGCCCCGGTCGGCGGTGGTGGCCGGCCTCGCCCTCTACGGATCGCGGCAGCTGGTGCAGGGCGCCAGCTTCGGCTCGGGCAAGCGCAGGTCGCAAGCGGTGGAAAAATGGGTGATGCCGGTACGGCAATGGCTGCAGGACTTCTTCTGATCCCCGACGGGCGAGAGGATACCCCATGATCTTCGAGCTGGAAGAGAACGGCGCACAGAACGCCCGGATGAAAGTCGTCGGTGTCGGCGGCGGGGGCGGGAATGCGGTCAACCGCATGATCGAGGAGCAGCTCCAGGGGGTCGAGTTCATCTCGGTGAACACCGACTCGCAGGCGCTGACCAACTCGAAGTCCGACGTGAAGATCCAGATCGGCCGGAAGCTGACCCGGGGCCTCGGGGCCGGGGCGCGGCCCGAGATCGGGCGGCAGGCCATCGAGGAAAACCGCGACGACGTGCTCCAGGCGCTCGAGGGCGCGGACATGGTGTTCGTCACCTGCGGCATGGGCGGCGGCACCGGCACCGGCGCGGCCCCGATCATCGCGCAGATGGCGCGCGACATGGGGGCGCTGACCGTCGGGATCGTGACCAAGCCATTCCTCTTCGAGGGGAAGAAGCGGATGCGCCAGGCGGAAATGGGGATCGCCGAGATGCGCAACTGCGTCGACACGATGATCGTGGTGCCGAACGAGCGGCTGCTCGCGGTGGTGGGGAAGGGGATCCCCTTCCAGGATTCGCTCAAGAAGGCCGATGAGGTGCTGCTCCAGGCCACCCAGGGCATCGCGAACCTGATCACCAAGACCGGCATCATCAACGTCGACTTCGCCGACGTCCGCACCATCATGCAGAACGGTGGCTCGGCCCTCATGGGCACCGGCGTGGGCCGGGGCGAGAACCGGGCGATGGAAGCGGCGCAGCAGGCGATCTCGAGCCCGCTGCTCGACAACGTCTCGATCGCCGGCGCGAACGGGGTGCTGATCAACATCACCGGTGGCGCCGACCTCACGCTGGGCGAAGCCACCACCATCAACGACATCATCCACGACGCGGTCGGGGACGAGGCCGAGATCATCTTCGGCGCTGCCACCGATCCGTCGATGCAGGGTGAGGTCCGGGTCACCGTCATCGCGACCGGCTTCGACCGGACCGCGGAGCAGCCGGTCCCGGCCCAGCCGGCCAAGCCGGCCCCGGGCGTCATCAACTTTCCCTCCGGGAAGCGAGTGACCTCGCCGCAGCCCCAACCCCAGCCGCAGGCACCGGCCCAGCCCGCCTCCCAGCCGCAGGGCCGCCGCAGCGGGCCGGGCGAGGTGCCGGAGATGGAGATCCCGACGTTCATCCGCCGGCAGATGGACTGAGCGGAGTGATGAACAGGGTCTCGGCGGTGAGCGGTTAAGTGGCGTGGAACAAGGGCTGGGTGCTCAAGAGCATGGTGCCCTTCGCGGGCTCGGTCGCGATCCTGGCCGCGGCGACGCTCTTTTCCTCGCAGGGCTGGCCCTGGCGGGTTGAACCGGTCCGCCCCGTCACCGTCCGCGAGCTCTTCTCCGAGACCCAGGACACCCTTCGCCGCGGCGAAACCCTTTCCCAGCTCTTCATCCGCCAGGGGTTCAACGGCTTCCAGATGAGCCCCTCGGCGACCGCGGGGATCTTCGAGCCGCGCCGCCTCCGCCCCGGCCTCGTCTTCAGCTTCCTCCGCCGCGACAGCGATACCGTTCCCTCGAAGGTGGTCGTTCGTCTCGGGCGCGACCAGCGGGTCTCCCTCCACCTCCTCAACGACGGCTGGTGGCCCCGGGCCGAGCCGATCGTCTGGCGGAGCGAGTCGGTGACGCTCTCCGGCCGGATCACCACTTCGCTCTACAACGCGCTCGACGACGAAGTCAGCGATTCCCTGCTGGCCCTGCCGGACCGGATCCGGCTCGCCTGGGACCTCGCCGACATCTTCGCCTGGCAGGTCGATTTCTCCCGCGACATCCGCCCCGGCGATCACTTCCGGGTGCTGGCCGAGCGGCTGGTCTCCGAGGACGGCGAGGTGCGCTACGGCCGGGTGCTGGCCGGCGACCTGGAGATCGGGGGCGAGTCCTACAACGCCTACCGCTTCGCGGGGCTCGACGGCACTTCGTCCTTCTACGATGACCAGGGGCGCTCGCTGCGGCGGGCCTTCCTGCTGGCGCCGGTCTCCTTCCGCCGGATCAGCTCCCGCTTCAACGGGGCCCGGCTGCACCCGATCCTCGGCATCGTCCGGAAGCACGAAGGCATGGACTTCGCCGCCGACGCCGGCACCCCGGTGATGGCGGCGGGCGACGGGGAAGTCACCCGGGCCGAATGGACCGGCGGGTACGGCAACCTCGTCGAGATCCGGCACACCAACGGGATCATCACCCGCTACGGCCACCTGCGCGCGTTCTCCCTCGGCATCCGCGCCGGGGCGAAGGTGAGCCAGAGCGAGGTGATCGGCTACGTCGGCTCGACCGGCCTCGCCACCGGGCCGCACCTGCACTACGAGTTCCGGGTGAACGGCATCTCGATCGATCCGCACAGCGCCGACCTCGGCAGTGGCGAGCCGGTGGCCGCCGACCGGCTCCGCGAGTTCGAGCGCGAGCGCGCCCGCCTCGATGCCCAGCTGATGTGGCCCGAGGGCCCGGTGCCGGCGCTGGCCGGCGCGTTCAACGGCCCCGCCGCCGCTCCCGCCGTCAACTGACCGGGCTCCCGGTCGCTCCTCCCCGTGGATCTCTTTCCCGCGATTGACCTCCGTGGCGGCCGGGTCGTTCGGCTGGCCCAGGGCGAGGCCGGCCGCGAAACCCGGTACCACGATGATCCCGTAGCACAGGCGGAGCAGTTCGTGGCCGCCGGCGCGCGCTGGATCCACGTGGTGGACCTCGACCGCGCCTTCGGCACCGGGGAGAACCTCGAGACCATCGGGCGGATCGCGTCGACAGTTGGAACGCGGGTGAAGATCCAGGTGGGCGGGGGGATCCGCTCGCTCGAGGCGCTCGACACGGTGCTGGCGCTGGGGGTGACCCGCGCGGTGCTGGGGACCGCGGCGGTGACCGACCCCGCTCTGGTGCCGGCCGCGATCCGGACTGCGGGGGGCGAACGGGTGGTCATCGGGCTCGACGCAAAGAAGGGGATGGTGGCGATCCGCGGCTGGGTCGAGACCACCGAGCTCCGGGTGGACCAGGTCTGCCGCCGGGTGCTGGGCGAGGGCGCGAAGACCATCGTCTATACCGACGTGGCGCGCGACGGGATGCTGACCGGCCCGGATATTGAGGGTGCGCAGGCGCTGACCGCGATGGGCGCGCAGGTGATCGCGAGCGGGGGGGTGAGTTCGCTCGACGACCTGAGGAACGTGAAAGTGGCTGGCCTCGCCGGCGCCATCGTCGGGAGGGCATTGTACGAGGGCAAGTTCACCCTGACCGAGGCGCTCGCATCAACGCAATGACCGCTGTTCACCACCGAGACGCAGCGCGCAGAGAGAACGGCGGGAGGATAGCGGCGATGTCCTCCCGTTCTTCTCTGTGTCCTGTGTGCCTCCATGGTGAAGCCGTCGAGGCGCCCGCGTGACGCTGACCCTCGTCATCCTCGCCGCCGCGGCGGCGGCGTGGTTCACCTACTGGCGCCTCGAGCAGCTCGGGAAGCGCGGCTGGATCGCCGCCCTCTGCCGGGCCATCGCCTGGGCCGCCCTCGGCGTCCTTCTCCTCGATCTCTCCTGCGCGGTGAAGCCGGGCAGCTCAGCGCGGCCCCTGGTGCTGCTCGACGGCAGCCTCTCCATGAGCGCGGCCGGCGGTCGCTGGCAGGAGGCCCGCGACTCCGCCCGCGCCTGGGGCGAGGTGCGGCTCTTCGGCGATGCCCACGCCGGCTCCGACTCGCTTCCCACCCTTGGCCGGTCGGAGCTTGGTCCCGCCATTGCCGCCGCGGCCGCGAGCGATCGCCCGGTGATCGTGGTGACCGACGGCGAGCTCGACGATGCCGGCGATCTGCCGGTGGAGGCCCTCGAGCGGGTGGCGGTGCGGCTCTTTCCTCGCACCGCTGCTCCTGATCTCGCGCTCGCCCGCGTCCGGGGCCCCGATCGCGTCACCGCCGGCGATACCGCCCGGCTCGACGCCGAGGTGCGCGCCTTCCAGAGCGGGGCGGACAGCGCCCGCGTGGAGGTGCGGCTGGAGCAGCGGGTCCTGGCCCGCCGGGCCATCCGCCTCGGCCGCGACGGCACCGGCACGGTATCGCTCGCCTTTCCCACGACCGGCCTCTCCGGCGATCTCCTGCTCAGCGTCGGGCTCAGCAACGCGAACGACCGCGAGCCCCGTGACGATGCCCAGCTCTGGCGCCTGCGGGTGACGCCGACCCCGGGCGTGGTGCTGGTCGCGAATCCCCCCGACTGGGATGCCCGCGCGCTCTTCCGGACGCTGCGCGAGGTGGGCCAGCTCCCGGTGCGGGGCTACGCCCGCTTCACGCCCGGGGGCTGGCACTCGATGGAGACCCTCAGGCCGGTCCCCGATGATGAAGTGATCCAGGCGGTCCGCCGGGCCGATGTGCTGGTGATCAAGGGCAAGGTGCCGGACGGGGCGCGCGAGTCGCGGGCCCGCGGCCGCTGGCTCTGGCCCAGCGGCGAAGGGGGCGAGACGCTCATTCCGGGTGAGTGGTACGTCTCCGCGCCGGCGACATCGCCGGTGGCGGGATCGTTCGTCGGACTTCCGGTCGACTCCTTCCCGCCGCTTTCGCAGATCACCCCCGTCGAGGCCTCGGGAGGCGAGTGGGTCGGCCTCAACGCCCAGCTCGGCCGCCGCGGCGCCGACCGGCCGGTGCTGGTGGGGGGCACCGCGCCTGGCGGGCGGAGGATCGAGACCGCGGGCGACGGGCTCTGGCGCTGGTCCTTCCGGGGCGGCACCAGCGAGCAGGCCTATCGCGCCCTGGTCGCCCAGGCGCTCTCCTGGCTCCTCGGCGCGGCCGACTCGGCTGGCGGGAAAGCCACGCCGGTGCGGCCGGTGGTGGCGAACGGCCGCCCGGTGCTCTTCGAATGGACTGGTGGAGGCATTCCGCAGCCGCTCGCCATCCAGCTGCAGGGCGCCGGTGGCACCACCCGGGACACGCTGCGCTTCGATGGCGCCGGCCGGGCGGAGCTCTGGCTGCCGCCGGGCTCTGCGCGCTACCAGCTCGACGGGGGCGGAGCCGGAACGATTGCGGTGGATACCTGGTCGGCGGAGTGGCTGCCGCGCACGGTGTCGCTCCAGGGGCGAGAGGCACCGGCGGTGAAGTCGGCGGGGTTCACCAGTTCACGCCGGTGGACCTGGTTGTTCCTGCTCGCCGTGGTGGGGCTGCTGGGCGAGTGGTTTGTCCGGCGGCGATTGGGTCTCCGATAGTCATCCCGGTTCCCCTCGCATATTTGAGAGGGAACAGGATTTGGGGATTCGACTGGATTGCTCCCCGTAAGATCTGCCCCGATCTGCAGTCTCAGGAAGGTGTGTGGTTTACTCCGAAGGCAAGTCCGCCGTTCAATCCACCAAAATCCCCAAATCCTGTTCCCTCAGCGCCTTTGCGCCCCTGCGGCAATCATTTTGATGGGGTTACATTTTCCGCCATGACTGGACGCATCGGCGACGCCCCCAAACTCTCCCTCTGGCAGAAGGTCAAGCGCATCGCGCTGACCGACGTCGGCGCCCTGGTGCGCGGGATGAACGCCGCCGACCTCGAGGCACTCGAACGCACCCTCATCGAGGCGGATTTCGGGGTCAAGGCGACGGTGGACCTGGTGCAGACCGTCGAGGATGAGGTCCGCCGCGGGCGGCTCAAGACCGAGGACGACCTCCGGAACGCCGTGATCGCGCGCCTCACCGAGATCCTCGAGGTGAAGGGCAGCGACCCGGGGAGCCTCGCGCGGGCGACCGATGGCGGGCTCACCGTGATCGTCTTCGTGGGGGTGAACGGGGTGGGGAAGACCACCTCGGTCGCCAAGCTCGCGAAGCGGCTGGTCAAGGAGGGCCGTAAGCCGCTCCTCGCCGCCGCCGACACCTGGCGGGCCGGCGCGGTGCAGCAGCTCGCCACCTGGGCCGACCGGCTCAAGGTCCCCTCGGTGCTCGGCGCCCAAGGCGGCGATCCCGCGGCCGTCGCCTTTGACGCCCTCGAGGCCGCCCCGGGGCGCGGTGCCGACACGGTGCTCGTCGATACCGCCGGCCGGCTCCACACCCAGGACAACCTGATGGACGAGCTCCGGAAGGTGGTCCGGGTCATCGCCCGGAAGCAGCCCGGCGCGCCGCATGAGACCCTCCTGGTCCTTGACGGCACGGTGGGCCAGAACGCGATCCAGCAGGGCCGGCTCTTTGCCCACGCGGTCCAGCCCACCGGGATCATCGTGACCAAGCTCGACGGCAGCGCCCGGGGCGGGGCGGTGGTGGCGCTTCGCAAGGAACTGGGGCTGCCGATCCGGTTCATCGGCCTCGGCGAGTCGGTCGAGGACCTGGAGCCGTTCGACCCGACGGCCTTTGCCGCTCGCCTGCTTGAGTAGCTCGTTCCTCGTTCCTCGTTCCTCGTTCCTCGTAACTCACCATTACGCGGGGGGCCTCGGCGGTCCCCATGGTAGGCTTCCCGCGGGAGCCTTCACTGTCTCGGCTCCAACGAGGAACGAGGAACGAGGAACGAGGAACGGCTTTTCGGAACGCGGAACGCGGAACGACTAGTGGCGCTGCTCCGCCCCGACACCGCCGTCAAGTTCCTCAAGGGCATCGGCGAGCGCCGGGGCGAGTCGTTCGCCCGGCTCGGCATCCGCACGGCGCAGGACCTCCTCTGGCACATCCCCTTCCGCTATCTCGACGCCTCCTCGGTGACGCCCTTCGCGAAGGCGCGGGTGGGCGACGAGGTGGCCTGCGTCGGGAAGGTCATCGCCAAGCGGCTCATGCCCACCCGGAGCGGCCTCCGGATCTTCACGGCGGTGCTCCGCGACGGCAGCGGGATGCTGGAGTGCGCCTGGCCGGGCCAGGGCTTCCTCGACCGGACCATCGTCGAGGGGCAGACGCTGCTGGTGGTGGGGCAGGTGAAGTTCTATCACGGCCGCCAGCTCAATCCCACCGAGTTCATCATTCTCGCCGATGCGGGGCAGGACTCGGAGCCGGCAGTCGGGCGGGTGCTGCCGGTGTACCGCGCCACCGAGGGGCTGTCGCACAAGATGATCCGGTCGCTCATCGACCGGCATCTCGACGGGATGATCGCCTTCTCACGCGACCCGCTCCCCGAGGTCATCCCCGCCAGCCTGAGCCTGCTGCCGCTGCCGGAGGCGCTCCGGGTGGTGCATCGCCCCGCCACGGTCGAGGAGGCGGAGGCTGGCCGGCGCCGGCTCGCCTTTGACGAGCTCTTCGATCTCCAGCTGATGCTGGCGCGGGCCCGGCTGCTCGCCAAGCGGCCCCGGGCGGGGGTACGGTTCACGCTCCATCACACCTTCACCCGCCAGCTGGCCGACGCGCTCCCCTGGCCCCTCACCGGCGACCAGAAGCGCGCGATCCGCGAGATCACCAGCGACATGACCGCCGCCGAGCGGATGCACCGCCTGCTCATGGGCGACGTGGGCACCGGCAAGACCGTCGTGGCGCTCTTCGCGATGCTGCTGGCGGTGGAGAACGACCACCAGGCGGCGCTCATGGCCCCCACCGAGCTCCTGGCGGAGCAGCATTTCGCCACGCTGTCGCGGCTGCTGGAGCCGCTCGACATCCGCCCCGAGCTCCTGGTCGGCCGGCTCACCACCGCGGAGAAGGCGGCCCGGCGGAAGAAGCTGGCCTCCGGGCGGGCCCGGCTGGTGGTGGGGACCCATGCGCTCCTCGAGGACACGGTGGCCTTCCAGCGGCTCGGCCTGGTGGTGATCGACGAGCAGCACCGCTTCGGGGTGGACCAGCGGGCCCGGCTGATCGGCAAGGGGGACGCGACCGACGTGCTGCTCCTCTCCGCCACGCCGATTCCCCGCTCGCTCGCCCTTACCCGCTTCGGCGACCTCGACGTCTCCACCCTCAAGGCGAAGCCGCCGGGCCGGGGCGAGATTCGCACCGGGGTCCGCACCGAGGCGCAGCGCGCCAAGGCGCTCGAGTTCGTGCGGGCCCAGTGCCTCGCGGGGCGGCAGGCCTACATCGTCCTCCCGGTCATCGACGAGTCGGAGAAGGTCGACCTCCGCGCCGCGTCGACCATGGCGGACAAGCTCCAGGGGCTCTGGCCCGACCTCTCGGTGGGGCTGGTGCACGGGCGGCTCAAGAGCGACGAGCGGGACGAGCGGATGCGGAAGTTCCGCGCCGGCGAGATCCAGGTGCTGGTGGCCACCACGGTCATCGAGGTGGGCATCGATGTGCCCAACGCGACCGTCATGCTCATCGAGCACCCGGAGCGCTTCGGGCTGGCGCAGCTGCACCAGCTGCGGGGGCGGATCGGGCGGGGGAGCGGGGAGAGCTTCTGCATCCTGATGGCCGACGAACGGATCCCGGAGCGGCTCAAGGCCTTTGCCGCGACCACCGACGGCTTCAAGATCGCCGAGCTGGACCTCCAGGAGCGGAAGATGGGGGACCTGATCGGGGAGCGGCAGGCGGGGAGCTTCGAGCTCCGGCTGGCGCGACTCCCGGATGACCAGGACATCCTCGCGCTCACCCGCGACGTCGCGGGCGAGATCCTGGCCGAGGACCCGATGCTGGTCCGGCCCCGCCACCAGGCGCTCAAGGAGCGCGCCTTGTCGCGCTACCCCCGCGCCGTCGAGCTGTTCAGGACTGGCTGAGTCGCAGAAACGGCAACAGCAAATCACGAAGAACACGAAGTCACGAAGGGCACGAAGCAGGAGCCGGGTGTTTCTTCGTGCAGTCTTCGTGTTCTTCGTGCCTTCGTGGTGGCAGTTTGCCGAAAGAGGAAATGGGCCAGGAGATTGACCGGCTGATGGCCCCAGATCGCTCGCGCGCGATCGTCACCAGCCTGCCAACCCCCTGGCCCACACTTTTCCTGCCGCTTTGCCGCTTGACTGCTTTGCCGCCTAGAACCTGACCGTCCCCCGCAGCTGCGTCTCCCTCGGCGTCCAGCGGATCTCCGGATTGAACGGGATGTTGCGTGGCATCGACTTCGGCCGCGACAGCTCCCAGACGAACAGTCCCGCGGCGGCCAGCAGCGCTCCTTCGCCCCCGAACAACCAGTTCCGGGCCCGCTTGTCGCCAGCGAGCGAAGTCTGGTAGTGCCCTTCCGCCACCGGGTCGAGGTACCGGCCATTGGCGCTCTTCGGGCAGCCGTTCTGCTGCGAGAAGCAGTAGTTCTCGAGCCGCGAGAACGCCCGGTCGGCGTCGTCGTGCGCACTCGACGCCTTGAGCCCCATCCCGATCGCCGCCGCCACCAGCGCCCACTTGCCGTACTTCACCAGCGCCGGGGAGGGCGGACGAACCAGCGAGTCGCTCAGCTGCTGGGCCTGCACCGGGCTGGCGCTGACCAGGGCGAGTACGATGAGAAGCAGGTTCCGGGTTCGGAGTGCCGGGTTCCGAGTGGAACCGCTGTTCCTCGTTCCTCGTTCCTCGTTCCTCGTTGAAGGCACGCTGCAGGTTGACCCGCGATGCGGTTCCTCGGAACTTGGCACTCGGAACTCGGAACTCTCATTCCAGCACGAGGAACGAGGAACGAGGAACGAGGAACGTCTCATCGCCGCATCCTGTGCATGTCTCCCGACCCCCCCACCGCCAGGAAGCTCCCGTCGTACAGCGGCGTCACCGGGAATTCCGCCGGCCGTCCCAGCTTCACCCGCCACGCCTCGGTGCCGCTCTCCCGCTCGAATCCGTACAGCGTGCCGTCCGCGCCGCCGACCACCACCCACGGGCCGAGGAGGGACGGGGTGCCGGTTGCGGGCCACCCGGGTTCGTGAATCTGCTGGTCAACGGGGTCGCGTCCTGGAACGACGCGGTAGATCGAGCCTGCCCGGGTGACGCAATACAGCGTGTCGCCCTGTGCGGCAGGGGAGACGAGCAAGGGGGCATCGAGTCGCACGCGCCAGGCCGGGGTGAGGCTGTCCGGGGCGATGGCGATGACGGCGGAGTCGCCGGTGGACGCCACCAGGGCGTCGCCGAAGCGGATCCAGGGGGAGGTGACCGCGCCAGGGGAGCGGCGCCGGAGGATCACCTGGCCGTCGCGCATCCGGACCGCATACAGGCTGTCGTAGCTCGTCACCAGCACCACCCCGTCGCCCAGGACTGCGGGCCCCACCCGGGTCGACGGCAGCCGCTTCTTCCACGCGGCCTTCCCGGTGCCGGCATTGATCCCGATCATCACCCCCTGGCGGGTCAGCACCGCGAGCCAGCCGTCGGTGAGCGCGAGGGGCGCCTGGACGTATCCGGTCCCGGTGCTCCACACCTCCCGGCCGCTTTCCTTCCGGAGCGCCACGACCTTCCCGCCCGGCTGGTCGGTGGCCGCATAGACCACGTCGCCGTTGCCCAGCACGCCCCCCACCAGCGGCCCCGAGAGGCGCACCGCCCAGCGGGTCCGGCCGCTGGCCAGGTCGACCGCGGCCACCCGCCGGTCGCTGCCGCCCACGTAGGCGTTCACCGAGTCGGCGGCGAGCGGGGCACTCGGGCCCCGCACCGGCCGGGAGCGCCAGAGGAGGGTGAGCGGGGTGCCGGCAACCGCCACCGGCTCCTTGATGTCACCGGGCGTGAACTCGGGAATCGGGCGGTAGCCCCCGCAGGCCGCGTTGACGGTCACCATGGCCAGCGCTAGACTCCACGCCCTCCGGCGGCCAGGCCGGCCCACGCAAAGTCGATCATGACCACCGTTCGCATCGAAGCGCTCGCGCAGCACACCGACCGCACCGTCACCGTGCGGGGCTGGGTGAGTCACACCCGCTCCAGCGGCAAGATCGCCTTCGTCGTCCTGCGGGACGGCACCGGGCTGCTCCAGGGCGTGCTCAGCAAGAAAGAGGTCCCCGCCGAGGTGTGGGAGCTCTTCCCCTCGCTCACCCAGGAGACCTCCATCGCGCTGACCGGCACGGTGCGGGCCGAGCCGCGCGCCCCCGGCGGCTACGAGATGCACGTGAGCGGCCTCGAGGTGATCGGCGCCAGCGTCGATTTCCCGATCCAGCCCAAGGAACACGGGACCCAGTACCTCTTCGAGCACCGGCACCTCCACCTCCGGAGCAAGACCCAGGTCGCGATCGCGCGGGTCCGCAACGAGGTCGTCAAGGCGATCCGCGACTTCTTCTACGAGCGGAACTTCGTCCTGGTCGACACGCCGATCCTCACCGGCTCGATCGGCGAGCAGGCCGGCGAGCTGTTCGCCACCGACTACTTCGACCTCGGCAAGGCGTACCTGGCCCAGACCGGGCAGCTCTACGTCGAGGCGGCCGCGGCGGCGCTCGGCAAGGTCTACTGTTTCGGGCCCACCTTCCGGGCGGAAAAATCGAAGACGCGGCGTCATCTGACCGAGTTCTGGATGGTGGAGCCGGAGGTGGCGTGGAACGACTCGAACGACAACATGAAGCTCCAGGAAGAGTTTGTGAGCTACATCGTTGGACGGACGATCGACGCGCGCAAGGAAGAGCTCAAAGAACTGGAGCGCGACACCGCGCCCCTCGAGCGGGTCCAGGCCCCCTTCCACCGGATCAGCTACACCGACGCCGTCGCCAAGCTCAACACCCTCGGCAGCGATCTCCAGTGGGGCCACGATCTCGGTGGTGACGACGAGACCCTGCTCACGAAGCAGTACGACAAGCCGGTCTTCGTCTTCAACTACCCGAAGGGCGTCAAGGCGTTCTACATGAAGGAGAACCCGGACGACCCTCGCACGGTCCTCAACAACGACTGCCTTGCCCCCGAGGGCTACGGCGAGATCATCGGCGGCTCCCAGCGCGAGGACAACTACGACCGGCTGCTGGCGCGGATCAAGGAACAGGACCTCGACCCCGAGGCCTACCGCTGGTACCTCGACCTCCGCCGGTACGGCACCTTCGTCCACTCGGGCTTCGGTCTCGGCGTGGAACGTACCGTCGCCTGGATCTGTGGCCTGCCGCACATCAGGGAGACGATTGCCTTCCCCCGGCAGATACATCGGCTCTATCCGTAGGAAGGCGGCAGAGCGGCTAGGCGGCTAGGCGGCTAGGCGGCTAGTGGTTCCGCGAGGAACCCGGCATCCTAGCCGCTTCGCTTTGCCTCGTCCCAGAGCTCATCGAGCTTCGTCAGACCGGCGGTCGCCATATCTATCCCGCGCTCCGCCGCCAACGCTTCGATCTGCTCGAATCGAGTCTTGAACTTCTTGTTCGCACGATCTAGCGCCGATGTGGGCTGGACGTGCGCCTTGCGAGCCAGGTTGACGACCGCAAAGAGCAAGTCCCCGATCTCGTCAACGAGATCATCGGAAGGCGCGGGCGACACCGGTTCTGTCCCGCTCACGGACCCACTAGCCGCCTCGCCGCCTCGCCGCCTAGCCGCCCCCTCGCCGCCTGACCGCCTGACCGCCTTCCCGAGCTCCTCCTCCACCTCCCCCAACTCCTCCCGCACCTTCTCCAGCGGCCCCGCGGTATCGGGCCAGTCGAACCCCACCCCCGCGGCCCGCTCCTGCAGCCGGTAGGCCAGCAGCAGGCTCGGCAGGGCGGGGGGAAGGCCGTCGAGCACCCCCTGGCGCTTCTCCTTCTGCTTGAGCGAGGCCCACTTTTCCGCGGGACCGAGGTCGAAGAGATGGGGGTGACGCCGCTTCATCTTGCGCTCGAGATCCCCGGCCACCTCGTCGGCGGTGAACTCGCCCCGCTCCTCGCCCAGCACGATCTGCCAGCCCAGGTGCAGCAGCAGGTCGGCCACTTCCTCGCGGATCGCGGCGGGGTCG
Organism: Gemmatimonadales bacterium; assembly: GCA_046327735.1. Taxonomy (GTDB): domain Bacteria; phylum Gemmatimonadota; class Gemmatimonadetes; order Gemmatimonadales; family GWC2-71-9; genus JADJOM01. Next base: position 28,174 of record JAXLXZ010000022.1, on the reverse strand, counting down.
CCCTCGGCGATGGCGTGGTCGAGCTCGAAGACCTCCTCGACCAGGTAGGGACGGATCGTTTCGCGGGTCTGGACCCGGTCCCAGGGGCACCGCTGGCGCAGGTCCCTGACCATCGCGACAGCACGTCCAAGCGCTGAATTCTCTTGCATTTATCCTCCGTGGCCGATATCATACCCGCCGCTTGCGCATGACGTCAATTCCGCAGGAAACGGCGCGCGTCTGGGCTGACGTGGATCTCCGCGCCCTGGTCCACAACGCGCGGACCGTGGCCGAGCGCTCCGGCGCGCGGCTCCTCCCGATGGTCAAAGCCAACGGATACGGTCTCGGTGCGATGGCGGTGGCCCGGGCGCTCGATGCGCTCGACCCCTGGGGCTTCGGCGTGGCCACCCCGGACGAGGGGGCCGAGCTCCGTCAGGGCGGCATCACCCGGCCCATCGTGGTCTTCACTCCCTATCACGCCTCGCTGCTGCCCCGCTACCGGGCGCACGACCTCCGGCCGGTCATCGGCGATGCCGAGGGCCTCGCGGCGTGGACCGGGGCCGGCGCGGCGCCGTTTCACGTCGAGATCGACACCGGGATGAGTCGCTGCGGCTTTCGCTGGAACGCCGACGCGTCATGGCGTGCGCCGCTCGCGAACGCCGCGGGGTGGGAGGGGATCTTCACCCATTTCCACTCGGCCGAGCAGGATCCCGCCTCGGTGCACCGGCAGTGGCGCCGCTTCCAGCAGCTGCTCGAGGAACTCCCCCGGCGGCCTGCGCTGGTGCACGCGGCGAACAGCGCCGCCGCCCTCGCGGGAAAGACCTACGCTGCCGACCTGGTGCGCCCCGGCATTTTTCTCTATGGCGGCAACGCAGGAGCCGAGGTCGCGCGGCCGGTCGTCCGGCTCCAGGCCCGCGTCGCCGCGCTGCGGACGGTCCGCGCCGGCGACAGCGTGAGCTATGGTGCCACCTGGACCGCGCCGCGCGATACGGTCGTGGCCACAGTGGCGGCGGGGTACGCCGACGGGATCCACCGCACCCTCAGCAATGCGGGGCGGGTGGAACTCAACGGGCGGATCTACCCCATCGTGGGGCGGGTGACGATGGACTTCATCATGCTCGCCGTCGACGGGCCGGTGGCGCTGGGCGACATTGCGACCATCTACGGCGGCCAGGTATCTCTCGACGAACAGGCCCGGTCTGCCGGGACCATCTCCTACGAGCTGCTCACCAGTCTCGGCGCCCGGGTGGCCCGGCGCTACGATCCCTCCTGAGTGCCCGACCCATGAACCAGCATTTCGCGTCCCTCGTTGTCGGCCTCGCGGCCCAGGCCGAGCAGGCGATCCAGGGCCAGCTGCCCGGCGGCGTGCCCGCGGGTGTCTCCACCCGCGATGTGGCCCGGAGCCTGATCGACACCCTCGCCGCGCTGGAGCTCAAGACCCGCGGCAACCTCGAGCCCGATGAGCAGAAGCTGCTCGCGGAAGCGCTGACCCAGCTCCGCTTCCGCTTCGTGTCCACCGAGAAGCAGGCCGGGCCGGTGCAGTGAGCCGGGGGGAACGGCGGGCGGCGCTCATCGTGCTCGACGGCGTGGGGATCGGCCCCGCGCCCGACACCGACGCGTACGGTGATGCCGGCAGCAACACCCTGGGCAACCTGGCGCGCGCGGTGGGCGGCCTGTCGCTGCCCAACCTCGAGCGGCTCGGGCTGGGCCATTGCGGAGAGTTGCAGGGGGTGCGGGCGGTGGAGCGGCCGGAGGGCGCCTGTGGCGCGGCGCTGCCGCGGAGCGCGGGGAAGGACAGCACCACGGGGCACTGGGAGCTCTGCGGCCTGCACCTGGCGACCCCCTTCGCGACCTATCCCCACGGCTTTCCCGCCAGCTTCATGGCGGCGCTGGAGGAACGCACCGGCCGCGGCACCCTCGGCAACCGTCCCGCGAGCGGCACCGCGATCATCGACGAGCTGGGTCCCGAGCATGTCGCCACCGGGAAGTGGATCGTGTACACCTCGGCCGACAGCGTCTGCCAGCTGGCGGCGCACGAGGGGGTGGTGCCGCTGGCCGAGCTGTACCGCGCCTGCGAGGTCGCCCGGGAGCTGCTGGCGGGGCCGGCCACGGTCGCCCGGGTCATCGCCCGGCCGTTCACCGGGAGCCCGGGGCAGTGGAAGCGCACCGAGCGCCGCAAGGACTTCAGCGTTGTCCCCCCGGGCGACACGCTGCTCGACCGGCTGGCGGCGGCGCACATCCCGCGGCTCGGGGTGGGGAAGGTGGACGACCTCTTCGCGGGGCGGAACATCACCAGCATTCACACCCCGACCAACGGTGAGGCCTACCAGCTCATCGCCTCGGGGCTTCGGAGCATGCCGCGGGGGCTGCTCTTCGCCAACGTGATCGAGTTCGACCAGAGCTGGGGTCACAGGAACGACGTTCCGGGGTTCCACCAGGGCCTCCGCGCCCTGGACGCGGCGCTGCCGGGGCTCCTGGCCCCGGTCCGGGAGGACGATCTGGTTATTATTACCGCCGACCACGGCAACGATCCGACCACCCCGTCGACCGATCATTCCCGGGAGCGGGTGCCGGTGCTCGCCGTGGGTCCCCGGGTGCGTCCCCACCCCCTCGGTGTCCGCGAGACCTTCGCGGATGTCGGCCAGACGCTGGCGGAGTTCTTCGGGCTGGCCCCGCTTCCCGTCGGCCGGTCCTTCCTGGCGGAGATCTGGGATGGCTGACCAGTTGCGCGCTGCCGCGGTGGCGGCGCGGGCGCAGGCCTACTGCCCCTACTCGGGGTACGCGGTCGGGGCGGCCCTGGAAGCCACCGACGGGCGGGTCTTTGTGGGCTGCAACGTCGAGAACGCGTCCTACGGAGTGACGCTCTGTGCCGAGCGGTCGGCGCTCACCGCGGCGATTGCGGCCGGGGCGAGGCAGTTCCGCCGGATCGCGATCGTGGCCGGCTCGGACCCGGCGGTGGCCCCCTGCGGCGCCTGCCGCCAGATGCTGTCGGAGTTCGGGACCGAACTGGTGGTCGAGAGCTTCGGCCCGGCGGGATCGAGACGGTGGATCCTGAGCGACCTGTTGCCCGATGCCTTCGGTTCTCAGGATGTCAGGTCGGCGAAGGAGTAGGAAGCGACGCGCGCTTCAGGGCGAGCCTCGCAGGTCACAGGATTCGGGGATTCCGTTTACAGGATTTGGGGATTGAACGGCAGGATTTGGGGATGAGAGCAACTGGCTGGTCGACTCACCAGTCAATCCGCTGTTCAATCCATCAACATCCCCCAATCCTGTTCTGTAGTTACGATCGGCTGTAACGACAACGAACTGAGCGCATGAGACAACGCGTGAAGCGGCTTCACTACATCCTTCCATTCGCGGCGGTGCTGACGGGCCTCGCGTGCCAGGAGCGGCTCGCCGCACCGGCCGAGTGCCCTGAGCTCTGCCCCGGCGGGTACACGATCTACGAGGACACCCTCTTCGCCCTGCCGGGACAGGACAGCGCCGCGGTGGGCTACCTCCTCGCGGGCCAGGGCACCTCGCTTCGGGTGAGCCAGAACTTCCCGGTCAGCGAGGACCGGGCGCTCTACCGGTTCACGAGGCGGGCCGACTCGCTCACGATCAACGGGGTGGTGAAGCCCGTCAGCATCGACTCGATCGCCCTCGAGCTCTCGGTGCTCTACCGTGATACCACGGTGCACGGGCTCAAGGTGTTCCTGTATCGCCTGCCGGTCACCGTCGACAGCAGCTGGAACTTCGCCCAGGTCGATGCGGCCTTCACCCCCGGGAACCTGATCGACAGCATCGCCGTGCCCGACTCGCTCGTCACCAAGCGGCTCCGGGCGGTCTTCGTCGGCAGCGACACCAGCCGGCTCAGCATCCCCGCCGCCGACAGCGCCCGGCTGGCGGTCGGCGTGGCGATCCGCGCGAACAGCGGGACGGGGGTCCGGATCGGCGGCGCCGGCGCCGGCAGCTCGGCCCCGTCTTTCATCAACTACGTCTCGGTGGCCAACAGCGACACCAGCACGGTGGACCGGATCATCACGCCGTCGATCGTGTTCAACAATTTCGTGCAGCAGTCGCCGCCGGCGCTCGATCCCGACCTGCTCACCGTCGGCGGGGTGCCCAGTGCCCGGAGCTGGATCCGGTTCCCCTGGTCGAACCGGCTCAAGGACTCGGCCACGATCATCCGGGCGACGCTGCAGCTGATGCCCGCCGCGCCGCTCCAGGGACTCAATGGCGACACCGCCCAGGTCCTGGTCCGGCCGGTCCTCGCCGATTTCGGCGCCAAGAGCCCCGGCGTCACCACCACCGGGTTCACCACCGCCACCCCGCTGCTCCCGGGCACCACCGATACCGTGGACATCGAGGTGCGCACCCAGCTCAACACCTGGCAGGGGTCGAAGCCGGTGCCCCCCTTCATGCTGATGCAGCTCTCGCCCGAGGTCAGCTCCTTCAGCCGGTTCACGTTCGGGTCGACCCGGACCCCCGGCAAGGTCCCGCGGATCATCGTGACCTACGCGCTCAAGTTCCCGTTCGGCGAGCCCTGACGTGCGCCTTCTCAGAACGCTGGCCCTGACGGGCCTTCTCGGTTTCGCCCTGCTCGAACCGCTGGCGGCGCAGAGCTCGATGTTCGGTGTCCGCGGCCTGGGCTTCCCCGGCCGGCCCATGACGCCGCGGGCGCGGGCTACCGGCGGGAGCTTCGCGCTCTTCGACGGCGAGAGCGACTTCAATCCCGCCGCGATTGCCAGCCAGACCGCCGTGACCGCCGGCTTCGTGCTGGCCCCGACCCGCCGGCACTGGGAGAATCCCGCCGGCACCGCCAGCCTCCGGGAGACCCGCTTCCCGCTGATCTACGTTGGCGGCCCGATTCCCGGTTCCCGGCTGGGCCTGGGGATCTCGATCGGGAGCTACGCCGATCACGACTTCCGCCTCGCGTCCCGCGACACGGTGAACGTGCGGGGGGCCGACGTGGCGGTATTCGACACCCTGAGCGGCCTGGGCGGCCTCAACGAGATCCGGCTCGCCACCGGCATCATGCTCGGGCAGAAGACCGCGATCGGGGGCGGGTTCCATTTCATCACCGGCTCGAGCCGGCTCGATGCCCGGCGCCACTTCGAGGACACCACCTTCGCCTCGCTGCGGCAGACCGCGGAACTGACCTACCACGGCATCGGGATCTCCCTCGGCCTCACCCACCAGCTCACCCCGGCGATCAGGCTGGCGGCGATGGTGCGCTCCGACGCCAAGGTGAAGGTCGACCTGGACTCGAGCCGGGCCTACACCGTCGACCTCCCGTTCACCTTCGCTGGCGGCATCCAGGCGCGCGCCTCGCGCCGCCTCACCCTCGCGGCGTCGGGCACCTACAAGACCTGGTCGTCGGCCAACAGCGACTTCCTGAACCAGGGCGCGCCCGGCGCGCGCAATACCCTGGAGCTCAACGCCGGCGGCGAGTTCGTCCGCAACCTCCGCCGCCCCAGTCGCCTGCCGATCCGCCTCGGCGTCCGCTATGCCGACATTCCCTTCCCGGTGATCGAGGGGGGGAAGCCCAAGGAGTTCAGCATCTCCGCCGGCACCGGGACCCGGTTCGCCCAGGAGCGGGGCGGGGTGGACCTGACCCTGGAACAGACCTGGCGCAGCGAAGGCTCGGCCTACAAGGAGCGGGCGTTCACGCTGCTGCTGGGGCTGAGCATCAGGCCGTACGGAGACGCCCGGAGGTAGGAAATGCATGAGCGGTGAGCGGTGAGCAGTGAGCGGTGGGGGCGATGAACGGGTGGACTGGCCTCGGTGCTTTCACTCCTCGCTACTCCCGCTCACCGCTTACCGCTTACTGCTCACGTTTTTCAGCCGCTCTCCCGCTTTCCCCCTCCTCCGCCCATCTTTCCCTCCCATGAAGCGCCTCTACCTCGAGACCTACGGTTGCCAGATGAACGTCGCCGACTCCGAGCTCATGCTCGGGGCGCTGGCGCGCGATGGCTATGTCCAGGTCGAGAGCCCCGAGGGCGCCGACGTGATGCTGGTGAACACCTGCGCCGTGCGCGACAACGCCGAGCAGCGGGTGATCGGCCGGCTGGGAGAATTGCAGCAGTACAAGCAGCCGGGCGGGGTACTGGGCGTGGTGGGATGCATGGCCCAGCGGCTCGGGCCGAAGCTGCTCGAACGGGTGCCCAAGGTCGACCTGGTCGCCGGGCCCGACGCCTACCGCAACCTTGCCACCCTGGTGGCCCAGGCGTCGCAGGGCGACCGCACCGCGGACACCGAGTTCCGCAGCTGGGAGCACTACGAGGACGTGCCGGCGCGGCGGGAGGCCGGGCCCAGCGCCTTCGTGACGGTGCAGCGGGGCTGCGATTACAAGTGCACCTTCTGCATCGTCCCGTATACCCGGGGACCGGAGCGGAGCCGTACACTGGACGACGTGGTGCGGGAGGTGTCGGGCCTCGTCGCCGGCGGCACCACCGAGGTGACGCTGCTCGGCCAGACGGTCAACAGCTATCACGACGGGACGCACGATTTCGCCGCGCTCCTCCGGGCGGTCGGCGCGGTCGACGGGATCCGGCGGGTGCGCTTCACCAGTCCCTATCCGACCGATTTCACGCCGGCGGTGATCGCGGCGATGGCGGAGGTGCCGGCGGTCTGCGAGCATGTGCACCTGCCGGTGCAGAGCGGCTCCGACGCGGTGCTCAAGCGGATGCTGCGGCGCTACACCCGGGAGCAGTATCTCGGCGTGGTGGCCGAGTTGCGCGCGGCGATGCCGGCGATCACCTTCTCGACTGACATCATCGTCGGCTTCCCGGGTGAGACCGAGGCGCAGTTTGAAGAAACCTTGTCGCTGGTGGAGGCGGCCGGTTTCGACGATGCCTATACCTTCCGATACTCGGTACGGGACGGCACGCCGGCGGTGCGGCTCAAGGACCATGTGCCGGAGGAGGTCGCCGCCGAACGGCTCGAGCGGCTGATCGCCCTGGTGCGGCGGCAGGCGCGCCAGCGGCACCTGTCACGGGTCGGCCAGACCGTGGAGGTCCTGGTCGAACGGCCCGCCCGGCGGGGCGAGATGATGCTGGGCCGCACCCGCACCAATCTCATGGTGCTGCTGGACCTGCCGCCCGGCGCGGTGGGGGAATACCATCAGGTGCAGTTGACGGGTACGACCGGCTCCACCTTCACCGGAACTGTTGTCCGACCTCAACTGGCGGTGCTCGGATGAGCGCAACCGATGGTCTCAGGAACCTGATCGAGGACCACGTGGCCGAGGCGTACAGCCGGCTGGTGGCGCATTACCCGGAGTTCTGCGGCTGCGACACCTGCCGGCTCGACGTGATGGTCTACGCCCTCAACCGGCTGCCGCCCCGCTACGTCGTGGGGCTCGAGGGCACGATCGTCACCGGCATCAACCTCGACAAGGACCAGAATCGGGCGTCCATCGAGGTGGCGGTGATCGAGGGGATCCGGAAGGTGCACCTGGCGCCGCGCTGCGAGCGGCGGCGAGGCGGGTGACACCGCGTCCCGCGCCGATACTCCTCCTCACCTTCGGGGCCGGTCTCGCGACCGGCCTCGCGCGTTTTCAGGAACCGCTCGGCGTCGGCGCGGTGCTGCTGCTTGCCGCGTGGTTCGGCCGGCGCGGCGGGCTCGGGTTCGGCTCGGCGGCGGCGCTGCTGGGACTGGTGCTCGGGGCGGTGGTGCGCCAGGCGGAGGACGGGAGCTGCGCCGCGCGCTTCCCCGCGGGCACGGTGCGGGTCGAGGCGCGGCTCCTCGAACCGGTGCTTCCAGATGCCCGCCTCGCGCGGGCGGCGGTGCGCGGCCGCGGGTGCGAAGGAGAGGTGCTGACCCGCTGGCCGCGCGGGGCCACCGTCGAAGCCGGGACCCTGGCGGCGCTGGAAGGGAAGTGGCTCCCGCGGCCGGGGCCGGTGGGCAGGAGCGACGGGCTCCTGATGGTGGCCGAGTCCCAGGTGACCGGCAACGATCCTGGAGTGGCGACCCGGCTCCGCCAGTGGCTCGCCGTGACGACCCGCCGGCTCTACGGCACCCGCGCCGGCACCGTCGATGCGCTGGTGATGAACCGCCGCGGCGCGATGGACCCCGACCTGCGGGATCGCTACGGCCGCGCGGGGCTGGTGCACATTCTCTCGATCTCCGGCTTTCACGTCGGCGTGATCGTCGGCTGGATCGTGCTGCTCGCGCGCGCCGTGCACCTCACGAGGCCACGTGCCACCATGGCGGCGTCGCTGGTGGCGGTGGCCTATGTGCTCCTCCTGGCCTGGCCGGCGCCGGCCGCGCGCGCGGCACTCCTGGCACTCGTCGCCGCCCAGGCGCAGCTCCGGCAGCGGCACCCGCAGGCGATGTCGCTCCTCGCGGTCACCTGCCTGCTCGTCCTCCTCCTCGATCCGTGGGCCATCGTCGATGCCGGGGCCTGGCTCTCGGCCGGGGCGCTCACCGGGGCCCTGGTCGCCACCCGGTGGAGTGACCGGGCCCTCGGCGCCACCTGGTTCTGGCGCACCCTCTCGGGGAGCCTCGGCGCGACCCTCGCCACCGCGCCGATCACCGCCATGCTGTTCGGGACCGTCTCGCTGGTGGGGATCGGGCTCAACTTCATCGCCATTCCCCTCGCGGCGGTGGCGGTGCCGGGGGTGCTGCTGAGCCTGCTCTTCGCGCCGCTCATCCCGCCGTTCGCCGCGGCCCTGGCCGCCGGCTCGGGGGCGCTGCTCGGCCTGCTCGACCGGGTGGCCTGGTGGGGCGGCTCGTGGGAGGGCGCGGCCATCACGGTCCCGGCCGAGCCGCGGTCGGCGCTGCCCTGGGTCGTGATTCTCGGGGTCGCGCTCTGGGGCGTGGCGGGGCGGGCCACGCGCTGGGTCGCGCTCCAGCGCTGGGCACTGGCCGCGGCCGTGGCGTCGTGGTTCCTGCTCCTGGCGGGAGAGTTCCACGGCGCTGACGCCGACTCCGGGCTGACGTTACATTTTCTCGACGTCGGCCAGGGCGATGCCGCCGCGATCCACACGCCCGCCGGTCACTGGATCCTCATCGACGGGGGACCGGTGGGAGACGGGTGGGATGCGGGGCGGCGGGTGGTGGTTCCCTTCCTCGAGCGGCAGCGCGCGCCAGGCGTGGCCCTCGTCCTGTTGTCGCATGCCCACGCCGATCACCTTGGCGGGCTCGGCGCGGTGGTCGAGCGATACCCGCCCGGCGAGGTGCTCGAGCCGGCCGAGCTGGTGGCGGACCCGCTCTACGCCGGCTGGCTGGGCGAGCTCGAGGCCCGCGATGTGCCGTGGCGGGCCGGGCGGACGGGACTCCGCTTCGAGATCGACAGCGTGCGCTTCACGGTCCTTCACCCCGACAGCACCTGGCCCGGCTGGCAGGAGGATCTCAACGAGGACAGCATGATGCTGCTCCTCGAGTACCGCGGGTTCCGGGCGCTCTTCGCCGGCGATGCGGGGCTGCCCGCCGAGGCGTGGCTTCGCGGCCGGGTGGGCCGGGTCGACCTCCTCAAGGTGGGCCACCACGGCTCCCGCTCGGCGAGTGGCGCCCCCTGGCTGGCCGAGCTGGCGCCGAAGGTCGCGGTGATGTCGCTGGGCACGGGGAACCGGTACGGTCATCCCCATCGCGAGGTGCTCGAGCGGCTCCACGCCGCCGGGGTCTCGCTCTGGCGCACTGACCAGGATGGCTCGGTCCGGGTGGTGGTCGACAGCGCCGGGTTTGTGGTCGAGGGGAAGGGGCGGGTCGAGCGGTGGCGGCGGAGTGAGGGAGATGCTGTCATTCCGGGCGCCGGTGGGACCGAGGGGGAGTCTGTCATTCCGCGCGCCGGTGGGACCGAGGGGGAGTCTGTCATTCCGAGCGCAGCGAGGAATCCCTGATTCTCTGGCAGACCGAGCCGGGCGCTGGAAACATCAAGCAACCCAAGGAGAGCCGTGCTCCCGAACACCATGGTCACCACGATCGAGCGCTTCATCCTCGATCAGGAAGAGAAGTACCCCGAGGCCACCGGCGAGCTGAGCAACCTGCTCTACGACATCGCCCTCGCCGCCAAGATCATCGCCGCGAGCATCCGCCGCGCCGGGCTGGTGAACATCCTCGGCAGCGCCGGGGCCACCAATGTCCAGGGCGAGGAGCAGCAGAAGCTCGACATCTTCGCCAACCAGACCCTCACCAACGCGCTCAACCACACCGGCCGGGTGTGCGTGATGGCGTCGGAAGAGGACGAGCTGCTGATCCCGGTGCCGGACAACTACCCGGTCGGCAAGTACGTCGTCCTCTACGACCCGCTCGACGGCTCGAGCAACATCGACACCAACGGCGCGGTGGGCACGATCTTCAGCGTCTATCGCCGGGTGAGCATGGAAGGACGGGGGAGCCTCTCCGACGTGCTGCAGGCGGGATGCAAGCAGGTAGCGGCGGGGTACGTGATCTACGGCTCCAGTACCATGATGATCTACACCACCGGGCAGGGCGTGGCCGGCTTCACGCTCGATCCCTCGATCGGCGAATTCCTCCTCTCCCATCCCCGCATCGTCACGCCCCGGGTGGGGAAGTACTACAGTGTCAACGAGAGCAACTTCGCGCGCTGGCGGAAGGGCACCCAGTGGGCGGTGCGCGGCTTCCACGGCGACCGGCCGGAAGAGATCAGGGGCAAGAACAGCCGCTACATCGGGTCGCTGGTGGCCGACTTCCACCGGAACCTGCTGGCAGGGGGGGTGTTCATGTACCCGAGCGACAGCAAGAACACCAGCGGCAAGCTCCGGCTGCTCTACGAGTGCTCGCCCATGGCGTTCATCGCCGAGCAGGCGGAAGGGAGTGCCACCGACGGCTGCCGGCGGATCCTCGACATCGTCCCCACGGAACTGCACCAGCGCACGCCGCTGGTGATCGGGTCGCGGGAGGACGTGGGGTATGTCGCCGATACGCTGCACCGGATGGGGGAGGAGCAGGCATGACGTTGCCCTTCCTCGCTCCGCGTTCCGGGAATTCGTTCCTCGTTCCGCGTTCCTCGTTCCTCGTTGGTCCCGTCGCGGATCCGGGACCGACTTGTGCCGCTGAGTGGGCTCAGGGAAGTCGTTCTCCATCTCCCCCGTTCAGCACGAGGAACGAGGAACGAGGAACGAGGAACGGAAATGCCTGAGTCCAGGAAGACCGTCTACGGCCCCTCAGACTCCGCGGGCACGACCGGGCAGGAACAGCCCGGCGCCTTCCCGTTCACGCGCGGCGTCTATCCCGCCATGTACACCGGCCGGCTCTGGACCATGCGCCAGTACGCCGGCTTCGGCACCGCGGAGGAGACCAACCTCCGCTTCCGCCACCTCCTCGCCGCCGGCCAGAGCGGGCTCAGCACCGCCTTCGACCTCCCCACCCAGATGGGCTACGATTCCGACCACCCGATGGCTGAGGGCGAAGTCGGGCGCGTCGGGGTCGCGGTCGACACCGTCGAGGACCTGCACGACCTCTTCCACGAGATCCCGCTCGGGCAGGTCAGCACCTCCATGACCATCAACGCCACCGCCGCGATCCTGCTCGCGATGTACGTGGTGGTGGGGGAGGAGCAGGGGGTTGAGCGGAAGCAGCTCCAGGGGACGGTGCAGAACGACGTGCTCAAGGAGTACATCGCCCGCGGCACCTACATCTTCCCGCCGGCGCCGTCGCTCCGCCTGGCGGTCGAGCTCTTCCGCTTCGTGGCCGACGAGGGGATGAACTTCAACCCCATCTCGATCAGCGGCTACCACATGCGCGAGGCCGGTGCCACCGCGGCGCAGGAAGTCGGCTTCACGCTGGCCAACGCGATCGAGTACGTCCGGCAGGCGGTGAGCAGCGGGCTGGAGGTGAACCGCTTCGGCCCCCGGCTCTCGTTCTTCTTCGCGGCACACAACGACCTGTTCGAGGAAGCCGCGAAGTTCCGCGCCGCCCGCCGGCTCTGGGCCCGGCTCGCGCGGGAGCGCTTCAACGCCGACGACCAGACCTGCCGGCTCCGCTTCCACACCCAGACCGGCGGTGTGACCCTCCAGGCCCAGCAGCCGCTCAACAACGTGGTGCGGGTGACGGTGCAGGCGCTCGCCGCGACGCTGGGCGGCACCCAGTCGCTCCACACCAACGGCTATGACGAGGCGCTGGCCCTGCCCACCGCCGAGTCGGCGACGCTGGCGCTCCGGACCCAGCAGATTGTCGGGTACGAGAGCGGGCTCGGGACGGCGGTCGATCCGCTGGCGGGGAGCTACTACGTCGAGGCGCTCACCGACCGGATCGAGCGGGAGGCCCGCGCCCTGGTCGAGGAGGTCGACCGGCTCGGTGGCGCGGCCCGGGCCATCGATCGCGGCTACTTCCAGGAGGCGATCGCCCGGAGCGCCTGGCAGTTCCAGCAGGCGGTCGAGCGGGGCGAACAGGTCGTGGTCGGGGTCAACAAGTTCACCGACGACTCTCCCCCGCCGGCGATTGCCCGGCCCGACTATTCAGCCCTCGCCGAGCGGCAGAAGGGTCGCCTGGCGGAGGTGAAGCGCCGGCGCGACGAGACGCTCGTGCACCAGGGCCTCACTGCGGTGCGTGCCGCTGCCGAGGGCACCGCGCCGCTCATGCCGCCGATCATCGCGGCGGTCCGGGCCCGGGCCACGCTGGGAGAGATCAGCGATGCGCTGCGGGAAACCTGGGGAGTGTTCAAACCAGGCAGCTGAAGAAGCGCCCGATTCTGTCATCCCGAGCGCAGCGAGGGATCCCTGATTCTGTCTGTAGGAGATGCAGGGATTCCTCGCCGCTTCGCGGCTCGGAATGAAAGACTCCTCTCGGAACTCGGAACTTTGATCCGGGTATCTTGAAGCCTACCCCTCACCGGAGTCTTTCGTGGGTCTCCTCGACGACGTCCTCGGCCACCTGCAGCAGAACCCCGCCACCGCGCCCGCTGGCGGCGCCTCCCATGCCGATATCCTCGGTGCCATCACCCAGATGCTGGGGCACCAGGGCGGCGTCGGCGGGCTCAACGGGCTGATCCAGCTCTTCGGCCAGGCCGGCCTGGGTCACATAGTCCAGTCCTGGGTCGGCTCGGGCCAGAACCTGCCGATCTCACCGGCCCAGCTGCAGCAGGTGCTTGGGCCGGGCGTGCTGCAGGGCCTGGCGGGGAAGCTCAACCTCTCGCCCGACGTGCTCACCCAGCAGCTCTCCCACTCCCTTCCGATGGTGGTCGACAAGCTGACGCCGCAGGGCCAGGTGCCGGCGCAGGATCCGCTGGCCGCGCTCGGCGGACTCCTGGGCGGGGGCGGTGCCGGCGGCGCGGCGGACGCGCTGGGCATGCTCAAGAAGCTGCTCTAGTCGGCGATGGCCCAGGTCTTTCCCGGCCGCTGGACCGCCGAGCTCGAGGGCGATTTCGTCGTCTTCCTGATCGGGATGCGGGTGAACCGGCCCTGGAAGGTGCACAAGTGGTGGCCGGTGCTCCGGGCGATGCCCCGGATCCTCACGGAGCTCGAGGCGCATCCCGAGTGGGGCTGCCTCGCGACCGAGAACGGGCTCGGCGTCATCGTGCAGTACTGGCGGAGCTTCGACCATCTCGAGGCCTACGCCCGGAACCCCCAAGGCATCCACTGGCCGGCGTGGACCGAGTTCAACCGGGTGGTGCGCTCGTCCAGCGGCGATGTGGGGATCTGGCACGAGACCTTCCTGGTCCGTGCCGGCGAGTACGAAACGGTCTACGGATCGATGCCCCGGCGGGGGCTGGCGCGCGCGGGGCGGCATCTCGAGGTGGTGGCGGCTCGAGACGCGGCTCGCGACCGGATCGCCAGGCTGAAGGCGCCCTGAACCGCCACTCCTTCACCTTCCCATAAGCGGCGAGCAGGTGACGACGGGAGGATTCGACCCCTCTCGTCGTCGTGCGCGTTTGTGGCCCTGCTCGCGTCGCATTGGTACACCCGGGACCAATGCGGCCGCCGATATTCCCCCGTATGGGGGCGGAGGCCTCAGGCCCTTGGGCGAGCCCCTTCAGCCGACCACCTGCTCGTTGCCTTCCGACCCAGGATCAGCCCCATCGGCGGCCCCACCATGATCGCGTGCTGCAGTGTGTTCACCCAGAAGGTCCTGTCGGTGACGGGTACCGGCCGCGCGTGGCTCACCCGCAGCACGATCAGGTCCATGCACCACCAGATCGCCGGCCCCGCCGCGACGCCGAGGAGGAGCCGCCCGCGGGAGGTGCCCGCCGCGCGCGCCAGGCTCGGCACCGATCGCACCACCACCAGGAAGAGGGTGCACCAGATCGCCGCGATCAGGAAATGGGAGAGGAGGCCGAGGAAGGCGGTGGGGAGCCCGCCCTGGTAGGCTGCGCGCCCCATCCACCCGGTGGCGATCGACTGCAGCAGGGTCTCGGTACTGATCTTCTGCCGGACCGCGACCCAGAGGACCCACACATAGCTGAGATCGAGGGCACCGACGGTGAGGGTCGCGGCGAGCAGCGCGCCCAGGTCGCGCCGGGAGAGCGTCATGCGGGTGGCTTTCAGGAAGGGGGATGCCAGGGGGTGGTGCGGGGGATCAGCCGGGGGACGTTGGCGCAGTACGCATCGTACGCCGCGCCGAAGCGCTGGCGGAGCCGGGGCTCCTCGTAGAGCGGGATCATCAGGGCGTTGGCGGCGATGAAGGCCAGGGCCCACTCGAGGTGCGCCGCCGACACCAGCAGCGCCGCCTCACCCAGGACCACCAGCGCCACGCCGGTGATCATCGGGTTGCGGACGTAGCGATAGAGACCGGTGACGACCAGGTGCGTCGGCGGATCCCAGGGCGCGAGGGTGCCCTGGCCGTCGCTGGCAAAGCGGCGGAGCGATCCGGCGAACCAGGTGAGCCCGAGGGCGATGAGGATGCTCCCCGTCAGCTGCACGACCCAGCCCGCCTCGAGCCGGGCGACGGGCATCGCCCAGCCGCGCCGCCACCAGAGGAGGGCGGGAATCGCCACCGTCACGTTGAAGGGCAGGAGCAGCACCGCGAGGAGCTGACGCATCCGCGGTCGCTTTCGGGTTCGAGTCGGGTAGGGGACGAGTGAGGTCGATTGGGCTGCACCGGGGGCGGTGCGTCAGTGGTCGCTGACCTGGAGCGTTCGCCGGACGTCACGCGTCCCACGCAATCGCGAACCGTCAAACCGCAACAGCGGGACACGGAGTACACGGAGGAACGGAGAACACGGAGAACAGCTGAAACACATTTGACCTTCGTGCTCTTCGTGCCTTCGTGCGCTTCGTGGCATAGCTGTTTGCTGTTGGTGGAACAGCCACAGCAAATCACGAAGATCACGAAGGCACGAAGCGCACGAAGAACCAACTCTTCGGTTTTCTCCGTGCCTCCGTGTACTCCGTGTCCGCTGTTGCGGTTTGAAGACTAGAAAACCGTCGAGCTCAGATCCCGACCTGGACGCCGAGGTGGATGATCAGGAGGTCGGTGCGGCTCTCGACCGGATCGAGGATGATCCCGCCGCCCGGCGCCGGCTCGACACTCCCCTCGCGCAGGTACCGGGTCCGCCCGTGGCCCTGGTACCGGACGCCGCCGTCGATGTAGACCGGGTTCCGGCCGCTCGAGACCTGGAAGTCGATCCCGCCGCCGCCGTACCAGGCGAAGGTCCAGTCGTTGAAGTTGGTCGTGCTCGCGAAACTGTCGACGTTGTCGGTGCCCTTGGCGCTGGTGCGGGTGGCGAAGTTGGAGGCGCCGATCGCGGCGTGCACGTAGGGCCGGACCCGCCCGCTCGAGAGGTGGAATTCCGGGCCCACGCCGAACGAGTAGATGTCGTTGGCGGTGGTGAGGTCCACGTCGATCCCGGGGAGGCCGGGGAAGGGAATCTGCTGCGTGGTCCGCCCATACTCGAGCCATGAGAGATAGAGGCGCAGCCCCGCCCGCCGGCTCCGGTCGAGGAAGAAGGTGACGTTCCCCCCGACGCCGAACCCGGCATCCACGAAATCGGCGAACTCTCCCTGCGGCAGCCCCAGCTGGAGGTTGATTCCCGCCATGGTCTTCGGGGCCCGCTCGGGGCGGACTTCACGGTAGTTCTGGGCCTGGACGGCCGGCACGACGAGCGCGCTGGCAAGGGCGACGGCAGCGAGGACCTTCACGACGACTCCCGGTGTGGACGCGGCAAGGATAACGATGGTCTGGCTGGGGGTGAACCCGGGCTGTAGGTTACAGCTGGTCGTCGCGTTCCGAGTTCCAGGTTCCGAGTTCCCGAGTGTACGGCTGCCGCCTCGTTCCCGGCTGCCGCCGCCCCATGGACGGGGCATGACATCCCGGAGTTCCGTCCATGCTGTCCGATCGCGATCACGTCCGCCTGCCAGCGGCGAGGTCCCGACGGTCTCTCCCGGCCGTTCTCCTCGTCATTGCCATCGCCGCCGCCCAGCCTGCGTCCGCGCAGGGCGCGCGCGCCCAGCCCTTCACCCGCGGCCGGCCTCTCGCCGAGTGGGTGGCCCAGACCGAGCACTACATCCCGGAACTCCGCCGCGAGGCGGTGAAGGCGATCGCGGCGCTCGGGCCCGGCGCGGTCACCGCGGTGCCCGCGCTGGTGCGCGCCACCCGCGACGAGAACGCCGAGGTGCGCTACTGGGCCGTGGAAGGGCTCCGGAAGATCGGCGCCCCGGCCGCGCGCGAGGGCGGCCCGGCCCTCACCATCGTGCTCGCCGACGACATCCGCCCCAACCAGGAGGCGGCCCGCCGCGCCCTCGAGGCGATGGGGCCGGAGGCACTGCCCGTCGTCCTCCCCGCGCTCAAGTCGCCCGACGCGTGGGTGCGGGGGAACGCTGCCGAGGTCTCCGGCATGATCGCGGGAGGAAAAGGGGACGCGGTGAAGGCGCTCACCCCGCTCCTCAAGGACGACTCGCTCTGGGTCCGGGCCTCCGCCGCGTGGGCCATCGGGCGGGTCGGTCCGAAGGCGAAGGGAGCCGCCCGGCCGATGATCGAGGCGCTGGGCGAGGAACTCCGCCGCGATCCCAGCCTCGCGACCGCCGGCCAGCGCCTGCGGCTGGAGAACCTGGTCTACGGGCTCGGCCGGCTGGGGTCGGCGGCGAACGACGCGATCCCGCTCCTGGTCACCGTGCTCTACGATGGCAGCGATTCGCTCCGGATGCTCTCGAGCGAGGCGCTCGCCGGGGTGGGGAGCAAGTCAGCGAAGCCCCTGGCCCAGGCGGTGAAGAGCGGGCCGATGCCGGTGCGGCTCGAGGCGGCGCGCGGCCTGCGGCTGATGGGGAAGGAGGGGAAGGACGCGGTGAAGGAGCTGGTGAAGGTACTCGAGACCACCGATGAACTCGAAGGGGGGCGTGACCTCGTGATCGCCTGCGCCGACGCGCTCGGTGCGATGGGCAAATCGGCGAAGGGCGGGCTCAAGATCCTGGAAAAGCAGCGGAAGAAGAGCGTGACGCCGGATGTGGTCGCGGCGCTCGATCGGGCGATCCGGAAGATCCGGCTGGGGGCCTGACGCCGTCCACCCTCGACTATCCGTCGAGCACCTGCCGGATTTTCCGCAGCAGCGTGCTCGGGGTGTAGGGTTTCGAGAGAAACGCCACTTCCGCCTGCAGGATCCCATGGCGCACCACGGCGTCATCGGTGTAGCCGCTGGTGTAGAGCACCTTCAGGCCGGGCATCAGGGTGTGCATCTGCTCCGCCAGGGTCCGCCCGTCCATGCGGGGCATCACCACGTCCGTCACCAGGATATCGACCTCGCCGCCGTAGCGGTGCAGCAGCGCCAGGGCATCCTCCCCGTCACTCGCCTGGAGCACCCGGTAGCCATGGCGGCGGAGCGCCTGGGTCGTGAGCCGGCGAATGCTCTCTTCGTCCTCCACCACGAGCACGGTCTCGGTGCCGGCCACCGGGGCCCCCTGGGCGTGGGGCAGGGCGGATTCGGGGGACCTGAAGGTGCTCGGGAGATAGATGCGGAAGGTGGTTCCCTTACCCGTTTCGCTGTACACCTCGATCGTCCCGCCGCTCTGGCTGACGATGCCGTGGACCACTGCCAGCCCGAGGCCGGTTCCGCGTCCCTGTTCCTTGGTGGTGAAGAAGGGCTCGAAGATCCTGGCTCTCACCTCCGGAGGCATCCCGAGGCCGGTGTCGCTCAGGCTCAGGATCACGTGACGGCCCGCGCGGAGCGCCGGCCTGGTGCGCACGAACTCGGCATCGAGGTCGGCGGTGCGGGTCTCCATCGTGAGGTGGCCTCCCCTCGGCATCGCATCCCGCGCATTCACGGCCAGGTTCATGAGCACCTGGGTCCACTGTCCCGGATCCACCCGCACGGGGTCGAGCTGCGGCGCCAGGGAGGTCTCGAGCAGGACGTCTTCGCCCAGCAGGCGTCGCAGCATCTTCTCGGTGTCGGCGATGATGCCGTTGAGGTCGAGGACTCTCGGCTCGATCACCTCCTGCCGGCTGAAGGCCAGGAGCTGGCGGGTCAGGCCGGTCGCCCGTTCCGTGGCCCGCAGGATCTCCCCCATCAGCTCGAGCGACTCCGGGTTGCCTTCCACGTTCTCCTGCAGCAGCTCGCAGGAGCCGGCGATCACCGTGAGCCAGTTGTTGAAGTCGTGGGCCACGCCGCCCGCGAGGAGCCCGATCGACTCCATTTTCTGGGTCTGGCGCACCTGCTGCTCCAGCTGGCGCCGCTCGGTGATGTCCTCCGCCACACCCGCGATCCGGACCACGTCGCCCTGTTCGTTCCGGACCGGGAAGGCCTGGTCGCGCACCCAGCGCACGCTGCCGTCCGGCCGCACCACCCGGTATTCCTCGTCGTAGGCGCCCTCCGCCTGGCGGGCCATCGCGCCCCGGATGCGTTCGCGGTCGTCGGCGTGGATCGCGTCCAGCCATTGGAGGGGATTCTCCCGCAGCGTTTCGATCTTCTGGCCCCAGATCTCCTCGTAGCCGGGACTCAGGTAGATGATCTCGTGCTTGGCCACGTCGCTGAGCCAGAAGACCTCCCGGATGCTCTCCGCCAGCTGACGGAACCGGGCAATACTCTCCGACAGGGCGCTCTGGGCCGCGAGGCTCGAGGTGATGTCCTCGCTGTAGATGAGCAGCCCGCCGACGGTGCCATCCGCCGCATACCAGGGCCGTACCTCCCAGCGGAGATAGTAGGCGGCGCCGTTGTCCCGGACGAACTCGTCGGATTCCGCCCGCAGCACCTCCCCGGCAAACGCCCGGCGGTGGATGTCCCGCCAGCGCTCCGGAATTTCCGGGAAGAGGTCGTAGTGGCACTGACCCAGGATCGACGCGGGGAGCTGGAAATCTGCGAGCCAGCGGTTGCTGGCCGCGAGGTAGCGCATCTCCCGGTCGAACATGGCCAGGGCTGCCGGGGCGTGCTCGATGAAGAGCCGGAGCCGGTTCTCGCTCTCGCGGAGTGACGCCTCCGCCGCCTTCCGCTCGCTGATGTCCTGGACCGTCGCAACGCGGTAGCGGACGCTCCCGTCCTCGGCCTTGACGCTGACCAGGCCGACCTGCACCTCCAGCAGGGTGCCATCCGCGCGTCGCACCCGCCCTTCGATCTGGGAGCGTCCCACCCGGTCGGCCTCGGCGATCCCCGCTTTCACCCGGGGGTGGTCCTCTTCCGCGTAGATCGACAGGATCGGAAGGTTGGGGATCTCCTCCTGCGGGCGGCGAAGCAGGGCCGCGTAGGCGGCATTGCAGGCGAGGAGGGTTTCCTTGCCCGGCAATCCGATGGCAATGCCCCAGGAGGTGTTCTGGAACGCATCGGCCCACTGCCGTATCAGCGTTTGCGATTTCCGCTCCTCGGTCACGTCGCTCGCGCTGGCGATGAAGATCTCTCCCCCGTCCTCCGCGATGGAGCGAGTGATCTGCATCCGCACCTCGAACGGGGTGCCATCGCGCCGTCGGCCGGCGAATTCCGACACACACTGCCCCTGCTGGTCCACCGTGGCCATGCATTGGGCCGGAACGCCGGTATCCATGCAGAGCATGACCGGGGACAGCGGCAGCACATCCTGCGGCCGGTCGTATCCCCACATCCGGGCGAAGGCCGGGTTCACGTCCACGAACCGGCCCGACCTGGTGAACACCGCGTGACCGGTCGGTGAGCGCTCGATGGTGTCGCTCCGGAGGCGGACCTGGCGCTCCAGCCGCTTCCGGTCCGTGATCTCGCTGATCACGCCATGCCAGATGATGCTGCCATCGGGCTCCACCGTCGGCACCGAACGCCCCTCGAGCCACAACTCGCCCCGTGACGGATGCAGGAACCGAAACTGGTCCTCCCAGGCAGCCACGGCCCTTGCCGAGGCCTCGATACCGGAGAAGACCCTGCTCCGATCCGGTTCGGGGATGCGCCCGAAGGCTGGCGCGGCATCCCGTTCGAGGTCCGCCGGCGTCAGGCCGAACAGGGTGAGGGTAGCGGGGCTGGCGTAGGGGAAGGAGAGGCCGCCATCTGGCGCCCGGCGGAAGGTGTAGAGCATCGCAGGCGCGGCCCCGGCGATGGCATCGAGCCGCCGCTGTTCCTCGCGAACCTGCTCGCTGAGACGGGCCTCGGTCTCGACGTTCTGCAAGGTCCCGAGCCAGCGGACAATCCGACCCTCCCGGTCCCGGACCGGGCTGGAGCGCACCTCGTGCAGCAGGAACGCGCCGTCGCTGCGCAGCACGCGGGCGCGGACGGACCACTCCTGTCCCGCCGTCAGTCCCTCTGTCCGGGCTCGCGAGAACTCCCCCCGGTCATCGGGGTGCACCCGCTCCGCGAGGCGACCGCGCAGCTGGTCGAACGTCAGCCCGTGAAAGCTGAGCCCATGGCGGTTGATGAAATCGGCCCGGCCCTCGGGATCCGCGGTCCAGAGGCAGTACGGCAGCTGGTCCGCGAGCAGCCGGAAGGTGGCGTCGTCGGCGTCTGAGAGCCGAGCGCCCCGCTCGGTGATCACCTCGGACTCGGCCGGGGCAGCAGGGCGGTCCTCAGCCTCAGCCAGTCGAACGTCGCGACCCTGCCTGGGTGCGGGCATCGTTCCCTCGATCTTTGCTGGACTGGGGGCTGCGCCCCCGACGGGGTGCCAGCGATGGGCCAAGTCCAACTATCGGTCAGAGGAGCGGTGGAACTTGATGCGCCGTCAGAGAGAGGCGCTTCGAGTTGCCTCACAATAGCGCCTGGGACGTGAGAGGGCATGAGGAGTTCGCTCATGAGTCCTCGGTACAGCTGCTCGATTTTGCGGCTACCGTTCCTTGCCTCACCCAAGGCTTGAATCGCACGCACCAGCCAGCTAAGATATTGCGCCCGTTTCTCTTAGCATGCTGGAGCGTATGCCGACGTACGAGTACCGCTGCCCCGAGGGGCACGCCTTCGAGCTGTTCCAGAAGATGTCCGACAAGCCGCGCGCCAAGTGCCCGACCTGCGGCAAGATGGCGGAGCGGAAGATTTCGGCGGGGGCCGGCCTGGTCTTCAAGGGGTCCGGCTTCTACATCACCGACTACGGCAAGGACGGGAAGGGTCCGCGGAAGGAATCCGCCTCCTCGTCGTCCTCCTCCACCGAGAGCAGCAGCGCCAGCAAGGACGCCCCCGCCGAGTCGAAGGCCTCCGCACCGGCGGAGAAGGCGGAGAAGCCCAGGAAGAGCGCCGCGAAGAAGGCCAAGGAGTGAGCGAAGCCACCATCCGCGCGGAGCTCGACCGGGTCGCGGCCGCCCTGGGAGCCCCGGGCGCCGCCTTCGTCCTGGAACGCCCCCGCGACACCGGCCACGGCGACCTCTCCACCAACCTCGCCATGGTCCTCGCGAAGCAGCTCAAGACCAACCCTCGCGCGCTGGCGCAGAAGGTGGTCGAGACGCTCGCGATTCCCCCGAGCATCGTCAGCAAGACCGAGATCGCCGGGCCCGGCTTCGTCAACTTCTGGCTGGCCCAGGACGCGCTCGCTTCGCTCCTCGCCACGATCATCGACGCCGGCCCGAACTTCGGCCGCCAGGACTTCGGCGCCCGGCAGAAGGTGAACGTCGAGTTCGTCTCCGCCAATCCCACCGGGCCGCTCCACGTGGGCCACGGCCGCGGCGCGGTGATCGGCGACGGCGTCGCCTCGCTCCTCGCCTGGACCGGGCACGACGTCACCCGCGAGTTCTACATCAACGATGCCGGCGTCCAGATCGATCGCGTCCGCCAGAGTCTCTGGGAGCGGGTGCGCGAGGCGTGCGGCGTCGCCTTCTCGATTCCCGAGGGCGGCTACCAGGGCGAGTACCTGCAGGAACTCGCGGCCCAGTTCCTCAAGGACAAGCCCGAGCTCGCCGACCTCGCCCGCCGCTCCGCCGGCGAGAGCGCCGAGGCGGCCCAGGCCTACGGGCAGGGACTCGCGCTCTGCAGGACGGCCCCGCTCTTTCTCCGCCAGGAACAGGAAGATCTGCTCCGCTCCATGCGGGTGAGCTTCGATGTCTGGTCGAGCGAGCAGGCGGTGCGCGATGCCGGCAAGGTGGAGGCCGCCATCAAGCTCCTCGGCACCCGCGGGCTCACCGAGGAGAAGGACGGCGCGCTTTTCCTCAAGACCAGCCAGTACGGCGACGACAAGGACCGCGTCCTCCGCAAGAGCGACGGGTCGCTCACCTACTTCGTCCCCGACATCGCCTATCACATCGGGAAGCACGATCGCGGCTTCGAGCGGGTCATCGACGTGTGGGGCGCCGACCATCACGGCTACATCCCCCGGATGCGCGCCGCGCTGGTGGCCCTCGGCTACGGCGAGGCCTTCTTCGAGGTGGTATTGGTCCAGCTGGTGAAGGTGATGCGCGGCGGGGAAGAGGTCCGGATGTCGAAGCGGGCCGGCGACTACGTCACCCTCGCCGACCTGATCGAGTGGGTCGGGGTCGATGCCACCCGCTACTTCTTCATGATGCGGCCGGGGCAGTCTCCCTTCGTCTTCGATGTCGACCTCGCCCGCAAGCAGACCGACGAGAATCCCATCTTCTACGTGCAGATGGCGCACGCCCGGATGAGCGGCATCTTCCGGGTGGCCAACCGCGCGCCCGAGTCGGCCGGGGGCGACGTGGCGCTCGAGGCGCTGGTGGCGCCCGAGGATCTCGAGCTGCTCAAGAAGCTGGCGGTCTTCCCCGAGGTGGTCGCCAAGGCGGCCCGCACCCGGGAGCCGCACCGCGTCACCGATTACCTGGAAGACCTGGCCCGCCTCGCGCACGGCTGGTACCACAAGTGCCGGGTGCTGGGCGAGCCTCCCGCGACCGAGGCGGCCCGTCTCGCCCTCGCGCGCGCCGCCCGTATCGTCCTCGCCAACGGCCTCGGCCTCCTCGGCCTCTCGGCCCCAGACCGGATGTGACCGCATGAAGCTGCTCGTGGTGGGAAGCGTCGCGCTCGACTCGATTCACACGCCCTTCGGCGAGGTCACCGATGCGCTGGGCGGATCGGCGGTCTACTTCAGCAAGGCCGCCTCGCTCCTGACCCCGGTGCGGGTGGTGGGCGTGGTGGGCGACGACTACCCGATGGCCGAGCTCAGGAAGGTCACCGGCAAGGACGTGAGCCTCGACGGCGTGGAGAAGGCGACCGGCGAGAGCTTCCGCTGGCGCGGCAAGTACAACTACGACCTCTCCGCCCGGGAGACCCTCGAGACCCGGCTCGGCGTCTTCGCGAACTTCAACCCGAAGATCCCGCCGGCGTTCACCGATTCGCCCTTCGTCTTCCTCGGGAACATCCATCCCGACCTCCAGCTCAGCGTGCTCGACCAGGTGAAGCGCCCGCAGCTGGTGGCCTGCGACACGATGAACTACTGGATCGACATCGCCAAGGACCGGCTGATGGAGGTGCTCAAGCGGGTCAACCTCCTCATCATCAACGACGAGGAAATCCGCCAGCTCTCCGGCGACTGGAACGTGCACCGCGCCGCCCGCTGGGTGCTCGACCGCGGGCCCGAGCGGGTGGTGGTCAAGCGGGGCGAGCACGGCGCGCTGCTGGTGGAGAAGGGGCGCTCGTTCTTCTGCCCGGCGTATCCGCTGGAGGAAGTGTTCGACCCGACCGGCGCCGGCGACAGCTTCGCGGGCGGCTTCCTCGGCTACATCGCCCGCACCGGCGACACCTCGAGCGGGAGCCTCCGCCGCGGCATGGTTTACGGCGCGGCGATGGGGAGCTTCGCGGTCAGCAAGTTCAGCGTCGGCGGCTTCGAGGGCGTCACGCCCGCGGTGCTCAACGAGCGGGTGCACCGCTTCAAGGACCTGACGCACTTCGAGATTGCGGAGGCCCTCTGATGAGCGAGCGCCAGTACGCCGCCGCCGGTGTCGACCTCACCAGCGCCGACGCGGCCAAGGAGCGGATCGGCGAGCTGGTGAAGGGGACCCGGACCCCGTACTCGCTCGGGCATGTCGGCGCCTTCGGCG
Source organism: Gemmatimonadales bacterium (assembly GCA_046327735.1). Classification (GTDB taxonomy): domain Bacteria; phylum Gemmatimonadota; class Gemmatimonadetes; order Gemmatimonadales; family GWC2-71-9; genus JADJOM01. Next base: position 3,970 of record JAXLXZ010000022.1, on the reverse strand, counting down.
GGATGGTGCGGGTGCCGCCGGGGATGCGGAAGCCGGTGCTGGTGATGAGCACCGACGGCGTCGGCACCAAGGTGCTCGTGGCGTTACAGGCGGGAAGATACGATACGGTCGGCGAAGACCTGGTGAACCACAGCGTGAACGACATCCTGGTGCATGGCGCGAAGCCGCTCGCGTTCATGGACTACGTGGCGGGCGCGAAGCTCACCGTGCAGGAGATCGCCGGGATCGTGGAGGGGGTGGCGCGGGGCTGCCGGGCCCACAGCATGGCGCTCGCCGGCGGGGAAACTGCCCAGATGCCGGGACTCTACCAGCCCGGTCATTTCGACCTGGCCGGCACAATCATCGGGGTGGTGGAGGAAGAAGAGGCGCTGCACGGCGACCGCGTTCAACCGGGAGACGTGCTCCTTGCCTATGCGTCCACTGGGCTGCACACCAACGGGTACACCTTGGCCCGGCGGGTGATCTTCGACGTCATGAAGCTGCAACTTGCTGACAGGCTTGCAGATACGGGCCAGACCGTGGCCGACGCCCTGCTGGCGGTCCACCAGAGTTACAGCGCGGCGGTGATGCCGGTCATCCAGAAGCTCCATGGTATCGCACATATCACGGGCGGCGGGATCCCCGGGAATCTGGTGCGCATCTTGCCTGACCAATGCGAAGCGCTGGTGGAGGTTACGAGCTGGACCTGGCCTCCGCTGTTCCGCGTGCTGCAGGAAGCGGGGAAGGTATCGCTCGACGAAATGCGCGATGTCTTCAACCTGGGTGTCGGTCTCTTCGCGGTGCTCCCCAAGGCCGCCGTCGCCGATGCCGAGGCCGCCGCTCGCAAGGCAGGCGTCACGACCTGGGTGGCTGGCGAGATCCGCCGGGGCCCGACGGGAGTGCGCTTCACGACCTAACCACAGATTCGAGGGTCCCGATGCGCCGTTCGCTGCTCGCTCTTGCCGCCCTGGTGGCGGTCCCCGCACTCGTGTCCGCCCAGACGCCGTACACCGAGTGCAACCAGCCGCTCATCACGGCCAATCAGCAGAACATCAACATCTGTAACGCCGCCATCGACGGCGCCAACGTCTTTCATCCGGTGGCCGGCCTGCTCGTCAGCGGCGGCAACCCGGCGCTCGGCACCTTCAAGGGGCTGGGCGGGCTGGGGCACTTCTCCCTGACGGCGCGGGTCAATGCGACCCAGGTCGCGACGCCGAGCCTCACCTACGATGGCAGCAGCACCACCGTGTCGCGCCAGGACAAGGCCTACGCCCCGGCCCCGCTGATCGAGGCCGGCATCGGGCTCTTCAAGGGCATCAACGGCCTGCTCTCGATCGACGCCCTCGGCTCGGCGCAGCTGATTCCCGCCGACAAGATCGACAACTTCTCGGTCGACAAGAATGCCCGGAAGATCGGCAGCGTGGCGCTGGGCCTGGGCTACGGCGCCCGCATCGGCGTGCTGCCCGGCAAGGCGGTCATTCCGTCGGTGGTGGTGACGGTGATGCGGCGTGACATCCCGCGGCTGGGCTACGGCAGCACCAGCGGTGGCGACAACTACGCCTTCAACATCGACCTCCACGCCACCAACCTCCGGGCGATGGCCGGCTACAACCTCGGTATCGTGACGGTGGGCGCTGGCCTGGGCTACGACAAGTACACCGGCAAGGCCAACATCACCTTCGAGAACCAGAACGTCCCCGGCACGATCGCGGTGAAGACCGACCTCGACAACAGCCGGACGCTGGCGTTCGCGAACGTCTCGTTCAGTCTGGCGGTCGTGAAGCTCGGCGTCGAAGGCGGGTATCAGCTCGGCAAGGACCAGCACCTCAAGACCACGTTCACGGGGAATGATCCCAAGGACAGCCGGCTATTCGCCGGCGCGGGCCTGACGTTTTCGTTCTAGCGAAAGCGGTAAGGCGGCAAAGCGGCAAAGCGGCAAAGCGGCAGGGCGGGTAGGCGGGTAGCAGCATGGCAGGAGGCGAAAGAGCGGGGGTGGGGCGAAGGGCGTGCCGCTAGGCGATCTCACCGATCCCTTGCGGCCGCCCGAGTGCCCCGCTCCCGCTCTTTCGCTTCCTGCCACTGCGCTAAGGGTATCGCGCTGAACGGACGATACTCTGGACGATGCGTAGACCACTTCTGCTCAGCCTCGTTGCCGTCAGCCTGGGGTTTGGCCCGCTCCTGGCCCAGACCCCCGGCTGTCCCGCGGACACCACCCAGGCCGGCCGGATCTGTCAGGCCGGCGCCGACGCCCTGGTGCTCTTTCTCCCGGTCGAGGGCGCGCTGGTGGGGGGCGGGAATCCGGTCCCCGGCACCGCCGCGGCGCTGGGGCAATTCGGCCGCTTCCGGCTCTCCGGACGGATCGGGCTGGTGCAGGTGACGATTCCCGACGCCGGCTTCGATGGCGCCAATGACACGGTGCCGGCGGAGAAACGCCTGCTGGTCCCGATGCCGCGGCTCGATCTCGCCATCGGGCTCTTCGGCAAGAAGCTCCCCCTCGGCACCGCCTCGGTCGACCTGATCGGGTCGGCGGTCGTGATCCCGCTCAACGCCTCCAGCCACTACCGGATGGACCCGAATGCGCGGCGGATCCAGGACCTCGCGATCGGCCTCGGCTTCGGCTTCCGCGCGGCGATCGCGATGCCGAAGAAGCCCACGGTCTCGCTCAACGTGATGAAGCGGGACATGCCGGCGATCATCTTCGGCAACCTCGCCAAGGGCGACCAGCTCGCCGCCTCGACCTCGCTGTCGATGATCAGTGCCCGGCTGCTGTTCGGCGGGAAGCTGGGCCCGCTCGAGCTCACCGGCGGCGGCGGGATCGACATGCTCAAGGGGAAGGGGAAGGTGGCGTTCCACGACCCCGTGGCCGGCACCGACTCGACCATTGCCGTCGACCTCAGCACCTCCCGCATCAACACCCTGCTCAACGCCTCGATCAACGCCGGCCCGCTCAAGCTGTGGGGCGAAGGCGGGTTTCTGGTGGGCAAGGACGAGGGGACCGTGACCACCTTCGAGCGGATCGACCCGGCCGGCGGGCAGTTCTACGGCGGGCTTGGCGCGGCGATCGCTTTCTAGGTCCCCTGGGCTGGTCGGCTGGGCAAGTTCGTTAACTGACTAACACAGATGGACACAGATGGGTCGGGATGGCCCCGCGTTTTTCGGCCATCCGATGTTTGGTATTGATGCCTCAGGTTCTGGTCAGGATGTGATTGTGGTGAATGGATGACGGCTTGGGGGATCAGGAGAGCTTTGCGGTCATCGGTGCTGCTATGGCGGTCCACTCCCACTTGGGGGCAGGATTTCTGGAGTCGGTGTACTCTGCTGCATTGAGTTGGGAGTTACGGCGCAGGGACATTCCTCACCTTAAGGAAGTGCGCCTTCCAGTGTTCTATCGTGGCCAGCAGCTGCCGGTCAGCTTTCGGATCGATTTCCTGTGCTTTGACAGCCTTATCGTGGAAGTGAAGGCCCAGGGCGTGACCGGCAGGTCCGAATTCACCCAAGTCATCAACTACCTCAAGGCCGCACACCTCAATAGAGCTCTCCTGATCGATTTCGGCGCATCCCGCCTCCAGGTTCGCAGACTGGCGCTCTGAAACTCGCACGGAGCGCATCCGGACCCATCTGTGTTCATCTGTGTTAGTCCGTTACGAAGCCTGCCTCACAACCGACGCCGCCTCCGCTCTCTCATACACCACGCCATCGGGAGCCCGGAACACCTCCCGGTAATACCGTGACAGGTACTCCGCCAGGAAGGCGTACCGCGCAATGGGATACGCCGCCGGCTCGGTGATCCCGTCGGTGTTGATGATGAACCGGGGCGGGTGACGATCGAAGTCCACCTGGAGCGAATCCCACGACCCCGCCAGGATCCGCCCGCGAGTATCCACCGCCGGGTCCCACACGCCGAAGATGTGCCCGGTCAGCGGGTAGGTCGCGATGTAGCGTGACGCCGGCCGGCGGTCGGCATCGAGGTAGTAGCCGGTGTACTTGTCCC
>JAXLXZ010000021.1:0-63896 GCA_046327735.1 Gemmatimonadales bacterium | reverse complement strand
GAACGTAGGCCCAGGCAGCACCGGGCCGCCCTCGGCCAGCAACCTCGCGCTCCGGACCGTGGGTCCCCAGTGCCGAGCCGCTATGTTGAGAGATGGCCCGAACCGCCGCAGGACTCCTTCTCTTCCGGCACCGGCCCGGGGGCGCCGAGGTCCTGCTGGTGCATCTCGGCGGGCCCTTCTGGGCCCGGAAGGATCACGGGGCCTGGTCGATACCCAAGGGTGAGCCGAACGAGGGTGAAGAGCTCGCCGCGACCGCGCTCCGGGAGTTCCAGGAGGAGACCGGGTACGCACCCCACGGCACGCCCTTCGCCCTCGGCCAGGTGAAGCAGCCCGGCGGCAAGGTGGTGCACGCCTGGGCGCTCGAAGGAGACTTCGACGTCCAGACCCTCACCAGCAACACCTTCACCGTCGAATCGCCCAGGGGCTCCGGCCAGTTCCGCGAGTACCCCGAGGTCGACCGGGCCGAGTGGTTCGCCTTGGCCGAGGCACGCGAGCGCCTGATCCCCGCGCAGGTGCCGCTCCTCGACGTCCTCGCCGCGCACCCCGCCGTCACCCGGTCCTGATTCGGGACTCTTCCTCCCCGCCCTCCGCGACACCGCGCACCGCTGCCGGGGGTGCCCGAATGAGCGCTGGAGCTTGTGCCCTGGAATCGGGCCGGTCACCTTGCGCCCATGTCCTCCGCCGTCACGATTCGCCCGTACCTCCCCACCGACCTCTCCGCCTGGGACGCGCTCAACCGCGCCTGGCTGGTTCGCCACCATCTGCTGGAAGAGCCGGATGAGCGTCACCTCCGGAATCCCGAGGGGGAGATCCTGGCGCACGGCGGCGCGATTCGCGTGGCCGAGCTGGATGGAGTGGTGGTGGGGACCTGCGGACTCGAGCCGGCGGGCAATGGCGTCTACGAGCTGGTGAAGGTGGCGGTGGATCCCTCGGCGCAGGGCCGGGGCATCGGCCGCCTGCTGATCGAGAGCTGTCTCGGGGAGGCCCGCCGGCTCGGGGCCGCGAAGGTGGTGCTGCTCTCGAACAGCCAGCTCACCGCCGCACTCGGCCTGTACCGGTCGCTCGGCTTCGTCGACCGGCCGGTGCCGCCGGGCGCCCACTACGTCACCGCCGACATCTATATGGAGATGGAACTGAGGTGAGCAGGACGAGGTGAAGCGTGGGGCAGACAATGGCAGGAGGTGCTCCCCGGCCACGGACGGGCAATCGACCCCGCGGGAGACTATCTTTTCTTCATCCCTTTCACCCACATCATCAATGTCACGCTCCGAATCCGAACAGCCGACGACCCCGCTCGTGGACCAGGTGAGCGACAAGCTCCTCCGCGCGCGCACCGTCATCCTCAGCGGCGAGATCACCCAGAAGCTCGCCTCCACCGTGTCGGCCCAGCTGCTGGCGCTCTCCGCCGACTCGGACGCCCCCATCACCCTCTTCATCAATTCGCAGGGGGGCCATGTCGAGGCCGGCGACACGATCCACGACCTGATCCGCTTCGTGCGGGCCCCGGTCCGCATCGTCGGGACCGGCTGGGTCGCGAGCGCCGGCGCGCTGATCTACGTCGCGGTGCCGCGGGACCAGCGCTACTGCCTCCCCAACACCCGATTCCTGCTGCACCAGCCGGCGGGCGGGATGGGCGGCACCGCGAGCGACATCGACATCGAGGCCAAGGAGATCATCCGGATGCGCGACCGGCTCAACCGGATCTTCTCCAAGGCCACCGGCCAGCCGCTCGAGCGGATCGAGGAGGATACCCACCGCAACTTCTGGCTCGAGGCCTCCGCGGCGCAGCGCTACGGACTGGTGGGCAAGATCATCGAGAAGTCGTCCGAGCTGGAGTCGCCCGCCGTCACGGCCTGACGAGCGGGGGGCGGTGCGCTTGCGCCGGGCCAGCGCGCCGCCCACCTTTGCCGGACCCCTGCCTGCCGGAGATCCGTCATGGATTCCGAGATCCTGCGACTCTTCCTCAGCCTGGTACTCAACTACCTCGCACCGGCCCTGCTGGTGACGGCGGGCGTCGTGGGCGTCCTTCAAGCGACCGGGCTGGGCCGGGCCGTACTGGCCCTGGGGCGGGGCCGGCAGGATGAGCGGGAGATGCTGGAGGCCGCGCTGCACGAACTCCAGGAGATGCGCGGCACCCTCCTCGAGACCACCGAGCGCCTCGATGTCATGGAGCGCCGCCTCGCCCATGAACGCGCCAGCGGCTTCCTTCCGCCTTCCGACGCCACCCGCCCTGCCCCGGAGCGGATCGCCACACCGCACTAGACGTTCTCGATCATGGCTGTCAGCATGCGGCTGTACCTCGCCCCCGACTCCGACCTCTACGCCTTCACGGGGGCGCCCCGGACACTCCAGAAGTGGCTCCGGTCGCGCCGCAGCCTGACCGACATGTGGCTCCACGAATACTGGCGCCACCTCGACGGCCTCCTGGTCAGCGAGGCCCGGGCCTATCCCAAGCATTCCCCCCTGCACCCCCTCGGCGGCGATTTCGTCTATGCCGCCGCCGCCGATCATGGCGCCCACGGGATCTCCTCCACCAGCACCGAGCGGCTGGCCCGATCGCTGGAGAAGGTCACGCCCGAGCACATCGGCTCCTACGTGCGCCACTGGTTGGTCGACCACGCCCCGCTGCCGGTCCTGAGCGGCGGCCCGGTCGAGGTGGGGCCGCCCCCCCTGCCCGACGACGTCGCCACCTACCTCGGCTGCCTGCACGAGGCCTGCGGGGTCGCCTTCGACAAGAAGTACGGGATGGTCCTCGCCCTCTGGGAGCTCTGACGTGCCCTTTCCCCTCGACTTCACCACCGAGCGGCTCGCCGCCGAGCGGCTGCTCCCCGGCCATCTCGAGGACATCCGGCGGATGCACTCCGAGCGGGAGCAGATGGCCCACCTCGGCGGGGTGCGCACCGACGAGCAGACCGACGCGTACATGGTGAAGAACCTTCGCCACTGGGACGAGTACGGCTTCGGCACCTGGGTGCTGCGGGAACGGAGCTCGGGCGAGGTGGTCGGGCGGGCGGTGCTGCGGCACCTCGTCCTCGAGGACGCCGACGAGACCGAGGTGGGCTACGGGTTCTTCACGAAATGGTGGGGCAAGGGCTTTGCGCAGGAGATTACCCGCGCCTGCCTGGCGCATGCCCGCGAGCGCCTTGGTGCGACCAGCGTGGTGGCGCTCACCAGCCCTGACAACCTCCGCTCCCACAATGTCCTGCTCAAATGCGGCCTGCTGCTCGAGCGGGAGATCGACTACGAACGCGGCCGGCATTCGCTCTTCCGCACCGCGCCGGGCTGGGCCGGCGCGGAGTAGCCGATGCGGATCGTGGGTGGCACCTTTGCGGGGCGGGACCTCACCTCCCCCGGCGACCAGCGGGTGCGCCCAACCGCGGAACCGGTGCGCGCCGCGCTGCTCGACGAGCTGGGCGCGATCGTGACCGGCGCCCGGGTCCTGGACCTCTTCGCCGGCTCGGGAGCCCTCGGGCTCGAGGCGCTGTCGCGCGGGGCGCGCTCCGCCGACTTCGTCGAGTTCCGCCCCGGGAGCCTGCACGCCATCCGCGCCAACGTCGCGGCGCTCCGCCTCCGCGAGCGCTGCCGCATCTTCAAGAAGGACGCGATCCCGTTCGTGGAGAGCCTGGAGCCCGGCGCCTATGATCTGGCCTTCGCCGACCCGCCCTACGAATCGCGCCTGCTCGACCGGGTGGTCGCGGCATGGCAGGCCCGCAAGTTCGCGCGGGTCCTCGCGGTGGAGCATGCCCGGGGACACCAGCTCGCGCGGGGCGCGCGCCACCGGAAGTTCGGCGACACCGCCATCACGATCTACGGCGCCTGAATCCTGACGAGGCCATGGCCGACACCCTGCTGCAGCTGCTCGCCGAGGGCGCGGTGATCGCGCGGGACGTGCCGGTGGAGCTCACCACCGAGTCGCACGACCCCTCGGGCACCCGCTGGCACGGCCGGCTGCTGCTCCCCGCCGCGGTCACGCTGACCCTCGGGACCCGCTGCCAGCTGCATTTCGCCGACGGGCGCCGCGGCGACGCCGAGATTACCCGGCTGGGCTACGGCCGGGCCAGCGAACCGATCCGGGTCTTCTTCCGGGGCCAGAGTCCGCTCCGCTAACCCGCCGAGGTGACCACGCCCGCCCCCGCCCCCGCCCCGCTCGAGTACCGCTTCACCGACGACGCCAAGATCGCGATCCTCCAGGCCCGCAACGAGGCGCTCCATCTCCGGGCCGACGCGGTGGCGCCGGCGCACCTCGCGCTCGGGGTCATCCATACCCAGAGCGCGGCCAGGCTGGCGCTGCTCTTTCCCGATCCCGGTAATCTCGAGATGCTCTGCCGGGCGCTCGGGGGCAGCCGCGAGCCCGCACCGCTGATCCCCGAGGACATCACGTATCTCGACGCGGCCCGCGACGCCCTCGACGGCGCCACCCTCGAGGCGGCCCGGCTCGACCCGGCCGGTGACACCCACCCCATCCACATCCTGCTCGGCCTCTTCCACCCCTGGGACCAGGCCGCGAACCACGCGGTGGAGCCCGATGCCGTCGCCCTGACACTCGCCGCCACCGGCCTGGGTGACTCCCGGCTCCGCACCCTCCTTCCCGCCCTCACCGCGCGCAGCTGACCCCTGTTTCAATCCGCGTCCACTGTTCCGCGTTCCTGACATTTCACGTACATTGGCGACGGTGCTCGACCGGATCGACCGGAGACTTCCATGCGTCCCACCCTGACCCTTCGCCACACCGTCGTTGCCGGGCTGGCCCTCGCCGCCCTGCTCGCTCCCTCCCGGCTGGCCGCCCAGGCGCATCGTATCGCCTGGACCTTCGGGGCCGGCTTCGTCGCCCAGGAACAGACCGGCCCGGTGCGGGAAACCGCCGTGGGCTACACCGCGATGCTGGGCGCCACCCGCCCGCTGAGCGGTGGCTTCCGGCTCCACGCCGACGCCCGCTACAGCTTCGACCTCGCCCTTGGCGGCACGCCAGTGGCCGGCTGCCTCAGCCGCTGCATCACCGATGGGCTCTCGGCCACCCGGGTGCTCAGCACCACCGTCGGGGTCGAGTGGCTCACCTCGCGCCATCGTCCCGGTTTCCTGCTGCGCGCCGGCGGCGGGGTCCATTTCCTCCCCTACCCCACGCCGGGGGCCAGCGCCGGCCTGCTCCCCGCGGTCGCAGCCGCGGTCGGCTTCCGCGTCCCCTTCGGGACCCACGGCGCCTTCGTGGTGGAGGGCCGGTACGACCGGATCTTCGGCACCGCCGCCGGGCCGAGCCAGCTCCTCCCGATGCTCTTCGGCTTCGAGCTGTAGTCCCGCCCCTGCTGAGCCGGCACGGTTCGTGGTAAGTTGTGGGACCCCCTGATCACTCGAGCGCTCGACAACCCCGGGCGAACACACCATGAGCCAACCGCTCATCGGCGCGCGCTGGGAACATCTGCTGTGCCTCAACTATCCCTGTCCCCGCGGATTGATCGAGCCGCTGGTCCCCGCGGGGACCGAGCTCGAGCCGCATGACGGCGAGCACTACGTCACGCTCGCGGGATGGCTCAACGGCGAGACCCGCTTCCGCGGGTTCGCCATTCCTTTTCACCAGCAGTTCGAGCAGGTCGCCCTCCGGTTCTACGTCCGCCGCCGCGAGCCCAACGGGGCCTGGCGCTCGGGCACCGTCACCATTCGCGAGCTGGTGCCCCGTCCCGCCGTCGCGTTCGCCCTGCGCCACTGGTTCCAGTCGCCCGCGCTCTCCCTGGTGATGAGCGACGCCAACGATACCGTCGACGCCGACCGCGGCCTGGTCGCCTACTTCTGGAGCGTGGCGCGCCAGAAGTTCTCCATGATGGCCACCATCGTGGGCGCCCCGGCGCCGCCCCCCGCCGGTTCCCTCGCCGAGTTCATCACCGACCGTACCTGGGGCTACGCCCGGACCCGCAACGGCGGCACGCTCGAGTTTCATGCCGCCCATCCCCGCTGGCCGGTCTGGACTCCGGAGAGCCACTCGGTGGACGGACCGATGCACGTGGTGTTCGGGAGCGCCTTCGCCTATCTCTTCAACAGTCCTCCCGCCTCGACCTTCGTCGCCACCGGCGGCCACGTCACCCTCCATCCCGGAAGCCTGCTTCCCGCGCCGTGACCTCCCGTTCCACTCCGCCGGTCCTCGCCACCATCGGCTATGAGCACGCCAGCGTCCCGGGCTTTCTCGCCGCCCTCACCCGGGCCGGGGTCGAAGTGCTCGTGGACGTGCGTGCGGTCGCGAGTTCGCGGCGAAAGGGGTTCGCGAAGACGGCGCTGGCCGCCAACCTCGAGACAGTGGGGATCGACTACCTGCACCTTCGCGGCCTCGGCACGCCGGCCGAGGGACGGAAGGCCGCGCGGGCCGGCGATCACGCCACGCTGGAGCGGATCTTCGCGGAGCATCTCACGACGATCGAGGCTCGCGACGGGCTCATGGCCCTCGCCGACCTGGTGGCCACCGGCCGAAAGGCCTGCCTGCTCTGTCTCGAAGCCAACCCGGAACACTGTCACCGGTCGATGGTCGCCGCGGCGCTCGACCGAGCACTGCCGATTCAAGTGGAAAATCTGAGTGCCCTCCCATAGACTCGCCGCCTAGCCGCCTAGCCGCCTAGCCGCCTAGCCGCCCTGCCGCCTCCCCCTCCCGCCTGTCGCTTCCACGCACCTTGGGTGTTGCTTCGGTGACCCGGCCCCGCACCCCTCCGGACCACCCCCGATTTGAGGCCGGTTGATCGACCGCGCCAACCTGTCGAAAGTCAGCGCCTGTCGGCCGGTCCGCCGGTTGGCGGGGACGGCACGTACGACTATGTTCTTGCGCGACATACAGCGATTTTCCCGGGGCAGATTCCCGTGCGGCCGGCGCCTCCCTGGGCCGGCCCCGGACCCGCCCGGCGATGGCCAGCGTCGGCCGGAAGCGCTCCCCGCCCGGGAAGGTCGAATTCCAGGGACCTGCCGGTGCCCGTTCGGACCTCGGCACGTCCCTTGCGCGAGCAGGGTCCGAATAGTCCGGCCAGCTCCGACACTCTACGCGAAGGCCACCGATGTCCTCAGTCCTGACCGAGCACGCCACCCACCAGTCCGGCCCCTCCGCGACGCCCGCTCGCATCAAGCTCATTCTCGAAGACGGCTCGGAGTACGAGGGCGAGTCGTTCGGGGCGGCCAATCGTCCGGTGGTCGGCGAGGTGGTGTTCACCACCGGCATGAGCGGTTACGTCGAGACGCTGACCGACCCCTCGTTCGGCGGACAGATCCTGGTGCTCACCTACCCGCTGGCCGGGAACTACGGGGTGCCTGCCCCGCGCGCGCAGGGCAGCATCGTCGGGCCGTACGAGTCGGACCGGATCCAGATCCAGGGCCTCGTGGTCCAGCACGCCATCACCCAGCCGAGCCACCACGCCTCGGCCCGCACGCTGGGCCAGTGGCTGGCGAGTGAGCAGATCCCCGGCGTCACCGGGATCGACACCCGGACGCTGACCCGCCGGCTCCGCGAGCACGGCACGATGAAGGGCTGGCTCCTCCCCAGCGACATGCCGGTGGAAGCGGCCAAGCGGGCCGCGACCGGTGTCGAGATGCAGAAGGAGCTGTTCATGCGGGTAGCGCCGGCCGAGCCGATTCACCTCGGCGGCGACGGCCCCCGCGTCCTCCTGATCGACGCCGGCGCCAAGGACAACCTCGCGCGGCTCCTGCTCAAGCACGGCGCCAACGTCACCCGCGCTCCCTGGCATGCCGACATCGGCGCCCTCGCCCAGAACATGGACGGCGTCCTCATCGGCAACGGCCCCGGTGACCCGCAGGACCTCATGCCGCTGGTCGAGAAGGTGCGCGGCCTCTTCAAGCGCCCCAACCTCCCGATCTTCGGCGTCTGCCTCGGCAACCAGATCCTCGCGCTCGCCGCGGGCGGCAGCACCTTCAAGCTCCCCTACGGCCATCGCGGCGTGAACCAGCCGGTGCAGGAGATCGGCACCCGCCGCTGCTTCGTCACCAGCCAGAACCACGGCTACGCGGTGAACGAGAAGACCCTGCCGCGCGACTGGGAGCCCTGGTTCACCAACCTGAACGACGGCACCAACGAGGGGATCCGCGCCCGCTTCAAGCCGATCTTCAGCATCCAGTTCCACCCCGAGGCCTGCCCCGGCCCGCGCGACACCGCCTTCCTCTTCGAGGAATTCCTCAGGCTCTGCGGTGCGGCGAAGGGAGGTGCCCAGTGACCCCGCTCAAGAAGGAACAGCGCCGGGTCCTGCTCCTCGGCTCGGGCGCGCTCCAGATCGGCCAGGCCGGTGAGTTCGACTACTCCGGCTCCCAGGCCATCAAGGCGCTCCGCGAGGACGGCGTGTACACCGTCCTGGTGAACCCCAACATCGCCACGATCCAGACGTCCGAGGGTCTCGCCGACAAGGTCTACTTCGTCGCGATCACTCCGGAGAACGTCGAGCGGATCCTCGAGAAGGAGAAGTGCGACAGCATCCTCCTCGGCTTCGGCGGCCAGACCGCGCTCAACTGCGGCCTCGCCCTCGAGAAGCGCGGCACCTACGAGAAGCTGGGCGTGAAGGTGCTGGGCACCCAGGTCAAGGCGATCCGGGACACCGAGGACCGTGAGCTCTTCAAGCAGCGCCTCGCCGAGATCGGCGTGAAGGTGGCCACCAGCCGCGCCTGCGACACGCTCGACCAGGCCCGCGCGGCGGTGAAGGAACTCGGCATCCCGGTCATGCTCCGCGGCGCGTTCGCGCTGGGCGGCAAGGGCAGCGCCGTCATCACCGACGAGAAGGACGTGGAGCCGGCGCTCAAGCGCGCCTTTGCCGGCAACATTCCCCAGGTGCTGGTCGAGGAGTATCTCGGCGGCTGGAAGGAAATCGAGGTCGAGGTCGTCCGCGACGCGGCGGACAACTGCATCACCGTCTGCAACATGGAAAACTTCGACCCGATGGGCATCCATACGGGCGAGTCCATCGTCGTGGCCCCGGTGCAGACCCTGAACGACGAGGAGGTCCAGCTCCTCCGCACCATCGCCATCGACACGATCCGCCACCTCGGCATCGTGGGCGAGTGCAACATCCAGTACGCCCTCGACCCGAAGAGCACCGATTACCGGGTCATCGAGGTCAACGCCCGGCTCTCCCGCTCGTCGGCCCTGGCCTCCAAGGCCACCGGCTACCCGCTGGCCTACGTCGCCGCCAAGATCGCGCTGGGGTACACCCTCCCCGAGATCCCCAACGGCATCACCAAGAAGACCACCGCCTTCTTCGAGCCGGCGCTCGACTACATCGTCTGCAAGTTCCCCCGCTGGGACCTCGGCAAGTTCCGCGGCGTCTCGACCCGGATCGGGAGCGAGATGAAGAGCGTGGGCGAGGTGATGGCCATCGGTCGCTCCTTCCCCGAGGTCATTCAGCGCGCGGTCCGCATGCTCGACATCGGCGCCCTCGGCGTCGACCCCGACTTCTTCACCGGCGACGACGTGAAGGAGGCGCTCCGCGTCCCCACCTCGCTCCGGGTGTTCGCCATCGCGAAGGCGCTGGAACAGGGGATGTCGACCACCGAGATCAGCCAGCTCACCGGCATGGACCAGTGGTTCCTGCACGGGATCGCCGACATCGTGGCGATGCGGAAGGAGCTCAAGGCGCTCGCCAAGGCGAACGGCGCCACCGCGCTCTCCGCCGACGCCATCCGCCGGGCCAAGAAGCTGGGCTACAGCGATCACGGGATCGGCCGCCTCGTCGGGCTCACCGCCGAGCAGGTGCGCACCCAGCGGAAGGGGCATGGGATCATTCCCCGCCTCGCCCGGATCGACACGCTCGCGGCCGAGTTCCCGGCCGAGACGAACTACATGTACCCGAGCTACAACGCCATCGAGAACGAGAGCCCCCCGAGCGAGCGGAAGAAGGTGATGGTCCTCGGCTCCGGGGCGTACCGCATCGGCTCGAGCGTGGAGTTCGACTGGTGCTGCGTCAGCGCCGTCCGCGCCGCCGCCGAGCTCGGGTACGAGACGATCATGCTCAACTACAACCCCGAGACGGTCAGCACCGACTGGGACGAGTGTGATCGGCTGGTGTTCGACGAGGTGAGCTTCGAGAGCGTGCTCGATCTCTGGGAGAGCGAGAAGCCCGAGGCGATCATCGTGAGCATGGGTGGCCAGGTGCCCAACAACCTGGCCCTTCGGCTGGCGAAGGCGGGGGTGAAGATCTTCGGCACCAGCGCCGAGAGCATCGACAACGCCGAGGACCGGCGGAAGTTCAGCGCCCTCCTCGACCAGCTGGGCGTCGACCAGCCGGACTGGACCCACCTCAAGGACCGCTCCGCCGCCACCGGCGAGATCGAGAAGATCGGCGGCTACCCGGTGCTGGTCCGGCCCAGCTACGTCCTCTCCGGCGCCGCGATGAGCGTCGCCCACGACCCGGCCGAGCTCGACCGGATCCTGGAGCGGGCCCGCACCATCAGCACCGAGTACCCGGTGGTGGTCACCAAGTTCGAGACCGGCGCCCGCGAGATCGAGGTCGACGCCGTCGCCGACCAGGGGAGCATGATCCTCTACGCCGTCTGCGAGCACGTGGAAGACGCGGGCGTGCACTCCGGCGACGCCACCCTGATGCTGCCACCCCAGACGGTGCCGATGCCGGTGATCCACAAGGCCCGGAAGATTGCCGCGCAGCTGGCCGAGGCGCTCGCCATCACCGGCCCGTTCAACGTGCAGCTCCTCGCCAAGAACGGCCGCGTGCGGGTCATCGAGTGCAACCTCCGCGCGTCGCGGAGCCTCCCGTTCGTCAGCAAGGTGACCGGCACCAACTTCGTCCGCGAAGCCACCCGCCGGATGCTGGGGGTGCGCGAGGCGGTCTCCAACCGCGCCCTCGACCTCGACTACGTCGCGGTCAAGGCGCCGCAGTTCTCCTTCCCCCGCCTGGTCGGCGCCGACCCGATCCTGGGCGTCGAGATGGCCAGCACCGGTGAGGTGGGCTGCTTCGGCGATGACGGCGACGAGGCGCTCCTCCAGGGGCTCCACGCCACCGGCTTCCGCACCCCGAAGAAGGGCGTCCTCCTCTCGCTCGGCCCCAAGAGCGAGAAGTACAGCTTCCTCGAGGAGGCCCGGGCGCTGCACGAGGACCTCGGCCTGGCCCTCTACGCCACGCCGGGCACCGCCGAAGCGCTCAAGGCGGAGGGAATTCCCTGCACCCCGGTGGCCAAGGAGCCGGGGAAGGACCGCAGCGCCATGGACGTCATCGACGAGGGGCTGGTCGACCTGGTCGTGAACGTGCCGCGGAGCTACGACGAGCTGGGCCGCCCCGACGGCTACCTCATCCGCCGCCGCGCCATCGACGCCGAAGTCCCGCTCATGACCGACCTCATGCTGGCGACCGCGCTGGTCAACGCGCTGGTGAACCGGCGGACCACGGTGCCCGCGCTCCGCTCCTGGGACGAGTACCTGGAGCGGCGCCCGCGGCACCTGGTGTAGCGGAGGCAGTCCCAGTGGCCGGACCCCGCGAGACCGCGGAATTCGCCACCCCGGCCCAGCTCCGGATGCGCAGCATCCAGCTGGGCCTGATGTTCGTGGCCCTCGCGCTGATCATCGTCCCCTTCCTGCGCGACCTGCCCCTGGGCCAGACCTCCCGGACCGGGCTCCTCGCCTGGCTCCTCGTGGGCCTCTCGCTCTACTGGCTCTACTCCGGCCTCGGCTACCGGCCGCTCCTGCTGGCCCAGCTCGCGCTCTTCTCCGCCGCGGCGATGTTCCTCGCCACCAAGATCGGGCTGGTGATCCTGGGCGTGAACGCGCTCAGCATCCTCCGCCGCACCGGCAAGCTCCTCATCATCCTCGGGGCGATCACCAGCCTGCTCAACCTCGGGGCGATGATCTACGCCCTGGCGCATCACTCCCGCCACTTCCCGCCCGCCACACCGGAGCAGGACCGCTGAACCCGGTCATCGAGCGCACCGGCAACCGCACGGTCGCCGGGCTCCCCGGGTGGGAGGTGGAGGAGAAGTTTCCCTGGTCGCTGGAGTACCGCGAAGGCGGGAAGACGATGGTCTTCTCCGCCGAGATGTCGAGTGTCCCCGGCGCGATCCTCATCTTCGATGAACCGGACCGGCTGCACTGGGCGCCGCCTCATCACGAGCCGCCGCTGACCCGCGCGGAATCGCACCCGATCATGGTGCGGGTGACCGCGTCGCTCTTCGTGCTCGGGATCAAGCCGATCTGGGAGACCATGCCCCCAGACGCCGAACGCCCCGACTGGCCGGTGATTCTGGCCGAAGCCGGGGCGCTCATCCGACGGGCATAGCCGGGAAAACCGCGTTACAGGATTGGGGGATGTTGATGGATTAGGGGATTTCGAACTGTCACCCACCCGATCCAATCCCCCAATCCATGAAAATCCCCAAATCCTGTTACAAGTCCTGTCAGTGAAGCACAAAGGCGGCAATGAGAGCGAGTACCGCGCCGATCGGTCCGGTCACGAAGAACCCCGTCATCGGCGCCTCGACGCTCTTGTCGTGCTTGGTCGAGAGCAGCTGCACCAATCCGATGCCGATCAGCGCCCCCACGATGTAGCCCGCCAGGCCGAACAGGATCACTCTGCCCATACGTCACCCCGGAACTGGCCGTTCGCCTTCCCGCTCTCCCGCTACTTTACTCCCAGATCCCTCAACCGCCCCCGCGCCTCCCCATTGGTCGAGTCCCGCCTTACCGCCTCGCGGAACGCCGTGACTGCGCCGGCGGTGTCGCCCTTCATGAGGGTGATGTTCCCGCGGAACACCGCAAGCCCGGACGACCCGGGGAAGAACTTCTCGTTGAAGTCGAGGATCTTGAGCGCATCGGCATACTTCCCCTCGCGACCCAGCCGGAACGCGGCCTGGTTCAGCGAGAGCTCGCCGAAATCGTAGGTATCCCGGCCATAGTAGCGCTCCCGGAGGGCCGCGTAGGCGCGAAGGGCGCTGTCGGCCCCGGCCGCGCTCGCCGCGTCGCCGAGCACCGTCGCGAGGGTCACCGGGCGGCTGAGTCCGTGGTGACAGGTGCGACAGGTGACTTCGACCTTGGCGGCGGGCCGCTCCGGGATGGTGTCGAGCCGGGCATTGATCTCCTGCACCATCCGCATCATCTGCCGCGCCACCCGCTTGGTGCGGCGGTCATCGCTCGCGAAGTCGGTCTTGTCGAGCGGCGTGCCTTCTTCGCCGGCATGGCAGAAGTGACAGCGGACCCCGAGCCCGACGGCGAAGTTCCGCATCTGTCCCACCACCTGCATGACCGGCGTGGACTTGGGAAAGACTTTCACGTTGATGAGCGAGTCGGGTGGCCACTTGCCGGGCGCCTGGGCGAGGAGCGCGGCCGGCGCCAGCAGGAGGAGTACCAGTGATCGCAGCAGGGCGGGTCGGAACATGATCGTCCTCCTGAAGGGAGCCTGCGCCCTCAGCCGTTCGGCCGCGGGACCTCGTAGTGCAGTTCGGCAAATCCGGTCCCCACCTGCCGCACCGAGCGCAGCACCAGCGGGGGACTCGTGATCATGCGGGGGAGCAGTGGCTTGCCCGCCCCCAAGGTGACCGACGCCACCTGGATGAAGAGGTCGTCCAGCAGGCCGGCATCGTAGAACTGCCCGACCAGTTCGCCGCCGCCCACCAGCCAGATGTTGCGGTCCCCGGCGGCCCGGCGCATTTCCGCGTGCACCGGACGGACGTCGCCCCGGACAAAGTGGATGTCGGCCCCGGCGACCGCCGGGAGGTTCCGGGTGGTGAACACCCAGGCCGGCATGCTGTAGGGCCAGGGCTCGGGCTTCTTCGCCGCCGGGCCCACCGCTTCGCGATAGATCCACTCGTAGGTGGCCGACCCCATCGCCAGCGCCCCGACCTCCTTGATGAAGGCGGGATAGCTGGTCGCCCCGATGTCGCCCAGGGGGAAGAGCCAGTCGAGCGAATCGTCAGGGGTGGCGAGAAATCCGTCGAGACTCGCCGCCGTGTAGTATTGCGTTCGCATCGGTCGATACCCGGTTCCCGGATCGGTCTTGCCGCAGGTGGCGCGAGCCCACACCTTCTCCCCATGCTCCTGATCCCCGATGCCCTCTCGCCCGACAGCCCGGAATTCTGGATCCGGCTGGTCGCCTCGATCATCTGCGGCGGCGTCATCGGCCTCGAGCGGCAGATCCGCGGCAAGGCCAGCGGCATCCGCACCAGCATCCTGATCTGCCTCGGCACCAGCCTCTACGTGGCACTCGGCGCCACCGCCGAGCGGGCCGATCCCACCCGGGTGCTGGGCCAGGTCGTCACCGGGATCGGCTTCCTCGGCGCCGGCGTCATCCTGACCCGCCAGGGCCGGATCCTCGGTGTCACCACCGCCGCGATCATCTGGGTCACGTCCGCGATCGGGTGCCTGATCGGCTTCGGCTTCGTCAAGACCGCCGTGGTCTGCACCGCGCTGACGATCGCGATTCTCCTCGGGGTCGAATATCTCGAGGAAGTGCTGGAGCGCCACCTCCACCGGGGCCAGGTCCGGGAGATTGAAACCACCGGCCAGGAACGGCGCAAGGCCGGATGGGGACGCCGCAGCGGCGACATCCATCACATCCCCGAGACCAGCGCCCGGCCGGAGGGCGACTAGCCCGCGTGCCGGTCCGCTGCGTGGCGCTCCTGCGCGGGGTGAACGTCGGCAGCCGGCGCGTGGCGATGGCCGACCTCCGCACCCTGGCCGAGGGACTCGGGTTCACCGGCGTGCGGACGGTACTCAACAGCGGGAACCTGGTCTTCACCGTGCCCCGCGCCGGCGCCACCCATCAGGCCCGGCTGGCCCACGCCCTCCTCCAGGAGCTCGGCATCGACACGCCGGTCACGGTGCTCACCGCCCGCGAGCTGGGCGCGATCCTCGCCGAGAATCCCTTCGGGGGAATCGCGACCAACCCGAGCCGGTACATCGTGAGTGTGCCGCACCGCCTCGCGGAGCGGCGCCGGCTGGTGCCCCTGACCCGCGAGCGCTGGACGCCCGAGGCGTTCGCGCTGGGGAAGCGGGCCGGCTACCTCTGGATTCCCAACGGGGTGATCGAGAGCCGCCTGGCCAAGGCGGTGGAGCGCGCGCTGGGTCCGCTGGTCACGTCACGCACCTGGTCCACGATGCAGAAACTGCACGCCCTGGCCACCGGGTGAGGGAGCCTCGCCGATGAATGCCGCTGTCGAGATCCGCGCCGCCGAGCCGGGCGACCGCCCCGCGATGCTCGCGCTCAATCATGCCGCCGATCCCCGCGTGTTCCAGCTGACCCGGGCCACCCTCGACGACCTGCTCGCGCGGGCCACCCTCTGCTGGGTGGCGGCGCTGGACCAGCGGGTCCTCGGCTACCTGGTCGCGCTCGACAGCAATGCGGAGTACGACGGCGAGGAGTTCGGCTGGTTTCGGGCCCGGGGCGGCGGCTTCGTGTATGTCGACCAGGTCGTGGTGCACGCCGATACCCGCGGCCACGGCGTCGGGACCGCCCTCTATCAGCGGCTGGAGCACTGGGCCCGCGGCCACGGCGCCACCGCGCTCGCCTGCGAAGTGCACCTCGCGCCGCCCAACCCGGAGTCGTACGCCTTTCACCGGCGCCGCGGCTTCGTCGAGCTCGACCGGCTCGATACCAGCGACGGACGCCGGGTCGCGCTGCTCCACAAGCCGCTGCTCCCCGTGCTCTGATGCGCCGCGCCGCCCTCCTGCTCGCCGCCACGGCGCTGGCCTGCGCTCCCCGCCGCCCCCCCTTCGTGGAACCGGACTGGGGCACCGCGCCCCCGCCCTACCCCACCGAGATCACCGAGGTGACCCGGGAGTATCGCCACTGTGCCAGTGAGTGCTCCAGCGACCGGCTGGTGATCCGGCGCGACGGGAAGGTGGAGCGCCGCTTCGTGACCAGCAAGCGGGTCGACAGCGTCCTCGTCGCCCAGATCGATTCCCTCGAGTTCGTCCACCTGGTCGAGGGCCTCACCCGGGCGGGATTGTTCCAGCCGATGCAGGGCGCCGGCGAGCAGGTGCCGCTCGCGGTCGACAGCTATCTCGTCTCCGCCGCCTCCCTCTGCCGCCGCGCCGTCGCCACCTATTCACCGCTCGCCAACGACTGGTACCCACCCGGCAGCGCCGCGGTGCTCCTGATCGAGCGGGTCATCCAGCGGCTCCAGTGGAATCCCCCGCGGAGTTTCCAGCTCTCGTCCGCCCTCCCTGCCTCGCCATGAGTTTCGAGATCCGGATCCTCGGTCCCGGCGACGACGCCGTCCTCGCCCGGGTCGCCCCCGAGGTCTTCGACCATCCGATCGACCCGGCCCTCACCGCCGAATTCCTCGCCGATCCCCGGCATCACCTCGCCGTCGCGATCGACCGCGGCACCGTGGTGGGCTTCGCCTCCGGGGTGCACTACCTGCACCCCGACAAGCCGGCGGAACTGTTCGTGAACGAAGTGGGTGTCGCGCCCACCCACCGCGGCCAGGGCGTGGGCAAGGCGGTGGTGCATGCGCTGCTGGTGGCGGGACGGCAGGCGGGATGCGCCACCGCCTGGGTGCTGACCGATGAGGGCAACCCGCCGGCACTCGGCCTCTACCGCAACGCCGGTGGCAGGCGCAGCAAGGTGCCGCAGGTACGCTTCGAATTCGACCTCGACGACGTGGCCCGGCCCGGGTCGCTCAAGCGCATCAGCCTGGCATGAGCGAGCGGCGCGGGTCGGTGCCCTTCGACCCGGAGCACTTCGGTCGCCGGGCGGAGGCGGGGGAGCGGCTCGATCGCACCGCGACCTTCCGCGAAATTCTCCGCACCAATCACTGGGCCGGCGCCTCGGTGTCGGGCGAGGGCTCCAGCGACGACCAGACCCGCGCCCTCCGCGCCGCCCTGCCGCCCCTGCTGGCCTCCCTGGGCGTGCGCACCCTGCTGGACGTGCCCTGCGGCGACGGCGACTGGATCGCCACGGTGCCGCTCCCCGGCGTCGACTACATCGGCGGGGACCTCCTCCCCGAGCTGGTCGAGCGGAACAAGGCCCGGCACGCCGCCCCGGGCCGGCGCTACCTGACCATCGACCTGCTGACGACGCCGCTCCCGTCCGCCGACCTGCTCCTCTGCCGCGACTGCCTGGTGCACCTCTCCTTCGCCGACACGGCCCTCGCGCTCGGCAACATCCGGCGGAGCCCGGTCACCTGGCTCCTGACAACCACATTCCCTGACGAGCGGGAGAATTGCGACATCACCACCGGCGACTGGCGCCCCCTCAACCTCGAGCGCCCGCCCTTCGGCTTCCCTCCCCCCGCCGGCCTGCTCGTCGAAGAGTGCACCGAGGGGAATGGGCTATTTCGCGACAAGAGCCTCGGCCTCTGGCGCGTGCGCGACCTTCCATCGGGTCCGCCGATCGGCTGAGTCAGCCACCGCAGTGACGAGCGTCCTCAACATTGGACAGGCCCGGTGGCTGACGCTTGCTAGCGAGCCGTTTTGTCCAGTGTTGGCCTGCCCAAGGTAGGAGCGCGGAGTCCACCTGACCCCGGCGCGGCGATCGCTGACAACTGCCACCGCTCCGCGCCCGTCACTTCATGAAGGCGGTTCGGAGCCCGGGCCGGTTGTTAGTCCGGCGCGAAAACTCGCCCCTCCGGGGGTCTGTCACTTTCCCACACCGCGAGGTACCTTGTTAGCCGCCGGGTCGCCAGTTTCCCCGGTCTCACAGGTAATCAGGGCTGCACTGCGTCGGGGAGCCCCCCTGACTCTCGCCGGACGCCGCAACCCACGTGACCCATTCTCAGAGGAGTTCTGCTCATGGCTCGCAAGCTCGTTGCGCGTCGGCCACTGGCGAAGGTGCGCCGGCCGAAGGTCAAGCTGCCCGCCGCCCGCAAGGGACGCCGCCTGCCGCCCGGCATGGTCCGGCTGGACTACCCCAAGGTGCGGGGCTATCTCGTGCGCATCGGCTACACCCGCACGAAGCGCGGGTGGGTCCCCAAGTTCAAGGCGTATTTCAGTGATACCCGCTGTGGTGGGAAGACCAAGGCGCGGGCCGCCGCTGACAAGTGGCTGGCCGACCTGGTCCGGACCGGTCGCCCGCCCAAGGTGATCGCGAACACCGAGCCGGCGCGCGCGCGCCGTCCGCGGCTGGCCCGCTCGCGCTGAGTGGGCTCACGGTGCCGGGACCCGCACCCGCGGATCCCGGCACCGCGCCGTCACTCGAAGAGCGACGGCTGTCCCCCCGGCAGGACCCCTTCGATCGCCAGGATCCGCAGTTTCGTCGGCGTCCCCTCGCCGCCGCTGAAGCCCCCGGGCGCGCCCTGGGCGGCGATCACCCGGTGGCAGGGCACCACCAGCGGCCAGGGATTGTGGCCCAGCGCCTGCCCCACCGCGCGCGCCAGCGCCACGTCGCCCAGCTGTCGCGCCACCTCGCCGTAGGTGCGGGTACGCCCCGCTGGAATCGCGCGGGTGATGGCGTAGACCTCGCGCTCGAAGGGCGCCACCCGCTCGAGCGGCAGCGGCACGTCGGTGAAGTCGTCGCACTGCCCCGCCAGGTGGGCGGTGAGCCGCTCGATCAGCCGGGCCAGCGCTTCGCCCGGCTCGGCCCGCCGCGCGCCGGCCCAGCGCCGGGTGAGCCGCGCCGCCGTCGCCGCCGGGTCCCGCTCCGGGAGGTGCACGCCCAGCAGGGTCGTCTCCCGCCAGCTCAATCCGCACGCCCCGATCGCGGTCGGAAAGAGGGTCCACGCCGCGCCGCCGGTCCCGGTCTCCATGGTGGTGCCTTGCTCGCTGGTTCGCATCGCGTCACCTTGCAGGAAAGCTAGCCGCGGCGAGCGGCTCGCGGGTTGCCGGCACCGCCGGCGCGGGGCGATACATCTCCTCGGGAATCTCGGCCAGGGTGGAGTGCTGCAGCATCCCGCCGAGCCCGAAATACTCGCAGAAGTTCATGATGAGCGGGCGCCAGCGGCGCGGGTCGATCCGGTGCTCGTAGCCGTCCATGCGGATCCGCTCGTCCACGTGGACCCGCACCACCCGCACCTCGATGCCGACCAGCTTCCCCCGGCGGAGCTCGTCGCCCGCCGCGAGCGGCGTGTGGCCCTCGAGCACCGCCTCGAGCTGGACCGGGCACTCGGCCACCCGGGGCGGCGCCACCGCGACCGACGGGACCGGGGTGAGACCCGCCGCGGCGAACTTGTCCTTCTCGTGGCGATAGCCCATCGCCACCTTGTGGGGCGGCACCGGGTCGCTGCCCGTGGTCTTCGCCAGCCGGTTGACCGCGGCCACCTGGTCGATCGACGGAAGATTCAGGACGCATTCGCCCGTACGGAGGAGATTCGCCGGGGTGTGCGAGCGGGCGCCGAAGCCGAGCATGGCGCTCCGCCCCAGCCACCACGCGGAGGACATCGGCGCCAGGTTGGCGGTGCCGTCCGGGTTGGTGGTGCTCACCAGGACCACGGGAGTTCCGAAATAGAGGATGGCGGGATCGATGGTGACATGCATACTCAATGCTCCTCCGGGTGCGGTGCGGCGCGACAGCGCGCCGCCGACGACCCCAAGGTCGCCAACTCACCGGGACGCGGCCATCCGCTCCTTGCGCGGGCATCGGCGCTGATGCCCACGCTCCCCTTCCGCCTCAAGGTGCCGGACCGCGAGGGCATCACGCCGCTCGGCGTCTCCAGTACCTCCTTCAGGTTCCACGGCCTGCTGCGCCTCGACGCGCACGGGGTGGTGCTCACCTGGAACGGCACCGCGAAGGTCGAGAAGTTCGGCTTCACGGGCGTCGGCGAGGACACGCTGCCACTCCCCGAGGAGTCCCTCGAGCTCGGCTTCGACCGGCTGCGCGACGCCGCCGTCGAGGGGGGATGGCTGCTCCCCCGCCTGCTGCTGATGGGGAGCGACTTCGACGCGCTCCGGATCGTGCCCAGCGAGGAAGGCGGCCGGGTGAGCCTCTGGATCGCGCGGCGCGACCTCGGCCTCGCGCGCGACCTGGCGCAGCAGATTCGCGCCCGGCTCTGACGCCACACGAGCCCACTCGGAACCCGGACCTCGGAACTCGCCGTGTATCTCATCCTGCTCGCCGTGCTCGTCGGCTTCGCCCTCCCGGTCCAGGCCGGGATCAACGCCCAGCTGC
Source organism: Gemmatimonadales bacterium (assembly GCA_046327735.1). Classification (GTDB taxonomy): domain Bacteria; phylum Gemmatimonadota; class Gemmatimonadetes; order Gemmatimonadales; family GWC2-71-9; genus JADJOM01. The sequence goes on along the minus strand of JAXLXZ010000021.1, from coordinate 43,887 downwards.
GCCTCACCATGGGGCATCCCATTCCTACCGCCTTCGTCTCCTTCCTGGTGGGCACCCTCGCCCTCGGCGGGATCGCGCTGGCGCTCCGCACCCCGGTGCCGGCGGCGCGGGCGATGGCGGCGGCCCCCGCGTGGCACTGGATCGGCGGGTTGCTCGGCGCGATGTACATTGCCGCCGCGGTGGTGCTGGCGCCCCGCCTCGGCGCCGCGACGATGACCGCCAGCGTGGTGGCGGGGCAGATGCTCGCCTCGCTCCTGCTGGATCACTTCGGGCTGGTCGGCTTTGCGGTGCGGAGCGCCACGCCCGGACGGCTGCTGGGTACCCTGCTGGTCATCGGTGGGGTCCGCCTCATGATGCGGTAGGACTCGCGCCCGGCCGCTCCGCGCGATATGCTTGGCTGACCCCGGATCACGCCATGAGCTACCAACTCCGCTTTCTCATCACCGACCCCGGCGCGCTCGACCTCGACGCCCTGCGCGACTCGCTCCGCGCCATCAACCGCAAGTATCGCCTCGAGCTCGAGGATGGCGCCGGCGAGCTCCGCCTCGGCACCGAGGTGATCGGCGAGCTCCGCCTCGCCACCCCCGACGACGAGGCCTTCGAGGACGAGCTGGCGATGCTCGAGGAAGCCGCCTCCGAGGGCACCGGGAAGGGGGAGGCCCGCGTCGCCGACGCCCTCGCCACCGTGAACCAGATCCTCGCCGTCGCCGTGCCGGGCAAGGTCCACGGCCGCGAGGCGCTGGAGTCGCTCGACCCGCTCTGGGAGTTCCTGTTCAGCAGCCGGGAGGGATTGCTGCAGGCGGACAACGAGGGCTACTACGACGAGGATGGACTGATTTTCGAGGTGCCGTAGCGCGCCGTACCCAGGCGCGATATGACCTGCATCACAGGAGCGGCGCCACAGTCGCGCGGTCTTGTCTCCTCCCGCGCCGCGACTGCACCTTGTGTCCATGCCGCCCACAACCCTGGGGCCGTCCCTCCCCGCCTGGGACGCCCTGCCCTTCCCCGTTCTGGCCGGGACCGCGGCCGCGCTGGTCGTGCTCCTGGCGTGGCTCCTGATCCGCCGCCACCTCCTCCATCCCGGCGTGCGCGCCCTGCTCCACCCGCTCGGGAGCGGCACCCACGAGGTCGCCTGCTGCCTCCGCGGCATGTTCGTGCCGGGCAACGAGCTCTTCTCGCGGGCACCCGCCGATCCCCGCCAGCCCACCGAGGGACTCACGGTCCACAAGTGGAGCAAGGTTCCCGAGGTGCACCACGCCCAGGACGTGCTGGCGCTCAACGAGGTGCAGCAGCTCCTCCTCGCCAGCAACCGCAAGATCCACCTCCGGGTGGTCAGCGGCGAGCCGAGCCGCCAGGGGTGGAGTGAGCCGACCATCGCGATCGGCCCGCACTTCAAGGCCACCCAGATCCTCGATGCCTGCGAGCCGCGGCTCATCCAGGTGCGCCAGCCCGCCGCATTCCGCGCCACCACCGGCGAGGTCTACGAGGCGAAGGAGCAGCTCGACTTCGGCCTGATCTACAAGGGACGGCACGCGGCCACCCACCAGCCCTTCTGGGTCATCCTCGGCCTCGGCGACCAGGGGACCGCCGCGGCGGCGCACTTCTTCCGGACCCAGGCCCGGAAGCTCGGCGCCCTGACCGGCCGCGGCGGCTTCGCCGCCGTGATCGCCGTCGACCCCTCGCGCGGCTGGGAGGCCAGCGCGCTCCGGGCGGTGCACCCCAAGCCGGCCTGGTGGCGGCGGCTGGTCTACCGCAAGACCTGGCAGGCCCTCACCACCAACCCCTGGTCTCCCGACGCGGTGCCGCGGGTTGCCGGCCCGGCGCCGGCGGCGGCAGGCTACCAGGGCGGGGGCATCGCGCCCCGCCCCGCGGCGCCCGGCAGCCGCTGACCCTTCCGCAACTCAGGCCGGGCATGTTGGTTCCTGTCATGCCCGAGTACCTGGTCATCGAACTGCTCGTCCTCGCCATCGCCATCGGGCTCTGGTTCGAGAACCGGCGCCACTTCCCGAAGAAGCCGGACCCGGACCGCGACCCCGATCGGGAGTAGCGTCTTCCTGCCACGTCTCGACCAGGCGTCGCTCGCGCGCGCCACGCGCGCGCTCTGCCGCCGCGACCCCGACCTCGCCGCGGTGGTCGCGCGCTACGGCATCCCGCCCCTCTGGGCCCGCCGCCCCGGCTTCGCCACGCTGGTGAAGATCATTCTGGAACAGCAGGTCTCGCTGGCCTCCGCCAGGGCGATGTACCGCCGCCTGCACCAGCATCTCGGCGAGGTGACTCCCCACCCGGTCCACGGCCTCGGCCCGGCCGGGCTCCAGGCGCTCGGCTTCACCCGGCAGAAGGCCGCCTACACCCACGGCCTCGCGCGGGAGCTGGTCGAGGCCCGGCTCGACCTCCGCGCGCTGCACCGTCTGGAGGATGACCTCGCGCGCACCCGGCTCGTCGCCCTCAACGGCGTGGGCCCCTGGAGCGCCGACTGCTACCTCCTCATGGCACTCGGCCGCCCCGACATCTGGCCCCCGGGCGACATTGCGCTGCTCAACGCGATGCAGCAGGTGAAGCGGCTCCGCACCCGCCCCACCGTGGAACGGGCCCGGCGGATCGCCGCCCGCTGGGCGCCCTGGCGCTCCGTCGCCGCACGCATCCTCTGGCATCACTACCTTGCCAGCCGTGCCGAGCGTCGCGCACTGGCGTAACCTTCCCGGCGGGGAGACAATTCGGCCTCGCCCGGGCCGCGCGCCCCTGACCTCGACACTGACGATCGTGCCTGTGGATCCCGCTCCTGCGACCGCTCTCCGGCCCAAGACGAAGGGTCCCACCTCGCTCCGGGTCATCGGCCTCTTCAAGCTGGGGCAGTCGGCCCTCATCGCCTCGCTCGCGCTCGCGGCGATGCACCTCATCCGTCCCACCGTCGCCGCCAAGGTGCGGGAGTGGGTCGACGACCTTCCCTACAACGCCCAGCAGGACGTCGCCCGGCGGGCCGCGAGCTGGCTGCTTGGCCTGCCCCCCAGCGCGGCGCAGGTGCTGGTCGGCGGGACCCTGCTGTACGCCCTGCTCTTCGCGGTGGAAGGGATAGGGCTCCTGATGAAGAAGCGCTGGGCCGAGTGGCTCACCGTGGTGGCCACGGCCTCGCTGGTGCCCATCGAGGTCTACGAAGTGTTTCACCGCCCCGGCGCCATCAAGGTCATCATCATCGCGGTGAACCTGGCGGTGGTGTACTTCCTCGCCCGGCACCTTGCCTCCCGCCCCGCGACGCTGACGGAGTAGCGATGCCGCACTACCTGCTGATCTATGACGAGCTGGCGCCCGACTACGTGGTGCGGCGCAGCCAGTATCGCGACGAGCACCTGCGCCTCGGCTGGGAATCCGCCGCCCGCGGGGAGCTGGTCATGGGCGGCGCCCTCGCCGACCCGGTGGATGCCGCGATCCTGCTGTTCCAGGGGGATTCTCCCGACGCGGCCGAGGCCTTCGCGCTGGCCGACCCCTACGTCCGGGAAGGACTGGTGGGACGCTGGCGGGTGCGGCCCTGGACCACCGTCGCCGGCCCCCTCGCCGCCACCCCGGTCCGGCCGTGACCGAGCCGGGCCGCATCATCGCCGACTACCGGAGCGGCACCCTCACCGCCGAGACTGCCGCGCTGGCGCTGCTGCCATTGCTCCAGGCCGCCGGCTCCCTCGAGCTGCCCCTGACGGAGCAGGATCTTCCGCTGCTCGACGCGCTGCAGCGCCTCTCCCAGCCGCCGCTGCCCCCGGCGCGGCCGCTCGCCTGGGACACCCCGATGTGGCAGACCCTCGACCGCATGCCCGACTTCCTCTGGCCCCGGATCGTCGAGAACGGCGAGGACCAGTCCCCGCATCACCTGAGTTACGTGTTCCTGGTCGGCTCCGAGTCCGCGGCCCGCTCGCTCATCGCGCAGGTCGAGGGGCACACCGACCACCGGGTCGCGGCCCAGCTCCCGGACGACTTCACCCGCCACGCCGGCCGGGTCTTCGGCCGCCTCCCCGCCCGGATGGTCACCCACGCGGACCTGGTGGCGCTGGCCGGCTGGCTCCGGTCGCTCACCCCGGTGGAGGAAGCGACCCTCGAGGAACTGCACCTGAGCGCGCCCGCCCCGCATTCGTCGTAAGGAGGTGTGCATGAGCACCGATATCCTGCACGACTTTCCCATCGCGGTCCCCCCAGCCCGGGTCTACGAGGCGATCACCACGCCCGCCGGCCTCGACGCCTGGTGGACCGCCCGCTCGTTCGGCGTACCGACCGCCGGCACCGAGTACCAGCTCTGGTTCGGCCCGGACTACGACTGGCGCGCCGTCGTCTCCATCGCGCGGCCCAACGAGGCCTTCGAGCTGCGGCTCAGCAAGGCGATGGTCGACTGGCTCGGGACCCGGGTGGGATTCATGCTGGCGCCGGGAGGCGGCGGCACCCAGGTGCGGTTCTATCACGCGGGCTGGAACGGGGTGACGGAGCATTTCCGGATCAGCTCCTACTGCTGGGCGATGTACCTCCGCCTGCTGCGGCGCTATCTCGAAAACGGCGAGCAGGTCCCCTACGACGAACGCCTGCTCGTCTGAGGCCGGCACGGCGCGCTGACCGCGCGCCGCTTGACCGTGCCCCGGGGCCCGCGGATATACTCCGGGCACAGTCGCTGAAGCGCCTCAGCAGGACCAGCACGACCTCCGAGGAGATCGTACGGCCCTTTCTGCCCGCCTCGCTGAACATCGCGCCGCCGCCGACCGCGCCGGCCTCACCTATGTGACCGACGGGGTTCCCGGCATCCGCCGGCGCCGCGTCGGTTCCGGCTGGGCCTTCTTCCATCCCGACGGCTCCCGGGTCACCGATCCCGCCGAGCGGAAGCGGCTCCTCGGCCTGGTGGTGCCCCCGGCCTGGACCGATGTGTGGATCTGCCCCGATACCCACGGGCATATCCAGGTCACCGCCCGCGACGCCAAGGGCCGCAAGCAGTACCGCTATCACCCCGCGTACCGCTCCGCCCGCGACAGCTCGAAGTTCCGCCGGATCCTCGAGTTCAGCGAACTGCTGCCGCTCATCCGCGAGCGGATCGAGCGCGACCTCAACGCCCGCGACCTCACCCGCCGGCAGATCCTCGCGACCGTGGTGCGGCTGCTCGACAAGACCCTGATCCGGGTGGGCAACAGCGAGTACGCCCGCGACAACCGTTCCTACGGCCTGACCACGCTCCGGGGGCACCACGTCGAGGTGAAGGGCGCGGCGCTCCGCTTCACCTTCCGCGGCAAGAGCGGGGTGAAGCACTCGGTGGCACTCACCGACCGCCGGCTGGCGCGCATCGTCCAGCGCTGCCAGGACCTCCCGGGGCAGGAGCTGTTCCAGTATCTCGACGCCGACGGCCGCCGGCAGACGGTCTCCTCCGGCGACGTGAACGAGTACCTGCGCGAGATCACCGGGCGGGACGTGACCGCCAAGGATTTCCGCACCTGGGCGGGGACGATGCTGGCCGCCCGCGAGCTGCGCGAGGCCGGCCCCGCCCCGACGAAGAAGGACGCCGAGAAGAACATCATCCGGGCGATCGATCATGTCGCCGAGCGGCTCGGCAACACCCGCACCGTCTGCCGGAAGTACTATGTCCATCCCGCGGTGCTCGACGCCTATCTCGGCGGCGTGACCGCGCCGCCGGCGGCCCCGCCCGACGGCCGGCGGGAACGGCCTACCGCCGCCCTCCGCCGGGAAGAGATCGTGGTGCTGCAGTTCCTCCAGGAAGCGTCCTGACCCGATGAAGAAGCCCCCGAGCGGCGGGCTGGTGTATTCCACCAGCCATGGCCGGATGTGCCCCCACTGCCGCCACCCCGCCGAGGACTGCCGCTGCCGCGCCGCGGCGCCGCCCCCGGGGGACGGCGTGATCCGGGTGGGCCGGGAGACCAAGGGCCGGAAGGGCGCCGGCGTCACCATCATCCGCGGCGTTCCCCTGGCCGGTGACGAGCTCGTGAAGCTGGCGGGAACCCTCAAGCGGCTCTGCGGCGCCGGGGGCACGGTGCACGAGGGCACCATCGAGATCCAGGGCGATCATCGCGACAAGGTGATCGCCGCGCTCACCCGGCCCGGGTGGACCATCAAGCGGGTGGGAGGATGATGATGTCCCGCTGGCTGCTCGCGGGGTTGCTCTGCGCCGCCGCGCCCCTCGCCGCGCAGGACCAGGCCCCCGATTCGCTGGTGGTCTATCCCGGCGCGGTCGTGCGGGTGTGGGTGCCGTCGATGAACCTGGAAGGCCGGCCGGGCAAGTTCGCCAGCGGCAAGGTCCGCAACACGCTCTGCTACGGCGTGGCCGTGACCTTCGGGAGCTCGACCGCCCCCTCCCTCGTCCTCCTCAAGGGGGTCAGCCGCCTCGAGGTGGACCGCCGTACCAACATCGGGATCCCGGTGCTCGGGCTCGAGCCCGCCGCCGATTCCGACTGGGTGCTGGTCGACCTCACCCGCCTGCGCGAGCAGGACCACGCCTGCGCCCTGCAGGGAAAGCCCGCCAGCTGAGTACCTTGTTGATCTCCTTCTCCATGGGTCCGAACCATGACTGACGGTTCCGCCGGACGTTCCCCGCTCCCACTTCTCCTGCTGGTCCTCGGCGCCGTGGGAGTCGGCTACGGTCAGCTGATCCTGGCGCCGCCGTCCCCCTCCGCAGCCTGGACCGGGGTACTCGACTCGGCCACCGCCGGGCCCGGCCCGGGACGGAGCTTCCCGGGTAGCGACGCCAGCCGGACCATCACGCTCCACCTCCACGGCCAGAGCACCGGGCGGACCTTCTCGGTGCCGGAGGGTGCCTCGCTCGTGCCCGACCAGCTCAAGAGCGGCGACACGGTCCGGGCGCTGGTGGGCTGGGGCAAGTTCCGCGACCTTCCCGCCGCCCTGCACCTCACCGCCGAAGGGACGCCGCTGATCGACTCCGCCAGGGTGCTGCCGGCCCAGCGCACCGGCGCCAACCGCCTGTCGCTCATCGGCGGCGCGGTGCTGGCGCTCGGGCTCGTGCTGACGCTCAAGGGGCGCGGCAAGGGCTGATGCGCCTCCGCCGGTTCGTGCAGGTGGCGGCCCTCCTCCTCGCCCTCCAGCTGCTGCTGGGGGGCGTGCTCCTGCTGCGGGGCTTTCCCTATTTCGGGTCCCGGCTGGTGAACGCCGCGGCCTGGTGGGAACTGCCGGTGGCGGCCTACCACCTTCCCGCCATCCAGGCACTGTCGGCGGCGGGACTCTGCTGCGGGTTCAGCAACGGCCTGGTGCTTCGCTCCCGGGTGGTCGGCGGGCACATTCCCATGGAGCTGCCGGGGACCGTCATCCTCGCGCTCACCAACTGGGCCTGCTGGAGCGGGCTCACCCTGCTCTTCATGGCGCTCTGGTGGTTCCGCCAGCGGCGCCAGGAGCAGACGCCGGAGGTCCCCGCATGACGCCGACGGTGCTGCTCCTTCCCGGCCTCTATGACTCGGGGCCGGAACACTGGCAGAGCTACTGGGAGCGGTCCGACCCGCGGATGCTGCGGGTGCGGCAGCGGGACTGGAACGCTCCCGCCCGGGAGGAATGGGTCGCGACCCTGGATGCGGCCGTGACGGAGCACGGCAGCGACGTGGTGCTGGTGGCCCACAGTACCGCCTGCGCCCTCGTGGCCTTCTGGGCCCGCGACTCCGGGCGCCGGGTGCGGGGCGCGCTGCTGGTGGGCCCGAGCGACACCGAGGCCCCCAGCTATCCGGCGGGGCCCACCGGCTGGGCCCCGATGCCGCTCGCCCCCATTCCCTTCCCCACCACCGTGGTCTACAGCAGCGACGACGAGTATGTCTCCCCGGCCCGCGCAGTACAGTTCGCGAAGGCGTGGGGGAGCCGGATCGTGCTCGTGCACGACGCCGGGCACCTCAACTCCGCCAGCGGGCTGGGCGACTGGCCCCTCGGCCGGATGCAGCTGGACCAGCTGCTCGGCGCGTAGGTCACCTCACCGGGGCTCAGCTCCAGCGCGTGGCGGCCCGCCGCCAGCGCCCGCGCGGTTGACGCCCGGGGCACCCCGGGGCACACTTCCGCCAACCTCACCGCCGGATACCATGGCCGAGATCAACGAGCTGTTCGCCAACAACCGCGCCTGGGCCGCATCCATCACGCGGCAGGATCCCACCTTCTTCGACGCGCTCGCCCGCCAGCAGAGCCCGCGGTACATGTGGATCGGCTGCTCCGACAGCCGGGTGCCCGCCAACCAGATCACCGGCCTGATGCCGGGTGAAGTGTTCGTCCACCGCAACGTCGCCAACGTGGTGGTGCACACCGACCTCAACTGCCTCACCGTGCTCCAGTTCGCGGTCGACGTGCTCAAAGTCGAGCACATCATCGTGTGCGGGCACTTCGGCTGCGGCGGCGTGGCGGCGGCGGCCCAGGGGATGTCCCTCGGCCTGAGCGAGAACTGGCTCCGGCACATCCAGGACGTCGCCGAACTGCATGCCGACGTCCTCAAGCGCTTCGAGGGCGACCCCGCCCGGTTGGACGCCCTCTGCGCCCTCAACTCGCTGCACCAGGCCGCCAACGTCTGCCGCACCACCATCGTGCGGGACGCGTGGGCCCGGGGCCAGCAGGTGACGGTGCATGGCTGGGTGTACCGGCTGCAGGACGGCCTGATCCGCGACCTGGGCTTCGCGGTCAGCGGGGCGGACCAGGCCGAGGGGATCTATGCGAGGGCGGTGGGCCGGGTGGCGTCAAAACAGGGGCTCTAGGGGCTGGGGGGCCAATTGTATCTTTTCAACTCGTTGCCCCGTAGCTACTTAAAGGCCCTCACCTGCCATACCTCAGGGAACGAGAGTATCTTTATACCTCGTTGAGTCTTCGACCCGTCTCTCCCGGCCCCGCTTCCACGGGGCCGGGTCTCCGAGGAAGCCGTATGACTGCTACCAGCCAGGACACCAAGCGCCAGCGCGCCGCGGCCTTCACCGTCAAGGGCAAGAGCTCGCCCGTCGCCAACTCCGGCTCGCTCGCGGTGGTGTGGGAAAGCCCATTCGACCAGATGTGCCACGCGGTGGCTGCCGATGACCTCCCCATCAAGAACGCCCGCCGGTTCCGCAAGCTGATGGACGAGATCGTGGAGTCCACCGGGTGCACCGAGGACGAGGTCCTGGCCCACGGCCGCAAGGTGCGGGCGGTGCTCTATTTCGCGCAGGACCGGCTGAGCCGTGAGGGCGCCCTCCGCCACCTCAGCGGCAAGGCGCGCTACGAGTACCGGCTGCCCCCGGTGACCCTCGCTTTCTGAGGTCGCCCACGCGCTGATCGTTCGTCACCCGCCGGCACCCGCCGGCGGGTTTTTTTCTGAGATGGCCTGCCATGCCCGCACCGCTGATTCGCGAAGCGACCGCCGCCGATGCCGCGGCGCTCACCCCCCTGATGGACCAGCTGGGCTATCCCACCACCCCGCCGCGGCTCCTGCCGGCGCTGGCGGAGGTCCAGCAGGCCGGGGCCCGGGTGCTGGTGGCCGAGCTGGATGGCAGCGTGGAAGGAGTCGCGGTGGTCTTCCGGATGATCACCCTGCACAAGCCCGCGCCGGTGGCCTATCTCAGTGCCCTGGTGGTGGGCGAGGGAGTGAGGGGCCGGGGCGTCGGCAAGGCGCTCATCGCCGCGGTGGAATCGCTCGGCCGAGGCTGGGGGTGCGCCGCAATCGAGCTGACCAGCAACAACCGCCGGGCCGACGCGCACCAGTTCTACGCCGCGCTCGGCTTCACCTCCGAGAGCCGGAAGTTCCGCCGGGTGATCCCGGCAGCGGAATCCGCATGAGCCGGCCCCCCGCCTTTCTCGGCACCGTCCCCGCGGCCTACGAGCAGTACATGGTGCCGCTCCTGTTCGAGCCCTACGCCGCCGATCTCGCCCGGCGGGCCGGCGCCCTCGCGCCGGGGGTGGTGCTCGAGACCGCCTGCGGCACCGGGGTGGTGACCCGAGCGCTCCGCGCCGCCCTCCCCGCTTCGGCCGCGATCATCGCCACCGACCTGAGCGAGGCGATGCTGGTGCGCGCGCGGGAGCGGCTGGCCGGTGCGGCCGGCGTCCGGTTCAGGGCGGTGGACGCCTGCGACCTTCCCTTCCCCGATGGCAGCGTCGACCTCGTCGTCTCCCAGTTCGGGCTGATGTTCTTCCCCGACAAGCCGAAGGCGCTCCGTGAAGTGCACCGGGTGCTCCGCCCGGGCGGCAGCTGCATCATCAGTGTCTGGGAGGGGCACGAGACCAATCCCACCGGCAGGCTGGCACACGACACCATGCGGGAGTTCTTCCCGGCCGAGACCCGGACCTTCTACGAGCTGCCGCACAGCATGGGGAACCGCGCCGCCAACGAAGCCCTTTTCGCCGGCGCCGGCCTCACCGGCATCAGCACCGACCTGGTACGCTTCACCGGCGAGGCGCCGTCGGCCCGTGCCGCCGCCCTCGGCCTGATCACCGGCACGCCCGCACTGGGGGCCCTCCTGGAGCGGGGCATCAGCGATCCCGAACCGCTGGTCGCCAGCCTCACCCGGCGCTTCGCGCGCGAAGGCGGGGACGCGCCCTGCCGGCTGGGGCTCTCCGCCCTCGTGCTCACCGCGCGGAGACGCGCCTGACCGGCGACACGCCATCCGCGGCCGATCCAGCCCTTCGGGGTGACCTTTCCCTCGCCCTCGCGAGCCGTACGTGTTTGCTGACACCGGCCGCCGCTGGAAGTGCGACTCGCGTCCACCCCTTACGATTCGTGAAAGGAGGTTGAAAGGACTAACAAGACCCACGCGGTCTGTTGCTCGCGCGCGGAGAGGATCATAGGTTGCACTACGTAGCTCGTACCGCGCAGCAAGGAAGGCCCGCAATGCCTCGCAAGTCGAAATCCGGCAGGAACCCGTCGTTCAGGACCCGCTTCTCCGCCCGTCACCAGCCGAAGCGTTACGGTGGCGGCGCCCATCGCAAGGGCAGCGAGAACTTCGCCGCGAAGCTGACGGAAGCCCAGGTGAAGATCGCGCGCCGGCTGTACAAGGAAGGCAAGGAGATCAAGGTGATCGCCGAGCGGTTCGGGGTCTCCCCCTCGACCATGTCGCTCGCGGTGCGCCGCAAGACCTTCCGGCACGTCCGCTGACCACGGCGCTTCTGCCCCGGAGCACGCCCGACTAGCTTCCCGGCTCACTCAGCCGGACACTTCGTGCCGTTCGCCAGCCTCAAGCTGCATCCCAGCCTGCTCCAGGGTATCAAGGAGCTCGGCTTCGCCCGACCCACACCGATCCAGGCCGACGCCATTCCTCCCGCCCTCGCGGGGCGGGACGTGCTCGCGTGCGCCATGACCGGGAGCGGCAAGACCGCCGCCTTCCTCCTCCCCATCCTGCACCAGCTGATGGGACGGCCCCGCGGCACGACCCGCGCGCTGGTCCTCTCGCCCACCCGGGAGCTGGCGGCCCAGATCCTCGAGGACCTGAACGACCTCGCCACCCACACGCCGATCACCGCCGCCGCGGTCTTCGGCGGGGTGGGCATGGGACCGCAGGAGCACGCCTTCCGGAGCGGCACCGACGTGATCATCGCCACGCCGGGGCGGCTGCTCGATCACTTCCGCCAGCCCTATGCGAAGCTCGCGGGACTCGAGTTCCTGGTGCTCGACGAGGCGGACCGGATGCTCGACATGGGCTTCCTCCCCGAGATCCGGAAGATCCTCCGCCACCTCCCCGCAAAGCGGCAGACGCTCTTCTTCAGCGCCACGATGCCGCCGCCGATCCGTGAGCTCACCCGGGAGATGCTCCACAACCCGGCGACGCTCAACCTCGAGCGGCAGGCCGCCCCCGCCGTCGGCATCACCCAGGCGGTCTACCCGGTGGCCCAGGAGCTCAAGTCGGCGCTGTTCAAGACCCTGCTCGACCAGGAGGTGATGCGGGAGGCGCTGGTCTTCACCCGCACCAAGCACCGGGCCGACCGGCTGCAGAAGTACCTCGTGAAGCAGGGGGTCAAGGCCGAGCGGATTCATGGCAACCGCTCCCAGGCGCAGCGCACCGCCGCCCTCGCGGGGTTCAAGGACGGGACCTACCGGGTGCTGGTCGCCACCGACATCGCGGCGCGCGGCATCGATGTCGAAGCGCTGGGGCACGTGGTGAATTTCGACGTGCCGGTGATGCCGGAGGACTACATCCACCGGGTGGGCCGCACCGCCCGCGCCGAGGCGACCGGTGACGCCTTCACCTTCGTGTCGCCGGAGGAGGAGGGAGAACTCCGGGCCATCGAGCGGGCCATCGGCCGGCGGCTGCCGCGGGTCACGGTGCCCGACTTCGACTATCACGCCCGGCCCGAGGTCAAGCTGGAAGTGCCGCTGGCCGAGCGCATCGCCGCCATCCGCGCTCGCAAGGCCGAGGAGCGGGCCCGCGCCAAGGTCAAGGCGGAGCGGCGGGCCGCGCACCAGAAGGCGGAGGACGAGCGCCGCCAGCGGCCGGCCCACCCGCCCCGCCGGGGCCCGGAAGCCCCCCGGGGTGAGGGGGGTGGGGAGTCGCGCAGCGGGGCTGGCGGTGGTGGTCGGCACCGTCGCCGGCGGGGTCCGCGCCGCCCTGATTGACAGGGGGCGGCTTCGGAGGCTCATTACCTGCCATGATCCGGTCGCCGATCATCATCGATGCGCGCGGGGGGCTGTTGCTCTTCAACAGCCTCGCCCAGGCGGTGCGGGAACTGACCGTGGCCGATGTACGGGAGGGCCGCTACCCGGTCGCCTACGATGCGGAGGGACGGCTCCTCCGGATCGAGGTCCGCATGCGTGAGCACAAGATTCTCGGCATCTGGAAGGTCGTGAAGGAAGAAGTCCAGATCGTGGCGTTCGAGCATATCCCCACCCACGAGATGGCCCTGCGCGAGCTGCTCACCCGCTTCATCCAGCCGCAGGGCCTCCCTTCCGAGTTTGCCCACCCGTTCGACGGGCTGCTCCGCACCGTGCCGGCCCGCGCGTCCTGAGCGCACCTCCGGGATGACCAACCCGCGCAACTCTGCGGAAGTCCCCCCGCCGGCGATGGAGTCCGACGCCACCGCTCCTGCCCCGCACGCGCCGCTCGACCCGCTGGTCCAGGCCGCCGTCACCACCGCGCTCTCCCGCGAGCTCATCCACGACGCCCGGACCCTGATGAAGGCGGGCCCCGGCCTCTACGAGATGAACCTGCTCAACGGCGCCTGCCGCCAGGGATTCCGCTATCACCCGACGCTGCACATCGCCGGCATGACCCGCGCCCGCCTGATGGCGGGACTGCGCGGCATGGCCCTCGAGTGGGACCTCGTCACCCAGGCCCAGCTCAACCTGAAGATCGGGATGGAGGAGAAGGACCCCGAGCGCGGCTACAATCCCAGGATGGTCTTCGGGCGCTACCAGGGCATCTACGTGCTGTGCACGGCGGATGCGGCGGTCACCGTCGCCACGCCGCACGGCTCCTGGAGCGCGACCGGCCGGAACCAGGTGGACTGGCCCCGCGACTGGGGTGCCCTCGGGCTGTGACCGCCGCGGCACAGGTTCGCCCCGCCCGGCCCGAGGAGGCCGCGGCGCTCGCGACGCTCATGGAGCGCACCTTTCGTGACACCTTCGGCGCCGCGAACACGCCCGGCGATCTCGCACTCCACTGCCGCACCCACTACGCCCCCGACATCCAGGCCGCCGAGCTGGCCGACCCGGCCTTCAGCACGCTGGTCGCCGACCTGGGCGGGTCGCTCGCGGCGTTCGCGCAGCTCCAGTCGGGGGAGACCCCCGCCGAGGTGGCCGGTGCCGACCCGATCCAGCTGGCCCGGTTCTACGTGGACCAGGCCTGGCACGGGCGGGGCCTCGCCCAGCAGCTGATGGCCGCGGCCCTGGCGGCAGCCCGCGCCCGCGGGGCCCGGACGGTCTGGCTCGGGGTCTGGGAGAAGAACCCGCGGGGCATCGCGTTCTATCGCAAGGAAGGATTTCGCGAGGTGGGGATGTTCGACTTCTTCGTGGGGACCGACCGGCAGCGCGATTTCATCATGGCGCGGCCGCTCGACTGATGCCGCAGACGCCCTCCAGCTACGAGCGGATCTACCGCGCGGTGCGGCGGATTCCCCGGGGCAAGGTGGCCACCTACGGTGACGTGGCCCGGATGGCGGGACTCCCCGGCCGGGCGCGGCAGGTGGGGTACGCCCTGCATGCCCTGCCCGACGGCAGCGCGGTGCCGTGGCACCGGGTCATCAACGCCGCCGGCCGCATCAGCCTCCCGATGTTCGGCGGCGGCATGGAACAGCGGCTCCGGCTGCTGGCCGAGGCGGTGCGGGTGGACGAGGGGGGTCGCGTGAAGCTGACGGCCTACCGGCTTCCCGCGCGGGCCCGCTAGCCATGCCCCTCAGCGTCCTGCTGGTGCTCGGCATCTTCGCGATCTTCCTGATCGTGCGGAGCCGCGCCCCCGGGACCCTCAGCTCCACCCCCGCCGATCCCGACGCCGAGATCTTCCGGGCGCTGGAGCGGAGCGGCGCGGACCTCACCCGCCCGCACCTGATCGAGTTCTTCCTCTACTTCGAGGACGAGGTACAGGCCCTCTCCGCGGCCGCCACCCTCAATGCCGAGGGCTATCGCACCTCGGTGACCCGGGAGCCCGAGGACGGGCACTGGCGCTGCCTCGCGACCCGGGAGGTGGTACCCGAGCCGGCCCGCCTCAAGGCGATGGGAGAGCGGCTCACCGCGATCGCAGAGGCGCATGGAGGGGGCTATGACGGCTGGGGCACGGAGGTGGACGATGCGGCGACCTGACCTTCCGCTGCTGGCGGCGGCCCTGCTCCTCCTGCCCGCGGGCCCCCTCGCGGCCCAGCAGGTGACGGCGCTCGGCTGGATGGCGGGCTGCTGGCGCCAGCTCGATGCCGGCGTCGTGGTCGAGGAGGTCTGGCTCGGTCCCCAGGGAGGGACCATGGTCGGGGTGAGCCGGACGGTCTTCGGCGACACCACCCGGAGCACCGAGCACATGGTGATCCGCACCGGGATGAGCGGCGGCCTGGTGTACGAGGCCTCCCCCTCGGGCCAGCCCCCCGCCGCGTTTCTCTCCACCGCCGTCAGCGATTCGCTCGTGGTCTTCGAGAACCTCACCCACGACTTCCCCCAGCAGATCCGCTACAGCCGGGCCGGCCGCGATTCGCTCGTGGCGGTGGTGAGCGGGACGGTGCGGGACAAGCTCCGCTCGATCGCGTACCGCTACGCCCGCGCGAGCTGCCCGGGCTCGTAGCCGCCATGGCGCCCGGCCCGCTCTACGAAGTCACCGTCCGCGTCGACACGGCGATCGCCGCCGAATGGCTCGACTGGATGCGGACGGTCCATCTCCCCGACATTCTCGCCACCGGGTGCTTCCGCCGCGCGACGGTCACCACCGCCGGAGAGGCGGGGGGGCGCGCCACCTTCGTGCTCACGTACCTCGCCGGCTCCCCCGCCCTCTACGAGCGCTACCAGCGGGAGTTCGCCCCGGGCTTACAGGCGTCCCACACCAGCCGCTACGCCGGGCGATTCGAGGCGAGCCGGCAGGTCCGGGAGGTCGCGTTCGAGCTCCCGCCCCTTGCGTGAACCGGGGTCCTCGGCTCACGCTTCAGCCATGACGGACGGCTACGACGAAGTCTCGCTCCGCGAGCCCGGTCCCCTCCGCTGCCCCAAGTGCCAGTCGACAATGGCCCCCGTGACGGTGGTCGACATTGAGGTCGACCGCTGCACCGGCTGCGGCGGACTCTGGTTCGACCTCCTCGAGCAGGAGGACCTCAAGGGCCAGGCGGGGGCGCTCGACACCGGCGACCCCGCCACCGGCGACCGCTACGACCAGGTCGGGCTGATCCGCTGCCCGGTCGACAACGAGCCGATGATCCGCATGGTCGACAAGGCCCAGCCCGAGCTCTGGGTCGAGTCCTGCCCGGTCTGCTACGGCACGTTCTTCGACGCCGGGGAGTTCCGCGAGTTCGCCGACCATCGCATACGGGATCTCCTCATCCGGCACCGCCGCCCCCGTCCGCTCTGACGGCGGAGTGACTATTTTTCCGGCGGGTGTGGCACGGCACGATCCGAGGGAGGCAACCATGACGGAGTGGAAGAGCCGCTGGCAGGAGATGCTCCAGGACCTGGAGCGCCAGCGGGACGAACTGAAGGTGCGGCTCCACCTGGCCCGGGCGGAGGCCCGCGACGAGTGGGACAAGCTCCAGCTGGACGAGAAGCTCGCGACCCTCCGGCAGCGGGCCGACGCCGCCAGCATCGAGGCCCGGGGCGCCATGCAGGACATCGGCAGCGCCGCCGAGAAGCTGGCCGACGAAGTCCGCGAGGGCCTGGCCCGCGTGCGCAAGACGCTGTAGCGATTCCCCCGACCCCAACCGACCAGACCATGACCGACTCGACGCTCGTCAAGCAGATCGAAGACCTTCGCCGCCAGCTCACGACGGTCGATGCGCAGCTCGCCAAGAGCGGCCAGAACGCCGAGGGGCTCGAGGACCTGAAGGGCGCGGTCGACAGTCTGCGGACCAGCGTGTGGGCGGTGCTCTCGGCGTCGCGCTCCAGCAACTATCCCGGCTTCATCACCCGCTTCCGGCTCCGGCGCGGCATCGACACCATCAAGACGATCATCGCCGACCTCGACAGCGAAGCCGGGAAGATCCTGCATCCGGAGCACTCCGAGCTGCAGATCCTGATGCAACAGGTCAACGAGCGGATCGGGCGGCTGCACCAGGGCAAGTAGTTCCCCATGCCGGCCGGGAGCCTCGAGGGCCTGCTCAGCATCGCCATCGGCCTGGGGCTCGCGGCGGCCTGCGGCTTCCGGGTGTTCACCCCGCTGCTGCTCGCGGGCGGCGCCGCCCACCTCGGCTATCTCCCCCTCGCGAGCGGTTTCGACTGGCTCGCCACCACGCCGGCGCTCCTTGCCTTCGGCACCGCCACCCTGCTCGAGATCGGGGCCTACTACATCCCCTGGCTGGATCACGCCCTCGACCTGCTGGCCACGCCTGCCGCGGTGGTCGCGGGGATGCTGGCGGCGGCCTCGGTGGTCACCGACCTGCCGCCCCTCCTCAAGTGGACCGTCACGATCATCGGGGGTGGCGGCATGGCGGGCCTCATCCAGGCCAGCTCGGTGCTGCTCCGGTTCAAGTCGACCGCGCTCACCGGCGGCCTCGCCAACCCGCTGGTGGCCACGCTGGAGCTGATCGGCTCGGTGGTCACCGCCCTCCTCGCCATCCTCGTTCCGCTGGCCGGGCTGCTGCTGGCGGCGGGGCTCACCGTCGTCGCGCTGCGGCGGCGGGGACGTCGCGCCACCTCGCTGCCCGGCGGCACCTGAGGTCGCCATGCAGCTCAGCTCATCCGCGTTCCCCCAGGGCGGGGCGATTCCCGCCCGGTTCACCTGCGAGGGCGACGACCGCTCGCCCGCCCTCGCGTGGAGCGACCTCCCGGCTGGCACGAAGAGTCTCGCCCTGATCGTGGACGACCCTGACGCCCCCGACCCGAAGGCGCCGAAGCGCGTGTACGTCCACTGGGTGCTGTACAACCTGCCGGCGGGTGCGGGGGGGCTGGCGGAGGGGGTCCGGGCCGAGAGCCTCCCCGCCGGGACGGCGGAAGGGCGGAACGACTGGCAGCGGACCGGCTGGGGCGGCCCCTGCCCGCCGATCGGCCGGCACCGCTACTTCTTCAAGCTGTATGCGCTGGACCGGCGGCTCGAGGGCCTGGGCCACGCGACGAAGCCGGACCTGCTCGCCGCGATGGAGGGCCATGTGCTGGCCCAGGCCGAGCTGATGGGGACCTACGAGAAGACCGGGGCGCGGCGCTAGCCGACGTTGTCGGTGTCGGTCTGCCCGCTCAGCTTCTGGGTGATGTGCGACCAGCTGAGCCCGAGGGCGAGCACCAGGCTCACCGCGATGAGCACGAGGTGCGCGATGGCACGGCTGCTGGTGGGATTGATGACGCCGTAGTATATCATCGCCCAGATGGTGCAGGCGAAGAGCGCCACGACCAGCAGCGCGCCGCCGGCGCCGAGGGAGCGGCGGGTGGCCTGGAGGAAGACCACCCAGACCGCCACCAGGGCGATCCCCGCGAGCGCCTTGACCGGCGTGAAGCCGTGGACCAGCCCCATCACCCCGGTCTCTCCCGCCTTCGGCTGGAAGATCCAGTGAAAGAACGAGAAGCGCTCGGGGTTGTAGGTCGCGTAGACCAGGAGGATCGCGCCGGCGAGGCGCGCGAGGAACCCGCCCCAGGAGAAGCTGCCCGATGGCATCGGTACTCCCACGCAGAAGGAAACGGAACGGGCCGAAGGTAGCCGCCGCCCGGGCGCCGCGCCAGCGGGGCCGCACCCGGGACGCGCTGCAGGAGATCCCGGGGATCGGCCCCTCCCTGGCGGTGGACCTCCGCGACCTGGGGATCCGCCGGGTAGCCGACCTCCGCGGCAAGGACCCGGAACGGATGTACCAGCGGCTCATCGCGCTCCGGGGCGCGCACCAGGACCGCTGCGTGCTGTACGTGTTCCGCTGCGCGGTATACTACGCCAGCGCGAAGCGCCCCCGCCCCGAGCTGCTGCTCTGGTGGAACTGGAAGGACCGTCACTAGCAGGCCCATCCTCACCCCGGACATGTCATGACCAAGTATCTCACCGAGTTCATCGGGACCTTCTTCCTCGTCCTCACCATCGGGCTCAGCGTGCTCAACGGCACGCCGATGGCGCCACTCGCCATCGGCACCTCGCTGATGATCATGGTGTACATGGGGGGGCACGTCTCGGGGGGGCACTACAATCCCGCGGTCACGCTCGCCCTGACGATGCGGGGGAAGCACCCCTCGGCGGAGCTGGTCCCCTACATGGTCGCCCAGGTCCTCGGCGCCATCGTGGCGGGGCTCCTGGTGTACGTGATCATGGGGCGGACCTTCCCGGTGGCCCCGGCCCCCACCGCGACACTCATCGCGGCGCTGCTGGTGGAAGTGCTGTACACCTTCGCGCTGGCGCTGGTGGTGCTGAATTCGGCGACCCATCCCGGCACCAAGGGCAACTCGTTCTACGGCCTCGCCATCGGGTTCACCCTCACGGCCGCCGCCTTCGCCGGCGGCCCGATCTCGGGCGGGGCGTTCAACCCGGCGGTGGGGATCGGCCCGACGCTGGTGCACGGGCTCCTCGGCGGCGGGAGCTTCGCGAACCTCTGGCTCTACATCGTGGGGCCGTTCGTGGGCGGGGCGCTGGCGGCGGTGGTGTACAAGGGGCAGGAAGCGATACAGTAGAATTCTGTCATCCCGAGCGCAGCGAGGGATCCCTGATTTTCTTCTCCACGACATCAGGGATTCCTCGGTCGCTTTGCTCCCTCGGAATGACAGAACCATTCTCGGAATCCCTGGAGGCCCGCATCGACACCGTTCTCTTCCGCACCGCCGGGCTCCTCGCGCTCAGCAACGTCTTCATGACGTTCGCGTGGTACGCCCATCTCCGGAATCTTGCCGGCAAGCCCTGGTACGTCGCCGCGCTGGTGAGCTGGGGCATCGCCCTCTTCGAGTACCTGCTGCAGGTGCCGGCCAACCGGATCGGCTACACCGCGCTCTCGCTGGGGCAGCTCAAGATCCTGCAGGAAGTCATCACCCTGACGGTGTTCGTGCCCTTTGCCGTGCTCTACATGAAGCAGCCGTTCAAGCTCGATTATCTCTACGCCGCGGTGTGCATCCTGGGCGCGGTCTACTTCATCTTCCGCAATCCTGCCGGCTAATGGCCAAGCAGGAGGGTCCCGGTTATCCTACTCCTCCGGAACGGCACATCCCCCGCCCCGCGAGGAGCAGATGACTGAGCCGCTGGTCGGCATCGTGATGGGAAGCGACTCCGACTGGGAGGTCATGAAGCAGGCCGCCGCTGAGCTGACCCGCTTCGAGGTCCCGCACGAGCGGCGGGTGGTGTCGGCCCACCGCACCCCCGATCTCCTCTATCAGTACGCCGAATCGGCGGCCCAGCGCGGGCTCCAGTGCATCATCGCCGGGGCCGGTGGCGCGGCCCACCTCCCGGGGATGCTGGCCGCCAAGACCCCGGTGCCGGTCCTCGGCGTGCCGGTGCCTTCGAAGCACCTCAACGGCCTCGACTCGCTCCTCTCGATCGTCCAGATGCCGGGCGGCGTCCCCGTCGCCACCTTCGCCATCGGCGAAGCGGGCGCACGCAATGCCGGTCTCTTCGCCGTTTCGCTCCTGGCGCGGCACAACCCCGCGCTCGCGAAGAAACTCGACCAGTTCCGCCAGAGCCAGACCGACAAGGTCCTCGGGCTGACCCTGCCGGAGACGCCGTGATCCCACCGGGCACGACCCTCGGCATCCTCGGCGGAGGACAACTCGGACGGATGTTCACCCAGGCGGCCCAGCGCCTCGGCTACGAGGTGGTGGTGCTGGACCCCGATCCCGAGAGCCCCGCCGGCCGGATCGCCGCCCTCCACATCCAGGCGAAGTACACCGAGGAGGCAGCCCTCACCGAGCTGGCGAAGCGGGTCCGGGCCGTCACCACCGAGTTCGAGAACGTCCCCGCGAGTTCCCTCGCCTTTCTCCGGCTCCTCTGCCCCGTCCGCCCCGGCCCCGAGGCGGTCAGCATCACCCAGGACCGGGTGACCGAGAAGCTCTTTGCGCGGGAACAGGGGCTCATGACCGCCCCGTTCTACGCCGTCCTCACCGAGGCCGACGTCGCCCCCGCGTTCGAGACCATCGGCGCCCCCGCCATCCTCAAGACCAGCCGACTGGGCTACGACGGGAAGGGCCAGGCCTCGATCGACAGCCTCGAGAGCCTGACGGCGGCCTTCCAGCAGTTCGGTGGGCAGCCCTGCGTTCTCGAGCGGCGGCTGCCCCTCGACCTCGAGATCTCGGTGGTGCTCACCCGGGGGGAGGATGGGCAGGTGGTGACCTTCCCGGTTGCCGAAAACCGCCACGTAAACGGAATCCTCGATACCACCGTAGTGCCGGCACGGATCCCCGCCCCCCTGGCCGACAAGGCCCGGCAGGCGGCGGGCAAGCTGGCCAAGGCGATGCACTACGTAGGCACCATGGCCGTGGAGTTCTTCGTGGTGGACGGGGGCCAGCTGCTGGTGAACGAGATGGCGCCGAGACCGCACAACAGCGGGCACTACACCATCGACGCCTGCGTCACCGACCAGTTCGAGCAGCAGGTCCGGGCGCTGGCGGAGCTGCCCCTCGGCGACACCGCGCTCCATGCCCCCGCCGCGATGGTGAACCTGCTCGGCGACCTCTGGATTCACGGCGAGCCGCGCTGGGACCGGGCGCTCTCCGATCCGTCGGTCAAGCTGCACCTGTACGGCAAGAAGGAACCGAGAGTGGGACGCAAGATGGGCCATCTCACCGCTCTCGGCGGCGGCCCGGCGGATGCACTGACCGCCGCCCTGGCCGCGCGTGCCCGGCTCACGATGGCCACACCCTACTGACCTCGAGACTCCTACACATGCTGCTCCTGCTCGCGACGCTCCTCGCCCCCGCACCGGCTGCCCCGCTTGCACCGCCGGCCTGCATCACGATGAACACGAAGAACCTGCCGCTCGCCACCCGGAAGAGCCCGCTCGATTCGCTCTCGTTCACGGTGGGCAAGGCGGAGGTCCGGCTCTGCTACGGCCGCCCCTCGGCCAGCGGGCGCACGATGATTGGCGGCACCAATGTGCCCTTCGGCAAGCTCTGGCGCACCGGCGCCAACGAGCCGACCATGATCCACACCACCGGACCGATCGTGATCGCCGGCGTGGCCGTCCCGGCCGGGTCGTACTCGATCTACACGGTACCCGACCAGAAGCAGTGGCAGGTGATCGTGAACAAGTCGATCACCCAGTGGGGCCATGAGAGCGCGTACACCCCCGAGGTGAAGGCCCAGGAAGTCGGGCACGGCACCGCGACGGTCTCGGCCCTGAGCGCGCCGGTGGAGACGCTGACGTTCAAGCAGGAGGCCGGCAGCGGCGGCGGGGTGAACCTGCTGCTGACCTGGGAGAAGACCCAGGTGACGATTCCGATCGGGCCGGGGAAATAGCCGTTAGCCGTTAGCTGTTAGCTCTTAGCTGTTAGCGGCTCGATGCGAAACGACCCTCCCGCGTGATTCCACAGGGAGGGTCGTTCATTCCCGGAACTCGCTAACAGCTAACAGCTAATAGCTAACGGCTCCCGCCTCCCCTCACCGCGCCAGCAGCGCCCGGAACGTCGGATCCTCCCCGTAGCCGAACCAGAGTGGGTCGGTATGGACCCACGTGTAGGGCATGCCCAGCCGGATGGTGTTGGAGAGTAGCCTGAGGGCCTCGGCCCGATCCCCATGCACCGCGGCCAGCCGGGCCTGCAGATACACCGGCCGCCACCCGTCCAGCCGCCCACCCGCCAGTCCTTCCCGCAGCCAGGCCGAGACCTCCCGGACGGTGGCGGTATCCCCAGTCCGGGCGGCGAGTTCCCCCCGAACCGACTGATAGTAGAGCGAATCCGGGATCGGCGGCTGGAGCGACCGAAGCTTCGCCGCCGCCTGGGGAATGCAGCCCACTCGCAGGTCGCGGCTCGCCAGCCCGAGGAAGGAAATCGCCTGCACCCGCACCGAGTCCCGCTTGCTGGCCTGGTTCGTCACATACTCGGCGAGGCCACTGTCGTTGGGCATGATGGCCGGAGAGATCGGGTACTGGCTGGCGCACCGGTCTGGCGAGGCGATGAGCGACAGGGTATCGGCCAGCCGCGTCATGCCGTGCGCCCGGAGTTCCTCCTCCGGGTGATCCCCGGCGGAATACCCGATGAGGAACGATTCCTCCTGACTCAGCGCCTCGAGAAGGACCCGCCGTACTCCGGCCGTGTCGCCCAGGGCCGCGAGGGCGCGAATGGTCAGCACCTTGGCGGTTCTGCCACCCAGGGATTTCGGAGGCGACTTGCGGTTGAACTCGGCGTTCACCAGCGCCAGGTCCTCCGCATACCTCCCCAGCAGATGGAGCGCGTTGCTGCGAGCCCAGATGTTGTACCACCCATCCAGGTCGTGCTGGCCGGGTCCACCGTCGAGATCCGGCCGGGTGACCTCGAGCACCTCGCTGAAACGATTCTGCGGCAGGAGCGCTGCCACCAGCCAGGCCCTGGCGCGAGACGACTGGGGGAACGCCCGGACCAGGGCCCGGGCCGCGGCCAGCACCGAGTCCTGGTCCCGGAAAGCGCGGGCGTTGAGGTAGCGGTAGTATGCGCCGGCCGTGGCGGGCAGCTCCCCCGGCCGGTGGTCGATCTCACGGCGTACCCGCGCGAGCCCCTCGGGGTTGATGGCCTGGTAGGGCGGATTGGGGATGTAGCAGTTGAGCCGGTAGACCGCCGGGAAGGCAAAGCGGGGATCGGCCTGCACGGCACTGTCGATGAAGCCGAGTGCCGCCCGACAGTCCCGACCCGCGGTATAGGCCTTGTCCGCCAGCAGGAACCAGGTCCACGCCCCGGCATCGACACTGTCGGCCGGCACGAGCCCCCAGGTCACCCGTGACGTATCCACCACCCGCTCGACCGCGAGCCGGACCTGCCGCGCCACCGAGTCCGCGATCTGGCCGACCTGGCGACTGAGCGCCCGGACCTCCGCCACGGTGTCGAGCTCTGCCCGGGTGCCGTGACCATACAGCCTGGTCTGCACGACCAGGGTGTCCCCCGCGGTGAAGTAGGTGCCGGCGACCGTGAGATCCTGCTGCCCCGCCGGCGGCTGTCCGGGCCGGGCCGAATCGCGCACCACTTCGAATCGGGAGGACAGCACCTCCGCCGCCCGGTTGGCGAAAATGGTGGCCCACGCCGGGGAACCGCCGGGACCGGCGCGGTCCTCGAAATCCTGGATCAGCACCACCGGGACGACGTTGCGGGCCGGGACCGGCCGGGGCCGCAAGGCAAGCGCCGGTACCAGCAGGAGGAGACAGGCGGCGCACACCACGGCGATCCGCTTCCAGGACCGCCAGGCCTTCCGGGGCGGTGCTGCCGGGGGAGCCGCGGCGGCTGCTGCCGGGAGCGCCGCGCCCGCCCTGGATGGACCGGTCCCCGGGGCGGCGGACGGGGAGCCGGCGTGCGGCTCGGACGAGAGGGTCGCTCCAGCCGCGCCGAGATCGAGTCGCACCCGCCGGAGCCGCGCCATCGTGGCGACCAGCTCCGCGGGGGGCGACGTCCCGACTTCGGCCTGGATCCGCTCGCAGTGCTGCTCGGCGACGCGGAGCGCCTCGGTGAGTTCGCCGGCCTGTTCCAGCTCCCGCACCAGCAGTGCGACCCACTTCCCCTCCAGCGGCTCGGTCTGCACCAGGCGGCGGAGCGGCGCGAGCGAGCCCTGGTGATCCCCGGCGGCCAGCGCCGCCTCGGCCTGGCCGGCCAGCGCCCGCACGAACATCACCGCCAGCCACTCGCGCTGCTCCTCGCACCACTGCTCCAGCTCCGGCGATCCCTCGAGAAACACCCCATCCAGGAAGGGGCCGGCGTACAGCGACGTCGCCCCGGCGAGGTCGCCGGACTTGCACCGCGCCTGGAACTCCAGCGCGTCCACCGACACCAGCGCCGGGTTGAGCCGGAGGGTCGTGGTACCTTCGATGATCTCGCTGTGACCCGCATCGCGCCGCAGCAGGTACAGCATCTGCTTCAGGTTGGCCCGGGCGCGCGCCTCGTCGTGATCGCCCCAGAACAGCCCCGCCAGCTTCTCACGCGTGGCCCCCTGCTCTCCCGCCATGGCGAGCAGGACGAGAAGGCCCAGCGGCTTGCGCTGGGCACAGGCACCGGAGAGTGGGCCGGCCTCGTCGGAACAGGCGAGGCCGCCAAGGGTCTGCAATCGAAGCATCGCGGAAGAATTCCTGGAGAATGCCGGGTCACTCATGGAGCCCGTGGGGGCGGCTCCATGGCTTGAGAATACCGCCGGGACGGCACGGCGCAACGTGACCGGAAAAAGTACCCGCGCCGGGGTCCCCAAACGACAACGGCGCCCAGGCAGGACGCCGTTGGTCGGCCAGGCTCGGCCACAGTGGAGGCGGAGGGAGTTGAACCCTCGTCCGAGTAAGCTTCCAGCACCACGTCTACGCGCGTAGGTACTGCTTCTTGCGTCGATCCGGGCCGGTGCAGCACCGACCTTCCCGGACTCTATCTCCTGCGATCTCGCTCATGCCGTCGGAGCGGCGGCACTTGCCAGTCCGGATTTGCGATTCGGCGGCGGCGCCCCGGACGGGCTCCGTTCACCGAAGGAGCGAAAAGCGAGCTTAGCTCAGCTTACGCAGCCATTGCCAGTTCAGAGTTGGCAGTTGAATCGTTCCAGACGGTTTTGCCAGGGGCCTGGACCTGGGCGCGCAGCGATCCCTTCATCGAACCCGTCGAAGCCTGTCGCCCCCAGACTTCAGGAAGGAACTTAGCCGGATGGAGGGGTGAGTTCAACGCAGGGCGCCTGGCCGCCTTGCCGCCCTGCAACATGTGTCACAAATCACACCTTCCCGCGTCGCCCTAACGACAGTCCACCGGTCTCGGCCGAGGCCCTTCTCAACACAACCTGCAGGATCCCCGGCGGGCACGCGTCCCGCCGGCTCCCGCATACCCCGCCCGCGGCCCTTCCCCGCGGCGGGGAGGAGGGTCACATGCCAGCCACACGTTCGTTGCTGCACAGTCACTGGGTTGCCGGGGCGCTCGCGTTCCTGCTGCTCGCGCCGGTCCATGCCCTGCGCGAGGGCCCGAAGACCGGGACCATCGAGGGCCACATCCGGGACCAGTCTGGCGTGCCCATCGCCGGCGCCCAGGTCCGCCTCGACCATTCGCCGCTCGGCGCGGTCGCTGACACCGCGGGGCACTATCTCATCCCGAAGGTGCCGGTCGGGACCTACGGGATGCTGGCGCAGTTCGTCGGGTACAAGCCGTCCAAGGTGGTCGACCTGGTGGTGACAAAGGGGAAGACCACCACCTGGGATTTCGCCCTCGAGCAGCAGGCGGTCGATATCGGCGAGATCGAGGTCACCTCGGCCACCGGCCAGATGCAGCCGCGCGACGCCGTGACCACCAAGCAGCTGGTCGACGGCGCACCGGTCGCGGCAGGACGCGGGAACGCCTTTGTCGGCACCAACGCGATGGAGGAGGCCTCGGTCACCACCGGTGCTGCCGGCGCCGAGTTCGGGAACGCCCAGTCCGGCGTCATCGGCCTCCAGCCCGGGCTGGTCACCCCGCGGCCGGAGCGGGACGCCGCCGGCGAGGAATATCACCGTATCTACGAGAACCGGTTCCTGGAGGCGGCCAGCAACCCGCTCTCGACCTTCTCGATCGACGTCGACGCGGCGAGCTACAGCAACGTCCGGAGCTTCCTCAACGAGAACACCCTGCCCCCCGCCGACGCGGTCCGGGTGGAGGAGTTCATCAACTACTTCCCGTACGACTATCCCGAGCCGACCGACCGCCACCCCTTCTCGGTGACCCTCGAGCGGAGCGCCTGCCCCTGGAACACCGAGCACCAGCTGCTCCTGGTGGGGCTCCAAGGGAAGCACCTCGATCCCGAGGAGCTGCCCCCCAGCAACCTGGTGTTCCTGCTCGATGTCTCCGGCTCGATGGATGAACCGAACAAGCTGCCGCTGGTGAAGCGCGCCTTCGAGCTCATGGTGCCCCGCCTCCGGCCGCAGGACCGGGTGGCCATCGTGGTCTATGCCGGGGCCGCCGGGCTGGTGCTCCCCTCCACCCCGGGAAGCCACAAGCAGGAGATCCTCGCCGCCCTCAACCGCCTGGAGGCGGGGGGCTCGACCGCCGGCGCCGAAGGAATCCAGCTGGCCTACGACGTGGCCCGGCGGTACTTCAAGTCGGCCGGGAACAACCGCGTCATCCTCGCCACCGACGGCGACTTCAACGTCGGGCCGAGCAGCGAGAGCGAGCTGATCCGGATCATCGAGAAGGAGCGGGAGGATGGGATCTTCCTCACGGTGCTGGGCTTCGGCACCGGCAACCTGCGCGACGCGATGATGGAACAGCTCGCCGACAAGGGCAACGGCCACTACGCCTATGTCGACGGGGAGCGCGAGGCACGGAAGGTGTTCGTCGACGAGCTGAGCGGCACGCTGCTCACCATCGCCAAGGACGTGAAGCTCCAGCTGGAGTGGAACCCGCTCCGGGTGAAGTCCTACCGGCTGGTGGGGTACGAGAACCGGGTGCTGGCCAAGGAGGATTTCGATGACGACCGGAAGGATGCCGGCGACATGGGCGCGGGCCACTCGGTGACGGCGCTCTACGAGATCGTGCCGGCCCGCTTCGAGGAGGAGCTGAGCGAGAACCCCACCGGGCAGCTCCGCTACCAGAACGTGGCCCTGAGCGACCAGGCCCGCCTCAGCAACGAGTGGCTCACCCTGAAGCTCCGCTACAAGGACCCCAAGGCGAGCGCCAGCCGCCTCCTGAGCCGTGCCCTCACGGACGACGACCAGCGGCGGCGCCCGAGCGAGACCTTCCGCTTCGCCAGCGCGGTGGCCGAGTTCGGCCTGCTGCTCCGCGACTCGGAGTTCAGGGGCAACGCGTCGGCCCCGCGGCTGATCGCGCGGGCGCGGGACGCATCGCACTACGACCCGGAGGGCTACCGGGCCGAGTTCGTCCAGCTGGTGGAGAAGTGGAGGGAGTTGAAGGGGTACGACAGGGACTGACTCAGGGTCCCGCAGGGAGTTCTGTCATCCCGAGCGCAGCGAGGGATCCCTGATTTTCTCTTCGATGAAATCAGGGATTCCTCGGTCGCGTTGCTCCCTCGGAATGACAGAACCGGAGTCTATCCGATCGGCTTGGCCGTCTCCACCCGGCCCCGCCCCTGCCGCTTCGCCTCGAGCAGCGCGGCGTCGGCCTGGGCGGGCAGGTTGGCGACACTGCGGGTGGTATCGGGGACCGCGGCCACGCCGAAGCTGGCGCTGAGCGGCCAGGTCCGGCCCTGCCAGTCCCACTGGGTGGTCGCCAGCTTGATCCGGAGGCGCTCCGCCACCTTGGCGCCATAGGCGAGCGACGCGCCCGGCAGCCACACCGCGAATTCCTCCCCGCCGATCCGCGCCGCCACGTCGGCCCCGCGGATCGTGTCGTGGATCAGCCGGGAGAAGTGCACCAGCGCCGCGTCGCCCGCCGGGTGGCCCAGCGTGTCGTTCACCAGCTTGAACTTGTCGAAATCGGCGTAGATCAGCGTGCCCTGGGAAATACCCACCCGGTGCATCTCCTCGTCCAGCCCGCGCCGGTTCTTGAGCCCGGTCAGCGGGTCGGCCAGCGCCGCATTGCCCCGCTCCTCGAATTCCCGCGCCCGCGCGATGCGCGGTCCCGCGTTGCGGAGCGCTTCCTGCACCTCCGCGATCACCGGGCCGATCGGGGCGCCATCGTCGTCGGTCCAGATCGCCACCGCGCCCACGGTGACGTCGTTCGCCTTGATCGGGTAGACGATGGCCGGGGTGAAATGACTGCGGCGATCGTGCACGATGCCGCCCAACGGATCGGCGATGCTGGTGAGCGAGCCGATCTCCCCCTTCGCCACCTGGTACATCGGGCTTCCGGGCTGGGCCATGTTGTCGAGCAGGCGCCGGTCGGCGCGGCTCGAGGTCCCGATGACCCGCACCCCCTGCGCCGTCTCCGCCCCGACGATCACCTCGGCGGAGAGGATCCGCTCCATCTGGTAGGCCAGCCGGAGCCCGATGCTCCCCAGCGATTCCACCGGGAGGTCGTCCTCCGCGATGGCGCGGTCCATCATCGGCCGGCGGGCCAGCCCGTCGAGCAGCGCCGAGAGATCCTGCTGGGCATCGCGCAGCAGCGTGGCCTTCGAATCGGAGGGGAGCAGGAGCCCCGCCCCGAAGCCGGCGCTGGCGACATAGATCAGCGTGCCCGCGTCCAGCCGCTCGGTCCCCGACCCGTTCTGCTGGCAGAGCGCGCCGAGGCGCTGCTCCACCGTCTCCGTCACCGCCGGGGGCAGCGCCCCGTTGGGCGTGGCCCGCTGCCAGCGGGTGGCCCCGTGTCCGTTCCCCACCGCGGTGGTGACCCACGCGCCCAGCGCCTGCCGGGCCAGCGCCAGCCAGCGCAGGGCCGGGTCGGGAACCAGCATCGGCTCGACACCCCGGTCGGCCTCGCCGGCGCCGGTGCGCCCTCCCAGCACCCGCCCGGCCACCAGGCCGAGGCCCGCGCCCACCACCAGCCAGAGGAGCCCGATCACTTGAGCCACCCCCGCCGGCGGAACCAGAGCCAGATCGCCGCGCTCACCCCGATCATGAGCCCCCAGACCGCGGCATAGCCCCACGGCTGCGAGAGCTCCGGCATGAACCGGAAGTTCATCCCGTACACCCCCACGATGAAGGTGAGCGGCAGGAAGAAGGCCGAGAACACCGTGAGGATCTGCACCACCTCGTTGGTCCGGTGGGCCGCGAGGGAGAGCTGCATGTGCAGCAGGTTGTTCACATCCTCCAGCAGCTCATCGGCATAGAAGTGCATGCTCTCGGCGTTCTCCCGGAGGTCCTGGAGGAGGGGCAATCCCTTTTCCTGCGCCGTCGTGAACCGGTTGCTCACGCTGATCGTGTGCCAGAGCAGCCGCTTGAGCAGCGCCACCCGGCGCTTGATCATGTACATCTGGTGCAGCAGCGCCGACACCTCGGTGTGCACCAGCAGCGTCCCCTCGAACGAGTCCATCCGCGCCTCGGCCGCTTCCAGCGGGGCCTCGTAGGTCAGCACCACCGCCAGCGCGATCTCCGCCAGCAGCTCGATGGTGAACCCGTTCCCCACCTGGCCGGCGTCGGCCCCGGCATGGCGCGCGGTCCAGTCCTTGATAACCTCCGCGAGGTACGGCTGCTCCTTGCGGTGAATCGAGATCAGGAAGGTGGGACCCCAGAAGAGCGCCACCTTCCGCGTCAGCGCCTGGATCGTGTCGGCCATCAGGTCGGCGCGCTCGTCGTAGGCCCGCAGGATCGCGAAGTTGTTCCCCCCGAACCGCTCGAACTTGGGCAGGTGCTCGGGGTCCAGGCAGTCGGAGACCGCGGTCTCCGGATACCCGTACTCGCGCGCGATCTGCTCCAGGTCATCCCGGGAGGGTTCGACCACGTCGATCCAGACGAACGGCGGGGACGCCGATTCGAAGACTTTTCTGAACATGAGATTGGGAACGCCGGGCCGTCGGCCCTACCGGCCCCGCGCGTGCAGGATCCGGAGGGCCGCCATCGCCGCGCCGAATCCATTGTCGATGTTGACCACCGTGACACCGGCGGCGCAGCTGTTGAGCATCGCCAGGAGGGCCGCCACGCCGCCGAAGGAGGCGCCGTACCCCACGCTGGTGGGCACCGCGATCACCGGCACCCCCACCAGCCCCCCCACCACGCTCGGCAAGGCCCCTTCCATCCCGGCAACCACGATCAGGACGTCGGCCCGCTCCAGCGTGCCACTGGCGGCCAGCAGCCGGTGGAGCCCCGCGACGCCCACGTCGGTCAGCCGCTCGACCGTCGCGCCCAGCGCGCCGGCGGTGATCGCCGCCTCCTCCGCCACCGGGAGGTCGCTGGTCCCGGCGCAGGCCACGCACACCGTCCCGGCCAGCGCCGGCGAGACCGGGCCGCGCAGCAGCACCGTGCGGGCGAGGGCGTTCCACTCGAGGGCCGGGAACTTCGCCGCCAGGGCGTCGGCCTGCGCCTCGCTGGCGCGGGTGCCGAGGAAGCCTCCGCCATGATGCGCCAGCCGGTCGCAGATCGCCACCACCTGCTCCACCGTCTTGCCGGCGCAGAAGACCACCTCGGGATGGCCCTGCCGCAGCGTACGATGGTGGTCGACCTGCGCGAAGTCGAGCGACTCCGAGGGATAGTGCCGGAGCCGCTCCAGCGCGTCCGCCGCGCTCAGCCGGCCCTGCGCGACCTCGCCGAGGAGCTGCTCCAGGCGCTCCGGGGTCACGCCACGCCGGCCAGCGGCGCCAGGTACTCGCCGAAGATCGTTTCGGCCTCGGCCATCGACTCGACCTGGAAGAGCTTCTGCCGCAGCTCGCCGGCGCTGTGCAGCCCCTTGGTGTACCACCCGAAGTGCTTGCGGAACTCGATGACGGTCTTGCGGCTGTCGCCCTGGAGCTCGAGCGCGAGGCGCGCGTGGCTGAGGGCCACGCTGAACCGCTCGGCCGCCGTGGGCGCGGGGGGACGCGGCTCGCCGGCGAGGAGCGCCCTGGCGTCGCGGAACAGCCACGGGTTTCCGAAGGAGCCCCGGCCAACCATGACGCCGGCGCACCTGGTGTGCTCCACCATCCGCACCACGTCGTCCGCCGTCTGGATGTCGCCGTTGCCGATCACCGGGATCTCCAGCGCCTCCGCCACCTTCGCGATCTCGTCCCAGTTGGCCTTGCCGCTGAACATCTGGGTCCGGGTCCGCGCGTGCAGCGTGAACGCCTTCGCCCCGGCGTCCTGCATCCGGAGCGCGATCCCCACCGGGTCCCGCAGCTGGTCGTTCCACCCGCTCCGGGTCTTCACGGTCACGGGGAGATGGGTGGCCGCGACGCAGGCCCGGATGATCTGCTCGACCAGCCCGAGGTCCCGCAGGCACCCCGAGCCGCCGTTCCGCTGCACCACCTTCTTGACCGGGCAGCCGAAGTTGATGTCGATGAACTCCGGCTTGTAGTGCTCGGTGATGAGCCGGGTGGCCTCCGCCATCGCGGCGGGATCGGCGCCGTAGATCTGGATGCCGATCGGCCGCTCGCACTCCTCGAACTCCGCCCCCTCGAGGGTGCGGGAGATGCGCCGGCGGATCGCCTCCGAGCTCAGGAATTCCGACAGAACGACATCCGCGCCCATCCGGCGGCAGAGCAGCCGGAAGGGTGCCTCGGAGACCCCGGCCATCGGGGCGAGGATCAGGGGGATGTCAGGTCCGGCGAAATACGGTAACCGCATGAAAACAAAATACTTGCGAGTCGCAAGGGAGACAACTGCCGGCGCTTGCCCGGCGGCCCTGCCCTTCGTAACCTTCACCGCCCATGGCCCTGCGTGACTTTTTCGACCCCGCCAGCATCGCCTTCCCCCTCTCGGCGACGACTCCCGAGACGGTGCTGCCCGCGCTGGTCTCGCTCCTCCATCTCGACGACCGCCAGAGCGAGACGCTGCTCCGCGTCCTCCGCCGCCGGGAGGAACTCGGCAGCACCGGTGTGGGGCGCGGCATCGCGATTCCCCACAGCCGCTCGCTGGTGGTGAACCGGGTGCGGCTCGCCTACGGCTACCACCCCGCCGGGGTGGCCTGGTCGGCGCTGGACGACAAGCCGGTCCACCACTTCTTCCTGATCGTGGCCCCGCCGATCGAGGTGAGCAACCAGTACCTGCCGGTCCTGGGGAAGATCGCCACGTTCGCGAAGGATGCGGACGTGCCGGAACGGCTCTCCCGCCTCTCGACGGCCGAGCAGTTCTTCTCGTTGCTGGAAGAAAAAGGAGTCTAGGGGCCGGGAGACCAGTTCTGTCATCCCGGACGTTCTGTCATCCCGAGCGAAGCGAGGGATCTACTGTACCGGCCTCGTGGCCTGGCAAGTAGATCCCTCGTTCGCGTTGCTCACTCGGGATGACAACGTCCGGGCCCCGGGCCCGGCGTTGTCACTCCCACTCGATCGTCGCCGGCGGCTTCGAGCTCACGTCGTAGACCACCCGGTTCACCCCCTCGACTTCGTTGGCGATCCGGTTCGACACGCGCGCCAGCACCTCGGGGGGGAAGGCGTACCAGTCGGCAGTCATGCCGTCCCGGCTGGTGACGGCCCGGAGTCCCACCACCTGGTCGTAGCTCCGCTCGTCGCCCTGCACCCCCACCGACCGGATGGGGAGCAGCACCGCGAACGCCTGCCAGATCTCGTCGTAGAGCCCCGCGGCGCGGATCTCCTCGATGTAGATGTGGTCGGCCTTCTGGAGCACGTCGAGCTGGTGCCGGTTGACCTCACCGAGGATCCGGATCGCGAGGCCGGGACCCGGGAAGGGATGCCGCCCGACCATCTCCTCGGGCAGGCCGAGGCTCCGGCCCACCGCCCGCACCTCGTCCTTGAACAGCTCGCGGAGCGGCTCGATCAGCTTGAACGGGAGCTTCTCGGGGAGGCCGCCCACGTTGTGGTGGGTCTTGATCGTCACCGACGGGCCGCCCAGCGGCGACATCGACTCGATCACGTCGGGATAGAGCGTGCCCTGCACCAGGAACCCCACATCATTGCCGACCTTGCGGGCTTCCTGCTCGAACACGTCGATGAACCGGTGTCCGATCCGCTTCCGCTTGGTCTCGGGGTCGGTAACGCCGGCCAGGTCGCCGAGGAACGCCTCGCTCGCGTCGACCACCCGCAGGTCGATGCCGTAGTGCCGGCGGAAGGTGTGCTCCACCTGTTCCCGCTCGTGCAGCCGGAGCAGGCCGTGGTCGACGAAGATGCAGGTGAGCCGGTCACCCACCGCGCGGTGCACCAGCACCGCGGCCACCGAGCTGTCGACCCCGCCGGACAGGCCGCAGATCACCCGGCGGGTCGGCCCCACCAGCTCGCGGATCCGGGCGATCTCCCCCTCGATGAAGTTGCCCGGCGTCCAGTTCGGGGTGCAGCCGCAGACCTCGAAGAGGAAGTTGTGGAGCAGCTCGCCGCCGCGCGGGGTGTGGGCCACCTCGGGATGGAACTGCACCCCGTAGAGCGGCTTCGACTGGTGCTCGATCGCGGCGACGGGGGCGTTGCTGCTCGAGGCGATGACCTTGTAGCCCGGGGGTGCGGCGTCGACATGATCGCCGTGGCTCATCCAGACCGGGGTCTCTTCGCCGGCACCGAAGCCCTGGAAGAGCTTGCCCCCCTTCACCTCGACCATCGCCCGGCCGTACTCCCGGCGGTTGGCCCGCACCACCGTGCCCCCCGAGAGCGCCGCCATCAGCTGCATCCCGTAGCAGACGCCGAGCACCGGGGCGCCCATCTCGAGCAGCGCCGGCTCGGCGGTCGGGACGTTCTCGCCGTACACCGAGTTGGGCCCGCCGGAGAGGATGATCCCCTTCGGCTTCCACTGGCGGATCCACTCCACCGAGCGGGAGGGCGGGTGGATCTCGCAGTACACATGCGCCTCGCGCACCCGCCGCGCGATCAGCTGGGTGTACTGGGAACCGAAGTCGATGATGAGGATGCCGTCGTGGTGCGTCGTCATGCCGCCCTTTCCGAATGAAGTTCCTCGTTCCTCGTTCCTCGTTCCGCGTTCCTCGTTATGAACTGAAGCAGGCCGCAGTCGGTCCTGCCCTGCGGCCTGTCCACACCAGCCTGGTTCCGGCGCACGAGGAACGAGGAACGAGGAACGGCTACCACGGCTCCGCCACCTCTCCCGCAAACAGGTCCTCCACCCGCTCCCTCGGCCGCACCACCGCCCAGCGCCCCGCGTCGACCAGCACCTCCGCCGGCCGCCCGCGGGAATTGTACGACGAGGCCATCACGAAGCCGTACGCCCCCGCGCCCAGCACCGCCAGCTGCTCCCCCGACACCACCGCCGGCAGCCGCCGGTCGCGGGCCAGGAAGTCGCCGGTTTCGCAGACCGGGCCCACCACGTCCACATTCCCCTCGTCCCGCCCCTTGGCCTCGAGCTCCACGATGTCGTGGTACGCCATGTAGTGACTCGGGCGGACCAGGTCGTTCATCCCGGCGTCCACCAGCACCAGTTCCTTGCCGCCGGAGTGCTTCCGCGAGAGGACCGTCGTCAGCATCACGCCGGCGCTGCCGACCAGGAATCGCCCCGGCTCGAGCACGATCGTAAGGCCGGTCTCCCGTGCCAGCGGCCCCACCGCCTCCGCCAGGAGCGCGGGGTCGAGCGGGGTCTCGTCCTTGTAGCGGATGCCGAGGCCGCCCCCGATATCGAGGGTGCGGAGGGTATCGATCCCCGCGGCGCGGATGTTCGCCACCAGGCCGGCCAGCTTCGTCACCCCCTGCCGGTAGGGCGAGGGATCGAGGATCTGGCTGCCGATGTGCATCGCGATGCTGTCGAGCCGGAGCCTGGCGTGCGCATGGATCGCCCGCGCCAGTTCGAGCACCTGGTCGAACGGCACCCCGAATTTGATCCCTCCCTGCCCCGTCGCGATGTAGGGATGGGTATCGGCGGTCACGTCGGGATTCACCCGGATCCCGAGCGTCACGTCGACGTTGAGCCGGGTGGCGAGGGCGCTGATCTTGGCCAGCTCGTCGGCCGACTCCAGATGGATGTGGCCCACCCCGCTCATGAGCGCCAGTTCCAGCTCGTCCTCCGACTTCCCCACCCCGCTGAACACCACCCGCTCCGCCGGGAATCCCGCGGCCAGCGCCCGGCGGAGTTCCCCGCCCGACACGATGTCGGCCCCGGCACCGAGATCCCGGAAGATCCGGAGCACGCCCAGGTTGCTGTTGGCCTTCACCGCGAAGCAGATGCGGTGCGGAATCGCCGCCAGCGCCTGGTCCAGCCGCCGGAACTGCCGCCGGATCACCTCGGCGTTGTAGACGTAGGTCGGGGTGCCGACCGCCGTGGCAATCGCCGTCAGGTGCACCCCGCCGAACACCAGCGACCCGCCCTGGCGCTCGAGCCCGGCATCCTCGAAGAGCGCGGCCCGCTGGGCGGCGCTCACCGCGGTGCCGGCGGCCTTCGGGTCGCTCAGTACGCCTTGGCCCACACCGCCTCCGCGCTGGCCGTCTTACCGCACCACATGCAGGTCGACGGCGCCTCCTTCGAGCGGAACTCCTCGTCGGGGAGGCAGCGGATCGTCGCCTTGGTCTGCTCCTTGATGTCGGCCTCGCACGCGGCCTCGCCGCACCACCCGCCGTAGGCGAACCCACCGTCCCGCGCCATGAACTCGAGGAACTGCGCCTTGGTCACGCCCCGGATGCTGTTCGCCTCCCGGCGCGCCTTGGCCGCCTCGAACAGCTCCTGCTGCATCGCGTCGATCTCGATCCGGAGGGAGTGCGCCAGCCCCTGGGTCGGGAACGGCGTCTTCTTGCCGCCGGTGCGGCGGGCGAGCATGACGGTCCCCGAGGCCACGTCGCGGGGACCGATCTCGATCCGGAAGGGGACGCCCCGTCCCTCCCACTCGTAATACTTGGCGCCCGGCTTGAGCCCGTCGCGGGCGTCGAGATGGGTGCGGATCCCGCCGCTCTTGAGCTCGCGGAGCACCTGCTGCGCCGCCGCCAGCACGGTGGCCCGCTCCTCGTCGCTCTTGTAGATCGGGACGATCACCACCTGGTACTGCGCCAGCCGGGGCGGCGAGATGATCCCGTTGTCGTCGCCGTGCATCATCACCAGCGCGCCCACCAGCCGGGTCGAGACCCCCCACGAGGTGTTCCAGACGTACTCGAGGTTCCCCTCGGCGCCCTGGTAGGTCACCTGGAACGCCTTGGCGAAGTTCTGCCCCAGGTTGTGGCTGGTGCCGGCCTGGAGCGCCTTGTTGTCCTGCATCAGCGCCTCGATGCAGTAGGTCCGGAGCGCCCCGGCAAACCGCTCGCTGTCGGTCTTCCGCCCGGTGAGCACCGGCATCGCCATGTACTCCTCGGCGAAGCGGCGGTAGGTCGCCAGGATCGTAAGGGTGAACTCCTCCGCCTCCGCCTCGCTCACGTGCGCCGTGTGGCCCTCCTGCCAGAGGAACTCGGCGGTGCGCAGGAACAGCCGGGTGCGCATCTCCCAGCGCACCACGTTGCACCACTGGTTCATCAGCACCGGGAGGTCGCGGTAGCTCTGGATCCACTTGGCGTACATCGAGTAGATGATGGTCTCCGAGGTCGGGCGGACCACCAGCGGCTCCTCCAGCTCCTTGCCGCCGCCATGGGTGACCACCGCCAGCTCGGGCGCGAACCCCTCGACGTGCTCCGCTTCCTTCGAGAGAAAGCTCTGCGGGATGAAGAGCGGGAAGTACGCGTTCTGGACGCCATGCTCCTTGAACATGTCGTCGAGGGCGCGCTGCATCTGCTCCCAGATGGCGTAGCCGTTGGGCCGGATAACCATGCACCCGCGCACCGGGCTGTAGTCGGCCAGCTGGGCCCGCATGATCACTTCGTTGTACCAGGCGCTGAAATCCTGCGCCCTGGGCGTGAGCTTCTTCTCGTCAGCCATGATGCCCCTTCTCTCCCGCTGCCTGACCCATGTGACCCGCCATCGCGTGCTTCACCGCGTCCACCAGGTGCGTCAGTGCCACCGCACTCTGGGTCTTGTGCCTGAGATCCTTGATCTGCGCCTCGCCCCGGGCCCGGTCGTCGGGCCCGATCACGATCGCGAGCGCCGCCTCCCGCGCGTCCGCCAGCTTGAGCTGCTTCCCCAGCGCGTCGGTCTTGAGGGCGTACTCCACCCGGATCCCGCCGTCGCGCAGCTGGTGCGCGGCGCGGAGGACGTAGGGGAGGTCCTCCTCCGTCACCCCGGCCACGAAGGCGTCGATGGTCGCCGGCGTCGCCGGGGCGAGCCCCCGGTCCTTGAGCAGTTCGCCCAGCACCACGTCGCCGATCGCGAAGCCCACCGCCGGCAGGTCCACCCCGCCCAGCAGCTTGAGGAGGCCGTCGAAGCGTCCCCCGCCCGCGATCGCGCGCAGCGACCGGCCCGCGTCGAAGAGCTCGAACACCGTGCCGGTGTAGTAGGCCAGCCCGCGCACGATGGTGAAATCGATGTCGACGAACTCGCCCAGCCCCATGCCCTCGAGCGCCGCCACGGTGCGCTGGAGCGGCGCGATCGCCTCGGTGACGCGCGGCGAGCTGCCCAGCGCGGCCGCGAGGCCCGGCAGGGTCCGCTCGGCGCAGAGCTGGAGGATCTTCCCCTGCGCCCCCTCGGCGATGCCCGCCTCCGCCAGCTTCGCGCGGGAGACATCCTCGGGGGTGCGGCCGAACTTGTCGAGCACCTGGAAGAGCACCGCCGTCTGCGGCTCGCTGAGCCCCAGCTCCGCGGTGACCGCGGTGAGCACCCGCCGGTCGCTCATCCGCACCCGCACGTCGGCGGGGCCGAGCCCGAAGCCCCGCATCAGGTCGACCGCGAGCCCGATCAGCTCGGCATCGGCCAGCGGTCCCGCTTCCCCGATCAGGTCGCAGTTGAGCTGGTAGAACTCCCGCAGCCGCCCCCGCTGCTGCCGCTCGTAGCGATAGAACTGGGCGATGGAGTACCAGCGGATCGGCTTCTTCATCCCGCCGGCCCGCGCCGCCACCATCCGGGCGACGGTGGGTGTCATCTCCGGCCGGAGGGACACCTCGCGCCCGCCCTTGTCGGTGAAGTTGTAGAGCTGGCCGACGATCTCCTCGCCACTCTTCGCGGTGTACAGCTCGAGCGGTTCGAGCGGGGGACCGTCGTATTCCTCGAACCCGTACCGCCGGGCCACCCGGCGCCAGGTCTCGAAGATGTGGGCCCGAAAGGCGAATTCGGCGGGGTAGAAGTCGCGGAAGCCCGGCAGGGGCTGGGTTGACATAGGGCCGGAAAATACTCGGGACCGCCCCATGTGTCATCCCGAGGGGGGCCGACCACTGCAGTCATCCCGAGGGAGCGAAAGCGACCGAGGGATCCCTGCTTTTTCCGATCAGGAATCCCTCGCTTCGCTCGGGATGACAGACCTGGTCTATGGCTCCATCCCGAGCGCCGCCATCACGTCCCCGACCGTATGGAACGACCCCGTCACCAGCACCGTCCCCGCCCCCGCTTCCACTTCCCGGAGCGCCGCCCCGAACTCGGGCACCAAGTGCCACGCCGCGTGCGGCGGCGGCCGGGTCGGGTCCTTGAGCCAGCGCCGGAGCCACTCCAGATCCCAGCGCCGTCCCGCCGCCGTCGGCGCGATGGTGCAGATTCCCGTGTCGATCACCCGGTCGAGCCGCACCAGCATGTCGGGCCACGCCTTGTCACCCAGGATCGAGACCAGCGCGTGCACCGGCCGGGGGAGATTCGCCGCCTCGATCGCCGACACCAGGGCGCGCATCCCGTCGGGATTGTGGGCGACATCGAAGAGCCATTTCCCCCGCCGGTCGAACCGCCCCGCGATCCTCGCTCCGGCGAATCCCCGCTCGATGGCGGCGCGCGCCGGCCGGTAGCGCGGCGGCAGCGCCATCAGGATGCCGTGGGCCACCGCGGCGTTCCGCCGCTGGTGCGGGCCCATCAGCCCGAGCGCCGCGCGCCACTCGTACCCCGCCGGCAGCACCCGCACATCGGCACGGTGCCGGCGCGCCTCCCGCCGGAGCACCTCGATCAGCCGGGGCCGGGTCTCCCCGATCACGAACGGCACCTCCGGCTTGGCGATCCCCGCCTTCTCCACCGCGATCGCCTCGAGGGTGTTCCCGAGGTACTTCATGTGGTCCTTCTCGATCTTGGTCACGGCGCTCACCAGCGGCGTCAGCACGTTGGTGCTGTCGAGCCGCCCGCCGAGCCCCACCTCGATCACGGCGATATCCACGCCCCGGGCCGCGAAATCGGCCAGCGCGATCGCGGTGGTCACCTCGAAGAAGGTGCCCTGCCGCTCCTGGATCAGCGGCAGCAGCCGCTCGGTCCAGCTGGCGACCGCTGCTTCCGAGATCGGGGCGCCATCGACCACGATGCGCTCGCGGAAGGAGACCAGGTGCGGGGAGGTGTACAGCCCCACCCGGAACCCCGCCGCGGAGAGCGCCGCCGCCACCAGGGTGGAGACACTCCCCTTGCCGTTGGTGCCGCCGATATGGATGGTCGGGAAGACGTCCTGCGGATTCCCCACCTCGGCCAGCAGCGCCCGGGTGGTGTCCAGGCCGAACTTGATGGTCGTGGTGCGCGGGAAGAGGAAATCCAGCGCGGCCTGGTAGGAGAGAGCCAAGGAATCGTGTAGGTTTGGGATCGGGACGGCCGCGGAAGCCGCTCACCACCCTGCAAACCTACGCCCCGACCCCATGGCCCGCTACACCACGATCCCCGATCCCTTCGTGAAGGCGCTCGAGTCGATCCCGGGATTCGTGGAGTTCACCACCGGGTATACGCTCTGCAGCGAGTGCGAGCGCTGCGAGCGCAGCGTGGTGTACCTGACCCCGCACGAGCAGCGGGAGGCGCGGGCGGAGGGGCTCCGGCTCTACGGCAAGGGCACCGCCACCCGCATGAACCGGCACGGATGCCGCTGCCCGTTCTACGGCGGCGCGGAGAAGGGCTGCCTCCACTACACCGCCCGCCCGCTCATCTGTCACATGTTCCCCATCGACATCGTTGAACATGAGGAGGACGGGTCTCACTGGTGGGTGCTCTTCGAGGCCTGTGCCGAGGTGGCGCGGGGAAAGCTCAAGGGGAGAATCGAGGACGCACGAGCCATCGCGCGGGAGATCGACCGTCTCCTCCCCGACGACCTGCGGCAGGCCTTCATGGCCGACGCGGTCGACGCGGTGTCCGAGCCGGCCTTCTACGAATTCCCGCTGCACTACCTCCTGCCACTCACCCCGCCGCGCCAGCCGTAGCTCCCCGGTCCGCCAGGTTACCGCAGGTCGATCACGACCACCGTGGACTGCGGCCGCCCGTACCCCGCGACGCTCACCAGGAAATTGCCCGAGGGCGACAGCCGGAAGAACTCCGATTCGTACGGAAACGGCACCCGGTCGACCGAGTTCCCATCCGCCACACCGGCCCGGATCACATAATTGCCATACCGGTAGTGCAGGTAGCTGCCGTCGGCCGACAGGATGCTGACCGGCACCGCGATGCCGAAGTTGTGGGGAATGACCCGGATCAACTGCAGGTTCCGGTCGAACACGTTGAGCTGGACGGCAATGCGGGCACCGGTCCTGTCCACCGAGATGAAGCTGCCGGGCTGGACGGGGACCGATGGGCTGACCGCGTCCAGCACGGGGTCGTACACCATCACACCACCCGGCTGACCGACGGCCACGACCCTCCGATCCAGTGAGCGGACCACGGCGCGGGTCGTGAGGTCGGTGCGCAACCGCTGGGCCTTGGTGGCCAGGTCCACCTGGATCGTGGCCGCGTTGAAGGCCGTACAGGACAGGAACAGTTGCCCGCCCACGGTGACCGTCGCCTGCTGCTCGAGACAGCCTGGACTCCCGACCGTGAGCGCCGTCAGCGCCAGCTGGAGGTTGGGCTGCCGCAGGTCGATCACCCCATACGCCCTGCTGCCCGGCACCGCCAGGAGCAGGGAATCCCCTCCTTCGCTCAGGTCGAGTCCGGTGGCCAGCGACGAGAGCTGCAGAGTCTGCTCGATCGCGAGGGTCGCCAGGGACAGGACCGTGAGCCGCTGTTGATTCCCATGCAGCAGGTAGATCCTGCCCCGTGGCTCGTCGATGATCCCATCCCGGGCGTCGCCCGGGATGGTGGTCTGCGCCACCGTCGGGCGGGCGAGGGTCGGGCGCAGGGCGAAGGCTCCCGGCGCGGAGCTGATCACCGGACTGGTCAGGCCGGCGAGGTCCCGGACCTGGACCGTCAGCTGGTAGGAACCGTTCAGGCCGTTGGGGATCACGACAGGCACGCTCGGCCCCGTCCGCCCGACCAAGCTGACCGAGTCGTGGATGCCACCGGGCTCGAGGCTCCATTGCAGGCTCTGCACCACCCCGTTGTCGATCGCGTCGACCACCAGGCGGATGGTGTCCTGTCCGAAGTAGGTGCCGTCGAGCTGCCTGGTCGTGGAGCCATCCTCCGGGTGGTACATCCAGAGATCCAGCGATGGGGCGGTACGATCCTGCACCGGAACGGGCCCCGATTGCCCCTCGGCCACGCGCACGGCGGCGTCGACCGCCTGGACCACCACCTGCATCTGCAGTCCGCTGGTGCATCCATGGGGCAGCACCAGGCGCACGTCGTGGGTCCCGCCTGACGCAAGCCGCCCCGGCACCAGCACGAGCGTGT
The DNA here is from genome assembly GCA_046327735.1 of Gemmatimonadales bacterium. Taxonomy (GTDB): domain Bacteria; phylum Gemmatimonadota; class Gemmatimonadetes; order Gemmatimonadales; family GWC2-71-9; genus JADJOM01. Next base: position 2,292 of record JAXLXZ010000021.1, on the reverse strand, counting down.
CGCACGCCCCGGTGGTCCCCACGACCAACTGCCAGAGCCCGGCCCCGGAGGAGAAGGTGTAGCGGACCGTGACCGTATCGCCCGGCTCGACCTCGCCGGCGGGAAGCACCTGCACATTGGTCACCGAGGGCGGCGCGGGATTGGCGGCGATCGGTGGGCGGCAGGAGAAGGCCACCGGCTTGGTGCTCCCGCTGTTCCCCTGCGAATCGGTGAACCGGTACTCCACCGTGGTGGTGAACGGCACCGTCGCCCTGAAATTCCAGTCGGAGGTGGCGGAGGCTCCCCCCGCGAGGCTGGCGCTCCCCCAGGACTGCTGGATCGAGCCGGCGTCGACCACGACGCTGTCGAACGGCAGGGTGCGGGCCGCGTCGAGATACCAGCGGAACATCGCCGACTGCCACTCGATGGCGAACCCCTCGGCCTTGGCCCGCAGCGAGACGTCGCAGGCGATGATCGCCACGCTGTCCGGGCTGTAGCTGTAGGTGGGAGCGCCGACCGTCGTGACCCTGACCGTCAGGCCGGCCGAGGAGCCCCCGGGCCCGGTCGAATCGCTGCCGCACGCCGTGGCCCCGAGGACGAGTAGCAGCGCCACGGCACCACGCGCGAGCAGGCCCGTCACGGGTCGAGTCACGGTCAGGATGGACACAGGAACTCGTCTGGATGGAGGGGAGCGCCGCAAGGGCGCTCAGGAGAGGATACTGCTTCAAGGCAGCGGGTCAAGTAACACTCTGTCAGGCGCACTCGCACAGCTGCCGGAAAATCGGAACGCCCCGTCGGGTCTCCCGACGGGGCGTCTCTGATTGCGACTGACCTGCGGCTCGGCTATTCGGCCTCGTCCGCCAGCCGCTGCCCGCGCATGTGCCGGAGCAGCCGCGCCGTAGTCTCCCGGAGCGAACCCCGGGGCACCACCTCGTCGATCTGCCCCTTCTCCAGCAGGAATTCCGCCGTCTGGAATCCCTGGGGCAGGTCCTGCCCGATGGTCTGCTTGATCACCCGCTGGCCCGCGAACCCGATCACGGCTCCCGGTTCGGCCAGGATCACGTCGCCCTGCATGGCGAACGACGCCGATACCCCGCCCGTGGTCGGGTTGGTGAGGATCGTGATGTAGGGGACCGAGAGCTGGTTGAGCTGGGCGATGGCGGCCGAGGTCTTGGCCATCTGCATGAGGGAGAAGACCCCCTCCTGCATCCGGGCGCCGCCCGAGGTGCAGACGATCACCAGCGGAATACGCTTCTCCGCCGAGCGACGCGCCAGCCGGGCGATCTTCTCGCCGACCACCGAGCCCATCGAACCGCCCATGAAGGCGAAGTTCATCACGCCCAGGTGCAGCGGGCTCCCCTCCAGCTTGGCGGCGCCGGCGAAGATGGCATCGGAGGTCCCGACCTTCTTCTGCGCCGCGGCCAGCCGCTCCGGGTAGTGCTCGAAGGTCAGCGGGTCGGCCGAGCGAAGGTTGGCGTACAGCTCCCGCCACGTCCCCTCATCGCTGAGGAGCTCGATGTACTCCTCCGCCGAGAACCGCCGGTGCTGCCCGCACTCCGGGCAGACGTTGAGCGCCCGCTCGAACTTGTCCCGGATATCGACGTGCCCGCACGCGTCGCACTTCTCCCACGCGTCCGGCGGTATCTCGAGGCGCTCCCGCACCGACTGGCGGGGTTTCCTCTCTTTTTTGAACCATGCCATGACGGCCATAGGGGGTTCAGGAGAGATGGTTGAGCGTCAGATCACAGGGGAACTAAGGTGACAAATTTGGGTAATCCGCCCCTCCCACGCCAGTACCTAGCACGTAAGTCGTTGTCAGAAATCAACATAGCCGCCGAGACGAGCGTCCCATGCGGCCCGCAGGACCAGTCCTACCTCTACCGCCGTGGCTAGAAGAAAGGACCCCCCGTACGAAAAGAAGGGGAGCGGAATGCCGGTAATCGGCATGACGTTGACCGTCATCCCGACGTTTTCGAACACGTGAGTGAACAGGAGCCCCAGGATCCCGAAGGTCATGAGGCTGCTGAAGGGGTCGGTCGCCCGCCGCGCGATCCGGACCAGGACCAGCATGAGGGCAAAGAAGAGCACCAGCGCCGACAGGACCCCCACGAAGCCCAGTTCCTCCCCGACCACCGCGAAGATGAAGTCGGTGTGCTGCTCCGGCAGGAAGGCGAGGCGTTTCTGGGGTCCCTGCAGGTACCCGTTGCCGAACCAGCCTCCGGAGCCGATCGCTACCTTGGACTGGATGGCGTGGTACCCCGCCTTCTGGGGATCGACCTCGGGATTGAGGAACGTCAGCAGTCGGTTCTGCTG
>JAXLXZ010000020.1:0-71640 GCA_046327735.1 Gemmatimonadales bacterium | reverse complement strand
GCGGCCGCTCCCCGGTGGGACGCGACGTGCCAGTGGGGTGGCGCGAACATGTCGCCGACCTCGAGGCACTGCGCCAGGACTGGGGACTCGAACGGCTGACGATCGCCGGCTACTCCTGGGGCGGGCTGCTGGCGCTGCTCTACGCCATCGAGCACCCGGGCCGGGTGGAGCGGCTCGCGCTGGTCTCGCCGGCGCCCGCCTGGCGGGAGGCGCGCGACGAGTTCGAGCGCCGCTTCCAGGCCCGCACCATGAGTCCCGAGCTCCAGGCCGCCCGCCAGGCGCTGCGGGAGAGCGGGCTGCGCGAGCGCGACCCCGCGGCCCACGCCGCCCGCATCTTCGAGCTGGCGGTCGCCGGCTACTTCCACGACCCCGCCCGCGCCGTGTCGCTGACACCGTTCCGGGTCACCGAGCGCACCCGGGCCGAGGTCTGGCAGAGCCTGGGTGACTTCGATCTCCGCCCCGCGCTCCGGTCCCTGCACCTCCCCACCCTGGTGCTCCACGGTGACGACGACCCGATCCCCTGGGAGGTCGCCCGGGAAACCGCCGACTGTCTCGGCGCCGAGTTCCACCTGGTCCGGAACTGCGGGCACGTGCCGTACGTGGAGGCCTTCGACGAATTTGTCTCCACCATGCGCGGCTTTCTGGACCGCGACGGCAGCGGCTGAGCGGTTACCTTGCTGCCTGTGAATCCCCGCCCCGGCACCCGTCCCACCCCGTTCGACGTCGCCTTCGGTCATGGCGCCGGCGAGCGCTTTGGCCGCATGCGCGAGTCGCTCACCGCCACCGGGCGCGACCCGCACGACCTCGATGCCTTCATGCTCGACCGGGAGGTGGTGTCCTACCTCCGCGAGCTGGTGCCCGAGGAGGGCGTCGGCGAGGCGATCGAGCAGCACATCGCCCTGCTGCACCACGCGTACCTCTTCTGGGCCGAGGGGGCCTGGATCGTGCGCCCCAGCCGGGAGCGCGCCCGCCGTCTCCTCACCGAGCCCGCCGCGGAGACGGCCCCCTCGCCCGCCGGCCTGCCGCGCGCGGCGTACATCCAGTTTCCCGAGCGCCTCGTCTGGGCACCGCTCGCGCCCGACGAGCCGCACCAGCCGCTCGATGGCATCTTCCTCCGTCCCTGGCCCTCCGAGGGGTACTTCCTGCTGGCCATCTTCGGGCTGCACCCGGGGCAGGAGGCGTTCGCGGTGGTGGACGTGGACGGTTATCGCGAGCCGGGGCTGGTTCGCGCCGACGGCACCGCGCTCTTTGCGCCGGTCCTTCCCGGCGGCGCCGAAGCGGGGCTCTTCTCCATCGTCGGCGGCGAGGAACTTCTGGAGCTCGGCGCGCGCTCGGTGCCGCTCCTGGCCGAGGCGGTCAGTTGCGCCGGGCCGGCCCACCGGCCCCACCACCCCGTCGACCTGACCTGATGAGCATGGACAAGAAGGCCGTCGCCGGCGTCCTCGAGACCATTGCCTCCTTCCTCGAACTCAAGGCCGAGAATCCCTTCCGGGTGCGCGCCTTCCGCACCGCGTCGCGCGCGGTCGCGAGCCTCCCGGGCGAGCTCGCCGAGGCGCTGGCCGACGGCTCGCTGGCGGGGACCCGCGGCGTGGGCCCCGCCACCCTGCAGATCGTGCAGGAGCTGGTCGCGACCGGGCGCTCGTCGCTGCTCGAGGAACTGCGCGAGCAGGTGCCTCCCGGCCTGGTCGAGATGCTCCAGATCGGCGGGCTCGGCGTCGCCAAGATCCGCCAGATCCACGAGTCGCTCGACATCGACTCCCTTCCGGAGCTCGAGGCGGCGGCGCGCGATGGACGGCTCGCCAAGCTCCCCCGCTTCGGCCACAAGACCGCCGAGAACATCCTCAAGGGCATCGCCTTTCTCCGCCAGGCGAGCGCGTTCAAGCTGGCCCATCACGCCACCGAGGAGGCGGAGGGGCTGCGCCGCGCCCTCGCGGCGCTCCCGGGGGTGCTCTCCGCCGAGATCGCGGGCGACATCCGGCGCCGCACCGAGGTGGTGCGCGACATCGTCGTGGTGCTGGTGGCGAATGTGGCGCCCGCCGAGATCTTCCGGGTCATCGGCCAGCTCCCCGGGGTGCACGAGTTCTCCGGCAAGGACGAGCGGCGGGTGACGCTGCGGGTGAGCGGCGGCGCGCAGGCCGAAGTGATCGTGACCACCGCCCGGAACGCGGGCGCGGTGATGGTCATGGCCACCGGGAGCGAGGCCCACCTGGCCCAGCTCGCCGAGCACGCCCACCGGAAGGGGTACGGCCTCGACGGCGCCGCGCTCTGGAAGGGAAGCGAGTTCGTCGCCACCGGCGACGAGGCCGGCTTCTACGCCGCGCTGGGCCTGCCCCCCATTCCTCCCGAGCTGCGCGAAGGCCGGGGCGAGATCGAGGCGGCGGAATCGGGAACCCTCCCCCGTCTCGTCGAGAAGAGCGACCTGCTCGGCCTGCTGCACTGCCACTCGACCTACTCCGACGGCACCACCTCGATCGAGGAGCTGGTCCGGGCCTGCCAGGAGGCGGGGTATCGCTACGTCGGCCTCACCGATCACAGCAAGGCGGCGGCCTACGCCGGCGGCCTCACCTCCGAGGACCTGCTCCGGCAGTCGGACGAGATCGACGCGCTCAACGCGAAGCTCGACGGCATCCGGATCCTCAAGGGGATCGAGGCCGACATCCTCGCCGATGGCGAGCTCGACTACGACGAGACGGTGCTCTCCCGGCTCGATTTCGTGATCGGGTCGATCCACAGCCGCTTCGGGCTCTCCCGCGACGAGATGACGGCGCGGCTCCTCGCGGCGATGGACAATCCCTGGCTCACCATCCTCGGGCACCCGACCGGCCGGCTCCTCCTGACCCGCGATCCCTACCCGCTCGACCTCCAGGCGGTGTTCGAGAAGGCGGCCCGGTGCGGCGTCGCGATCGAGATCAACGGCGACCCCCGCCGGCTCGATCTCGACTGGCGGCTCCTCCGGCAGGCCCGCGATGGCGGGGTGATGATCTCGATCGGCGCCGACGCCCACAACATCCCGGGGCTCCGGCACGTGGACTACGGCGTGGCCATGGCGCGCAAGGGCTGGCTCACCCGCGAGGACCTCCTCAACACCCGGAGCCTCGAGCAATTCCTGGCGTTCGCGAACGCGCGGAGGTCGGCGTGAAGAAAGTGACCCGGCGGGCAAAGTCCACGAAGAAGACGGCGACGCGGAAGGTCGCCGCGGTTGTGAAGAAGGCCTCGCCGAAGAAGAAGGCGCCGGCGCCCTCCGGGCCCCCGCGGGTGCGGAAGTTCCCCGCCGCCGACACCCCGAAGCGGGCACTCGAGATCCTCGGCCGGCTCCGGCGGGAGTACCCCGACGCCCACTGTGCCCTCGATCACGCCAGCGCCTACCAGCTGCTGGTCGCGACCATCCTCTCCGCCCAGTGCACCGACGCGCGGGTCAACATGGTGACCCCGTCGGTCTTTTCGGCCTACCCCGACCCGGCCTCCCTGGCGCGTGCCAGCCAGCCGGCGGTGGAGAAGCTGATCCAGTCGACCGGGTTCTTCCGCAACAAGGCGAAGAACCTGATCGCCATGGCCCAGGCCGTCGTGGCCGACCACGGCGGCGAGATCCCCCGCACCATGGCGGAACTGCACGCGCTGCCGGGCGTGGGGCGGAAGACGGCGAATGTGGTGCTGGGGAATGCCTTCGGGATCAACGAGGGCGTCACGGTGGATACCCACGTGACCCGGCTCTCGGGACTGCTGGGCCTGACCAAGCAGACCGATGCGGTGAAGATCGAGCAGGACCTGATGCAGCTGATTCCGCAGGAGGACTGGACCCTGGTGTCGCACCTGCTGATCCTGCATGGCCGGAAGGTGTGCATCGCCCGGCGGCCGCAGTGCGAGGCCTGCGTGCTGAACGACGTCTGCCCGAGTTCCCTCGTGTGAGCGGTGAGCGGTGAGCGGTGAGCGAGAAGGTAACGTTGGCTAACAGCTAACAGCTAATAGCTAATAGCCAATATCCCCTCACCCCTTGATCGTCGTGGTGTACACCTCTTCTCCGGTCTTCTTGAATCCCCGCTTGAGGTAATTCGGCAGCGCTCCGGGATGGTCGAGGGTGCAGGTGTTCACCTTGACCCGCTCCGGCTTCCGGGCCCACGCCTCCTGCACCGCGCGCGTCAGGAGCCACTTGCCGAGGCCCTGGCCCTGGTACTCGGGGAGTACCCCGAAATAGGCGATCTCCTGGCTGTTGTCCGGGTGGGCGCGCAGCTCGAAGAATCCCGCCGGCGCTCCCGCCACGCTCAGCAGCCAGATCACGCTCGGCCCCGCCAGCCACTCGCGGAACTCCGCCTCGGTCCAGGGGAGGCGGTCCTTCCAGTGATAGAGCCGCCCCACTTCCACGTAGAGGTAGCGATAGAAATGCCAGGGACAGTCCCGCACCGGCTCGAGCCGCACCGCCGGTCCGGCGCTCCCCTCCGCCACCAGCTCGGCGGGCGAGTGCATCTCCAGGTAGGTGCGCGTGACGCTGACTTCAGGCACGTTCAGTTGCTCCGCAGGGTGAGCGCGGTGACCATCCCCATCTCCGCGTGCGACTTCTTGAGTTTCGGGTCGGTGATGCCGCAGTCGATGCGGTATTCCCCCGGCGGAAAGGTGCCCCGGAGCACGATGCCCGCGCCCGGCGCCAGGAGCCCCACCCCGCCGTAGTCCTGCCAGGGGCCCATCGATTCGGTGCTGACGGTGTCCTCCCAGGCCTTCGCCTCCGCGAGCGTCCACCCCTCGGCCAGCCGATAGATGCCCACCTCGTGCCCCACCTTGCCGTCGTTCCTGATGTAGAAGCGGCGCTCGCCCGCGGGAAGCGCCGGGGCACTCTGCACCGAGAAATCTCCCAGCAGGATCGTGTCGGCCCGGGCGGCCGCCTCGCTGGTCTTCCCGCGCTCGACGACCCGGAACTCCCGCACCATCCCTTTGGACGCGTGGGTGGTGCCGTCAGGGGAGTGGAAATAGCAGAAGAACGCGTACCGGCCCGGGGCCAGCGTGAGGGTGACATCCGAGGCGCTGTCGCCCGGCGAGCTGACCGGACCGCCGAGGGCGTCCGGGATGTGCACGTACTCGAGGACGTAGCCGCTCTGCATCAGGGTGGCGATGCTGGCACCCTCCCCGAGCCGCACGATCGACGCGACGTGACCTTCCTGTCCGAGGTCTTTCATCCGGAATGTCACGGTACCGGCGGCAATAGTATCGGGCGCGCCGAAGGCGTACTCCGCGGCCGTGACATCCACGATCTCCGGGGTCGGCATCTGTGATGGCGCGCACCCGAACAGGCCCAGCCCCAGCAGTACCGCCCGCCCAGTTACCCGCATGTGTGTAACTCCCAAGTGCAAGGGACGCCGGAAGATGCCCGCCGGCTGCCGGTTACGCCACCAATGTACGTGCAAGTCCGCCCACCAGACGCATCCCCCGGCTGACCCCGAATTGCCGAGGATTCCATGCGTCGTGTCCTGCCGCTCCTGATTGGCCTGATCGCCACCGCCGCCCCACTCCGGGCCCAGGGGTGGATCGAGATCGAACGCCCGCCGGTCCGCGTGGGCGTGAACCCCAGCATCGTGCGGGTGAGCTCCGAAGTCCGCACCACGATCGACGGGCGGGTCGCCCGGGTCGAGGTGGAAGAGCGCTTCCGCAACGCCGGCGGCGGGCTCGCCGAGGGGAGCTACCTCTACCCGCTGCCGGGCGAGGCGGTGTTCCAGAACTTCTCCCTCTGGATGGGAGAGCAGGAGATGAAGGGCGAGATGATGAACGCCGACCAGGCCCGGGGCATCTACGAGGAGATCGTGCGCCGCCAGCGCGATCCCGCCCTGCTGACGCTCGCCGGCCACGGCCTCGTGCGCGCCCAGGTCTTTCCGATTCAGCCGGGCGAGACCCGCAAGGTGGTCCTGCGCTACACCCAGCTGCTCGACCGCGCCGGCGACGCCCTCCGCCTGCGCTACGCCCTTGGCACCCGCGGCGGCGAGAGCGGGAGCTGGAAGCTGACGCTGCCCGACGAGGCGGCGTTCGGCACGCCCTACTCGCCCACCCACCAGCTCACCACCGCGCGCAACGGCAGCCGGCTCGAGATCACCGTCGACACGAAGAGTGGCGGCGACATCGAGCTGCTGCTCCCGCTCCGCCGCGGCCTGGTGGGCACGTCGGTGCTGACCCACGCCCCGGGCGGTGAGGACGGCTACATGATGCTGCTGCTGGCGCCCCCCTCGCGGGAAGTGAACAACGCGGTGGTGCCGCGCGACCTGTCGCTGGTGGTGGACGTCTCCGGCTCGATGTCCGGGCCCAAGCTCGACCAGGCGAAGGACGCGCTGCGCCAGGCGCTCGGCACGCTTCGCCCCGAAGATCGCTTCCGGCTGGTGGCGTTCAGCTCCGGTGTGCGCAACTTCCGGGAGGGGTTCACCCCCGCCACCAGCGAGAACCTCGCCGACGCGCGAGCCTTCGTGGACGCGCTCGCCGCCGACGGCGGCACCAACATCAGCGGTGCGCTCGACGCGGTGCTCGGCAGCGCGGTGGCGAGTGAGCGGCTCCAGCTGATCATCTTCCTGACCGACGGCGTGCCCAGCGTCGGCGAACAGAACCCCGATCGCATCGCCGCGCAGGCGGCGGGCCGGATCGGCCGGGCCCGGGTCTTCACCGTGGGCGTGGGACAGGACGTGAACACCTACCTGCTCGACCGGCTGGCGAAGGATGGCCGCGGCAGCGCCGAGTACGTGGCGCCCGGCGCGAGCGTCGAGGTGGCAGTGGGAAATCTCGTCGGCAAGCTGCGCCGCCCGGCGCTGGTGAACCTCCGCATCGTGGAGAGCCCGGTGGAATTCCGCGCCCTCTCCCCTGCTACCCTCCCCGATCTCTTCTATGGCGAGGAGCTGGTGGTGTTCGGCCGCTACCATGGCACCGGCCGCGGCCAGGTGATCATCGAGGGGGAACGGAACGGCACCCGCGAGCGCTTCACCGCCGAAGCCAACTTCGAGGGCGTCACCTCCTCCAACGAGTTCATTCCCCGGCTCTGGGCTTCGCGCCGCATCGGCGACCTGACCCGCCAGATCCGCCTCGAGGGCGCGAGCCAGGGCCTGATCGACGAAGTCCGGGAGCTGGGCCTGCGTCACGGGATCCTGACCGAGTACACGTCCTACCTGGTGCAGGAACCGGGGCCGGTGGCGCTCGATCGCCGCGACGTCCTGTCGATGCCCGCGGGCGCCAACCGGCCGATGATGACGGCGCCGGCCGCCCCCGCCGCCCAGACCGGTGCGGTCGCCTTCGAGCGGGCCAAGGAGAGTGGCCGGCTCTCCCAGGCTACCTCCCTCAGCGAGGCCGATGCCGCCGCCGAGGACAAGCTCGAGGCGCTGGGTGGCGGGCGGAACGAACTCCGCCGGGTCGGCGCCCGGGTCTTCCGCCGGGACGGGAGTGGCTGGACCGACGTGGCCCATGCCGATACCCTCCGGGTGACCACCGTGGCCCCGTTCAGCCCCGCCTACTTCGCCCTGGTGCGGGCGCTCCCCGAGCTCACCCGCAGCCTCCAGCTCGAGGCGCCGGTGACGGTCGCGGGCCGCCAGGCGAGCCTCAAGGTCGCCGCCGGTGGCGTCGAGCGCCTGAGCGACACCGACATCCGGGACTTCGTCCGCCGCTTCCGGGGGATCTCATGAGAACCATGCTGGCCGCCCTCATTCTCTCCATCGGTGCCTGCAGCGAGGGCACCGATGGAGCCCAGGACCCGGGCAAGACCTGGCGGTTTGCCATCGCGCATCACGACTGCGCACCCTGGGACGGCGCCGCGGTGGGTATCGAGCTGAGCGACATCGATCCCAACCCGCTCAGTCCCCCCTACCTCCGGCTCTCGGCCTACGTCCCGATGCCGACCGAGAAGGTGCGCGCCCAGATCGGCGTGAACGGCGCCGGCGGGATGGGCGCGGGGTTCTGCGAAGCCGGCAAGGACTGCGTCGGGGCCGACAGCGGGTGGATGGAGCTGGCCCCCGCGAACGAGGGGCTGGGCGGGCGCTATGACATCCTGCTGCACGACGGCCGGCACCTGACCGGGACCTTCCAGGCGAAGGTCGTGAGCATCCGCCAGGTGCTCTGCGGATGACCTCGGTCGAGCAGCTGTTCGCCGAGTACCACCAGTCGCTGCTGCGGATGCTCTACCGCCGCACCGGCGACCGGGACCGCGCCGAGGATATCGCCCAGGAGGTGTTTGCCCGGGCGGTCGAGGCGCCGCCCCACAACCCGCGCCCCTGGCTGTTCGCGGTGGCGCTCAACCTGGTGCGGGACGACGGCCGGCGGGCGGTGCGCCAGGGACGCCGGCTCCAGCTGCTCAAGGCGGAGGTCGATCACCCGTCGCCCTCGCCCGAGCAGGTCCTGGAGGAGAAGGAACAGAAGGTCAGGGTCGAGCGCGCCCTCGCGCTGCTCCGGGACATCGACCGCGAGGTGCTGCTGCTCAAGGCGGAAGGATTCGATTACGACGAGATCGCCGCGACGACCGGCCTCTCCAAGGGTGCCATCGGGACCACGATTGCGCGGGCCCGCCGGCGCCTGGTCGAGGCGTATCGCGCGGAGGAGAAGGATAGACATGTCGCATCTTGATGAAGGCCGGCTGCACGCCCTGCTCGACGGCGAGCTGGAGGGCGCCGAACGCCGCGAGGTGGAAGCGCACCTCGGTAGCTGCGCCGAGTGCCGGGCCGCGCTGGCGGAGGCGAAGGCGCTGTTCGAGGAGGCCGACGCGCTGGTCGCGAAGGTCGACCTCCCGCCGTCGACCACCACCCAGGCGCGGCCGGTCGCCGGCGGCGCCACCCGCCGGAGCATCCCGTGGCAGCGCGTCGCCCTCGCCGCAACGGTGACCCTGGCAGTGGGACTGGGGTTGCTGGCGAAGTGGGAGATGCCTCGCAGCCGGGGCGCCGCCGAGTCGGCGCTGGGGAGCATGCCCGATTCCTTGGCCGGGAGCCGTCCCACCGCCGCGCCGGCCGCCGATGCGGTGCGCGAGTCCGCGCCCCGCGCCGGCGCGGAGGAATACGATGCCCAGAAGCAGGGCCAGGCGCAGGTGCCCAAGTCGGTCGAGCCGTCCCGGGCGCTCCGCAACGAGGTGGCGCCGCCGGTGAACCAGCCGTCGAGCCCCTCCGAACTCGTCGCCAAGCCCGCGCCCTCGGCGCCCCCCGCCCCAGTGTCGCAGGCGACGGGCGCGGTTGGCGCCGCGACCGACAAGGTCTCGGAGCCGGTCACCGCCCTCCAGGGCGGGGCGTCGCCCTCCCGGGCCGATGCCGGAAGCGCCGAACGGCGCGATGCCGCGCCGGCCGAGGCGGAAGCCCCCGCTCTTGCGGCCAGGCCGGCCCAGGGCTTCGTCCCGGCCGATGCCCGCCTCAAGCGGGAAGCGGCGAGCCGCTACCGGACCGTGGCCCTGGAGGAGGCGGTGAGAATCCTCGGCGGATCGGTACGTCTGGTGGATGGGCTCACCCCGGTCCGGGTGCTGGCAGGGAAGGACACCCCCGGCACTGTACGGGTGGTGTATGATGATCCCCCGGGCCGGGAACTGTGGCTGGACCAGGAGCGTCCGGTCCCGGGGACGGACCGCCCGACGGCACCCGGCCAGCGGGCCACAGCGTTGCTCCCGGGCGACACGCTGGTGAGCCCGGCGGCGGAGGGGGCAAGGAGCCTCCGCTGGATTGACCAAAGTGGCTTCAGGCTTGGACTTACGGGATTTCTACCGGCCGATTCCCTCCGGGCTCTTTCCCGGCGGGTGCAGTAGAGACGGACCTTGCAGCGTAACCGGGCGCCTGGGCTCTTTCGGGGGCGGGCGCCACACTGTACCCTTGGTGCCCGCCCTCATGCGGCGGGCTGCCTGACACACGGAGTTCCGGATGTTCCACCTCGGCGAGCGCACGCTGGAAAAGCTCGTGGCCGGTTCTGCACCGGTCCCGGAGGTGGAGCGCATCCGCTATCACGTGCGTGAATGCCGCGCCTGCGCCCGGAAGCTCGAGGAATGGCGCGACACCTACCCCGAGATCGATTACGCCTATCCCGAGCTCGCCGGGTCCGTCGCCGCGACCCGATTCACCGAGAGCGGGCTGGTGATCGTTCCGGCCGACGAGAAGAAGTGGACCTGGATGCCGCCGCAGGTGAACTTCGCCAACGTCCTCTGGGTGGTGGCGTTGCTGATGGCGGTGCTGGTCGGCTACGGCGCCAACCGGCTGCGCTCCCAGGGCGAGGGCTTCGAGGCGATCTCCGCCGCGCGGCTCAACGCGAAGATGCCGCGGCCCGAGACCGGCAACGGCGCCGGCGTCGCCGGTGCCCCGATTCCGCTGGCCTCTCCCCACGACAGCCTGATCCGGGTGGCGCCGCCGCCGAGCACCTCGCCCCAGGCGGTGATCCTCACCGGGAAGCCGACGGAGGACGATCGCTCCGCGGCGGCCAGGCGGCCCCGCACCGCGGATGCCGGCACGCAGCGGTCGGCCCCGGCACCGACGCTCGACACCCGCGCCGATCCGCCGCCCCAGGTCCCGGCGTCGCCCAGCTTCCGGAGCGTGGCCGCCCCCGAGGCGTCGCGCCGCCTGGGCGGGGCGCTGCGGATGATCCGAGGCCTCGAGTTCGACCATATCGAAGTGGGGCCCGCCTCTGCCGTGCCGGGCGCGCTGCCCGGGCTCACCGTGGTGCGGGTCGTCTACCGGACCCCGGGCGGCGGGCGCATGCTCCTCGACCAGCAGCTGATCAAGCCCGACAGCGCCGGCTCCCGCCCCGTCGACGACCCGAGCCTCGAGAACGGCCAGACCGCGTTCGGCACCGCGCCTAACGGAGTCTCGGTCGCCACCTGGCTCGACCAGCATGGCTACCGTCTGTCGCTGGTGGCGCAGGCTCCCACCGACTCCATGAAGCAGCTGGTGGAACTGGTCGAGTAGGCGCCCCACCCGTTCCACTCTGTGGCATCAAGCTGACAACTTGTGACGTATTTTCGAGCACCGCCCTGAGCCGTTTCGGGGCGGGTCTCCGTTATATTCTGCCCGCCCGGTGCGTGGCCGAGTTGGCCCGCGACTATGGACCCGGGAAGAACTTTCAAGGAGTGTGCTATGAAGCGCATCGTTTCTGTCGTTCTCGCCGCCGGTGGCGCGCTGCTGCTCTCCGCCGCCTCCGCCCAGGCCCAGGTGTCCGTCGGCGTCGGTGGCGGTCTGACCATCCCGCTCGGCGATTTCGGCGACGTCGCCAAGACCGGCTGGCACGGCCTGGCCAACGTCGGCTACAACCTGCCCTCCGGCCTCGGGCTCCGTGGTGACTTCTACTACGGGGAGAACAAGTTCGACGGCGCCAGCGGCAAGACGAAGCTGGCGGGCGGTTTCGGCAACATCCTCTACAACTTCAAGGGCGCCGGCACCGTCCATCCGTACGTGATCGGTTCGATCGGCTTTGTGAATGCCAAGGGTGAGGCCTCGGCCGGCGGCGTGACCGTGTCCGGTTCGGAGACCAAGATCGCCTTCGGCGGTGGCGCGGGCATCAAGTTCAAGGCGGGGTCCGACGCGAGCATCTTCGCCGAGGGGCGCTACCTCACCGTGAACACCAGCGGCAGCAACACCAACTTCATTCCGATCACCGTCGGCGTGAGCTTCGGCCTCAAGTAAGCCGGAGTCGCTGGCAGCGAGAGGCGGGCCTCACCGGCCCGCCTCTTTCTTTTTTCCTCCCAGCCCCGCCGTATGTCCGGTGGCCCAGGCCCACGCGAAGTTGTAGCCCCCGATCGGGCCGAAGGCGTCGAGGATCTCCCCCGCGAAGAAGAGTCCCGGATGCCTGCGGCTCGCGAGCGTCCCGGGATGCACCTCCTCGAGTGCCACGCCGCCACCGGTGACCTCTGCCTTCTTGTATCCCTCGTCCCCGGTCCAGGGGAGCGGGTAGGCGGTAAGCCGCTCGACCAGCGCCTTGCGGGCCTCGCGGGTGAGCTGGGCCAGCTGGCACCCGCCTTCGACGCCGCTCTCCTCCAGCAGCCGGTCGGCCAGCCGGGCCGGGAGCACTTCGCGCACCAGGGTCGCCACGCTGCGCGAGCTTCTCTCCCGGAGCCGCTCATCCCACTGCGCGGCGTCGAGCTCACCCCAGCGCACCAGCAGCTCGGTTCTCGTCCCGGCGAGCCGGGAGCGCACCGCCAGGTGCGACAGATCCAGCACCGAAGGCCCGCTGTACCCGCGGTGGGTAAAGAGGAATCCGCCCGACGACTCGAACCGCTTCCCGCCGACTCGCGCGACGATGTGCACTGCCAGCGATACTCCCGCGAGCGCGGCGTGCACGGGCGGTTCGGCAGTGAGCGGGGTGAGCGCGGGATAGGTGTCCCGGACCTCGTGCCCCAGCCGCCGCGCGATGGCCAGGCCGGTGCCGTCGCTGCCGGTGGCGGGGACCGACAGCCCGCCGGTCGCGAGAATGACGCGGGACGCCTCGATGGTGCCGCCCTCCACCAGCACCCGCCAGCCGCCGTCGTGCGGCACCAGGTCACGGACCTTCACGCCGGTGCGAAGCTCTGCCCCGGCGCGGCGAACCGCGTCGACCAGCCGGTCCCGCACGTCCCGGGCGCGGTTGCTCGCGGGGAAGAGCTTGCCGCTCTCGGCTTCGAGGGCGAGCGGCAGCCCGAGGTCCTCCTCGAAGAACGCCCGCTGCCCGGCGAGGGGCCACGCCAGCAGGAGCTTCCGCACCAGGTTGGGGGAGGATTCGCTGTGAAAGCGGCCCGGCACCAGTTCGCCCGGCAGGACGTTGCAGCGGCCCCCGCCGCTGATGAGGATCTTCCGGCCGCCGTCGTCCTTCCCCTCGAGCAGGAGCACCCGTTCCCCGGCCCGCGCGGCGAAGATGGCGGCCATCAACCCGGCCGCGCCGGCACCGACGACCACCGTGGGGAGAGTTTCTCGGGACACGCACCAGGCCGGGAGAGAGGAGAGAATCGCCGGTCAGGACCAACAGCAGGAAAACAACAGCAACGCAAAAGCACAACACGGAGAGCACGGAGAGACCCCGTTCAGCTCTTCTTGCGATACAACCCGTCGAAGACCGTGGTCCACGCCTGGCCGTCGGCAGAGCTCTCCCAGAGCTGCCGCACCGTGCCGTCGGCATTGCGGGTGAAGGTGAGCCGCTGGTGGGCCGGCTTCCCATCGGATCCCGGCGCCATGCCGGTGAACTGCAGCTGGTTCCCGGTGAGCCGGCCGGTGAGGTGGAGGCTCCCGCCCTGGTTGTCGACCCAGACCTGGGTCCATTCGCCGCTGGCCTGGTCCACGAAGTTGAAGCTCTGCCCGGTTCCACCCTGGGATCCGACCCAGTGTTCGTGGAGCAGGCAGCCCCCCTCCTCGAGGGTGATGAGGTTGGTCCCGGCCGCCTTGCCGCCCATGGTCACGTTCCAGTCGCCGACCCAGAAGTCGAACTGGCGGTGGGTGGAGTCGGCACAGGCCGCCTTGGGGGCGCCCTGCGCGGCCAGCGGCGCGGCGAGGAGGAGCAGCGCCAGGGTGGAACGGATCATCTCGAGGGCTCCGGGTTGGGGATGGAATCCGAACGGGCGATCGCCTCCCCGGGTGTCAGCAGCCGCGCGGTACAGTGCGGCCGCGCCCGCCCCTCCCTACCTTCCGCGCATGGAGAATCGTCTCGCCCAGGCCAGCAGCGCCTACCTGCGTTCCGCCGCACACCAGCCGATCCACTGGTACAGCTGGGGCCCCGAGGCCTTTGCCCGGGCGGCGGCCGAGGATCGCCCCGTGCTGCTCGATATCGGCGCGGTGTGGTGCCACTGGTGCCACGTAATGGACGGCGAGTCGTACGAGGACCCGGCGCTGGCCGCGTTCCTCAACGAGCATTTCGTCTGCATCAAGGTCGACCGCGACGAGCGCCCCGATGTCGACACCCGCTACCAGCGCGCGGTCGCGGCGATGACCAACCAGGGAGGGTGGCCCCTCACCGCCTTCCTCCGTCCCGACGGCCAGGTCTTCTACGGCGGGACCTACTTCCCCCCCGACGGGAAGTACGGGCGGCCCGGCTTCCGCACCGTGCTGGAGCAGGTGCTCAAGGTCTGGCGCACCCAGCGCGAGCGGGTGGGACAGCAGGCCGCCGCCATCCAGCGGGTGATCGCGGAGCAGCTCGACGAAGCGCTGCCGGGCGACGCGGAGCCCACGGTGCTCGCCACCGCCACCGAGCGGATGGCGGCGCTCTTCGACTTCCAGAATGGCGGCTTCGGCTCCCAGCCCAAGTTCCCCCATCCCGCCGCGGTGCTGTTCCTGCTCACCCGCTGGCACGACACGAAGGACTCCGCCCTGGCCGAGCTGGTGCAGCGCACCCTCGACGGCATGGCGCGGGGCGGAATCCACGACCAGCTCGCCGGCGGCTTCCACCGCTACAGCGTCGACGCCCGCTGGATCGTGCCGCACTTCGAGAAGATGTCCTACGACAACGCCGAGCTGCTGCGGGCCTACGCCGAGGGCTATGCGGCGCTGGGCGGGGAGCGCTGGCGCGAGGTGGCGCTCGGCATCATCCGCTGGGTGCGCGAGGTGCTCGCCGATCCGGAGGGCGGGTACGCCGCCAGCCAGGACGCCGACGTCGGGCTGGAGGACGACGGCGACTACTTCACCTGGACGCTCGAGGAGGCCACCGAGGTCATCGGCGATGCCGAATCGCTCGCGGTGACGGCGGCCTATTACGACATCGGCACCGCGGGGGAGATGCACCATCACCCCGCGAGGAACGTGCTCTTCGTGGCGGAACGGCTGGAGTCGATCGCCGGGCGGCTCGGCCTGCCGCTCGAGCGCGTCACCGATCTGCTCCGCACCGGCGAGGAGCGGCTCCGCGCCGCGCGGGCGCACCGCCCGGAGCCCTTCGTCGACCGCACCCGCTACACCAACTGGAACGGGATGCTGGCCGGCGCGCTGATCCGCTCGGGCGCGCTCCTGGGCGACGGGTGGGCGGTGGAGCACGGGCTCCGGAGCCTGGAGCGCATCCGGCGGGAGCACGCCGGGGCGTCCGCGCTCCGGCACAGTCCCGGGGGCATCGAGGGGCTGCTCGACGACCAGGTGCAGGTGGCGCTCGCCGCGATCGAGGCGTACGAGGTCACCGCCGACGGCGCCTGGCTCGCGTGGAGCGAGGCGCTGCTCGACCGGGTCTGGCAGGATTACCTCGACGCCGGGAGCGGCGGGCTCTTCGATACCGCGTCGAGCGCGGGGGAAGGGCTGCTCCCCACCCGGGCCCGGCCGGTGCAGGACACCCCGACGCCGTCCCCCAACGGCGTGGCGGCGCTGGCGGCGGCCCGCCTCGCGGCACTGACCCAGGCGCCGCGCTGGGGCGAACGGCTCGCCACCCTGGTGCGGGCCTTTGCCGGCGGCGCGCCGGAGCTGGGGATCTACGGCGCCACCTTCCTCCAGGCGGTGGACTGGCAGCTCTCCCCGGCGACCCATTTCGTCGTGACCGGCGGCGGCGCGGCGGACCCGCTGGCGCGCGCGCTCCACGAGGCGGCACTCACCCGCTACGCGCCCCGGCGGGTGGTGCAGCGGGTCGAGGCCGGCGGCGCCGCGCTGCCGGCCCCGGTGGCCCCGATGGCGGCCGCGGGTGGGGGGACCCGCGCCTTCGCCTGCAGCGGCATGCGCTGTCTCGCGCCGGCCACCTCGCTCGAGGAATGGCGAGCCCGGCTCGACGAGATCACCGGGCGCTGATTGAGCTTCCTCCCCGGGGGGCTTATCCTCCCGCCAGTCCGCCGCACGCATTCACCTCCATGCCCACGACCATGAAGACTGCCACCATCGAGACCAGCCGCGGCACCATCGTCGCCGAGTTGTTCGACCAGGAAGTTCCCGGCACGGTGCAGAACTTCGAGAAACTCGCGAACTCCCAGTTCTACGACGGCACCCGCTTCCACCGGGTCATCAGCAACTTCATGATCCAGGGGGGCGACCCGAACTCCAAGGATCCGAGCGATCCCCGGGTGGGGACCGGCGGGCCGGGCTACACCATCAAGTGCGAGACCCAGAAGAACACCCACAAGCACGTCGCCGGGACGCTGTCCATGGCCCACGCGGGGCGGGACACCGGCGGCAGCCAGTTCTTCATCTGCCACTCGCCCCAGGCGCACCTCGACGGCAAGCACACCGTCTTCGGCCAGGTGACCCAGGGCCAGGACATCGTGAATGCCATCCGCAAGAACGACGAGATCGTCTCGATCCGGGTGAGCTGACCCTGCAGCTCGACTTCGCGGTCCTCGCCGACTACGCCCTGATCGACCAGCAGGGAAAGCTCTCGGTGCTGGGGCTCTTCCAGCACGTCTGGGTGCCCCAGTTCCCGGCGGTGCATCCGCGGGCGCACCTGGTGCTCCGCCTCCGCGGGCGGCGGACCGAGATCGGCCAGCACCGGATGCGGATCCGGTTCGTGGACGAGCAGGAGACCACGCTGGTCGAGGGGGAGGGGGCGGTGCACTTCGGCGAACCGCCGGCGGGGGTGGTGGACGTCGAGGCGGGAGCGGTGCTGGTCTTCGACCTCCCCCTGCCGCGGGCCGGATTCTACGCCTTCGAGATCGCGCTCGATGGGGAGGAGGAATACCGGGTACCGCTGTCGGCGGGGCTGCTGCCCGGCGCCCCCGCGCCCGACGGCGGCACGATGCACTGACCCGAAACCCGGGCGTCGTTAGGGCCTTTCACAATTGCAGTCCGCGACGCTTTGACAAAGTTGTCGGCTCGCCGTAAGCTATACCCATCTTCCAGCACATCTCCGGCGTCACCGCACCTCTTCCTTACCATCTCGGAGTTCTCCCTATGCGGCGGTACCGTGTTTGGTTGGCCGTCGGTGGACTGGCCGCCCTGCTTGGCGTCCCGGTCTCCCTGCGGGCACAGGGATACAGCGTCAATGAACATGGCACCTGTGCCATGGGCCGTGCAGGTACGGCCACGGCGTCTCCCTGCGCCGACGGTTCTGCGATGTTCTACAATCCCGCCGGCCTCGCCGGACTCGGGAAAGGCCACGGCCTCATCACGGCTGGCGGCACCGGCATTATCGCCACCGGCGGCTTCAAGGCCGACGATGGCGGCACGGCCGACCTCAACAAGAAGCTGATCCCGGTGCCGCACCTGTACGCGGCCTACGGCGTGACCGACAAGATCGCCGCCGGCATCGGCCTCTTCGCCCCGTACGGTCTCGAGACCAACTGGGACGAGAACGGCCTGGCCCGCTTCCGGGGCTACCGCTCCGTCATCCGGAACGTCTACATCCAGCCCACGGTGGCGATCCGGCTCCACCCGAAGATCGATTTCGGCGTCGGCTTCGACTACAACATCTCGCACGTGCAGCTGCAGCAGCACCTCGACCTCTCCGAGCAGTCGGTGCCGCCGGGCCTCTTCCCCGGCAGCGTGCAGACCTTCGCCGACGTCGGCATCCTCCCGGGCACCGACTTCGCCGACGCGAACCTGCACGGCAACGGCCACAGCGTGGGCTACCACCTCGGCCTCATCGTCCGGCCGGCCGACCGGGTCTCCCTCGGCGTGCGCTACCTGAGCCGGCAGCGGTCGGAGATCGACAACGCCACGGCCGAGTTCACCCAGATCAACACCAACATCCTGCTGGGTGGCCTCCCCCTCGACCAGCAGCTCGCGGCCCAGTTCGGCGCCGGCGCGCCGCTCGGCAAGCAGGACGCCTCGACGGTGCTGCGCCTCCCGGAGCAGCTCTCCTTCGGCGCCGCGGTGGACGTGACCAAGCAGTTCCGCGCCCTGGTGGACGTGGTCACCACCAACTGGAAGGTGTTCGACACCCTCGCCCTCGACCTCGTCGGCGCGGGCCGGATCAACCTCCCGCAGGACAACAAGCGCACCTGGGCCTACCGGATCGGTGGTGAGTACCTGGTGAGCGAAGGCACCGTGGTGCGGCTGGGGTACATCAACCACACCGCCGCGGCGCCCGACCAGACGGTGGTGCCGAACCTCCCCGAAGGGCCCCGCGCCGAGTTCACCGGCGGCCTGGGCGCGAAGCTGGGCGAGAAGCTCCACGTCGACCTGGCCTACCAGTACATCAAGCAGCAGGAACGCCGCGGGCGCACCGTCTCGGATCCGGCGGTGACCAATGGCCTCTTCACGTTCAACGCGCACCTGATCGGTGCGACGTTCACCTACTCGTTCTGACGGGAGACCAACGGCCATGACACGCACCAACAAGGTCGCCGCTCTCCTGCTGGCACTTCCGCTCTTTGCCGGCTGCTACAGCGACGACTCGCTCAATCCTCCCCCGACGCCGCCGGTGCCCACCGGCGGGGCGATCTTCCAGCGCTACGTCGCCATGGGGAACAGCATCTCCGCCGGCTTCCAGTCCGGCGGCATCAACGACAGCACCCAGCAGCGCGCCTTCCCGGTCCTGCTGGCCGCGGTGGCCGGCGCCGACTTCGCCATCCCGCACCTCAACATGCCGGGATGCCCTTCGCCCTACACCAACAACGTGACCCGCGCCCACGTGGGCGGGATCCCCGATGCCACCTACCGCTCGATCTGCTTCGGGCGGGTGAGCAACAGCGGGGAGATCAACAACGTGGCGGTGCCGGGCGCGGGCGTGGAGGACATGTTCAGCAACTTCGCCACCCCGGTGAGCATCTACGAGCAGCTCTCCGCCTTCTTCCTGGGCGGGCGCACCGAGATCCAGGCGATGCAGCAGCGGAACCCGACCCTCGTGACGCTCGAGATCGGGCCGAACGACGTCCTCGGCTCGCTGATCAACGACGCCAACCCGGGCAACCCGGCGGAAATCACCTCGCAGGCGGTCTTCGCCGCCAAGTACACCGAGCTGGCTGACAGCATCGCCGCGACCGGCGCCTCCGCGGTGCTGCTCACCGTGCCCGACGTGACGGTGATTCCCTTCGCGTCGAAGGGCTCGACCTACTGGTGCCTCCGCACCGGGCTCTGCCCGGGCGTGCCGCAGCAGCTCCCGAATGGGCTGACGGTCGCCACCAACTGCGCCCCCGCGGCCGCCGTGCCCGGGGCCAAGGGCGACAGCACCCTGATCCCGTGGACCAAGGGCCTCCCCCGGATCGCCGTCGCGGCGGGCGGTGGCACCGCGACGCTCGACTGCTCCGTCGACTCCGTGGTGGTGACCGCGGCGGAATACGCCACGATGCGGAACGCGGTGGTGGCGTTCAACGCCACGGTGCAGGCACAGGCCACGGCTCACAACTGGGCGGTGGTGGACCTGAACGCGATCCTCCAGGCTGCGCTGGCCGCGGGACAGATCCCCACCTTCCCCGACATCAGCCGCGCGACCACCGGCGGCGCGGTGACGTTCCAGGGCTTCTCGTCACCGGGCGTGCGCCTGCCCACGGCGGCGTCGCTCTTCTCGCTCGACGGCTTCCATCCGTCGACCCTGGCGCACCGGACCCTGGCCGACGCGGTGGCAGCGGCCATCAACGCCAAGTACGGCACCACCCTGCCGGTCCCGGTCTGCGGCGCGATCACCTGTCCGGCGCCGTGAACGGAAGCCGTTAGCTGTTAGCCATTGGCTGTTAGCTGTACGATGTAAAGCGACCCTCCGAGCGTCTTGCGCGGAGGGTCGCTTCGCATCGAGGGCTGACAGCTAACAGCTAACAGCTAATAGCTAATAGCTAACAGCTCATGGCCCCTCTGTCGGCCCTTCCCTTATCTTGCCCCCATGCCCCTCCCCCCCGACTGGACCCGCGACCGCGCCCTCGCCCTGGTCCACGAATTCACCCTGAACGACGCCCTCCGGAAACACATGTACGCCGTCGAACTCGCCATGCGGGCGATGGCGGCGAAGTTCGGCGCCGATCCCGACGAATGGGGCCTGGTGGGGCTGCTGCACGACTACGACTACGAGCGCTGGCCGAACGCCGAGCGTTCCGCCACCGAGGGTCACCCCGCGGAGGGAGTCCGGCTTCTCGCTGCGCAGGGATTCCCCGAGCCGATGCAGCGCGCCATTCTCGGGCATGGGAGCTATACCGGCGTGCCGCGCGACACCCCGATGGCGAAGGCGCTCTTCGCGGTCGACGAGCTCTGCGGCTTTCTGGTGGCCTGCGCCCTGGTGCGGCCCTCGAAGAGCCTCAAGGATCTCGAGGTCTCCAGCGTGAAGAAGAAGCTCAAGGACAAGGCCTTCGCCCGCGGGGTCAGCCGGGAGGATGTGCTGCAGGGCGCCGAGGAGATCGGGATTCCCCTGGAGGAGCACATCGCCTTCGTGCTCGACGCCCTGCGGCCGGGCGAGGCCACTCTCGGGCTCGGCGGGACGTGAGCGAAACCCGGATCCGCCCGGTGGTCCAGCGGGCGATCGACCGCGCCGCGGCGGCGCGGCCGATCCCCGGCAACCGGGTCGTGCTGCTGCAGGACGGACCGCAGGCCTACGCCGCCATGCTCGCGATCATCGCGGGCGCCCGGCGCTACGTCCGCTTCGAGAACTACATCATCCGCGACGACCGGACCGGGTGGCGCTTCGCGGAGGCGCTGGCGGAGCGGGCTCGCGCGGGGGTGTCGGTGCGGGTGCTGTACGACTGGTTCGGCTCCATCGCGACCGGCCGGAAGTTCTGGCGCTACCTCCGCGACTCGGGGTGCGAGGTCCGCGCCTTCAACCCGCCCAATCCCTTTCACCCGATCGCCCTCTTCTCGCGCGACCACCGCAAGCTGGTCCTGGCCGACGGGTCGTTCTCGGTGGTGGGCGGCCTCTGCATCGCCGACGAGTGGGCCGGCGATCCGGAGCGTGGCATTCCCCCCTGGCGCGACACCGCGGTCCTGATCGAGGGGCCCGCCTCCCTCGCGCTCGACGTCGCGTTCGCGAAGGTCTGGGGCCTGGCCGGGAGCCCGCTGCCGGTGGAGGACCGGATCGCGGAGGTGCCCGCCTGCGGTGACGCCGCGATCCGGATCGTCGTGGGTGAGCCGGGCCGGGAGCGCGCCTCGCGGGTGCTCGAGTACCTCACGGCCGGCGCCCGCAAGCGGCTCTGGATCGTCGATGCCTACCTGGTGCCGCCGGCCCGGCTCTTCGAGGTGATGGCGCTCGCCGAGCAGGACGGCGTCGACGTGCGGCTCCTGGTCCCCGGCTCGAGCGACGTCCCGGTCATCCGCAACATCACCCGCCTGGGGTATCGCGACATCCTGCGCGCCGGCATGCGGATCTTCGAGTGGGACGGACCCATGATCCACGCGAAGACGATGGTCTCCGACGCCCGCTGGGCCCGGATCGGCACCAGCAACATCAACCTCCAGAGCCTGGTGGGGAACTACGAGCTCGACGTGGTCATCGAGGACGTCGAGCTGGCCCGCGCGATGGAGCTCCAGTTCCGCCGCGACGTCGAGGCGAGCGTCGAGATCATCCGGCGCCCCCGGAAGGCGCCGCAGGCGGTCAAGCGGATGATCCCGTCGCGGCTGGCCCGCCGTGCAAGCCGCACCGGCCAGATCTCGAAGGCGCGCGGCACCCGGGAGCTCCGCGCCCGGGCGGTGGTCGCGGCCCGCCGCCTCACCAGCGCCGCCTTCCGGTCGACCCTCGGGCCGGTAGCCCTGGTGCTGCTTGTCTTCGGCCTCCTCGCGCTGGGCCTGCCGACGGCCGTGGGCTATGTGGTTGGTGCGGTGTCGGTGGTGCTGGCGGGAGTGTTCGGGCTGCAGCTGTGGCGACGAAGAGAAGGAGGGTGGTGAGCGGTGAGCGGTGAGCGGTGAGCGGTGAGCGGTGAACCATCAAGGCTAAGCGTTTATAATACAATAGGTTACACTGGCTCGTCGGAACTGGAGTCGACTGGAATCAATCCGCAGTTCAATCCATCAAGATCCCCAAGTCCTGTCCCGAAGCCGCGCCAATCCTGTCCTCCCGCTCCCGGGTAGAACATCTTTCCGTTCTTGTGACCGACGCCGAACTGGTCCGCCGCGCGAGGGCGGGCGATCGCGATGCCTTCGGGGAACTGGTGAGTCGCCATTCCTCGATGGTACGACGGATGACCTACGCCGTACTCGGGCATCAGGAGGATGCCGAAGACGCGGCGCAGGACGCCTTCCTGTCGGCCTGGTCCGCGCTCGATCGTTTCGACACCACGGCCACGCTCGGGCCCTGGCTCGCGCGCATCGCGATGAACGCCGCGCGCGACCTGCGTCGCCGCCGCCGGGTGCGCAATACCGAGCCCATCCCCCTCGCCCAGCCCGCCACCACCCGGCCCCCTGACACGGACGCGGAGCGCGCCCTGCTGCGCCAGCGGTTGCGCGAGGCGCTCACCGAGCTGCCGGAGCGCCAGCGGCTCGCGGTGGTGCTCTTCGAGGTGGAGGGGTACAGCCACGCCGAGGTCGGCGCGATGCTGGGCATCCCCGAGGGCACGGCTCGGTCGGATGTGTTTCACGCCCGGCGCAAGTTGCGGGCACTGCTCGGGTCGGAACGGCAGGAGACCTGACCGGAACCGGATCAACGAATCCGCCGGGGGGCGCGTACTACTGCCAGAGACCCCTGGCATGAAGGTGGGAACCAGACCAGGAGGCATGAACTATGGACGAATACTCACCGTTCGACAGCAGCCCGGATCGCGAGCTGGGCGACCGGCTCCGGGAGGCCCTGACCCCCGCGGGCCAGGCCGATTTCGTCGCGCGGGTGCTCCGCCGGCTGCCGGAACCGGGCAGCTTCTGGGATGTGCTGGAGAGCTGGGCCCGGCCCGGCGTCGCCGCCGCGATCCTGGTGGCGGCACTGTTAGGCTGGTGGCTGGCGCCGCGGATGGGCGCCTCGCCGTCGCCGAGTCCCGCCGAGGTGCTCGCGTCGGAGCAGCCGCTCCGGGACGCGATGCCCGGCGAGTTGCTCGGGTCGGGGCGGTAACCGATGCAGACGGGCACCTGGAAGGCGGCCGGCATGCTGGCGCTCGCGGCGCTCGCGGGCGGGTTCGTGGGCAGCGCCATCACCGCGCGCGCGCGCGGCGGCGACCGCGACGACCGTGGGCACGGGCCGACGTGGTATATCGACCTGCTGGATAAGGAGCTCAAGCTCACGCCGGTGCAGCACGACAGCGTGCGCGCCATCCTCGACCGGCGCGCGGGCTCGATGGATTCCATCCTGGCGGAAATGCGGCCCCGGATCGATGCCGCCCGCCAGGTCATTCGCAGCGAGATCAACGGGCAGCTCACCCCGGACCAGCAGCAGCAGTACCGGGCCCTGACCGACCGGCTCGACGCTGAACGCAAGGAACGGCAGCAACGGGAGTCGAAGCAGAAATGAAGATGACGTGGTGGATCGCGGTGACCCTGGTGGCCGGGCCGCTGGAAGCCCAGCAGCTCCCGACCGTCACCCTCGACGAGGCGGTGCGCCGGGCCCAGCAGGCGCTTCCGAGCGTGGTGCAGGCACGGAGCTCGGTGCGCACCGCCGAGGCGCAGGTGCGCTCGGCCCGGGGCGCCTACCTCCCGAGCCTCTCGGCCAACAGCACCGGCGCGAGCAACTTCTCCGCCGGCCCCTCCCGGACCGACCAGGTCACCGGCCAGGTGATCAGCGGCGACCGGACCTCGACCAGCGTGAGCATGGGTCTCACCGCCAGCGTCGACCTCTTCACCGGGTTCCGGCGCGGCGCCGACAGCCGCTCCGCGAAGGCGACCCGCTCGGCCGCCGAAGCCTCGCTCACCGACCAGGAGTTCCAGGCCGCCTTCAGCGCGACGACCCAGTTCTTCGACGCGCTCGCGGCCCAGCAGCTCCTCACGGTGCGCGACGCCAGCGTGAAGCTGGCCGAGCAGCAGCTGGCGATCTCCAACGCGAAGCTCAAGGTTGGCCAGGCCACCCGCTCCGACTCGCTCCGCTCGCTGGTGAACCTCGGGACGGCGCAGAGCAACCTGATCACCGCCCAGAGCGACGTGGCGCGCACCCAGGCGGCGCTGGGCCGCACCATCGGCGTGGAAGGCCGGGTGGTGGCGGCCGACGACTCGAGCTTCTACCAG
Source organism: Gemmatimonadales bacterium (assembly GCA_046327735.1). GTDB lineage: Bacteria > Gemmatimonadota > Gemmatimonadetes > Gemmatimonadales > GWC2-71-9 > JADJOM01. The sequence goes on along the minus strand of JAXLXZ010000020.1, from coordinate 47,818 downwards.
ACGTCGGTGGTGCTCGACACCGTGCAGCTCACCCACGAGGCGCTGGCCCGTTCGCCCCAGGTCCAGGCCGCCGAGGCGACCGCGACCGCTGCGGCGGCCTCGGTGAAGTCGGCCCGGGCGCAGTACTTCCCGACGCTCGCCCTCTCCGGCAACACCAGCTGGAGCGGCAACAATTCGCTCGACTATCATCTCTATGCCAACCGGGGCCTGACCCTGGGGCTCACCTGGCCGATCTTCAACCGCTTCCAGCGGGAGCAGACGATCGAGACCCGGCTGGCCAGCCAGGACAACGCCGAGGCCCAGGCGGCCGATACCCGGCGGGCGGTGCAGAGCGCGCTGACCACGCAGTACGCGGTGCTGGACGCCGCCCGCACCCGGATCGAGATCTCCCGCACCAGCATCGAGGCGGCGCAGGAGGATCTCCGGGTGGTGAACGCGCGCTACCAGGGCGGCGCCGCAACCATTCTGGACGTCCTCACGTCCCAGCAGGCACTGGCCCAGGCCCGGGTCGACGCGGTGAACGCCCGCTTCGACTATCTCAAGGCGAAGGCCCAGATCGAGGCCCTCATCGGACGGAACCTATGACCACTGCGATCCACGATACCGGCGAACGGATGGCGATGCTCCCGGCCGACGTGCCGCGCGACGCCGTGATCGTCACCCGCGACCTCCAGCGGGAGTACGACATGGGCGGGGAAATCGTGCGCGCGCTCAGGGGCGTCGACCTCGTCATTCGCCGCAACGAATTCGTCGCCATCATGGGCCCCTCGGGCTCGGGCAAGTCGACCCTGATGAACCTGATCGGGTGCCTCGACACGCCCAGCAAGGGCGAGTACTGGCTCAACGGCCACCGGGTCTCCGAGCTGGGCGACGACGAGCTGGCCCGGATCCGGAACCGGGAGATCGGGTTCGTCTTCCAGACCTTCAACCTGCTCCCCCGCGCCGACGCGCTCCACAACGTGGAGCTGCCGCTGGTCTACGCCGGCGTGCCGGCCAAGGAACGGAGAGAGCGCGCCGCCGAGACCCTGAGCCAGGTCGGCCTGGGCAACCGCATGACCCACCGCCCCAACGAGCTTTCCGGCGGCCAGCGGCAGCGCGTCGCCATTGCCCGGGCGCTGGTGAACCGGCCCAGCATCCTCCTGGCCGACGAGCCCACCGGCAACCTCGACTCGACCACGAGCATCGAGATCATGGCGCTGTTCGAGGAGCTCCACAAGAAGAACCAGACCATCGTGCTGGTCACCCACGAGCACGATATCGCCGAGCACGCCGACCGTCAGGTGCATCTCTTCGACGGAAAGATCGGCCGCGACTTCATGACGCCCCGGAACTGAGCACACCAACCGCCATGCGCATCCGCCACTGCATCGCCCTCGTCGTCCTCGCCGCCGCCTGCAAGAAGGAAGAGCAGAAGGTGGTGTACCAGGCCGTCCCGGTCGTCACCCGTGACATCGTGGTCTCGGCCCAGGCCTCCGGCGCCGTCCAGCCGGACACCACCGTCGAGGTGAAGAGCAAGGCCTCGGGCGAAATCCTCCAGATCATGTCCGAGACCGGCGCGACGGTGGAGCGCGGCCAGATCCTGATCAAGATCGACCCCCGCACCCCGCGGAACTCGGTGGCGCAGGCCAGCGCCCAGGTGGAGGCCAGCAAGGCGGCGCTCCAGGTGGCGGAGACCAACAAGAAGCGCTCCGACGAGCTGTTCGAGTCCCGGGCCATTACGCAGCAGGAGCACGACCAGGCTGTGCTCGACTTCGCCAACGCGAAGGCGAACCTGGTCTCGGCCCAGGTGGCGCTGGAGAACGCCTCGATCCAGCTCGAGGACGTGGACGTGAAGGCGCCGATCAGCGGCACCATCATCGAGAAGGACGTGGAGCGGGGCCAGGTCATCGCCTCCGCCATCAGCAACGTGAGCGGCGGGACGGTGCTCATGCGGATGGCCAACCTGCAGCTGGTGCAGGTCTACACCCTGGTGGACGAGACCGACATCGGGAAGATCCAGCCGGGCCAGCGTGCCACCGTCACCGTGGACGCCTATCCCAACCGGCCGTTCGAGGGCGTGGTGCTCAAGATCGAGCCGCGCGACACGGTGAGCCAGAACGTCACCATGTTCCCGGTCCGGGTGCGGATCGACAACCGCGACGGCCTGCTCAAGCCCGGCATGAACACCGAGGTCGAGGTGCACATCGGCCAGGCGTCGAATGTCATGGCGGTGCCGAACGCCTCGCTGCGGACCCAGAAGGACGTGGCCTCCGCCGCCTCGGTGCTGGGGCTCAACCCCAACGACGTGCAGCAGCAGCTCGCGGCGGCCGCCACCACCCCGACGCCGAGCGGCGACTCCACCCAGCGGGTGGGACTCGCGGCCACGGTGCCGCACGACAGCGCGAAGGCGCCGGCCGGCGGCGAGAAGAAGCCCAACACGATGACCACCCCGGACGGGCGGGTGATCCCGCTGCCCGAGGGCGTCACCGAGGACCAGGTGAAGGCGATCTTCGCCAAGTTCCGGAACGGCGAGCAGCCCACCCCGGCGGAGCGGGCCATCCTCCAGAAGCTGCGGCAGTCGGGCGGCGGCCAGCGCCGGCAGGGCGGCGGCAACGGCGGCGCCTCGAACTATCTCTTCGGCGGCGACTACATCGTGTTCACCATCCGGAACGGGGTGATCACGCCGAAGAAGGTGAAGACCGGCATCACCGACCTCGACTACAGCGAGATCAAGTCGGGGCTCGCCGAGGGTGACTCGGTGCTGGTGCTGCCCAGCGCGAGCCTCATCAACTCGCAGCAGGAATTCAAGAACCGCTTCAACCGGATGACCGGCGGCGGCGCGGTGCCCGGCATGCGCTCCTCGACCGGCAGCAGCTCGAGCGGTGCCACCCAGGGTGGCGCGGCGCAGGGCGGCGCGGCCCGTCCGGCCACTCCCGCGAGGCCGTAACCATGCTGATCGGCGAAACGGTCGGCGTCGCGTTCAGCTCGATCCGGGCCAACAAGCTCCGGGCGGCGCTGACCATGCTCGGCATCATCATCGGTGTCGGCGCGGTGATCACGATGGTGGCCCTCGGCACCGGCGCGCAGAAGGCGGTGAACGACCGGATCGCGGCACTGGGCGCGAACGTCTTCTACGCCTTCCCGGGCCAGTCGTTCCGGGGCGGCGTGGCGACCAACAACCGCGTCAGCATGACCTACGACGATTACCTCGCGCTCAAGCGGGACGGAGACCTGATCGAGGAGGTCATGCCCCAGATCCAGGGCAACCTCCAGGTCAAGTACAACTCGCTCAACCTGAACGAGCCGATCGTCGGGTCGACCGCGAACTTCGTGAAGGTGCTGAACTACACCCTCCCCTACGGCCGCTCGTTCACCGAGGGCGAGGACAACGCCCGGCAGCGCTACGCCGTCCTCGGCGCCAGCATTCCCGACCTGCTGGGCGTGAACCCCGCGGGCATCATCAACCAGACCATCCTGATCCGCGGGATTCCCTTCGAGGTCATCGGCGTGCTGAGCACCAAGGGCAACGCCGGCTCGTTCAACGATCCCGACGAGCAGATCTTCATCCCGCTCGAGACGGCGCGCTTCCGGGTCTTCGGCACCGACCGGCTCCGTTCGCTCGGCATCCAGGTGAAGCAGGGCGTGCCGATCCAGCAGGGGATGGTGAACCTCGAGTCGATCCTCCGGCGGGAGCACCGGATCCAGCCGGGCGGGGAGAACGATTTCCAGATCCGCAACCCGCAGGACATCCTCCAGACCCAGCAGCAGGCCACCGAGGTGTTCACCTACCTGCTGGCGAGCATCGCGGCGGTGAGCCTCATGGTCGGCGGCATCGGGATCATGAACATCATGCTGGTCTCGGTGACGGAGCGGACCAAGGAGATCGGGGTCCGCAAGGCGCTCGGCGCCACCCGGGCCAACATCCTGCTCCAGTTCCTGATCGAGGCCATCGTGCTCTGCATGGTGGGTGGCATCCTCGGCATCATGCTGGGCTCGGGGAGCGCCTTCGCCCTGGCGAAGTTCCTCCAGTGGAACACGTTCATTTCCCCGGTGGCGATCGGCGTCGCCTTCGCCTTCAGCGCCAGCGTCGGGCTCTTCTTCGGGGCGTGGCCGGCGAGCCGGGCGGCCAAGCTGGATCCGATCGTGGCGCTGCGGTACGAGTAGCCGGGTCGGAAAGGCCGGGCGGGAACCTGGGGGCGCCAGCGACAAACTGGCGCCCTGTGTTTTTTGCCGGCGGTCGAACGTCAGTCTGAAGCCGCCCCCGCTCGTCCCTCCCGACCGCCGAGGTATCGCCATGCCACGGTTCGCCCTCCTCGTGCCTGCCCTGCTGCTCGCGGGATGCGTCCAGAACAATGCCCGCGGCGGTCCGGGGCGGCTTCCCCCGCCGGACATCACCCAGTCCCAGCCGCAATCGATCGGGGCGCAGGGAGTACCGCAGCTCCCGGGATTCAGCGCCGCGGTGAAGATCGGGAACACGGTGTACCTGTCGGGACAGGTCCCGCTCGACAGCAACGGCGTCCTGGTGGGCAAGGGGGACCTGGCGGCGCAGGCGGCCCAGACCTTCGCCAACCTGGCCCGGGTGGTGCGCACGGCGCGCGGCGTTCCCCCCGATCTCGTGAAGGTCACCGTGTACGTGGTGGGGTACGACACCAGCGCCGCGGGGATCGTGCGGAAGGCGCTGGAGCCCTACACCGAGCCGGGCGTGCCGCCGGCCCTCACGATGGTCGGGGTCGCGAGCCTGCCGGAAGCGGGAATGCTGATCGCGGCAGACGGGGTGGCGGTGCTGCGCGGGCTGTTGCCGGACAAGATGCGGGACCGGGGGAGGTAGGGCGGTCGGGCGGTCGGGCGGTCAGGCGGTCGGGCGGTCCGGCGGTCAGGCGGGTAGGCGGGTAGGCGGGTAGGCGGGGCGACGATAGCTGCGGAGAGGCGCGGCGAGTGGGGGATTCGCGCAGCGGACGTCAGGGCCCTCACCCGTCCATCGCGCTCTCCCTCGGCGGCCCGTGGGTCCGCGGAGCGAACGCCCCCACCCGCCGCGCCGACCGGCGCGGAGCGCCTCCACTGCCCGCACGCCGCGCCGACGCTCCTCCCGGGTGACGCCTCGCTCTCTCGCGCGTTAGATTGTCGCCCACCATGCTCACCCTGATTTCCCTGCTGCTGGCCCAGTCGCCGCAGGACACCGTCGCCGCCGCCGCCACCGTCGAGATCCCCCGCATCGAAGCCTCCGTCGAACTCGACGGAAAGCTGGACGAGCCGGTCTGGCGCCAGGCCGCGGTCCTCGACGGATTCCACCAGTACCAGCCGGTCGACGGACGCCCCGCCGAGGAGCGCACCGAGGTCCGGGTGTGGTACGCGCCGAACGCGATCTACTTCGGGATTCGCGCCTGGGACAAGGACCCCGGAAATCTCCGCGCCACGATCTCCGACCGGGACAACCTGGACCAGGACGACCGGGTGACGATCTACCTCGACACCTTCAACGACCGGCGCCGGGCCTTCTTCTTCACGGTGAACCCGCTGGGGGTGCAGGAGGACGGGGTGCGGAGCGAGGGCGGCTTCACCGCTGGCTCGCTCCAGGGCGGCACCACCGACAAGAATCCCGACTACCTCTGGCAGTCGCGCGGGCAGCTCACCGACTCGGGCTACGTCGTCGAGATCCGGATTCCCTTCAAGAGCCTGCGCTACCCCGGCGACGGCGCCCAGACCTGGGGCATCAACGTCACCCGCAACACCCAGCGCACCGGCTACCAGGACACCTGGACCGACACCCGCCGCGCCAACGCCAGCTTCCTGCTCCAGTCGGGAGCGATCACCGGGCTGCACCACCTGGAGCGCGGCATCACCACCGAACTCCAGCCGTTCGTGACCGCCCAGGCCAACGGGACCCGCACCGCCAGCGGCGACTTCACCCGCGAGGACATCAACCCGAGCGCCGGCGCCAACCTCCGGCTCGGGCTCGCGAGCAACCTCTCGCTCGACGCGACCTACAATCCCGACTTCAGCCAGATCGAGTCGGACGCGAGCCTGGTCACGGTGAACGAGCGGTTCGCGCTCTTCTTCCCCGAGAAGCGGCCCTTCTTCCTCGAGGGAATCGAGCTCTTCGCCACCCCGAACCAGCTGGTCTACACCCGGCGGATCGTCGACCCGATCGCCGGCGGGAAGTTCACCGCCAAGTTCGGCAAGACCAACCTCGCCACCCTGAATGCGCTGGATGAGGCGAAGGGCCCCGACGCCTTCTTCAGCGTCACCCGGGTGCGCCGCGACATCGGCGCCAACTCCACCGCCGGCCTCACCCTCACCAGCCGGGGCCAGGACGGCGGGTACAACCGGGTCGCGGCCGCCGACGCGCGTATCGTGTTCGGGAAGCTCTACTACGTGGCGGGGCAGCTGGGCGGGTCGTGGACGCGGGACAATGCGGCGGGCGACGTGCGCTCGAGCCCCCTCTGGGAAGCGGAATTCGACCGCACCGGCCGGAGCTGGGGCTTCAATTACAAGCTCACCGGCATCGACCAGGACTTCAGCGCCCAGAGCGGCTTCGTGCCGCGGACCAACATCGTCACCGGCCGGGCGTTCAACCGGATTTCGTTCTACGGGGCGCGCGGCGCCTTCCTGGAGCAGATCCAGATGTTCGCCGGACCCACCTGGATCTGGCGCTACGACCAGTTCGGGAATGACCCGCTGGAGGGGAGCGAGAGCTTCGACCTGAGCCTCACCGCCCGCGGCGGCTGGCGCCTCAGCGGGCACGCCGAGCACGACTTCACCGATATCCAGAACGGCGACTACACGGCCTACACGGTCGACCGCGGCGCGGGCCAGGTGCCCTACGCCCCGCTCAGCAGCGTTGAGGACGGCTTCCTCTTCTCCAGCACGCTCACCACCCCGACCTGGCAGACCGCCAACGCCTCGGCCAAGATCTCGCGAAGCCGCGGGGTGATCTTTCCCGAGGGCTCGGCCGGGTTCGAGACCCGGCTCACCGGCTCCCTGGCGCTCCGGCCCACCAGCTCGATCCGGATCGCCTACTCCCAGACCTTCAGCCGCATCCGCCGCGACCGCGACGGCAGCGAGTTCGCCCGCACGATCATTCCCCGGCTCAAACTGGAGTACCAGCCGAACCGGAGCCTCTTCTTCCGGGTGATCGGGGAGTATGTGGCGGAGCGGCGGGCCGGGCTCACCGATGCCCGCACCGGCGACCCGCTCTTCGTGGGCGGAACCCTCACCAGCAAGAGCGAGTCGGACCGCTTCCGGGTCGACGCGCTCGCATCGTTCGAGCCCACGCCGGGCACCGTGGCCTTCTTCGGCTACGGCGCTTCACTCGACGACCATGGTGCCTTCGGCTTCAGCCGGATGCAACGTTCGTCGGATGGGTTCTTCCTGAAGCTGGCGTACCAGATCCGTCGCTGAGCGCGTCGGGGTCCTCCGGGTCGCCGGGCAACCTCCGGTCGGCGACCTGGGCCAGCTTCATCGACGCCCCCGCCGCCACCGTCCCCAGCACCGCGCTCAGCACGAAGTCATCGACCAGGAGATGGAGCGGTGCCGCTCCGCCGGTCAGCGCTCCCATCAGCCAGAGAAATCCCGGTACCGCCAGCCCCGCGACGACGCCCCCGCCGATCCCGAACTTGATCCAGCTGATCTCCGAGAGCCGCCGCCCGCGATAGCGCCAGGCGATGAAGGTGGAGAACGCCGTTCCCGCGACCCCGCCGATCACCCCGAACTTGATGGCCATCCCGAGCACGTCGAGCCAGCCCGCGGTTTGCGGCTGGCGAATGAGCAGGATCGTCGTGAAGATCGCGAAGCCGGCGAGAAACCACGCCACGCCCCAGACCAGCGCATTGCCGATGACGGCCTTGAGACGGCGGGACACTTTCATCGATGGTCGGAGTTAGAGAGAACTGCGTGAGCGGGAACGGCGACTGCTGTTTCCGCTCACCGATCACGCGTTTCCTACAACGCTTCTACCCAGACGTCGGCGGCCCCTTCCGGCCCGTAACTCACCGTCACCTTCCACGGCTGGCAGCAGACCTGGCAGTCCTCGACATACTCCTGCGACTCCCCACTTCCGGGGTCGAGCGCAATCGTCATCGACTCGCCGCAGTGCGGGCAGCTCACCTCCGCCTCGAGATCGGCCACGCCGTCGCCGAGGGGGAATTCCTCGTCCAGGGGATCAGGCGGGTCGGGCGGGCCGATCATGGCCGCCCGATGGCATACGGGTTCATGCGCCACAGGATGAAGTTCAGGTACGACGCGAAGCCCACCCACAGTACATACGGCACCATGAGCTTCCCAGCGGTGGGCGAAATCCGCCAGAAAAGCACCGTGGTGAGGACGATCATCAGCCAGAAGGGGATGACCTCGTAGAAGGCGAGGTCGGGCCGGTGAAAGCCGAAGAAGAGCCAGCTCCAGGTGACGTTCAGCAGCAGCTGCACCACGAAGCAGGCGATCGCGAACCCGACCCCGGAACTGCCCCGGCGGGACCAGACCATCGCCGCCGCGACCGCCATCATGATGAACAGGATGGACCACACCGGGGCGAAGACCCAGTCGGGCGGGTTCCAGGTGGGCTTGTTCATGTTCCAGTACCAGGGCCCCGGCTTGGCCATCCCGCCGATGGCGGCCGCTGCGAAACAGATCCCGAGCCAGATGGCGAGTGCGCCGATGGACATGGGCAGTCAATCCTCCTGAAGGTCGAGCGGTTCCCCGGGCCGGCCCCTGCCGCCCGCGCTTGCGAGGGTCGTCGGGGCACGCCACCTTACCCGCGCCAGTCCGACCCACAGGGAATATCGCATGATCCGCACTCGAATCGCCGGCACCGGAAGCGCGGTGCCGGACCGCGTCGTGACCAACGCCGAGCTCTCGGCCATCATGGATACCTCGGACGAGTGGATCCGCACTCGGACCGGCATCCAGGAACGGCGCTGGGTGCGGGAGGGGGAGACCGGCGTCAGCCTGGCGGAGAAGGCCGCCCGGCAGGCGCTCGCGATGGCGGGGATGACACCCCAGGACCTCGACGCGATCGTCTACGCCACCTGCACCCCGGACCACTTCATCCCCGGGAACGGCGTCTACCTGCAGAGCGTCTTGGGCCTTCCGGGGATCCCGGCGCTCGACATCCGGATGGCGTGCAGCGGCTTCATCTACGCGCTCTCGCTCGCGGATGCCTGGATCCGGGCCGGCAACTACCAGCGCATCCTGGTGGTAGGCCAGGAAATCCAGTCGACCGGGATGAACGTCTCGACCGAGGGGCGCAACACCGCCGTGATCTTCGCCGACGGCGCCGGCGCGGTGGTGCTGACCCGCTCGGATGCCGATGACCGCGGGCTCCTCGCGTTCGACCTCCACTCCGACGGGAACTACGCCAGCCTGCTCTGGGCCGATGCCCCCGGCTCGATGCACCACCCGCGCATCAGCAAGCAGCACATCGACGAGGGACGCCACTTCGTGAGCATGGACGGCAAGGAGGTCTTCCGTCACGCGGTGACCCGCATGCCCGAGTCGGTGCGGACCACCCTCGGCAAGGCGGGCCTCGAGGTGAAGGACCTCACCCTGCTCCTGCCCCACCAGGCCAATCTCCGGATCTCGGAGATGGTGCAGCGGAACCTCGAGCTGCGTGACGACCAGGTGTACAACAACATCCAGCGCTACGGCAACACCACCGCCGCCACCATTCCGCTGATGCTGGACGAGTGCGGCCGGGGCGGCCGGATCCACGATGGGGACGTGGTGGTGCTGACCGCCTTCGGGGCGGGGTTCACCTGGGGGAGCGTGGTCATCCGCTGGTAGCCCGGAGTGGTGAATCCCCGGGGCCAGTGTTGCGTAGTGCAACGAAGTTCTCTTCCGACTCTGACTGGCCGAGGGACGCCATGTGGATCTATTTCGCACTCGGGGTGGCTGCCGGCATTGCCGGGTTCAGCATCGCCAGGAACTTCGTCCAGACCCGGCTCCGCTTCGTCGATGCCATCCGTTCCCCCGCCGCGCCCTGGCTGGCGGGGCTCGCCGCGGCGGTCATTGCCTGGCCCATCGCCCTCCTCCCGCTCATCACCACCACGACCACGACGATCTTCGGGATTGGTGCGGGGCTTGGCACGGCGAGCGGGGTGAAGGCGCTGAAGCGGGGGGAGTGAGGCGGTCAGGCGGTCAGGCGGTCAGGCGGTCAGGCGGTCAGGCGGTCAGGCGGTCAGGCGGTCAGGCGGTCAGGCGGTCAGGCGGTCAGGCGGAGCGAATCTCGCGAGGCACCGTCGCAGGCGAGGGGGTAGGGTTGAGGGAGGAGCGGGACGTCAGGTCGCAGGGAGCCTTGTCGTGGTCTCCCCCTTCGGCGACCGTCGGGCCCGCTCCTCCCGCAACCCTACCCCCTCGACGCTTCCCCGAACTCAGGCCTCGCCGCCTTGCCCGCAGCACTAGATTCCCGCCCATGCCAAACATCACCTGCGCCCGCTGCGGCCAGACCCGCGACCAGATGGCGTTTCGCCCCTTCCAGAACGACCTCGGCAAGCGCGCCTTCGAGCAGATCTGCGCCGCCTGCTGGGGCGAGTGGCTCAAGATGCAGCAGCAGCTGATCAACCACTACGCCCTCAACGTCCGCGACCCGCAGGCGAAGGAGCTCCTCTTCAAGCAGATGGAAACCTTCCTCTTCCCCGCCGGCGGCCTCCCCACGGCCTAGCGTTCGACGCGCGACCCTACCAGCTGTATCCCAGCCTGAAGTTCGCATCGACCGCCGGCCCGGAGGGGGAGAGGTCTTCCGTCATCCCGAAACGGAACTCCCGCCCGCTCTTCCCCCGGATCATCCACCCGAAGTCGATGGTGAACTCCCAGTTGTCGAGCTGACCCGCATTGGTCTTCTCGTAGTAGGGCGAGTGGAGATACAGGTTCGCGAAGCTCCACAGCCCCCCGACCGTCCGCCACCGCCCCCCTGACGTCGCCAGCACGAAAACATCCTTCTCGTACCGCTTGAGCGGTCCGTGGGTCGGCGTGTACCCCAGGTTCAGTGAACCCTCGTAGATGAGCCGCGGCGTCAGCACTGCGCGATAGGTGTTGAGCAGGCTCACCGACGGCACGCCCCGGGCGTAGCCGCTTCCCATCGTGCTGGTCGGCAGCGTCACCGAGAGCACCGACTGCCCCGCCTCGCCGAGGCGCCTTCCCAGCCCGAGCCGCGCGTCGCCCAGCCCGAAGTCGCGCCGGCCGTAGATCCGCTTGAGCCCGTTCGCGTCCTCGTAGAAGTACCGGAAATTGTTGTGCGGGCGGTTCTCCCGCTCCGGGTACACGATCCCGAAGAGCCCGTGATACCAGTCGAGAAACCCGTCGAGAAACCCGTTGTACGACCCGCCACCCCAGACCTCACCCGCCAGGAAGTAGTTCCGTCCCAGGTCGTGCGTCGCCGCCAGGTTCACCCGCAGCACCTCGGCATCGAGCAGGTAGGAGGTATCGGCGAGCGAGCCCCGGAATCCGATCTCGACCATGCTGGCGTAGTCGAGTCCGGCGCTCATCTTCCACCCGCGATGCACCGGCACCAGCGGCTGGAAGTAGAGCCCGCTCCTGGCCTCGGCGACCGGGTTGACGGGGTGGAGGAGCGGCAGCGACTGGGCAGCGAGGACCGCGGGCAGCAGGCTCAGGGTGAGGGTCACCCAGCGGGCGGAGTGGCGCAGCCGGTCCTCCTTGCGGGAAGATTCCATGAAGAGTGGATGCCCGAAGGGTTACCCCGACCCGGCGGGGCGGGCAACTCCAGAGGGACCAACGGAGGGGGATAGCTCTCCGTAACAGAGAATATCCGTCCCACACTCGGAGTCCTGCCGGTGCGCCGTCTTCTTGCCCTCTCGCTGCTGGGCCTCACACTCGTGCTGGCGCGCCCCGCCGCCGCCCAGGTGGGAACCACCACCGACATCCTGACCGGCACCGTCTCAGACTCCGCCGGCAACCCCGTGGCCGAGGCAGTCGTCGAGGCGGTCTCGGCGGAGACCCAGGTCTCGCGGGTCGGGCGCACCGACGGGCGGGGACGCTACCGGATCCTCTTCCCCGACGGCGGTGGCCGGTACGTGCTCTACGTGCGCGCGGTGGGCCAGCTGCCGATCCGCACCCGGGTGGAGCGCCAGGGGGACGATGACCGGCTGGTCCTCAACATCAAGCTCAAGGCCGCTCCGCCCGCGGAGCTGGATGAGCTCGTCGCCACGGCCCGCCGGATCCGGCCGCAGCAGGGCCCGACCCCGGGGAGCACCGAGACCAACCTCAACCCCGATCGCCTCGCCCGGCTGCCGGTGGATGCCGGCGACCTCAACGCCATCGCCGCGCTCGCTCCCGGCGTCGTCAGCGTCAGTGGCACCGACTCGACCGCCGCGGGCTTCTCCGCCGCGGGCCAGCGCCCCAGCTCCAACACCACCACGCTCGACGGCCTCACCTTCGGGAGTGCCAGCGTGCCGCAGGACGCGGTGCGCAACACCCGGGTCATCACCAACACCTTCGACGTCGGCCGGGGCCAGTTCAGCGGCGCGCTGGTGGCCTCGACCACGCGGAGCGGCACCAACGTGGTGCAGGCCACCTTCAACGGGACCCTGCGCGACCCGACCCTCGCCCTCGGCAGCGACAGCGTCACCGCGCTTCCCGCCGCCCAGCAGCAACTCTCGTTCGGCCTGGGCGGGCCGTTCGTCAAGAACAAGTTCTTCGGCTTCGCCTCCGGGCAGGTGCGCCACCGGAGCGAGCAGTTCGTCTCGCTCGATGAGCTGGACGGCTCCGGCGCCAACCGGCTCGGCCTCTCCGCCGACTCGCTGGCACGCTTCCGCACCATCCTCGGCGGGCTCAGCCTGCCGCTCAGCGTGAGCGGCATCCCCGATGACCGGCTGGGCACCGACTACTCCGGCATCGCCCGGTTCGATGTCCTGCTGGGCCAGCGGCACACCCTCACGCTCCGGGGCGACGGCCGGTACAGCTCCTCGGAACCGGCCCGCTTCTCCCCGTTCAGCCTCTCGTCCTCGGGCGGCACCACCAGCAACAAGGGCGGCGGCGTGATGCTGCAGCTGAGCTCGCAGGTGGGCTCCAGCATCCTGAACGAGGCGAAGGTGTACTACAGCGGCACCAGCAACCAGGGCAGCTCCTATCTCGATCTGCCGCAGGCGCGGGTCCAGGTCGGGTCCGACCTCTCCGATGGGCGCACCGGGTTCACCACCCTCGTCTTCGGCGGGAATCCCGGCTTTCCCCAGCGCGGCCGGAGCTCGACCTTCGAGGCCAGCAACGAAGCCTCCTGGATCAACGGCGATGGCGCCCACCGGGTGAAGCTGGGCGCCTTCTTCACCAGCACGAAGACCACGTCCGAGGTCGCGGCCGACCAGCGGGGCACCTTCACCTACCAGTCGCTCGCCGACTTCGAGGCCAACCGCCCCGCCCTCTTCACCCGCTCGCTCGCGCCCAGCGAGCGGAGCGGCCGCACCGCCACCGCGGCGCTGTACCTTGGCGACACCTGGCGGAAGAGCGACGCGCTGCAGCTCAACTACGGCCTGCGGGCCGAGCACTCCTTGTTCGGCAACGCACCGGCGTACAACCGCGCGGTCGACTCGCTCTTCGGGCTCCGCACCGACGACCTCCCGACCGAGACCCACGTGAGCCCGCGCGCCGGGTTCACCTGGGTCCTGCGGAGCCCGGATGGACCGCCGAAGTGGACGGTACGCGGCGGCTGGGGCGAGTTCCGGAGCCCGGTCCCGGGCCAGCTCGCGGTGCAGGCCCAGACCGCTTCAGGCGGATCGGCGCTCGTGTCCCAGCTCTACTGTGTCGGCGCCGACGCGCCGGCACCCGACTGGACCACGATCGCGCAGGACCCCAACGCCATTCCCACCGCCTGCGCCAACGGGGGCTCGGGCACGCCGCCCGCCGCCGCCCCGTCGATCACCGCCTTCTCGAACAACTTCACCGCGCCGCGGGTCTGGCGCGGCTCCCTCGGCGCCCAGCGCCGCGTGGGGCTGGTCATGCTGGGCGCGGACTTCTCGGTCGGCCTGGGGCAGAGCCAATACGGCTTCATCGACCGCAACGTCGGCGCGTCGCAGTTCACCCTCGCCAACGAGGGAGGCCGGCAGGTGTACGCCGCATCGGGCGCGATCGACACCGTCACCGGCTTCGCGCCGCTCGCGGCGTCCCGGGTCGATCCCGCCTTCGGCCAGGTGTTCGAGGTACTCTCGAACCTCACTACCCGCTCGGCCCAGATGGTCCTGAGCGCCAACGGCATCGTGGGCCACGGCATCGTGCTCTCCGGCTCCTATACGCTGTCCCGCTCGACCGACCAGTCCTCCTCCACCGGCTTCGGCGGGGCGGGCGGCTTCGCGGGACAGACCTCGGGCCGCGGCCTGCTCGACCAGGGGCGCACCTCGAGCGACTTCGACCGGCGGCACCAGTTCCTGGTCACGGCGACTATTCCCATCGCCAAGGGCCTCGAGCTCACCACCATCTCCCGCGCCACGAGCGGCTCGCCCTATACCCCCAGTGTCGCGGGCGACATCAATGCCGACGGGGCGCGGAACGACCGCGCGTTCATCTTCGATCCGGCCGCGGGTGGCGCACTCGCGACCGACCTGCAGCGGCTGATCGACAACGCGCCCGGCCGGGTGCGGAGCTGCCTCAAGAGCCAGCTCGGCACCATCGCCGACCGCAACAGCTGCCGCGGTCCCTGGCAGGTGACCTGGGACCTGCAGCTCAACTACCGGCCCACCTTCTGGGGACTCAACCAGCGGCTCACCGTCTCGATGGTCACCTCGAACCTGCTCGGCGGGCTCGACCAGCTGTTCCATGGGAGCAACGACCTGCACGGGTGGGGCGCCAACTTCCGCCCCGACCAGACGCTCCTGATCGTGCGCGGCTTCGATCCCGTCGCCCAGCAGTTCAACTACCAGGTGAACCAGAGCTTCGGCGATGTGCGAAGCTCGCAGGCGCTGCGCCAGCCGTTCCAGCTCGGGCTCCAGTTGCGGCTGGCGCTGGGCGGTGGAGCGTTCGGCTTTGGTGGCGGCGGTCCTGGTGGGCCGGGCGGGCCCGGCGGCGGATTCGGCGGCGGTGGGCCCGGCGGCCCCGGTGGGCCGGGCGGGTTTGGCGGTGGCTTCGGGAACCGTCAGCCGGGTGCCGGTGTGCAGCCGGGCGACACCGCGGGAGGCTTCGCCAGCCGGCTCGGGCGCATCATGCCCGACCCGATCGAGCGGATCAAGGAGTACAGCTTCCAGCTCAAGATCACCGACGCGCAGGACGCGAAGCTCGCCGAGGCAAGCAAGCAGTTCGTCACCAGCCGCGACTCGCTGGGCAAGGCGATCCAGGCAGAGATCGAGGCGGCGGGTCCGCGCCCCGATCCGGCGGTGCTCTTCAGTTCGCTGCGGGGGAGAATTGCGGCGGGGCGGGAGCTGATGACGAAGGCGCTCGAGAGCGCCAGGGGCATCCTGACGCCGGAGCAGTGGGCCCAGCTTCCCGAGGATGTGAAGACCGTCCGGCAGGGCTTCGGGCCGGGCGGGCCGGGCGGTGGCGGCCGCCGCCCGCAGTAGTCAGCCGAGGGAACGCCAGAGGTACCAGGCGGCGTGGGTGCGCACCGGGCGGAAGCGTTCGCCCAGCTGGGCCAGCTGCTTCGGGGTCTTCACCCCGTAGAGGTTGAAGGCGGCCCGCTGCACCCCGCCGTCGCCGACCGGCCAGACATCGGTCCGGCCGAGCGAGAAGATCAGGAACATCTCCGCAGTCCAGACCCCGATCCCCTTCACCGCCGTGAGCCGCTCGACGATCACCTCGTCGGGGAGGCGGCCCAGCCCCCGAAGGCCCCCCGCCACCGCGAAGCGCGCCAGCTCACGAACGTAGGTGGCCTTGGCACGGGACAGCCCCGCCCGGCGGAGCCGCCGGAGGTCGGCGGTGGCGAGCGCGGCGGGGGTGATGGAGACCAGCTCGCGGAGCCGGTTCATGATGCTCTCCGCCGCCTTCCCCGAGATCTGCTGGGAGACGATCGCGTCGACCAGCGAGGGGAACGGCCGCTGCGGCTCGATCAGCGGAGGACGGTGCTGCGCCACCAGGCCGGACATGACCGGGCAGGCGAGCAGCGGTTCAGCCGGTGTGAAGAGGGGGACGGTCATCGCCGAGTAACCTAAACGCCCTTGCGGACCGGTGAGGCGCGCGGTAGGATCATGCCATGCGGAACACCCACAGCGATTTCTTTTTCTTCTTCTTTACCACGCCCGGCGGCGCGTCAGAGCCGTCCGGTGCGGGCCAGCGCAGTCGCTAGCCCGAACCCGGACACTCGACGCCCCGCCGACATCGGCGGGGCTTTTTCTTTTTCAGGGGACGACCATGCGCATTGCGGTCCAGGGAACTCGCGGCTCGTTCAGTGAAGCGGCGGCGCGCCAGCAGTGGCCCGATCTCGAGACGGTGCCCTGCCGGGAGGTGGGAGACGTGGTAGCCGCGGTGCGCGAAGGCCGCGCCGACGGGGGCTGCCTCGCCATCGAGAACTCGCTGGTCGGCTCGGTCACGCCGACCTACGACCTCCTGCAGACGGCCTTCGGCGATGGCGAGCTCCACCTGAGCCGCGAAATTCTGCTGCCGGTGCACCACAGCATCATGGGCCTGCCGGGCGCCCAGCTCTCCCAGGTCACCAAGGTGCTCTCCCATCCGGTGGCGCTGGGCCAGTGCCGCATCTGGCTGACCAAGCACCTCCCCGACGCGACGCTGGTGAATGCGTGGGACACCGCCGGCAGCGCCGAGATCGTGGCGCGGGAGAAGGACCCGACCCAGGCGGCGATCTGCGCCCGTCACGCGGCGGACGCGTACGGTCTGCAGGTCTTCGAGGAGCGGATCGAGGACGATCCCACCAACCAGACCCGCTTCCTCACCTTCACCCGGACAGCGAACGAGGCGGGTGACGCGCCCCAGAAGACCTCGCTCATCGTCTGGACCGATCACCGTCCGGGCATGCTGGCGGCGGTGCTCCAGGCCTTCGCGGGCCGTGGGGTGAACCTCACCAGCCTCCAGTCCCGCCCGGAACGCTCGGCGCCGTGGACCTACCGGTTCTACTTCGATGTCGAGGGAACCCGCACCGATGCGCGGCTGGCCGAGGCGCTGGAGTCGATCGAGGCGCTGGCGTCGCGCATCGTGATCCTGGGGAGCTATGCGGCGTGGCAGGGCGAAGGGGCGCGGCCCCGCGGTCCGCTCGCGCCGATGCCGCATCTCCGTCCCAAGCCCGATCTCCCGCTCTTCGACCGGCGGCAGCATCCCGAGGGAACCAGGGTGATGGTCGGCACGATCGAGATCGGCGGCGACCGCCCGGTGATCATCGCCGGCCCCTGCTCGGTGGAGAGCGAGGAGATGATCTACCTGACCGCCGAAGGGGTGGCCAAAGCCGGCGCCGACATCCTGCGCGGTGGCGCCTTCAAGCCCCGCACCTCGCCCTACGACTTCCAGGGACTGGGGGTGCGGGGGCTCAAGTTCCTGGCGGAGGCGCGGGAGCGCACCGGGTTGCCGGTCGTGACGGAGGTGCTCAGCTGGGAAGAGGTGCCACTGGTGGCGCGCTACGCCGACATGCTCCAGATCGGCGCCCGCAACATGCAGAACTTTGCGCTCCTCCGGGCGGCGGGCCGGAGCGGCAAGCCGATCCTGCTCAAGCGCGGGGCCGGGGCCACGATCGAGGAGTGGCTGCACGCCGCGGAGTACGTCCTCTCGCACGGCAATCCCAACGTGGTCATGTGCGAGCGGGGGATCCGCACCTTCGAGCGGGCCACCCGGCACACCCTCGACCTCAATGCGGTGGCGCTGGTGCGGGAGCGGACCCACCTCCCGGTCATCGCCGACCCGAGCCACGCCGCCGGCGTCAGTGCCATCGTCCCGGCCCTCACCCATGCGTCGCTGGCGGCGGGGGCGCAGGGGGTGATCATCGAGGTGCATCCCGATCCGGCACACGCGCTGAGCGACGGACCGCAGAGCCTCGACCTGCCGACGTTCGCGACCCTCGCGGCGGCGATCCGATCCGGCACTTCCGGTGCCCACGCGGTATCGCAGGCGTAGAACGGCAACTGCCATTCACGAAGAGCACGAAGCCACGAAGAGCACGAAGAAAGACTGATTTGATGTATCGCCTTCGTGTTCTTCGTGACTTCGTGCTCTTCGTGATTTGCTGTTGAGGTTTGCTGTTCCTGTTCACGGACGAACCCTGCACCCCTGGCCGGCCATGTCTGATCCCGCAGTCCATCTCCTCGTCTTCGACGGCTTCGCCGACTGGGAGCCGTCGTACGCCATCGCCCAGATCCGGCACACCGGTGCGGCTGGCGTGGTGACCGTCGGCCTCACCCATCACCCGGTGCGCTCGATGGGCGGACTCACGGTGGTCCCCGACGTCACGGTGGAGCAGGTGGCCCCGGAGCAGGTGCGGATGTTCATCCTGCCGGGGGGCGACCAGTGGGAGACGACCAGCGTCGACGCCCGCCTGGTGGAGCTGCTGGAGGCCTGCATGGCGCACGGCACTCCCATCGCGGCGATCTGCGCCGCCACCGTCGGCGTGGCGCGGGCGGGGCTGCTGCACGGGCGGGCACACACCAGCAACGGCCTCGCCTACCTGCAGCAGCAGGTCCCCGACTACCGCTTCGAGCAGGACTACATCGACCAGCTGGCGGTGCGCGATCGCGGGCTCATCACCGCCAGCGGGCTGGGCGCGGTGGAGTTCGCCAAGGAGATCTTCGCGGAGCTCGGGGTGTTCTCCGAGGGAGACCTCGAGCTCTGGTACCGGCTTTTCAAGTACGGGCAGTAAAGCACTGTCATCCCGAGCGAAGCGAGGGATCTACTCCACCTGCGCCCGAGGCCTGGACAGCAGATCCCTCGTCGCTCCGCGCCTCGGAATGACATCCGCAGCACCAGCATAAAGTCGCAGTGAAAAGACCTTCATAGAGCCAATTGTCACTTGCCGCTCCCCGCTCATGACCGAAGCTTCATATCATGAGCGACAATCTCCCCTTAACGGCATGGTTCCTCGGGCCCCGGGCGGAAAACGCCACCGTCTGGACCGAGATGTTCGAGCACATCTTCACCGACTACGTCCACTGGCGCCGGAACTACTTCCCGGCCGACCCCTGGATCGTGGGGCGGGTCAAGCGGCGGAGCCCCGAGCATGAGTCGTGGCTCGACACTTTGACCACCCAGCTCGACGTCACCCTCTCCGAGCTCAAGTTCCACTTCCCGCTGCACTCGCCGCGCTACATCGCGCACATGGCGTCGGAGCAGAGCCTGCCCGCGGTGCTGGGCTATTTCGCGGGGCTGCTCTACAACCCCAACAACGTCACCGGCGAGTCGGCGCCGGTCACGGTCGCGCTGGAGCTGGAAGTCGGGCGGATGATCGCCGGCATGCTGGGCTACGACCCGCAGCAGGCCTGGGCGCACATCACCAGCGGCGGCACCATCGCCACCACCGAGGCGCTCTGGGTCGCGCGCTCGGTGCAGTTCACCCCGCTCATCATCCGGGACTATTGCCTCGAGCACAAACTCCGCTTCACGGTGCCGCTCCCGAACGGGGGCGAGGTGCCGGTCGGCGACGTCGATGACGCCACCCTGGTGGCGCTCCGGCCCCAGGACACCCTGCGGCTGCTCCGGCAGCTGGCCCAGGCGGTGCGCGATGCCAGCGGCCGGCCGGAAGACGAGGTGATCCGCCAGCTCAACGCCTATGTCGCGGGGAACCGCTTCAACGTCTCCCGCCAGGGCCTGGGCCCGGTGCTCGCCGCGACCGGGCTCCGGCCGGTGATGTTCGCGACGGCGGCGGCCCACTACTCCATCGCCAAGGCCTGCAACGTCCTCGGCTACGGCGAGGCGGCACTCCGCCTGGTGCCGGTGAACGAGCGCTTCCAGCTCGACGCCACCGCGCTGGAGGCCGGGCTCGAGGGACTCGCGCCGGAGGAATTCGTGGCCGCGGTGGTGGGGGTGGTGGGCACGACGGAAGAGGGCGCGGTCGACCCGATTCACCGGATCCGGGACATCCGCGCGGCGCGGGAGCGCAAGCGGAACCGCTCCTTCTGGCTGCATGTCGACGCGGCGTGGGGCGGGTACTTCCGCACTCTGTTCCAGGGGCTGCCGGTCCCCCACATGCCCAACGCCGACATCGCCACGGTGGCCGCGGCCTACTCGAAGGCGCTGGACGTGACCCAGCGCTTCGACGTGGACGTGGGGGTCGGCGCGCCGGACATCCGCACCTACGAGACCCGCTGGGGCGACACCGAGACCTGCGCCGCCTTCCTGGCGATGGCGGAGGGAGACTCGACCACCGTCGATCCCCACAAGATGGGCTACATCCCCTACCCCGCCGGCATCATCGCCTTCCGCAACGGGCTGGTGACCGAGTTCATCAGCCAGCGGGCCCAGTACCTGGGCGACGATCCGGACGGCATCGGCGCCTTCGACCAGTCCCGGCCGCCGGCCTTCGGGCCGCACATTCTCGAGGGCTCGAAGCCGGGCGCCGCGGCGCTGGCCTGCTGGCTGGCGCACCGCACCATCCCGCTCACCACCGACGGGCACGGCAAGGTGGTGCGGACGTCGCTCCACAGCGCCCAGCGCTTCTACCGGCTGCTGGGCGCCCACCAGCATCTCTTCGCGCGGTTCGAGGCGGAGCGGGAGGGGAGCGCCTCCCCGACGCCGTTCACCTTCCTGCCGATCACCGAGCCGGAGACCAACATCGTCTGTTTCCTCGCCCGGCCGATGCAGTGGCACCAGGGGGTGATGCGGCCGGCCTGCGTGCCGCTGGCCGAGATCAACCGGCTCAACCAGCAGATTTATGCGGCGGCGAGCATTCCCGGCGTGCGGCACGGCCCCTCGACCACCCAGCCGTTCTTCGTCTCACGCACCCGGTTCGAGGAACAGCAGTACCGGGCGGCGAGCATGGCGCCGCTGCTCACGCAGCTGGGGATCGGGCAGGAGCAGTACCAGCGGGACGGGCTCTTCGTGCTGCGGTCGACGGTGATGAATCCGTGGCACGAGGAGGCACAGCGGGCGGGGGTCGACTACCTCTACGAGTTCCTGCGGTTCCTGCACGGCACGGCGGCCGACGCGCTCAGCGCCTCGCCCCCTCTGACGCTGTCCCGGTGATGGTCTCGCGCTTCTTGAGCCGCATGATCTCGAGCTTGAAGCTCTCGCCCGGCTCGTAGCTCTGGAGGGTGCGGAGCAGCTGCCCGGGCGACCGCACCTTCCGCCCGTCCACCGCAAAGACCACGTCGCCCGGCTTGAGGCCCACCTTCGAGTCGGGCGGCACGTTGATGACCAGCACCCCCTCCGGGGTCCCGAAGTAGCGCCCCAGCTCGGGATTGAGCGGGACCACTTCGAGATCCGCCAGCGGCCGGTCCAGGATGAGCATCCGGTATCCCGAGGTGCGCATCGGCTCGGGCATGCGGGGCGGGCCGTCGATCCGCACCCGGAGATCGGGTTCCTCCATCAACTCGCCCGGGATCGGAACCGCGGCCTCCCGCGGGTCCGGCGTGCGCCGCACGAAGGTGTTCCAGACCGGGTCGTCGCCCGCCACGATGGTGGCGTTCTTCCGGTCAGTTCCCCGCTGATACTGCACCATCATCGTGTCGCCCGGCTGGATCCGGGCGCCCATGGTGATCAGGGCCATGCCGGGGTTGGGCGACACCTGCCCGGGGCGCGCCTTCGACGCCAGCGCCCGCCCGTTCACCCGCACGATGACGTCGCCCGAGCGGATGCCCGCCTTGTCGGCGGGGCCGTTGGGGGTGACGCTCTGGACCAGCGCGCCGATCGAGTCGGAGCTCTCCTGCTCGAGGCTCACCACGATGCCCATCCGGCCGCGCCGCAGGGTCAGCACCTGGATGCTGCCACTGAGCTCCAGCTCCTCCCGGGCGGGCTGGGGCTGGGTCCGCAGCGGCTCCTGCGCCAGGAGCGGCACGGGAAGCGGCAGCGTGAGCAGGAGGGCGAGAAGCCGGCGGAAGGACACGGGGACCATCATCGAGGGACCATCCAGCTCAATACCCGACGGCACTGGCCCGGGTGAGATGTACGTCGACCAGCGCATTCAGGAGACCGACCCGCTGGCGCCAGAGATCGAGCATGACGGCGTCGCGGTCGCGGGTTTCCCGCTGGCGCACCGACATCAGCTGCTGGTCGACCACCGCGATCCGTTCCTCGAGCTCACCGGCGACACTGACGGTGCGCCCGTTGGTGACGCGCAGGTCGGGGTTGTAGTTGTGAATCAGCTGCTCCAGCTGCCGGCTCTCGGCCATCGCCTGGTTCAGCGCGACTTCCTGCGCCGGATCGGTGGCCGGTCGGTGCAGCCGCACCGCAACCATCACCGCGACGCCCGCCGCGGCGGCCAGGCTCATCCAGGCCACCCGCCCGACCAGCTGGCGACGGCGCTCGGCCCGGAGCTTCCGCTCCAGCGCCGGCCAGTGGTCCCGGGCGGGCCGCAGCGCGGGTAGAGCACGGAGCCGGTTGGCCCGCTGCTCCAGCTGCGCCGCGTCGGCCTGGCAGGCGGGGCACCGCTCCAGGTGCGCGCGAAGCCCCGCCACGCCCGGCTCGAGACCGGGCTCCCGGAGGGCCAGGAGCTGCTCGGGCGAAAGATGCGTCACGCCGCCGGCTCCTCGCCCAGCCAGCGCCGCAGCCGGGTGTGCGCCCGCGCGAGCTGGGACTTCGAGAAACTCACCGTCTTGCCCATCATCCCGGCGATCTCATCGTGGGTATAGCCTTCGACATCGTGCAGCCAGACCACCGCGCGGCTCACCTCGGGGAGGCGCTCCAGGGCGGCCTCGAGGTCCATCCGGAGCCCGCTGTCATTCCGGGGGGCGCGGTGCAGGTCGTCGTCGAATTCGTCGGTATCGCGGTACTTGTTCCGGCGGAGCCGCATGAGCGCCTTGCTCGCGGCGATGGTGCGAATCCAGCCCCACAGGCTGCCATCGCCCCGGAACTGGTGGATGCTGCGGCACACCTCGAAGAAGGTCTCCTGCAGCACATCTTCGGCATCTTCGACGGTCCGGCAGATCCGGCGGGCCAGGTTGTAGACCGGCACTTCGTAGGCCCGGTAGACCTGCTCGAAAGCGGTCATGTCCCCCGCGCGGGCGCGGGCGAGAAGGGCTGGGGCGTCGGCAAGCACGTAGGCGTCCATGGCAGCGTGTAAGATGCTCAAGCTGGGGCGTGAGTTGCACGGGCGAAGGGCCTACGGACGGGTGGGAGAAGCGGTTGGTTTTCCAATTCCCATTACGTCATCATAACAACATCATAGATGCACTATACGTACACCTAAAGCATATATTATTATAAGGCAAGGCTTTAGGAAAACTGCAACTGCGCATCACGAAGACCACGAAGGCACGAAGAGCACGAAGAACTGCTTCGTGTCCTTCATGCCTTCGTGTTTTCGTGAACAGCGGTTGTGGAACCGAGGACTGAAATCAGGGCCGGCAGCCGACCGCGCCAAGCACATCGAGCCGGCCACTCCCGAAAATAGCCCGGGGACCAATGGCGTCCGCGCTCCGCTCCAGGCACCCCTGGACCAGCAGCGGCACTGCCAGTCGCCCGAACTTCGCCTTGAGCACGGCGGCCGCGCCGGAGACATGCGGCGCCGATTCCGAGGTGCCGGCGATGCCGAGATAGCTGGTCGCGCCGCAGGCGAAGCCGAGCACCTCGGGGAGGGCGTATTCGCTGCAGGGGGCGACGAGCAGGTCGGCGAACGCACCCCCCTCCGCGAGATCTCCCCCGGGCGCCATCAGGTCGACACCGGTCCGGCCCCCGAAATTCGAGTAGCTCGCCAGGCCGTCGAAGTTCATCAGGTTGACCGGCGCCACCGCCCCGACGCTGATCACACCCGCGAGCTGGGCCGGGACCACCAGCAGGTTCCGGGGGTCATGATCGAGGTCCAGCGTGTCGTTCCCCGCCGAGGCGATGACCACGCTGCCCTTGAGGTTGGCGCGGAGAATGGCGCGCTCCATCAGCCGCACGATCTGCCGGGCGTCGGGATCGCCGAGGTCGACAGTGCCGCCCAGGCTCAGGTTGATCACGTCGGCGCGATGATCCGCCGCCCAGGTGATCCCGGCGATGATATCGGCGAAACTCCCGACCCCCTGGTAGTCGAGCACCTTGGCGGAGCAGAGCCGGGCATCGGGCGCGACCGACGCCATGGCGAAGCCGTTGGTGCTGACGAAGCCGGCGGTCGCGGTGCCGTGGAAGTTGTAGTCGAGCGAGTCGAGGTCGCCCGGGATCAGCGGCTCACTGATGAACGAGGTGACCATCCCCGGCTCGAGCTTCCCCTGGAACTCGGCGTGATCGGGATCGATGCCGGTATCGAGAATGCAGACCAGGGCGTTCCGCCCGCCGGTGGAGCGTGACCAGGCCTGGTCGGCGCGCACCTGCCGGATGTTGTACTGGATCGGGAAGAAGAAGGTGCCGCTCTGGTCGGTCCCGGGGGTACGGGACGTCGCAACGCCGAGCGGGTGATTGCCGCCATTCGGGCGGGGGATGAACTGGAGACGGAGATCCGGCACCACCGCCTCGACGGCGGGATCGGCCGCGAGGGCGGCGGCGCCAATCGCACCGATGTCCTTCACGACGGCGAGGTTCATGTCCCCGAAACGCCGTTCGACCCGGCCGCCGAACCCGCGGATCCGGGTGGCGAACGTTCCGGGCTCGGCGCTCCGGAAGCTCACCAGGTAGCGGCTCGAGGGGGTGCGCAGGCGGGAGAGCGGGGCGTATGCCGGCTGCGGAACATCCCTTGGTTTCGGCGCGAGCGCTTGATCGGAACAGGCGGCTGCAGCGGAGAGGATCAGCGCACCGCCCGCGAGTCGGCGAAGAGAACGACGGATCGCCATGTAACCTCCGGGGATTTGTCAGGTGATCGGGGACCACGGGAGCACACAGGGCAGGAACCGCCGGCGGCGCTCGCCAGAGCCACCGAGAATGCGCCAGTAGTGCCAAGGCCGCGAGGATGACATGCGTTACAGGTGGCGACGAGCCGGTCGGGTTTACATTTGAAGCATGACTGCCGGCGCCCCCCCGCGGACAGTTCCGCACGAATGGCTGCACCACCTCGAAGACGAGGCGGACGCGGCGTACCTCTACCGCGAACTCGCGGCCCTCGAGAAGGATCCGTCCCGCGCTGATCTCTACCGCAAGCTTGCCGGGGTCGAAGACCGGCACGTGGAGATGTGGCGCGGCCTGATTCGCGACGGCGGGCACCGGGTGCCCGAGGTCGCACCTTCGAAGCGCGCGCGGGCGATGGCGTGGCTCGCCCGGCGGTTCGGGCCCGGGTTCCTCGCTCCCATGCTTCTCGAGGAAGAGGGGCGGGAGGTGAAGGGCTACCTGAGCATGTACCAGAAGGCGCCCGAGGGAGCGGTGGGGGAGACGGCGCTGACGCTCGCGCGGGAATCAGCCCAGCACGCCCAGGACCTCGCCACCATCGCTGGCGCACCGTCCGAGCCGTGGCACAAGACCGGGGCGGGCGGGCTGCTGCGGAACCTGGTCTACGGCTTCAATGACGGACTCACCGCCAATTTCGGCCTGGTCGCCGGGATGCTCGGCGCGCAGGGGCAGCTCAACATCTCGGCCCACGCGGTGATCGTCGCCGGGCTCGCCGGCGCGGTCGCCGACGCGCTCTCGATGGGTTCCTCGGGGTACCTGGCCGCCAAGAGCGAGTCCGAGGTCCACGAGTACGAGATCGCGATGGAGCGGGAGGAGATCCGGCTGATGCCGGACCTCGAGCGGGAAGAGCTGGCGCTGCTCTACCAGGCCAAGGGAATTCCCCAGGCGCAGGCGGAAGAGCTCGCGGCGGAGGTGATGCGGGATCCGGAGCGGGCGCTGCAGGAGAAGGTGGTCGAGGAGTTGGGCATCTCGACCGGCGGCGCCAGCCCGATGCGGGAGGCGTGGATCACCGGCACGGCGACGCTGGTCGGCGCCATGATCCCGGTGGTGCCATTCCTGGTGACCACCGGTTCCTCGGCGATCTGGACCAGCTTCGCGGTCTCGATGCTGGCCCACTTCGGCGTAGGCGCGGCCCGCAGCTTCTTCACCGGGCGGAGCGTATTCCGGAGCGGGCTCGACATGTTCGTCGTGGGCCTGGGGGTCGCCGGGGTCGGGTATCTGGTGGGCGACTGGATCACGCGGCTGCTCTGAGGGTGTGACCAGACTCACCGCTCGCCGGTCTGTGGGGGCGCATGCTTCGGGCATGCGCCCTCATTCTCTTGTGTGGCTCCTCCTTCTCGCCGCCTGCGGTGGGAGCGAGAGCACCACGCCCTCTCCGCCGGGCAATCTCGATCCCAACGTCCCGCCGGTGACGGTGGGGACCTGGTACCGGCCCGCCGCGACCACTACCTGGCAGTGGCAGCTCGATGGCACGGTGAACACCGGCTACAACGTCGCGCTCTACGACCTGGACCTCTTCACCACCGACTCGAGCGTGGTGGCGGCGCTGCATGGCGCCGGCCGCTCGCTGGTCTGCTACTTCTCCGCCGGCTCGTACGAGAACTGGCGCCCCGATGCGGGGCGGTTCACGGCGAGCGACAAGGGCGGCAACGTCCCGGGGTGGCCGGGAGAGCGCTGGCTCGACATCCGGTCGGCCAACGTGCAGGCGGTGATGCTCGACCGCCTCGACCTCGCGGCGGCCAAGGGGTGTGACGGGGTCGAGCCCGACTGGCTCCACAACTTCCAGTCCGGCACCGGCTTTCCGATCACCGCGACCGACCAGCTGGCCTACAACCGTTTCCTCGCCAACGCGGCGCGGAGCCGGGGGCTCGGGATCGCGCTCAAGAACGACCTCGACCAGATCCCGGCGCTGGTGGACTACTTCGATTTTGCGGTAAACGAGCAGTGCCACGAGTTCGACGAATGCGACGTGTACGGGCCCTTCCACTCGGCGGGGAAACCGGTGTTCAACGCGGAGTATCTCGACCACTGGCGCACCAGCGCGGTGGCGCGCGACTCGCTGTGCCAGGCGGCCCAGGTGGAGGGATTGCACACGCTGGTGCTGCCGGTCGGCCTCGACGATTCCTTCCGGTACAGCTGCGACTAGCGGAGTCTTCCAGCCAGGCCAGTCGAAACAGCAACTGCAAATCACGAAGAGCACGAAGTCACGAAGAACACGAAGGCAGGGGCTGAAGCGGCCTTCACTTCGTGCTCTTCGTGGCTTCGTGTCCTTCGTGATTGCTGTGGCAGTTTCTCCGTGTGCTCCGCGCCTCCGTGATCTCCGTGTTGGTGTGGCGGTTTTCTCAGATGAGCCGGTTTGCCGGGATGCTGCGCGTGGGATAGCATAGGGGTCTCCCGGCCCCTCACGCTGCGTCGTCCACCAACCGGAGTCGTCCGTGCGCCTGGCGCCTGTGCTGGCCCTGCCTGGTCTTGCGCTCTCCCTGTTCGCCTCCGGCCTTTCCGCCCAGCAGACCCGCCCGGCGCCCGCCGCGGCAAGGAGCAGCTTCATGCGCATGCGGCTGGTGAAGGTCATGGACACCCAGGGGTGGGGTGCGCCGGTGGAGGTCCTGCGGCTCCTGGTCCCTTCCGACTGGAAGGTCGAGGGGGGAGTGACCTGGGCGCAGAACATGGCCCGCTGTCCCCAGAACATCATCCAGCTCCGCTGGCGGGCGGTGTCGCCCGACGGACTCACCGGCTTCGAGCTCTTCCCCGGCTACAGCTGGGTCTGGTCGGACGACCCGTCACAGCAGCAGATCATGCACAACTCGGCCATGAGCAACATGGCCTGTGACGCCAACCCGGCGTACACCCTCCCCGACTTCCTGGTGAAGATGGTGCTCCCCCGGGTGCGTCCCGGGTTCCGGGCGCTGGGCGCCGAGCCGCTGCCGAAGATCGCGCAGATGGAGCAGACCAAGGCGAACCAGCTCTACGGTCCGACCATCCAGGCCGGCTACCTGCGGGGTGTCCGGGTCGATGCCGGGCGGGTGCGGCTCCAGTACCAGGTCAACGGGCAGCCGGTCGAGGAATGGATGGGCGGGACGGTGCAGGCGGTGGTCTCGCCCACGCCCAACACGATGGCGATGATGAACGGCAACTCGGCGATGACCTCGAGCAACTACCAGGTCAACGCCTACAACATCTACGGCACCTGGGCACCGGGCGGGACGCTCGCGCAGCACGACAAGCTCTTCGCCACGATCGTCACCTCGATCCGCCCCAACCCGCAGTACCTCGCCGCGGTGGGGCAGTGGCTCCGGAATATCGGGAAGATGCAGCAGCAGGCGGCGATGGACCGGCAGCGGATCTGGCGGGAGGCGCAGGACTACATCAGCAACAGCATCAACCAGACCTACCGGGAGAACCAGCAGGTGCAGGACCGGATCGCCGAGCAGTTCGGCCAGACGATCCGCGGGGTCGAGACCTACATCGATCCGCGCTCCAACGAGAAGGTGGAGCTGGTGGGCGGGTACACCACCGCGTGGAGCAACGGGAAGGGGGAGTACATCCTCTCGGACCAGGCGGGGTTCGATCCGTCGAAGGTGCTGCAGGAGGATTGGCGGGAGATGCAGCGGCCGAGGTAGAGCGGCAAAGCGGCAAAGCGGCAAAGCGGCAAAGCGAAGGCGTATCCCGAGCGGAGCGAGGGATCTGGGTTGCAGTGCATGAACTCAGCGGCACAGTCCAGGGACTGCAGGCTAGATCCCTCGGTCGCTGCCGCTCCCTCGGGATGACAGGTCTCGGGCCCGCTGTCTTGGCCGCTGCCCCTGCCGCTTTGCCGCTTTGCCGCCCTGCCGCCTTGCCGTGCCCCGCCGCCTACTTCAGAAACCTCTCCGCAATCGCCGGCAGCGCCCCGATGAAGGTCCGGTCGCTGTTGACGCACAGCGCCAGCACGAGCCCCTGCTCGGGATAGATGATCAGGTTGCTGGTCCCGCCCATGGCCCCGCCGGTATGCCCGATGCGCCGCCGTCCAGCGCTGTCCCGCGTGCTGCCCCACCCGATCCCGTAGCCGGTCTCCTTCCCGTCGTTCAGCTTCTGCGAGGTCCAGAGCAGCTCGCGGATCTCCGGCTTGACCAGCTTCCCGTCGAGCAGGTTCCGGGCGAAGCGGGCGAGATCGTTCGCGGTGCTGAGAAAGCCGCCACCGGCCCACTTGTAGCTGTTGTCGACATAGGGGGCGTTCTGCGCCGGCGCCATGCTGTCGGCGTGGACGTAGGCGTGCGCCCGCCAGGGAATGATGCTGTCGGGATAGTCGGGTCCGGTGCGGGTCATCCCCATCGGCCCGAAGACCCGGCGCGCGATCCAGGGGAGAAAGCTCTCGCCGGTGGCGCCCTCGATGACCGCGCTGATCAGGTTGTAGTCGTAGGAGGAGTAGCTGTAGCGGGTACCGGGCTCGAAGAGGAGCGAGTCGTCGGCGAAGATCGAGAGGCCTTCCCGCACTGTGGGGTAGCGCCGCATGCTCTCGAACTCGCCGGGCAGGTAGTGCCGGATGCCGGCGATGTGTCCCGCCACCTGGCGCACGGTGATGGGCCAGCGCTTCACCGGGAACGAGGGCACGTAGCGCTGCACCGGCTGGTCGAGGTCGATCTTCCCTTCCTGCACCAGCAAGCCGAGCCCCACGGCGGTCACCGACTTCGAGATGCTGGCGATCCGGAAGCGGGTGAAGGGGGTGACCGGAACCTGCTGCTCCACGTCGGCGAGCCCGAAGCCCTCGCTCCAGATCAGCTCACCATTCCTGATGACCGCGATCTGCGCCCCCGGCACCTTGAGGGCGGCCATGGTATCGAGGATGAGCCGACGCGACTCGGCGATGGCGTCGGCGTAACGGGTGTCGGCGGACTGCGCGGCGAGCGGAGCCGAGAGGCTCAGGGAGAGCAGGGCAGCGAGGCCCAGGCGTCTGGTCAGAGGCATCGTCACCCAGCTCCGGTCAGCCGACGACGATGTTGAGCAGCCGGTCCGGGACGTAGATGACCTTCCTGATCTCCTTCCCGGCGACGAACTTCTGCACTGTCGCATCGGCCAGGGCACTGCTCAGCGCCTGCTCCTGGCTCGCGCCGCGGGTCACCATGACCTTCGAGCGGGTCTTCCCGTTCACCTGCACCGGGAGCTCGACCTGGCTGCTGACGGTGAGCGCGTCGTCCCACGTGGGCCACGGGGCGTCGAAGATGCTTCCCTGCTCCCCCAGGCGCTCCCAGCACTCCTCCGAGAAGTGCGGCGTGAGCGGCGCCAGCATGATCACCAGGTCACGAACGATCGTCTTGTGCCGGCAGCCGGCATCCTTGAGCGCGTTGACCAGCTCCATCAGCGCGGAGATGGCCGTGTTGTAGTGCAGGACCTCGTAGTCCTCGGCCACCTTCTTCTTGGTGGCGTGCCAGCGGACCACGATATCCTTGCCGAGCTCGTCGCTGCTGTCGCCCGCCGCCTCGCCCACCAGCCCCCACACCCGGTCGAGGAACCGGCGCGGTCCGCTGATGCCGGCGTCGCGGAAGTCGCCCCCCTCCTGGAACGGCCCGAGGAACATCAGGTAGAGCCGGAAGGTGTCGGCGCCCCACTGGGCGATGTACTCGTCGGGAATCACCACGTTCCCGCGCGACTTCGACATCTTCGACCCGTCCTTGACGATCAGGCCGTGGGCGCGGAAGCGGGTGAACGGCTCCTCGAACTTGAGGTGCCCCAGGTCGTGCAGCACCATCGCCAGGAACCGGCTGTACAGCAGGTGGAGCACCGCGTGCTCGTTCCCGCCGATGTAACTCGTGACCGGGCACCAGGTCTCGGTCCGCTTCCGGTCGAAGGGGCGGTCGTTGAACTCGGTGCTGGGATAGCGCAGGTAGTACCAGGCGCTGTCGAGGAAGGTGTCGGAGACGTCGGTCTCCCGCCGCGCCCGCGTGCCGCAGGTGGGGCAGTCGACGTAGTACCACTCCTCGTGCCGCGCGAGCGGCGAAATGCCGCTGTCGTCCGGCTTGAAGTCGGGGATGTCCGGGAGCATGACCGGCAGGTCCTTCTCCGGCACCGGCACCGGGCCGCAGCGCTCGCAGTAGATGATCGGGATCGGGGGACCCCAGTAGCGCTGCCGGGAGATGCACCAGTCGTGGAGCCGGTACTGCACCACCGAGGTGCCCTGCTTCCGCTGGGCCAGCCAGTCGATGATGGCCCGCTTCGCCGCTTCGGCCGCCTTCCCGTTGAACTCCCCCGAATTCACCAGCACGAAGCCCTGGGTCTCGGTCTCGGCCTCGGCCAGCGGGGTGAGCGCGCCGGCCTTTGCGTCGGCCTCGGAGGCCAGGACCCGGACAATCTCGAGCCCGAACTTCTTCGCGAACTCGAAGTCGCGCTCGTCGTGCGCCGGCACCGCCATGATCGCCCCGGTGCCGTACTCCATCAGTACGTAGTCGGCGATCCACACCGGGATCGGCTTCCCGGTGGCGGGGTTGGTAGCGTAGGCGCCGATGAAGACGCCGGTCTTGTCCTTCGAGCCGGTCTTCCGGGAGACCAGGTCCTGCGCCCCCGCCGCCTTCACGTAGGCTTCGACCTCCGCCTTGCGATCGGCGGTGGTGAGCTTCGCGACCAGCGGATGCTCGGGGGCGAGCACCATGAAGGTGGCGCCGAAGAGCGTGTCGGGTCTGGTCGTGAAAACCTTGATTCGTTCCGCGTTCCGCGTTCCGCGTTCCGCGTTGCTTGCCGCAACCTCGAAATCGATTTCCGCGCCTTCGCTCCGGCCCAGCCAGTTGCGCTGGGCGGTGAGCGTGGTGTCGGACCAGTCGATGGTGTCGAGGTTCTTGAGCAGCCGCTCGGCGTACTCGGTGATCCGGAAGAACCACTGCTCCAGGAACCGCTGCTCCACCTCGGCGCCGCAGCGCTCGCAGCGGCCGTTCTCGACCTGCTCGTTGGCGAGCACGGTCTTGTCGTTGGGGCACCAGTTGACCGCGGCCTTCTTCTTGTACGCCTTCCCCGCCTTGAAGAGCTGCAGGAAGAGCCACTGGGTCCACTTGTAATACGCGGGATCAGTGGTGCTGAGCGAGTGGCTCCAGTCGAACATCCCGCCCATCCCCTCGAGCTGGCGGCGGAAGTTCCGGATGTTCTGCGGGATCAGGACACCCGGGTGGGTGCCGATCTTGAGGGCATAGTTCTCGCTGTGGATCCCGAAGGCATCGTAGCCCATGGGCGTGAAGACGTCGTGGCCCATGAGCCGCTTGAAGCGGCCGTACACGTCCGCGCCGGTGAAGGCGAACATGTTCCCCACGTGGAGTCCCTCTGCGGAGGGATAGGGGAACATCATCAGGTTGTAGAAGGGACGCTTCGGCGAGTCGAGGTTCGGCTGGTTGGTGCGCCGTTCGGCCCAGCGGGCGCGCCACTTCGCCTCGACCTGGTCGGGGCGGTAGGCGTCTGGAGGGGTATCGCTCATAGGGGCGGGAATTTAGGCTGGCTTCGGCGTGGGGGACAGGAGTTTCTCGTCTTGGGGCGGTGAGCGGACGCACGGGGAGCGGGTCGCCGGGCGGCCGCAAGGGATCGGCGGGATCGCCGCGCGGCACGCCCGCTCCCGCGCCCCGCGCATCCGCCCACCGCCCTACCGGGAATGGCTCCCCGTCTTCGAGCCGATACTGGGGGTCGGGACTGGTCTCGCGGAGCTTGCCCGATCCGGGGCAACCGACCTAACTTCCACGCCACATATCACTTACACTCTCTGAGCCCGATGGCTGATCAGCGACGGAAATTCGTCCGCAGCATCTACCTCGCGTCCGCCGGGCTGCTGACCCTGCTCGGCACCCTCGAGGTCGGCATCTTCTGGCTCCTGGGTTCTGAAGGTTTCCCCCCTGGTCGCTTCTGGCTCGTCGCCGCCGCCGCCGTCGGGTCCTACCTGGTCCTGGCTGGGCTCATCATCCTCTACACCGTGAGCTGGCTCCGCCGGAACATCCTCCGGCCGCTCGGGAACACCATCGTGGTCGCCAGCCGCGTCGCCGAAGGCGACCTGACCGTCTCGCTCTCGTCGGCGGGGGTGGGAGACGCCAACAACATGACCCAGGCGGTCGGCGCGATGGTGACGCAGCTCCGGACCCTGGTCGGGGCGATCCGCACCAGCGCGCAGGAAGCGGCGGCGATGGCGCAGGAGATCTCCAGCTCGACCCAGCAGATGAGCGCGTCGACCCAGGAGGTCTCGGGGACCTGCAACGACCTCACCGACCGCGCCACCAAGCAGGCCGCGGTGGTCCGCGCCGCGGCGCAGGATGGCGACCGGATCCTGCAGATCGCCCAGACGCTCGCGGTGAGCGCCGGCGAGGCGGCCGACCGCAATGCCCAGCTCGCCCGGCTGGCGCGGGATCATCGCGACGAGCTCGACGCCAGCTCCTCCGAGCTCCAGCGCCTGGCCGAGGAGATCGAGAAGGGCGCGGAGGAGGCGGCGGCACTGGCGGCGGCCTCGGAGGAAATCGAGAAGTTCGTCACCCAGACCAAGGCGATCGCCCGGCAGACGCACATGCTGGCGCTCAATGCCGGCATCGAGGCGGCCCGCGCCGGCGAGGAGGGCAAGGGCTTCGCCGTCGTGGCGGAAGAGGTGCGGAAGCTGGCGGGACAGGCGGCGCAGGCGGCCACCCAGACGAGCGAGACGGTGCAGCTAGTGCAGGAGCGGGTCGCCACCGCGCGCGACCGGCTGCTCCGGCTGGCGCAGGGGGGTCAGGCGGCGCGGGCCACCGCGCACAAGGCGGCGGAAGGTCTCGCCCGGGTGGCCGACGAGGCCCACCAGACCGACGAGTGGGGGCGGCAGATATCCAAGTCGTCGGGCGAGGTGCGCGGGCTGATCGAGGGAATCGCGGCGCGCATGTCCGAGGTGTCGAGTGGCACCGAGGATGTGGCGGCGGCGGCGCAGGAGATCGCCGCGAGCGCCGAGGAACTCTCCGCCTCCACCGAGCAGGTGGCGGGCTCGGCCCATGCGCTCTCGGAGACGGCGCAGGGACTCTTCGGGAAGGTCGGGAAGTTCAAGATCGAGTAACTACAGGTAACTGAGCCACCAGTCCCGCCGTCGGGCCTTCACCCCGGCGTACCAGGCGCAGAGCGGATAGCACGTCAGCACCACCACCCACCAGACCAGGTAGACCCACCCGAGTCCCAGCGGCCATCCCGGCGGCTGGGCAAAGGGGAACTTGTCGAGTCCCGGCGACTCGAACATCCAGTGGATCGCGCCGTAGCGGGCGAAGCAGGCGACCACCGCCAGGATGTGGATCCAGAAGAAGTGCACCAGGAAGTAGAAGAGCGGGACCCGTCCGATGGTCACCACCGGCCGGCCCCAGCGCGGCGTTCCCCGCTCGAGCAGCGCGAGGAGGCAGAGCACCGGCCCGAGGGTCATCAGGAGAAAGAGCAGCGACGGCGGGTACTTCGTGGTGTTCAGGAACGAGAGCGCGGTGAACCCCGCCCGTTCCTGCGCGGCCCACCGCGACGGGTCGCCGTAGACGTTGAGGAACCGGAGCGCCACGAACCCGGCCGTCGCCGCGAGTCCCACCCGCCAGAGCAGCTGCCGCCGCCGGTCCGGCTGCCACTCGAAGACCTTCCCCAGCGCGTAGCCCACCGCCGTCACCCCGACCCACGGAACGATGGGATAGGCGATCAGCACCACATGCTCACCGCCATTGTAGAGGAAGCCGGGCGCGTGCAGCATGGTCCAGAGCGGCGCGAACGCCCCCAGTGCCGCGGCGGGGATTCCATCGGCGGCGTTGTGCAGCAGGATCAGCCCGAGGCCGGCCCCGAGGATCACCCGATCGGAGAAGCGCACGAGGAGTGCGAGCCCGATCATCGACCACCCCAGCGCCCAGAGCACGGTGAGCACCGTGACGCGATAGTCGACGTTGAACTGCATCGCGAGGCGGAGCACCACCGCCTCGAGGAAGATCAGCCACAGCCCGCGGGTCCAGAGATAGCGGGACACCTCGGCGGGGGTCTTTCGCCCGAGCGAGAGCCGCGCCCCGACGCCGGTCAGGAGGAAGAAGGTCGGGGCACAGAAGTGGGTGATCCACCGGGTGAAGAACAGCCCCACGGTGGTGGTGGCGGGGTCGGTCGGGTTCCGGCTGTAGTCGCCGAAGAAGTCGCGGACATGATCGAGCGCCATGACGATCATGGCGATGCCGCGGAGCAGGTCGACACTCTCGAGTCGCTGCCTCCGGGCGGGAGGCGCCTGCTCCGCCACTCGGGTCATGCGGAACTCCGGGAGGAACTAGGGGATGCCGTGCGGCCTCGGCATCAGGTCGTCGCGGTTGGCGATGTGGTACGCCACCGAGGCGAGCACCGCCGCGGCCTGCTTGAGGTCGTCCTCGACAAGGTAGTCGGCGACGTCGAGATGACTATGGTGCACCCGCGCGTCGTAGTCGAGCCGGTCCTGGATGAACTGGAATCCGGGCAGCCCGATTGCCTCGAAGGAGACGTGGTCGGTTTCGCCGGTCGCACCGATCGTGACGTGGTTGGCGCCGAGGTCGGCGAAGGGGGCGAGCAGCTGCTCGAAGATCGGTCGCGCCGCGGCATTGCCCTGGAGCCAGACCCCGCGGATCCGGCCGGAGCCGTTGTCGACGTTCAGGTAGGTGGAGAAGCGGGCGTGCTCGGGGAGCAGCTTCCTGGTCAGCGGGCTACCGAGGTGGCGGAGCACGTAGCCCATCGACCCGGCGTACACCTCGCTCGGCTCCTCGCCGTCCCAGAGCGCGATGCGAATGGTGCGGCGGGGGCGCAGCCCCTGGGCCTGGAGGATGCGGAGCGCTTCCATGACCACCGCGCAGCCGGCGGCGTTGTCGGCGGCGCCGGTCCCCGCAATCCAGCTGTCGAGGTGCCCGCCGAGGAGGACCACCTCGTCCTTGAGGTCGGTGCCGGGGAGTTCGGCCACCACGTTGTAGCCGAGCGAATCGGGATGCACCGTGTGGGCCTGGAGCGAGGCCGCGATCTGCACCGGCTGGCCAGCCTCGACCAGCCGGAGCAGCCGGTTGAAGTGATCGCGGGTGACGTCGAAGATCGGCACCCCCCGGATCGGGGTGCCCGGGTAGTCGTACTGCCCGTCGGCGCGGAGTGCGGTCTCGATCTCGCTCGGCTCGAGCACGGCCAGCGCACCCTCCTGCCGGAAGAACTCGGCGTAGCGCCGTTTCCGGGTCATGGTCTCGATCCACGGATCGATGTCGTCCGCGGGAGTGGCGGGCTTGCCGCGGTCGGTGAGGCGGGCCAGGCTGTCGAGCTGGGCATCGCTCCAGCGGGAGAGCGGCGCCGGGTCGCGCGACACCGGCTCGAGGGATCCGTTGAGCACGATCCTGCCGCGCAGCTTCCCGCGATAGCGGGCGAAGTCGCTGTCGGCCTCGATCTGCACGACCGCGACGCGTCCCTTCGCCGGCCGGATGGTGGCGGGGCTCCACGCCTTGGGAAAGGCGGTCAGGTGGAGATACCATGGGGCCACCATCTCCAGCGAGAAGCGGTCGAGCACCCAGCTGGGGGAGTTCTTTCCCCAGGGCTCGAGCGCGGCCACCGGCACCTGCCACGAGCGCAGGCGGTCGCGGGCGTAGCGCGCCGCCGAGAGGTAGCCGGGCGAGCCCGCCAGGCGGGGCGGCTGGAGATCGGAAAGCCCGATGGCGGTCGCGAGCACCTGGGAGTGCTGGAATGCCTCCTCGCGGATCCGCCGATTGGCGGCGGTGTCGATCCGCTCCTGGGCGACGAGCGCGGAGACGGAGAAGAGCGGGACGGCAGCGAGGGCGCACGCGCGGCGGGAGAAGCGCACGTCGGACTCCGGTGGGCGGGGGTGGGTGGGCAACTTAGGAACCGGCGGGAGGCGCGGCAAGTTGACATCCGCTCGGAGCGGTGTCTATGTCCACGCCGGTGACCACCACATGACTTCAACGGGAGAGCGGTCCGTGTCCGATTCCGTCAGTCGCCGGGAGTTCCTGGGCCAGACGAGCGCCGTGCTTGCCGCCGGCGCGCTGGCCCGGCCCATCGCTGCGCCCGCCATCATCATCCCCGCCGCGCGCCGGCCGGCCTCGGTGGGCAGCGCCAACGCCCTCGAGGGAATGAAGCTGGCGGTCAAGCTCATCGAGGGCGGCAGCGACACCCTGGACGCCATTGTCGAGGGGGTGAAGACGGTGGAGCTGGACCCGAACGACGACTCGGTGGGCTACGGCGGGCTCCCCAACGAGGACGGCGTGGTGCAGCTCGATGCCTCCTGCATGCACGGCCCCACCAAGCGGGCCGGCGCGGTGGCCGCCATCGAGGGAATCAAGACGCCGAGCGAGGTGGCCCGGCTGGTGCTCAAGTACACCGACCACATCCTCCTCGTGGGCGAGGGGGCGAAGAAGTTCGCCCTCTCCTACGGCTTCAAGGAGGAGGATCTCCTGACCCAGGCGTCGCGGGAGAAGTGGCTCCGGTGGCGGGCGAATCGCGGTGCGAAGGACGACTGGATGGACGTCCCCGAGACCGAGCCACCGATGGCGCGCCCGACGGGGACCTGCAACCTGAACATCGTCAACGCCCAGGGGGACATCTCCTCCATCACCACCACCAGCGGCCTGGCCTTCAAGATCGCCGGCCGGGCGGGCGATTCCCCGATCATCGGCGCGGGCCAGTACACCGACAACGAGGTCGGCGCGGCGGGCAGCACCGGGCTGGGCGAGGCGAACATCATGGTGTGCGGGGCGTTCCAGACGGTGGAGAACATGCGGCGGGGGAAGAGCCCCACCGATGCGGCGCTCGAGACCCTCAAGCGGGTGGTGGCGCTGACGCCCGCGCGCCTGCTCTGGCCCAACGGCCGGCCGCGCTACCAGCTCAACTTCTACGCCCTCAACAAGAAGGGTGAGATCGGCTCGGCGTCGATCTACCCGAGCAGCTACTCCGGCTACGACGGCACGGCGTCCCACCGGGATACCGCGTTCCTTTATGAGAAGGCCGAATCATGAGAGTCACCTTCCGCGCCGGGCTTGCGGCGCTGGTCCTCGCCCTGGTCCCCGCGGCAGTCACCGCCCAGGAGGAGGCGAACACCGCACCCTGGAAGGACAGCTTCTACCCCTTCTTTCCCTCGCTGGGGAACAACTTCCCGCTGATCGCGCTGCACCTCGAGGAGCGAAAGGCGGCCGACTACTTCGCGCGCAATCCCTACGCCGGTCTCTTCTCGCTCGACGTGGGCCAGGGCTTCACCGGCGCCCGCATGGCGGTGGCGCGGTTCCATGCGCCGCTGCTCGCGAAGGACTGGCGCTTCAACGTCCTGGGCGGCACCACCCGGGAGACCCGGCTCGGCTACTTCGGCCTCGGCAACGACACGAAGGATGACGAGTCGCTGGTGACGAAGCGGCAGCCGCACTGGTACGAGGCGCGGCGGACCCGCTACTTCGGCAGCGCCGAGGTGTCCCGCCGGATCACCGGCCCGCTCTGGATTGCCGGGCAGGGCGGCGTCGAGCACAGCAACCTCGGCGACCTTTCCGATCCGTCGCTCTTCCGCACCGACTTCGGCACCGGCAACATCACCGACACCGACGTGCGCGGACGGGTCTCGCTGGTGCTCGACACCCGCGACAACGAGTTCAACACCACGAAGGGGCTCTTCGCGCAGGCCTCGCTGGGCGGCGGCACCGGTGGCGACGGCTACTCGCGGGTCAGCGCCGACGTGCGGGGCTACGTGTCGCTGCGG
This sequence comes from Gemmatimonadales bacterium, assembly GCA_046327735.1. Lineage (GTDB taxonomy): Bacteria > Gemmatimonadota > Gemmatimonadetes > Gemmatimonadales > GWC2-71-9 > JADJOM01. The sequence continues at coordinate 9,375 of JAXLXZ010000020.1, read as the reverse complement.
GAAGGCACGGTCTTCGCCGCGCGGGTGGCGGGCTCGGGGCTCTCGACCAAGGCGCCGCTCAACGCCCGCTACGAGATGCCCAGCTGGGAGGGCGAGATCCCGGTGCTGGGCGGGACGATGTCCAACCGCGGCCTCGCCTTCCAGCGTCTGGCCGGCAAGGGCGTGCTCTTCGCCAACGCCGAGCTCCGGCACAACCTGCTCGACCTGGGCGACTTCGGGGCGTTCACGCTGTTCGGGTTCGTCGACGCGGGGCGGGTGTTCGAGCAGACCGACTTCAAGCTGACGACCAGGGACATGAAGATCGGCGCGGGCGGCGGCCTCGCCATCCGGATCCTCCGCTTCACCATCTGGACCTTCAACTTCGGCGGCGGACCGGACGGGTTCCAGTTCAGCTCGGGGAGTGGGTGGGCGTTCTAGAAGGCGGTCGGGCGGACAGGCGGTAAGGCGGTCAGCACATCGACGAAGGGGTGAGTTCCTCGAGGAACTCACCCCTTCATTGCGTTCACTGACCGCCTGTCCGCCCGACCGCCTGTCCCCCTACCCCACCCGCTCTCCCACGCCGAGCAGCGCATTCACTTCCCGGATCGTGGTCTCGCCCTTGTCACGGGCGTACCAGCGGCGCACTTCCTTGTACCGCTCTTCCTTGGGGATGACGTCCTTGTTCGCCATGACCCAGGCCTGGAGGTCGGTGGGCCGCGGGCCCCAGCGGCCGAGCTCCTGGAAATCCTCGTCGAGCACGATCACCACGGGGATCGACCGCGAGCCGTTGGTCAGGTACCGGTCCATCACCTCGAGGTTCTCGTCGCGCTTGAGGATCCGGATCGACAAGCCGCTCACCGATTCGGCCCAGCGCGCCAGCGCCGGCACCGTGTTCGACGCATCGCCGCACCAGTCTTCGGCCAGCACCAGCAGCCGCCGCTCCTGTCCCGGTGGCAGCATCGACTCCGCCCAGGCGGGGACCCGCGCGAGCCGGAAGATTCCGTCCCAGAGCCCCCGATACTGGATGGCACTCGTGGCGACGAACTCCTCGAATGACTGCGCCCGGTTCCACAACGCCTTGAAGTCCAGCATGATCCGCTCCACGGTGGGGTTCACTCCTCGATTTCAAACCTAGCGATCCCCGCAAGCGGGTTCCTGAGGAGAGTTTGAAGCCGGCACGAAAGTTCCGCCCGGGCCCGCCGACCGCGTAGATTCCCCGGCATGACCACGGCGAGGACCCACCGGCGGGACGGGGAGGCCACCCGGGAGCGGCTGCTCCGGGCCGCGCTCGAGCTCTACGGCGCGAGCAGCTTCCTCAGCACCACCACCCCGGCGCTGGCCGAGCGGGCGGGGGTCGCCGAGGGCACGATCTACCGCCACTTCACCAGCAAGGAACACCTGCTCAACGAGGCGTACCGCCGGGCGCACCGCTGGGCGCTGGGCCTTCTCGAACAGTTCGACCGGGAGCGCCACCTGCGCGGACCAGAGCGGCTCACCCTCCTCGGCAAGACCCTGACCGATACCGCCGCGAGCGACCCCGCCCTGGTGCGGATGCTCTTCTCCACCGCCCACGAATCCTTCCTGGACCAGCAGAGCCGGCAGATGCACCGGGACTTCGTCGACGGCCTGGTGCAGCTGGTCGCGATGGGAAAGTCCGACGGGCAGGTGCGCCCCGGCCCCGCCGAGCTGTGGGCCTCGGTGTGGCTGGCCATTGTCGGGTACGCCGTGGACCGGGTAGCGGCGGGAGAGTGGACTGCCGAGAGTGCCCCGATGAACCTCGCACTGGATGCCGCCTGGGATGCGATCGCCGCGAGGCCGGTGCAACCTCCGGCCTAGCTTCGCACCTTCCGTCCCGCCTCACGAATCGCCGCGGCCTCCGGGCTCTGCGGCAGGTAATCGCCCCACAGCCCGCTCGCGCCGAAATCGAGCTGCAGGACCCGGTTGTAGAGCCGGTCGGCTTCGGCGACCGCGGCCCGCAGGTCCCGATGCCCCGCCGGCGCCCGCCTGAAGTACTCGGCGTAGGCCTTCAGCGTGAAATCCTCCCACGAGAAGTCGAACAGGTGCTGGCGGATCGCGGCCGACTCCTCCGCGGGCTGCCAGGGAAGCCCGGTGCTGTTCGCGGCCCCGGTCGGGGTGATCACCCAGCCCATGCGACCGGTCAGGGTCCGGTACCACATCCGGCCCTGGTAGGCGAACAGCCCGGCACCCTCCGTCCCGAGGTACCGAGCGTATGCCAGCCGGCCCGTGATCGAGGTGTCCCGGGAGAGTCGCCGCGCCTCATCCCATTTCGGGTCGTAGTGGCCGAGCAGGGGAATGGCCGCGTCCCAGCCGACGCGTTGCAGCGCCCGCACCGCGCGTACCTGCTGCGCCGCATGCGCCCCGGCGGTATCGCGTCCGGCGGCCAGGGTGGTGAGCACCGAGTCCGGCGCCAGCACCCAGACGAGATAGCGACGGGCATACTCGTCGAGATCCGGCACGGTGATGGCGCGGGTCCATTCCTGTCGCCCGAGCAGGAGCCGGGCGCGAATACTGGCGGCACTCGGCAGCATGTTGCCTGCGGCGGTCTGGGCCAGGGCATCGTCGATCCGGCCAACCCGCATCAGCGCGAGGGCGCGGAACGTTCCCCAGCGGAGCGCCGGTGTCAGCGAGTCGCCCGGATTGGACGAGAGCGGCGGGAAGGCCCGGGGGAGCGGCACCGAATCCCCCCACTGCGCCGCCTTCGCGAGCAGGCGGGTTTCCAGGTTGCGCGCCCATCCGTCGCGCGGATGCGCGGCCGCGAAGTGCCAGAGACTGTCCCAGCGCGCCGGGGAAACCTGCTCCGCGGTCAGGGTGCCCAGCAGCGCCGTCCGCAGTGCCGGGTCCAGGTCGGCACGGCTCACCAGCGAGTCCACCCCTCTCAGCTGTCCTTGTCGCACCAGGAAACCCATCTCCGCCACCAGCCGGCCAAGCCGCCGGGGCCACATCGCCAGCAGCTGCTGCCAGGCTTCGTGGTTGTTGCCGGACAGATAGGAGATCCGCAACCGCTGGAGCCGAACCAGGTCGGCCAGCGGATGCGCGGGCCAGGTGGTGAGCCACTGGTCCGTCAGGCGCTCGAGACGCTGCCAGCCCTCCGGGGTCATCCGCTGGCGGATGTCCTCCCGCCAGCCATCGGGAATCTCCCGCTTGAACGCCTCCTGGAGTGCTACGAAACGAAGGGACGGCATGCGCGGGTCGCCTGGATGGGCGTCGGCCCAGGCGGCCATCTCTTCGCGCTTGAGACCGCGAACCGGTGCGCCGAGAGCCCCGAACTTCGCGGCCACCTCCGTGGCCGGAACACCCTTGAGCCCGGGGGCCAGTTCCAGCAGTTCCACGGCGTCCCGCAGCGCTTCGCGGACGGTATCGACGTCGCCGAAGGTGGCGGGCCGCTCCAGCACCTGCTGGACGATCGAGTCCGCCGTGGTCTTCGCGCCCGCCAGGTCTCCGGCGGCGATGGCCTCCGTGAGCTTCTGGCGCTCGGCGGCCATCGTGGACACCATCGCTTCCGCAACCCCATAGTCCCAGGCGGTCCCCACCTCGCGGGAGTACCGCAGCACCAGCGGGTAGAGAAAGAGGAGCTCACTCGGCGGAGCGGGATCGTAGCTCCGGGGGTCCTCCAGCAGGGCGTCCGCCAGGTAGCTCGCGGGCGGCATCAGCGGTGCGTAGATCGGGTAGTCGCCGCCACCACCGCAGGGGAACGCCACCCCGGAGAGCGGGAGGAGCGCGCATCCGAGCAGCAGGCCACGCCGGAGCAGTCGCATCATTGGAGCCTTCCACGGTAGGCGAGCCAGGAACGGCCGGCGGGAAAGACCCACAGGCCGCGATACTGCGGGAGACGAGCGAGACCGGCACGGGCAGCAAACCAGCCGAGGTGATTGGTGGTGCTGTCGGGGCCGAGCCGGCGCTCGAAGGCGCCGACGCCGAAGCGGAAGGGAAGCTGCTGCCGGCGGAGCAGGTGCTGCAGTTCGTCGACCCGTGCGGGAGTCGGGTCCTCGCCGGTATCGAAGACCTGGACGATGTGCCCCGCGACGCGTCCCCGGAACAGCCCGCCGTACTCCGGCTCCCGGAGATGGGCTACCAGGCTCGTGACCCACACCTCTTCGTTGCGGAGCGTACCGCGGGTGAGCGTCCCGACGATGGCAGCCCATCGGGGCAGCCGCCGCACGGGGCAGTCATAGTCGAGCTGGACCTCGGCCACCGGGACACCGGCAGCCCGGACCAGTCGGAGCACCCTCCCCACGACGCTGTCGGTCGCAACGGCAAGCTCTGCATCAGGCACCCTGCCCCATGCCTGGTGCATGCCGTCCTCGAAACGGATGACCACCGCGATCGGGCCGGGGACCAGGGTGGGCGGCAACGCCAGGCGCGTCACCAGCTGCCGGGCCGTGGTGTCGAAGGAGATGGAGCTGACCCAGACGCCGGGTCGAAGACCGGGGTCGGTGGCGCGGGCCGCGAGGTAGACGGAGCGATCGGCGGACGACCAGAGCCACTGGCCATCCTGGAGCGTCGCAGGGGTGGACGTGCAGGCGGTGAGGACCAGCAGGGGGGCCGTGACCCGAAGGAGCCGGAGGAGCGGGCGGATCAGCGGCGGGGACAGCGGCACCGGGACGCTCGGGAGGGGAATGCCCCCAATCTAGCATCCGCGCCCGGGGAGCGCCTGACTAGTGCAGCGCGGAGTCCCGCGCGATGCGGGTGCCGGCAAACCAGGTGGGCTGGCGGGGATGGCTGAGCCGATCCCAGCGGATCACCCGAGTCTTCCCGCCCACCAGCGGGCGGATCGTCAGGGTCCCGTCCTCGAAGTACCCCACCGAATCGCCACTCCACCCGAGCGGGTCGCTGCCCGTCGCCGAGAGGCGCACGGTGTCGCCGCTGGCGAGCCAGGCGCAGACCCCGGTGCCATCGGCACAGGGCTTCGCTTCGCCGGCGGGGGGATCGCCGAGGAGCACCCGAAAGAGCGAATCGGCCGCCGCGCGCTCGGCCTCGGGCACCGGTGCAAAGGCGAGGGCCGCGGGGGGCGCGGGGGTGCGGAGCATGCCCGCCGGCGTGCGGGCCAGCAGCGCGGCGCCATCGGGTGTCCAGCGCAGCGCCTCGACCCCGGCCGGAGCCGGGACCCGCCGCTCGGCGCCGTTGATCAGGTTGAGGATGACGATCGAGGCCCCGGCGGTGTCCGTGGGCGTCGCACTCCGGAGGAACGCGAGCAGTGCCCCGTCGTGCGAGAGCGCGGGCGCCCGCTCATCCACCCGGGTGAACGTGACCTGGAAGGGCGTGCCGCTCGCTGGCGCCGCGGCGAAGAGGTCGCCCTTGCCGCCTTCGCCGTCCGCGGCCAGCACGACGTAGGACTCCTCACCGACCTTGAGCTTGTTGGACAGCGGGGACAGGGTTCCCCGGCAGCCACCCGCGAGCGCGAGGCCGAGGAGCAGCAGCGGACGGCCGCGGGTCACTTGCTCTCTTCCACGGTGGCGTCGAGGAGCCACCACCCGGCGGGATCGACCACCACGCTCTTCGGGGCGTGCTTCAGGTTCGCGAGCGTCGCCCGGACCTCGGCCGCGTTGAGGTCGACTTTCACCGGCTTGCCGTCGACCTGGATGACCAGGTTGGGAATCCGGTAGCTGCCCCACGCCGCCGGCTGCACCTGGGTCACCGTCAGCGCCACCTTGCCCCCCTTGTAGCTCCAGCGCACCGCGAGCTTCGGATAGCCGGGCTGGGTCAGCGCCTGGCGGAAGTACCAGTCGTAGTCCTTCCCGGCGACCCGCTTCACCGTGGCGGCGAGATCGGAGGAGAGCGCGGTGCTGTCGCGGTACATGAGGTAGTACTGCCGCATCGCCATGAAGAAGGTGGAATCGCCCACCATCCCGCGCAGCGAGTGCAGCACCCAGCCGCCCTTGGGGTAGTTGTTGCTGTTGAGGAGCCCCATCAGGTCGGTGGCGGCGCTGTCGAGGATCGGCCGCTCGGTCGCCTTCGAGGCAATGATGCTGGCCCGATGGGCCTTCATCCGCCCGGCAAAGGCGCTGTCGCCATAGGCGTGGCGGATCCAGAGCGCGGCGAAGTAGGTGGCGAAGCCCTCCGAGAGCCAGAGGTGGTGCCAGTCATCCTCGGTGACCGCGTCGCCGAACCACTGGTGGGCGGTCTCGTGCGCGACCGTCTCCTCCCGGAGCTGCTTGCTCTGGTAGGCCTTGGTGTCGTAGAAGATGGCCGAGGGGTTCTCGAGCCCGCCGAAGATGGTGGTCGACTGCACGTGCGCCAGGGCGTCGTAGGGGAACGGCCCCACCAGGGTGCTGAACCAGGTGACCATGTCGGGGGCGTGGCGGAAGGGACCATTCACCGCCCAGGCGGAGTCTTCCGGCGTGGTCACCGCGGTGACCGGGACGCACTTCACCTCGCAGGCGGCATCGCCCAGCGGGGTCATGGCCAGCCGCCCGCCGCCGATCGCGATGCCGTAGCTGGGAATCTTCTGCGGCAGGTTGAAGTGCCACACCGTCCGGCCGCGCGGCAGGGTGTCGACCTTCCAGCGCACCCCGTTGCCCACCACCTGCATCCCGGCAGGCACCTCGACGTGCAGCGTGACGCTCGCCTTGTCGCTGGGATGATCGACCAGCGGAATCCAGCCGTGGGCCCGGTCGGGCCAGTTGTCGGCGAAGAACTGGCGCCGCCCCGCGGCATCGGTCGAGAAGACCAGGCCCTGCCGCACCGGCCCGTGATAGCGGATCGTGGTGCGCAGGGTGTCGCCGGCGTGCTTCTTGTGGGGGATGTACGCCCCGCCGCCGGGATTCACCGCGAAGGTGATCCGGGCCATGCGATTGTCGCCCTCGCCGTCGGTGAGCACCCGGATCACCCGGAAGGCCGAGTCGAGCTCCACCTCCACCGCCGCGGTATCGCGGAGAATCCAGGTGGTCGTGACGTTGCCGAGGATGTGATCGCTGGTATCGCTCACGACGATGGTGATATCGTGGTGAATCGCGTTGTGGTGTGGGATGATGGTGTCAGCCCGGACCGACAGCGGGTTCTGCGCAGCCTGCAGCGTGAGGAGAAGGGCGAGCAGCATGGGGGAGATGTTCCGAGTTCCGAGTTCCGGGTTCCGAGTGGGTCGGAATCAGTATTCGAGGTCGATGGCCAGGCGGGCGGCGCGGATCGGCGCGACGAAGTCGTTCACCGTCTGCACATGCAGCGGGTGCGCCATGTAGCGGTTCACCGCGTCCATGTCGTCGCACACCACCGTCAGCACGTGGGAGTACTCCGTGGCGCTGGGGGCGAGGTTGGGCCCGAAGCGGATGTCGCGGATCTCCGGGATCTTCCCCTTCATCGCGAGCAGCGCCTTTCCCGCCTCCGCCACCCGCTCGGCGGGTGTGTGCTCGTGCAGCCGGAAACAGACGACGTGATGAACCATGGATGTGCCGGGAGCCTGTAGGGACGGGGGTATCTTAGTCGCCCGGTGACGAGCCGCCAGTCGGACGGATACGGGAGCGGCTGTTCAGCGTTCCCGGTCGAAGACACCCGGCAGGACGGTGATCGGGCGGGCGGCGGTGAGGAGCACCAGGGCGTCGGCGGCAGTCCGCAGGGCAAGGCGGGAGGGCAGAAACTCGAGCCGGTACCCATCCATGACCACGTCCTTGAGCGGCTGGCGGATGGCGTCGGTCGCGGTATCGAGCGGCACCGCCACGTTGAGCCCGGCGAAGCTCGCTGCCATCTGGTCGAAGACTCGGGTCGCGCCGGAGCCCTCCTCCATTCGCGCATCGGTCAGGATGCTGTAGACCGGGAGCCCGTCGTCGGCGAGATACCCGGCGAACCAGCGGTCGAACCGGTCGTGCACCGCCCCCAGCGTAACCTCCCCGCCGACATTCTTGAGGCCGTGATACCCGCCCATGAAGATCAGCGTGCGGCGGCCCGCCGTCCCCGCCACCGCCTTCTGGAACGCGCGGGCCATCCAGATATCCCGGTTGACGAATCCCCCGACCGCCATCCCCTCTGTCAGCGGCGCCATCGGCCAGCTGCGTACGTCAGCGGCGAGGATCCGGGTAGGCCGGTCGGGATGGGCCGTGTTCCAGCGCCACACCGCGCGGTAGATGCCGAGGTATTCGTGGCTTGCGCCCCAGTGGGCGCGCAGGGTGCGGGCGTGGGCGAGCAGGATGGTGGTGTCTTCCGGGGCCGACGCGAGGTAGCGGTCGATCCACTCCTGCTGGTCGCTCCCCACCTCGAGGGCCAGCACCCCGATCGCCGCCCCCGAATCCTGCCGCCCGATCGCCTCGGCGACGATTTCCTTCGGCTCGGCGAGCGGATGGATATCGCCGAAGAAGACGACGGGGTGCTGCCGCAGGGAGGCGAGCAGGAAGTCGGTGGGCGGGGTCTGGGCCGCCGCCGTGGCAGCCCAGAGCCCGAGCACGGCCACGAGCCGTACGCTCACAGCGACTTCTTGTAGAACTCCAGGATCCGGGCCCAGGCCTGCTCCACCGCCGGCCCGTCGGAACCCTTGCGGCCCGGCTTGAGGAAGCCGTGCCCGGTGCCGGGATAGATGTCGTAGCTCGACTTCACCTTTGCCTGCTTGAGCTGGCGGGTCACGTCAGGCAGCGCCGCGTTGATCCGGGCATCCTCCTCGCCGTAGACGCCGAGGAGCTTCGCCTTGATGTTGGGCATCAGGGCGCTGTCGGGTGCGGAGCCGTAGCAGATCACCGCTGCCTTGAGCTTCGGGTTGGCGGTGGCGTAGCGGAAGCTCCTCGCACCACCCCAGCAGAAGCCGATGGTCCCGATGTGATCCTTCTTCACCGCCGGCAGGGTATTGAGGTAGGCGTAGGCGGCGTCGAGATCGGCGTTGACCCCATCGGGGCTCAACTGGGCCACCAGTTTCCGGCCGGAATCGCCGCTGGCAGGCGACATCCCGAAGCGGGAGGAGAGCAGATCGGGCACCACCGCCACGTAGCCCTGTCCCGCGAGCTTGTCGGCCACGGTCGGCTCCCAGTCGGTGAGGCCGAAGATCTCGTGGATGACGATCACCGCCGGCGCCTTGTCCTTCCGCTCGGGGTAGGCCACGTAGGCCCGGACCGAGTCGCCGGCGGCGTTGGCGAACTTGACCCATTCACCGTGGGTGGTGACCGAGTCACGGCCCATCGCTCCCGCCTTCATCGGCGCTCCCACCAGCCAGACACTCAGCGCTCCCGCCACGAGGCCGCTCGCCGCGACCATCAACGTCGACACCGCGCCGTTCCGCATACCGACACCTCCTCAGGGCTGGATTCTCCAATACTTCAACAGGATTAAAGGATTTAAAGGGATTTTCAATCCCTTTCAAATCCCCTAATCCTGTTGCAGTTGCCGTTGCTGGGAACTGGCTGTTTGCTGCCTGCTACTTCCGGAAGAGCCTCGCGAACACCCCGCTCTCCTCCGCCCCCT